>JAJYUH010000006.1 GCA_021792635.1 Natronospirales bacterium | reverse complement strand
GTAACCGGATTGATACGCCCGGTTCTCGGCGAGCAGTACCCAAGCGCGGCGCGCATTCTTGTTGGCCAGCGCCACGGCCACGACATTGCGGTGGCGGCGCTCAAGCAATTGATCGAGCCAAGGCGCCGGCTGGCTTCGTCGCGACGGTGCCAGGTGCGGATCGCGTGCTCGCTTTGCACTATGCGCTGTTGCAAGTCTTGGCGGTGTTCAAACACAATGGCCAAGCCCTCGCGGGCGACCGGCGGCAAACCGTTCTCAGCCTCCTCCAGGATCCCGGGAAGCTTGGCCAAAACCTCGCGTCTACCCACTTTGAGGGTAATCCCGAACTCGAGGAGCAGCCCGCGCACCTGGTTGCTGGCTGCCGTGCGCGCCTGCACTAGCCCTGCCCGCGTGCGGTGCAACACCAGCAGCGCCTGCTGCTCGGCACTCTTCAACGGCACAAACCGCATGCAGGGGCGGCCTACGGCTTCGCAGATTGCCCGCAGATTGCCGCCGCATCGTTCGCATCATTCTTCTCCCCGGTAAGGTAGGGTTTGACAAGCCGCGGGGCCATGAGCCGCACCGTATGCCCGAAACTCTCAAGCTTGCGCCCCCAGTAGGGTGCAGTCCCGCAGGCCTCCATGCCGATGAGACAGGGCGGGAGCTTGGCGAAAAACTCTGCCAGCTCTGCGCGCTTCAGCGCTTTGCGCACTACTACCTGGCCGTGCTTATCCACGCCGTGCACCTGAAAAACCTTCTTCGCCAGATCCAATCCAATCGTGCTAACGTTCATGGTGACGCCCTCTCTCATGTGAGGTGGAATCATTCAACTGTCCACTCTGGCACATTACGATGCCGAATTGAGAGGGGGCGTCCATATCATCTCGCTCGTCGCGATGCGACGAGCCCCTGGTGGAGCGTTCGCCGCATGCGGCGAATCCATCTGCACCGGTGGCGGCATGGGTGTGACCGCGATTCCGGAACGTTGACAGCCATCCACTCAAAACAAAACCCCGCTGCTGTTCCACAGCAGTGGGGTTTTCTGTCTGTGATTCAACTCAAACGCTGGAGGTGCAATTCGGGCAACGTTTGGCGTTGATGTTGATGCTTGAGCAGCACTGGGGACATTCCTTGGTGGTGGGCGCCGCCGCCACCGGTTTGGTCAGCCGGTTTTGCAAATGCATCATGGCACGGATGAGAATGAATACCGCGATGGCGACGATGATGAAGGTGATGACGGTGTTGATAAACAAACCGTAGTTCAGAGTCACCGCACCGGCGGCATGCGCCTGGGCGATGGTGACATAGGGTGGCGGCACCTTGGCGCCGTCCTTGAGTACCACGAACAGATTGGAAAAATCCACTCGGTGGCATGATTACGTCGTCCACCAGCGATTTCACGATGGCACCGAAGGCGGCGCCGATGATGATGCCCACCGCCATGTCCACCACGTTGCCACGCAGGGCGAAGTCGCGGAAGTCCTTGATCATTGACATGGCAATCTCCCTGTAGCAGTTGATGGAGTGCAACGGCGGAGACAAGGCCGCCCGCCGCAGCTCACTGTATAAACACGCGCTTCAGCAAAGCAAGCGGGCTGGTATCATGCCCCGTCATGAACCGGCCTTCTGAACTCCCCGGCCTGCTGGTCAGCAATCTGGGAACCCCGGATGCGCCCACGGCACCGGCGCTGCGCAGGTATCTGGGGGAATTTCTTGCCGATCCCGATGTGGTAACCCTGCCGCGATTGCTGTGGTGGCCCATTCTGCATGGCCTGGTGCTGCGCACGCGCCCGGCAAAGTCTGCCGAAGCCTATGCCCGCATCTGGGCTCCGGCGGGTTCCCCGCTCCTGGTTCACACCCGCACCATTGCCGCCGCCATCGGCACGGAACTCGCCACGCGTACCGGCAATCCCTGGCCGCTGGCCCTCGGCATGCGTTATGGCAAGCCTTCGCTGCATGCGGCGCTTGCGGAGCTGCGCGCGACCGGCGTCACGCGGCTCGCGGTGCTGCCGTTGTATCCCCAGTATGCCGAAGCCACCAGCGGCTCAACGCGCAAAGCGCTGGCGCGCATGCTGCGGGACATGTCGTGGACGCCGCAGGTGTTCTTCATCAAGACTTATCATGATCACCCGGGGTACATCGCGGCACTCGCGGCGAACGTGCGCGCACACTGGCAGAGCCACGGCCGCGGTGAGAAGCTGCTCATGTCCTTCCACGGCATCCCCAGGCAGGTGGCGGACCGGGGTGATCCGTATCCCGGTCAGTGCGCGGTGAGCGCACGCCTGCTGGCTGCCGCGCTCGGCCTCAAGCAGGAGGCCTGGCAACTGACCTTCCAGTCGCGCTTCGGTCCGGCTGAATGGCTTAAACCCTACACCGATGAGAGCTTGAAAACCCTGGCCGCCGCCGGTGTCAAAACCGTGGACATAGTGTGCCCGGGATTCGCGGCTGACTGTCTGGAGACGCTGGAGGAGATCGCGCTGCGTTACGCGGAGACGTTCCGGGCCGCCGGCGGTGCCGAACTGCGCTACATCCTGGCACTCAACGCGCGGCCGCAGCACGTGGCGGCGCTCGCGGATGTTGTACAGCGCGCACTTGCGGATTGAGGTGCGTAGTGCTGGGTACGTTCCTGGAAATCAGCATCACCACACCCGATATTCTGGCCTCGGTGCAATTCTACGAGCGGCTCGGTTTGCGGCAGGTGCCGGTCGGTGAGACCTGGCAGCACCCGTATGCCGTGCTTTCCGACGGCCGGTGGTATCTGGGCCTGCACCGCTACGATTTCCCTTCGCCATCCCTTACGTTCGTGCTGCCGGGTCTGCGCAGCCATATACAGGACCTGGAGACGCTCGGCGTCGGGTTTTCTTTCCGTAAACTCGCCGAGGAGGAATTCAACGAGGCGGGATTTTGTACGCCGTCGGGCCAGATGATCACGCTGCTTGAGGCGCGCACCTGTTCACCGCTGCCGGGCAATGATTCACTCTGCGGATATTTCCGCGAATATCGGTTGGCGGTGCCGGACCCAGCCGCTGAAGGGCGGTTCTGGGAACGGCTCGGCTTCCTGCCCACCGGCGATCAAAGCCCATCCGCCGCTCGCGTGCAGCTTTCCGTGGCGCATCTCAACGTGGGATTGCAGCGCTCCATGCAGCCGCAGCCGGCAACGCTGGTATTCGTGTGTGGGCGGCTGGCGGACAGTACCGCACAATTCACGGCGCACGGTCTCGACGCCACGCCGGTGCGCGACTGGGACGGGGCGGCGGCACTGGAGCTCCGCGCGCCGGAGCGCACCCGTCTGCTGTTGCGCGACACGGATTACTGAGCACCGGCCTCCGTGTTAAAGTGTGTCGCGCTCAGAAGAGAGTTACCCCATGCCTCCCATGTTGACTGAAATCGCAGGCACGCTGTTCCTCGCCGCGCTGGTATTGTTCGTGATGTACCGGCGCTTCCGGCGCAGCTTCGGACACCAGCCGTTGCGGCCGCGACGCATGATCTCCCGGATCGCGGCCCTCACGCTTATCGCCGCACTGCTGCTGCCGGGTGCGTCTTTGTCCACAACATGGGTTGTGGCGCTCGCGGGCGGGCTCGGCGTGGGTGTGGTACTCGCCGTCTGGGGTATCCGGCACACGCGCTTCGAGAGGCGCGACGGCACTCTGTTTTACATCCCGCACACTTATACAGGTCTGATCGTCTTTGCGGTATTCCTCGGCCGGTTCCTTTACGACCTCCTGGTGTTCTACCCCAGCCTGAAGACAGACGCCATGCAACCCCGAGGGATGTCTCCCGGCACATTTGGTGCCTTGCCTGAGCGACCGCTCACGGTCGCCATCTTTTTCGTACTGGCGGGGTACTACGTGTGCTATTACGCCGCCGTGCTGTGGAAGTCCCGGCATTTGAGGCGTGAAGACATGGAGACCCCGGCGACGGACGGCTGATCGCCGCGGCATGTCCGCCTGGTAAACCGGCTTTCTGTCTCATTCCGCCACAACATGGCGATTCGTTCTACCCCCAAAGAATTCTCGCGGGCAGCAATGGCATGGATACTCGCCATCCTGAAAGATGTGATGGCGCTTCAAGAGGGCCGTGAAGCTCAGAAGTTTATCGTTCCCGGGTTGTCACCGGGAATCCGGCCGGTGTGATCGCATTGACAGATAGCCATATCTCACGTATGGTTTTCCATATGAAAACCACGCTCAATATTGATGATACCGTGATGGCCAAACTTCGACACGAAGCGGCGCGCCAGCAGCGCACCATGTCCGAGCTGGTCGAGGCCGCGTTGCGCCTGCTTTTCCGTTCCGGGCGTTCCGGCCCCGGAGCGGCGCTGCCGCCGCTTCCGAAACTGGGCAGCGGCGGGCACAGGGTGGACGTCGCCGACCACGATGCGCTGCTCAAGGCCATGGACGACCGCTGAGTGTTCGTCGTCGATACCAATGTCCTGATCTACGCGGCAGACAGGGATTCCGCGCATCACGAACCTTGCCGTGCCCGGCTCGAACGCTGGCGGCGGCAGACCTCGCCGTGGTACCTGACCTGGAGCATCTGCTACGAATTCCTGCGCGTGACCACGCACGCCCGGGTGTTCCGCAAACCCTGGTCGGCGGCGGACGCTTGGCGCTTTCTGGACGCCGTGCTGGCCGCGCCTGCCGTTGGTGTCCTGCTGGCCGGCGAGCAGCATGCGGCTACACTTGCGCAAGTCATCGCCGATCTGCCGCATCTGCGCGGCAATGTCCTGCATGACGCCCACACGGCCGTGCTGATGCGCGAGCATGGCATCGAGCGGATCTGGACGCGGGACACGGATTTTCACCGCTTCCCTTTCCTCACGGTGATGGATCCGCTCGGCAAATGACGGGTGACCGTACCCCGCGGCCATCCGTGCTCGCGGACGTACTTTCCGCCGCACGGCATCTGCCCGACTCCCCCTGCTTATTTTCATCGAGGGTGACTTTCCGTCCCGGTCTGGCGCGCACAAAGCGGCGCAAACTCGGCAAAATGCTTCGTCCCTTCGGCATAACCGAAAACTCCTGGAAGGCTGAGTTTGCCGTTGGCATGATGTTTACCAAACGCCTGTATCGGAATGCGCTGAATGCCGTTTTGTGTGTGAATTGGCACAACCGAGCCCGAATACCGTACGTGGAGGCTCCGTTGCGCATCCTTTTCCAGATCGTGAAGCAGGGCAGGCTGATGTAGCGTTCGATAAAGCAATGCACGGTAGGCGCTAAGTCCGTTGACGTCGCCCCAGCACAGGGCGCGCTCCCCCCTCAAGGATCGCTGCATCGCCAGTGCCGCCATCTGCCCTCCTATCCAGTAACCCCGGTCTGCCCACCCCATGCCGGAGAGCGTGCTGCGCGAGATACCGTAGGTCATGGGCGGCAACAGGATGGCATGTAACTGGGGAGCACTGTTTATGAACTTCCATGACATATACATATTGAAGAGCGTTGCTTGGGCCTCCTCCGTTGCCACATCCGGTGCGGGTGGAACCAGTCCACCGTTCTCTATCAGCGCCAAGGCGGTCTCGTGAGATAAGTAACTCGCAGCGATGACCATCGCCTTGGGCCACACTAAACCGCGCTTACCGAAGTTTGTCGGATAAGGGAACGCATAACAGACCGGGATGTCACGGACCGATATCCGAATGCAGCGCTTGAAATAGCTCGCGCCTGAGGGCACCATGCGGATGGTGAACCGCAGGGCCGGCAACGGACTGCCGAACGCGGACCCAGCTTGTTTCCGCAGCAGTGTGAACAACATTGACCATTTGAGAGGCGATGTGCGCGCATAGACGCGGTAGAGCGGTACCAGCGGGCGGTCGGCGAGCACAGTCCAGGACCAGTTCTCCGAGGTACCCCGCGTCAGCATCTGAAAATGCAAACGGACCTGCCTCGGAATGCTTGGTTGAATTGAAGCGGAACTGCTGTTGTAGCGCAAAATGTGGAAATTGATGATACGGGTGCCGGTGGTAATGGTAGTCCGGGCAGCCGCCCGAGATCGTGCATGATGGGGGGATATGGGATGGCTGGCGCAACCACTGAATGCCAGGCACAGGCCTGCGATCACGATCAGACGGCTTAACAAGGGGATGCCGTTGCGGCGTCCCTGGTTCCAAGTTCCATTCCTGTTCAGAACGGCTGACATTTATAACTTGGCAGGCATTTGGGTTGTGGATTCGTGAAACGGACAGGCGCAGGAAACGATCTAGAGGAACAGAAGATTAGGGCAAATACCCGTCTCGTGCCCTCTCCCCGCCGCTTGCGATCCGATGATTGCCATCCATCGGGACTTACGTCCGCATCCGGTCCAGCCACACCGCGAGCCCCTGGGCATTCAGCTCCACGTCCATGTGCAGCCACAGATCCACCGTCGCCTGATCCAGCGTGCAGCCGTGCTCGCGGACGCGCTTCACCAGATACGCATGCATGAGGTTTTGCATGCAGGCGTCGCGCTGTTCGCCCTGGGCGGCGCAGTTGCGGGCGATGCCCACGTAGGCATTGAGACAGGCATGCATGTCGGCGGCGAGCCGCGCGACTTCGGTCACCCGGCTGTAGTGGGTAAGAAACACCGCCGCCGGCTCGAATGACGTGATGCGGTCCAGCGAAGCATGTGCCTGCTGCGGGTCGAAATGCGTGGGCGTGGTGGCGGGGAAAATGAACGCACCTTTGGCGGTGTCGAACACCCGGTAGGAAATGCCGAAGGTGTCGCCGGCAAACACGCTGTGGCTCTCCGTGTCCACCAGGCAGTAATGGTGCAGCGCGTGGCCGGGAGTGTGGATGCAGTGGAACTCGCTGCCGTCGAGACGGAAACGCGCGTCGTCCTGCGCTTCCACGATGCGCTCCGCCGGAATGGGGACGATCTCGCCGTACAGTCCGGCAAAAGTCTCTGCGCCATACACGGCTTTTGTGCCGGCGATGAGTTTATCCGGTTCGATCAGGTGCGCCGCGCCGCGCGGATGCACCAGCACCTTGGCGTTCGGCAGGTGCCGCAGGAGTTCACCGGCGCCGCCGGCATGATCCAGATGCACGTGGGTGAGAAACACCCAGTCCACCTCGGCCGGATCAAGATTTTTGGCGGCGAGCGCCGCCAGCAGCCGCGGCACGGAATGGTTCACGCCCACGTCCACGTAGGCGGCACGCCCGCCGCGCACCACCAGGTGGCTGGCATCCAGCCGCGGACGCACGTAATCCGTGTCTATGGCGCTGATGCCGTGGTCAAAATCCCAGAGTTCCGGAATGTTTTGCATGCGGGCACGCGCAGGCGGGGAGGATGCTCATTGTAGCGCGCGTGCCTGCGCGGTCAGAGGGCGTTGAACAATCCGCCCACCAGATCGCCTGCCACCGCGAAGCCTGCACCCATGCCGAGTCCCGAGGTGACATTGCCCCAGAAACCGCCGCCGCCCGGGGTGGATCGGCCGGCCCGGCCGCGGGCCTGAGCGGTGGACGCCGTCAGACGGGTACAGCCTCAAGGTCGTACTGGCCGGCGCCGGTCACCCGCAGCTGTGCGAATTGTCCGGGCTTGAGGGTGGCCGCGGTTTTCACCGTCACCACGCCGTCAATCTCCGGCGCATCGGCGAAACTGCGCGCCAGCGCCGTGCTGCCGCTGACGCTGTCCACCAGCGACGTGAGCTCGCGGCCGATGAAACGCTTGAGACGACGTGCGCTGATTTCCGCCTGGGTTTCCATGAAAACACGGTGACGCTCCTCGGCCACTTCGGCCGGTACGTGATCGGGCAGCGCGTTGGCGTCGGCGCCTTCCACCGACGAATAGGTAAAGCAGCCGACACGGTCAAGCTGCGCTTCCTTTATGAAGGCCAGCAGCTCCTCAAACTCGGCTTCGGTTTCGCCGGGGAACCCCACGATGAACGTGGAACGGATGGTGAGATCCGGACACAGCTTGCGCCAGGCTTCAATGCGCCTGAGCGCCTTCTCACCCGCCGCCGGCCGGCGCATGGCCTTGAGTATTCCGGGACTCGCGTGCTGCAGCGGGATATCCATGTACGGCAGAATCCTGCCATCCGCCATCAGCGGTATCACTTCATCCACGTGCGGATAGGGATACACATAGTGCAGCCGCACCCACACGCCGAGCTCGCCGAGTGCGCGGCACAGGTCCGTTATGTGGGTGCGATACTCGCGTCCGCGCCACGCGGCGCCGGCATATTTGATTTCCACGCCGTAGGCGGAGGTGTCCTGGGCCACCACCAGCAGTTCCTTGACGCCGTCACGCACCAGTGTTTCCGCTTCGCGCATGACTTCGCCGATTTTTCTGCTCGCGAGCCGGCCGCGCAGTTTCGGAATGATGCAGAAGCTGCACTTGTGGTTACAGCCTTCCGAGATCTTCAGATAAGCGTAATGCCGCGGCGTAAGTTTGACACCGCTCGCCGGCAGGAGATCGAGGTGCGGATGGCGCGCGGGCGGCGCGAGCTGCGCATGCACCGCGCGCATCACCGACTCGTAATCGTGGGGTCCGGTGATGGCGAGTACGTCCGGATGCCGCTCGCGGATCAGTGACTCGCGTTTGCCGAGGCAGCCGGTGACGATCACCTTGCCGTTCTCCGCCAGCGCCTCGCCGATGGCGTCGAGCGACTCCCGCTGTGCCGCCTCGATGAAGCCGCAGGTATTCACCACCACCAGATCCGCCTCGCGGTAGCCACCCACCACCGCGTAGCCCTCGATACGCAACTGCGTGAGGATGCGTTCGGAATCCACCAGCGCCTTGGGACAACCCAGACTCACGAAGCCGATGCGGGGGACGGCCCGGGCGAGACGGTCGGTGACAGCAGTCATGCGTTTGTGTGTAAAACGGGGGCGCGTATGCTACGCCGCCGCCCGGGCGGCTGGCAAGAAACCCGCGTGTTTTCAGGCGCCTGGATACGCGCATGCAGCCGCGGCCGGCGGTCAACTGGCGTCCGCATGAGACGTTGGTGCAACATGAGTATTCTTTTCTTCGGAGAACTGCCATGCGGTATTGCGGGCTGCGGTTTGCCGGCGCCCTGGTGTTGGCGGCCGGTTCCACGCTCGGCGGCATGGCCTGTGCGGCAGAACCGGCGGGTACAGTGGTGCTGGCGGTGGGTAATGTCACCGACCAGGCCGCGGATGGCAACCGGCGCACGCTGCACGACGGCGACGGAATCTATTCCGGCGACAGTCTGAGCACCGGCCGCGGCGCTTATCTGGATCTGGATTTTGCGGACGGCGGCCGCATACTGCTCCGACCCGGCACCCGCTTCCAGATCGAACACTACCGCTACGCAGCCGCGGCACCCGTGCAAACGGCCGCGCCGGCCACTGCCCGCAGCGAGGTCCACGAAAGCGCCTTCTTCCGTCTCATCAAGGGCGGGCTGCGCGCCATCAGCGGCCTGATCGGTCACGTCACTCGCGCTGATTACCGTCTGGACACGCCGGTGGCCACCATCGGCATCCGCGGCACGGAATACGACGTGCGTTACTGCAATAACGACTGCGGCGATCAAGCTGGTGCCGCCGGCGCACTGCAGAACGGTCTTTATACCGGCGTGGACCGGGGTGCCGTCGCCGTCAGCAATCGGGCGGGCGAGATCATCACCACCGCCGGACAATTCATGTATGTGCATGACGCCCGCTCCCGCATCAGGCTGCTGCGGGGGCGGCCGGCGGTGCTGCAACACATGCGTCTGCCGGAACGTTATCGGCAACTGGAGGAAAAGCGCATGAAGAACACGGGCAGGCGGCGATCGGAAGAACAGCGGCGTCTGGAAATGCGGCTGCGGCTGCGCGAGGAATTGCGTCATCGTATCCGCAGGGGGCCGGGCGGCTGGCAATAAACACTGTCAAAAAAACGGCCCGTCCAAGCGGGCCGTTTTGTGTAAGCTACCGTCAGGTTACAGCGCCGCCCGCAGATCGGCGCGTAACTGTTTATCCTCCGGCACCGTCTTCGGCGCATAACGCCGGATGAGCCTGCCGTCCCTGCCGATGAGGAATTTCTCGAAGTTCCACTGGATATCCGCGCCGCCGCTCTCGTTTTTGAGCCAGACGTACAATGGATGCGCCCCCTTGCCGTTCACCTCGATCTTGCCGGTGAGCGGAAAAGTCACGGCGTAGTGTGTGCTGCAAAAAGCCTTGATCTGCGCTTCCGTGCCCGGTTCCTGCCGGCCGAACTGGTTGCAGGGCAGGCCTACAACCACGAAGCCCCTGTCGCTGAACTCGCGGTAGAGTTGCTCCAGTCCCGCGTACTGGGGCGTGAGCCCGCACTCGCTGGCCACGTTGACCACCAGCGCCACCTTGTCTTGGTAGGCCTTCAGGGACTGGTCCTTGCCCTCGATGGTCTTGACGTTGAAATCATGAAAATTGCTCATCATCCTTCTCCTGCATAACGGGTACCTCGGACTCCGCCGGCCTCGGGGGTGGATGCCGGCGACAGGGATTATGACACCCGCGGCGGTGAGGATCACGAATCCTCCCAACTGCCACGGCCACGCGATCTGCGGGAACAGCATCAGCACGAAGCCCACGCCGCCCGCGGCGATGGCGCCGCTGACCAGCCGTGCCCTGGGCACGAATATATCCGCGATACCGAGCGCGATGGCCAGCAGCCACCAGTCGAGGAAATCCAGCGATTCCAGGAAATACAGCAACGGATTCATGCGGTTCCCGGGAGGACCCGTGAGCAGCCGTTCATGTGGCGGCATTGATTCCAGCCCGGGCGGGATGCGCTCTGGTACACAATTCTTTGCAGGGGTTGTATTGCGGGGAACATGCGTCCAAGAATACAGTCAAGTCCGGTGTACGGTGAAATCTTGAAGAGGAAACTGATATGGGCAAGATGATTGCGTTTAACCGCACTGATGGTAAACAGGCTCACGGCTACCTTGCCGAAGCCAAAAACTCCGCTGCCCCTGGCGTGGTGGTGATCCAGGAGTGGTGGGGTTTACAGGGGCAGATCAAGACGGTCTGCGAGCGCTTCGCTCAGGCCGGGTTTCATGCGCTCGCTCCCGATCTCTACAACGGCAAGACCGTGCCCTACCATGATACTGCCGCCGCCAATGCCGCCATGTCATCGCTGGATTTCAAGGCGGCCACCGAGCAGGCGGTACGCGGTGCGGTGCAATATCTCAAGTCCCGCGGCGGCAAGGCGGGGCTCACCGGCTTCTGCATGGGCGGGGCGGTGACCGTCATCGGTGCGGTGCACATTCCCGAGCTGGATGCGGCGGTGGCTTTCTACGGTCTGCCGCCGGGAAACGTGGCGGCGGCAAAAGACGTGCGTGTGCCGTTCCAGGGCCACTTCGCCAGCCAGGACGACTGGTGCACGCCGGCCATGGTGGATAACTTCGAGAAGGAGATCAAGGCCGCGGGCAAGACCTGCGAGATTTACCGCTATGCCGGCCAGCATGCCTTCATGAACCCGGAGCGCAGGGAAGTCTATGACGGCGCAGCGGCGAAACAGGCCTGGGAACGCTGCCTCACGTTTTTCCGGAAGTACCTGGCGTAATCCCGTAGCCGGCATGATACGGGCAACTGCCGATACGCAGTGCCTGTGCAACGGTTTACAGAATGCCGACGGTCCTGCGTCCGGCCTGTGCCGTTATCGCCCCGGTCCGTCACCGTCGGGGTCATCGCCCGTTCCCACCGCTCCGCCGTCGAGCATCGCAAACCCCGGCGGATAATACGTACAGCCGCTGGGGCTGATCTGCGGAGTCAGGTAGCGCACGGCCTCGGAAGCGGTCACGGCAACCGAGGAACCGTCCGCATAAAACACCCGGATTCCCTGCAGCCGGCCGCAGAAGTGGAGATCGCTGCGGCTGGTCCATACCGGATCTTTCGTCACCAATTCCTCGTGGCTGCCCGCCGCAAAGGGCCCGAGGGCAACCAAGTCCCGGGTCAGAGGCCGGCCGTGGCGATCCAATACCGGCCGGTTGCCGTTATAGGCGGAGAGCTTAAAGACCACTCGCTTGATCGGCTGGGGAGCGATGTTGATGAAGCCCACTCTGGTAAACATGGCATACCGCCGGTTTATCCATAACGGGAAATTCGAGGCTGCCGTCTGCGTATATAGCCGGTACACCACCAGCGGGCGGTGGGCCCGCTGGGCCGCAGCAACGCTGGCAGCGAAGCGCCGGGTGGGAGAAACCGTGGCGCAGGCGGTGAACGCTAACATCGCCAATCCGATCAAGACCATCTTGGTGTACATGGGCTGCCTCCTCTGCGATCTTTGCCTGCATCCCGCTCATGCTGCTGGCGGGAGTCGCAGGAGCTTATATACAGGCTAGTCCCTGAACAGGTGTACCTCAAGGATATGAACGAAGTTTAATGGGACGGGTAAGGGGCTTTATGCAGCTGATCGGTCAATTCGGATACGAAGCGCGGAACAGCCGCAATCAGGCGCTGCGGCGCAGTTTCATGCCGCGCTTTTTGAGATGCACCAGCAGGAGTGAGATGGCGGCCGGCGTGACGCCTGGGATACGCGCCGCCTGGCCCAGGGTCTGGGGCCTGACCTGCGTGAGCTTCTGGCGCACTTCGTTGGACAGGCCGCGCACCGCATTGAAATCGAAGTTCGCCGGCAGCGGGGTTTCCTCCTGGCGGCGGGAGCGGGCGACTTCCTCCCGCTGGCGCTCGATGTAACCGGCGTAACGCACGCCGATCTCCACCTGTTCCGCCACCTCCGGCGCTATGTCCGCCCCGCCCACGCACGTAAGCGTTGCCAGTTTCCGGTAATTCATTTCCGGCCGGCGCAGCAGATCCAGCGCCCGTACCTCACGCGCCAGCGGTGCGCCGAAAAATTCGATGGCCTGGCTCTCCGGGATGTCGTTGGGCCGCAGCAGGATGTCTTGCAGCCGTGCGGTCTCGCGCTTGATGGCTGCGCGCTTCTCCGAGAATTTCCTCCAGCGCGCTTCGTCCACCAGGTCCAGCTTGCGACCGGTCTCTGTGAGACGCAGGTCGGCGTTGTCTTCCCGCAGCATCAGCCGGTGCTCCGCGCGGCTGGTGAACATGCGGTAGGGTTCCGGCGCACCGCGGGTGATGAGGTCGTCCACCAGCACGCCGAGATACGCCTGATCGCGTCCCGGCCACCAGGGTTCTTTCTGCTGCACTGCGAGTGCGGCATTGATACCGGCGAGCAATCCTTGCGCAGCGGCTTCTTCATAACCGGTGGTGCCATTGATCTGACCGGCAAAATACAGGCCGCCGATGTATTTGGTTTCCAGCGAATATTTGAGATCCCGCGGATCGAAGTAGTCGTACTCAATGGCATAGCCGGGGCGGGTGATGTGCGCGTTCTCGAAGCCCTTGATGGAGCGCACCAGCGCGTACTGCACATCGAAAGGCAGGCTGGTGGAGATGCCGTTGGGATACACTTCGTGGGTGTCCAGGCCTTCCGGCTCGATAAAGATCTGGTGGCTGGTCTTGTCGGCGAAGCGCATGACCTTGTCTTCCACTGACGGACAATAGCGCGGACCCGCGCCCTCGATGACGCCGGTGTACATGGGTGAGCGGTCCAGTCCGGACTGGATGATCTCGTGGGTGCGGGCATTGGTGTGGGTGATGTGGCACGCCATTTGGCGCGGATGCTGGTCACGCGAGCCCAGGAAGGAAAATACCGGTGTCGGCTCGTCGCCGGCTTGTACGTCAAGACCGTCGTAATGGATGCTGCGGCCGTCCAGACGCGGCGGCGTGCCGGTCTTCAGGCGCCCGACCCGGAATGGCAGCTCTCGCAGACGCTGCGCCAGCCGGTTGGCCGGTGGATCACCGGCGCGGCCGCCTGCGTGATTTTCGAGACCGATGTGGATACGCCCGCCCAGAAACGTGCCGACCGTGAGCACCACCACGGACGCGAGGAATCGCAGACCCATCTGGGTGACGACGCCGGTAATGTGTTCGCCTTCCACCAGCAGGTCATCCACCGCCTGCTGAAACAGCGTCAGGTTCGCCTGGTTCTCGATGAGACTGCGGATCGCCTTTTTATACAGTGTGCGGTCCGCCTGGGCACGGGTGGCGCGCACCGCCGGACCCTTGCTGGCGTTGAGGATGCGGAACTGGATGCCGGCCTGGTCAGCGGCGCGCGCCATGGCACCGCCCAGGGCGTCAATTTCCTTGACCAGATGTCCCTTGCCGATGCCGCCGATGGCCGGGTTGCAGCTCATCTGCCCCAGGGTTTCCACGTTGTGGGTGAGCAGCAGCGTGGCGCAGCCCATGCGCGCGGCGGCCAGCGCCGCCTCGGTGCCCGCATGGCCGCCGCCCACCACGATCACGTCGAATTGCCGGGGGTAATCCACTTGCTGAGTCCTCGAGAGGGACGGGATTGTAGGCCCTCGGTCGCTGCCGGGCCAGCCCGGCTCTATGACGTTTCGCGTTATATAACGTGGAACGTTATGGATGCGTGCATCATCAACAGCTTTTGCTCCGGAAACAGCGGGCGTATCCGGCGGGAAGAACCCATCGTGTACGGCAATTTTGTCGAGGCCGTGTTTCCGCCGGTTACCGGTTCAGGATCAGGTGCCGGACATCCCGGGATCTGTACCATTATCCGGGATGCGGATCAGCCGCCGGGGTGGTACTCCCGCTCAATGTGTCCCTTGAGCTGCGACTGGTAGTAATACACAGTCCGCAGATCGCCCACGGCGTATTGCGTCGCTTCATCATCGAAGTGCGGCGACGCGGGATTACCGCTCTCGCCGCCGGCGGTGATGGCCCAGGCCCGCACTCTGGGGCCGAACTCGACCACGCACACGAAGCTGTTGCCGCTGTCGCCGTACCATTTCCTGGTGTTGGGATAGGGGCGCGCGCCGAACGATGCCAGCGAACCCCACAGCGACGAAGTGAACGCCACCGGGATGCTCGGTTTGGAGTCGTCGAAGTGCGGGCTGATGTCGTCATTGATGCGCTGGAAGCGGTTGATGTGACCCCATGGGATTTCCCAGCTTCCGAAATCGGCAGTCAGCCGGTCCGAGGCCGCGGCCAGCGACCGCAGCAGCTGCTCTGGCGTCGCGCGTCGCACCACGTAATCTTCGGGCGACAGGCCCGCGGCCCGGGCCGCGTCACGCACCTGCGCGTAGATGTCTGTGCCCCAGAATACGGCCAGCGAGGTGGCCACGGAATTGATCCCCCAGCGATAATTCCAGGCGCGCAGTACAGTGATCTGCCTGGCCAATTGTGCCTTGAGCGGAGCGGACGCGGGCGTTGCGTCATAGGCCTTGAGCAACACCGGAATCAGGGTGGCGAATGCCGGCAGATAACTGTCGAACGCCGCCGCCGTCAGGGAGGCCATGGTCCAGTTCTTGCGGCCGGTGAGCACCCTCAGCGCGTGGTAACCCCGCGGGGTCTCCTCCGTGCCTCGTTCCACATACCTGGGAAAATCCTTGCGTTTCGGGCTGTAGGGTCCGGCCGCCGACCAGGGCCAGTTGTTGGAGTTGTACAGCCATCCATTCGGCGGGTTGAGCAGGTGCGGGGTCTCGGCGAGGGTCAGCAGTCCGTGGAAGGCCGTGGCCGGGTTGCTGCCATCCACGGGCTTGCTCCAGTTGAAGGCGTCGCTGCGCCGGGGGATCCAGTCGGAGTGCCAGTAGGCGATATTGCCTTCGGCGTCCGCGAAGATCGTGTTGTTGGAGGAATTGGTGTGCAGTTGCATGGTTTTGCGAAACTGCGCGTAGTCTTTGGCTTTGGTGCGGGTGAAGTCCTGGATCAGTGAGCGTATGGGCCGCTGCATCAGATTGACGCTCTCCCACTGGTCACCGATCTTTCCGATAATCGGTCCGTGCTGGGTGTAATAGGCGGTGAAGGTTTTCTCCGCCATGCCCTTGGCCGTCTTGTAGCGCACCACGATTCTGCGGGTCTTCATCGGCAGTTCCCGGTTGCCGTAGCGATAATAATAGCGGCCGTGCTTCTGGGTCACTGTTTCGAGGAACCGGGAGATATTTTCCACCCCGCTTGAGGTGTGCATCCAGCCGGCGGTGGCGTTGAATCCCTGGTAAACAAAGAACTGTCCCCAGGTCACGGCGCCGTAGGCGTCGAGGCCCTGGTTGCTCACCATCTGCAGCTCCGAGCGGAAATAGAACGAGGTGTGCGGGTTGATCCACAGGAGCGCGTGGTGGTCGAGGGTAATGGACGGCGCGATGGCGATGCCGTTCGAGCCCGTAGGTTCGGGAGGTGGCAGGTTTTCCGCCGTCTTCCGTGGCAGCAGCGGCACGCCGCCGTAGAACGCCGCGAGCCGGGGAATGTTCACCCCCTGCTCGATATCCCCGCCGATGCTGCCCTCGGTGAAACCCAGCGCCATCCACGGCTCGAAACGGGTGATGACCTCGGGCTTCACCTGGGGATGCGTATATAAGTAGTAGTTGAGGCCGTCGGCAAAGGCATCCATAAGCCTCCTGAGCCAGGCGGGGCTCCTGGCGTATTCGGCCTTGAGCTGCGGGGTATGAATGAACAGCTTGCGGCGCAGGTCGCGGTAGATTCCCGTCGCACCCTCGGCTTCCGAGCGCCAGCCCAGCGCGTCCATGTAGTTGGTTTCCACCCGGTGGAAATCGTCTTCGGCCTGGGCGTACTCCATGCCGAACACTGCGTCGGCGTCGGTTTTGCCGTACACGTGGGCGATGCCCCAGTTGTCGCGGTAGAGGGTGACGGCGCGCGCCTCCTGTTGCCAGCGCGTGAGTTCCTGCGCGCTCGGCTGCGCCGCAAAACACGAGGACACACCCGCGGCAGCTAGGATCGAAATAATGGCAAGCGTGTATTTCTTCATGACGGTCTCCGGTTGAATGGCGATGAGCGGCCAGAACCGCGCGTCTTAGCGCTGCAGCGGCCACTTCACCATCCTTGTCGGGAATGCGCACGGCTCCCTATCGTTAGCAGGGATTATGCAGTATTTGCCGGCGGCGTTTTATTCAGCGACCCAGCAGAAAGAACACCGCGGTGAACTGCAGCACGCTGCCTCCCAGGCAGAACAGGTGCCAGATGGCGTGGTTGAAGCGCAGCTTTTCCCAGGCATAGAACAGCGCACCGGCGGTGTAGGACATGCCGCCCGCAAATATCAGGATGAAGGATGCCAGGGGCAGGCTGTGTATCAGCGGCATGAATGCCACCAGACCCATCCAGCCCATGAGCACGTAGGTGACGGTGGAGGCCAGCTCATAACGGTGTGCGAAGCTCAGCTTGAAGATGATGCCCAGGGCAGCAAGCCCCCACAACACGCCGAACAGGCTCCATCCCCACGCGCCGCGCAAACCGACGATGAGAAAGGGCGTGTAGGTTCCGGCGATAAGCAGATAGATGGCGATATGATCCACCCGGCGCAAAACCCGTTTCAGTGCGCTGGGCTTGACGTAGTGGTACAGCGTGGAACTCAGGTAAGTGAAGATGAGCGTGCCGCTGTAGATGCTGAAGGTGGTGATATCGCGCGAGCTGCCGTACACGGCTGCCAGGGTGATCAGCACCGGCACGGCGCCGAGCAGCAACAGGAATCCCAGAAAATGGGTGAGGGTGTTCAGCCACTCGTCGGAATTGAATTCGTCCGAGATCGAGGTCGTTTCGTGCATGCGTTGTCTCAAACCGCCGGCGACAGAGGGGATACTATAATTTATTGCGTTGTCAGTATGCCCGCTCCTGCGGGAGCAGCCAACATCCTAAGGCCCCATCCAATGAAAAATGCCCGGAGCGAACGGCTTTTCTCCTACGGCACGCTGCAACAAGAGGCGGTGTAACTGGCGAATTCCGGCCGCAAACTCGAAGGTATCCCGGACGCAATCATGGGTTACAGGCTTTCCAGCGTGCAGATCACCGACCCGGAGGTCGTGACCGAAAGCGGTCTGGGAGTGCACCAGATTCTGGTGCCCGGCGACGATCCGAGGGAAGCAGTGCACGGCATGATGTTCGCCATCACCCCCGAGGAACTGCGCGCCGCCGATGCCTGCGAGACGGATGCCTATCAGCGCGCGCGTCAAGCCGCAGTCAGGACCGGAAGTCTGGGTGCATGTCGGCGCCAAACACGGATGATGCCGCATTCTCGGCTAAGATTAAGGCGACCTCATCTGCATGCGGCCGGGGGCGGATATTTCCGGAGAAAGCGCATCGAGCCCGCGTGAGGATTCAAATTCAAAAGGGACTATGCAAAGCGTCGCCGACCATCTGGATGAAGCGCGTCTCGACCGGGTCCACCGGCGTTCCGCCTGGGCGGCGGGGCTCGGGATTTTCCTCGACGGCTATGACATCTCCATCATCGCCATCGCCCTGATCCTGCTGAAACCCCAGTGGCATCTGGGCGCGTTGCAAACCGGATTGCTGGGCGGCGCGGCGCTGGCGGGCGCGTTCCTGGGCAGTCTTTTCGGCGGGTCGCTCGCCGACCGCTTCGGCCGCAAGGCGATTTATCTCATGGACATGGCCACCTTTCTGGTGGCGGCGCTGGCTTCCGGGTTTGCCTGGGATATTGCTTCATTGGTAATGCTGCGCTTCGTGCTGGGCCTGGGGGTGGGCGCGGATTATCCCCTGTCGGCCACCTATCTGATTGAATTCCTGCCGCGGGCGCGCCGCGGCCGCATCACCGTGTGGGTGTTCGCGTTGTGGATGGGCGGCGCGGCGGTGTCGAGCGCCGTGGGCTTGGCGCTGCTGCCTTTGGGTGAACACGCTTGGCGCATCATGCTGGCCTCGGGCGCGATCCCGGCGCTCGGCATCCTGTGGCTCAGAAAGAATCTGCCGGAATCGCCGCGCTGGTACCTGCGGCGCGGACGCATCCGAGAAGCGGTGGAAGTGCTCGCACAACTGGTGCCGTCGCTCGGCGATGCGGAACGCCGCGACTTGATCGCAGCGGAGCAGCAGCACCGGCAGGCGCCGCTGGCACCCTGGATCGAACTGTTCTCACCCGCTTATATAAGACGCACGCTGTTCATCACCCTGCCCTGGTTCCTGTTCGACATCATGGGCTACAGCTTCGGCATCTACGCGCCGTTGCTGCTGCTGGGTCTGGGACTGCACGGCAACGTGCAGTCGGTCATCGGCAACACGCTGCTGGATGTCGTCGCCATCGTCGGCACCGCACTGCTGGCCGTCAGCATCGAGCGCGTCGGTCGCCTGCGCGCGCAAGTGTCCGGCTTCGTGGGCTCGGTCATTGGATTGCTGCTGGTGTGGGTGTTCGCACTGCATGGCCCGCCGCCGCTGGCGGTGCTGGTAATCGGGCTATTGCTCTGGCAAGTGGCCATCAGTTACGGGCCCGCCAACACCTGCTGGATCTTCCCGGCAGAACTTTATCCCACGGAGCTGCGCGCCTCGGCCCATGGTCTCGCCACCGCGGTGTCGCGGGTGGGAGCGCTGGTGGCGGTGTTCCTGTTGCCGCTGGCGCAGGCGCGCCTGGGCGTGGCCTGGCTGATGCTGATGTTTGCCGCTACCGGTGTCGCCGGCGCACTGTTGTCCGCCTGGCTTGGGGAGGAGACCGCGCTGAAACCGCTGTTGCAGTAAACCGCATCAGCCGTCAGCAGCACCCTGGTCCGCAGGCATCGGGGGAGGAGAGGTTCGCGGTGCTGCTCGTATTGCAGTTGAACAGGCCGAAGTGCCGCGACTTGTCGCCGCTCACGCGGAAATGCGGCGCGTAGCGCGTGGCCGACAGCATGTCGGCGGTATTGCCGCACACCGGCCGGGGCCTGCCGGTCTCGAAGAGATGATGATCGTCCAGGGCGAAGGCGTGCGGATGCTGCGGCAGCGTGCCGAGGTACCCGGCCGCCTGGCCGTAATCCTCGCAGCGGTCCTCCAGCGGGAGCTTGAAGGCACGCAGTGTCAGGGAATGGAAATCAATCATGCCGGCACGGCGCTCGATGTCATCGTTGTCGAGCCTCAGGCGTGTGCGCGCACACACGCGGGCATCCGCGCAGCCCGCCGCCTGCAGCAGGCGGCGGAAATCCTCGATATACAGCGCCCCGCCCAGACATTCGCCCAGCAACACCGGGTCGCGGGCGAGTTCCGCGGGCACGCGCCGTCCGGCGAACACGTCGGAGAAATACAGTTCACCGCCCGGCTTGAGCACCCGGAAAATCTCCCGGAATACGCGTGGCTTGTCGGGCGAGAGGTTGATGACGCAGTTGGAGATCACCGCGTCCACGGAATCATTTTCGATGCCGAGCGCCTCGAGGTCCTCGATATAACCCTCATGAAATTCCACGTTGGAACGTGCGTAGCCGAAGGCCTTGGCGTGGTAGTCCCGGTGACGGCGCGCCACGGCGAGCTGCTCCGCGGTCATGTCCACACCGATGACCCGGCCCCGCGGCCCCGCCAGTTTCGACAAGAGATAGCAGTCGCGGCCGCTGCCGCAGCCCAGGTCCAGCAGCGTCAGCCCCGTGAGCGCGGGCGGAATGGGCGAACCGCAGCCGTAGAAGCGCCCGGTCACCTCGGGGTGCAGCTGCTGCACGATGCCGCGCAGCGGTGCCGGCAGGGATTCGGCAGTGCAGCAGGCGCTGGTCTTGAGGTCGCGCCTGGATTGCAACACGTGCGCGTAGTAATCACGGATGGTTTCGCTGACATGCGCGGCATCGTTCATGGGGGATATCTCACACGGTAACCGGCTACGGATTGAGCGGAGCGGAGATTATCCCGCCCGCCGGCGCGGCGAGTCCAATCAGACCTGTCGGGCCGATTCTTACTGACGACCGGGAAACCGTCTCAGATATTTCCGGGGATGAAACGCAAACCGGCTTCCAGCTCGTCCGTTGCCAACTGTTCCAGCGGCAGGTTCAGGAGCAGGCTGATGTGTTTTTCGAGCAGGGTGAAACATTGCGCGAAGGCGGCGAGCTTTTCCCGCTGCGTGCCCGCCGCTGCGGCCGGATCGGGGATGCTCCAGTGGGCCAGGACGGGTGCCCCCGGCCACAGGGGACAGGGTTCCGCAGCGGCACGATCACACACGCTGATGATGCACTCCATGCGCGGTGCGTCGTCGGTGATGAATTCCCCGCTGCTTTTGCTGCGCAATCCCGCTGTCGGCAGATTGCAGGTGCGCAGGATTTCCAGCGCCAGGGGATGTACCCGGCCTTCCGGCTGACTGCCGGCGCTGAAAGCGCGCACCCGGTCCGCAGCGCTCGCATTCAGCAGCGCTTCGGCAAAAATACTGCGGGCGGAATTGCCGGTGCACAGGAACAACACGTTCATGGGGAGATTATGGCACCGTAATACCCGCTTCGTACCAGGAGCGCGTATATCCCAAAAGCTTTACCACCGACAGCATGACGGGAACCTCGATGAGCACGCCCACCACCGTTGCCAGCGCCGCGCCGGACTGGAAGCCGAACAGGCTGATGGCGGTGGCGACCGCCAGCTCGAAGAAATTGCTGGCGCCGATGAGCGCCGACGGCCCCGCAATGCAGTGGGCCACGCCGAAACGGCGGTTCAGCAGATACGCCAGACCGGCGTTGAAATACACCTGGATCAGGATGGGCACCGCCAGCAGCACGATGACCAGCGGCTGCGCCATGATCTGCCCGCCCTGGAAACCGAACAGCAGTATCAGCGTGGTGAGCAGCGCCAGCAGCGATGCCGGGTTGAGGTTCTTGAGGGCGCGCGCCACCGCCGCATCGCCGCCGCGCGCGAGCAGCCGGCGGCGCCACCGCTGCGCCAGCGCCGTGGGAATGACGATGTAGAGCCCCACCGACAGCAGCAGCGTGTCCCAGGGCACGCTGATGGAGGCAAGTCCCAGCAGCAGCCCGACAATGGGGGCGAACGCGAAGATCATGATGACGTCGTTCAAGGCCACCTGGCTCAGGGTGAAATGCGGCTCGCCCCCCGAAAGGTTGCTCCACACGAACACCATGGCCGTGCAGGGCGCGGCCGCGAGCAATATGAGGCCGGCGATGTAGCTGTCGCTCTGGTTCGCCGGGAGCCAGGCGGAAAACAGGTGGCCGATGAACAGCCAGCCGAGCAGCGCCATGGAAAACGGCTTGACCGCCCAGTTGATGAACAGCGTCACGCCGATGCCGCGCCAGTGTCCGCGGACCTGGTGCAGTGCGCCCAGGTCCACCTTGAGCAGCATCGGGATGATCATCAGCCAGATGAGTGCGGCCACCGGCAGGTTCACCTGCGCCAGTTCCAGTCCGCCGAGCACCCGGAACGCCGCCGGCAGGAATTTGCCGAGCAGAATGCCCGTCGCAATGCACAGCACCACCCACAGGCTCAGATAGCGGCTGAATCCGGTCAGCCGCGCGGGCGCCCGCGGCGCGTCTTCGCAGCGGTTCACGGAGTCTGCTCCGGGGTGCTTTTGCCGATGGCGTCGAGTGCGTGTTTCAGCCTGAGCCGGTCCAGGCCCTCAATGCGCAGGGCCAGCAGCAGGCGGATGCGGTTGTCGAGGATGTGCAGGGTGTCCAGGAAAGCCCGCTGCTGCTGTTCGATGCTGCCGGTCACCGCGGCCGGATCCGGAATGCCCCAGTGGGCCGTGGCCGGCTGGCCGGGCCAGACAGGACACGGTTCGGCGGCCGCTCGGTCGCACACCGTAAACACGAAATCCATGCGCGGCGCGTCGGGTTGAACAAACTCTTCCCAGCCCTTGCTACGCAATCCCTGCGTCGGAATGTTCAGGGCGCGCAATGCTTCCAGCGCCAGGGGATGCACTTCCCCTTTCGGATGGCTGCCGGCACTGTAGGCGTAGAAACGTTCCCGACCAAGCTTGTTCATGAGTGCTTCCCCGAGGATAGAGCGCGCCGAATTCCCGGTGCACAGGAACAGCACGTTATATTTTTTTTCAGGCATGGAAGGACTCACTCCGCGGCCGCCGCGCCGCAGGCCGTCGGGGAATTGCAGCAGGCGGAGGTATTTTCCGGCGACGCGTCCAGGCCGTACGTGGTGATCACGCCGTGGGTGTGGAAACTTTCCCAGCGGATGCCGGAGGGATCCGTGCTCCAGGTCTTGTCGGAACGCGCGTAGCAACATTGCGCATCGTTTTCCTCCCGCACACCGCTTCCTGCGGCGCGCAGGCGCGCGGTGATCGCAGCCAGTTCCGCGGGCTGTTCCGCCTGAATGCCCAGATGATCCACGCCCGGCGTGCGGCCCCGCGCCGAAATGGCGAAGTTGACGCGTGGGTCCTCCAGCATCCATTTGGCGTAATCCTGCTTGCGGACGTTCGGTTCGCTGCCGAACAGCGTGGCATAAAAGCGGATAGAGTCATCCAGGTCGCGGACGGCGACGTGCACATGCAGGCGCTTCATAGCGGGTCTCCTGTTGCAGGTTCAAAGGGGGCGGCGGGTGGCGGAAGAGCTGCGGCGTTTGCGGGCCGGAACCGGCGTACACACCGCCTCACAACCGCCGGCGTCGGCCTGGCAGCAGTTCTCCGTGAGATACGCCAGCAACGCATTCATCGCCGTGTAGTCGGCGGCGTAATACAGGGTGCGGCCCGCGCGCCGCTGGGTGAGGAGACCCGCATGGCGCAGTTCCTTCAGGTGAAAAGACAGGGTCGCGGGCGGCAGACGCAAGGCTTCGCCCAGTTGACCCGCCGCCAAACCCGGGGCACCCGCCGGTACCAGCAGGCGGAAAATGGCGAGACGGGTGGCGTGAGCCAGGCCGGTCAGGGCAGTCAGGGCGGTTTCTGTTTCCATATTTCCATTATTTTGGAAATATAGCGCGATTGTCAAGGGCCGGGGACCCGGTTGGCGGAATTTTCACGGCGGCGCGCGCGCCGGCCGCAATCGTGTAAAACTTATGCCGGTTGCGCGGGTCTCAAGCCCGCATCCATCCCCAGATTGTGGAGAAACCCATGCGCATGCGTCCGTGGCTGCTGTTATCCCTGCTGTTTTTCCCCCTGCTGAACGCGCCTGTCCAAGCGGCGCCGTTTAACCCGGCCCTGTATTCCGGCCTGCACTGGCGCATGCTCGGCCCGTTCCGTTCCGGCCGCGTGCTGGCGGTGAGCGGGGTACCGGGCCAGCCCAACCATTTCTATTTCGGCGCGGTGGACGGCGGCGTGTGGGAGACCCGTGACGCGGGCCGCACCTGGCGGCCGATTTTCGACCACGAGCCTATCGGTTCCATCGGCGCCATCGCCGTGGCGCCTTCCGATCCGAACGTCATCTATGTGGGTTCCGGCGAGGCGGACATGCGCTCCGACATCGCCTACGGCGATGGCATGTACAAATCCACGAACGGCGGCAACACTTGGCAGCACATCGGTCTCACGGACAGCATGCAGATCGGCAAGATTCTGGTGGACCCCAAGAATGCCGATATCGTGTATGTGGCGGCCCTGGGACACGCCTATGGCCCGAACGCCGAGCGCGGCGTGTTCAAAAGCAGCGACGGCGGCAAAACCTGGAGCAAGGTTCTGTACAAGAATGACAACACCGGCGCCATTGATCTGGCTTTCGGCGGCAACGACCGGACCATTTATGCGGCGCTGTGGCAAACACGCCGGCCGCCGTGGAATGTGTATCCGCCCTCCAACGGTCCCGGCAGCGGCCTGTATGTGTCCCGCGACGCGGGCGAACACTGGACGCAAATCACCGGCCACGGATTTCCCAGCGAGGGTCTGGGCCGTATCGGCATCGCGGTTTCCCCGAGCAACCCGCAGATCGTGTATGCGCTGGTGGATGCCGCGCAGGGCGGCCTGTACAAATCCAGCGATGGCGGTGTGAACTGGACGCGTATCTCCGCTGATCCGCGCATCTGGCAGCGCGGCTGGTATTTCGGCGGCGTCACCGTGGATCCGCGGAATCCGGATGTCGTGTACGCATGCGACACTGCCATGTACAAATCCACCGACGGCGGCAAAATTTTCCTGCCCTTCAAAGGCGACCCCACCGGCGATGACTATCACAGCCTGTGGATTGATCCGCACAATCCGCAACATATGATCGCCGGCGTGGACCAGGGCACCATCATCACACTCGACGGCGGCAAGACTTGGTCGAGCTGGTACAACCAGCCCATTGCCCAGATCTATCACGTGACCACCGACAACCGCTTTCCCTATTGGGTGTACGGTGCGCAGCAGGACTCGGGTGCCGTGGCCCTGCCCAGCCGCACCAACACCACCGACGGCATCAGCATGATGCAATTCCACGAAATTACCGCGGGCGGCGAAAGCGGCTACTTGGCCGTGGATCCGCTGAACCCGCATTACATTTATGGCAGCGACTATAACGGCGGCGTGGATCTGCTCGACACCGTCACCGGGCAGACCCGGGGCGTCGGCCCTACGCTCGCCTACCCGGGCCTGTACCGTAACGTCTGGACCATGCCGCTGGTGTTCTCGCCGGCGGATCCGCACGCGCTGTATTTCGCCAACCAGAAGATGTTCCGCACCACGGACGGCGGCAAACACTGGAGCATCATCAGTCCGGACCTCTCGCGCCCGGATCCGGGGGTGCCGTCCAATTTGGATGCGGTCACCGCCCGGGATGCGGCGGTCAAGGGACCGCGCCGCGGCGTGATCTACAGCATCGCGCCCTCGCCGCTCAACAAGAATCTCATCTGGGCCGGCACCGACGATGGCCTGGTATGGGTGACGCATGACGGCGGCAAGCACTGGGACAACGTCACTCCCAAGGCGCTCACGCCCTGGTCGAAGGTGGGCATCATCGAGGCCGGTCATTTCAGTGCCGGCACCGCCTACCTCGCTGTAGATCGCCACCGCCTCAACGACTACAGGCCGTATATCTACGCCACCCATGACGGCGGCAGGCATTGGCGGTTGATCGTCAACGGCATCCCCGACGGCAGCTTCGTGAACGTGGTACGCGAGGACCCGGTGAAGCGCGGTCTGCTGTATGCCGGCACCGAGCGGGGCATGTACGTGTCCTTCGATGGCGGCCGCCGCTGGCAGAGCCTGCAGCAGAATCTGCCGGTGACCTCGGTGCGCGACATTGACGTGCATGGCTCCGATCTGGTGATCGCCACCCAGGGCCGCGGCTTCTGGATTATGGACGACGTGACGCCCTTGCGGCAGCTCACCGGGAAAGTGGCGCAGGCGGCTGCCTGGCTGTTCAAGCCGGCACCCGCCTATCGGGTGCTGCCGGCCGGTTTCACCGGCACGCCGCTGCCCACGGACGAGTCGCACGCGGAAAACCCGCCGCTGGGTGCGTACCTGGATTACTACCTGAAGACCGCCGTGAGCACACCGGTGACGCTGGACATCTATGACGCGCTGGGAAACCAGGTGCGGCATTTCAGCAGCGCGACCCCGCCGGAGAAAATTCACCTCTCCAAGATCGTGTCCACGCCGGACTGGATGACGCTGCCCACGCCGCTCGTGACCGGCGCCGGCATGCACCGCTTCGTCTGGGATCTGCGCTACGCACTTCCCCGGGCACTGCGGCACGGTAACGGGTCCAGCGGCGGTCTGTGGGTCGTGCCCGGCAAATATACGGTGAAACTCACGGTGAACGGCCGGACCTACACTCAGCCGCTCATGGTGCGGGAAGACCCGCGCGTGAAGGTATTCATCTTCAGCCTGCATCACCAGCTCGAGTTCGCGCAGCACATCGAGTCGGCGCGCGTGCAAGTGGCCGAGGCCAGGCACGACATCGCGTCACTGCTCAAACAGTTGCCGGCCATCAAGAATCGGGTGAGCGGTACGCTAGCCACCCAGGTCGCGGCCCTCACGCGGAAACTGGATGCCATCGGCGGGATTGCGCCCGCCAATCCGGATAACTCCGTGGGTGTGCCACCCGCCAATCTGCATAACCTGAACTACCTGATGGGCGCGCTGGCGAGCCTGGAACGGGCGGTGGAGAGCGCGGATGCGGCGCCCACCCCCGATGCGCGCACCGGCTTCAAGCGCCAGAGCAGGTTGCTGGAGCCGGTCCTGCACCGCTGGCGCCAGGTGCAACTGGTGGACCTGCCGCAACTGAACGCCGCATTGCAAAATGCCGGTCTGGCACCCCTCAAGCTCTGAGATGGGGGAGGTGCCGGACCTGGCGGTTTTGCGCCGCAAGGCGCAGGCGCTGTGCGCACTGCACCACGGACCCGAGCCGCTGCTGCTACTCAATGTCTGGGACGCAGCCAGCGCACGGCTGGTGGAATCGCTGGGCTTCCCGGCCATCGCCACCACCAGTTCGGGCGTGGCGAATTCACTCGGCTACGCCGACGGCGAGCGGCTGAGCCGCGGGGAAATGCTTGCCGTCGTCGCGCGTATCGCGCACGCCGTGACTGTACCGGTCAGTGCGGATCTGGAAGCGGGCTACGGCGAGGGCGAGGACGCCGTAAAGCACACGGTGCGTGCCGCCGTCGAGGCGGGCGCCGCCGGCTTCAATCTGGAGGATGCACGCCGCGGCGTGCTGCTGCCGTTCGAAGTGGCGGTGCAACGCGTGCGTGCGGCCCGCGCCGCGGCGAGCGAAACCGGCGTACCGCTGGTCATCAACGCGCGCAGTGATGCGTTCCATCCCGGCTACGTGTGCGGCGACCGTTTTGCCGAGGCGGTGCGCCGCGCCAATGCCTATCGCGAGGCCGGCGCCGACTGCCTGTTTCTGCCGTTTGTAAGCGAGGCGGAGCTCATCGACCGGCTGGCCAGGGCAGTGAACGGCCCACTCAATATTCTGGCGGGGGCGCAGACGCCGCCGCTGCCGGAGCTGAAAAGGCTGGGCGTGGCGCGCGTGAGCGTCGGCGGCGCGCTGGCGCGTGCCGCACTGAGCATCATCCGGCGGGCGTCAGACGAACTGCGTGCCACCGGCCGTTTCGACTTCGCCGATGGCATCATCACGCACGCCGAGATGAACAGGCTGTTGTCGCATGCAGCAGGCTGAACTATCCGGGAGGAGCAGACGATCCTGAAGTATTTCCTGTTCCGGCTGATCCCGCCGCGACGCACGTTCATGAAGGATATGACGGACAAGGAGCGCCGGCTGATGCGGGGGCACGCCGCCTACTGGCGCGGCCTGATGGCGGAGGGCAAGGTCGTCGCCTTCGGACCGGTCGCTGACCCCAAGTGGCCTTACGGCATCGCCCTCCTGCGGCTCCGGGATGACGCGGATCCGCAAACGCTGGGCGCGAATGACCCGACGATCCTGGCGGATGCGGGCTTCCGCTTCGAGATTTACCCCATGCCGAGCGTGGTACTGCCCGAGGCATCGTCGCGGGAATAGAATAGTCGCCCGCAGTGAATGGATTGAGGTGCGTCGGATGGCGGATGAGTCGCACAGGCAGCAGGAGTCCGCCATCCGACGCCGCGTGCGGCTGTGGCAGGGCGCCTTTTTCTTCGCCGTTGTCGGTGCTATTACCACAGTGAACATTTTTACCACGCTTGCCAACAAGGCGAGCGACGGCATCTATTTGTCGCCCTGGCAACCCGTGGTGTGGGAATACTCCAGCGCGTTGCTGACCTGGATGTTGATCCCCTGTGTTGCCTGGTTCAACGCATATGCGCCGATTGATGCACGCACCTGGAAATGGACGCTGCCGCTGCATCTGCTGGCGACGATCCCATACTCGATCATCCACGTAAGCGGCATGGTGGCCTTGCGCAAGCTGACCTACCGTATCGCCGGTCTTCACTATCATTTCGGCGCGCCGATTCCCAACTGGATATACGAATACCGCAAGGATTTTGTCACGTATTGGCTGATCCTTGCGGCGCTGTATGCCTTCCGCGTATGCCGTCTGTGGCTGGAAAGCCGGTTGCCACCAACGACCGTGACTCCCGCATTTGCTCTCAATGACCGCATGGAGCGGCTGGTGGTGAGGAAACTCAACCGCGAATTCATTCTGAATACCGCCGACATAGACCGCATCGAGGCGGACGGCAACTACGTCACCTTGTATGCGCAGGGCACGTCCTATCCGCTGCGTGAATCCCTCGCCGCACTGGAAAAAAAGCTCGATCCGCGGCGCTTCGCGCGCGTGCACCGCGGCCACATCGTGAATCTGGACCGCATCCGCGAAATCCAACCTTGGGACAGCGGCGACTACCGCATCCTGCTTAAGGACGGCAGCTTGGTGAATTTCAGCCGTCGTTATCGCAGCCGCCTGCCGCGGCTTTTCCAGTCCTGAGCGTCGTTCGTCCCGCGGTCTGCGCCGTTCGGCCCGGAGTGGCGCCGCCCGTCACATTTGACGTTGCCGGACTCGGTTCCGCCGTCTATTTTTCACGGCACCCGACAGGAGGCGGACCATGCATGCGATTTTCCGATTTGGTCTGATGATTTTGTCGGCCGGCCTGGTGCTGGCCGGCTGCGGCAGTGGCAAAGTGGCGGTGGCTCCGGTGCCCGACACCGGCTGGAGCCATTACGGCGGCGATGCCGGCGGCACACATTATTCGATCCTGGCCCAGATTACGCCTGCCAACGTAAAAGACCTGAAAGTGGCTTGGACCTACCGCACCGGCGACACCGGCACCGGTTTCCCCGGCGATGAGTGGAAGTCGCACATGGCCTTCGAGGCCACGCCCATCCTCTACGACGGCACGCTGTACTTCACTACCTCCTCAACCAATGTGGTGGCGGTCAACGCCGCCACCGGCAAGCTGCGCTGGCGCGTCAATACCCAGGTGCGGAAACTCTGGTATTCCGATGCCGTCTCCCGCGGCGTTTCCCTGTGGGTGGATGACAGCACCCCGGCGGACGCCGTGTGCCACGCGCGCATCTTTGCCCCCACGCTGGACGGTCGGTTGCTGGCGCTGGATGCCGCGAGCGGCAAACTCTGTCCTGGGTTTGCCGATCATGGTGTGCTCAGTCTCACCGCCGGAATGCATCTCAAACACCGCAACACCCAGTACTATACGAGCGCATACCGGAATTATCTTGTGACTTCGCCGCCGGCGATTCTGCATGGCAAACTCATCATCGGCTCCTCCATCGGCGACAATCGTTCCACCACCGAGGAATCGGGCGAGGTGCGTGCGTTTGCTGCGCGCACCGGCAAGTTACTGTGGAGCTGGGATCCGATTCCGCGGAATGCCGCCAATCCGGTATACAAGGAATGGAATCCCAAGGCGGCCGCCACTGCCGGTGCGGGCAACGTGTGGTCGCTCATCTCGGTGGATACCAGACGCAATCTGGTGTATCTGCCCACCACTTCGGCGGATCCCGACATGTACGGCGGTGAGCGCTTGGGCGATGACCGCTGGACCGACTCTCTGGTGGCCCTCGACGGTGATACCGGCAGACTGGTATGGGCGCATCAGTTGGTGCACCACGATCTCTGGGATTACGACTTGCCGGCGGAACCGGCGCTGGTGGAACTGAAACACGATGGCGCGGAAGTACCGGCGGTGATCCAGCCCACCAAGATGGGCCTGCTGTTCACTTTCAACCGCGTCACCGGGCAACCGCTGTTTCCGATCGTGGAGAAGCCGGTGCCGACGGACGGCGTGCCCGGGGAATCGCCCTCGCCCACTCAGCCGTTTCCCGTGGCACCGCCGCCGCTGGTGCGCACCGGGCCGGTGACGCCGGCGGATGCCTGGGGGCTGACCTTCTGGGATGAGGGCCGGTGCCGCAGGGAAATCAAGCAATACCGCTCACAAGGCATCTACACGCCGCCGAGCTTCCAGGGCAGCATCGAACAGCCTGGCTACGGCGGAGGGATTGAATGGGGCGGGATCGCCTTCGATCCCGTGCACCAAATTGCCATAGTCAACACCAACAATGTTCCCATGGTGGTGGCGTTGATACCGCGCAACAAATTATTGGCGGAATCCCGTTCCGGCAAATACCACGGCTGGGATTTCTCGCGCATGCAGGGCACGCCCTACGGCATGCGCCGCAAGACCCTGCTGTCGCCGCTGCATATTCCCTGTGTCAAGCCGCCCTGGGGGCAACTCGCGGCGGTAGATATGGCAAGTGGCAAGATCAAATGGCAGGTGCCCTTCGGCAATGCCGTGCTCAATCACTGGAACCTGGGCGTGCCCAGTATGGGGGGCCCCATTGTCACGGCCAGCGGTCTCATCTTCATTGCCGCCACCGTGGACGACGATATCCGCGCTTTCGATATCCACACCGGCAAAGTGCTGTGGCAATATAAACTGCCGGCCGGCGGTCAGGCCACACCCATGACCTATTCAGTCAACGGCAAACAGTACGTGGTAATCGCCGCCGGCGGCCACGGCGGTCTCGGCACCAAGCGCGGTGACTACGTGATGGCGTTCGCATTGCCGCAATGAATCGCGCCGGGTGGTTACTCGTTACGCTGGCGATCTTGCTGGTCAGCGGTAGGGGCCTGGCAAAGGATAAGCGTGACACAGCAGTGCGGCTCGGTAAGGTGGTGGTGACGGACACGGGCGCGCCGCTGCCGGTGCGAACCCTGCCCGATAACACCGCGCGCGTGGACAGCGCAACGCTGAATCTGCTGGGCGCGACCCGGCCCTCCCAGTTGCTTACCACGGTCCCGGGCGTGTGGATCACGGCGGGCAGCGGCCAGGAAAGTCTCATGGCCATCCGTTCGCCGCTGTTCACCGGTGCGGGTGCCTGCGGCGCCTTCCTGCTGCTGGAAGACGGCGTACCCATCCAGCCGGCGGGTTTCTGCGACGTAAACGCCTTATTTGAGATCAACACCGAACAGGCGGATGCGGTGGAGGTGATTCGCGGACCCGGTTCGGTGCTGTACGGCTCCAATGCGCTGAATGGCATCATCAACGTGCTTACGCGTCCGCCGGAGTCCCTGCCACGGAGCAGTGTGACTGTCGAACGTGGCGCCAATGATTACACCCGTGTCGAGGCGAGTGTCGGTGAGTGGAACGGCACGGACGGGTTCCGTGTCAGTGCCAATGCCGCGCACAGCGATGGTTTCCGTGCCGATTCCGGTTACGCGCAGCAGAAATTGACCCTGCGCATTGACCATAACGGCACTGCGGTGAGCCGCGAGACGCTGTTGGAAGCCATCCACCTCAATCAGAAGACCGCCGGCTATATTTATGGCCTGGATGCGTATGAGAATCCGGCTCTGCGCTATTCCAACCCCACTCCCGGCGCGTTCCGCGATGCGCAGAGTGTGCGCGTGCTGCAGAAATGGCGCTTGAAACTGGCGCATGACCGCGAGTTGGACATCACGCCTTACGCGCGTCACAACTGGATGAGTTTCACCGAGCACTATCTGCCGGGAGAGCCTATCGCCACCACGGCCGTCAACAGCGCCGGCGTGCAGGTGAAATTGCGCGATACCCTGTCACCAGCCACATCGGTGATCTACGGCAGCGATGCGGAATACGCCCACGGTACCGTGATGGAGTTCCAGCCGGGTCCGGTGACCACACTGCCGCCGCCGCAGGCCGCTATCCGTCCACAGGGCTGGCATTATGACTATGCCGCCGACAGTCGCACGCTTGCAGCGTATATGGATGTGACGCACCGGTGGACTCCACGGTGGCTGTTTTCCGGAGGCGTGCGCCTGGAGGGCGTGCGCTATACTTATGTGAATTTCCTTCCCGTGGGCAACACGCAGGACAACGGCATTCCCTGCCTGTTCGGCGGCTGTTTATTCAACCGGCCGGCGGACCGGGCGGATCAGTTCGTGAATGTGCTGCCAAAGTTCGGCGTGAGCTATCTCGCGACTGCCACGCAGACGCTTTATTTCAACGTTGGCCGCGGCGCCCGTGCGCCCCAGACCACCGAGCTTTATGAGCTGCAGCGCCAGCAGTCCGTGGCGGACCTGCATTCGGAAACGCTGAATGCCTTTGAACTCGGCTGGCGCGGACAGGCGGGTCGGTTCGGCTGGGACATGGACGCCTATTACATGCTCAAGAACCATTTCATCTTTCGCGACGCCAACGGTTTCAACGTGAGCGACGGCCGCATCCGCTCGCGCGGTGTGGAGTTCACTCTCAACTACGTCATGACTTCGTCTCTCGCCGTGCTCCTGGACGGCACCTATGCGGTACACAGCTATGCCTTCAGCCAGAACCTCGGCCAGGGAAACTACATCACCGCCGGCAACGACGTGAAATATGCGCCCCGCAGTCTCGGCAGTGTGCGCCTGCGCTGGCGTCCCGCCGACACCACGCAGCTCGAGCTGGCCTGGACCCATGTGGGCGGCTATTGGCTGGATGAGTCCAACCGGCATCGTTATGGTGGTCAGGATCTATGGAATCTGTATGTGGAAAAGTCGTTGGTGCGCGGCTGGACGCTGACGCTGCGAATAATCAATCTCACCAACAAAGCCTATGCCGAGCGCGCCGACTACAGTTTCGGCAATTACCGCTATTTTCCCGGTCCCGGGCGGCGGATTTATGCAGGCATTGTCAAAGATTTCTGAGGGACGGGATCAGTGATCAACCTCCGAAGATGCCGCGCATGCCCGCATACACCCCGAGTCCCGCGGTAACCAGCATCAGTGCACCCACCAGCCATGCATACATGCCTTGCAGGCGGTATGGCTCGGGAAGAGCAGTGCGTGCCAGCAGGTACAGAAACCCAAGCACGATAGGCAGCAACAGCGCATTCATCACTTCCACCGCCACCGACAGGTTCACCAGGTTGATGCCCGAAGCCACCAGGACTCCGCCCACCACCAGCGTCAGGCTGAAGACGCCGTAAAACCACGGTGCTTCCAATGGATGGTGCTCCAGTGAGCGTTTGTAGCCGGTGATCTCGCCAAGGCCCCAGGCGGCCGTCAGGCACACCACCACCGTGGCCACCAGTGCCGCACCCATCATGCCGAGCGCAAATACCACCCGGCCCACCTCGACGCCGAGAAAAGCGGTGAGTGCGCCGGCAATCTGCGGCACGTTATCGAGCGGTGAGCGCACACCGTCGCGATGCAAAGTGGCGGCGGTGGCGATCAGGACCGCTGCCATGATCACCTGCGTGATTACGGCGCCGACAGCGGTATCGAAACGCGCGATCCGGAGATCTCTGGGTGTCAGGCCCTTGTCAATCACCGCCGACTGCTGGTAGAAAATCATCCACGGCATGATGACCGCTCCGATGTTGGCCGCGGCAAGAAATAGGAAGTTGTTGTCGTGCAGCGGTAACTGCTGCATCTCCCGCAGCATCCCCGCTCCGCTGGGAGCGGCTTTCCAGGCTACCAGCAGGAATGCAAATTCGAACAGTCCGAACAGGATCACGATGCGCTCCACCGAGCGGTACGAGCCGGTCACGATCATCAGTATCATGAAGCTTACAGTGAGCAGCATCGCGATCCAGGCCGGTACGCCGAATAGCTGTGCCACCCCCGCGATGCCGGAGAGCTCCGTGAGCAGTGCGCCGACACAGCTCAACACGAGGGTACCCACCGATAAAGACGCCCAGCCGAGGCCGAAGCGTGCGCGGATCAGTTCACCGTGACCGCGGCCGGTGACGAGCCCGAGCCGCAGGGTGAGCTCCTGCGCCACGAACAGGATGGGGATCAGCAGCCCCTGCAGCAGCAATAGCTGATAGCCGGTCTGGGCGCCGCTCTGGGCGGCGGTGATGATGCTGCCGGCGTCGGTATCGGCGAGCATGACAATGAGACCGGGTCCCATGATTGCCAGCGTACGGCGCCAGTTGCGCGCCGCGCGCATTGTGTCCTGCATGGAAACCGGTCTCCTAGATGGGAGTGAGAATCATTATAACCCGGCGATGACCAAGAGCTGGTCAGGTTGGCACCCGCCGTGTTCAGCGGGTCAGCCAGGATTTGGCGCGCACCGTGAGCACCGCATAAGGGAATACCCAGAACAACGCGAAAGCGGAGTAATAGGAATAGAAAATGCCGTAAACAAAATCCCAGGAACGTTCGCTGCGGAGGTAATACAGCATATTGAAGCTGGCCATGATACCGATGGCGCACAGAAAACGCAGCAACGTGGCGGGATGCCAGACAATAATCGCCACCAACAGCACCAGCGCCGCCCAGCTTATCGGGTAGCGCAGGTTGGTGATCAGCGCGTCGGTAATAGCGATGAGCCGTGGGCCCGGCGGCCGTTTCCACACAATGCGTGCGAAACGCAGCTCTTCGCGTACATAGCTGCGGTCCCAGCGCAGAAACATCTTGCAGAGTTTCCAGTAGGTGACCGGCACCACGGTGTGCACCACGGCGGCACGCTGGTACACGGTGTCATAACCCCGGGACAGGATGTAGTTGGTCATGGAGCGATCCTCACCGTAAGTACAGGTCACGCCCATGAAAGTCTGCCGCACCCAGTTGTCCAGTACCGAGCGCACCACGCTGGCGCGGTAACCGGCGAGTGCGCCGGGACAGCAGTACACGGTGCCATAGGTGGATTGCACCGCACGCAGATAATCAAAGCTGAGCGCGTAGCGTACCTTGAGCATGCGCGGAATGAGCCCGCCGTCACGGTTGTACACTGTAACCTTGCCGGCCACGGCACCCACTTTCGGATCGCGGAACGGTCCCGCCATGGCGAGCAGGGTGCTGCGCTCGATGACGCTGTCGGAATCAATCGTGACGATGACATCGCCGCGCGCATGGCGGAATCCCGCTTCCAGCGCCGCGCGTTTGCCGCGGTTCTGCGGAAAACGCAGCGTCGTCACCAGGCCCGGGTAACGTCCCGCCGCCGCTTCAATATGTTCCCAGGTATCGTCGCCGCTGCCGTCATCCACCACGAAAATCTCCAGCCGTTCACGCGGATAATGCGCGGCCGCCACCGAGTCTATGGATTGGGCCACCATGGGGCCCTCGTTGTAGGCGGGAATGATGACCGTGAGTACCGGGGCGTCGGTGAAACCGGCGATGGGCGGGGTACGATAGCGGAACCACAGCAGGGTACGGAACAGCAGCATCATGGTTCCCATGAGCATCCACAGAATACCGGGCTGCACGATGAAACGTGTCCACTCGTGTTCCTCGGCGGCGCGCAACAGCGGCTGAAACAAATGCCAGCGGAAGCTGAAATAAACGGTGGCAATCAGGCTTAGCAGGATGGCGGCCCGGTACAGCGGGTCCCAGGGTTTGAGGTGAAGATGCTGCTGCATGCGTTCCTGGGGACTCAGACGGGGGGTGGTGTCGAAAGGCGACATGGGAACGTGGGCCGGGGCGGTGGCGCGGGGGGTGAAGTTTAGTGGAACCGGCGGCGTTTTCCAGCCCCCTGTCGGCAGGCATGCGTTTCCGGCCTATAAATGTCTCCCCTGGCGGCACTGCAATGGCTGGGGAGGCGATAATGGCGGAGCTTGAGGGTACCGCGTTTTTCTTCTGTCCACACCCGCCCCGCGCGGACGGATGTGAAAATGCAAGCCCTGAACCATGCCGGCGGCATCTCCGCGCCGGAGTACTGGCAGGGGATTAAGAAACGCAGCAAATCCGGCGTCGAACGCCGCCGGCGTGATGTCCGGCACATTGCAGAAGCAGGCGAACGGTGACAACCGCGGCACCCGCGGAATATTCGAAGAGCGGAATAAAATCAGAAAGACAAACCGCAACCGGATGACCTCGGTTTACCGCTCAGCGGGATTCCGCGTTATTTTTTCAGGGCCGCCTCTTCCCTGCCCACCAGGTATTGAACGCACTTTAATGCGTCGGCGGGTGCCATCTGATAACCGGCACCAGTCATCCACTTGCCGTTGATGACGAATGTGGGCACGCCCTCCAGGCCATAGCGTTTCTCGGTCTGTAATGCCTGGTTCATCTTGAGCTGTACCGCAAAGGAGCTCCAGGTGGAGTCGAACCGCTGCTTGCTCACACCATACTTGGCGAAGAACTTTTGCAGCGCACTTTTACTGCTGGTGAGATTGTACTGATTCTGCAAGTGAATGGCGTTGAACAGCGGTTCATGTATCTTGTCGCCGATGCCGAGTACCTGGGCGGTATAAAACGCCCGGGCATCTATGTCCCAGTGCTCGCCACCGGTGAACGCGCCGGGGATGCGCTTGTACACCACGTTCGCTGGTTTATGCCGCAGCCAGGCCTCCACATACGGTTCGAACGCAAAGCAGTGGGGACAGCCGTACCAGAAGAACTCGATGACCTCGATCTGGCCGGGGCCTACGGTGGTGGGCTGGGCCGGCGAGACGGGCACGTAGTTCACGCCTTCCTGGAAGCTGGTCATGCCGGCGGCCAGCGCCGTGCCGCCGGTGAGCAGTGCGCAGGCGGCGAACAGCCCGATGCATGAATTCCGCAGTTTTGTCATGTCAGTTCTCCCGCAAATCGCCGTACCGGCGACGAGTTAAGAATCAGGATCTATTGTGCACCGCCGGTGAGCGCCGTTTGCTCCTGCTGTACCAGCCAATTCACCGCAGCCATGATCTGCGCATTGGACAGATGATAGCCGGCGCCGGTGAGCCATTTGCCGTTCACCGCCAGTGTGGGCACGTCGGTGATGCCATAGCGCTGTGCCAGTACCTTGGCTTGGGAAATCCGCGCATCCACCTCGAGAGAATTCCACACGGTTTCGAATTGTTGCGCGGTGACGCCGAACCGGCTGGTAAAGAAATTCTCGTAATCCGCCGCGGTGGCGAGATTCATGTGTTTGATCTGCAGCGCCTGATAGATCGCATCGTTGGCCTGGGCGGGAATGCCGAGCTGCCTGGCGGTGTAATAGGCGCGCGCGGCGATGTCCCATTGCGGATTGAGCGCCGCAGGCACACGCTTCAGTACCACATTGGCGGGTTTATTCTTGTCCCAGGCTTCGAGGTAGGGTTGCAGCGCGAAACAGCGCGCGCAACCGTACCAGAAGAATTCAACCACCTGGATCTGGCCGGGTGGGACGCTGGTGGGCTGTGCCGGCACCACCGGAATATAGTTGATGCCTGCCTTGAAAGCAGCGGGCGCGCCGGTCGCGTGGGCGGTGCCGGCCAGCAAGCCGAGAGCTAACCCGAAGGGGAGGAGAAGCTTCTGCATGATCATTGCCGATACCGTCCTGGCCCGTTCAATGTGCAAACACGTAGAGCGTGCACCGTGCGAAAAGTTCAGCCGCTTACGGCCGGATGGGTGTGCCGTGTAGACCCTCGATGTAAGAAGCCACCGCCTGCATCTGCGCATCGCTGAGCCGCGAGGCGATGGTTTCCATCATCTTGCGGGGATCGGTGGTGCGCTGGCCGCTGGCATACGCTTTGAGCTGCGCCACCACGTAGGCCGCATGCTGGCCGGCGAGCTGCGGAATCTTCATGGGGGGATTGCCGGCCCCATCGGGGCCGTGGCAGGCGAGGCAGGCGGGCACGCCGCTCTCCCTGTCCCCACCACGGTAAATCTGCTGGCCGATGGTCACCAGGCCGGGATTCGCCTCACCGGGCTGCACCGGCTGGCTGGAAAACCAGGCGGCGATGTCCTGCATGTCCTGTTCGCTCAGAGACGCCGCCATGCCGGACATGATGGCATTCGGGCGTTTGCCGGACTTGAAGTCTTGTAGTTGTTCGACAAGGTAGTTCGCGTTCTGGCCGGCGAGTTTGGGAAATTGCGGATTGACGCTGTTACCATCAGCGCCGTGACAGGCGGCGCACACGGCGGCCTTGGTCTTGCCGGCCGCGGCGTTGCCCGCGGCGCTCACGCTGGTGGCGAGTGCGAAGGCGATTATGGCAGCCGCGGTCATCACAAACTTGTTCATGCGGGACAGCTCCTCACGGGAAATTCGGGCCAGGCGGGCGGCAGAGGATCAGAGGGTAGTCCTGCGGGGCATACTGCCCGGCCTGCCGCAGATGAAGCCCGGATTTTACACCAAGCTCCAAAGACCGCTCCACAGGAATCGCTTATTTGACCGCTGATTTCCGCCATATTCATTTTTTAAAAAGTGTCGCCGCGCCACGGGACCTGCCGCCGGATGCGGGCCGCGAGGTGGCCTTTGCCGGCCGTTCCAATGCCGGCAAATCCAGCGCCCTGAATGCCATCGCCGGCATCAAAGGCCTGGCACGCGTGAGCAAGACACCGGGGCGCACCCGGCTCATCAATATTTTCGAGCTGGAGGAACAGCGGCGCTTGGTGGACCTGCCGGGCTACGGTTACGCCAGGGTTCCGCAAGCGATACGTGCCGGCTGGGCGCAGCTCATGCAGGACTATTTTGCATCGCGGGCCTCGCTGGCCGGCCTGGTGCTGGTCATGGACATCCGCCAGCCGCTGACCGCCTTCGACGCTCAATTGCTGGCCTGGGTGGCGCCCCTGGAACTGCCGGTGCAGGCGCTGCTTACCAAGGCAGACAAGCTCTCCCGCACTGCGGCCTTCGCAACCCAGCGCGCCGTGAGCGCCGGACTCAAGGGGCGTGCGGGGGTACAGGTGTTTTCGGCGTTATCCGGGGATGGCGCGGAAGCCGCACGGCGGATGATCCGCGACTGGCTGGCGGGTGCCTGAGAGGATTTTTCTCAAAACGCTATTATGTCCCTGATGCACAAGACTTTTCGGCCGGGAAAAGTAGTCATGGCGGCATTGATTTCTCAGACTGACCGCACGCATACGAGCTGGAAGCTGCGCGAAGGGTTCGTTTAATCGAACCTCCCAGAAAATTGCTGACACTTTGAGGATGAGCTCAAGGTTCTCAAGCGGCAGACAACGCGCAGCCGCGCTGACATGACGTGACTGAACGCCGAATTACAGCGGAATACATTGATTTCCATCGCGATGTGCCCCGGCTTTTCACTTGTGACTGACCCACCATGACAACGCTGATGGATGACTGTGATTATTTCTTGAGTGATTACGGGAGTCAGCAGATTTGAAAAGACCGGGTCAATGCCGTACGGAAATCTACAGCAGGTGATCGATGCGTAGGTGCCGACCGCCGATGGACCCGGACTCAGCCTCGCGCGTTACACGCAGCCCGGACCGCACAATCCGGTCGGGGTCTAAAGCCCATATAGGGTTAGCGAGGCCCATCATTTTAGCTTAGATGGTTTAATATAGTTAGATAAACTTGGTAGTTTATATGTGTAGTTACCCTTCCTATCTGCTAGAGTATGAAAATGAACGAGCAGCAGGGTAATCCCGAGGCTATGCGCGCATCAGCTGTAGCAGGGGAACTTCGTATTCTGATTGGCAAACTGGGCCGGCGGCTGCGTGAAGAGGCGCATCTGGGAGATTTCACCTGGTCTCAACTAAAAGTCCTCGCCCGTTTGGAGCGCGAAGGTCCTGCGACAGTGACAACCCTCGCACAGGCTGAGGGTGTGCGCCCGCAATCCATGAGTGCCACTGTTTCCGTCCTGAAGGCGGCGGGGCTCGTGAGTGGCGCACCGGATACGGCCGACGGGCGACAAACCATTTTGTCTCTCACTGCAGCCTGCCGGGAAGCGATCAAGGCTGGCCGGGCGGCGCGGGAGGACTGGTTGTTGCGCGCCATTCGAACAAAGCTTGCGCCAGGTGAGCAGGAAGAACTCGCGACCGGCGTCGAATTGCTCAACCGTCTCGTCGACTCGTAACCGGACCCTCTCGTCCGATATCCACTTTCTTGCCGAAATCGCTTTGTCGCGCCTCACTCCGGGCACGCTACAGTCCAAATCACCAGAGAGAGAACACCATGGCAGTAACTACGCTTGATCTGAGGACCGCTCTTCTTGTCATCGATCTGCAGAAGGGCATCCTCGCTTTCCCCACCGCGCGCCCGGCTGACGGGGTAGTGAAGCACGCCAGCGCACTGGCCGACGCATTCCGGCGACATGGCTTGCCGGTTGTGCTCGTCAACGTTGCCGGCGGAGCACGGGGCCGAACGGAACAGGCTCGCAGAGGTGGACAGCTTCCCGCCGGGTGGGCCGATCTCGTCCCCGAGCTTAATCCACAGCCGGGAGACCATAGAGTGACGAAGCGGACATGGGGGGCGTTCACGAAAACGGACCTCGAAAAGTATCTGAAAAGGCTGGGCGTCACGCAGGTCGTGATAGCCGGCATCGCCACCAGCATCGGTGTCGAGTCGACCGCACGTCATGCTTACGAATACGGGTTCAACGTCACCCTCGCCGTCGACGCCATGACCGACTTGAGCGCTGAGGCTCACACTAACAGCATCACGTGGATATTCCCGAGGCTGGGCGAAACCGGCACGACCCAGGAGATCATTGCTCTACTCGACAGCACCCGCGCGTGAGCCGCCAGTCGATTGACCGCTTCGCATGGACCACCGGCCGACATCGGAGTTTCGACAATGACCCCATCGAGTTCAGTAGGCATCTCTCCGCGTTACAAATGGTTGGCACTGTCCAACACCACCATCGGGGTTCTGCTCGCGACGATCGACTCCTCGATCATGCTGATCGCGATGCCCGAAATCTTTCGCGGGATCAAATTGAATCCGCTTGAACCGGGTAACACGTTTTATCTGCTCTGGATGATCCTCGGCTTCCAGATCGTGAGCAGCGTACTGGTCGTGAGCCTTGGTCGCCTCGGCGACATGTTCGGGCGCGTGAAGATGTACAACCTCGGCTTCGTCGTGTTCACCGTGGCCTCGCTGCTGCTGGCGCTCGATCCTTTCACGGCGCGTACCGGGGCGGACTGGCTGATCGTCGGGCGGATCTTCCAGGGCGTCGGCGCTGCGTTCCTGGTCGCCAACTCTGCCGCTATCCTGACGGACGCGTTCCCGGCAAACCAGCGTGGTCTGGCGCTGGGCATCAACAACATCGCCGGCATCAGCGGCTCCTTCATCGGCCTGATCCTCGGCGGCGTGCTGGCTGCCATCGACTGGCGGCTGGTGTTCCTGGTATCGGTGCCGTTCGGAGTCTTCGGGACCATCTGGTCCTACCTGAAGCTGAATGAACTCGGGCAGCGCCATCGCGCCCGGATCGACTGGGCCGGCAACGCCAGCTTCGCCACCGGGCTGATCCTGATCATGATCGGAATTACGTACGGAATCGAACCGGCCAACGGCAATGACATGGGCTGGACGAGCGCGTCGGTGATTGCCTTGCTGGCAGCGGGCGTGGCGTCGCTGATTGCATTCGTCATCATTGAAGCGCGCGCGCGCCGATGTTCCGGTTGCATCTGTTCAAGATCAAGGCGTTCACCTTTGGCACGCTCTCGACATTTCTGTCGGCCATCGGCCGCGGCGGCCTGATGTTCATGCTCATCATCTGGCTGCAGGGAGTCTGGCTGCCGCTGCACGGTTACAGCTTCGCGCAGACGCCGCTGTGGGCGGGTATCTTCATGCTTCCGTTGACCGTGGGATTCCTGCTTGCGGGGCCGCTCTCGGGTTACCTGTCCGATCGCCTGGGTGCACGCTATTTCGCCACGGGCGGCATGATCGGAGCCGCCGCCAGTTTCCTGTTGTTGATGCTGCTGCCCATCGACTTCAACTACTGGGTATTTGCCGTGATCCTCCTGTTCAACGGACTCTCCATGGGCGCCTTCGCCGCGCCCAACCGGGCGGCCATCATGAACAGCCTGCCCGCGCGCGACCGGGGCGCAGGGGGAGGCATGAATTCGACCTTCCAGAACTCCGCCCAGGTGCTTTCGATCGGCGTTTTTTTCACGCTGATGATCATCGGCCTGTCGCTGACACTCTCAACGACGCTGACGCACAGCCTGATGCAACACGGCGTATCGGCAACGGTTGCCGGGCGCGTTGGCGCCCTGCCGCCGGTCTCGATTCTGTTCGCAGCATTCCTCGGCTACAACCCGATCCAGACGCTGGTTGGCGCGGGCGTGCTGGATCATCTTTCGGCCGCCAACCGCATGGAGTTGACCGGGCACTCCTTCTTCGCCAATCTGATTTCTGATCCGTTCCATGCGGGGCTGATTGAGGCGTTCATCTTTGCGGCTGTCGTGTGCCTGGTCGCCGCGGCCGCATCGTGGTCGCGCGGAAGCCGATACGTCCACGACGACCACTGACTCCCGAACCGCGAGCTGGATCGGAGCCCCTCGGAGATCGTGGAATATCCAGACAGGGAAACAGCTCGCCAATTCAGTGGGCCGTGTGTTCAGTGCCGGGCTGTCGGAAGATGGGCGTGGCTGCGGTAACGGCAACAAACGCTCCGGGGAATTCCTGTTTATGGCGGGGCCTGCGCTCTCGTAGGGTTGGATCGATCCAGTGCCACAGTATTTGCCGAACCCCGTCCACACGTAGGATGTACCGTTCAACGAACCCGTCAGCGACCCAGTACCGGAGCGGCCACCACCAGGCCCGGAAATACCGGAATTCCTCGGGATCCTCCGATACGTCCAAGGCCGTTGCAACCCGTGATATTGCGTCATCCGTCAAAATGCTCCCCTGGAGGACATCCGCCAGCACCCGGTTAAACGCTCCCTTGGGCCAAGTGTGGCGGGAGCCCGCCCGCCAAGTCCCCCCGAATTTGCGATGAGTCTATTCCCGGGGCGACAGCCTTGATCTGGGCGTCCAGTTGGTCGAGTTTCACTCGCCTCGCGGTAACAGCCAGTTCAGTCTTCTCGACCCCCAGCCGCCGTTGGATCCTGGTGAGGACTCCCAAGGTATAGGATCGGGCTCGTATTCAGGTGAAGAGAGATGTATCGCGCCATAGGCCGCTACCTTAGCGGCTGGCTTTGGAATTGTCATGTGCATCAGGGACATAATGACGGGGGGAAAAAGAAACCCCGGCGCCAAAGGGGAAAAACGCCGGGGTTAATCGCTTCACCCGGCTTGGGGAGACCGGGCTGCTTTCCCGCTCTAGGGAGGCGAGCGGGGTGAGCACCGTTGCGATGCTCATGGGGTTTGAGATTCAGTCCGTGAAAAAGTTCCTGAACGGGTGAAAAATGCGGTTTTTGACCTCAAGTCGTTGAATCCAGGTAATTTATCGCAAGCACTTCCGCATATTTATCCACACGCGGGGATGTCGGACGGTACCCGTGTTCAATGGGCTTCATCCCAGTTCAAGCCCACGCCCACGTCCACCACCAGCGCTACCTTGAGTTGTGCGGCGCCGGCCATGAGTTTCACGACCTCGTGTCTCACGCTATCCAGCGCCTTTTCCTGCACTTCGAACACCAGCTCATCGTGGACCTGCATAATCATGCGCGCGGGCATGGCGCTTGCCTTCAGCCAGGAGTGCAGGGCGATCATGGCGCGCTTGATGATATCGGCGGCGGTACCCTGCATGGGCGCATTGATGGCGGTGCGTTCCGCGTACTGACGCAGTTGTGCGTTGCGTGCGCGGATGTCGGGCAGATACAGCCGCCGGCCGAATACGGTTTCCACATAACCCTGTTCACGGGCGAGCGCACGGGTGTGTTCCATGAAGTCCTTCACGCCGGGATAGCGGGTGAAGTACAGGTCCACATAGGCTTGCGCCGCGGCGCGCTCGATACCCAGTTGCTTGGCCAGGCCGAAGGCGGACATGCCGTAGATCAATCCGAAGTTGATGGCTTTTGCCGAGCGGCGCTGCTCGTCGGTAATCTTTTCCGGCGCAACGGCGAAAACTTCCGCGGCGGTTGCCCGATGGATATCCATGCCTTTGGTGAAGGCATGCAGCAGGCCCGCGTCCCCGGAAAGATGCGCCATGATGCGTAATTCGATCTGGGAGTAATCCGCGGCGAGGATTCGGTAACCCTTGGGGGCGATGAAGGCCTGGCGGATGCGGCGGCCTTCCGCGGTGCGCACCGGGATATTCTGCAGATTGGGATCCGAGGAGGACAGCCGGCCGGTGGCCGCGACCGCCTGATGGTAGGAAGTATGCACCCGGCCGGTGGCGGGATTCACCTGTTCCGGCAGCTTGTCGGTGTAGGTGGATTTGAGCTTGTTCAGGCCGCGGTATTCAAGAATCACCCTGGGCAGTTCGAAATCACCGGCCAGCTCTTCCAGCACATCCTCTGCCGTGGACGGCTGGCCGCCGGGAGTCTTGCGCAGGACCGGCAACTGCATTTTCTCGAACAGGATGGCCTGCAATTGCCTGGGGGAATCCAGATTGAACCCGCCGCCGGCGAGTTCGTGGGCGTGCTTTTCCAGCGCGTGCAACGCCTGGGTTATTTCACGGCTCTGCTCCCTGAGCATGGCTGTGTCTATGAGCACACCGTCGTGCTCCATGTCCAGCAGCACCGGCACCAGCGGCATCTCGATTTCCTCGAACACCTTGCGCAACGCGGGGATCGAGCTGAGCCGCGGCCACAGGGCCGCGTGCAGGCGCAGGGTAATGTCGGCATCCTCAGCCGAGTAGCGCGTGGCGTCCTCGACGCGCACCTCGTCGAAACGGATTTGTTTTGCGCCCTTGCCGGCCACATCCGCGTAATGAATGGTCCGGTAACGCAGATATTTCTCCGCCAGCGAATCCATATCGTGGCGGCTGGCGGTGCTGTCGAGCACGTAGGACTCCAGCATGGAGTCGTAACGCATGCCTTGGAGTTCCACACCGTGGTTTCTGAGTACATGCGCGTCGTACTTGAGATGCTGCCCCAGCTTCGACCGCCGGGGATCTTCAAGCAGCGGCTTGAGGCGCCGCAGCACCGCTTCACGGTCGAGTTGCCGGGGCGCGTCCGCGTATGCGTGTGCCAGCGGCACGTAGGCCGCCTCGCCCGCCTTCACCGCGAAGGATACACCGACGATTTCCGCCCGCATGTAATCCAGGCTGGTGGTCTCGGTGTCGAAGGCGAACAGGTCGGCTGCTTCGAGTTTTGCCATCCATTTATCCAGAGCAGCCCAGTCCAGGATGGCTTCATAGTTGGGCGCAGGTGCTGCGTGCTGCGTGCTGCGTGCAGAAGAAACGACCATCGGGGCAGCTCTATCCGTATTTTCCTGCGTATCGCCGTCAAGCTGGCGCAGCCAGCTTTTGAATTCGAGACGCGTATATAGCTCCCGCAAGCTACCCAGGTCCGGTGCGCGCATGGCGAGATCCTCGGGTTTTGCCGGCAACTCGAGGTCACAGCGGATGACGGCGAGCTGACGCGAGAGCATGGCCTGTTCGCGGTGGGCGCGGAGTTTTTCCGGCAACTGTTTTGCGCCGCGGAGGGCCAGGGTTGGAATTTCGCTCAGCCGTGCGTACATCGCTGTCAGCGTGCCGAAATGTGCCAGCAGCGGCGCCGCAGTCTTGGGGCCGATACCGGTCACACCGGGGATGTTGTCGGAGCTGTCGCCCACCAGCGCCAGATAATCAATGATCTGCTCCGGCCACACGCCGAACTTTTCCTTCACTCCGTCCCGGTCGAGGGTGGTGCCGGTCATGGTGTTCACCAGCGTCACCAGCGGGTTCACCAGTTGCGCCATGTCCTTGTCGCCGGTGGAGATGAGCACCGGACGGCCGGTCTCAGCGGTTTCCCGTGCCAGCGTGCCGATCACATCGTCCGCCTCCACGCCGCTGATCTGCAACACCGGGAAACCGAGCGCCTTGACCAGCGCACGCAACGGCTCAATCTGCGTGCTCATGTCATCCGGCATGGGCGGACGGTTGGCCTTGTACTCCGCAAACAGTTCGTCGCGGAAGGTTTTGCCGCGGGCGTCGAACACCACCGCGACTTTCTCGGGGGCGTAATCCGCCAGCAGCTTCTTGAGCATCGCCGCCACGCCGCGTACCGCGCCGGTAGGCTCGCCTTTCGAGTTGCTCAGCGGCGGCAGTGCATAAAAGGCGCGGTACAGATACGACGAGCCGTCCACCAGGATCAGCGGTTTTGGTTGGGCGTTCGTCGCAGCTGCGTCAGTGTTTGCGTTTTCAGGCATGCAATTAAGTGTAAGGCGGGCTGATGTCTTGTGATCGGTCAGTCTGGAGTTATCAGGAGCACGGTCGGGAAATAAGAGCGGTATCGCCAGGCATCGCGTGTCAGGATGCCACAACCGAGCACCGCCGCGTGGGCACCGATGAAGAAATCGGCGAGCACATTGCGCTTGCGCCCACCGGTGCGGCGGTATTTGGCGAAGGCCTTGCCGGCGAGAAACAGGGCGGGAGGGGGAAGCTGCAGCACGCTCAGGGCGAGGTCGCGTACCACCCGGTCCAGTTCCTCGATCGTGACAAAGGCCAGCGAAAGCTCGGCGTAAATAACGGGATTGATCGCCAGTTCGTGTACCTGCGCCTGCGCCCGCAGGCGGCGGATGGACCAGCCGGCCCACTCGGGATCGTCTGCCAGCACATCCGCGAGCACATTGGTGTCCACCAAGAGCATCAATCGGCCCGCAGCATGGCCATGAGCTGGTCGGTGCGCCATTTGACCTCGGCCCGGCCGCGCGTCCGCTCGAAGCGGTCCGATTTGCCGCGTCGTGGTGCGCCCGCCTTGTGCAGCACCACCTGGCCGTCGGCATTGACGTTGAATTCCACGCGGCTGCCAGGCGCCAATTGCAGCGCGTCGCGGATCTTCTTGGGGATGGTAACCTGCCCTTTGCTCGTGAGTGCGGTATTCATATCGTCTCCCAAGGTATTACTTACATTCTTAATGGTAATACCTACGGCATGGGGCCGCAACCGTACACACCAGCGGAAGGCAATCGGGCCGGGATGGCGGGATCCCGCAGCCCAAGCCCATCATTCAGGCAGCAATTCTTCCAGTGCCATCAAGTCGTCGAGTGTTTCGCGGCGCCGGATGAGCGTTACGTGTTCGCCATCCACCAGCACTTCGGCAGCGCGCGGCCGGGAATTGTAATTTGAACTCATGGAGAATCCGTAAGCCCCCGCATCCATGACCGCCAGCAGATCACCTGCTTGTACGGCGAGCCGACGGTCACGGGCGAAAAAATCCGCCGACTCGCACACCGGTCCCACCACATCGCACCACTCCGCCTTTGCCTCGGTGCGTGATATCACCGCACGGATCTCATGCCAGGCATCATACAGCGCCGGGCGGATGAGCTCCGTCATGCCGGCGTCCACGATCACGAAACGGCCGTGCGGCGTCGGCTTCACGTATTCCACGCGGGTCAACAGCACGCCGGCGCCGGCGACGATGGCGCGACCCGGTTCAATCAGCATGCCAAGACCGCGCGCTTCCGCCAGCGTGCGGAACTCTTTCAACAACGCGCCTGTGTCAGGCAGGGATTCGTCATGATAGCGCACGGGAAAGCCGCCGCCGAAATCGAGATGCGCGAGCGTAATACCCTGCGCCGCGAGGCGGTCCGCGAGTTGCGCGAGCCGCTTTGCCGCCGCGCGCCAGGGCGCCGCCTGCACAAGTTGCGAGCCCACATGGCAGGCCAGCCCCGTGAGGCATATCCCGGGAAATTTTCCCATATTGAGTGCCACGGCTTCGGCACGGGCTGGGTCAATGCCGAACTTGGCCGCGCCGTGGCCGGTGGCGACGTGCGGATGGGTGCCGCTTTCCACGTCTGGGTTGATGCGCAATGCCACCGCCGCGCGCGTGCCGCGGGCCAGCGTCAATTCGTTGAGCCGCAGCAGTTCCGTTTCCGATTCCACATTGAAGCAGTGGATGCCCGCATCCAGCGCCCGCAGCAACTCGTCCGTACGCTTGCCCACGCCGGAGAACACGATACGCCGCGGGTCACCGCCGGCGCGCAGCACCCGCTGCAGTTCGCCCACGGAGACGATGTCGAAACCGGCGCCGAGTTGCGCCAGCAACTGCAGGATGGCAAGCGTGCTGTTGGCTTTGACGGCATAACATGCCAGGTGCGGTGTGCCGGCGAGCGGCCGGGCAAAGCCCTGCCACGCCTCGGTGATGGCGCGGCGGGAATACACGTACAAAGGCGTGCCGAAATGCTGCGCCAGAACCGGCAGACTTGCCTTCTCAACCTGCAGGACGCCGTCGCGGTAACTGCAGCGGGAGGAAGACACGGATGGATTCCGGGGCACCAACCTGCTCAGGGTTTTGTTCCCCCGCTCGGCGGCGGTTGGACCGGTTGAGCAGGATGCCGGGTGGCGGCCGCAGGCGCCTGCGGCGGCATGGGCGGAAGAGTCCGCGGTGGCGTGACCGGCAGGTAGAGCGGCCCCTTCTGACCACAACCGGCCAGTGCGGCCGTGAACACGGCGGCGGCCAAAGCGGCGAGTGTGTGGCGCATGCGGCAAGTATAAACGTTGCGGCGGCGCCTGGGTGCAGGCACGGGTACACCCCATGCCAGAGTTGGGCAAGCCGGATTGATTCAAAACTTCCCGCGGTACCAGGTGTGCCGCACGCCGCCGATGGGACGAGGTCATTTTCATGCTGTACATCGGCTGGGCGGTATTGGCGCTGGTGGCAATCACCGGCATGGCAGTGTTCTTTGGTGGCCTGGCGCGGCTCGTGCATGGTCATCCGCTCAACGGCATGAGCCGCGCGCTGGGCGGACTCGTGCTGCTCTTCTGCGCGGCGTTGATCACGCTGCTGGCGCTGGATTTGCGTACCTATTTCGAGCTGACCTACGAACAGCCGGTGGCAACCGTGCGTTTCCGCGCGCTCGGCCCGCAATATTTCCGTGCGCGGCTCAGCTACGCCGAGAATCGCGTGATCGAAACCGATCTGCACGGCGATGAATGGGAGCTGGACGCGCGCATCATCAGGTGGCGGGGGTTCGCCAATGTGCTGGGCCTCAAGACCCTGTATCGTCTTGATCGCCTGAGCGGCCGATACCGCAGCGTGCGGCAGGAACGTACGGCGCTCCACAGCGCCGTGTCCCTTGGTCCCGCAACCTGGCAGGACAGTTGGTCGTTGGCGCACCGTTACCAGCGATGGTTGCCGTGGCTGTTGGACGCGAGCTACGGCAGCGGTACCTATTTACCGATGGCGAACGGGGCCGAGTACCGGGTGACGCTCAGCCCCACGGGGCTGGTGGCGCGACCTGGGAACGCCGCAGCCCGGCAGGCGGTGGTGCATTGGTGAGATCTGCCCCTGCCGGCATATCCATCCTCTTCGTCATGGTTTTATGTCAAAATACCGGGCACTGCGGCAGCCGCAGCAGATGAACACGCGGTTGCGTACCACGGGGACCGGGAGCGGCGGTGCGCGTCTTGGAAGCCGCTACGCGGTTTGAAGTAATGGAGGACAGTGATGGCCCTGCGGAAAAAAGCGAAACGGATGAGCGGCCCGGCGCGGCTGCCGAGTTATGTGCGCAACGTAAACTCCGCGCGGTGCCTGTTTTGTCCTTACGGTACTGATGTCAAAGTGGGGGATCGGGTGCTCGCCTGGGACGAAAAAACGGTGTTTGGACGCGAACAGCGGGAGCGCCTGGTGGAAATCACCGCCGTCAAGGTGTTCCGTACCAATGGACGGGTGGTAACCCTGGATTTCGTGGTGGCCTCCGAGGAGGAGGTGGCGCGCATCGCGGAGGACAGCGAGATCGCCGCGCACATGCTGCTGACGCATCGCAGCGGCACGTCAACGTACGATGCGAAGAATCCGCCGGTGGTGGTGTACTTCCGCACCTGTGAGCAGAAGGACGCCCTGCTGGAACTGGTTCCCGACCTGGATGTCCGCGCCGCCGATACCATGCCGTTGCGTAAACATCAGTATGCGACTCCCGTGAGACGTCTCGTCGGCTGGCTGTTGGGCTGGACGCGACGCCAGCCGCCGGCACGCAGGTCCAAGTATCCCGACTGAGGGCTATTCATTTCATGGCGGTACGTTCCAGCACCGCCATGGTAATCCGCGAGATACACACCAGCCTGTCCGCCTCATCGGTAATCCTGATTTCCCACACCTGGGTGGTTTTGCCGATGTGCAGCGGCCGCGCGGTGCCGATCACTTCTCCCTCGCGCATGGCGCGTATATGGTTGGCGTTAATGTCGAGCCCCACGCAGAATTTCTGTTTCCGGTCCACCGTCAGATTGGCCCCCGTGCTTCCCAGGGTTTCGGCCAGCGCCACCGAGGCGCCGCCGTGCAGGATGCCGGCCGGCTGTTTGGTGCGCGCATCCACCGGCATCGTGGCCTGGAGGTAATCCTCGCCGACTTCCGTGTAGCGGATGCCAAGATGGGTCACCAGCGTTTGCTGCTGGTAGCGGTTGAGTTCATCCAACGTGAAGGGTTGGAACCAGATGCTCATGCGAGGGCCTCCTGTACGGGGATCAGGTCACAGAAATAGAAACGTTCGTCCCTGTTGACGCGTGCGCCACGGGTAAAGTGGATTGCATGCCTGAAAACCGGTCCGGCGTACACGAAGGTGTGAAATTCGCCGTGCTCGCCGCAGGGATCCACGCCGGCGGGCAGATCGTGCAGCAACGCGTCATCATACTCGCGGCCGGCGAATTCCGCGGCCAGTGCCTGCCCATCCACGCAGCAGAGCACCGCCTTGAATCCCAGGGCAATGAATTCGCGTGCCAGTTTGTCCGTGGGACGGTGCCAAAGTGGAAACAGACAATCCATGCCCGTCTGTCGCAGGTGTTCAATGCGGTATTGGCGAATATCCTCCAGGAACAGATCGCCGAAAGCCACGTGCCGGATACGCTGCGCCTGGAAGCTTTCCAGCGCCGCGCGCATTTTCTGTTCGTATTCTTCGTTCGACGGACGCTCGGACAATTTGATCTTGTGCAGCGGCAGACCGATGGATTCCGCCTGGGCATCCAGCAAATCCTCGCGCACCCCGTGCATGCTGATGCGGCCGTAGTGCGCGTTCACGCTGGTGAGCAAACCGGCCACGCGGTAACGCGCCTCCCGCCGCAGGGCGTGCAGCGCCAGGGCGCTGTCTTTGCCGCCGCTCCAGGAGAGGATCACGGGCAGCGCTTTCACGGCGCAGGCTTCCGCCGCAGCCGCAGGTTGAGCATCTCCATGCCGAAGGCGAAGGCCATGGCGAAATAGATGTAACCCTTGGGGATATGCAGGCCGATGCCGTCGGCGATCAGCGCCACGCCGATCAGGATCAGAAATGCGAGTGCCAGCATCTTGAGGGTCGGATGGCGCTGCACGAAGCGGCTCACCGCACCGGCGTACAGCAGCATGCAGCCCACGGCGATAATGATGGCCGCGGCCATGACGAACAAGCGGTCCGACATGCCGATGGCGGTGATCACGGAATCGAACGAGAACACGATGTCGAGCAGTGCGATCTGCACCACCGCCGAGGCCAGCGACAGGTGCGCGCCGGAGGCGCGCGGCGTGAAGCCCTCCTCGATGTCGCCGTGGATCTCCAGCGTGCTCTTGGCGAGCAGGAACAAGCCGCCGCCGATCAGTACCAGATCACGCAGCGAAAAGGGCCGCTCGAACAGGCTGAACAGCGGTGCGCTGAGCCGCGACAGCCAAAAGATTGTGACGAGCAGCGCCAGCCGCGTGACCACCGCCAGCGTCAGGCCCAGTTGACGGGCGGCAGCCTGACGCGCCGGCGGCAAGCGTCCGGTGACGATGGATATGAAAATGATGTTGTCGATGCCGAGAACGATTTCCAGCGCCGTGAGCGTCACCAGCGCCGCCCAGATGTCGAGATTCATGATCCATTCCATAGATTCAGTCCTTGATGGAAAGCAGGATCGCCCACGAAGATTGCTGGCGAAATCATGTCATGAAAATCGAACCGGTGCAGCCGTGATGGAATCCGCTTGAATTGCATTGTGTCATGCCGCCGGGATCCGGCAAATCACCCCGGAATGCCGCTGTCCGATCGGGAATCTGATGTCAGCCGGCACAGTATTTCCCCCAGCCGCCGGCAAGTACATCACTTCGGCGTTGTCCACCCCTTCCTTTCATAAACCCGTTCGCCGTTGACGAGCTTTAGCCACAGCCATGCAATCCCTCCCAGGACGAGGAACGTGAACAGGTTCCGATTCCGGGTGCGCTTATCGTTCATGTTCAGGAGATAGTTGAGTGACAGTGTGATCAGCAGCATGGAGATAACCAGTTTGCAGACACCGATCAGCAAGCCCAGCGGCAGGTTCCGGTTGTATTTGACCGCGTTGTAAAGCGTCATGATTCCGCCGATCAATGCGCCGAAACCGCCCGCCGCCAGAACCAGGGTCGGCAGGAGCGTGTGGCCGACCTGTGGGGCGCCGTGGGCAGTGTCGGGGGTGATGCTGATGACGATAATCACGGAAACCACCACCGAGATAAGTGGGACGACGGCCCAGAACGCGTCCCAACCGTCGTAAAAGATCACCACCCGGTTGGTCAGGCCCAGCGCCAGCAGCAACAGAAAAGCGCCGGCCAGAGCCCAAAGCGCAAGGATCAGCAACTGGTGGTTGAGGACTGCGTGGCCGGCCACCGGCACGTGCGGAGCAGCCGTTGCCGCCAGCGCGCCGCTTGGACAAAGGGCGGCCGCGAACAGCAACGCGATTACCGTGATTCGGATGCCGGTCTGCATATTGCGTTCGTCCATTGGCAGTCCAATTTTGATCGCACCGTCTTCAGGCATATCGCTGTGCCATGGCGCGGCAGGTTTCCTGCATTTCGGTGCGGAGTGCCTGCGGGGCTAGGACTTCCACACGGTGGCCAAAGCTCAATAGCCACCAGCGGAGCTGACCGGTATCGCGGACCGTGGCACGGATGCGGACCCGCTCATGGTCGAAGGGCTCCACCGTCTGGTCCTTCGACAGCGGAGTCTCCTGTAGATGTACTGCCAGGGTTTTCTCGAAAAGCACTTCCAGCGGAATGGACTTTCCCTTGGGAAAATCGAAGTTGTTCGCCTGTATGTAGGTATCCAGATCGAAACTATCCGGCCGGTTCGCGGTCTTGTCGAGCAACGCCGCCTCGACGAAGCGGTGGGCGGCGAACTGCAGCACGTCACTGTATTCGAACACGGTGCAGAGTAAATAGAGCACCCGGCCCCGGAGCACGAGACCGAGCGGACTCAGTTCCTTGTAAGGACGCGGACCTGATTCTCCCACCGGACGATACCGGGCGCTTATCCGGCGGCTGGTGAGCAACGCTTCGTAGAGCTGCGCGAGCACTGCTGGTTTGACCTGCGGTGCAATCAGCGGCTGGCCGGGCGGCAGCAAACGGACCTTGCGGCTCCAATCCCGAAACCCTCCGTGGGGCAGTGTCGCAAGCACCTGCTCGGCCGCCTGCATCTGCGGCTGGAGAGCTTGCAGCACCGAGCCAGGCAGGAGATCCCGCAGAAACATCCCCACCAGGCGGTAGGTCGTGGCCTCGGCGGTAGTCATGCGCGGCAGATTCAGAGGACGAGCCGCCTTCGACCAGTGCCAGCCGTAGGGCTTGTTGCGCCGGTCGGCCTCAATAGGCAAGCGCCCGATCAGGGATTCGAGATCGCGCTGCACGCTGCGCACGTCGGTCAGGTAGCCAACCTGAGCAAGCCGAGCGCGGATTTCAGTCGGCGATCGCTTGTAAGGTGCCCGGGGAATCTGCTCCAGCATCGCGAGCAGACGCAGCAGCTTGTCGGCCATGTCCGTTCCTCCGTTTTGAGCGGTTACACGGTAGCACATCAGTGCGACAGGAATTGTCGCAGGGCACGGCTATCCTGTGCGCAGGTGAAACGCATTGGAGAGCGCCCTCATGACGAACAGCAAGAATGCGATGTCCCCTGCCGGAGTTATTCCGGCCTATGAAGAACTCGGCAAGCTCTGGGGCCTGCGGATGCTGGTGGAACTTGGCGTAGTACGCAAGCTTTTTCCGGATATTGACTTTGGCAATGACCTGTTCCGAGAAGTGCTGGAACTCTTCGAGTTACGCACCTTGCTTGACGTTTATGATCGCTGCGAGGGCTGGGAAGATGAAGCACGGGCACCCGGTGAAGAGAACCCCGGCAAGTACCTGAAACGTGAACTTCCGCGTGCGCTGCGCCGCTGCCTCAAAACGTTTACGCTGCCCGTGCCGGACGGGCAAGACCTATTTGGACGCAACCTCAATCGTCTCGCCGAGACCCTTGGGCTCAATGCCACCGAATGCCTGCTGGTGCAGTTTGTGCTGCTGATTACACACTTGGGCTGGCTGCATCAGGTTACCGAGGGGCTTGGCTCGGCAAGCGATCTTTCGCACATGCAGCAGCTCGCATGCATCCTGCGAGCGCCCGCAGAAGAGATACGCTTGGCGCTCTCAACGGACGGCCCGTTGGTTCGCTCCGGACTGCTGCGTCTGAAGGGCACTGAGTGCTTCCATCTGGACCTGACCGACCGGCTGGAACTTCTGGAGGGGCTCATGGAAACGCTGCTGGCTGAGCACGGCGACACGCTCAGCATTTTCCAACGCTACTTCCGCCGGGCCGGGCGGGCCGATCTGGCGCCGGCTGATTTTGCCGGCCATGCCGATGACTTTGCGCTGATGCGGGATTATCTTCACGGTGTGCGCGCCCGTGCGGAGCCGGGAGTCAATTTCCTGATTTATGGCAACCCGGGCGTCGGCAAAACGCAACTGACCCGGGTCCTTGCTGAGGTGCTCGCCCGGCCCCTTTACGAGGTGGCTACGGAGGAAGCCAAGGATCACGAAGCCCTGGACGGCAAACAGCGGTTGCGTGCCTATGCCTTGAGCCAGCGGGTGCTGGTACGCAACCCGGATGCGCTGGTGGTATTTGACGAAGCCGAGGACGTATTCGGCGGCGATGCGCCGTTTTTCTCCCTGTTCACCACGAAACCCGGCGGGCAGACCAAGGCAGCCATCAACCGCCTGTTGGAGGAAAATCCGGTGCCCACTCTATGGCTGACCAACTCCGTCGAAAGCATAGATCCCGCGTATCTGCGTCGCTTCCAGTACATCGTGGAACTGCGGGGCGGCACGCGCGCGACCCGGAGCCGAAGTTTTGCCAAACATCTGAACGGCATTCCCGTGTCACCGGCCTGCATCCGAGCGCTGGCGGAACACGAGGCCTTGGCGCCGGCTGTGGTGGCGAATGCCGCCGCGGTATTGCGCAGGCTTGAAATCCGGGACGAGGCGCAGGCCGACGCAACCCTGCGGCGGGTGGTGGAGCATACGCTCGATGCCATGGGGCTGCTGTGTCGGCCGATGGCGATCGAGCCTCCGTCCACACCCTACGCGCCCGAGTATTCGAATTCCGACACCGATCTGACCGCACTGGTGTCCGGCCTGCGGCACTGTACTCGAGCGCGCCTGTGCCTTTACGGTCCGCCCGGCACCGGCAAGACCGCTTTTGGACGCCATCTCGCCGAACAGCTCGACAAGCCGTTGTTGGTCAAACCGGCCTCCGATCTCTTAAGCATGTGGGTGGGAATGTCCGAGCGAAATATCGCCTCGATGTTTCGCGATGCCGAGCGTGAAGGCGCAGTGCTATTGCTCGATGAAGCCGACAGTTTCCTGCGTGAGCGCCGTGGCGCATACGCAAGCTGGGAGGTCACGCAGGTGAACGAAGTACTGACGCAAATGGAAGCCTTCGAAGGTATCTTCATCGCCTCCACCAACCTGATGGATACGCTGGACGCGGCGTCGCTGCGGCGTTTTGATTTCAAGATTCGCTTCAATTATCTCAACCCGCAGCAGGCACACGATTTGTTTCTATCGGTGTTGGACGAGCACGGCCAGAACCCCCTGGATGCGGAGACTGAAAAACGGCTCAACCGGCTCGGTAACCTCGCGCCCGGAGATTTTGCCGTGGTGGTGCGCAAGGCCAGGGTTTTCGGCGCGGCGCTCAATGCGGAACGGCTGATCCGGGGTCTTGAAGACGAATGCCGGATGAAACAGCGCGATTCCAGCAGACCCGTCGGATTCACTGCCACTCTGAATTGAGGAGAACGCAACATGCGTGAATATCGCCTGTCGAAATCAAAAATCCTCTCGGGCCGGCAATGCCCGAAGCGTCTGTATCTCGAAGTTCACCGCCCGGAACTGGCGGAGCTGGACGAAAGTCGGGAGGCGGCTTTCACCACCGGCCATAAGGTGGGTGAGGCGGCCCGCCGGCAGTTTCCGGAAGGCGTTCTGATCGAGCACCAGGAGAATCTCGGTCAAGCGCTCAGGGAAACGGAAGCGCATCTGGTCTGCAAGGGATCGCTCACGCTGTTCGAGGCGGCCTTCCGGGCCGAAGGCGTACTGGTGCGTTGCGACGTGCTGCGGAAAAACAAGACCGGCAAGTTGAGTCTCATTGAAATTAAATCATCCACGGAACCGAAGCCTGAACATGACCTGGATGTGGCCGTACAAGCCTGGGTTGTCGAACGCGCCGGCCACCAGTTGCGCGAAATCCAGCTCGGCTATATCAACCGGGATTTTCTGTATCGCGGCGACGGCGATTACGCGGGACTGTTTGTGTATCAGGACATACGTCAGGCCGTGCGTGCCTTGTTTCCCGAGATGCCAGGCATTGTTCGGGAATTGAAGCGCATACTCGCGGGGCGAACGCCGAACATCGCCATCGGCAAGCAATGCTTTGAACCGTACGAATGTCCTTTCGTGCATCACTGCTGGCCGAGGGCGGATTACCCGGTAATCAACCTGCCACGCATCGGCGACAAGGTTTATGAGCTGCTGGCGGGTGGTTACGCGGACCTGCGCGAAGTGCCCCCGGAACGCATCCGGACCGATGTGCAGAAATGGGTGCATCGGATCACGTGCAGCGGCAAACCGGAACTCAAACCGGACGCCCGGGCGGCTCTCGAGGAATTGGGCTATCCGCGTTATTACCTGGACTTTGAAACCGTGAGTTTTGCCGTCCCCATCTGGGCGGAAACGCGCCCCTACGAGGCGCTGCCGTTCCAGTTCTCCTGTCATGTGGAGCAGCAGGATGGCCACTTGAGCAACACGGAATTTTTGCACGATGACGGCACGCCACCCATGCGGGCCTTTGCCGAAGCGGTGATCAAGGCTGCGGGGCGGCGCGGGCCGGTACTGGTGTACAGCCCTTACGAAAAACGAATCTTGAATGCATTGGCCGAGCGCTTTCCGGATTTGAAAAAGCCGCTATCGGCCATAACGGCAAGACTCGTGGATTTATGCGCCCTCACGCGCAAGAGCTATTATCACCCGGCCATGCAGGGAAGCTGGTCCATCAAATCGGTGCTGCCAACCATTGCGCCGGAGCTGGATTACCAAAACCTGGAGGAAATCCGCGAGGGCGGAGCCGCCAGCGCGGCGTATCTTGAACTGATTGCGGGGGAGACGGCCGCGGAGCACCGCCAAACGCTGCGCCAGGCGCTCCTGCAATACTGCGAGCGCGACACGCTCGCCATGCTGGAAGTGGCGCGTTTCCTGCAGCACGGCAAACGCCGGAAGCGGAGCGCATGATCAGGCGAGCGTTTCGGTTTCCGATTGCCCGGCCACCCGATGAGATTATCGGGGACCCGCGGCATCCCTACCTGCTGCGCTGGTGTCTGCTGCCCGAAAACCGCTGGTTCAATGTCTTTCTGCACTGCATCCTGCGCGATGATCCTGATGCCGCGTTGCACGATCATCCGTGGGGTTTCGTGAGTATCATGCTGAAAGGCGCCTATCGCGAGATTCTGGCGGGCTTTCCCAATTCGCCGACGCCGTATGTGCGCGTCACGGACGTGCCTTGGCGCATCAAGGAGCGGCATGCGGTAAGCATGGCCTGGCGACGAGCGGTCACCGCACACCGTCTCGAAATTATCTACGGACCCGTGTGGACTTTGCTTATTACCGGCCCGTGTGTGCGCACTTGGGGCTTTCATCGTTCCAACGGATAGCGGCGCGCGGCATGATCTCGCACTCGCCCGACAGAGGCATTGCTTCTTACATGCAAACCCCGACCGAACCCCTGCTGCTGTTTCTGGACACCGAATTCACCGGTCTCATGTCCGAGCCCAACCTCATCAGCATTGCGCTCGTGAGTGAGGACGGGCGCGAGTTCTATGCGGAACTCACGGACACCTGGGGAATGGAGGAGTGCGATCCCTTCGTACAGGAGCAGGTGTTGCCATTATTGGAGGGCGGCAAGTTCCAAATGACCTGGGATGAACTCACGGAACGCCTGCCGGCATGGGTTGCCGCCTTCGGCCGTCCGGTGCGGATTGCCACCGACGCGGTAGCAGCGGACTGGGAATGGATTCAGAAAATCTGCTACGCAGCCAACTCCTGGCCAACCAAACTTAGCCATCAGCCGCTGGCACTTCCGTCTGGCGTCGAAGTGTTCGAAAAGGCCCGCGAGCGTTGTTACAAGTCAGGGATGCGGGAACATCATGCGTTGGACGATGCAAGAGCCGCGCGCCTGAGCTGGATAGCGGTAAATGAAAAGCTCCGGATCAGCTCGTAAATTTCCTGCTCACGTTAAAACGTGGGTGGCATCAAGTGCGCAGCACATGATATGCATGGGAATCTACTATAATCGCGCACCACGATATCGTTCTATCAAGGCTGTGCGGGTCCGCACAACGCCACAGCTCAGCCGCGGCCGAGCCGAACGCGAGGGCGCCGGCTGGAACTTCTGGGCAGATCCGTGGCCTTTTGTGCAACATCAACAAGCGAGTGGAGTACCTTATTTACAGCGGCCGAGTTAGGAAATACTGCTGAAACTTTGGCATCGAGGACCACAACGTTCGAGCTGGCCTTCATACGATCGTAGTAGCGGCCGCGCTCCAGCTTTGCGAAGTCAGAGCGCTTGTATTCAGGCTGCAGATCGTCGGAGTGAGGTTTACCTTTTTTCATAAATTCGCCTTTCAGAGGGAGTTGCGACACGGGCGCTGATGATGCGAATCGCCTCATCGCGCTCCTATGTGCTATGACAAGCAGGCGACCAGCCGACGACATGCCAAAAGTAACCAGGCGTTCCGAGCGCAGCGAGGCGAAGTTAGCCGGCCACAAGTGCGTGCATACGATCATTCCCTGGCCGGGCAATCTTAGCCATGAGCCTCTTGCGTTGCCCTCGGGCGCGAAGGAATTCGAACGCGCCAGAGAACAGGCGTATGAATCAGGACTGCGTCTGCATTATGCTTTAGATGATGCCAAGGCTTCGTGTTTAAGTTGGTGCGAGTTCAAAAATGATGCTCAGGTAATTCGCTAGCGGCACCTTATAAACCGATCGCAGTTTTAAAGACTCTTACTGCTTTCGCGTTTGCCCCTCCCTGACCGGTATTGATAAATCCAGGAACACGTATTTTCCGCAATCTCGCTGCGTCTCTAATATTCAAAAGCTTCTTGTTATGCTGAAGCGCAGCACCGATTAACAACCGCTCCAACATCTCGATGTTCTTATTTCCATTTTTCCCAGGTTTCGTGAATTTTCCTTTCCTCGTCTGCCCTGGAATCAGGATAAGTCTTGGTACGGACTTTTTGATTTGAAGTGCTCTGTTGTATAAGTTTAGCTTGTGTGCCCCAAAGCACTCTTTTTCAAAGGTATTTTTTCCTGTCATGCCAACGTACCAGGCTTTCTTACCCACCAAAAAAACATAACAACCGCACGCTTGGGATAATCCAGCGACATCTTCATCCAAAGAATTCAAAAATTCTTGACGTTTTTTCTTCTCGTTTGTAACGAACCTCTCATTACGAGGTAATAGATATGGGCCGTACACCTTGAAATTCATAACCACCTCCTGTCGAATAATCCAGTCAGAGTTCGATCCAGAGATTTAGCAGTATGCGGCTGCGTAACCTACGCACAATTTATCGCTCCACGTAATAACAGCCGCATGCTTCAGATAACCCAGGATTCAGGATTTTTTTATTTTTGTGTTTGATACCTTCCCAAAAATTCTGACGGCGTTTCTTCTCGTCAGAAATAATCCTCTTTATTATTCTTCGGACGGGGTAAGTCATAGGGGCCGTAGACATCGAAGAAATTCATAGTCTCCTCCAGTCGGGTCTCTTCCGGATCGGAAGCATGAACCCGCTACCCATAAAATCTCTTAGCTTTTCCGTATGCGCCACACCTTAAGCATTTATTACGGACTTGCCCGAAAGCAACATTACTGCAGTCCTTTTGCACACATCCAACATTTCCGCACGCTTCACAACGATAAAGAGTAGCATTGCATTGTGATCGTCCGTTCAACCTTCTACCGGGGCACGCAGACATTTTTGCTCCTTACACTTACAGCTCGCTCGCAAAAATAGATATAGTAAATACAACGGCTTGTCAAGACTCGACCACATGCAATTCCCGCTGCATCGCCCGGTACGGTCTGTTTGTTAGCGAATTGTTTGGCGGAGCTATTCCTCACATATAAAGCAACCCCTTCAGAAATTCTCGGCTCCTCAAATACGACGCGCCGTTCACGTCCAGGATGCAGCCGGTGGCGTACAGCATGCCGGCGGCGGTGAGCCGGATCACGGCTTCGGCGATTTCCTCCGGCGTGGCTTCGCGCTTCAGGGGGCTCTGTGCGCGGATGGCTTCACCCTCCGGGCCATTCAGCAACTCTGTTGCCATGCCGGTGTAAGTGAAACCCCGCCGCCAACTCGACAAGAACGTTTCAGGACGTGAGTGCCCCACGAGCTTCCGGGCCGGTGGCCAGGCGGAGGAGACACTATTTGCGTATGATCGTCATTGCGCCAAGGTATACTTTGATCACCTTCTCCCCAGAGACACGGCCTGATGGCACGCTATGATCCACATGCTCTCTTCCAAATGGTGCGTCGCGGGATTCAGCGGGAATGGGTCGAGGCTGCTCTGAGGTTTCCGGATGAGCAAGAAGTACGCGACAACAAGCGTTCCTTTCTGAAATGCCATCCGGAGCACGGGAAGAAACTACGGGTGGTGACGCGGATAGACGACCCGCAGTATGGCGTCACGGCGTATTTTGACAGGAGAAAACCATGCGCGTGAGAGTGGATAAAGCCGCGGACGCGGTGTACCTGGATCTCACCGGCGCTGACATCGAGAGCAGTGAGGAAATTGCACCGGGCATGATTGCCGATTACGATGCCGAGGGACATCTGGTGGGTATTGAACTGCTGGAGACTTCCAAGCGTGCGGGTGACACCGGTGTGCTCGAAGAAGTCACTGTGCTGAGCGGGTTGCATGGCTCACCGGAACGGCCGGCACGATCTTCTCGCTAGTCGAGATTATTCAGCGATACGACTGCGCTATTCCGTTCGCGCGCAAAGCGGACTGATTGTGAGTTCTCAAGTGCGCAAATACGACGCGCCGTTCACATCCAGGATGCAGCCGGTGGCGTACAGCATGCCGTCGGCCGCGAGCCGGATCACGGCTTCGGCGATTTCCTCCGGCGTGGCTACTCGTCCAAGCGGGCTTTGCTTGCGGATGGCTTCGCCCTGCGGGCCGTCCAGCAGTTCCGCCGCCATGTCGGTGCGCACGAAACCGGGCGCCACCACGCCCACGAAGATGTTCCAGGGCGCGAGCGCCTGGGCGAGGGATTGCGACAGTTGGTTCAGGCCTGCTTTGGAGGCGCCGTAGGGAAGCGCGTCGGGCTCGCCGCGGAAGGCGCCGCGGGAGGAGATGTTGATGATGTGGCCGCTGCTTTGCTGCATCATGATTTTCGCGGCCAGGAAGCACAGATTCGCGGGGCCGAGGAGATTCGCGCCCAGGGTGGTTTTCCAGGTCTTCTGCCAATCGGCGTAACTCAAATCCCTGAGCGGTTTCACGTCGTAGATGCCGGCATTATTCACCAGTACGTCCAGCCGGCCGTAATGCTTCATCACGTCGTTGATCAGTGATTCGCAGGCAGCAGGATCGGTGAGATCGGCGCCGAAGGTGCGGTGATTCTTGCCGGCCAATGTCCGAACGAGCTGTTCGGCCTGTGTGCGGCTGGTGTGGTAATGAACCGCCACCATGCCGCCGAGGCGGGCAAAGGCTTCGGCCGTGGCGCGGCCGATGCCGCGGGCGGCGCCGGTGATGAGAATGATTTTGTTCGAGAAGTTCAAAATGTACCCTCATCGTTGGGGTTCGGAAGACCTCACCCCAACCTTGTCAGTCGGCTACAATCGCACGCCCATTCTAACGGAGAGCGCGATGGCGAACCTGCCCGAATGCGTGGAACTGGAAACCGGCGCGTCGCCCGTGGCCAGCGTCATCTGGCTGCACGGTCTGGGGGCGGACGGCCACGATTTCGAGCCCATCGTGCCGGAGCTGCGCCTGTCCGCCTCGCTGCCGCTGCGTTTCGTGTTTCCGCACGCGCCGGTGCGGCCGGTGACCTTGAACAATGGTTATCCGATGCGCGCCTGGTTCGACATCGTGAAGATCGGCCTGAATCAACCGCGTGACCGCGACGGCATGCTGGCTTCGCGCGCCGCGCTCGAAGGCTTGATTGCGCGCGAGCATCAGCGCGGCATTGAAAGCAAGCGTATCGTGCTGGCGGGATTTTCCCAGGGCGGCGCCGTGGCGCTTTACACCGGTCTGCAATATAAAGAAAAGCTCGCCGGCATCATGGCCCTGTCCACTTATCTACCCATCGGCGAGGGATTTGATCTCGATATCTCCGCCGCCAATGCCAGCGTGCCGATTTTCTACGGCCACGGTACCCAGGACCCGGTAGTGCCATTGCAGCTTGCGGAATACACGCGCAATGAATTGACTGCCCGCGGCTGCCCGGTCACCTGGCATACCTACCCGATGCCGCATGCCGTGCACCCCGAAGAAATCCTGCACATCCACGCGTGGCTGCTGAATGTATTCACAAAAAATTATTCTGGCCCGCCTCCCAGAATGTAGGACTTATCCTACGGCCGATTCAGACTTTTTTTGACCTCGCGTTGTTTATATTCTTGGCAAAATCGCGTTCGAGTAGAAATTTTTAGAAGCTCATAGATTCGAACCTAAAGTTTTCAATTAGACAAGGATGTCGATCGTGAAACGAAACATCTTTGGTTTATTGAGTCTCTTGCTTTTAGCGGCAAGTGGTAACGCGTTTGCGAGCACCCAGTGGTTTCCAGTCAATACACAAGTTAATCTACCGCTTTCGTATAACTGCGTTTATAACAGCGGGGGCTTTACGGGACAATGGAACGTCAATGGTCTATGGGGTTATAAACATTTCATCGTCCCACCGGCGTATGGTACGCAGTTTTATTCGCTTTCATATACTACGCGTCAATACGTAAATTGGTCATCGAGTGTTCTGTCAGATTCCACGAACACGGTTCTGTGCAACGGTGGAAATAGTGGCTCGTTTTATATAACAAATCCGCCTCAAGCAGTGCAGTTTATAACCTCAAGTGATTTACAACCTGGAGCTGCCATCAGCTTTACGGGCTACGGTCTCATTGATCAGAGTTCCAATTACGCAATGAGTGGTCAGGGGATGAGGGTATATTGGGATTTTGGCGATGGCGGCAATTCTGGTGAGTTAGACAGTAACCGTACAGACGCTTCCAATTGCGGTTCAAATGCAGGCCCAAACTATTGTTACACTCAGACAACAAGCCATACCTACGCAAATGCCGGAAGCTATACGGTGAGCTTTTATGTCTATGATGGAAATAGCGTTTCTGAGGCTTCTTGGCTGAGTAAACCAATAACCATAACTGCGCCAAATAACCAGTTTTCTCCGCCGGTAAACTTTAAAGCTGAGTACGTGGGATGTGTGCCCCCCAATAAATATCTAGTTACATGGCAAGCCGGACCTGGCCAAGCGCCAACGACGTATCAGGCGCAAAAGGAATCGAACGGCACTGGTTGGTATGATTTTTATAATGGCGGCCAGACGCGCACGACTGTTTTACTCGCGCCTAATACAGCCCACAGTTTGCGTATCCGGGCCGGCGATGGAACGAACTGGAGCGCATGGACAACCATCGGCGTTGGAACTGGTCCTTGTGTGGCTCCGCCATGAGCAGGGCTTTGCAGGCATATCTGCAAGACAGCCGCGATGTTAGAAACGTGGATCAACGATAAGGAGCAAGTAGCAGTGAAGAAATACTTCTTGACGACGGCATTTGTAATACTGGCGTCAGCTTTATCAGCCGCTGCTGTGGCGGATGATAGCCTTTATATCGGGCTTAATGCTGGACAATCCTATTTCAAGGATGCCTCCGGGGGCATGAATAGTTCCGCCGGGATTCTGACCGCAAATTGCGGCACTTGCTCCTACCACTTGGATATGAACAACCGGGAGCTTGGTTATCAGGGTTTTGTTGGTTATCGCTTCAACGAGTATTTTGCCCTCGAGGGCGGCTATGCGAATTTTGGCAAAGCCGTGGGCACAGCAACCGGCCCCTATGTTCCTGGCTTTCCATTCACGCCGTCAAATTCGGGAACAGTCCATTCCGAAATGAAGGCTTATGGCGTCACCTTTGATGCCATGCTCAGCTACCCACTGACACAGAAATTTCTTGTTTTCGGAAAACTTGGAATTATCGCAGCACGCGGGGCAAACTCTTTCGTTGACTCGGGCAGCATCGGCAACGGTTCTGGTACGGCATCCGGTAGTGGCACCAAGCAGTCCTATGGCGTCGGCGTGGCGTATGCAGCGACCAAGCGGTGGTCAGTACGCAGCACTTGGCAGCAGTTTCATGATATCCCGGCCGTGGGGGATGTGAATTTTCTTTCACTAGGGGTGACTTATTCGTTCTGATGAACGCGAGCAACAGCATTCTTAGCGTTGAGAACCAACAGCTAATATCCCAGGATATTCGTCAACGTTCGATGCTGTAAATCAAATCCGCGCCGCTGGCGATGCTGGTCTCGGCTTCCAGCATCCAGCGGGCGCTCAGGGTATATTTGGATGCGCAGCGTGTTGATGGGCTGGGTAAAACCTACACCGTAGCTGATGTACAACCGCGGCGAGAGGTATTTGCCGAGGAACATGGCCGGTGCGCTGGTGTCTTCGGCCAGCGTCATCTGGCTGCACGGTCTGGGGGCGGACGGCCACGATTTCGAGCCCATCGTGCCGGAGCTGCGCCTGCCCGCCTCGCTGCCGCTGCGTTTCGTGTTCCCCCACGCACCGCTGCGGCCGGTGACGCTCAACAACGGCTATGTGATGCGCGCCTGGTTCGACATCGTGAAGATCGGACTGAACCAGCCGCGGGACCGCGCCGGTATCATGGCCATGTCCACTTACCTGCCGCTGGTGGAAGGTTTCGAGTTCCAACTGAACCCTGCCAACGCTGCCACGCCGATCTTTTACGGTCATGGGACGCAGGACCCGGTGGTGCCATTGCAGCTTGCGGAACACACGCGCAATGAATTGATTGCCCGCGGCTGCCCGGTCACCTGGCATACCTACCCGATGCCGCATGCCGTGCACCCCGAAGAAATCCTGCACATCCGCGCGTGGCTGCTGAGCGTGCTGCCTGTCATGGGATGATCCTTCCGCCTGTCGGCACTGCGCGCAGGCGGGTCGTGTTGGATCTGCGCCAGTTTCACCACTCCATCCGCTTCATTTCCAGGCAGCGGCGGAATGAATCTTGCCGGCACTGCGGAAGTGCGGATAAATCGGGGTTAGCTTGAACTTTGTGGCGGGATGGCGGTCTGATTCGGCTCGGGGTGCAGGGAAAGCGAAAAACTTCTTCCCGCCCCCACCCGGACTGTGGGGAAAACCACACTCAAGAAGTGCCTTGCAAATTGCACCGAGAGACCATGATACCGGTGCGGAACCCTTCTGGATAAAAATCCCGTGTATAACTGAATGCGCGGGTTTACTCCCGGCGTCCCAGGAACGGCGTGCTGCGAAGACTTTCTCAGCACGCCGCCGTCATAACATAAAATTGAGGAACCTGTATTCATGAAGAAATTTATCGGTGCTTTTGTCCTGGCCGCTGTACTGGCCGTTCCGCTGGCGCATGCCGGTACCGGTTTCTACGCGGGAGCCAATCTGGGCCGGACCACGACCTCGGGGTTCGGCAACTCATCGGATTTCGGGTTTTCGGGCGGCTATCGCTTCAACCGTTATCTGAATGTGGAGGCCGGCTACCAGTCCCTGATGGGTTATGAGATGACGCTGTGGAGCGTCAGTGCCCTCGGGCGCTATCCGCTCACCCGGCACCTACACCTGCTGGCGCGTCTGGGCATGGCGTATTGGACGGAAAGTCCGGTGAGCACCTATAAGGCCACCGGCACGGATCCGCTGATTGGCGTGGGGATATCGTACCGGCTCACGCATCACATGAGCCTGCGGGGCGAATACCAGGTGCTGTCAAACCGCAGCGGCAATCTGGGCACGAACCTGGACACCCTGATGATCGGCATTGCGTATCATTTTTGACGGGGGCGCAGAGGGACGGCGCAGGGGACGCGCCGCCGCCGATGCCCCCGCAGGAGGATGGTTCCGCGAATCCTGACGCGGCACCGGCGCCGGTGTTAGCATTTCCCCGCTACATTCACCGGGCGAAGTCATGACTCCACTCGACGCCTTCCTCAAGGCCCGGGATTTTCTGCTGGAAAACCGGCTCGACTACGCGCGGGCCTACGGCGGTTTCCGCTGGCCGGTGTTCGAGCATTTCAACTGGGCGCTGGATTATTTCGATCACTATGCCGCCGGTAACGCGCGCACCGCGCTGTGGCTCATGGAGGAGACCGGCAGCGAGGAGAAGCTGTCGTTTGCCGAGCTCGCCCGGCGCTCGGCCCAGGTGGCCAATTTCCTGCAGGCACGGGGCGTCGTACCCGGTGAACGCGTGCTGGTGATGCTCGACAACGTGCCAGCGCTGTGGGAAACGCTGCTCGCCGTCATGAAACTCGGCGCGGTAATCGTACCCACCACCACGCTCATGAACGCCGAGGGCCTCGCCTACCGGGTTCAGGCCGGTGACATCCGCCATCTGGTCGTCGCCGGAGAACATACCGAACGCTGTGCCGCGTTACCGGCCACGCTCACGCGCATCGCGGTGGGTGACAAGACGCCCGGCTGGGTGGATTACAGCACGGCCTACGCCATGCCCGCCGCTTTCCGTCCGCCGGTGCGCACGCGTGCCGACGCGCTGTTCCTGCTGTACTTCACCTCCGGCACCACCGCGCATCCCAAGCTCGTGGGCCATACCCATGTGAGTTATCCGGTGGGCCATCTGTCCACGCTTTACTGGATCGGCATCCGCGAGGGTGATGTGCATTTCAACATCAGCTCGCCCGGCTGGGCCAAGCATGCGTGGAGCAGCGTGTTCGCCCCGTGGAATGCCGGTGCGACGGTGTTCGGCCAGCGCGGCGGACGCTTCGACGCGGCGCGTACCCTGGCACTCATTGCCGAAAAACGCGTGACCACGCTGTGCGCGCCGCCCACGGTGTGGCGGCTGTTCATCCAGCAGGAGCTGGGGGCTTGCCGAACCCAGTTGCGGGAACTCGCGAGCGCCGGCGAACCGCTCAACCCCGAGGTAATCCAGCGGGTGCAACACGCCTGGGGGCTCACGGTACGTGACGGCTACGGACAGACCGAGACCACTGCGCAGATCGGCAACCTGCCGGGCGAGAGCGTGCAGCCGGGCGCCATGGGCCGTCCGCTGCCGGGGTTCGATCCGGTGGTTCTCGATGCCGACGGTGCCCCCGCCGAGGAAGGCATGCTGGCGCTCAGGCTCGCGCCGCGGCCGCTGGGACTCATGACCGGTTATCTGGATGATGCGGCGCGCAGCGCTGCGGCCATGGCCGGCGGCTATTATCGCACCGGTGACGTGGCGCGCCGCGACGCGGGGGGGCGCTTCTGGTACGTGGGCCGCAGCGACGATGTGTTCAAGAGTTCGGATTACCGCATCAGCCCCTTCGAGATCGAATCCGCGCTCATCGAGCACCCAGCTGTGGCCGAGGCGGCGGTGGTGCCGGCGCCCGATGCGCAGCGGATGGCGGTGCCCAAGGCCTATGTGGCGCTGCGCGCGGGATTTGCGCCGACGCGCGAGACCGCCGCCGCCCTGTTCGCATTTGCACGCACGCGCCTGCCGCCCTACCAGCGCATCCGCCGGCTGGAGTTCTTCGACTTGCCCAAGACCATATCCGGAAAAATCCGCCGGGTGGAACTGCGCCGCCACGCCGAGGCCGGATCGCCCGACGAGTTCCGCGAAGAGGATTTCCAGGGCTGAACACCGCAACTGTCGCAAATCAGGTCGACGCTTCGTTACAATTGAATCCAGCGCGGAGGTTTGAAGCAAAGACACGCGGCACGGCATTTCGGCAACCCGTGAGCTGAAATAGTCCGGAGAAGGGTTGGCAGCAATCGGTCAGAGAAACCATGCGCATCGCATTATTCATTCTGTTTGCCTTCCTGGCGACATCGCTTGTGGCCATGCATACCGCACAAGGCGCCGCACGCTTTTCTTTCGCGCATGTCATACAGGAAGCCCGCGCGGCTGCGCTCCATGCTTACGTGCCGCCGCCGCGGGCGCCGGAGTTCCTGTCCGCCATTTCCTACGATCAGTATCAAGCCATCCGCTTCATCCCCGCCAACAGCCTGTGGCATGGCAGCGGGCGCAACTTCCAGGTGCAACCGGTTCCGCTCGGGCTCTATTACATGACCCCGGTCGCGATAGCGATTGTCAGGAACGGATCCGTGCAGCCGCTGCATTTTTCAAAACGGGATTTTACCTATCCCTCCGGGGCCTTTTCCCGGCGCCTGCCCCGCCATCCCGGTTACGCGGGGTTCAAGCTCACCTTTCCCTTGACGGTACCGGGTATTCAAAACCAGTTCCTGGTATTCGCGGGGGCAAGCTATTTTCGCGCCGTCGGACGCCCGAATCATTTTGGTCTTTCCGCGCGCGCCATCGCCGTGGATACCGCCTTCCCTCCCGGTGAACAGTTTCCGGCATTTCGCAAGTTCTGGCTGCTGGAACCAAAGCATGGAGCGGCCAGTATGACGGTTTATGCCCTCCTCGACGGATCCAGTGTCACGGGAGCCTACCGTTTCCAGATCACGCCGGGCGGGGCCACCCGCATTGCGGTTCAGGCGGCGCTTTTCTTCCGCAAGACGCCACGCGTTGTCGGCATCGCGCCGCTCACCAGCATGTTTTTCTTCGGCGCCGGAACCCCGCGGCCTGCCGGAGAATGGCGTCCCGCCGTACATGATTCAAACGGGCTGCAGATGGAGAACGGCGACGGCGAATGGCTGTGGCGACCGCTGCTCAATCCGGTGCATTTTCTGGTTTCAAGTTTTGCGCTGGATGATCCCGTGGGTTTCGGACTCATGCAGCGCGAGCAGCGATTTTCAGCCTACCAGGATCTGGGGGCCCGCTATGATTTGCGGCCAAGCGCGTGGGTGGTTCCCGCAAACCACTGGGGGCGCGGGCACATTGAACTCGTGGAGATCCCCGCAAGCTCCGAAACGATGGATAACATCGTGGCTTACTGGGTTCCCCGGCAGCCTGCGCAGCCCGGCCGGGAATATCGCTATGCCTATCGGGTGCTATTCGGCCGTGCCGGGGTTGCCCGTCCGCCCGCAGGCTACGTCAGGCACACCTTCATCGGTTCAGGACCGAATCCGGGCATGCCGTGTGATTCCGCAAAAAATACTCTGCGGTTTGTCGTGGATTTCGGCGGCAAATTCCTGCCGGGCCGGGGCACGGTTCACGCTGCCGTCAGCGCCGACCGCTCCGCGCGGGTGAGCCGGGTTTCCGTCATGCGAAACCGCGCCGCGGGGGGTTACAGACTCTCTTTCCTTGTTCGAGTCCAGGCAGAGCGCCCGCTGGAACTCAGGGCATTCCTGCAACGCGGCCGGAATACGCTCACCGAAACCTGGAGCTATCTGCTGCCCTGGAGCAATGCGCGCCCGCTGCTGCAAACACCCGGATGCCCCGGGGCTTGAATACCGCTCCCGACTTCAGGGCCGTGGTCCATAGTTCCAGTTTTCCGTGAGCGATTTACCGCGGTAAACAATCTGCGCATTGATCTTCACATGAGCGTTTCCATGCACCGTGAATCGCAAGCGCCAGCGCCCGCCGGTCGGCAGCTTGACGAGGGTCACATTCGTGGCGGGCTGTGCGCCGCTGACCCGTACCTCGGGTTGCAGTAACACCCAGGAGGGCAATTGTGCAAGTTCGCCGCCAGAAAAGTAGAGGGTGAACATGCGTATGTCTCCCGCGAGGCGTACCTGCCGGGTTTCCACGGTCCAGGCGAGCGGTGGGTGGGTCTGTTCGCCACCCTGCCACTGAATGTCGTAGCGCAATGTCAGCGGCTGGCCAGGTTGCGGAAGTTTCCGGGGTACCCAGAATGCCACCACGTTATCGTTTGCAGCGCTCTGGCTCGGAATCTCGATGAGTTCAATGTGCCCGCGACCCCAGTGACCCAGGAACCTAACCCATGCACTCGGGCGATCCTGGTAATGGTTGCTGAGAGACTGGTACTCGTTGAAGTCGCGGTCACGTTGCATCAGCCCATAGCCAGCGGGATTGTCCAGTTCAAAACTCGTGGTGCTGAGCCGCGCGGGGTTGGTTAACGGTCGCCACAGCCATTGGCCGGTTTGTGTTTCGATGGACAGTCCATCGGAATCATGAATCTCCTGATGCAATGCAGTCACGCGCCTCGGGCTGGCGCGTCCCTGCAGAAACATGCTGGTGAGCGGTGCGAGCCCAAGCCGGCGCACAGAATGACGCAGGAACAGGATGGCCGTTATGTGAAGCGTGGTCGTTTCACCGGGGGTAATCACAAAGCGGTACGCTCCCGTGACACTCGGACTGTCAAGCAGCGCCAGCACAGTCATCGAGCGGGCATCCGCGGGGGGCACCACGACCCAAAAGGAACGAAAAAAGGGAAATTCCTCCTGCATGTTCGGCACCGCCGTATTCACCGCCAGACCGCGGGCGGAGAGTCCCCACCATTGACGGCGGCCCAGCGCACGGAAATAGCTGGCGCCAAGAAACGAAAGAAACTCATCCGCCTGGTGTTCGGCATTCAGCGGGTATGAAAAATTAATTCCCGCGGCAGCCACCCGCGCCGGCAGGCGGTGTGCCAGAGACGCCGGGATACTGAAATCCCGCGGTGTGAATGTGAGTGTTTCCGCACCGGTACCGTTTACCAGATGTACCGTGATCCCATGATCGTACAGGTATCCGGCCGGCTGAAAGGCCAGCGAGAAATGCGAGTCAATCGGCCAACCCGGAACGGTTCCCCGCCATGCAAGTTTATCGAATGCCTCCCGATCCATCCGGGTCAAGACGGCGGGTACGGAATGAGGCGACACGTAAGCACGCTCGGCGCGCAGGCGTACCTCGGCCACCAGGCGGGAATACAGCCGGTCTCCCTGAGCGGAACGCGGTTCGCCGGCGGGGTTCTTCGCATCGCTCGCCAGGGTTGCCGAAAGCATTTGCTCCGCGCGTTTTACCCGCCGCAGGGCGGTCAGCGATTGTGTTTGCGCGGCCGCCGCGGCTGAGGCGAGTGTCATCTGCTGGGTGCTTATCTCGGCCAGGTTGGAGGAAAAATCCGCCTGCATCGCTGCCACTTTCTTGGCGAGGGCCCGGGCCTGTGCCTCGGCACGCTGTGCGCGCACATTGGCCGCAGCCGCCGCACTTTGTGCGCGGTGTACCGAGGATAGGGACGCGCAGCTGGCGAGAATCAGCGGGAATAAAACCAGAACGATGCGCAAATGTGCTGTGAATCTGAGCATGCCGGTTGCGTCCTGATTTAAGCCTTGGCCTTGATATCCAGGGACCATAGGGAAGCGCGTTCTGCGGATGATGCCCACACGCTGCCATGCAGGTCCTCCAGCAAGCCGCGGTCTCCGAGAACTGCAAGTTGTTCCCGGCGGTTGAGCGCCGTCGGACCATGTCGCAGGAGGCGCACACGGTACAAGGCCCGCGTAAGTGTCACCTCTTCATTGTAGCGGCGCAAAACGGGGGATAACCGCGCCATGATGACCGCATTGACATAGGGGTCTGTGATCGCCGCCTGGAATCCCGGCACGGCGCGCCGCGCCGCCGTTTGGCGGGTGAGCGATGTCTGCTGCAGCAGGCTGATCTCGGCCGTGGGTGTGCGTTCTTCGGGGGTGGCGAACAGACCGAGGCGTCTGGCAGCCTGACCCGTTTGCACGCGGCTGGTATATACCGAAACGGGCAGGGCGAGAATCAGGGAGCCGAGCACGGGCAGCAGCCACCAGAGAAAACCGGGATCAAGTGCATACAACAGAGCGGCCCAGGCAAACGCCAGCATGGCGCCTAACGCGTGATAGCGCAGCGCCTCGCGCCAACCCGTGGCACTTGCCTGGCGCTGCTGCGGACCCCAGCTCACCTTCCGCCCGCTGAGGGACGCCAGCACAAAGCGGCTGTGGAACAGCATGCGCACGGGAGCCAGCAGCGCCGAGTGAAGGAACTCGATACCTACTCCGGAAAACAGTAGCGGCAGTCCGCCAAACTCATGCGTGCGGCGTTGCGCAACGGTGAGTGCCACCGCCAGCAGCTTCGGCAGGAACAATATCAGTACGGTCAGGGCGAGCAGAACGACCGCAAGTCCCTGATGCCATACCGGCCATACCGGGAACAGGCCGTGGCCCGCAGGGAAGTAGTTTGGGGGAATGAGCGCGTGCCAGGCGATGACCGCGGTGCCGAGCAGCAGATAAATGAACCACAGGAGCGATGCGATATAGGACATGGCGCCGTTGATGAACATCAGCCGGTGAGTGGCGAGCATCCCTTTGGCAAGCAGCAGACGCAGATGTTGCAGGTTTCCATGACACCAGCGACGGTCTCGTTTAAGTTCATCCAGCAGCGTCGGTGGCGTTTCCTCCCAGCTTCCCGCGATGTCGGACATGAGCCACACTGACCAGCCTGCGCGCCGCATGAGTGCGGCCTCCACGAAATCATGACTCAGGATGTCTCCGGATAACGGCGCGCGGCCACGCAGTCTCGGCAGTGCGCAGTGTTGCATGAAAGGCGCCACACGGATGATGGCATTGTGTCCCCAGTAATAACTGTCACCGAGTTGCCAGAATGACAGCCCGGCGGCGTACATCGGACCGTAGAGTCGGTTCGCGAATTGCTGAATGCGGCCGAACAGTGTCCTCGCAAGCATGATACCGGGAGCGGTCTGGATGATTCCGGCGGTGGGGTTGATTTCCATGAGTGCAACCAGTTTTACCAGGGTTGCCGCAGACATCAAACTGTCCGCATCGAGGACGATCATGTAATCATGACGCGAACCCCAGCGACGCAGGAAATCGGCGATATTGCCCGTTTTCCGTTTGATGTTTACCTGACGCCGCCGGTAATGTACGCGCTTAAACGTTCCCAGTGTCCGGCACAACTGTGCCCAGGCCCATTGTTCCCGCACGCATGCGTCAGGATCGTCACTGTCGGAGAGGATATAGAACTCGAAATGCCCGAGAGCGGATTCTTTTTCGAGCCCCCGATACATCACCTCGATCGCGGCAGTCACCCGTTCGGCAGATTCCTTGTATACAGGCACAACAATAGCCGTTGTGGATTCCGGCAGCGCGCATACGGAAGGCATCTGCAGAGGTACCGTTGATCGGCGGGTAAACAATACGAAAAATCCGAAGATGGCGGTCCAAAATCCGATCGCGACCCAGGCTGTGAGTAGGCCGAATACCAGAATAACCGCATCATCCAGCAACGGATTTCCGGGAACCGGGAGCGCCCCCGCCATGAACTCGCTGGCGAGCAACGCCGGCACGGTCACCAGAATGACGAGTGCCATACGCCGGCGCAGAGCCTTGCTTCTCCAGAGTCTCAGCTTCATTTTGGCCCCGGCCTTCGAACCGCCGTTATTTGCGTGTCAATGCCGCCGTAACAAGCCGCTGCCTTGCAAACGGGGGTCCGCGGAAATCCGTTTCCATTGCCGCAAAATACCTGCGAAGGCGGTAATCAAGAAAATCGCCGCCCACCCGCATACTGAGTTTCTCACGCAGCAGTGCGAGCGCTTCTCCCGTATTTTTGCCGGTATCCAGGGTATTGAATATCAGTTCATCATCGCTCTTGAGATCAAGCGCATCGGCATAAGCGCGTAATCGCTCGACCATGACAGAGTATGTGTCCAAATCATTCACAATAGCGGCTCCGCAGAGCAAGGGCTGTGTGCGGAAAGCCAGGTTGTTGATTTAACGTTTTTTTATTTCCGGGCAAGGGTAAACAGCCTGTCAATTCCGGCAATATGCAATTGCAAACAGATTGAGCATACGGGTTGCGGGCAAATGATACTGAAGCCATTCCATGGAAATATTACCATTTGTTAATGATGCGGTGCAGAATGTGGAATTGCCGACCGAACATCGGGATGTTGCACCGGCAGGTATGCCGGTCCTGGCGTAAAACATCGGGTATGTAATGAGACGCCCGCTTTGGTTTCCGGAGCGGCGGATTTACCGTTCGCTGGGGTGGGTGAGATCCGTGCTGTTGGCCATGCCTGACTCCGCCTCCGGTATCGATTGGGTGGCGAGCATCCGGTACGCATTCCTATCCCGGCAGGTTTTCGATGGCAAGCGGCGGCAAGGCGTCTGCTGGCGTGAAGCCGAACACGCGCCCGTAAAAGGTGAGTTCCGCTTCCAGTGCGCGCTGGAGGGTGTCGCGGCGGCGGAAACCATGACCTTCCCCGGCGAAAGTCAGACAGGCGACCGGCAGTTTTTTGGCACGCAGCGCATTCACCATGCGTTCCGTCTGATCGGGAGGCACCACCCGATCCTTGAGACCCTGGAAGAATATTACCGGGCAATTGATCCGCCCGGCCGCGTACAGCGGTGAACGCGCACGGTAAATATCGCGGGCGGCGGGCCAGGGTCCGAGCAGACTGTCGCCGTAGTGCGCCTCGAATTTGTGGGTACCGGTCATGGCGGTTGCCAGTTCGCTGAGGCCGTAATAGACCGCACCTGCCTTGAAATACCCGTGAAACGCGAGCGCACACAGTGCCGTGAAGCCGCCGGCACTGCTGCCGCTGATGACGATGCGGTTTTCGTCCGCCAGTCCCCGTTCCACCAGATAGCGCGCCGCCCGGATGCAATCCTGCACATCCCTGATGCCCCAGTAGCCGTGCAGGCTTTGACGGTAGGCGCGGCCGTAGCCGCTGCTGCCGCGGTAGTTCACGTCCACCAGCGCGAAGCCGCGGCTGGTCCAGAACTGGATGCGCGGGTCCAGGCTGTTGCCGTTCATGGCCGTGGGGCCGCCGTGGCATTTCACAATGAGTGGCGGCAGTTCAGCGTGCGGTACGCGGAAATCCGCGTTGCGTGGCGGGTAATGCCAGGCATGGACAGTCTCGCCTTCCGCGGCAGGGAAGCGGATGGCCTGCGCGGTACAAATACATGCTGCCGGAATAGCATTTGCAACCGGGCTGAGCGGGGTGAAACACGCCGCATCGCCCGTCAAGACCGCCGGCAAACGCGCGGGCGTGCCCGCAAGCAGCGCCATCTGATTGCCACAAGCATGCAGATGCTCAATCTGGGTGAAGTCAGCAGCAAGCGATCGCACTTCGCCGCCGGCGGTGATTCGTACCAGTTCCGAGCAAGCTTCGCGTCTGCGCGCCGCGAGAATGGCGCCATCCGCCGCAAAACCGTAGCTGGACATGCCGAAATTCCACTGCGCGAAACCATAATCCGTGTGATCCCGGGTGACGGCGTGGCGGCCGCCGTCCTCATACCGGTATAGGTTCCAGAAACCGTCATGGTCGCCAATGAAATAGAGAACCCCCTGCGGCGAGAATTGCGGTTGGAAAACCGATTCCTGCGGTCCGCCGCCGATGCATCGGGCATGCTTGGGGATACCGGCTGCGTCCAATTCCGCCAGCCAGAGTTCGCAGCCGTCCCAGGGCATCTGCGGCTGATTCCAGGCAAGCCACGCAAGCCGGCCGCCGTCAGGACTGAGCGAGGCTGAGCTGTAAAAATCATGACCCTGCGCCAGCGTGGTGATGCGGCCGCCGCGGATGGAGACCGCCGCCAGCGTGTTCAGCGGCGTGGGATCACCGGCCGCATGGTCCTCGCACACGCACACCAGCCGCTGGCGTCGCTCATCCACCGCCAGATCAGCAAAGCGGCAGGCGGGATTGTCTGTCAGGGCTTGCGGCGTGCCGCCGGCCGGCGGATGCAGGTAAATCTGCTGATCACGGTCATTGACGAAATAAATCGCCGTGTCCGTGAGGGCGAATGCACCGCCGCCGTATTCGTGTACGCGGCTCCGGACGCTGAACGGCGGCGGCGTAAGTTCCCGGTTTTTCTCTCCCGGGCGGCCCCGCAGCAGTACGCAGCGACCGTTCTCCTCCGGCCGGCTTTCCACCCAGTACACATACTTGCCCGCAATGCGGGGTTGCATCAGACGCACGCTGTTACCGGCAACCCGTGCTGCGCTGATGGGGGAAAGCCAGGTACCGCAGGGAGCCGGCCGTGGCGTGCGCCTCACTGCGGACCACCGACGATGCGGAAGTGGCGCGTTTCCAGCGGCTGTCCGCCGGAGTCGAAGCGGCGCTCCGTAAAGCGCAGGTTGTCGTCCTTATGCATGCGGATCACGCTGGAGCAGCGTGTACCGTAAACGGGATGCAGCACGAACGGCGATGACAACAGCCGTTCACGCTCCGCGCCGATACCGGTATCCGGCAGCGCGCCGGCCGGGGCCGGCGTGCGGTCCGCCAGCAGCCCGAACAGAGCTTCGCCGACGGGATCCGCGCGGGCCAGCAGTGCTTCCAGTCTTGTGATGCTGCGGGCCACCTTCGACCAGGGCGTGTCCAGCAGGTGGTTGCTCAGGCCGTGGAAGCCGGCAGGGATTTCCCGCGGCGGGGCAGCGGCGCGGTTGGAAAAATACCACAGCGTCCCGGGGTCGCCGATGATGAGGCTGAAAGCGCCGTATTCCTGCGCGCGCCGTACGACCTCTCTTATATAGTTCTCCGGCGTCGTGTCACTGCGCAGAAATTGCGCGGTGAGTTCGCCGCGCGAACGCGGAGCTTTTTGTGGCGCGGGTCCTTCACGGTAGTTGGTGACCACGGCAAAACGGCCGCTGACGCTGACACCGAGCCAGGTACCGCCGGCTTCCAGGTCACGGCCGCCGAGCACCTGCGGTGCATCTTGCCAGAAACCCGCCGGCTGTGCGGGGCGTGCGTGCAGTTCATCGCGGTTGCCGGCGAAAACGAGCGGATAATCGGGATGGGTTTTCCAGGCGAACACCAGCAGACACATGCGGGCATTATAGCCCGCGGCATTTCCTGTTCCGGTTATTTCAGCGACGCCGGCGCAATGGCAGGCTGAGCGCAGCCAGTGCCAGCAATACCAGCAACATGCCGGCGGCTTCCCCGGGTTGTGGGCGTTCCCCCAGTTGCAACCAGGCAGCCAGCACACCCACCACCGGCGTGGCCAGGGAACCGAGTCCGCTCACGCTGGCCGGCAGCCGGCCCACGACAAACAGCCACAACAGCCAGGCGAGTGCGTTGGCCGGTACGATATTGTAGGCGAGCGCGCCGATGTAGGCCGGCGTCCAGTCCGTCCCACGACCCGGGAAAATCACGGCGATTGCCACCAGCGGTACGGCACCCAACAACATCTGCCAGGCGGTGAGCGACAGCAGATCCCAGGCGTTGCTTAGCGGAATTTTCTTCGCCACCAGCACCGACAATGCCCAGAACAGTCCCGCCGCCAATGCCAGCAGGCCGCTGACCAGACCCGGTGCTTGCCGCCACGGCGACAGGATGAGCAGCAGGCCGGCGAATGCCAGCGCTACCGCGAACCACTGCGTGCCGCGGATGCGTTCCTTGAGCGCAAACGGAGCCAGCAGAATGACCCAGAAAGGCATGGTATATACCAGCACCGCACTTTTACCGGCGCCGCCGTGCACCAGTGCCAGGGTGGTAAAGCCGATGAACAGCGTGGTCTGCAACAGCCCGAGCAGCAGCACGCGCCAGAAACACCGCGGCCGGAAACCCCGGCCGGACAGAAACAGCACCGCCAGCAGGCACAAACCGCCGCCGAGCGTGCGCGAGTAGGCGAAAGTGAACGGTGCGGCGTAGCGCAGCGCGACTTTCATCATCACCCAGTTGTAACCCCATACCAGCGTAAGCACGCCCAAGGCCGAGAGCGCGGGCCGGTCTATAGTTTGCGCCGTAGCCGTATCTTTGCTCATCAGCGGCTTGGAAATGCCTTGGTTTGCGGATAATGGCCAAGTGAATATTCCCCGCTTTCCTCGAACCAGGCTTGTACCAGCCGGTATGAGATGGAACGATAGGTCGGCAACACCAGATCGCCATCCTGAATGCCGCGCGCGATGTCCGCGCGCGAGAACCAGCGGGCGTCGGCGAGCTCGCCGTCGTTGCAATGGATGTCGGTATTGTCCGCTGCGGCGCGGAAGCCGAGCATCAGCGAGGCCGGATACGGCCAGGGCTGTGACGAGTCATACCGCATCGAGGTGACGCGGATATTGGTTTCCTCCAGTACCTCGCGCCGCACACTCGCCTCCAGGTCTTCTCCCGGTTCCACAAAACCGGCGATGGTGGAATAGCGCTTCTCCAGCCAGCCGGATTGATGACCGAGTAGACAACGGTCGCCGTGAGTCACCAGCACAATGATGGCGGGATTGACGCGCGGATAGATGACATTGCCGCACCCGGCGCGTGTGCAGCGTAATTCATGCCCGAGGCGATGACTGCGGGTGGGCGCACCGCATTTCCCGCAAAAGCGGTTATGGCAGTGCCAGTGCACCATGGCACGCGCGTAGCCGAGCAGCGCCAGGGCGCTGTATTCTAGCACCGCCAGTTGCGGCCGCAGGTTGGTGAGTGCGACATTGCCGGCGGACAGGGACGCATCGCGCGGCAGGCCCAGGGCGAAACACGTATGGCCGGCATAACTGCCGAGCAGTACCGTGCAGCGGGCTTGCGCCAGCAGCGGCCGTGCTTGTATGCCGTCCAACAGCAATGGCGCGGGCGCATCACTGCCGGTAATGATCGCGTTCTCCTCTTCCAGCACCGGCACAAAGCGTGTCCGCGCTGCAGCCAGGGTTTGCCGCGGCCAGTCAGGGTCATCGCGCCGTGGCGCGAGCCGATCGAGGCCGGCACCGGCAAATACAAAGGGAATATCGTCGTGACCGGGCATGCAGGCCGTGGCGGGTGGGAAGCGGGAGGCAATTATCCCATAGCGTCAACCGGGTCAGGCCGGTTTGAGCGTGCCCCCCAGGTTTTTTGACAGCAGAGTATTCAGCTTGTGGATTTCGGCACTGTAATAGGGTTTCGGCGGCAGTCTGCCCCACACCGGATGGGGCCAGGCGGGATCATGCGTATAGCGCACGATGTGATGCACATGCAGCTGCGGCACCTGGTTTCCGAGAGCGGCGATGTTGAGCTTATCGGGCTTGAACAGCGTCGTGAGCACACGGGACAATTCCACGGATTCTTCCCATAACTGATGGCGGTCCGCGCCGCCGAGTTCATGGATCTCGCGGATGTTCTCGCGCTCCGGCACCAGGATGAACCAAGGATAATTCGCATCGTTCATAAGCAACAGCCGGCAAAGGCTGAACCGACCGAGCGGCAGCGTGTCTTTTTGGAGCTGTGAGTGAAGCTCAAACATCAGCTGCCTTTCAAATATGGGGATTGGTTCGCAGGTTGCAGTAGGTTTATACTACCTTTATGAATACTCGCCTGCTTGACGAAGCGCGCCAATTGAATGTGGAAGACCAGCTTGAGCTGGTAGAGGCGCTCTGGGACGAGATCGCGAAGCACAATGCAGCTCCCCCACTAACCGCTGCCCAGAAGACTGAGCTTGACCGGCGCGTGGTTGATCATGAAGCACACCCGGACGATGTGGTTTCGTGGGACGAGGTGATGGCATCCGCGCGTGACCGCATCCAGCGATGACCCCGCCGGTCACGTTTCATCGCGCCGCTCGTGCAGAGTTCATTGACGCAGCCGCTTGGTATATTGAGTAGCGGCAGCTTTATTGCCCCAGGATTCCAAAACCTATTTTAAGAAACAGCCTGCCGATTTCATTATTCGCGTACATGGCATTGCCACCCAAAGTGCCAGAAGTTGACAAGTGCACGGTCAACAGACCGGCTAATGCAAGTTCGTGTAAAACATCTTCCGAATTGTCTACAGGAGAACCATCACGAACGTACCGATATCTTAGGTTTGGTAGCAAGTCTATATTGAATCGGTCCAACGCGTAGGACAAACGCGAGAACATCTGCAGATCTATTTCTTCGCGTACAAACGCCGCAAAGAATTTGGCGAGAATTTCTGGCTTTTGGATTTGGTCTAATTTTTCAAGAACAAGTAGTAGTTGCTCTCCAAGTTCTGTTTGCGCTTGAGAACCATCCGGATATTTGGCCAAGAGCCTATTCCGCTCATTTAAAGGAATTTTTTCCAACTCGACTAGGAAGCGTTGAAGTTTTCTGAAAAAAAGCTCTTCGGATACAGATATACCAGCCTTGACGATGTTAACCAGAGTTTTTACGACTGGAACGTCGTGAAGAGCACCCTCTTTAACGATTCTGTCTAGCGTGATCTGTAGAGCTATCTCAGCGATTTCTTTCAACTCGTGGTTTGCAACGGTTGAGACTAAAGCGGTCGAGATAGACTTTGAACGTTCCGTCATAATCCGATTCTTCCTGCCGGCTAACAGTAAATGTGCCGCAGGATATAATATTCCAGTCACGACCAGCATCTCCTCATTACACCCTAAATAGCTTCTTATGTGACGCTGAATGAAGTCGGCCGATCGGATTATGTTTCAGCGTCTGTGATGGTAAGGCTGAAAAAAAGGTATTGAGCATCAGCCCGTGCTGCATGACGTATTTGTTTATAACAACAATGACCAGAGGTGCTCTCGGAATCCCCGTTGGAGCGTGCCGAGCGCCGCCGCGAGCAAGGCTAACGAAGGGACGCGGACAGGAGGTCCGCGTTCCGGCCGTGAGGCGAGGGACCGCCTCTCGGCCGGACCCCGTAGCGCAGCAAGGCGTGAGGGAAACCGCCGCTTTCGGCGGTCACGTGACCGGGGAGCGTTTCTTTCGTCCATTTCTTTGCGCTCAAAGAAATGGACCCGGCCGCCGGTCCGGGAACCGGCAACAAATTAACGCGGTCGCAGCCCGCTTAAACAAGTGCAGTCTTATTTGTTGGGTTTCGGCTGCGTCTCAACCCAACCTACCTTTTGAAATTCAGCACTTAACGCGGCGCGGTGTACCCACCGGGTACGCCGCGCGGTGAGAACACGATTTGCCACACCTGATTCTTGCGGGCGCGGAAGGAGGCGGCGCTGGTACTGAGATAGTAATACCACATGCGGCGGAAAGTTTCGTTGTACTGGGTTTTCAGTTCTTCCCAACTGTTCTCGAAATTACGCCGCCAGGCCAGCAGTGTCTTGTCGTAATTGACGTTGAGATTGTGCCAGTCCTCCATGATGAACCGGTCCTCGCTGGCTTCCGCAATCTGCCTGATGGAAGGCAGCATGCCGTTGGGGAAGATGTACTTGGCGATCCAGGCATCGGTATCGTGCACCGATTTGTTGCCACCGATGGTGTGCAGCAGGAACAGGCCGTCATCGTTGAGGCAGCGGTGCACCGCCTGCATATAGGCGGGATAATTCTTCACGCCCACATGTTCGAACATGCCGATGGAGAAAATGCGGTCAAATTTCCCGTCGAGCAGCCGGTAATCCTGCAAGCGGATTTCAATGGGCAGGTTGTTGCATATCCTGCGTGCGTACTCCGCCTGCTGTTCCGACACGGTGATACCCACACCCTTGATGCCGTAACGTTCGGCGGCGAGCTTCAAGGCTTCGCCCCAGCCGCAGCCGATATCCAGTACGCGCATGCCGGGTTTTAGCCCCAATTTGCGAAATACCAGTTCCAGTTTTGCTTCCTGGGCGTCATCCAGATTACCGGCCGTTTCCCAGTAGCCGCAGCTGTACACCAGGCGCTTGCCCAGCATGTGCTTGTACAGAGCGTTGCCCATATCGTAGTGGCGGCGACCGACTTCAAAAGCACGCGAAGGTTTTTGCAGATTGAAGACCGTGGCCTGCAGAAATCCCAGCAGGTTGTCCACGGTAAGCACCTTTTCTTCCAGGTTCGCCATGAGCAGGCGGTGGATGAAGCCGTCCAGATCCCCCGCCTCCCACCAGCCTTGCATATAGGATTCACCCAAACCCAGCGAGCCGTGGGCCAGCACGCGACGGTAAAAATCCCCGTTATGCACCTGGATATCCCAGGGATTGGGTCCGCCGATCCGGATGCCGGTGCCTTCCAGCAAATGTTCCACTCTGCGCCTGAAGCCGGACTGCGACATGGACAACCCTGGTTACGCCACTTGACGCCTCAGCCGAGATACGCCTGGCCGATACGCCAGCCGATATACACGCCAACGAGGGAGCCGACGCTGGACAAGAACCACGCCATGCCCAATCCAAAGTACGCCCCCATCTCCCAACCCACCCCACCCAGAATGGTGACCGCGAGGAGGATGATGATTTTTTTCATGGGGTAATGCGGTCCTCTTATGGCGGAGCATACGCGTGAAGTTTAATACGCCGGTGCGGATTCACCAAGCCGGCGGCCTCATGCCAGTATCGCGAAGCGCACAATGTTGATGACTGCCAGCGCCATGATGATCAGCCAGGTAAGAGCGGTTCCTGAAGAACGCCCGAAGGATGTGCCGGCGGAACGCGACAGTCCCCAGGCGTGCAGCAGTCGCGCCGCCACGAGCGTAATGCCGGAAACGTGCAGCAGCCAGTACGGCCCGCCGTTCAGCTCCAGTGCCAGCAGCAGCAACAAGCTGATGGGAATGTATTCGATGGCGTTGGCGTGGACACGGATGGCGAGGCGCAGCGCATCATTGTCGCCGCAACCCACGCCGACGCGATATCTGCGGCGCAGCATGGTCACCCGGATAGCCAGCAGAACAATCAGCAGGCCGAGCAACGCAGCGTATAGGGCCGTGACGGGAGCAAACATGAATGCTCCTTGTTGGCGGGCGGAGATCGGTTAGTCCGGGAGACAGGCCCAGTGCCATGGCTCATAGGCGATGCCGTGGCGGTTGTTGCGGGGATAAGAGAGCCGGAAGCCGAAATGCCCGGCATGTTGCGTCAGCCAGGTGAAGGCGCCCGTGGTTTCAAACGCGGTTTTAAGCGGTGCGGTGCCCGTAGCAGTGAGATCCAGGGCGCAGCCCGTATGGTGTTCGCTGTAGCCGGGCGCCGCGTTCACTTTGAGTATCTCCTGCAAAGGTCTTCCCGCCGCAAGTTTGCGCGCCACGAGGCCGCGCTGATAATCCACGCTGCGAAATGCCGATACCACCAGCAGCACTATGCCGTCCTGCTGCGCCCGCGCCCGCATGGTCTGCCAGTGCTCTGCCGCGCGCGGCGCAAGCTGCTGCAAGCGTCCGTAAATATCCGTCCCGATGGGAACGAGTTCGCGGGCCTCGGTATACAGCCGCAGTGCAAACCGTCTTTCATAATCGTGGGGGATGCCGAGTTCACGGTGCATGGCCGTGATGGAGGCGCGATAATCTTCGTTCTCGCTTGCGGGGTGAAGGCTCAAAGTGGAGCTTCCGGTCAGCGCGTGCGCCGGTAGGTGCCGATGAGCTGCGCCTCGGCGAGCACGTGGCCGCGCATGGCGATTTCAAGCCGCGCCTTGCCGGGCGCGTGCAGGTCCGGCAGCACCACATCGAGCGCGTAGAGCAGATGGAAATAGCGGTGCCGACCGATGGGCGGACAGGGTCCGCCGTAGGCGGTACGTTTCCAGCTATTGGTGCCTGCGCGCGTGCCGGCGGGCAGATGCGTGGAACCGTCTTCCGGCAGAGCGCGCACGCTCGCCGGAATGTCGTATAGCAGCCAGTGTATCCAGGTCATCTGCGGCGCCGCCGGGTCCGGCGCATCGGGATCTTCCAGGATGAGTACAAAGCTTCTGGTGCCGGCCGGCGCGCCGGACCAGGCCAGCGGCGGGGAAATATCCCGGCCGTCACAGGTAAAACGCGCCGGTATGCCGGCGTGGTTCCGGTAGGCCGTGGAGGTCAGCCGCAAGGCGTTTATCGCGGAGGCGCCGCTGCCGACGGGAGGCATTGCCGTCATGAGCAACAGGAACCACGGCAACCCAGCGGGCAAACGTATGTTTAACCCACGCTTCCTGGCCATAATTCCGCTTCCCCCAGCCGGGTGCGCAGTTCCATTTCGCTGAAGGCGGCGATCTCGTGCTCCGCGGACAGACGGTTACCCGCCGCCAGCGGACTCTGATACACGTCAAAGCTGCCGAGACGCGAGAACAGCATGCTCATGCTGCCGTAGGAGGCCTCGATGACATCCGCCTGCCAGACCCGTCCCGTGTCGTCGCTGAAGCTGCGCATGGGAAATAGTATAAACCCCGCGGCCCATGGAGGTTCGGTGGCTGTTTATCAGAGTTTCCTGGGCGGATTAGGCATCCGGATCGTGGCGGCGTTCCAGCAAGGACATACCGCGCAACACGATGAGCGTAATGATGGTGACGCCGACAGCCGCGATCAGTTGCCCCAAGGCCACGGCGAGACCCACCGCCGCCGAAGTCCAGATGGTGGCGGCGGTGGTGAGTCCGCCCACCTTGCCGCTATCGCTGCTGCTCCTGAAGATGGTACCGGCGCCGAGAAAGCTCACGCCGGCGACGATGGCGGCGGCCACACGCAGCGGATCAATGATTACGGTACCGCTCAGATGCAGATCGCTTTCCGCTGCAGCGGCCACCGCCATGAACAGGCAGGCGGCGCCCGCCACCAGCGTATGGGTGCGGAAACCGGCCGGCTTGTTGGCCAGTTCGCGTTCGAAGCCGATGAAGCCACCCAGGATCATGGCCAGAATCACCTGGCCGATGATGATGAGCTGCGTTTGCCAGTCGTTATTTATGAGCATGGTTCACACCCTCCGCGGCCCGCGCAGCAGGCGTGCGGGTAAACGAAGAATGGCGCTCAGCAGATCGAATACCGCGTCCACGGTGATGCCCACGAGCCGGAATGGCAGCAAGATGAGCCATAGCAGCGGATAGAGAACCAGGGCCAGCAATGCCAGTGGCCAGCAGATAATGAGAAGAATGATCCACAGAATGAACGTCCACATATCCCCGTCCCCGGTTACGGCGTGTGTACAAGAAGGCCGGCGCGTGACGACAGTGTGCGCCGCACAGGAATGAAGATTCACGGGCGGAACCCGCAGGAAGCCTCTGTTAAAATCTCCGTATGGATGTTACCAGTATTCTTGAGCCCTTGAACCCGGCGCAGCGCGCCGCAGTGACGGCGGAGGCCAAGCCGGTGCTGGTACTGGCGGGGGCAGGCAGCGGCAAGACGCGCGTGCTGGTGCACCGCATCGCCTGGCTTATCCAGGTGGAGCACGTCTCGCCTTACGGTATCTTGGCAGTGACTTTCACCAACAAGGCAGCGGGTGAAATGCGCGGGCGCATCGAGCAGTTCGTGGGCCAACCCGCGCGCGCCATGTGGGTAGGCACGTTCCATGGCATAGCCCACCGCCTGCTGCGCCAGCACTGGCGCGAAGCGAAACTGCCGCAGGCTTTCCAGATACTCGATTCCGAGGACCAGCACCGTCTCATCCGGCGCCTGCTCAAGAACCTTGACCTGGACGAAGCCCGTTATCCGCCGCGGCAAGTGCAGTGGTTCATCAATTCCCGCAAGGATGAGGGCCTGCGCGTCAAACATATCCACCCGGATAATGATCCTTTCCAGCGGCAGATGTTGCGTGCCTATGCCGCCTATGAGGAAGCCTGCGAACGCGGCGGTCTGGCGGATTTCGCCGAATTGCTGCTGCGCGCGCTGGAACTGTGGCGCGACGATGCCGCACTTCTCGCGCATTATCAGCAGCGCTTCCGTCATATCCTGGTGGATGAATTCCAGGACACCAATGCCATCCAGTACGCCTGGGTGCGGCTGCTCGCCGGGGAGCAGAGCACGCCTTTCGTGGTGGGCGATGATGACCAGTCCATCTATGCATGGCGCGGTGCCAAGATCGAGAATATCCTGCGTTTCGAGAAGGATTTCCCCCATACACGCGTCATCCGCCTGGAGCAGAACTACCGTTCCACCGGCAACATCCTCAAGGCGGCCAATGCGCTTATTGCCAACAACAGCACGCGCCTCGGCAAGAACCTGTGGACCAGCGGCAGTGAAGGCGTGCCGATCCGTGTGTATGCTGCCTACAACGAACAGGAGGAAGCGCAGTTCGTCCTTGAGCATGTCAAGCGGTGGCAGGAGCAGGGTGGAGCACGCCATGACATCGCCGTGCTGTACCGCTCCAACGCCCAGTCGCGGGTGTTCGAGGAACGGCTGCTGGCCGAGCGCATTCCTTATCGGGTTTACGGCGGGCCGCGGTTCTTCGAGCGCCAGGAAATCAAGGACGCGCTGGCGTACCTGCGCCTGCTTGAAAACCGCGACGACGATGCCTCCTTCGAGCGCATCATCAATCTGCCTACCCGCGGTATCGGCACGCGCACGCTGGATACGCTGCGCGATACGGCCCACCGTGAACGTATTTCCCTGTGGAGTGTCCTGCGCGCCGTGCTGCACGGGGACAATGCACCGGCGCGCGTGCAAGGCGCGCTTTCCGGATTTGCCAGGGTCATTGATGACATGGACAGGGACGTGCGCGGATTGGAGCTTTTCGAGCAGGTGGATCATGTCATCCACACCAGCGGGCTGGTGCGGCATTACCAGGCGGAGAAAGGCGAGCGCGGTGAGGCACGTGTGGAAAATCTGCAGGAACTGGTGAGCGCGGCCCGCGGATTCCGGGCGGAGGATTTGCAGGGCATGACACCGTTGTCCGCGTTTCTTTCCCATGCCGCACTGGAAGCGGGCGAAGGTCAGGCACAGGCATGGGAAGACTGCGTGCAACTCATGACGCTGCATTCCGCCAAGGGCCTGGAATTCCCGTTGGTGTTCATCTGCGGCCTGGAGGACGGCCTGTTTCCACACGAACGCTCCAGTGATGATCTGGAAGGCATCGAGGAAGAACGACGCCTGTGTTACGTGGGCATGACCCGCGCCATGCGGGAACTGTACCTCAGTTACGCCGAAAGCCGCCGGCTGCACGGCAGGGAACACTACGGCGTGCCCTCGCGTTTCCTGCGGGAAATCCCCGCTGAACTTCTGGAAGAAATTCGCCCGCGGGTGCAGGTATCCCGGGCTTTTGCTGTGCCCGGCGAACGCCGGGCGGATGCGCCCGCGGGCTTGAATCTTGGCCAGCGCGTGCAACATCCCAGCTTCGGTGAGGGTGTGGTGCTGGATTGCGAGGGCAGCGGACCCCATGCACGCGTGCAGGTGAATTTCAAGTCCACCGGCTCGAAATGGCTCGTGGTAGCCTACGCCAACCTCACCCTGCTTTGAGAGCCTTCAGGGCAGCCCCGATCCAGGGTCCGGCCTGTACTGTTGCGCAAGTCGCCAGACCCGCATGATGGACTAACGGAGATGCAGCCATGAATAAGGACGATAACCGGCATCCGCGCGCGCGACGCGGATCGGCGGACAGTGCGCTCATGCGCGAATCGTGGAAGATATTCCAGATCATGGCGGAGTTCGTGGAAGGTTTCGAACGGCTCGCCTCCATCAAACCTTCGGTGAGTATCTTCGGCTCGGCACGCATCCCACCGGGTCATTCCTATTATGTGTTGGCGGAGCATATCGGTCGCGCGCTTTCCGACGCGGGATTTTCCGTGGTGACCGGCGGCGGGCCTGGGCTCATGGAGGCGGCCAACAAGGGGGCCTACACCGGCAAATCACCGAGCATCGGTCTCAACATCCAGTTGCCCCATGAACAGCAGAGCAACGCTTACCAGGATATCCCGCTGTCATTCCGGCATTTCTTCACCCGCAAGGTGATGTTCGTGAAATACGCATCCGCCTACGTGGTACTGCCCGGCGGTTTCGGCACGCTGGACGAACTCGCCGAGATTCTCACGCTGGTGCAGACCAGAAAAACTCGTCCTATCCCCATTTTGCTGGTGGGCAGCGATTTCTGGAACGGGCTGGTGAGCTGGTTGAAGGCCCGGTTGCTGCAGGAGAACATGATTGACGGGAAGGATCTCGGCATGTTCAAACTGGTGGACAAGCCGGAGGATGTGGTGCGGGCCATCTTTGACCACTATGGTCCGCGGGGTTTTGAACCATCGCCGGAGGAACGCGAGGTGATGCTGGAGCTCTAGGTTTCCGGCTTACCCACATCCACATCATCGAGGTCATGGGAATAATCCGTTGCCAGAATACGCCGTGCCGCCGCCTCGTCGCCGCGTGTCACCCGCAGCTTGATGCCGCCCAGGGCGATGGCGTACAGCCAGTCCATCTGCACCATGTTGTCATCGAACAGCACCGCCTGGATGCCCTCCGCGGCCAGCCGTCCCATGGCGATATGGGCGTCAGTGGTTTTGTCAAAGGTGGCGATGGTGACGAATTCATCCATGTAGGGTACCAGGTCGCTGTCGGGGTCTCCTGTCTCCGGTTCAACAAGCGGATGCAACAAGGCATGCAACGGGTTAGCGTCACTTTCCGTGAAAGCGGCATGGCGGCGCAACAGGAACGCCGAAAACCGTCTGAATGTGGAGAAGACCAGCAGGCCGATTGCCCTTCCCGGAGGGGAACGTGTCGCATGGCGGCGTCAGTCGTGATTAAAGCACAAACCGCGGAAGCGAGCGGAAGGGCATAAAAAACCCCGGCGGAAGGGGGTACCGCCGGGGCAGAGCCTTCATGGCTGGAGGTGATTGAGTGCCACTCACTAAAGGGCGCGAGCATCCTTGCCTTTCCTGGCCCCGCCCCGGATCCTTAACACATCCTTGTTCCGCCATTCCTTGGCAGCGCAGGCGAGTGGTACTCTGCCACCGGTACGGGTTCATTACAGTCGGAGGAACACGGCAGTATGTGTAGGAAAAGGCTTACATTGTGGACTGCACGCGATGTGTGTTTGCGGTAAAACCGTGCCCTGAATTCCGGCGGCCGCCGTCATGCGCGAGCTCTTTCCCCCGCTTGAGCCCTTCGCTACCCGCATGCTACAGGTGCAGGCGCCCCATGCAATCTACGTGGAAGAGTGCGGCAATCCGCAAGGCTTGCCTGCGGTGTTCGTGCACGGTGGTCCGGGCGGCGGCTGTACCCCGGATAACCGGCGGTTTTTCGACCCGGCGCGCTATCGCGTGGTGCTGTTCGACCAGCGCGGTTGCGGCCGGTCCCGCCCGCACGCGGAATTGGCACACAACAGTACCCAGGCACTGGTGGCGGACATGGAGCGCATCCGCGAAACGCTCGGTATCGAGCGCTGGGTGGTGTTCGGCGGTTCCTGGGGTTCGACGCTTGCGCTGGTGTACGCCGAGACCCATCCCGAGCGGGTGATGGCATTGATCCTGCGCGGCATTTTCCTGGTCACCGCGGAGGAGCTGTCCTGGTTCTACCAAGACGGTATTCAGCATCTGTTTCCGGATTATTTCGAGGAATTCGTCGCGCCGATTCCGCCGACGGAGCGCACCGACCTGATGCACGCTTATTACCGGCGTCTCACCAGTGACAACATGACTACACGCCGGCGGGCTGCGGAAGCCTGGTCGCTGTTTGAGGCGCGCTGTTCCGCACTTTTGCCCAGTGAGGTGATCCTGGAACATTTCTCCGAACCGGACGTGGCCATGGCCGTGGCGCGTATCGAATGCCATTATTTTGTGCACGATTGTTTTCTTGAACCGGATCAGATCATCCGTGACGCACACCGCATCCGCCAGATCCCGGGCGTCATCGTGCAGGGGCGTTACGACGTGGTGTGCCCCATGGGTGCCGCCTGGCGTCTTCACAAGGCGTGGCCGGAAGCGCAGTTCCGGCTGATTCCCGATGCGGGTCACGCTTCCAGCGAGCCCGGCATCTGTTCCGCACTCATTGAAGCGACGGATGTCTTTGCTGCCCGGTTTACCGCACCATGATCGGATTGCTGCAGCGTGTCAATCGCGCGTCGGTGGAGGTGGAGGGAAAACCCATCGCTGCCATCGGCCGCGGACTGCTGGTACTCATCGGTATTGAACGCGCCGATACCGAAGCGCAGGGAGAACGCCTGCTGCAACGCTTGTTGGCCTACCGCGTGTTTGCGGATGATGCAGGCCGCATGAACTGCGACATACGCGATATCAGGGGGGAGCTGTTACTGGTGCCGCAATTCACGCTGCCGGCGGATACCCGCAAGGGCAACCGCCCGAGCTTCACGCCGGCCGCGCCGCCGGAAACGGGCCGGCAACTGTTCGGGTATTTGTGCGCCCGGGCCGAGCGCCTGCATGCGGCAACCGCCCATGGCGTATTTGGCGCCGACATGCAGGTGCATCTCGTCAATGATGGCCCGGTCACTTTCTGGTTGCAGGTCCCCGCCGCCGGCGGCAAACCGTGACGGACAATCCGGCATCAAACGGCCTCAGGGAGTTTGTTCGGAGCGCGGGGCTGGGCTAGGATGGTCCGCCCGGTGTTGACCGGCCTTCCGGGGTGCGCGGGCTGAGCTACACTTTGACCTGATGTGTATCGTGCACAGGGCCTGTATCCAAGAATCCCCATACCCAGCGAATCCCGCCTAATTCTGCTCGCCGTGTACCAATGCCATCCGCTGCTCTCTACCAGCCAGTCTGCCATACCACTGCGGCCGTGATGTATACGCACAGATTGCCAGGCGAGCGGCCGGGAAGCAGGCAGTGACCGGTACCGCTTAGGAAGCACGTAACCAGAGAGTATCCGCAATGCTGTTGATACCGACGATTGACCTCAGGGGTGGCAAGTGCGTGTGCGCGGGAAAAATGCACACACACGGCAAGGCAGTGCCTGCGGACGATCCGCTGGGCGTTGCCCGGCGCTGGGTGGAGGCCGGCGCGCGTCGTCTGCATGTTACGGACCTGGACAGCATGACATCAGGCAAGCCGTTCAATGCCGGCGTTATTCGCGCCATGGTGGCCGCCTGCCCCGGCGTACCCGTGCAGGTGAGCGGCGGTCTACGCAGCGATGCGGCCGTAGAAGGTTATTTCGCGGCAGGCGTGAGTTTCGTGGTACTCGGCATGAAGGTCACAAGCACCCCGCATTTCGTGAACAATCTTTGCCTTGAATATCCCGGTCACGTGATCGTGGCATTGGACAGCCGGGCGGGCAAGGCGGCGGCGGAAGGCTGGTCGAAGTTCTCCAACCACGATGTGATCGAGGTGGCGCAGCATTTTCAGCGCGAGGGTGCGGCGGCCATCCTGTATAACGAAGTGGACACAGACGGCAAGCCCAACGGGCTTGCCGTCAAAGCAGTGCTGGCATTGGCGCAGGCAGTTACCATTCCGGTAATCGCCGGTGGTGTGCGCTCGCTCGTGGATCTCGAGAAACTGTGCTTGGCGGGAGGTGGTGGTCTGGGTGGCGCTGTTCTCAAAGATGGACTGTACGACGGTGCGCTGGATTTCGCCAAAGCACAGCAACTCACCGATTCCCTGGTGAATCCAGCCTGATTCCTCGACGGTTCTGCGCCGATTGCTCTTCACTCCGTCGCGGGGCGCGCAATTTGCATGCCCCGGACTGGAGCGGAAATCCTGCGACGGGGGTAAAATAGCCTCCCATCGGCCCATCCGGGCTGCGGTTTACTTTGCGGTATCCCCTCACCGGCGCGGCGGGACCGCGGGAGCGGTTATGGAATTCAGCGTTGAAAAGCTATTGGTACTGTTGCTCATCATCATATTGGTGTTCGGCACCGGCAAGTTGCCCAAGGTGGGTGAGGATCTCGGCAGGGCGGTACGCAGCTTCAAAAAAGCCATGCGCGATGGCGAACACGGACCTGCTGCCGGCGGGCAGAGCGACGAGGCCAAGCCCAAGTCCGACACCGACAGCACCCCTCACTGATTACTCCCCATGCTCGAAGGCGGTTTCTGGGAGCTGGCGCTGATCTTCGTGCTGGCGCTGGTGGTGTTCGGTCCCGAGCGCCTGCCGGGGCTCGCGCGCAGTGTGGGCCTGTGGGTGGGCAGGGCGCGCGCCGCGGCGAGAAATCTGACGGAGCAGATCGAGCGCGAACTGGCTGTCGAGGAAATGCGCAAGACCGCCGACGCCGTGCACCGGGCGGTGCGCGATCCCCTGGGCACTGGCGCCACGCACGCCGAAGCCAAGGGACCGGCCGAAGCGGTACCGGAAACCGTGAAACGTGACCCCCCCGCCGGATAATCTCTCCGCGGAACCGCTCATCAGCAGTTCCCTCATCGGACATCTGCTGGAACTGCGCCGCCGCCTGTTGCAGTGCATTGTCACGCTGCTGGCGATTTTTCTGTGCCTGACACCGTTCCAGAACCGGGTGTTCGACCTCGTAGCCACGCCCATGATCCGGCGCCTGCCAGCGGGCAGCAGCATGATTGCCACTGGCGTGACTTCGCCTTTCATGACACCCATGAAGCTCACGCTCATGGTGGCGCTGTTTCTCAGCATGCCGGTGTTCCTCTGGCACCTGTGGCGCTTTGTCTCACCGGCGCTGTACAAGCGCGAGCGGCGCATGTTTTTCCCGCTGCTGGTGTCCAGCGTGATTCTATTCTATAGCGGTGTGGCCTTCGCCTATTTCGTGCTGTTCCCGGTGGCGTTTGCCTTCCTGGCTTCTGTCGCGCCGGCGGGCGTCAAGATGATGACCGACATCAGTGCTTATTTGGATTTCGTGCTCACCATCTTCTTCGCCTTCGGCCTGGCTTTCGAGATACCGGTGGCAATCGTGCTAGCCGTGTGGGCGGGATTTACTTCCCTGGCAAAGCTGAAAAAGGTCCGGCCTTATGCATTCGTGGGTTCCTTCATTGTCGGCATGATATTTTCGCCCCCGGATGTGGTGTCCATGACACTTCTGTCGGTGCCGATCTATTTTCTTTACGAGATCGGCATGCTCATGGCGCGCATCCTGGTGCCGGGATCGGGGCAAGTGAACGCGCAGCGCGAATAGGAGCCGGATGTGGCATGGGTGCCGCCATTCCCCGTGAAACGGGGAGCGAATGACCCTGCGACATCCTCGCGGGATCTGCCTGCGCGTTCTACGGCACGGCGAATCACGCGGTGAGGTGGCATAAGCCGGGAAGCAGAACCAGCATGCCGCGGTTCAAAATGGAAATCCGGCGATAAGAGTGTCCGTGCGTGTAGAATACGCGCTCTTTCCGGCTCACCCGCTCAACAAGGACATCGCATGACCGCCGACACGCGCCACCGGCTGCAACTTATGGCAGCCTTCGCGGTGGTGTACATCGTGTGGGGTTCCACCTATCTCGGCATCCGCATCGGCGTGACGGATATCCCGCCTGCGTTGTTCTCCGGCGTACGCAACACAATCGCGGGGCTGGTGCTGATGGTCATCGCTGGTGCCCGTGGACAACCGCTGCCAACGCAACCACGCGATTGGTTGCACGCGTTCGTCATGGGCATATTGCTGGTGACGCTCGGCAACGGCCTCGTCACTTGGGGGGAAGTGTATGTGCAATCCAATCAGGCGGCGCTGATCGCCACCACTTCGGCCCTGTGGGTAGCCTGGTTCGGTACCTTCGGTCCCAAGGGCCATCCGCTTTCCCGGCGTGCGAAGCTCGGGTTGGTGCTGGGTTTTATCGGTGCCATTCTCATGCTCATGCCGGGTAACCATTTCTCCTTTGACCATTCCGGTGCACAACTCGTAATTCTGCTGTCCACCCTTTGCTGGGGGGCGGGTGTGATCTACGGACGCAGTTTCAACGTCAGCGTGTCGCCGCTGATGCTGTCCGCCATGCTGCTGTTTACCGGCGGCCTGTTGCTGATAATCCTGGGTGTGGCCGCCGGCGAACCGGCCGAGTGGCACTGGAGTGTTCGTGGCATGGGCGCGCTCGCGTACCTGACGGTGTTCGGTTCCTGTCTCGCCTACAGCACCTATGTGTGGCTTATGAATCACACGACGCCCGACAAGCTCAGCACCACCGCCTACGTGAATCCGGCCATCGCACTAGTACTCGGCTGGGTAGTACTGGGTGAAAAAGTGAGCGGTACGCGTCTCGTCGGCATGCTGGTGATCCTGGTGGGCGTGATGCTGGTGACCGCCCGCTTTGGTTTTTCCCGCACGAGACCGGTGACGCTGGACATTGAGCGGAGCTGAGGCAGTGCAGGCAAGTTCCTTTTCAGCGTCCCGCCCAGTCAGTCTGTATCGAACTGTTCCCACCAGTGCCAAGGGGCCGGTGCGGGCGTGAGCGGCACCGGCATGGAGGCAGCCGCCGGTAACACCCGGTAGAGCACCATGGGATTTTCCGCGTTTACCTGCAAGACTTCCGCAAAATACGGCACCGCTGGCGGCGGCAGGAATTTCATACTGGCGGGTTCACCGCCGGGTGGCAGGTATTTCCTGTCCACCAGAATGTAGTCCCCGGGCTTGATTTTGCCGGCGTGGACTTCCGCGTACAGTTCACGGCTGGAACGTACGTAGGGCATGGGTGCACCCAGAACATACAGCGTCATGGATCGCGGCCATTGGAAGCTCACGATGGCAGCGGGTGCTTTTGCCGCCGTGGTCCTGATTTGATTGAAACCGGCCAGGCCGCCGATTTTACGGTCATGGAACGGCAGCCAGCCGAGCACCAGTGCGCCAAAAAATGTGATGAACGCGATGGCCCAGCCTTGCAGGACACGGTATGCAATCCCACGCGTATGTTTGTTGAACAGCATGGCGAGGCTGGCGAGTGCCAGCATGGCAATGGCCGGCGCCGCCGGCAGGATGTACTTGCTCTGCTTCGAGGCGGAAAAGGTGAAGAACAGAATCGTGAGCAGCGCCCACACCAGCAATACACGCCAGCGGAATTCGCGGATGTGGCGCAAGCCGAGCCCGATACCGAAGGGGAACAGCAGCGACAGCGGAAACAGGTCACCCCACAGGCTTTGGGCGTACATCCACCAGGGTTGCAGGTGATCGAAGCCCGAAATAAAACGGGTGAAGTTCTGGTACACCAGCGCTGCGCGCACAAACTTCCAATTCACGGTTAAGCCTGCGGCGAGGTACCAGGGCACGATGCCCATGAGTGCCAGCCCGATGCCGCGGAACGGCGCCATGCGCCACGTTTCCTTGGATATCCAGGCGAGACGCGCGCCGATACCGCGGTTCCCGCTCGTGACCGGCTGGGCGGTCAGGAAGGCAGACAGGATCACCTCGACGCCCATGACCGGCAGGGTAATGGCGAGGCCCACCGGTCCTTTGGCGGCGGTGGCGAGCAGCGCACCCAGCCACAGTTCCCACGGAAAGCCGCGCCGCCGGGGATCGGTGCGCAGGCGTACAAAGCCGGTCAAGGCGATGAGCGTGCCCAGGATCAGCAAGCTGTCGGACTGGGCGGTAAAAAAATTGTAGAGAATCGCCGGTAGTGCTGCGGCGGTGAGCGGCAGCAACAGGCGCGGCCATTCAGGGAACAGGTCCTGTTGCAAGCGCCGCAGCCACCACACCCACAACAGGAAGGCGACATAGCCCGGCAGGCGGACGGCGGCCAGCAGCGGCAGGTGCGCGAACACGCCGAGCATCCCCAGCCAGAAATACAGCGGCGGGTATTCAATATAAGGAATGCCGTTCTTGATGGGAATGAGATACTCGTTGCGGGCCAGCATCTCGCGCACCGCTTCCGCAAAGCGCGGTTCCATGGAAGGCACCGGCCCGTGATTGAAAAGCGCGATGCCGTAGATGCCGGTCAGGGCCAGCAGCAGCCAGTGGAACGGATCGAGTTTTTTCAGCAGATGCACGCGCAGCGCCGGGTGCGGATGAGCAGGCCTCATCATAGCAGGTCTTTTTCGTGAGATGATTCCTGCTGCGCGAGGTTCCATGAATTACCGCCACCATTACCACGCCGGCAATTTCGCCGATATCATGAAGCACACGGTGCTGGTGACGCTGCTGCAGGCGCTCAATCGCAAGCCGGCGTCCTGGTGCTACTACGATTGTCACGCCGGGACCGGTGGTTACGATCTGCGAAGTGAAGCGGCAGTGAAAACCGGTGAAGCCGCGAACGGCATCGGTCGCATGTGGCATGCGCCGATGGACCGCTTGCCGGCACCGCTGGCGCGGCTGCGTGAGATCGTGGCGGCCAGCAACCCGGCCCTCAGCGGAAGCGATGCGCCGCGGTTTTACCCCGGTTCACCCATGGCGGCGGCGGCGCTTGCCCGTGCCGATGACCGCCTGGTACTGGCGGAATTGCACCCTCAGGATGCGCAGCTGCTCAAGAATCGGTTCCGTGCCGACCCGCGTGTGGCGGTTCACGTCCGCGACGGCTATGCAATGCTTCAGGGATTGCTGCCGCCGCCGCAACGACGCGGCTTGGTGCTTATGGATCCGCCCTTCGAGAAGGCCGATGAATTCGCGCAACTGATCGCAGCGCTCATTGCCGCTTACGGTCGCTGGCCGACGGGGATGTATGCGCTGTGGTATCCCATCAAGGAGGAAGCACCGGTGCGGCGCCTGCAGCGTGTGCTGCCAGCATCCGGTATCCGCCGCATCCTGCTTGCTGAATTCCATATCGCGCCGCCCGGCACCCCCGGCTTCACTGCCTGCGGCATGGCTATCATCAATCCCCCATGGCAGAGTGAGCACACCCTCGCCGAAGCGCTGGGTTTTCTTGCGCAACTCCTGTCACCGGCTCGGGGCGGCAGCGAGGTGCGTTGGCTGGTGAGGGAATAGCCCGACATCCGTCATGGCCGGGTTCAGTCAAATCCGTATCCGCCTGGACTTTCCGTGCAATCCCCTGTTTGAAACTGTGTCACACTGGTTGCGGAAAAATTACCAGGGTTTCGAAATTGCACCCCATGTATTTCTGGACACGGCTGCGCACTCGTTTGCTGCTCTTGGCAGTACTCGCCATCCTGCCCGCCTTGATCGTGTTTCTCGTGGATACGGATATAGAAAGGCACAAGGCTCTTTCGCATGCGGAAGATCAGGTGCTTGCCTTTGCCAGATTGAAAGCAGGTTACTACGCGGAATTTGCCGCTCAGGTTCATGTGATGCTGGAAACCATCGCCGCCATCCCCGATGTCGCTGATGCTCGGCAACCGGACTGCAAAACGACTTTTGTGCGGATACTCGCTCATGACAAGCGGTTCAACAATCTTGGCGTAGTGGGGTCCAATGGACGTTTGCTCTGCAGTGGTCTGCCAGACAACGGCGCCATGAATGTTCCCAGGCGAAACGCAGTCCGTCAGGCTTTTGCAACCCGCGAATTTGCGGTGGGCGGATACGCAATTGGCCAGGTCTCGGATCTTCCGGAGATCACATTTGCGTATCCGATGCTTGATCCACGCAGAGGATCGGTAACCGCGGTGGCATATGCTGCCGTGAACATGCAGTGGTTGAGTGAAGTGGACGGTTCGGCCCTGTTGCCGGCGGATAATTCCTTTTACCTGATTGATGGCAAGGACAGGGTTCTTGTGGCGCGTCCCGATGGAGGAACTGTGCGCGGGAGCACTCTGGGTTTCGCGCACAGAGCGGCGTGGCAAGGCAACGATGAAGCCGCCACATTCATGGGCAGAGATCCGCAGGGGCGGACCTCGTTATATGCCCGCGTGCGCATGCATGGGGGTCATAATGAATCGGATCTGTATGCGGTGGTCGGGTTACCCGCCGATATCATCTTCGGACCCCCGGACAAATTGCTGTATCACAACCTCGTCTTGTTTACTGTTTTGACCGGCCTGTTCCTGTTGATCGCCTGGTTCGGCAGCGATGTGCTGATATTGCGGCATTTCCATGCATTGCTGCAGGGCGCCCGGCGTATTCGCAGCGGTGATTATGCGAGCAGGGCGGCTGTGAGAGGCAGCGGTGAATTTGCCGAGCTCGCCATGGAGTTCGACAGCATGGCGCAATCCTTGCAGCAGCGGCGGGAGGAGGCACAGGCGTATATAGCACACATCAACAGGTTGAGCCGTTTGTACCGTGTGATCAGCAGCATCAATGGAGTAATTTTGCGCGTACGGGATCGCCGGGAACTGTTGCGGGAGACTTGCCGGGTGGCGGTGGAAGTGGGCAATTTCCGTTTCGCTTGGGCCGGGACGGTGGATGTGGAAAACGACGAGGTAAAACCACTGGCGCACGCGGGTAGCGGTGCCACGTATCTTGAGAGCCTGCGCCTGTCAACGCGCGGCGACAGAGTGGAGGGGCGCGGCATCGTCGGGCAGGCAGTCCGGGCCGGCACCTTTGCCGTCACCAATGACATTGATGGCGACCCCGCCATGCAATTCTGGCGTCAAGCCGCCCATGATCATGACTATCGTTCGGCAGGTGCCTTCGTGCTCAAAGTCACGGACCGGGTTGTCGGTGTACTGGCCGTGTATTCCGCCGAACAGAATTTTTTTGATGAGGACGAGACCCGGTTGATGGCCGAGGTGGCAGCGGACACCTCTCACGGCCTCGAGCATATCGCCAATTCCGAGCGGGCGGAATTTCTCGCCAATTTTGATCCGCTGACCGACCTGCCGAACAAGAGTTATTTTCTTACCAGGCTGGACAATGCCATCAGTCGCGCCCAGAGAAGCGGGCAGATTGTTGCAGCCGTGGTCATGCGCATCGCGGAACTCGACCGCATCAATGGTACCCTCGGATATGCGGCCGGCGACGATGTCGTCAAGCAGACCGGCAGAATGGTCACCTCCAACATGCGTTATGGCGATACCCTGGCCCGCATCGGGGGCCAGACGTTTGGCGTCATCATGGAAAATATCACGGCACATGAGGACATGCCTGCCCTGATAGCCCGCATGCTGCAAGATTTCCCCAAAACCATGCATAGCGAAAATCAGGAAGTCATGATTCATCTCAATGCGGGCATTGCGGTATTTCCATTTGATGCCTCCAACGGCGCCGGACTCTACCGTCAGGCGGAACTGGTGTTGCACGCGACCGCGGATGACCTTGGTACTCCCTATCGGTTTTATTCGCACGATATAGACCGGCGTGCTGCGGAGCGTTATGCCATAGATGCCGCACTGACCCATGCCCTGGAACGCAATGAGATGCGGCTGTACTACCAGCCTATCGTTGATATCAGCACGCGCCGCACGGTGAGCATGGAAGCCCTGCTGCGCTGGAACAGCGCGCAGCTCGGCGCCGTCTCCCCCACAACTTTCATCCCGGTTGCCGAAGAGAACGGGGGGATCGTGATGCTGGGCTACTGGGCCATGGAAGAGGCGTGTCGCCAGATACATGTCTGGCAGGCCGGCCCTCGGCGGGCTGTTCCCGTCAGTGTCAATGTCTCCATGCGGCAGCTGCGCGAGGCGGATTTCGGCGACCGGGTAAAGACCATTTTTTCCACCTGCCCCCAGCATACCGAGCCGCTGCTGAACATTGAGATCACCGAGAGTCAACTGATGGGAACACCCCGGCAAGTGGCCTGGTTACTCACCGAACTGCGCGCGCTCGGCATACGACTTGCCATTGATGACTTCGGCACCGGTTATTCGTCCCTGAGCTATCTCAATCAATTGCCCGCGGACACCCTCAAGATCGACCGCAGTTTCGTGTTGTATCTGGGCAAGGACGCGGCGGCTGAAACCGTGGTCAGGGGCGTGATCGGCCTGGCCCACAGTCTCGGGCTCACGGTGGTGGCGGAAGGCGTGGAGACCGAAGCGCAGCTGGGTTTATTGAAGAAATTCGGCTGCGATTATGCCCAGGGCTATCTGTTCAGCCCACCGGTGCCCGGCGATCAGGCCGAGGCCTTCCTGCCCGCCAGATAATTTCAGGCGGCTTGACATAGTGACTCTCAGTCATTTATAAATGACTGAGAGTCAACAAGGAGCTGTGCTATGGCCGTGACCAGCCGAGCCGTGACCCATGAGCAGAAACAGATGCGCCGTGCGGACCTTCTCAAGGTCGCCATGGCGGGTTTTGCGGATACCTCGTACGACGACCTCAGCATGGCGGCAATCGCCGCCGAGGCGGGCGTCGCCAAAGGCACGCTGTATCTCTACTTCCGCAGCAAGGAGGAAATGTTCCTCGCGCTCTACGAGGAAGAACTCGCGCGCTGGTTCCAGGAACTGGATGCGGCCCTGGAGCACAACCGCCGCGGTGCGAGCTTCGACGGCATCGTGCAGCTCATGAGTGATTCGCTGCATGGCCGTGCGGCTTTCCTGCGGCTCATCGCCATCCTGCACACGGTGCTGGAACGCAACGTAGATCGCGTCACCGCGCTGCGATTCAAGACGAACCTCAGGGAACACGTGCTGCGCACCGGCGCCCTTCTGGAAGCCTGTCTGCCGTTTCTCAAGACAGGCCAGGGTGCGGACCTGCTGCTCAAGATCAATGCGCTGGTCATAGGTTTTGAGCATCTCGCCGAACCTTCCAGCGTGGTACGGGACGTGCTGCGGGAGCCGGATATGGCATTGTTCCGCATCAATCTCACCGAGCAACTGCTGGGAACACTGCGAATCCTGCTCATGGGATTGGCCTACGAGGCCAAGTACCGTAATGAACGCTGACCGGCGTTTGCGCGGCAAAACCGCGCTGGTTACCGGTGCGTCCAGCGGCCTGGGCGCCGAATTCGTGCATCAACCGGCGGCGTGCGGCTGTCATCTGATTCTGGTCGGTCGCCGTCACCTACCGCCTCATGACCCTGTCCTGATACACGGGTGTGGTTGCAGGAAACCCGCCACCGGACGGATTCCCGCCGATCAGCATGGGATATCATGCAGAAATTCATGGCGGCAAGGAACCTGCGCCTGCGCAGGCAGGAGCCGGAATGATCGCAGGAAGTCGGCCCCGATAAATTGCAACCGGCTTGTTCAGCGCAGGTTCAGCATCAGGGAGGTGGCGTAACTTTTCCTGTCGTAGGAAAGCGTCACAGTAACCGCATATTTTCCCGGGCCGCCGGTCTTTACCGTGAAGGTCTGCATCAGCTTTTTTGGCAGCGGTGGCGACACACCGTACTCCGCGGACACGATGCCGTAGGCACGCAGCTCCTTGACAGTGATTGTTGCGGGCGTGATGCTCACGTCCTTGTCCGGCGACGCGGCCGTCAAGGTGGCTGCAGCCACGTTGACCCGCGGTATGAGCTTGACATGTACATAGGCCAGCGTCGGACTCCGCGGTATCGCTACGGCACTGAAGGTCACAGCTATGCTTCGGGAAGCCGGGAGAGGCAGCGGCTGCGCGCAGCCGGTTACTGCAAAAAAGGCAAGCACGAGACCACCGGCAAGCACACTCGCGCGCCGCGGCTTATTATTGATGATGCACATTGACGGCTCCTCTGTCCCGGAGGTATCCGGCCGGCAGGGAAGTATTCCGCTTTCCGCATGACATTTACAAGCCGGACCGGGTGGTGGCGGAGCCTGGATGCCGCGGGGTCGCACAGGTATCAAGGGAAAAGGGTGAGGTGATGCGTAAGCTGGGTAAATACGCGCGTCTGCTCGAGCTCCGGGATTACAGAGCCATGCCGTGGAAAAACGGCCGGGGTGTAACTCGTGAAATCGCAATATTTCCGCCGCATTCCGCGCTTGTTGACCAGCCCTTCCTATGGCGCATCAGTCTTGCCGACGTGACCAGCGACTGCGAATTTTCAAGCTTCCCCGGCTACGACCGCACGCTGCTGCTGGCAGAAGGCAATGGCATGGCACTCAGCTTCGATGCGGCTCCCGCTGTGGAAATTCGGGAGCGCTGGCGGCCCGTCCATTTCCAGGGTGAATGGCACACACGCTGCCAGCTGCTGGACGGTCCGGTGCGGGATTTCAATGTGATGACGGCGCGCGAAAAGGTCTCGCATACCTGTGAGGTTGTGAGACGTGAGGCCGGTATTCTATGGCAGGCTGGACTGGAAACAATGCTGCTCTACTGCTCGCGGGGTGAATTCACGCTGAGCAGCATGGAACTCGGGCCGTTCGCGATGGCAAGCGGTCAAACGATATTGCTGGAAAATAACGCCACCTTGTCTTTTGAAACAGTAATCAGCCTGCGCTCTGCCACAGATGCCGCTATCGCGACGATAATGAAGGTACAAGACCCGCCGCAAGCCGCGGTAAGGGACCATTCCGGGTAGCTACAGGATGGCGGGCCGGTGGAAAATCATGCTTGATCATGGGCGGTCAGACTTTGAAGAAGCGCCCCCTGCAGAAATTATCTGGTGGGCCTGCCAGGACTTGAACCTGGAACCAAGGGATTATGAGTCCCCTGCTCTGACCAATTGAGCTACAGGCCCATTACTTTCGCAAGCAATTATAACAGTCCCTTTCAAATACAAAGGCCGCGCTGGACGCGGCCTTTGTATATTGACGACACAATTTTATTAGGACGATGACTCATCCAGGAAGCTGCGCAGTTGATCCGAGCGTGACGGATGACGCAGCTTGCGCAGCGCTTTGGCCTCGATCTGACGGATGCGCTCGCGGGTGACGTCGAACTGCTTGCCGACTTCTTCCAGCGTATGGTCGGTATTCATGTCGATGCCGAAGCGCATGCGCAGCACCTTGGCCTCGCGCGGCGTGAGGCTTGCCAATACCGCGTGGGTCTGTTCGCGCAGCCCTTCCGAAGTGGCGGCATCCGCCGGCGAGATGACCGATGCGTCCTCGATGAAGTCGCCAAGATGCGAATCCTCATCGTCGCCGATGGGTGTTTCCATGGAGATGGGTTCCTTGGCGATTTTGAGCACCTTGCGTACCTTGTCTTCCGGCATCTCCATCTTAACCGCCAGTTCCTCCGGCGTCGGCTCGCGGCCCATTTCCTGCAGCATCTGTCGCGAAATGCGATTGAGCTTGTTGATGGTCTCGATCATGTGCACGGGGATGCGGATGGTGCGCGCCTGGTCGGCGATGGAACGCGTGATGGCCTGGCGGATCCACCAGGTCGCGTAGGTGGAAAACTTGTAGCCGCGGCGATATTCGAATTTGTCCACCGCCTTCATGAGACCGATGTTGCCTTCCTGGATCAGGTCCAGGAATTGCAGACCGCGGTTGGTGTATTTCTTGGCGATGGAAATCACCAGGCGCAGATTGGCCTCCACCATTTCCTTCTTGGCGCGGCGCGCCTTGGCTTCACCGATGGACATCTGACGGTTGATTTCCTTGAGCTCGTGGATCGAGAGATGGGTTTCACGCTCGATCCCGGTGAGTTTGTGCTGAAACCGGACCACCTCCTCCTTGTGTTTGCCCAGTGCCGACGACCATTTGCGCTTGGACTTGATCTGGCGGTCTATCCAGCGGGTGTTGGTTTCGTTTTCCGGGAAGCTCTTGATGAAATCCTTGCGCGGCATGCCGGCTTTCGTCACGCACAAATCCATGATCTGTTTTTCGTAGCTACGGATCGTATCCACAAGATGGCGCAGATTGCCGGTGAGCATATCGGTCATGCGCGGCGTAAGTTTCAGCTGCATGAGGCTTTCCGCCAGATGCTTGCGCACGCGGATGGTGCTCTTGTGCGCAGTGCCGTGCTTGGCGATGGTTTTCACCACCTTGTCATGCAGTTTCTTCAGTTGCGCGAAACGACGCGCGGTTTCTTCCGGATCGGGGCCGGTATCCACCGGGCTCGCTTCCGCATCCGCCTCGCTCTCCTCTTCATCCTCCTCACCGACCTTGACGGATTTGGCCTTGACCGGCACTTCCACCTCCTCGGCAATCTCGACATCTTCCTCCGCGAGCGCTACTTCCGCGTCGGCAGCGGGTTCTTCGGCAGCCGTTTCCGTCACCGGCACATCGGCATCGGGATCGATGAAGCCGGAAATGATGTCGGTCAATTTCGTGCGCCCTTCCGCCACACCCGCGAACTCGGAAAGCAGCAGTGCCGAGGAAGCGGGATACGTGGCCACCGACGCCAGCACCTGGGTCAGACCTTCCTCAATGCGCTTGGCAATGCGGATCTCGCCCTCGCGGGTGAGCAGTTCCACTGTCCCCATCTCGCGCATGTACATGCGCACCGGATCCGTGGTGCGGCCGAATTCGGCGTCCAGCGAGGCCAGCGCGGCGGCGGCTTCCTCCGCCGCTTCCTCGTCGTCATCGCTGGTGACCGGCGGTTCGGCCAGCAGCAACTGATCGGCATCCGGCGTTTCTTCGTGCACCGGAATACCCATGTCGTTGATCATTGCGATGATCTCTTCGATCTGCTCCGGATCGACGATCTCATTCGGCAGGTGGTCGTTCACCTCGGCATAGGTGAGGTAGCCCTGCTCCTTGCCCTTGGCAATGAGGCGCTTGAGCTGTGACTGCTTGTCCTCGTGCATTTGATTCATGATGTCTCGCGTGATAAGCGGCGCCTGCGCGGTGCCGGAGGTGAACCGTTAATTTTATCAGAAAATCCCGGTTTTTCCAGGTAAATCAATTGCTTCATGACCGAGGGTCGCTGCGGCTGCCGGATCGCGCCTTAAGCAGGCGTGCAAGTTCCGCCTTTTCGCTCTCATCGAGGATGCGTTCACGGGATGCCTGCATGATTTGGGCCAACCGCTGTTCCGCCGGCCGGCGGCCCTGTAAGTCGGCCATCACGGCACGGAACTCGCTTTCCATGGCATCCGCTGGTGTGACCAGCTCCGCTTGGGCGAGTTTCATCAGGTAGCTCCCGGTCTCCGTATCCCGCCAATGCTCCAGCAAACCCGCCCCGGTGATATGGGGGTGGGCCCGGGCAAATTCCAGCAATGCCTGTAGAACCTCCATGCCCCCGAGGCTCAAGCCCTCCAGTACCGGCGTCTCCCCGGCCAGGGCTGCCAACCCCGGTCGGTTGAGCAGCAGGGCGATGGCCTTGCGTACCGGGCCGGCCAGCCGCCGCTGGCTGCCCGGCCTCCCGATCGCTACCGCCTTCCGCTTCGGGGAGTCTTGGATAAGCATAGACAATGGCCGGCCATTTGCAGGAATGCGGATGGGGACCCCGGCGAGTTTTGTGGCCTCTTCCTCCACCATCTGACGGTAGGGACCGCCTGGCATCCGCGCCAGATAGGGCGCGATGACTTCAGCCAGCCGCGCCCGGCCTGCCCGGTCGCGCGTATCTACGTGGTCCAGCAGATCCTTGAACAGGAAATTTGACAGTTCCATGGCCTGGGTACCCAGCCGTGCCTCGAAGGCCTGTTTGCCCTCCTTGCGCACCAAGGTGTCCGGATCCTCGCCATCCGGCAGGAACAGGAAACGAATCTGCCGGCCTTCATGGGTTTCGGGCAGGGCGTTTTCCAGCGCGCGCCGGGCGGCAGCGCGCCCGGCGCGGTCGCCGTCGAAGCAGAACACCACTTCGGGCGAGATGCGGAAGAGCTTCTTCAGGTGGTCAGAGGTGGTGGCGGTGCCCAGCGTGGCAACGGCATAACGCACGCCGTGCTGCTGCAGCGCCACCACGTCCATGTAGCCCTCCACCACCAAAAGTCGCGGAATATCGCGCAGCGCCTGCCGCGCCTCGTATAGGCCGTAGAGTTCATGTCCCTTGTGAAACAGCGGCGTTTCCGGCGAATTCAGATATTTGGGCTCGTCCTGGCCGATGACGCGGCCGCCGAAGGCGATGATGCGTCCGCGGCTGTCGCGGATCGGAAACATGATACGTTCGCGGAAACGGTCGTAGTAGCGTCCGTCATCCTTGCGGATGACGAGTCCCGCTGTGGCGAGCATCTGGCGCTCCACCTCGCCGGAGCCGAGAGCTTTGAGCAGCGTGTCCCAGCCCGCAGGCGCGAAACCGATGGCGAATTCCGCGGCGATTTCCCCGGTAAGGCCGCGGCCTTTGAGGTAGTCAATGGCCGCGGGCGCGTGCTTGAGCGCCTCGCGATAAATGCGCGCCGCTTGGTCCAGCATGCCGTACAGCGGCGCGTAATCCGCCCGGGTTTTCCCCGCTTCCAGCGGCACTTCCATGCCCACCATGGACGCGAGCTGGCGCACTGCTTCCAGGAAATCCAGATGTTCGTAGTCCATGAGAAAGCCGAGCGCCGTGCCATGGGCACCGCAGCCGAAGCAGTGAAAGAACTGCTTCACGGGGCTTACGCTGAAGGATGGGGTTTTCTCGTTGTGGAACGGACAGCAGGCCATGAATTCCCGCCCCTGTTTCTTGAGCGGTACCCGCTTGTCTATCACCTCGACGATGTCGACGCGGCTTATCAGCTCGTCAATGAAACTCTGTGGAATACGCGCCATGCAAAAGCAGTGAGGGGTAAAACGTGGGGAGTGAGGAGTCTGGTTTGAGCAAAGCATGTTTGCCCTGCTCTTTACCCCTCACTCCTCACTGGCATTTCGATCAATATATTCGATAAAGATGGATCACGCCCGCCGCCCGTACAGGTGGGGTGGGGCGCTACCCGCCCAGTTTTGCCTTGATGCGCGCGCTCACCGCGCCCAGGTCGGCGCGACCCTGCACCTTGCTCTTGAGCAGGCCCATTACCTTACCCATGTCCTTGATGGAGGCGGCGCCGCTGGCCTGAATAGCTGCGGCAATCAGGCTCTCCAGCTCGGCATCGGCAAGCTGCGTCGGCAGGTAAGCCTGGATTGCCCTGATCTCGGCGGTTTCCTGATCTACCAGATCCTGGCGGCCGCCCTTTGCATACTGGATCACCGACTCACGGCGCTGTTTCAGCATCTTGTCGAGCACCACCAGCACCTGGTTATCGTCGAGGGTGATGCGTTCATCCACCTCGCGTTGTTTGACGGCGGCGAGCATGAGGCGGATCACGGACAGGCGCGGTTTGTCGCCGGCGCGCAGCGCGTCTTTCATATCTTGTGTGATTTTGTCTTTGAGTGACATGGTTGTTTACCACTCAGCCAAAAAACAATTGCGGCGCCTTTCCTGGAAAAGCGCCGCAATTTGGATAACCTTTAACCGGGTCGCGAAATGAAAATCAAAAGAGACGGATGCGGCGCGACTGCTCACGGGAAAGCTTCTTCAAATGGCGCTTCACGGCCGCGGCCTGTTTGCGCTTGCGCTCCTGCGTGGGCTTCTCATAGAACTCACGGCGGCGCAGTTCGGTCATCACACCGGCCTTTTCGCAGGCGCGCTTGAAACGGCGCAGGGCCGCATCAAAATGTTCGTTTTCCTTCACGCGTACGCTGGGCATTCGGTTGTCACCTTTCCAAGTCTTCTCAGAGGGGCCCTGATGGCCACCCCGTAAAGGGCGGGAATTCTACCGGCCGGCGTGTAGAATTGCAAAGTCCGGCAAGAACTTAGAGACACCTGGCATGCGGATTCTGGGCATAGAAACCTCCTGTGACGAGACCGGTGTTGCCGTCTATGACGGCGCACAAGGCTTGCTCGCCCACGCCCTGTACAGCCAGATGCAACTGCATGCCGAATACGGCGGGGTGGTGCCTGAGCTGGCTTCCCGCGACCACATCCGCAAACTGCTGCCCCTGATCCGCAGCGCGCTTGCCGAAGCGGAAACCGGCTCGGGCCAGATTGATGGCATTGCCTATACCGCCGGACCCGGTCTGATGGGAGCGCTGCTGGTGGGCGCCTGTCTGGCCCAGGCCCTGGCGTTTGCCTGGAAGGTACCGGCCATCGCCATCCACCACATGGAAGGCCATCTGCTGGCGTCCATGCTGGAGAAGCCGGCACCGATCTTCCCGTTCGTGGCACTGCTGGTATCCGGGGGGCATACCATGCTGGTGGAGGTTCTGGGAATCGGGTGTTATCGCACGCTGGGGGAATCCATAGACGACGCGGCGGGAGAGGCCTTCGACAAGGTCGCCAAACTTCTCGGTTTGCCCTATCCCGGCGGACCGGCGCTGGCGAAACTGGCGGAGCAGGGAGTGCCGGGGCGGTTCACCCTGCCACGCCCCATGACCGACCGGCCCGGCCTGGATTTCAGCTTCAGCGGTCTCAAGACAGCGGTACTGACGACCTTGAAAAACGCGCCGCATGCGGCGCAGACCCGGGCGGACATTGCGCGTGCCTTTGAAGACGCGGCGGTGGATACGCTGGTAATCAAGTGCGTGCGTGCCCTCAAGGAAACCCGTCACCGCCGCCTGGTGGTGGCGGGCGGTGTGGGCGCGAATCGCACGCTGCGCGCGCGTCTCACGGAGAAAGTGAAGCAACTCGATGGTGAGGTGTTTTACCCGCGTCCCGAATTCTGTACCGACAATGGCGCCATGATTGCCTACGCCGGTTATGTGCGTCTGCGTGCCGGTGCGAAACCCGAACCAAGGTCCGTGAGCGCACGCTGGCCGCTGGACAGTCTTGCTGCGCCTTAATCAGAAAGGAAACCCATGGATACCATCTTTATCCGTGAGCTGCGTGTCGAAACCGTGGTGGGCGTTTACGACTGGGAACGGCGCATCCGGCAGCTCGTGAGTTTCGATCTCGACATGGGCGCCGACATCCGCCGTGCCGCCGGCAGCGATCGTATCGAGGACACGCTGGATTACAAGACGGTGGCGAAGCGCGTGGCGCAGTATGTGAGCGAGCAGCAATTCCAGTTGGTGGAAACCCTGGCGGAAAAAGTCGCCGCTCTGATTCTGGGAGAATTCCCGGTCAAATGGGTGAAGGTGACGCTGCACAAACCCGGCGCCGTGAGCGGCAGCAAGAGCGTGGGCGTGATGGTTGAGCGAGGCAGCCCGCCGCCATGAGCGAAGTATTCGCGGGCGTCGGCAGCAACGTCGAACCCGAGCGGCGCGTACGCGAGGCGCTGCGGTGTATGCGGCAGCGGTTTGGCGCGTTGCGTATTTCGACCGTGTACCGCAATCCGGCGGTGGGCTTCCACGGCGATGATTTCTATAATCTGGTGGTGGGGTTCCGCAGCAACGACGAGGTGGGCGTACTGAATGCGGCCCTGGATGAAATTGAAGAGCAATGCGGCCGGCTGCGCGGCGGACCGCGATTTGCGCCGCGTACCCTGGATCTTGACCTGCTGCTGTACGGCGACCTGGTGACGGAATCGCCCGTCAGTTTGCCCCGCAGGGAGATACTCCAGTACGCCTACGTGCTGAAGCCGCTCGTGGACTTGGCCGCCGACCGGCGCCATCCCGTCACCGGCCGGAGTTTTGCCGACCACTGGCGGGAATTCGACGCGGTGACCGAATCGCTGGTGGCGATACCACTGGCAGATTTGTAACAGGCTGGAGCGTGGTGAGGAAAGGTTGCATGCGCAAGCTGTTGCCCGGGCTGTTTTGCTGTGTCCTGCTGCTGTCCGCCTGCGGCGGTTCCGGTGGCAGCGCGCCGGCCACTGCCGCCGGCAACTGCTCGGTCACCGGACAAAATGCGCAGATCCTCGGCATCATGCAGTCCTGGTATTACTGGTACCAGTATCTGCCCGGCAACATCAGTCCCGCCGCCTACAGCGACACCACCTCGTTTCTGGACGCCTTGCTGTATAAGCCCCTGGACCGCTTCAGTTTCATCACTACCCAGGCGGCGAATACCGCTTTCTACGGCGCCGGACAGTACCTGGGCATCGGTATCGGCGAGGAAGTGGTGAACGGCGACCAACTGCAATTGACCCAGGTTTACCCGGGCAGTCCGGCGGCCACGGCAGGCATGGCCCGCGGCGATTTCATCCTCAGCATCAATGCTCGGGCGGTGGCCACACTCATCGCCGACGGCCAGCTCGCCTCCGCTTTTGGGCCCGCACAACCGGGCGTGCAGGTGAACCTGCAGTTTCAGCCGCCCGGCGGCAGTGCCCGGACGGTGACCCTCATCAAGACGGTCGTTACCCAACCCAATGTGTCGCTGGTGCAAACTTTCAACGCCGGCGGACGCACCGTCGGCTATTTCTTTTTTCAGAATTTCATTACCCCGTCCTTCGATGAACTGAATCAGGCCTTTGCCCAGCTCCGGTCCGCGGGCGCCAATGAGCTGATCATTGATGAACGCTATAATGGCGGCGGCCTGCTGTCCGTCGCCCAATATCTTGGCTCGCTGATCGTCGGCAACAGCGACGCCGGCCAGGTATTCGCCAGACTCAATTACAACAATCAGCACACGGGTCAGGATCAGACCCTGGCATTTGATAATGTCTCCGGCGCCCTCAACCTGAACCGCGTGGTGATCATCACCACCAGTGCCACCGCCTCCGCCAGCGAACTGCTGATCAATGCGCTCAAGCCCTATATTGACGTGGTAACCGTGGGCAGCACCACTTTCGGCAAACCGGTGGGTGAGAACGGCTTTGATTTTTGCGGTAACGTGCTTTATCCCATGACCTTCAAGATGACCAACGCCGCAGGTTACGGGGACTACTTCAGCGGTTTTGCTCCCACCTGCCCGGCGCTGGACGACCTGAACCAGCCGCTCGGCAGCAGCAACGAAACTTCGCTGGCCACCGCGCTCTATTACCTCACCAACGGTAACTGCGGGCCGGCGGCCGCATTTGCGGCGCGTGCTCTCGCACGCGCCGCCGCACTGCAACCAGCATCACAACGCTATGGCTGGCATAACCTGGTGAATGCCTATTGACCGTCTGTATTACCAGCCGATACTCCGCCCGCCGTCCACCGCCAGAATCTGTCCCGTCACATAGCTTGCGTCACGTACCAGGTAAACGACCGCCCCGGCGATGTCTTCGGGCGAGCCGGCGCGCTTCAGGGCGGTTTTGTCGAGGATGGATTGTTTGGCCGCTTCGTCGAGTCCCTGCGCCGGCCACAGGATCGGGCCCGGAGCGATGCCGTTGACGCGCACCCCGGGCCCGAGCTCGCGCGCCAGCGCCCGGGTGAGCATCACCAATCCCGCCTTGGCAATCGAGTAAACCGCGTGGTCGCGCAACGGTCGGCGTGCATGGATGTCCACCAGATTGATGATGGAGCCGCGGCTGACCTTGAGGTGCACCGCTGACGCCTGCGACAGGAAGAACGGCGCCTTGAGATTGCTCGTCATGATCTCGTCCCAGTCGCCTTCACCGACTTTGCCGAGGGGCGTGGGATAAAAGGAAGAAGCATTGTTGACCAGCAAATCCAGGCGGCCCCACTGTAATGCCGCCTTCACCAGCGAATCGAAGTCCGCGACATTGGCGAGTTCCGCCTGCGCGGTGACAGCGGAATCATGGCGTACGGCGTTCAATTCATCGCACAGCGCGCGTGCATCCTGCTCGGACTTGCGGTAGTGGAGCACAATATTCATGCCTTCGGCGTGCAGCCGCCGCGCGATCACCGCGCCGATGCGGCGCGCGGCGCCGGTAATGAGCGCGGTCTTGCCGTCGAGCTTTGGGCTATCATTCCGCATGCGCCTTCCCCCGCGGTTGTCCGTCACCATTAAAGCAGAAATCCATGTTGCCCATCCGTCAGCCGCTGCATGATTTGCCGCCGCCGTCGGCCGAGGCGCAGACCCACAGCGAGCGCCTGCGGACGCTGATCCGGGCCGAGATCGAAACGGCGGCTGGCGGGATCAGCTTCGAGCGCTATATGGAACTCGCGCTGTACGCGCCGGGGCTTGGCTATTACAGTGCGGGAGCACGCAAGTTCGGTGCGGCGGGGGATTTTGTCACCGCACCCGAAGTCTCGCCGCTGTTTGCCCGCTGTCTCGCCCGCCAGTGCGCCGAGGTGCTGACGGCTCTCGGCGGCGGCTGCATTCTGGAACTCGGTGCCGGCTCCGGCGTGATGGCGGCCGATCTGCTGGCGGAGCTGGAGCGGTTCGGCCGGCTGCCGGAGCGTTATCTGATCCTTGAGGTGAGCGCCGAACTGCGTGAGCGGCAGCAGGCGCTGCTTGCAACGCATATGCCGCAATGGCGGGACCGCATCACCTGGCTCGAACGGTTGCCGCAGGCGTTTCGCGGCGTGATCCTGGGCAACGAGGTGCTGGATGCGCTGCCGGTGGAGCGCTTCCGCCGCGGCGCCAAGGGCTTCGAACAGTTCGTGGTGGTGGAGAACGGCGCCGGTTTCGCCTGGGACACCCGGTCCGCGCCGCCGCCGCTGCAGCGCATGCTCGCCGCGCTTGAGGCGTCCCTGCCCGGAGGATTCCCGCCGGGCTATATATCGGAGATCTGCCCGCGATTGCCGGCGTTCGTGGCAAGCCTGGGCGACACCCTCGCGCACGGCGCGCTGCTGTTGCTGGATTACGGTTATCCACGCGCCGGGTACTACCACGCTGACCGCGCCATGGGGACGCTGCTGTGTCATTACCGCCAGCACGCCCACGACGATCCGTTCCGCTTCGCGGGTCTGCAGGACATCACCGCCCACGTGGACTTCACTGCGACGGCGGAAGCGGCGCTGACGGCCGGTTTGGAACTCGTCGGTTACACCACCCAGGCGCATTTCCTGCTGGCGCTCGGCATTGCCGCCGAGGCCGGCGACTGGCAGCAGGCGCGGGAGGTGAAGCTCCTCACGCTGCCGCAGGAGATGGGCGAGCGCTTCAAAGCCATCGCTTTCACCAGGGCGCTGGGGGTACCGCTGCAGGGTTTTGCCCTGAGGGATCTCGCGCATACGCTGTGAAGATATCTGGCGGGCATGCGAGCGGCTAGAATAACCCCCGGTTATTATCCGCGCCGGGGATGCGGGGGGAGGAAACTGTGAGACCGATCCGCACGGGACGGATTATCTGGATACTGATGCTGCTTGCCGGCCTGCCGCTGCCAGCCTTGGCCGCTTCGGGCGGTAGCGGCGGCGGATCTTCCTTGATGCTGAACAGCGCCTTGTCTGTGGATGCCGCGGACGATCGCGACGCGCAACTCGGTGCGAGTTGGGCCGTGTCCGCTGCCACCACGCTCAGCTTCCTGAGCGAGTACACCAGTTCTCCCGCAGACCGCACCGATCTCGTAACCCACACACTGGGTCTGGGCGTGGATCAGCAGTTCACCTCCTCCCTGGGAGGCGGCCTGTTCTACCAGCATTGGGGCAAGCCCGGCGACATCATGAGCGACAGCTATTACGCCAACCTGTACTGGCAGAGCGCCGCCTGGCAGGTCACCGTATTGCCGGGGTTCCGCCGCATTACGCTCAATACCCGCAGCAACCCGTTCGTGAGCATCAAACTCCCGAATAACGTGGAATTCGACGACCGGCGGCTGGGTTTACGGATTGATTACACCGGTCTCAACCACTGGCTGTTTGAGGCCTCTACCACGCGGCATGATTACACCCGCAATCCCTCCGTGCTGAACCGCCGCATTGCACTCCTGTTTTTCACCGGTTCGGCGCTGACCCTGTCGCAGGGGTTCCTGAGTCACTCCTCCACCTTCCGCGTGGAGCGGGATTTCGGTCTGACCTCGCTCGCCATGGATTATGAGATAGACCGTTCGGCGATAGACGGGACCTACGCTTACACCACCGACCTGGATTTCGAGACGCCCATCTCCGAACGTTTCGACATGGAGATCATCACCGGCGTGACGCACGCCGCGCATACGCCGCGAACGGGCTTCATTACCTTCAATCTGGTTTACTATCGCTAAACCCGGCGTTCAGCCGCGCTCGAGCGCTTCGCGCAGAGCCTGAAGACGCGCCGCATGCAACTCCGCGCCGATTTCCTCTCCCGTGCGTCCCGCAGTGTCGGGCACCGGTACGGCCCCCGCCGCGGCGAGTGCCCGGCGCAGTCGTCCGGCCTGCGGGTAGGGACGATCGGCGAAGCCCGTGCGGCCGCGGGCATCCGCCTCGCAGGCGAGGAGAAACTGCCGGAAACGCTCTGGCCGGCGGAAGGCGTCGCATTCCTTGAGAAGTTTGAGCAGCGTTTCCGGGCGCAGTTCCCCGGCGCGGTGAGCCAGTCCGTGGAAGCGCGCCACCAGCATCGCCAGTTCTTTGTACTCGCGTGGCGCCTTGAGCCGCGTACACAATGCCTCCACTAGTTTTACGCTGCGTTCCTCGTGGCCGTAGTGATGCGGCAGTACCGCGTGCGGCGTCGTGCCCTTGCCGAGGTCGTGGGTGAGCGCGGCGAAGCGCACCGCCGTGTCCGGCGTGAGGCGCGCGGCCTGATCCAGCACCAGCATCACGTGCACGCCGGTGTCCACCTCCGGATGATGCTTTGCGGGCTGCGGCACGCCGAATAACCGATCCAATTCCGGGAACACCCGGGCGAGCGCACCGCACGCGCGCAACACCTGGAAGAACTCCACGGGTTGCTGCGTTGCGAGTGCCTTCAGCGTCTCCTGCCACACGCGTTCCGGCATCAGCGTATCCACCTCACCGTTCAGCGCCATCTCGCGCATCAACGCGAGGGTTTCGGGCGCTACGCGAAAACCCAGCGGCGCGAAGCGTGCGGCGAAGCGCGCTACCCGCAGCACCCGTACCGGGTCTTCCACGAACGCCGGCGACACGTGTCGCAGCAGCCGCGCCTCGAGGTCGCGCCCGCCGTGATAGGGATCCATCAGCGCACCCCGTTCGTCCTCCGCCAGGGCGTTGATGGTGAGATCGCGGCGCCGGAGGTCGTCCTCCAGTGTCACATCCGGGGCGCTGTGGAACTCGAAGCCGTGGTAACCGGGGCCGGTCTTGCGCTCACTGCGCGCCAGCGCGTACTCCTCGCCGGTTTCGGGATGCAGGAACACGGGGAATTCCCTGCCCACCGGCCGGAAACCGCGCGCCATCATCTCGGCGGGCGACGCACCCACCACCACCCAGTCGCGCTCCTTCAGCGGCAGGCCGAGCAATTTGTCGCGCACCGCGCCGCCCACCAGATAGATTTTCATGCCCACATGGTACCCGTGGCCCGGCAGCCGGGTAAATGCCGGACGCCGGCCCATGTCGGTGTATTAAACTGTTGCACGCAGCCTGCAACACACTGTGCGCAGCACACCCATGCCTTGTCGCCGCCACATCCCATCGCGCCGCCTGTTGGCCGCAAGTCTGTTTTTGCTGCTCTGCGGCTGTTCCACACTCGCTTATTACGGTCAGGTCATCCATGGTGAGCTGAGCCTGCTCTCCGATCGCCGGCCCATCCGCACACTCATCGCCGACCCGGAAACCCCCGCGTCCCTCAGGCAGAAATTGCGCCTGGCGCAGCGCATCCGCCAGTTCGCCAGTGAACAACTGGGCCTGCCGAAAAACGGCAGTTACACGACTTATGTGGCGCTACGGCGTCCTTACGTGAGCTGGAATGTGTTCGCCACACCGCCGTTTTCCCTGCGGCCCGTCACTTGGTGTTTTCTGTTTGCCGGCTGCGTGCCTTACCGCGGCTATTTTCACAAGCGCGATGCACAAGCCTTCGCGCACAGCCTGCAGAAGCATGGCGATGACGTGTACGTGAGCGGCGTACCGGCATTTTCCACGCTCGGCTGGTTCAATGATCCGTTGCTTTCCAGCATGCTCGATTGGGATGACACCACCCTCGCCAACTTCATTTTTCACGAGCTCGCCCACCAGGAGCTGTATGTAAGGGGTGATGCGGATTTCAACGAGTCCTACGCGGTACTGGTGGCGGACGTGGGCGTGCGCCGCTGGCTCAGGGCCAGCGGCCGTGAGGCGGAACTCGCCGAGTATGAGTCGCATCAGCGGCATTGGCACATGATCGTGCAGCTGGTGGACATGACACGTGAGCAGTTGACGCGGTTATACGCTTCGGGATTGGCGCCGCAGGCGATGCGTGTGCACAAGACGGAAATTTTCGCGGAACTCAAACAACGTTACCGCGTACTGCGTTCACAACTGGGCCGGGATACCGGTTACGGCCGCTTTTTTTCCGGTCCCCTCAACAACGCCAGTCTGCTGGTCATCAGCACCTACACGCGCTGGATACCGGCATTCCGCGCGCTGCTGGCGGAAAACCACAATGACCTGCCGGCATTTTTCCGGGCTGTGAAGCGACTGGCGCATCTGCCTGTAAAGCAGCGACATGCGGCCCTGGAGAAACTGATGGTTAAAAGCATCCGCGGTTAAACAGCCTGATTGTGCCTGCGGCGCAACCCATCCAACCGTGCCTGCGCGCTCCGGTTTCCCAGATAGCCGGGCAGTACCGCTTCCAGGGACACGGGCTCGATGCCGAAAGCGGCAAAGCCGTCATGATTGCAGATGCTGTCCAGCTTCAAGGAACGGTAATTGTCCAGGGAGAACGGCTTGCCGGGCAGCCATTCCATGAGCGCCGCCTGCAGCCAGGACAGCGCGGACGGCAGGCCGATGACCACGCGCCGCAGGCCCATCACCCGGGCGGTGTCGCGCACCAATTCGCGCAGGGTATAAGTCTTGGGGCCGCACAGGCCGTAGCGCCGGCCGAAACTGGCGGGATTATCCCAGCTGCGTATCAGGGCCTCCGCCACATCCCCTGCGTACACCGGCGCGAACTTCGCGCGCGCACAGGCGAGCGGAAACACCGCCGGCATTTTTCGCAACAGTGCCGCGAAGCGGTTGATGAAACTGTCACCGGCACCGAAGATCACGCTCGGCTCGAATACCGTGACGTGCAGCTCATCCGCCGTCTTGAGCACCAGCGCGGCGGCCTCACCCTTGGTGCGCAGGTAATGGCTCGGGGCCCGTTCACCGGCGTTGAGTGCGCTCATGTGCAACAGACGGGATACGCCGCTGGCGCGGCAGGCATCCAGTATCTTGCGCGCCAGTTCCACGTGTACCCGATGGAATCCCTTGCCGCGGTGACCGCGCTCATTGAGGATGCCGACCAGGTTGATAACGCCGTCGCAGCCCGCGAACTCGCGTCTGAGAACGGCGGCATCGTGCACGTCCGCTTCCACCAGCGTGACGCTGGGCAGTACCAGCAGGCCGTAATGACGCGCGCGCGCGCGCGTCAGGATCTTCACATCGAAATTCTTTTGCGCGAGACGCGCGACCAGATGCCGGCCCACGAAGCCGGTACCGCCGAGTATGCAGACGCTGGGCCGAGTCATGGTAAAAGGGGTGGTGCCGAGGTTCGCGTCAATACTCTTGCGTGCGTGCCGGCCGGTCTGCTGTCCGCGGTCAGGGTGATGTCGCCGGGAATCGTGCCGAGACGCGCGCCCAGACGTTCCGGCAGGCCGTGCAGCCGCCAGTCGAAGATCACGGTCTCGCACATGACGCGGCGCACGTAGTCGCGGGTTTCCGCGTAGGGAATGGTGTCCACCCATACATCCGCCGGCAGGCTGCCGTTTTGCGGCAGCCATGAGTTCACGCGCTGCGGACCGGCATTATACGCAGCGGTAGCCAGCGGCTCGCTGTCGTTGAAGCGCCGCAACATCTCGCTGAGATAGGCGCTGCCCAGCATCAGGTTGGTGGCCGGTCGCAGCAAGGCATCGCTGTGGTCCAGCACCAGGCCGAGGTTCGCGGCCACCTGTCGGCCGGTCATCGGCATGAGCTGCATCAGGCCGATGGCGCCTGCGGACGAGACGGCATTGGGGCGGAAGACACTCTCGGCGCGGATCAGCCCGTACACCCAAGGCAGATTCAAATCGAGTTGCTGCGCGCGCGGGGCGAGCGTGGCGGCAAACGCGATGGGGTAACTCACCGTCAAATCCTGCCAGCAGCCGGCGTTGCGCAGCGTCTGGATGGCGCGCCCGTACCAGCCCCACTGCCGCGCCAGCAGCGCCGCCTGGCAGCGCGCCGGTCTGGACAGATGCGCCGTCGCCGCCCGCCACTCGGCATTGGCGTAGGCATACAGGTCCGCGTGAAACAGTTCGCGGGCGCGCACAAAACCGGGCCGTTCGGCCAGTTGCGTGATCACCTCCGCTGCCGGCCGGCTCGGCTGCTGGGTGATGGCATAGGGCAGACGCAGACGGTCAGCGGACAGGAAGGCGTAATAATCCATGCCATCGGCAAGCGACCGGTAGATGACATCGGCGGCGTGAATCCGGCCGCTGGCGCCGAGCGCGCGTGCTTTCCAGTAGCGCCATTCGGGCTTCGCCGCCTGCGGCCCCAGTAGCGGCAGCAGGCTGAGCACGCTCTGCCAGTCGCCGTTGCGCAACGCGGTGCGTATGCGCCATTCCGTGACCAGCGGATCAGCGGCGCGCCTCACCCGTGCCAGCAGTGCGGAGGCATCCGGCAGATAATTCCAGGCGGATTCCAGTGCGAGATGCACCTCCATGGCCCGGATGTCGTCATAGGCGAAGTGATAGTGATGCGAAAGCCGCGTCCAAAGGTGGCGCGCGCGCGCCGGATCGGTGCGCGCCACCAAACGCACACCGTTCAGCAGCATGATCTGAAAACGCGGCGTGTCCGGCACCTGCATGCTGTCGAGCCGGTGCGCGGGGTCGGCCGCCATGTCGAGCCAGATATGCGCCCAGGGGCGGTCCACAGCGTCGAGCTGCGGCAGTAACTGCCGCGCGAGCGGGTATTGGCGCGTCTGCAGCGCCAGTTGCACTCGCCGCACCACCATGTCGTTGGTGATGCGGTGATGGGCATGCAGATAGCGGAAAGCCGCAGCACAAGTGTCCGGCTGCGTGTAAGGCGCCAGCCACAGATGTTGCGCCGCCACGATCCACGCGTCGCGGTCCGGGTCATCGCCCGCCAGCAGATGCGCACTGACCGCTGCGCAGCGCAACGCCGGAGAGGTTTCATCGCGGTACTGGGCGAGGAAGGCGTTCCAGTCCGCGTGCCCGGCGAGGTTCAGCAGCCAGGCCCGGCGCAGATCCTCGGCCACCGGCAGGCCGGCATCTTCCTTCAGGAAGGCTTCCAGCGCCCCCGCAGGCTGCTGATCCAGCGTGCTTTTCAGATAGGCGTAGCGCAGGTAGGGATACAGCGGATAGTCGGAGAGCTTGTTGAGATAAGGAGTGAGCGTCGCCAGATCGCCCGCTTTTGCCGCCGCCCAGGCCTGTTTGAACTCGGCGCGCGGCGTCGTCCGGTCCGCGGCGAAAGCGGCCGGAATGACGCAGACCAACAGGAAAACGGCGGGCAGGCGCGGCACGGGACGCATACCCGCACAGGTTATCGCAAAGCGGAATTTCATTGCTATCCTTGTTGTCCAGGAACGCCGTTAATTTTCACCGGTCCCACCCGCTGCATACTGCAAAAAGAGAGCGCCATGAATTTTCTCAGTATCGATCCCGCCAGCGGCGAAAAGCTCAAGGAATATCCGGTTTGGGACGCGGCGCGTCTTGAACAGGCGCTGGCGATGACCGCCGCCGCGACACCCGCGTGGAATACCCGCACGTCCGGCGAACGTGCCGCGCTGTTGCGGCGTGCCGGCGAGGTGCTGCTCGGGCATCGCGACGAATATGCCGCACTCATGAGCCGCGAGATGGGCAAGCTCATCACCGAAGCGCGCGCGGAGATCGAGAAGTGTGCGCGCTGCTGCGCATTCTACGCCGACGAAGCCGCCAACCTGCTCGCCGACGAGGCGGCACGGACGGACGCGGTGAAGAGTTACGTGACCTATCAGCCGCTCGGCACGCTGCTGGCCATCATGCCGTGGAATTTTCCCTTCTGGCAGGTGATCCGTGCCGCGGCGCCGGCGCTGGCTGCCGGCAATACCATGGTATTGAAGCACGCCGACAACGTGCCGGGCTGCGCGCTGGCGCTGGAGGAGGTATTCCACCAGGCGGGATTCCCGGTGGGCGTGTTGCAGACGCTGATGCTCGGCATTCCTCAGGTGGAGTCCGTGATCAAGGACGCGCGCGTGCACGCGGTCACGCTGACCGGCAGCGAGCGCGCCGGCCGCGCGGTCGCCAGGCAAGCGGGTGAGGTACTCAAGAAATGCGTGCTGGAGCTGGGCGGTTCCGACGCCTTCGTAGTGCTGGAGGATGCGGATCTGGCGAAAGCCGCGGAAGCGGGCGTGAAATCCCGTTACCAGAACGGCGGCCAGAGCTGCATCGCCGCCAAACGCTTCATCCTGGTGGAAAAAGTTGCCGCTGCGTTCCTGCGGGAATTCCGGGCGCGCGCCGCGGCTCTCGTTTGCGGCGATCCGCTGGACGCCGGCACCACCCTGGCCCCCATGGCACGTTTCGATCTGCGCGACGCCTTGCACAAGCAAGTACAGGACGCACTCGCCAAAGGCGCAAAAGCCCTGCTGGGTTGCGAACCCCTACCGGGCCGGGGGGCGTTCTACCCGGCCTCGATCCTCGATGGCGTCAAACCCGGCATGCGCGCCTGGACCGAGGAATTGTTCGGTCCCGTGGCCTTGGTCATCCGGGTGCGCGATGAGGAGGAAGCGCTCCAAGTCGCAAACGGCAGTCCCTACGGCCTCGGCGGCAGTGTGTGGACGCGCGATCCCGCGCGCGGCGAGGCATTCGCGCGCCGCCTGCAATCCGGCAGCGCCTTCGTGAACGGCTTGGTGAAGAGCGATCCGCGCCTGCCCTTCGGCGGCGTCAAGCACTCCGGCTATGGCCGCGAACTCGCGCGCCACGGCATCCACGAGTTCACCAATGTGCAGACGCTGTGGATCGGATGAAAAACGGGGCCGGTCGTCCAGCCCCGTTCCTATCCGCCGCAGGCCGGTGCTGACGATTAACCACCGCCCCCGTGGGTGGAGGCAGCCGGCGCGGGCGTCATGCCGGTGGTATTCGGGACTTTGTGGGTGGCCTGCGGTTGCACCTTGTGGGTGGCGCGCGTAGCCGCCGCCTGCACCGGGGTGTAATCGAAGGACCGGGACGCAAGTACATGGCCGCTGCCGTCCACCACTTCCACCGTCCAGGTACCGGTCTGATCCGGCAGGAGCGCCTTGCTCGACCATACGCGCCAGCGGTTCGCCTTGGGTTCGAATTTCACTTCCGCCATGGTCTTGCCGCGGTACTGCCAGCGGTGGGTGATGGTCTGGCCGGCGGCGTCTTGCAGGTCGGTAAAGAAGAAGATCGTGTGCTGGCTGTTGTCGAGACGGGTCACGTGATCGATGGGTTCGCGGTTCTTGACGGCGGTGGTGAATTGCGCGTGCGTGACTTTCGCGGTGGCCGCAGGCGCCGGGGCGGCCGCTGTGGCAGCGCTTGCTGCCGGCGTGGCGGTCGAGGTACCGGCGGTAGGTTGCGCGCGCACCGTACCGCTGCCGAACAGCAGGGCGCAGCACGCCGCCGCAAGGATGGTTTTGTTGGTGATGTGCATGGGAAAATCTCCTGGTGAACGCTTTACTGCAAAATGGGTTGCTAGCGGCCCATACCGCACATTCAGGTATAGCTCACCGCCGGGGACCGGGGCGGCGATCGCGTTTTATATTTGAAGGAGCAGACATAATGCAGCGCTTCTATAGGGTTCTTGCGCTGGGTGCCTTGTTGGGGGTGTTGTTTGCGCCGGGCACGCGCGCCGGCGGCCTGAGCTACTCCTACGTGGATTGGGCGGGTTTTGCTGCCCATCCGCAAACCGGCGCGGATGGCCGCGGCACCCGCTTCAGCCTGAGCTATGCCTTGAGCGGCAACGCGTTCCTGTATGCGGGCGCGGCGCAATACGATTTCGCTTCCTTCCTGGGCCGCCGCTATGCTTTCGGCGTGGGCATCAACAGTCCGGTCCGCGCCGGTTACAGCCTGTTCGCCCGCGTCGGCTGGAACCACATCGGCATCCGCCCGGATGGCACGGCCGCCCCCGCCCTGGTGACCGCCTTCCGCACGCCAACAAACGGTGTGGGAGCGCAGGATCACGGCTTCGGCGCCGCTTTCGGCATTCGCGCACTGATACGCGATCACTGGGAGCTCTACGCCCTGGCGCGCGTCGCACATAACAACGAGCTTGCCCACCGGGTGAGCGGCGAGTTCGGTCTGCTGTATGCCGTGTCGGCGCACATAAGCGTGGGTGCGGGCGTGAATGCGACGGCCCTGGAAAGCGACTATCTGCTCATGCTGCGTGCGTACTATTGACAGCCGCTTGCAGCGGCACAAAAACAAAGGGCCCCGCGAGGGGCCCAGTGTTTTCGGCCGCGTGACGCTCCGTCAGTTGCCGAGCACCACGAAGAACGCCTGGTCGCCGCGGCGGATGCGCAAGGCCACCGCGCCGCCGGTGCGCTTGAGTGCACGCCGGAATTCCCCGACGTTGGACACCGACTCGCGGTTCACGGCGGTGATTACGTCACCCGGGCGCAGACCCGCCAGGAAGGCTTCGCTGTTCGGTGCCACACCGGTCACCAGTACGCCTTTCACCTGACCATAGAGCGGCGAGCCCTCGCTCAGATCGCTTACGGTGATGCCGCGCGACTCCGGATGCGCGGCGGACCCCGCCTGCTCGGATTGCTGTTTGCCGATGGTGGCATGGAGGGTGAGGGTCTTGCCGTTGCGGATCACGCCCAGTGTGAGCGGCGTGCCCACGCGCATGACGCCGATGCTGTTGCTGAGGTCGGCGGCACCGCTGACCGGATTGCCGTTCACGCTCACGATCACATCATCCGGTTTGATGCCGGCTTTTTGCGCGGGGGAGTGCGGCACCACCTGCGTGACCAGGGCGCCCTGGCTCCGCGGGATGTCCAGTGCCTTGGCCAGCGGCGGCGTGAGGTCTTCGATCTCCACGCCCAGCATGCCGCGCTCCACCTTGCCGTACTTGATGAGCTGCGCCATCACGTCCTTCGCCATGTTGATGGGGATGGCGAAGCCGATGCCGATGTTGCCGCCGCTCTTGGAGAGGATGGCGGTGTTGATGCCCACCAACTGGCCCTCCAGATTCACCAGCGCGCCGCCGGAATTGCCGGGATTGATGGCGGCGTCGGTCTGGATGAAGTCGGAATACTTGCCGTCCTGCACCTGGGCACGGCCTTTGGCGCTCACGATACCGGCGGTCACCGTGTGGCTCAGGCCGAAGGGATTGCCGATGGCGATGACGAAGTCACCCACCTGCAGAGCGGCGGAATTTCCCAGCGGAATCTGCGTGAGATCATTGGCCTTGATCTGCAGCACCGCCAGGTCTGTCTCCGGATCGCGGCCGACGACTTTGGCCGGGAAACTGCGTTTGTCGTACAACGTTACGGTGATCTTGTCGGCGTGCGCGATCACGTGGTTATTGGTGAGGATGTAGCCGTGCCTGGCGTCCACGATCACGCCCGAGCCCAGCGCCTGGAACTGCTGCTGCATGGGCATGCCCTGCATGCCGAAAAACTGCTGGAAGAACGGGTCATTGAAGAACGGGTTCTGCTGTATGGTGACATGGCCGCTGGTGGAGATATTCACCACCGCCGGGGCCACGCGCTTGACGATGGGCGCGAGCGTCGGCACCGGCTGCCCGGTGATGAAGGGCGGCGTCATGTGGGCGGACGCGATGAGCGGATTAGTCAGCAGGAAGGCCGCGCAGAAGGCGGCTGCGAAAATCGTAGAACGTTTCATGATCATCCCTCTTGTGGTCGGATACCTGCAGGCCGCTTTCCCGGCGCTGCCTGTGCGTAATGGATATATACCCCTGATGGAGGATTCTTTAAAGTTGCCGCCATGTCCGCCGGAGGTGAGAACCATTGGGGGGAGGCGGAGCAATGGCGGCAGGGTTACAGACCAGGGCCCGCAAAAGAAAGTTCCCCGCCCCGGGACGGGGAACATTACGGTTTGTTCACGAAGCCTTCACCGTGATGCGGCGCGGCTGCACTTTCGCCTGCTTCGGAATGCTGACTTCCAGCACGCCGTGGTTGCCGCGGGCGCTGATGCCCTCGGAGTCCGCCGTATCCGGCAGCGTGAAGCGGCGAAAGAACTGGCCGCTGACGCGCTCCACGCGGCGGAAGCCGTCCCGTTCCTCGCGGGATTCGCTCTTGCGTTCGCCGCGGATCGTGAGGGTGCCGTCCTCCATGGTCACCTCGATCTCCTTGGGGTCCACCCCCGGGACATCGGCATGGATGATGAAACGTTCGGGTTCCTCCTTGATGTCCACCGCCGGCACCCAGTCGGTGGCCGCCAGGCTCGCGTCGCCGTCCAGCGTGCCCAGGTTGCGGTCGAAGAGCCGGTTCATTTCATTGTGCAGCTGGCTCACAAGATTCCAGGGTTCATAGCGGATCAGATTCATGTGCATTCCTCCAAGTTGAGATGAGTCTCGGTTGTCTCTTAGGTAGGGGCGGCGGCGCAGTTCTCAAGAGCCGGCACCGGCTGACGGCCGGAATCCGGCGCCGCAAAGGGTGGTGCTTCCCATGCACGGACATTTGTGATTTACTCCCGTCACCCTAGATGTTGTGCCTGCTCTTCGTATCGGTTCGACCTGTGCAGCAGCTCGAACATGGTTGAGTTGCGCATTCTAAGTTATTGATTTATAAGAATAAACATATTTGACAAAATCGGAACCACGGTCTAGGCTTGTATGGGGTGTTGCCGGGAACCTCCAGCACAAGATGTTGTGGTGTGTCGTCCCCAGCTTTCCCACAAGTTATGCAGAATCCATGCAGCCTGCGAGCCTTCACGGCGCAGGCCGGAGCAGCTTTCCAACCAAGAACGAAATAGAAAACAGGCAGGACTGACCCTATATGAATACTGTGCTTAAAGTCGCCGGCGACGCCGCGAGCGAGATACCCGTGCAGGAAGCGTCTTACGACATCTGGGACAAAAAATACCGCCTCAAGGCCAAGGACGGCACCGTCCTGGACCAGACCGTGGACGACACCTGGAAGCGCGTGGCGCGGGCCTTGGCGGACGTCGAGGCCCCTGAGCAGCGCGAGCCGTGGTACGAGAAATTCCTGTGGGCGCTGCGCCACGGGGCGATTCCCGCCGGCCGCATCACCTCCAATGCCGGCGCTCTGGAACACAAACCGGCCACCTCCACCATCAACTGCACCGTGTCCGGCACCATCCGCGATTCCATGGACGACATCCTCAACAAGGTGCATGAGGCCGGGCTGACGTTGAAGTCGGGCGCAGGCATCGGCTATGAATTTTCCACGCTGCGTCCGCGCGGCGCCTACGTGGCGGGCGCCGGCGCCTACACCAGCGGCCCCATGTCCTTCATGGATATCTACGACAAGATGTGCTTTACCGTGTCCTCGGCGGGCGGCCGCCGCGGCGCGCAGATGGGCACCTTCGACGTGGGCCACCCGGACGTGCTGGACTTCATCCGCGCCAAACGCGAGAACGGCCGCCTGCGGCAGTTCAACCTGTCGCTGCTGGTGACCCGGGATTTCATGGAGGCGGTCAAGGCCGATGGCGACTGGCAACTGGCGTTCCCGCTGGACAAAAAGGAAGTGGAAGCCGGCGGCCTCGATCTCAAGGATGCCGCCAAGATCGTGTGGCGCGAGTGGCCCACTACCGAGGGCTACCTCACCAACGCCGCCGGCCTGGTGGCCTGCAAGATCTACAAGACCCTGCCGGCGCGGCGCGTGTGGGACATGATCATGACTTCGACCTACGACTTTGCCGAGCCCGGCTTCGTGCTCATCGACAAGGTCAACGAGATGAACAACAACTGGTGGTGCGAGAACATCCGTGCCACCAACCCGTGCGTCACGGCGGACACGCGCCTGCATACCCAGTACGGCCTGGTGAGAATCGGCGATCTGTACGCGAGCGGCGCGCCGCTCGAAGTCACCGTGGACCGGCGCGCCTTGGGCGAATCGGAATATGGTACGACGGTGCGTAGCGTCAAGCCGGCGTTCATGACCGCGCGGGATGCGGACGTCTATCGTGTGGTTACCGAAGACGGCTATGAGATCAAGGCCACCGAGTGGCACGATTTCTACACCCCGCGCGGCAAGCTCAAACTGCGCGACCTCAAGCCTGGCGACCAGCTTCTGGTGCAGTCTGGCAAGGGGCAGTTCGGCCGTGAAGGATCCAAGGAGCTGGGGCTGTTGCTGGGTTTGATTACCGGCGACGGCCATTTCACCAACCGCGGTAAGGGCGAGCAGGCCGCCATCGTCAACCTATGGGGCCTGGACCGCGGCTATGCGGATACGGTTGCGGCGCACATCAATGCCTTGATTGCCGGGGTTTCCGACCGTCCGCGGGAATACCGCGTCGCGCCCGTTGCTATTCCCGACCGGAACCTCATCATGATCCGCTCCGTGCTGCTGGCGCGCGTCCTGGAGCATTACGGCTTCAACACGAAAACCAAAACACGGGTTCCGGAAGTCATCTGGCGGGGCAGCGAAGCATGCGTGAAGGGCTATCTGCGCGCCCTGTTCCAGTGCGATGGCACCGTGCAGCGCGATGACAAGCATGCGTACTGCACTATCCGGCTTGCCTCCAGCGAACCGGCCTTGCTCAAGGACGTGCAGATGCTGCTGGCGAACTTCGGCATTTTCTGTCGCATCCTCAAGCGGCGCGCGGCCGGCACGCGGCGGTTGCCGGACGGCAAAGGCGGGCGTCGTCTGTACGCCTGCAAGGCGGATTACGAATTACTGATCGGTTCCGCGTCGCGCGACCGCTTTATGGACGAAATCGGATTTCTCGCCGAGGAAAAGAACTGCAAATATGCCGAGTGGCGCGCGCAGCGCAACAGCGCGCGGCGCGATGCGTTCAAGAGCGAAGTGGTGTCAATTGAATTCGCAGGCCGCGAAACCGTGTTCGATACCACGCAGCCGGACAAAAACAATCTGATTTTCAATGGCATCGTGACGGGTAATTGCGGCGAACAGCCGCTTCCGGAATACGGCAGCTGTCTTTTAGGATCCGTGAACCTCACCCAATTCGTGCGCGAACCGTTCACCGAGCGTGCGCATTTCGACTGGGACGAATACCGCGAAGTGGTCAAGGTGTTCACCCGCATGCTGGACAACGTTGTGGAGATCAACGGCCTGCCGCTGGCGCGCCAGCGCGAGGAAATCCTGCGCAAGCGCCGTCACGGCATGGGCTATCTGGGGCTCGGCTCCACGCTTACGCTGCTGGGCCTGCGCTACGGTTCGCCGGAATCGGTGAAGTTCACCGAGGACGTATCGCGCGAGATGGCCGTGGCCGGCTGGCAGGAGGCGCTGGAACTCGCCCGGGAAAAAGGCCCGGCGCCCATCCTGCTGGAGGAATTCGAGGTCAGCGCCGAAATGTTGCGCAAGCGTCCGGAAATGAAACGCGACGGCTGGAAAGTGGGCGACACCATCCAGGGCAAGGACCTGCACGCCAGCTACAGCCGTTACATGCAGCGCGTGGCGGAGGTGGCGCCAGAGCTGGTGGAACAGCTCGCCGAAAGCGGCGCGCGCTTCACCCACCACACCTCCATCGCCCCCACCGGCACCATCTCGCTGTCGCTGGCCAACAATGCCTCGAACGGCATCGAGCCCTCCTTCGCGCACCACTATTTCCGCAATGTGATCCGCGAGCGCAAAAAGAGCAAGGAGAAAGTGGACGTGTACTCCTTCGAACTCCTTGCCTACCGCCACCTGGTGAATCCCATGGCCATGCCCGGCTCGGAAAAGCCCGAGGAAAAACTGCCGGCGTATTTCACCACCGCCGAGCACATCACCCCCAAGGAACACGTGGACATCCAGGCGGCCGCGCAGAAGTGGGTGGATTCCTCCATTTCCAAGACCGCCAACGTGCCCACCGATTACCCCTACGCGGACTTCAAGAACATTTACCTGTACGCCTACGAGCAGGGCTTGAAGGGTTGCACCACCTTCCGCTTCAACCCCGAGGCCTTCCAGGGGGTGCTGGTCCGGGAGCAGGATCTGAAAAACACAATCTACAAGTTCACGCTGGAGGACGGCACCGTCGTCGAGGCGCGAGGCGACGAGGAAATCGAGTACGACGGCGAGATGCATACGGCGGCGAACCTGTTTGATGCCATTAAGGAGGGGTACTTCGGGCGCCTGTGAGGAAGTCCTGAAGCGTCCACCCTGAACGAAGCGCGGCCGCAGGCGCGGCATGCATGGAACAGTATCTGGGCGGTATTGAGTTTTGAAACAGCGCCTCGACATCGAGGCCGGGAGAACCGGAAGGAAACTGCCATCCCTCAAGGATCGGCGGAGGAGTTGCAGAAATGACCATCAAGATCGAAAAGAAAATCGTGAAATACGCGGTACAGAACCCCGAGGAGCTTGCCTCCAAAGCGGCGGCTGCGGGTGCGGAGCAAGCCGAGATCAAGGCCGCGGCCCTGGCGCTGGCCTCCAAGCCGGTGGAAAAGATCATCGCCGAGAAGCGCCCCAAGGCCGAAGTCATCCGCATGCACGAGAAGCTGGAGCGGCCGGACATGCTCATCGGCTCCACCTACAAGGTGAAGACCCCGGTCTCCGACCACGCCATGTACATCACCATCAACGACATCCTGCTGAACGAGGGCACGCCCTACGAGCAGCGCCGGCCGTTCGAGATCTTCATCAACTCCAAGAACCTGGATCACTTCCAGTGGATCGTGGCGCTCACCCGCATCATCAGCGCGGTGTTCAGGAAGGGCGGCGACGTGACTTTCCTGGTGGAGGAGCTGAAAGCGGTATTCGACCCGCGCGGCGGCTACTGGAAGCCGGGCGGGCACTTCATGCCCTCGCTGATCGCCGAGATCGGCGAAGTTATCGAGAAGCACCTGATCTCCATCGGCCTGATGCACAAGGATGAGCTGGACGAGCACCAGAAGAAACTGATCGCCGAAAAGCGCGCCGAATTCGAGGCTGCCGCCAAGCAGACCGACGCCTTCGCGGAATCCAAGTTCCCAGCCGGCGCGCAGCTGTGCGCCAAGTGCAACAACGCCGCGGTGGTGATGATGGATGGGTGTATGACGTGTCTCAACTGCGGCGATTCAAAATGCGGTTGAGAGCGCCCTGGATTTCCGCGATGCTGTGTTACGGTGCCGCCCTCGGTGCTCATTTACAAGCTACGTAAACTCCGCTCCTCGGGCGGCGCCAAGCCTTGCCTCGCGAAAACCGGCTGCGCTCTCCCTGCCGATGCATCTGCTTGTTTCTGTTCACTGCCGGGCATAATCAATGGAATTAAGTTTCGATATTCGTCTGGCTTCTGCCTATAAAAGCCCTTCGCAACGTACCCGTGTACTCACGGAGTCATGGGTGCGTGAGCAGATGTATTGCCCCAGTTGTGGTTCCTCTTCGCTGGACAAATACCCGAACAATACCCCAGTGGGCGACTTTTACTGTGCGCAATGCAAGGAGGATTATGAACTGAAAAGTAAGCGAAACGCTTTTGGTTCAAAATTGGTGGATGGGGAGTACGATGCGATGATGCGCTGTTTGCGCAGTGGTGAGGTTCCGAATATATTTGCTTTGACATACGATGTGCTGAAGGGACGTGTACTGGATTTTATCGTCATTCCCAACCATTTCTTTATTCCCGCAATCATTGAGAAGCGCAAGCCGCTTGGGAAAACTGCAAAGCGTGCAGATTGGATTGGTTGCAATATCCTTATTCATAAGATTCCGCAAGCGGGTAGAGTCAACATTGTCAGCGAAGGAAAAACCATAGAAAAACCAATCGTTTTGAAAGCTTGGAAACGCACGTTGTTTTTGCGAGAACAGGCAAAGTTGGAAAAGCGTGGCTGGATAGTGGATGTTATGACCTGTATCGAAAGAATCGAACAGCCGGAATTTACTTTGTCCGATGTCTATCAATTTGAGTCGGAATTAGGCAGATTGCACCCGGGCAATCGGCATATAAGAGATAAGATTCGACAGCAATTGCAGTTTTTACGAAATATTGGCTATCTGGATTTTATGGGGAACGGCCGGTACGTACTCAAATGACTCAGTCACGTACGTACTTAGCAGGATTCCGTATGCCGCGAATTTTCGCGAAACCGGTTTTATGGCTACAAGACAAGATTCCTGGTTATTACCTTGTGATGTGTCGAGGCTACAACGAGGATGACGCCAATGTTACCGAACTTGTATGGAAAGATGACAAGGATTTAGACTTTTTAAGTATGCAGGACTATCCAGAGTTTCAAATCTGGATATACCGTCATCGTTTCGGAGGTTGAAATGGAAAGATACTATGTGTATCAATTCGATATCGAGACATTCATTGTGGCTGATAACGCAACGAACAGAGAGGTATGTGTTTGTGGTAGTTTCGATCAGAACGAAGATGCCGAAAACAGAGCAGAGAAAATAGCAGCAGCATTGAATTACATTACTGCCGATCCTAGAGATGTTTATGATGCTTCGCTGAAGTGCGAAGAACTTTTCTTTCAGCAAGATGAATAATCTCTGATATTGCTGCACTCTTTTCATGAGTGCGGCAAGCAGAGAGTTAGTTTTAGGATTTAGCGCCAGTGAACGAAGCGATAAAGGGGTCGGGAGTCTTTGATTGAACAAAGTCATGGGCGAGAGTAGACTGGCGCCATGCCTCGGCGTCCCCGCATAGCGAGTGGCGGCCTGGTATACCACGTGCTGAATCGGCGTGTGGGACGGCTGCCCATGTTTGAAACAGACCGGGACTACGTGGCCTTTGAGCGCGTCCTGGAACAGGCCATCGTGCGCTCCGGAATCCGTCTCACCGCGTATTGCGTCATGCCCAATCACTGGCATCTGCTGCTCTGGCCGCGGGCTGATGCGGAACTTTCGGAAACCCTGCGCTGGCTGACGGTCACGCACACCCAACGCTGGCATGCCGCGCACCGCACCGCGGGGACCGGACCGCTTTATCAGGGGCGCTTCAAGTCATTCCCAGTGCAGAGCGACGCACATTTTCTGGCGGTGGCGCGCTATGTGGAACGCAATGCTCGGCGTGCGAACTTGGTACGGCAGGCGGAGAATTGGCGTTGGGGCAGCCTCTGGCGTCATTCTCGAGGCGACGCGAAGACAAGGGCCATCCTGAGCGCCTGGCCGGTGGATCGCCCGCCGCACTGGCTGAGGCAGGTCAATCGCGCCGAGACCCCGTCAGAGCTGGAAGCCCTGCGGCACTGTGTGCGGCGTGGCCGGCCTTACGGCAACCCGCGATGGCAAACGCGGATCGCGCAGCGCCTGTCTCTGGAATCCACGCTGCGGCCGCGCGGCCGGCCCCGCAAAGCAAAGGACACGCCTTAAAGACTCCCGACCCCTTTCTCAACCCGGATAATTGCACTCTGGAAGATATCCAGTATCACCTCTACGTGCTGGAGAAAATCAAATGCGGAGTCGCGAATATTGAAGCGGGCCGGACCCGCACCCAGGAACAGGGCGAACAGCGCTTGCACAAATGGCTGCATGACCGAGATTCCAGGGGAATTGAACTACGACCAAGCCGCTTGCCGAGCGCTTGCATGCCGTCTCCGCAGGTGTATACTTATCACCAGCTGATAAGTGAGAATTGAATGACGGCCAAGCGCGACCGGGGACTGGATACGCTGCTGGACCTGGACGGTGAGCGGATGGTCATGGAGGACGGTTTTTGGGTGAAATTCGAGGTGCGTCGGGTGAGGCCCACGCTAGAACGTCCCCACGGCATCGAATACAGCCTCACCTACCACGACCGACAGAACCGCCGTATTCTGGGTTTCGACAACGCCCACGCCGTCCAGGTTAAAAGACGTGGTTACCGGGGCCGGCGAGTGGAATATGACCATCGGCATGCCCACCCCAAAGACAAGGGCGAGCCTTATGACTTTGAATCGCCGGAACAATTGTTGGCGGATTTCTGGCGAGCGATTGATGACTGGAGGAACGAGCAATGAAGCGCTACATCGTCAAGATCGGGATTGCGAGCGAAGCGGAGCTTCGAAAGCGCAGCATCGACATTGCAGCTGGGCGACGCCACCGGCAACAGGGAGAACCTAAGGTGTGGTTTACTTCCATGCGCGCAGCGGCGGAAGTGCTGAGCGAAAAGAACCGCGAGCTGCTTAGGATTCTGGCCGAAGAACAACCGGAATCTGTGCGGGAGTTGGCAGAACTCACCGGGCGAGCCGAAAGCAACCTTTCTCGGACGCTTAAGACCCTCGCCGGTTATGGATTCGTGCACTTGGAACGCAAGGAGAAAAGTGTTCGTCCTGTGGCGCGGGCAATGGAGTTTCAGATTCGGGCCATGTGAGGTTGCATAATAATCGATGCCGCGTGTTGCGCGGCATTCAAGGAATTGGGGTCAGAGCGGAATGGCACTTACTTAATCTTCCGAGGGTGACCGTATTTGCGGACGGCCTCTCTGGCGAGAGATCTGGGTTGGGTCAACAGCGGAAAGGGTTTAGGTCGCCGTTTGATGGCGCGAGGTTCCATGCGTCCGGGGCGATTGCCAACGCGCAGTTCGCCGATCAACACGCACAGACCTGAGAGCCGAATTTCGCGGGCGGGGCTGGCGTAGCGATTCCAGGCGATCCAGATTTGCAGTGTGTGTTTGAAGCTGAGTTGGCGTGGCAGACACTCGGCGAGCCACGCGGCTTGAGTCATCATCAGGCGGATGAGGTTATAAGCCAGCAAGTACACCCAGATTTCCTTCTGTACCATCGCCGGAGTCTCGTGCCATTCGGGTCAGAGCGAATATCTGCGATCTCACCCCGCAAATCCATCAATCCGCACTCAATGGTGATTCATGGCCATGAATCCATTGACAATAACGAACAGGTGCTGCAATCCAAGCTACCGGTGCTGGTGGATTACTGGGCCGAGTGGTGCGCGCCCTGCAAAGCCATGGCGCCGGTTCTGGACGAAGTGGCCGAGGAATACCGCGACCGGCTGCGGGTGGTGAAGGTGAATGTGGAGCAGGCGCCGCAGATCGTGCGTCAGTACGGCGTGCGCAGCCAGCCGACGCTGATGCTGTTCAAGCACGGCTCGGTCGAAGCCCAGAAGATCGGCGCGCTCTCCAAGTCCCAGCTCCGGGCCTTTATCGAGCTGAACTTGGATTAGTCACCGTCAAACAGAACGATGGCGTTCAACAAAACGTGGTTCGTCGCAGGAAATGGCGGATAAATAGCGACGAAGGCTTAGAAGAAACGTCCGAGCAACCAAGGCCCGGCGCTCAGCAGCAGCCCGATCACGACCACCAGCAGCGCACTGCTGACCATGAAGGTGTACAGGGTCAGCGCGGCTCCGCACACCAGATAGGTAACTTTCCCTTGCTTCTTTCCGTAGATGAAATAACCCACTCCGAGCGACCCGAAGAGGATGCCGCCGATAAGGTTTGCCCCGCTCATCTGCTGGTGGAGAAACGCCGCCGGTCCCGTGCCCGCAGCGGCCGCCCAGCGGCTGTAGGCCATCAGGAGCAGCAGCGCTCCCGCTTCCGGGCTGGGCCGAACGTTCTTCACGCGGTGAATAGTGGGGCGCCCCATAAAAATCTCAGACCTGAGTAGCCGTCGTTTGGTTCAATACGCCGGCATCATCCTTCTTAGTTCGGTGAGTGGCTAGTCGAGAAATTTCCAGGTATCGGCGCCATCGAAACGGCGCACCCGGGCTTTCGCCAGCACTTCCGGCGGCAGCATCCTGGCATTTACGCCCATGCGGTCCTGATCGATGGCGGGATCCACCGCGGTCCAGTGGGTGACGCAGCCGCATTCTGGACAGCGGTGGAAGGCGATGGACTTGTCGCCCCACATATAGGTATCGGTGTTGCCGTCCCTGACCGTAATTCGCACTTGGGACGGGCGGTAATAGGCACAGAGCGTCCCGTAGCGGCGGCAGATGGAGCAGTTGCAGTTCGTCACCTGCTCCGGCGCGATCTCCAGCTCCAGCGAGACCCGCCCGCAATGGCATGAGGCTGTGACCATCTGGTTCTCCTTGGAAGAGGGATAGGGCAGCAGCCAAGAGTACAGGATTCCAGAAACCACCGGGAACAGTCCACGGTTATCGCACGGTTCATTTCACCAGCGTCGCTTCGCAGGGAAATTGGGCTCAGAGCGAATAAGCCTGGGATTAAAGGGAATGCTTGCGTTATCCGGAGATTAAAGGGCGGAGTATAAAGGGGTCGGGAGTCTTTGATTGAGCCAAGTTAGGGGCGAGAGTAGACTGGCGCCATGCCTCGGCGTCCCCGCATAGCGAGTGGCGGCCTGGTATACCACGTGCTGAATCGGCGTGTGGGACGGCTGCCCATGTTTGAAACAGACCGGGACTACGTGGCCTTTGAGCGCGTCCTGGAACAGGCCATCGTGCGCTCCGGAATCCGTCTCACCGCGTATTGCGTCATGCCCAATCACTGGCATCTGCTGCTCTGGCCGCGGGCTGATGCGGAACTTTCGGAAACCCTGCGCTGGCTGACGGTCACGCACACCCAACGCTGGCATGCCGCGCACCGCACCGCGGGGACCGGACCGCTTTATCAGGGGCGCTTCAAGTCATTCCCAGTGCAGAGCGACGCACATTTTCTGGCGGTGGCGCGCTATGTGGAACGCAATGCTCGGCGTGCGAACTTGGTACGGCAGGCGGAGAATTGGCGTTGGGGCAGCCTCTGGCGTCATTCTCGAGGCGACGCGAAGACAAGGGCCATCCTGAGCGCCTGGCCGGTGGATCGCCCGCCGCACTGGCTGAGGCAGGTCAATCGCGCCGAGACCCCGTCAGAGCTGGAAGCCCTGCGGCACTGTGTGCGGCGTGGCCGGCCTTACGGCAACCCGCGATGGCAAACGCGGATCGCGCAGCGCCTGTCTCTGGAATCCACGCTGCGGCCGCGCGGCCGGCCCCGCAAAGCAAAGGACACGCCTTAAAGACTCCCGACCCCTTTCTTAACTGACCCCTTTCTTAACTTCACGGTGAACTGGCCCCGTCTAGAGAGAGAGTTGACATTCCGCTATATAGCTCCTAGACTTTTCAACCCATGCGTTTTCACTTCGCCACCACCTATGGCTATTACGTCTTTCCCCCTGCGGGAAAGAGGGCGCATATAGTTTAGGCGAAGACCACCGATCAGCGACGAAATCAGGCCCGCTTTCCCGAACCCAGGGAAGCGGGCCTTTTTCGTTTTCCCTCGGTTCCTCTGACTCTTACGGAGGCAACCAATGTCTGAGAATACCGCCAGAAATATCACCACCATGGGTCGATTGGCGCCGTACCAACTGGTGGCGCGCGCAGCACGTCCACAAGGCACACGTGTGCACGTCGGGGCTGTGGAATTCGGCGGCAGCGAATTCGTTGTTATTGCGGGCCCTTGCGCTGTCGAAAGCGAGGGGCAGATACGCGAGGCGGCGTATGCTGTGGCAGGAGCAGGCGCCCATCTTTTACGGGGGGGCGCCTTCAAGCCGCGCACCTCACCCTACTCATTCCAAGGTCTCGGTGAAGAGGGTCTTCGACTGCTCGCAATCGCTGGCCGCGAGGTGGACCTGCCGATCGTCACGGAAGTACTGAGTACCGAGGATTTGCCTCTCGTCTCTCGCTATGCGGACATGCTGCAGGTGGGTGCCCGCAACATGCAGAACTTCGCACTGCTCAAAGCGCTTGGTGCAACCAACAAACCAGTCTTGCTCAAACGTGGCCTTGCTGCAAGCATTGAAGAGCTGTTGCTGGCGGCAGAATATATCGCGTACACCGGAAACCCCCATGTGGTCCTTTGTGAACGTGGCATTCGCACCTTTGAAACCGCGACACGCAACACTTTGGATCTGAATGCAGTAGCAGCACTCAAGGAACTTACGCATTTGCCAGTTTTGGTGGACCCGAGCCACGGCACAGGCCGACGTAACCTTGTTGCGCCACTGGCAAAATCTTCAGCGGCAATTGGCGCTGATGGCCTTATCATTGAAGTCCATCCGGTACCTGAACAGGCGCTCTCCGACGGCGAGCAGTCATTGAACCCCTCCGAGTTCGCCGCGCTGATGCACGAGTTGGCCTGCTACGTGCCACTGGCAGCTCGCACCCTCGCGGGAACGCCGACGAAAGATGCACCAACCAATACTGCAGGGATTTCGCGTAGTTATCGGCAGCGCATTGATCGCCTGGATAATGCGCTCATACAACTCCTGAACGAGCGCATACGGGTAGCGCTACATATCGGCAAGGACAAATTAGCCACAGGCTTGCCGTTATGTGACTCCCAGCGTGAGGAAGAAGTGCTGCAGCACAGGGCGGCTATGGCGAGTGAACTGCTTCCAACGGAGGGACTCACACGGGTGTTTCGTGCCGTCATGGACGAAACCCTTCTGGCAGAGAGGAAGTTCTATGAGCGATAGGGCCTCCTGCAGATTACTCGCAAAGTTCGAAATTGGTGTTGTAGATTAAACCAAGTCGCACATTTCACCGCATGATTAAATGCTTGGCAATTATTGGCGTGGGCCTGATCGGCGGCTCGCTAGCGCTCGCGGTAAAACGGGCTGGTGTGTGCCAGGAAATTGTGGGGGGCGGGCGCGATGAGGCTCAGTTGTGCAAGGCGCTAGAACTGGGTGTTATAGATCGGTATGAAATTAATATCGCTACGGCAGTACATGACGCAGATATGGTGGTTGTGGCAGTGCCGCTGGGTGCAATGGAAGAGGTACTCAGACAGATTGCGGGACATGTCCGACCGGATACCATTATTACCGATACAGGCAGTGCCAAGGGCAGTGTTGTAGCTGCCGCCCGCGCTGCTTTTGGCGCAGTCCCACAGACATTTGTGCCCGGGCATCCGATAGCCGGGATGGAAAAAAATGGTGTGGAGGCTTCATCCGTTGATCTTTTTGAAGGACAGCGTGTAATCCTCACCCCATTGCCCGACACCCAAATGGAAGCGCTCGCCGCCGTCCGCACGCTGTGGCAATATACTGGCGCTGAGATCGTGGAAATGGAAGTGGAGCACCATGATGCAGTGCTGGCGGCAACCAGCCATCTTCCGCATGTGCTTGCCTATGTCCTGGTCGATATGCTGGCGCGTATGGATGAGAGCCAGGGGATTTTCCATTTCGCTGCGGGTGGATTACGCGATTTTACGCGCATCGCTTCCAGCGATCCGGTGATGTGGCGCGATATTTGTCTTGCAAACCACGTAACGGTGCTGAGCATGTTGGAGCGTTTCAGTTCCGAGCTTGCTTCTTTGACAGCCGCCATCCGCGCGGCAGACGGGACGCACATCTTATCCGTGTTTACCCGCTCCAAGGTTGCGCGCGATTTATACTACCAATACAAATCGCTCGTGCCGAAAGAAATCCAATAATGATCACTTTACCCGGTAGCCATTATCTGACACGCGGCCTATTCTCGTACCTCCGTATCGCCGCTGCCGGTTTCAACTTGGTAGCGAATCATATTGCGCCGTTCAGAGATGGGGTCAGATACCGTCTTGAATGGCAAGCCCCCGCATGGGTATTGCAGCGTTGCATTGCGTTTTGGATTTCAGCACCCCGTAGATCATGTGGATCAGTCTCCGCATGCTGGCACCCACGATTGCTTTTGGCGCCATGCTCCGTGCTGCCAGGCGTTTTGCCATGGCTGTGATAACGGGATTGTGTCGTTTTGCGACGAGCCCGGGCCTGTAAAGCGCCTTGCGCGCCGCGGTGTGGCCGGCGCGTGAAATCATCGTTCGTCCCTTGACTGAGGT
>JAJYUH010000019.1 GCA_021792635.1 Natronospirales bacterium | reverse complement strand
ACGATCTTGATACAGGGATCGCAATGCGGCTTTCGGCGCTTGCTTCGGGCAGATCAGCGTCGTCACCAAGGTCTTGCCGTGAGCTTGCAACTCGCGCACCGTCAGGCTGGACGGCGCCTGCTCGTAGCCTGCCCAGTGAAGAACATAGGGGTCAAATCTTGACTTAATATATTTTTCTGTATCAAGCCCTTACATGAGACAAAGCGGCAAACGTCAGCCAGTCGCGCGCACTTTGCTCATTTCCTTGAGCACCAGATCAATACGCTCCACCGCCCAATCAATCTGCTCGCGAGTAATAACCAGCGGCGGTGCGAGGCGCACCATGATGTAGGCGTTTCTTTAGGCCGCTTTGTGTTTCAGCCGATACGGCTTGACCAGAACGTCGGCCGGCAATCCCAGTCCTTTTGCGAGACGGCGAATCATGTCAAGGGTGAGCGCCCGCTGCCGGTTCAACACTTCGGATACGCGTGCGCGCGAACCGATATAGGGTTCAAGGTCTTTGCGTGACAGATCACGTGCGTCCATGACGTGCTCCAACAGAGTGATAGGATCCGGATCGCGGACGGGATGGTGTTCCGTTTCGTAGTTCTGGATCAACAGTGTCAGGATTTCCAGCCGATCACTTTCGGCACTGCCCTCTGGGGCTTGCCACAGCGTTTCCACCTCGTGCAGGGCGCTTTGGTAATCAGCCTCGTTGCGAATGAGCTTGATATTCATATTTTGGTACCTCTCAGATCGTTGCGGCATCTACGCGGTCATATTCCGCATGGGTGCCCACAAAGCGCACGTACACCAGCCCGCGCCCGTAATGAATCGCCGCTACCAAGCGGAAATCATTGCCTTTGATGTTGAAGATCACGCGATTACCCGCGAGGAAACTCGCATGAGGGTAATCGCGCTTCACATCAGTCGGGGTCTGCCAATCTGCCCGGCTTGCCATCGCGTGCCAAGCTCTTAAAGGCCCTTCGGCTTGGGGATGGCGCTGCCAAGATTCCCGCAAGGTTCGCAGAGCGATAACGCGCATGCGGCAAGATTAGCATGCTCCCATAACGGGAGCAAGTTGCGGGCATGGCTTTAGCACCAAGTAAGGAAAAGGCCTTGAATAGCGCGGCCTTTCGTACTTCAAACTGATGACGGAATTCAGCCGGTCGCGCGCACTTTGCTCATTTCCTTGAGCACCAAATCAATGCGTTCCACCGCCCAGTCAATCTGCTCGCGGGTGATGACCAGCGGCGGTGCCAGGCGCACCACGGTTTCGTGGGTTTCCTTGCTGAGGATGCCGTGGGCCATCAAATGTTCACACACGGTACGCGCGCTCACTTTGCGCGGATCGAATTCGATGCCGATGAATAGGCCTTTGCCGCGCAGCGCTTTGATAAGCGGACTCTTGAGCATGTGGAGTTTATCCAGCAGATAGGCGCCCATTTCGGCTGAGCGTTCCGCGAGTTTTTCTTCCATCAGCACATTGAGCGCTTCCAGGCCCACGGCCGCGGCCAGCGGATTGCCGCCGAAGGTGCTGCCGTGATCGCCGGGAGTAAATATATCCATAACTTCACGGCGCGCCAGGAACATGGACACGGGCAGCAGTCCGCCGCCGAGTGCCTTGCCCAGAATCAAACCGTCTGGCTTCACGCCTTCGTGTTCGCAGGCCAGCAGTTTGCCGGTGCGGCCGAGGCCGGTCTGGATTTCATCGCAGATCAGCAGCACGTTGTGCCGCTTGCAGATTTCCGCACACTTCGCCAGATAACCTACAGGCGGCACGATGATGCCTGCTTCGCCTTGGATGGGTTCCACCAGGAACGCCGCAGTGTTGGAGGTGATGGCTTTTTCAAGTGCCGCGGCATCGCCGTAGGGGATAAGTTTGAAGCCCGGTGGAAACGCTCCGAAGCCGTCCTTGTATTGTGATTCACTCGACATCGCCACCATGGCGATGGTGCGGCCGTGAAAGTTGCCGGTGCAGGCGATGATCTCGGCCTGGTCCGCCGCAATGCCCTTTACTTTGTAGCCCCATTTACGCGCCGCTTTGAGCGCGGTTTCCACGCCTTCGGCGCCGGTGTTCATGGGTAGCGCCACCTCCATGCCGGTCAATTCGCACAAGCGTTTCAGGAATAGTCCGAGTTTGTCGGTGTGGAACGCACGCGAGCAGATGGCGAGTTGCTGCGCCTGTTCCCTGAGCGCCTTGACGAGTCGCGGGTGCGCATGACCGTGACTCACCGCCGAGTAGGCGCTCATCATATCCAGGTATTTGTTGCCGGCTTCGTCCCACACGTACACGCCTTGGCCGCGGGTCAGCACCACCGGCAGCGGATGGTAGTTATGGGCGCAATAGCGGTTTTCGAGTTCGATGGTCTTATTCATGGCGGTGTCTCAGTAGGCGGGGTCGCGCCGGTGTAATACGGAGCGGCCGGGTAAACCGTTATCATACCAAAATGAAATTTTCCGCCCAAAATAGTCGGCTAAACCGGTTAAGTTTGATTTGTTTTTACGGGTTTTATTCCAGCAAGGGAAAATGAATCGTGGCCGCCAGTGAAGCTGTGATTTTTCAGGGTTCTGCAGGCCAATTGGAAGGACTGCTGGATACACCATCAGATGCACCACGCGCCATCGCGGTCGTGTGCCATCCGCATCCGCTGCAGCAGGGCACCATGAATAACAAGGTGGCCTATATTCTGGCGCGCGCCTTTAATGATCTCGGTGCCGTGAGTCTGCGCTTCAATTTCCGCGGTGTTGGTAACAGCGCGGGCACGTTTGATAACGGCCTGGGCGAAACCGCGGATACGCTGGTCGCCATGGATTGGCTGAGCACACGCTACCCGGGGATGCCGCTGTGGCTGGGCGGCTTTTCCTTCGGTGCCTACGTGGTGCTGCGCGCCCAGAGCGAGCGACCGGTCCTGCAGCTGGTAACGGTAGCGCCGGCCGTAGAGCGCTTCACCACCACGGCTATCATCCCGCCGGTGTGCCCGTGGCTGCTGATTCAGGGCGATGCCGATGAGGTGGTGTCGCCGCAGGCGGTATACCGCTGGATGGCGGAGCTTTCACAGCCGCCCCGGCTCAGGGTGCTCGAGGGTGCCGGACATTTTTTCCACGGACGCCTGAACGAATTGCGTCAGGCGGTGGTAACGTATTTTTCCGGTTACCCTGAACCCACCTGATGTCTGCTAGACTTTCCTGGCCGGTCGCGACGGCCGGGTAATCAGCAAGCCACCACTCAGGGAGTATCCGCCATGCGTCGTATTCTGTTAGCCGCTGTATTGCTGGGTTTATCTACCGGCGCCTTTGCCAATAACAATATCAACAATCTTCCGGCCCTTACCCAGAGCCAGTTCCTGGATCTCTCCACGGATCTGGGTGCAATCATCACCTACAAGCAACTCAATTCGGCGGCGCCCGAGGGCCTCACCGGCTTTGATGTGGGCTTTGATGTGAGCGCCACCAACGTGGCGCATGCATCCGCCTGGAACATTGCCACGAACGGCAGCAACGTGAGCACCATCCCCATGGCGCGCCTGCGCGTCAGCAAGGGTCTGCCCTTCGGTTTCGACGTGGGCGGTTTCTACAGCGCCGCACCCAGCACCAATATCAAGGTGTACGGTGGTGACATCCGCTATGCGATCCTGGACGGCGGTGCACTGTCACCCGCGGTCGGCATCCGCGCCGCTTACAGCCGGCTCACCGGCGTGAATCAACTCTCCTTCGACACCAAGAGCCTGGATCTGTCCATTTCCAAGGGCTTCGGTCCGTTCACTCCCTACGCCGGCATCGGCCGCGTGTGGGTGAACAGTGATCCGGGCGTTTCCACCGGCCTCAATAGCGAAAGCTTCGGCAGCAACGAGGCTTTCGTGGGTCTGTCCATGAGTTTCGTGGTAATGCATATGGCTCTGGAGGCCGACCGTATCGCCGGCAACAGTACCTACAGCGTCAAACTGGGATTCGGATTCTGAGAATCCATGGGCTTTGGCGGTGGAACAGATTGCGGTTTTCCGTGGTCAAAGGGAACCTGGGTAGCGGCAAGGGGTGTCCCCGGTTGGAGCGCGATGTTTAATTCATTTGTCGAATTCATTGAACAGAATTTGGGTGAAAAACGTACGCGTGCTGCCGCAGATCCGCAGCCAGCACCGCGGCTTGCCATGGCGGCGTTGTGCGTGGAGATGGCACGCGCGGACATGCAGGAGAAACCGCAGGAACTGGAACGTGCCGGGAAGATACTGGCGCAACGCTTTTCACTTACGGCTGAGGAAACCCAGGCGCTCATTGCCGCCGGTCAGGCGGAATCGGACCAGGCCGTGTCGCTTTACCGCTTCACCCGCCTGCTGAACGACCATCTTGATGAGCCGGAAAAGCTTGCCCTGCTGGAGATGTTGTGGCGGGTAGCTTATGAGGACGGCACCCTCGACAAATACGAGGATGCCCTGATGCACAAGCTGGCGGAGCTCTTGTATGTGCCGATCGCAGCACTGATGCTGGCGAAAGAAAAAGCCCGGACGACAAAATAAGAACTTCCGACGGGATGCCGGGGAAAAGAAATACCCCTGACCCCGATGACAGGTCCGGAGCCGCATTGCCGCGGCTCCGAACCGGAACGGCCTATTTCGCCATTTCCTTCAGGGCTTTCAGGGCCTGAATTTTGACCACGTTGCGGGCGGGCTTGGCTTTGAAGATGGTGGGCTGGCCCGTGAACGGGTTGATGCCCTCGCGCGCTTTGGTGGCCGGTTTGCGCACCACGCGGACTTTCATCAGCCCGGGAACCACGTAAACGCCCGGTCCCTTCTTGCGGATACTCTTGCCCACCAGACCCGCAAGCCCCTCGAACACCGCCGCCACCTGTTTGCGGCTCAAGCCGGTCGCATGGGCGAGGTATGCGTAGGTTTCCGACTTGGTCAACGGTTTGTCCGCCGAGATCGTCGGAGCCTTGGTGGCCTTGGCAACCGTTTTAGCCTTGGATGCAGCCTTTTTCTTTACAGCCATTATAGGGTCTCCTTTGGATGGCGATGCAGAATACACGCCGCGAAATCTAGCACAGCCGCGGGAAAAATGTGAGGGTTTTCCGCTAAAAAACAGGGTTTTTGCCTGTAAAAGCGGCTATCGGCGAAGCCCGCCGGCAGGGCGGTCAGCGTGTCAGCAGCGTTTCGGGCAAGCGCGTCGCACGGCGCACGCTGAGGGTTTTGCTGCGGCTGGCGTGCCCGCGAATGATTACCACCCGTGAGCGCGCGGTACCGAGGCGTTCCGCAAGAAAGTCCTGCAAGGCCTGGTTGGCGCGGCCATCGCTCGCGGGAGCCTGCAGCCGCAGGCGCAATTCACCATTGATGACCCCGGTGATTCGCGTGTCGCGCGCGCCCGGCTGGACCCGCACCTGCAGTACCAGACGGTCCGCCTCGTAGCGGAAAAACGGCAATTCCGTCATCGCAACGGCCATTGCAACGGCAGCAGGATGTTGATCACCTGCAACAGGATCAAAACCACCAGAGGCGAGAAATCCAGCCCGCCCAAGGGCGGGATCAGCCTGCGTGCCGGTCGCAGCAGAGGTGCGTTTAGGCTCCAGAGGAGATTTGCGAGCGGATTGCGCTGCCCCGGACTGGTCCAGCTCAAAACGGCTTCCACCAGTATGCTGATGAAGTAGAGGTTCACCAGCACAAAAATGAGCTTCAGCACCGCCCAGATGGCCACATTCAGCGGTTGCAGCGGCAGGCCGGTGATAACCGCCACCACCACCACATTGATGATCTGGATGATCATCACCAGCACCACCGCGGCGAAGTCCAGGCCCCGCCAGCCGGGGATGACGCGCCGTAGCGGCAGCAACAGCGGGTTGGTAATCTTCACGATAGCTTGGCAGAGGGGGTTATAGAAATCCGCCCGCACCCATTGCAGCAGGAAGCGCAGCATCACCGCGGCGGTATACAAACCGAACAGGGTATTCAGAAGGAACACCAGAGCGTAAAGGCTGCGGCCGATCATGCCGACTCCCGGCCGAGTTCCCGCGACAATTCTGCGCCACGGTCGCGCGCCGCGGTGAGTGCCTTGAGAAAGATTTCCCGCAGTTGCGCTTCATGCAGCACACCCAGGGCGGCGGCGGTGGTGCCGCCGGGAGATGTGACCTGTTTACACAGCGTCGCGGCATCCTCCTTGCTTTCAAGCGCCATACGTGCGGCACCGTAGGCGGTCTGCCGCACGAGTTTGCGGGTGATTTCCGCCGGCAACCCCAACTCGCGGGCGGCGGCCTCGAGTATTTCCATCAGCAGAAAGAAATAGGCCGGGCCGCTGCCGGACACGGCGGTAACGGCGTTCATGTGGCGCTCGTGGTCCACCCACAGGGCGATGCCCACGGCCTTGAACAAGTTCTCGGCGAGCATACGCTGTTCCGCGCTGACAAAATGATTGGCATAGAGTGCGGCGGCGCCGGCGCCGTGAAGCGCGGGTGTGTTGGGCATGACACGCACGATGGCGGCATCGTAACCGAGCCAGCGGCGGATGTCCGGTTCGGCAATGCCGGCGGCGATTGAAATAATCAGCGGCCGGGTCTTTGCGAGCGCGGGCGCCAGCGGACGCGCCGCATCGCGAAACGCCTGCGGCTTCACGGCGAACACCACAACCTGCGCGCCCTGCACCGCATTGGCGTTGTCACCGGTGGTGTGCACGGGGTAATGCTGACGCAGAAACTCGAGCTGCGCGGCGCTGGGATCGGCCACATGGATGCGGGTCGCGGCGAAACCCTTGTGCAACAAACCGCCTATGAGGCAGCGTGCCATGTTGCCGCCGCCGATGAACGCAATGCACGGATCGCCGGGCACACGCGACTCCTGAATAGAGAAGGGTGAACCTAGGATACCGGGTGCGTGCGTCTTTAGGAACGCTCCGGCGCGCGTGGCCCGAAAATCGCCGTGCCCACCCGCACCAGGGTGGCGCCTTCGGTGATGGCTGCCGCAAAATCGCCCGACATGCCCATGGACAAGGTGTCGAGGGCATAACCCTGTGCGTTCAACGAGTCGAATAATTTTCCCAGCCGGCGGAACGGCAGCCGTTGTGCATCGGCACCTTCCGCGGGCGGCGGGATGGTCATGAGACCGCGCAAACGCAGGTGCGGCATGGCGGAAATGCGCTGCGCCAGTGCAGCCGCTTCCTCCGGCGGGATACCCCTCTTATGCGGCTCATGGGAAAGCCGCACCTCGATGCATACGTTGAGAGGCGGTAAAGCGGAAGGCCGCTGCTCGTGGAGGCGACGCGCAATCCGTTCCCGGTCCACGGTATGCACCCAGGCGAAGTGTTCCGCCACCGCACGGGTTTTGTTGCCCTGCAGGCTGCCGATGAAGTGCCACACGAGTTCCTGGCGACGGCGCAGCGCGTCCAGCTTGGGCAGGGCCTCCTGCAGGTAATTTTCCCCATATTCCATCTGTCCTGCTTCGCAGGCCGCCTCGATGGCCGCCACCGGCTGGGTTTTGCTCACGGCCAGCAGCCGGATGCTGGTGGGATCACGGCCGGCCTGTACCGCGGCAGCGGCCATGCGTGCGCGCACCGTGGTGAGGTTCCGGGCGATAGGCTCCAGGGTTGCGTTGGTCATGCTTGAGTGGGTATCGTGGTCGGCAGGCCGGTGTCCGGGAATCGGCCGGGCAAGGTTTCGTTATACTACTTCAAGCGTGGCCTGGCGGTTGCGGCGTTGCCCTCGCGGCAAAAACGCCCGGGTATGCAGGGGAGAGATATGGCCTTTGATATTTCCCAATTGCTGGCTTTCAGCGTCAAGAACAAGGCGTCCGACCTGCACCTGTCTTCGGGCGTGCCGCCCATGATCCGGGTGGATGGGGACATGCGTCGCATCAACATGCCGGCCATGGAACACAAGGATGTGTATGACATGGTGTACGACATCATGAACGACAAGCAGCGCAAGGATTACGAGGAATTCCTGGAATGCGACTTTTCATTCGAGATTCCCAAATTGGCGCGTTTCCGCGTGAACGCCTTCAACCAGAACCGCGGCGCGGGCGCTGTGTTTCGCACCATTCCCGATAAGGTGTTGACGCTGGATGACCTGAATGCGCCCAAGATTTTCATGGACATCGCCAACCAGCCGCGCGGCCTGGTACTGGTAACCGGGCCGACCGGTTCCGGCAAATCCACTACCCTGGCGGCGATGGTCAACTATATCAACGAAAATGACTTCGGTCATATCCTCACTATCGAAGATCCCATCGAATTCGTGCACGAAAGCAAGAAGTGCCTCGTCAACCAGCGTGAAGTGCATCGCGATACCCTGGGTTTCAATGAGGCATTGCGCTCCGCGCTGCGTGAGGATCCGGACACCATTCTGGTGGGTGAAATGCGCGATCTCGAAACCATCCGTCTCGCGCTCACCGGCGCCGAGACCGGTCACTTGGTGTTCGCTACCCTGCACACCAGCTCTGCGGCCAAGACCATCGATCGTGTGGTGGACGTATTTCCGGCGGCGGAGAAGGACATGGTGCGCGCCATGCTTTCGGAGTCGTTGCGCGCGGTGATTTCCCAATCGCTGTGCAAGAAGATCGGCGGCGGCCGGATAGCGGTACATGAAATCATGCTCGGCACGCCCGCCATCCGCAACCTGATTCGCGAGAACAAGATCGCGCAGATGTATTCCGCCATCCAGACTGGCCAGGCGTCTGGCATGCAGACACTCGATCAGAATCTCACGGATTTTGTGCGTAAGGGTATGATTACCAAGGATGAAGCCCGTGTGTACGCGGTGAACAAGGACGCTTTTCTCTGAATAATGCAACCGCGCTCACGGCGCGGCGGAGCCGATAATGGAAAGAGACCAGGCAATCAAGTTCATTCAGGATCTGCTGCGCTCCATGGTATCACGCAAGGGATCTGACCTGTTCATCACCGCGGGTTTCCCGCCGGCCATCAAGGTGGATGGACAGATCGCCGCTGCCACTGACAAGCCCTTGACGGCGGAACAGAGCGGCCTGCTGGTGCGCGCCATCATGAATGACCGGCAGACAAAGGAATTCGATTCCACCAAGGAATGCCAGTTTGCCATCAGCCCGCCGGGCATCGGACGCTTTCGTGTCAGCGCTTTCGTGCAGCAGGGACGCATCGGCGCCGTGCTGCGTACCCTCAATACCGAGATTCCAGATTTCGACAAGCTGGGGCTGCCGCCCGTGCTGAAAGATGTGGTGATGGCCAAGCGCGGCATCGTGATCTTTGTCGGTGCCACGGGTTCCGGCAAATCCACCTCCATCGCCTCCATGGTCGGACATCGCAACAAGAATTCCAAGGACCATATCGTCACTATCGAGGATCCCATCGAGTTCGTGCATCCGCATATCAATTGCGTCATTACCCAGCGTGAGGTGGGGGTGGACACGGATTCCTGGGATGTAGCCCTGAAGAACACCCTGCGTCAGGCGCCGGATGTGATCTTCATCGGCGAGATCCGCGATCGCAACACGATGGACTACGCCGTGGCCTTCGCCGAAACCGGCCACTTGGTGCTGTCCACGCTGCATGCCAACAACGCCAATCAGGCCCTGGACCGCATCATCAATTTTTTCCCCCCGGAGCGGCGTCAGCAACTGCTCATGGATCTGTCACTCAACATCCGTGCGTTCATTTCGCAACGCCTGGTGAGACGGCAGGGCGGCAAGGGACGCGTACCGGCGGTGGAAATCATGCTGAATTCCCCGCTGATTGCCGATCTCATTTTCAAGGGTGAGGTGGCCCAGATCAAGGAAATCATGGCGAAATCCACCCAGCATGGCATGCAGACATTCGATCAGTCCCTGTTTGACCTGTATGAGAAGGGCCTCATCGCCTATGAAGACGCGATCCGCAACGCGGATTCGCAGAATGAGCTGCGTCTGCGCATCAAGCTGGAAGGCAAACGCGACCAACGGGCGGTGGGGGAGGGCATTGAAGATCTGCGTATCGTGGACAGTGGTCAGGGAAAGAGATTCTGAGCCGCCGCGATTTTTTTACCAAAACCAACCTAGTGCGGACAACCGATGGATATCAGCCCGTACCTGAAACTCATGGTCGAAAAGAAGGCTTCCGACCTTTATTTCACCAGCGATGCCCCCGTCAAGATCAAGATCGAAGGCCGGCAGATGCCCGTCGGGAAAACACTGCTTACCGCCGACATGGTCCGGGAAGCGGCTTATGGCATCATGAACGAAAAGCAGGCCCGCTCCTTCGAGGTGAAGCATGAATCAGATTTCGCCATCGCCGAACCGGGAGTGGGTCGTTTCCGCGTGAACGTGTTTCTGCAGCGGGGGCAGGTGGCGATAGTGCTGCGCTATATTCCTTCCGAGGTGCCGCAAATTTCGGAACTCGGGTTGCCGGAGGTGCTCAAGGATCTCATCATGCACAGGCGCGGCCTGATGCTGGTGGTGGGGGCCACCGGTTCGGGCAAGTCCACCACCATCGCGGCCATGATGCGGTATCGCAACGAGCAGGAAGCCTCGCACATCCTTACCATCGAGGACCCCATTGAGTATAACCATTCCAATGTCCTGTCCATCATCAACCAGCGTGAAATCGGTCAGGATACGCTTTCCTATGCCAATGCCCTCAAGCAATCGTTGCGCGCGGCCCCGGATATCATCGTGATCGGCGAGTGTCGCGATCGCGAGACCATGGAAGCGTCCATTCAGTTGGCCGGTACCGGCCAGCTCGCCATTTCCACCTTGCATGCCAATAATGCGCACCAGACCATGGATCGCATCATCAATATGTTTCCGGACCAGATGCACAAGCAGTTGCTCATGGATCTGTCCATCAATTTGCGCGCCATCATTTCGCAGCGTCTGGTGATGGGAAAAAACGGCCGACGTCTCGCAGCAGTGGAAATCATGCTGAACACGCCGCATATCGCCGATCTCATTCTCAAGGGCCAGATTGACCGCATCCGCGAGGCCATGGAAGAGAGTTCCGAGCCCGGCATGCAATCCTTCGATGAGGCACTGCACCGTCTTTACAAGGACAGCAGGATTACTCTCGAAGAAGCACTACGCAACGCCGATTCGCGCGCCAATCTGGAGGCCAAGATCAATTTCGGCTGAAACAGCACACGCGGATCCGCTGCATGGCAGATTGTCTGCTATGAATGTATCTTTCCACTGTGTCCATGGATGCTGAAAATGCTGAGTCGCATACTGTTTTTATTCCTACTCGTTGCCACAACGGCTTTTGCAGGTACGGGTGATAAATCGATTCCCGTACAAGCATTTTTCAGGCATACCGAGTTCTCGCAGGTCAAGATCTCCCCTGACGGTCATTACCTCGCAGTGGTGAGTGTTCCGCACGGCGGTGAATCACCCAATCAGCTGAGTTTTATTGACCTCAGCAACATGCACGTCACGGGGCATTACACGCTTATCGGTGAGCAGCAGGTGGCGCAGATTTGGTGGGTGAGTACCCGGCGGGTGGTGTTTACCACGGCCACCCAGACCGGCAGCCTTGATCAGCCATTGCTCACCGGTGATGTCTGGGCCATGAACGCTGATGGCAGCGATGTCAAGACGCTTGCCTACCACGTGCGTTCAGGCATTGCCTACCAGTTTCACTACAATCAAGTGTTATACGCCTCTCCGAATAATCCGGAATACATACTCATCTCTGACGATATTCTGAGCAGCAGCGCGAATCCGGTGGTCTATCGCGTGAACGTCAATACCGGGAAAAGGCATCAGGTTCTGGTCAGTCCGATGAAGTATGGGGAACTGTTCACGGACAACGCCGGTCATGTGCGCCTTGCCTATGGCGAAAACACAAGGACCTTCAAGTCGGAACTGGAATACCGCGAGCCCGGTTCGATGCAATGGAAAGATATGGACACTCTGGTGGACACAGAGCCGTCGTACACGGCCGCAGGTCCGGTGATGTTTACTCCGGACAACCGGGAGTTCTATTACGAAGGTTACACGCCCGACGGTACACTGGGTCTGTATCTAATCAATCCGCAGACTTTGAAGAAAACGCTCCTGTACAGCGATCCGCATTACGATATAGATAATACTTATGCCCCCACCACCTATTTGACGGGGCCGGATCATAGGACGCTCATCGGTTTTGAATACTGGACCGACACGCCGCAGTGGATTCTAATCCACACCCATGCCCCGGAAGCCAAGCTGCTTGCCAGCCTGGAAGACGCTTTTTCGGGACAAAACGTGGATATCACCAGCATGGATAAGAACCGACGGAAGGCCGTGGTGTTTGTATCCAGCGACCGTAATCCGGGGGATTATTATCTTTATGACGGGACCAGCAGGAAGGTCCAGTACCTGTTCAGCGTGCTGCCAGGGATAAATCCGTCGGCGATGGCGAAGATGCGGCCGGTGAGTTTCAAGGCGCGGGACGGCACGATTATCCATGGGTACCTTACCTTGCCCAGAGGTAAGAGGAAGAACTTGCCGCTCATCGTCAATCCTCATGGTGGGCCCTTCGGCATCCGGGATTTCTGGGATTTTGACCCGGAAGTTCAGTTCCTCGCCTATCACGGGTATGCCGTATTGCAGGTCAACTATCGCGGCTCGGGAGGCTACGGTGCGCCGTTCCAGGAAGCCGGGTACAAGCAGTGGGGTGGGACCATGCAGGATGACCTGACGGATGCTACCCGCTGGGCAATACAGCAGGGCATCGCTGATCCGAACCGCATCTGCATTTACGGCGGCAGCTACGGCGGGTATGCCGCACTGGAGGCGGTGGTTAAGGAACCGGATTTGTACAAATGCGCGGTCGGTTATGCCGGCGTTTATGATCTGGTGCTGCTTCATGATCGCGGGGAGGAGATGTATTTCCATAATCGCGGCTTGGGGGCATATCTTGGCAACACGCTGGGCAAAAATCTCGGAAAACTCAAGGCAGCATCGCCGGTGGACCATGTGCGGCGCATCAAGGCGGCGCTACTGCTGGCGCACGGCGGTGCGGACAAGACCGTTCCGATCGCGCAAGCGGATGAACTGCGCTCAGCGCTGGACAAGGCCGGGAAGAAATACGGCTGGATTTATTTCCCCAACGAAGGTCACGGCTTTTTCAAGCTGGACCACCGCGTGGTGCTGTATAGCAAAATGCTGGATTTCTTCAAACAGAACATCGGGGCGGGTGCAGTAAAACATTAATCCGCCGGGACGGTCCGCATCCCGGCGCGTCGCAAGACGTCTTTTGACAGCGCGTATTCAGCTCAAAGGGAACACGCTGGCGCCGTCGAATACCGGGCCGTCCACGCATACGCGTTTCATGGCCGGACCGTTTTCGGTGCATACTTCCACCGTGCAGCCGGCGCAGCCGCCCACGGCACAGGCCATGAATTCTTCCAGTGACACCTGGCTGGGTACATCCAATTCCTGGGCGAGATGCGCGGCGGCTTGCAGCATGGGGGTGGGTCCGCAGGCGAAAACTTCCACTGCAGCGAGTGCATTTTTATCGAGACGCTGTAGCCAGTGGCGTGCGAGATCGGTGACAAAACCGGCGTAACAGCCCGGGAAATCCTGTTGGCTGGCGAGCCGGCTGGGAATGTTCCAGTCCTCCATGAGCGGCATGCATCCGATGACGCCGTCCGGCATGCCGGGCAGGAGGATGGTGGAAGGGCGGGTTTTGAACGGAAACGGTACTTCCGAGCCCATGAGCACCAGCGGGCTCCACGGCGCGCGCGCATCGTGCCGCAAAGCATCGGCCAGAAAGATGATGGGCGGAATACCCACGCCACCGCCGATAAGCAACAATCGCGGCCGCTCGGGGTGCAACACGAAGGGCTGACCGATGGGCCCCAGGCTGCTCACGATATCGCCGCGCTGGCGGCTCGCCAGCATGCGGCTGCCTTCACCCACCACCTTATACAGGCACTCCACCCAGCCATCTTTTTGTGAGACGCGCATGATGGACATGGGCCGGCGCATGGGCAACGCCGCATCGCAGGTGACATGGATGAAATTGCCCGGCAGGGCGCTGGCGGCACACCGGGGCGCACGCATGCGCAGCACATATTGTTCGCCGGGAAAGCGCTCTTGCGTCAGGACTTCGGCATCCTCGAGGAAGATCGTGCCGCGGTACGGTGCGGGATTCATGCGGTCTGCTTCTGTAACTTCAGATTGGCAACTGACGGGTATGGATCATTTCGACATCAGCATCGCCATGACCGCCATGCGCACGGCAACGCCGTTGCCGACCTGTTCGCGGATCACCGATTGCGGCCCGTCGGCTATCTCGGAGGTGATTTCCACGCCGCGATTCATGGGGCCAGGATGCATGACAATGGCGCCGGGTTTCGCGAGTTTCAGGCGTGCACCATCGAGGCCGTAGCGGCGTGAGTATTCACGCTCATCGGGAATCAACCCGGCCTGCATGCGTTCTTTCTGGATGCGCAGCATCATCACCACATCCGCTCCCTCAAGTGCTTTGTCCATGTTGGTAAACTTCTCTCCCGCCAGGTCGTCCGGCAGCAGTTCAGCCGGGCCGGCGAAACGAATGTCACGAGTACCGAGGATGGCCAGTGCCTGTACCGCGGAGCGCGCCACGCGCGAGTGGCGGATGTCACCGACAATAGCCACCGCGAGTTTCTCAAAATCCCTTTTATGCTGGCGGATGGTGAGCACATCGAGCAGCCCCTGGGTGGGGTGTGAGATATGGGCTTCGCCGGCACTGATGATATGTACGTGCGGCAGCGCATGTTGCGCCAGCGTTTCCGGCACGCCGGGTTCCCCGTGGCGCACCACGAACAGATCCATGTTCATGGCTTGCAGCGTGTACAGACTGTCCACCAGCGATTCACCCTTCATCGTGGACGAAAAGGCGAGGTCCAGGGTGATGACCTCAGCGCCCAGCCGTCGCGCAGCCAGCTCAAATGAGGTGCGGGTACGCGTGCTGGGCTCAAAAAACAGAATGGCAACCGTGGTTCCGGTGAGTAAATCGAACCGCGGTGCCGCTGCGCCGGGCTTCACGGCAAACTGTGCGGCGCGTTCCAGTAATGCCATCAGGCTGTCGCGGGGCAGATCCGCGAGTGTCAGCAGATGATGCAGTCGGCCCTTGGCGTTGAACTGGCTGCTTGTCATGCGGGTTTCCGCGTGGTGTGGTTGTCCTGGGCGTGAAACCAGCTTTCCAGTATCACGCAGGCAGCGGCACAGTCGACATCCGCACGCGTGATGCGTCGCCGCCCCCGCTGACGCAATTCCTTGAGACGCGCTTCCGCTTCCCTTGAAGATAGGCGTTCATCAACGGTGTGTACGGGCTGCGCATAGCGTCGTCCCAGTTCTTCGGCGAAGCGACGCGCGCGGCGGGTAATGTCCTGCTCGCTGCCGTCCATATTATACGGGAGGCCCACCACCAGCCGGTCTGGCGCCCATTCTTTTACCAGACGGTCGAGCGCCGCCCAGTTCGGGGAACCGTCCTGGGCAGATACTGCCGCCAGCGGTGCAGCACTGCCGGTGATGCTCTGTCCGGCGGCCACACCAATGCGCCGCAGGCCGAAATCAAATGCAAGAACGCTGACGGCCGCGCCCTCAGGCATGTCCCGTGTCGCCCGAGAGCAGGGAAAGGTCCACGCCGATAAGCCGCGCGGCTGCCTGCCAGCGCTGTTCCACAGGGGTTTCGAAGACGACGTGCATGTCAGCCGGCGTGCTCAGCCAAGAGTTGCCGGCCAGCTCCGCCTCCAATTGCCCCGCGCCCCAGCCGGCATAACCCAGGGCGATGAAGGTCTTTTTCGGTCCCGCACCGCGGGCGATGGCGGTGAGCACGTCACGCGAGGTGGTGATGCCCACGTTGTCGCCGAGTTTGAGCGTGGCATCCCATGCGCCGGCGGGCTCGTGGATGACAAAGCCGCGCTCGGTTTGCATCGGCCCCCCCTGGAATACCGGGAGCCGCTGTGTGCGCTGGTCATCGGGTTTAATGGAGAGTTGCTTGAAGATGTCGCCCAGCACCACGCCGGTGGGGCGGTTGATAACAATGCCGAGTGCACCCTGGGCGTTGTGTTCACAGATGTAGGTGACACTCTGCTGGAAATTGGGGTCACTGAGCGAGGGCATCGCCACCAGGAACTGATTGGTAAGGAAATCCTGGGCCATGACAATAGTATCCGCAGGTCTCAGGCACAGCACAAGTCTGATTGGATTCAGCGCGCACCTGCCGGTACCTCGATGCCGCCATGCCGGGTATCCATGCGGCCGCCGTTGAAGCGCCACACGTACACAAAGCGCAATACATCCGTGTCCTTGCGGAAGCTTGCCGGGAACGCTGCAAACGGAGCGGCCATTTTTACGATGCGGATTGCGGACTGATCCAGCAGCGGATACGGTGAAGGCCGGCGCAGAATGAGATCGCGGATGCTGCCGTCGGCATTGAGCGCCACTTCCAGTGCCAGCGAGCCCGACAGGTGCTCGGCGCGGATCTGCGGCGGGAAATTCAGATTGCCGATTTGTTCCACTTTGCGTCGCCAGGTATCGAGATATCCGGCGTAGCGCGAGTTGCGCGCGTTCACTGATACGAAGGCCGCACGCGGGTCAGGGCTGGTGGCTTGCGGCAACCGCACCGGATTATCGGTGGGCATGAGTGCGTCATCGCCTTCGGTGAGCAGACGCGCGATCAGTACGCGTGAACTGGCGCTCCGGGGCGAAGGCGCCGAATGCGCGTTGGCAAACTGGCCGGTGCGGGCGCGGGTGGTGACTACCGCATACTGGTTGGCCGCTACCGTATCATTCAGTCCCTTGCTGGCGCTTGCCGCCACGCCTCGCCCGGAATTACTCACCGGATCTGCGCCATCCGGCAGGCCGGAATGATTGATCGCCGAGGGCATCGATAGCGGGCTTTGCGGCCGCACCAGTTTTTTGGTGTTGCCGTCACCCCGCTGGTTCGCCTGGGCAATGTAATCCGCGTGCTGCGGCGGCACCACGCTGCGTGTCTGCACCAGCGTGACTTCGAGCGTGGAACCGCTGCTCGGTTTGCCGGATGTGAAAGTTATGCCGAGGATGATGATGCCATGGATCAGCAGGGCGAAGAGCAGCGTGGTGATCAGCCGGTCGCGGGAGTTGATAACGGGCGCACGCGGCGCTATTGCGTTCATGCGTGCTTTCTCCGCGTCAGTCTGCGCGCTACCGCGTCGAGAAACTGCGCGGCAATATTAAGACCGTAGAGCTTATCCAACTCGCGCACGCAGGTGGGACTGGTGACGTTGATTTCTGTCAAATAATCGCCGATCACATCCAGTCCCGCGAACAGCAAACCTTTTTCCCGTAACGCCGGCGCCACCTGTTCACAGATCCAATAATCGCGTTTCGTGAGCCGCACACCCATGCCCTGACCGCCGGCTGCGAGATTACCGCGGGATTCTCCCGGCGCCGGCACGCGTGCCAGCGCGTAGGCAACAGGTTCGCCGTCAATCAGGAGAATACGCTTGTCGCCCGCGGTGATTTCCGGAATATATTTTTGTGCCACCGTGAGACGCGTGCCTCTCTGCGTCAGGGTTTCCAGCACCACCGAAATATTCGCATCATCGCGCGTCAACACGAATACCGAGGCGCCGCCCATGCCATCCGGGGGTTTCACCACGATTTTGCCGTGTTCGTCGAGGAAAGCGCGGATACGGCTCATGCTGCGGGCCATGAGTGTGGGGGGACAGCACTGCGGGAACCAGGCGGTATAGGCTTTTTCGTTGGCGTCCCGCAGGGCCTGTGGACGGTTGATTACCAGGGCGCCCGCTTGTTCAGCCCGTTCCAGAATGTAGGTGCTGTACACGTACTCTATATCAAAGGGTGGATCCTTGCGTATCAGGATCACATCCAGGGCGGCAAGCGGGATGTCGTTTGCCTCGTCAAACTGGAACCAGCCCTGGGCCGTGTCCCACACCGTAAGCCGCCGTACCCGCGCTCTTGCCTCTCCGTCCCGTAAATACACATCGGTCTGCTCCAGATAATGCAGTTCCCAACCGCGCGCCTGGGCGGCGAGCAGCATGGCCAGAGTAGTGTCTTTGGCGGGTTTGATGGACTCGATAGGGTCCATGAGCACGCCGAGTTTGACGGTTGCGTGGGGCATGATTGGGGGCGGGAACCTCCTGCCGGGTCTGTTTGCGTAAGCTGTTTGAAGTCTTATTGCTTTCAATGGATTAAGCGTGGATTTTATGCTAAAACCTTCGATCAGGCTGCTACCCGGGGTTGCGGCGGACAAGAATTTTACCGGACCCCGTTCCACACGGCGGCCCGGTCTGCAGAGCGGTACCAAGGGGTTTGAACGCCTCAAGCGGGTTAAGATGGCGCCGCCGGCCGGCTCCGCGGCCCGGTTCAGGAGTCAGTGGGTGGAGGTTAGAGTGGCCAGCGAACAACCCAACGGCGATCTCAGGGGCCTGAAGGTCCTGGTGATCGATGACAGCAAAACCATCCGCCGCACCGCCGAGACGCTGCTCTCCAAGGAGGGTTGCGAAGTGCTCACGGCGGTGGACGGATTCGAGGCGCTTTCCAAGATCGCCGACCATAAGCCGGACATCATCTTTGTGGACATCATGATGCCGCGCCTGGATGGTTACCAGACCTGCGCCCTGATCAAGCACAACCACACTTTCCGGCATACACCGGTGATCATGTTGTCCAGCAAGGACGGCCTGTTTGACCGCGCTCGCGGGCGCATTGTCGGCTCCGAGCAGTACCTGACAAAACCTTTTACCAAGGATGAGCTGGTGGATGCGATACAGCATCACGTGCACAAGAGCGCAGGCAGCGCAAGTATTTCCGGCAATGGCTGATTTGGAGGAAAGTTCAAGATGGCAACCATACTGATCATTGATGATTCCCCGACGGAAATCCACGTGCTCAAGACGTGGCTGGAGAAGAACGGTTTCGAAACTATTACCGCGGAAAGCGGTGAAGAAGGTATCCAGAAGGCAAAGGGCGAGAAACCCGACGCCATCATCATGGATGTGGTCATGCCCGGGATGAGCGGTTTCCAGGCTACACGCCAGCTCTCCAAGGATCCTGAAACCTCCGGCATTCCAGTGGTGATGGTGACCACCAAGGATCAGGAAACCGACAAGATTTGGGGAATGCGCCAGGGTGCGGTCGCCTACCTGCCCAAACCGGTCACCGAGAAGCAGGTGGTAGACAAGATCCGCGAAGTGACCAACGGCTGATATGGCGGTGTCACTCGCAGAACTTCGTGCCCGGCCTTTCGCGCTCTTGCAGGAGCTCGAGCGACGCAGCCGGGAAGCGGCTTCGGGTCGCGGGCGCGAGGCGGTCCAGCAGGAGGAGTGGGTGGGCGTGGGATTTCGCGTGGGGCGCACCTATCTGGTGGCGTCCCGTGAGGAGGTACGCGAGGTGCTGCCCTTTCCCGGCGTCACCAGGTTACCGGGCGCCAAACCATGGTTGCTGGGTCTTGCCAACGTACGCGGCCAATTGCTGCCAATCACGGATCTGAACGCGTTTTTTGGCGGCCCGGCCGCGGATATCGGCCGCATGACCCGCGTGCTCATGGTGAACCATGCGGACATTCCGGCCGGCCTGCTGGTGGATGAGGTGCGCGGATTCCGCCGCTTTGTGCCTTCGGAGCGGGTGGAGGCGCTGCCGGAGCTGCTGCCGGGAATGACACCGTATATCGCCGGTGCCTACAGTGCCGGCGATGAACTTTGGGGCGTGCTGGGTGTGCACGGACTGGTGGAAAGTTCCGTGTTCCTGCGCGCCGCGCGTTGAGTTAGAGGACAAAAACCCGGCCTGGACTGGCTGCAGAGACCTGATCTGAAAACCGACTTTTCTAGGGTGACAAACATGGCTGAGATGCAGAAACGTTCCAACAAAGCCTTGTATCTGCTGCTGATATTGGCGCTGATCCTGATCGCGCTGGCGGTTGTGGATATATTCGAGGTAGGGCGCTACTCGGCCCATGACAACGAGTTCCTGTCGCTCGCCGCGCAGCAATCGCTGCTTTCCCAGCGTATGGTGCACTCCGCCGACCAGGCGGTGGCCGGCAAGAGCCAGGCCTTCCAGGACCTGCTCAGCGCCCGCGAGGAATTTGACCGTTCCATCAAGCGCATGGGTAACGGTGATCCGCGGACCCTGATGCCGGCGGCTCAAGGCGATGTGCTGTCGGAAGTGAATGTACTCCGGGGCCAGTGGGGCCAGGTCCGCGCGGCGGTGCAAACCATTCTCACCGCGCACACTTCCATCACGGCGGCCAATCAGGCGGCCGCCGGCATCAACCGGACCATGCCGGATCTCATCAAGGCCTGGAACGGCTTTACCAGTGATCTCGCCACACGCAAAACCGGCCTAAGTGCCCTCGTGTACGCCGCCAAACAGCCTTACTACGGTCAACTCATCCAGCGCGATGTGAATTTGCTGGTGACCGGTGGCCAGGGGGATATCGCTGCGGTGGCCCAGGAACTTCCTGACACCATCCAAACCTTTGCCCGCATCACCCGCGGCATGCGGGACGGCGATACCCAGCTCGGAATCACTGCGGTGACCAACCCGGCTTTCTTGGACCCGCTGCGCAACATCAACGGGCTGTTCGGCAAGGTGAATAACAACCTTGTTTTCGTGACACCGTTGCTCAATTTGCTGGTGAATGTGCAGAAAGCCAACCAGACGATTCACCATCTCAGCAATCAACTGCTTACTACGGCCCAGGCTATCACCACCAGCTACCAGCGGCAGATAAACAGCCGCATGTTCCGTCCGGTGGTGGCTTACATTCTGGGCGCTGCCGGCCTGCTGCTGCTGCTGATCCTTCTTTGGATGTACGTCCTGGGCGGCGATGCGCGCCGTACCGCGCACATGCAGCAGGAGCAGAACGAACGCAATCAGCAGGCCATTCTGCGACTCCTGGACGAACTGGGTTCCCTCGCCGACGGTGACCTGACGGTGCAGGCTACGGTCACCGAGGACATCACCGGCGCCATCGCGGACTCCATCAACTACGCCCTGGAGGCGCTGCGTGGCCTAGTGCGCACCATCAACGACACCGCCGTGCAGGTGGATGCCGCCGCCCGCCAGACCCAGGCCACTGCCACTCATCTTGCCGAAGCGTCCAAAAATCAGAGCAAGCAGATCAATACCGCTTCCACGTCCATCACCCAGATGGCACATTCCATTGAGCAGGTATCCGTCAACGCCGACCGCTCCGCAAAAGTGGCACAGCAATCGGTGGACATCGCTCACAAGGGCGGTGAGGCGGTGCGCCGCACCATCGATGGCATGAACAATATCCGTGAAACCATTCAGGAGACTTCAAAACGCATCAAGCGACTGGGGGAATCCTCCCAGGAGATCGGCGACATCGTGGAGCTCATCAACGACATCGCCGAACAGACCAACATCCTGGCCCTGAACGCCGCCATTCAGGCGTCCATGGCCGGTGAAGCGGGTCGCGGTTTTGCGGTGGTGGCGGACGAAGTGCAACGCCTCGCCGAACGTTCCGCCAACGCCACGCGCCAGATCGAAGCGCTGGTCAAGGCCATTCAAACCGATACCAATGAAGCGGTGATCTCCATGGAGCAATCCACCGCGGGCGTGGTGAGCGGCGCGCAACTGGCCGAGAACGCCGGTACCTCTCTGGATGAAATTGAAAAAGTGGCCAACAACATCGCCACCCTGGTGCAGAGTATTTCCAACGCTGCCCGTCAGCAGGCGCAGACGGCCGGCGAAATGACGCGCAGTATGAACGTGATTCGCGAGATTACGACCCAGACCACCGAAGGCACCATGGCCACGGCCCAGTCCATCGGCAAGCTTGCGGCACTCGCCACGGAAATGCGCAAGTCAGTGGCCGGCTTCAAGCTGCCGAGTACGGTCAACCAGGAAACCATGGTCATTGCTCCGCCTCAGCAAGCGGGCAGCGTGGCCTGACAGCGGTCAGCATATAGATGAGGCGTGCATGAGCCAGGTCGCTTCCGATTCGCTGCTGTGGATCAAGAACGAACTTGATCACACGCTGGTGCGCGCACGCCAGGCGCTTGAGGCCTATGTCGAGCATCCGGACGGTGGCGAGGCGCTCGGCCAGTGCCTGGAGTTCCTGCACCAGGTGCAGGGTACGTTGCGCATCGTCGAAGTTTATGGCGCCGCCATGCTCGCCGAGGAAATGGAGTCGGTGGTACGCGGCCTCAGTTCCGGTGAACTGCAGCGTAACGATGCCGCATTCGAAGTACTCATGCGCGCCATGCTGCAGCTGCCCGATTATCTGGAGCGGGTCATCGGCGGGCGGCGCGATATGCCGCTGGCGCTGTTGTCGCTGCTGAATGATTTACGCGCGGTGCGCGGTCAGCCGTTGCTCTCGGAAAGCGCGCTGTTCGCCTACAACCTGGCGGGCCGTGCCGCCAGCGTCATGGGCAAGGGTGCCCCCGTCAAACCGGTGGATATCCGGGGTTTGGCCGGCAAACTCAGGCCCAAGTTCCAGATGGCGCTGCTCGGCTGGTACAAGGGCGATCAGGCGGAAAAGCATCTCAAGATCCTTGCCGACTCCACGGAGAAACTCGAACAGGCTGCCACCACGCCGGCGGTATTCGAGCTGTGGTGGATTGTGGGCGGCATCATTGAGGGTCTGCGCACAGGCGGTATCCAGGCGGACGTGAGTCTCAAACAGTTGCTTGGCCAAGTGGACCGACAGATCAAGCGGCTCATGGATCAGGGTGAAGCACAGGTAGCCGAGGATCCGGCCAAAGACCTGGTCAACAATCTCCTTTATTACATCGGGCGCGCCACCACCAGCGGCGAACGCATCGCCGCCATCAAGACGTCCTTCAAGCTCGGTGAATTGCTACCCGGTGAGGGTGAGGTCGAGGACACCCGTGAGAGGCTTTCCGGTCCCAACATCAGCCTGATGCGCACCGTGTCCGCTGCCATCAAGGAAGACATCACCCGTATCAAGGATACTCTTGATATCTTTGTGCGCATGGGCAAGTCCGAAGTAACTGAACTTGCCTCCCTGGACAGCTCGCTGAAAAAGGTAGGCGACACTCTGGCGGTCCTGGGGCTGCCCAAACTGCGTGAGTTACTCGAAGCCGAGCGCGTTCGTCTGAGAAAAATTCTCGATGGTGAGCACATCGCACCGGACGAGACCATCCTCATGGAAATCGCCAGCGGCATCGTGCGTGTGGAAACCCAGCTCGACGAGGACATGGTGGGATTGGTGACGCCCAAGGCTGGCGATCGGGGTGCTGCCGAAACGGCCGGCGAGCGCTCGGAATTGCGTGAAATCCAGAATGCGGTGATCCGCGAATCCATCATCAATCTGGCACACATCAAGGAATCCATCGTCGAATTTGTCAATGAGCCGTCTCATGCAGACAGCCTGATTTCTTTGCCACAGCGTATCCGCGAGATCCAGGCGAGCCTGCGGTTTTTGCAACTGGATCGCGTGGTGGTGCTGCTGGAAAGCGTGCGTCAGTTCATCCGTCAGCGTCTGCTGGCCGACCGGGGTATGCCTGCGCAGAACGAGCTGGATCGCATGGCGGACGCCATCGTGAGCGTGGAGTTTTATCTCGAAGCCATCCAGCAGGGACGCGGCAATCCGTTGTCCATGCTGGACAATGCCGAAGCCTGCGTTGCGACCCTGGGGTTCTCTGTGGGTCAGACATACCCGGACGAGGATGCCGCCGGCCGCGCCGACAGCGGGGTATCCACAGCCGGTTTGGAAACATCCGAGGTGGAAGGTGAACACATCGTCATCGGTCCTTCCGATGGCGGCGTGGAAACCCTGGCATTGGAAATTGTTGCGCCGGCCGCGCCGCACCAGCCGGTGCCCGCGCCGCAACCTCCGGTAGCGCCGGTACCGGCCGTCACTGGCAAGCCCGCTGTGCCCTCGGCCATGGGTCCGGCGGTGGTGCCCATGGCCGAGGTGGACCCGGAGATTCTGGAAATCTTCCTGGAAGAAGCCCAGGAAGAGATGAGTTCGCTGCGCGAGAACTTTCCGCGTTGGCGTTCCAACCCCGCGGACTGGGAAGCGCTCACCACGGTGCGGCGCTCGTTGCATACCCTGAAAGGCAGCGGTCGTATGGTGGGTGCGCGTCTCATCGGCGAGTTCGCCTGGTCCTTCGAGACCATGCTCAATCGGGTGATCGACCAGACCATCGAGCCGTCGGACGACATGTTCACGTTGCTGGAACGAGCCATTTCGACCTTGCCGGAACTGGTGGAACAGTTGGAAGTGGGTACCGCGCCGCGCAGCGGCATTCAGCCGCTCATGGATACCGCCCTTGCCTTCAGCCGCGGTGAACGCCCCGCGCTGCCTGTCATGGTGGCAGGTAGCGACACTCAAGCGGCCCGCTCCGGTGCGGCCGGCACGGATTTGCCTGCGCCGGGGGAGCAACCCTCATTTGTGGATACGGTGGGTACCGCCCCGGTCAGCATGGATGCGCAACTCCACGGCATTTTTACCCGCGAAGCCGAAGGCCACCTGGAGGTGCTGTCCGCATTCCTGGATAGCGCGCGCCGGGAGGAGGAAAAGCGTATACCCGATGAAGAGCTGGTGCGCGCCATGCATACCCTGCATGGCAGTGCTTCCATGGCCGGTGTCGTGGAACTGGCGGCATTGATGGAGCCGGTACAGCGCTATCTCATGGAGCTGAGCGCCCGCGATGCGTCGTTACCGGGGGACCATCTGGAGCTGCTGGCCGAGGTACTGCTCGCGGCCCGCTCCATGGTCGATGCACTCAATACTGGCGCCGCTATCGAACCGCCCGATGCTGCATTACTGAAGCGCATGCGTGAGATGCAACCACTGACCGGGGCGGTCCAAGAGGAAGCTTCCGCCGAGACCATCCGCCGGTCCGCCGCTCCCCAGCCGGAGCGACCGCTCAAATACGTGCAACTCTCCGAACTCAGGGATTTCGATGCGGACTTGGCTGCGATTTTCTTTGAGGAAGCCACGGAGCTTTTGGAGTCCACCGACAGCACCCTGCATCACTGGTCACAGAAGCGCAACGACGCGGAGCTGGTGATGCAGTTGCAGCGCAATCTGCATACCTTGAAAGGCGGTGCGCGCATGGCCGGTATCACCCCCATGGGGGATTTGAGCCATGAAATGGAAACCGTGCTCACCGACGTAGTGGACGGCCGCATCGTGGTATCCACGGAATTGCTGGCGCTGCTCAACCGCTCCGTGGACCGGCTGCACCGCATGCTGGAGCAGGGCTACAGTAGTAACCCCATCGCGGATGCCGGTGACCTGGTGACGGATCTCAGGCGCGTGCATGGCCATAGCGTGGATGATGGGCTGGAGCGTGCCGAAGAACGGTTTGAGGCGATACCCATGTCGCCACAACCTTCTGAGGCCGAATACACGGCGCGCCTGTCCGAAGCCGAGGCGGAAGCGGAGGGCGAGGAAGACGCCGTTACCGCGGAAGCGGCGCTGGGTGGTGCGGCGAATCGGCGTGCTGCATCGCGTATCCAGCACGAACTGGTGCGGGTGCGCGCAGACCTGCTGGAAAGCGTGCTGAACTACGCTGGCGAAGTGGGTATCTACCGCTCGCGTCTCGAACAGCAGGTCCACTCCATCAATTTCAACCTGAGTGAACTGGAGCAGACGGTGGTGCGCCTGCGCGATCAGTTGCGCAAGCTCGATATCGAAACTGAAGCGCAAATTCTGCATCAGTGGCAGCAGGAAGGTGGTGACAAAGGACACCCGGAGTTCGATCCGCTGGAACTGGATCGCTACTCGCTGCTGCAGCAGTTGTCGCGTGCACTGGCGGAATCCGTGGGAGACCTGGTGAGCCTGCAGTCACTGCTGCTCAATCAGGCGCGCGAGGCGGAGACACTGCTGTTGCAGCAGTCGCGGGTCACGACTGAATTGCAAGATGGGCTCATGCGCACGCGCATGGTGCCGTTCGCGCGCCATGCCCAGCGCTTGCGGCGCGTGGTACGTCAAACCGCCGAAGAAGCGCACAAGCAGGTAGAAATCAGATTTCTCGGCGCTGAAGGCGAGATGGACCGGCAGGTGCTGGAGCGGGTGCTGGCACCCCTCGAGCACATGCTGCGCAATTCGGTAGTACACGGCATTGAAAAGCCCGAAGTGCGCAAACAGCGCAAGAAACCACCGCTGGGTACGGTTAGCATCACACTCAACCGTGAAGGGTCCGAAGTGGTCATTGAAGTGACGGATGACGGCGGCGGTCTTGATCTGCGCGCCATCCGCAGCAAGGCGGAGAAAACAGGTTTGGTGCAACCGGACGTGAAGCTCAGTGAGCGCGAGACTATGGCGTTCATTCTCGAGCCGGGCTTCTCCACCGCCGAGCAGGTTACCCAGACAGCCGGCCGTGGCGTGGGCATGGACGTGGTGGCAAACGAGATTAAACAACTCGGCGGTACACTCAGGATGGATTCCACGCCGGGCAAAGGCGCGAAATTCACCATCCGCCTGCCGTTCACGCTTGCCATCACCCAGGCACTGCTCATAACCATGGCGGAACAGCCTTATGCCATTCCTTTGCCGAGCATCGAGGGTATCGCTCGCATCCCGCGTGCCGAGCTTGAGCGGTTGATGGCCAGTGAGAATCCCGCCTATCTCTACGGCGGCCGTCCTTACCAGCTGCAGCATCTTTCCGTTCTGCTCGGCATCGGTGCACCGCAGTTCTCTGATGGTCTCATCACCGTACCGCTACTCCTGGTCCGAGCCGGGGACGCAAACATTGCGTTGATTACCGAAGGCATGCAGGGCAGCCGCGAGGTCGTGGTGAAATCCGTGGGACCGCAGGTGAGCAATATTCGCGGCATTTCCGGCGCCACCATTCTGGGCGATGGCAGTATTCTCCTGATTCTCGATGTGACCGCGCTGACGCGTAGCGTGGCGCAGACCGAGGAAGCACCGCGTGAAGTACTGGAACGCGAAGCTCCCTCGCAGGATACGCGCATCTTTGCCATGGTGGTGGATGATTCCATCACCGTACGCCGCGTGACCCAGCGTTTGCTGGAACGCTATGGCATGCGCGTCATCACCGCGAAGGACGGTGTGGATGCGCTGGCGCTGTTGCAGGAGAATATTCCCGATGTGATGCTGCTGGACATAGAAATGCCGCGTATGGACGGCTATGAACTGGCGCAACACATGCGCAACGACGAGCGTTTCAGAAAGGTGCCCATCATCATGATCACCTCGCGTACCGGAGAGAAACATCGCAACCGCGCCATGGAGATCGGAGTGGACAAATACCTCGGTAAGCCCTATCAGGAAACCGAGCTCCTGGAACAGATACAGAGCCTGGTAGGCGGCTTTCACCCGCAACGTACCCGCTGGGATTGACGTTCCATGTCACAGACATTTGACGAGGTCTACAGTCTGCTGATCCCGTTCGCGGGCGGTAAATTGATCGTTCCGCGGATTACCGTGGCGGAAGTCATGGGTTACACGCGTCCGCGGCCGTTACGCGGCGCACCCCAATGGCTGCTCGGGCTGATCAACTGGCAAGGTCAGGAAATTCCGCTGATTTCCTTCGAAGGACTGTGCGGACGCAAGATTCCCGAGCGCGCCAACCGCACACGCATTGCCGTCATGTTCGCCATCGGCGGGCAGATGGAACCGCCGGTATTTGCCCTGATGACCCAGGGCTATCCCTATCTGGTGCGTGTCAATGCCGCGGTGCTGAGTGTGGATCCGGAAAATGCATACAGCGAGGAATCCCCGGTGTTGAATCGTCTGCGCATGGCGAATGAGCGGCCGGTGATCCCTGATCTGGAAGAGATCGAGGCAAAGCTGCTGGAAGCCATGCCCCACCGGCGTGCCGCCGCCAGTTCCTGAACCTCAATCCCCGGCCAGATCACCCCACAAGCCCTGTAACAGGCTCAAGGCCGCCAGCGCGGCGGTCTCGGTGCGCAGGATGCGCGGGCCGAGGCGCACACCCGTATAACCCGTTGCCAACGCCTGCGCCTTTTCCGCTTCGCTCAAGCCGCCTTCCGGCCCCGCCAACAACTGTATCCAACCGTTTACCGGTCGTCCCAGCGTGGTGAGTGCCTGCGAGCCCTCGGGATCCAGCAGCAGCTTGTGCGCAGCATCGGTCGGTTGACTCAGGAAATCCGTGTACGACAGGGGCGCATGCGCCGGTGGGATACGCACGCGTCCGGATTGTTCGCAGGCGCTGATGACCAGCCGCTGCCAGTGTTCCCGCTTGCGTTGTGCGTGTTCCGCGTTGAGACGCACTACGCTGCGTTCTGTCACGACCGGCACAATTTCCGCAACACCCAGTTCCACGGCTTTTTGCAGCGTGTAATCCATGCGTTCGCTGCGCGAGATACCCTGAGCAAGACTGATCCTGAGCGGCGATTCACTGTGATGGGTGCGTTCGGCGGTCACCAGAATGCGCGCGCGACGATTGTCTCCGGCATCCAGACGCGCCTCGAACTCGCGGCCGGAACCATCAAACAGGACCAGCGACGCACCGGGCTTGAGCCGCAGCACGGTGAGCAGGTGTTGTGAAGCCGCCCTTTCCAGGGTAACGGAATCTCGGACCGCGAGCGGCTGAGGCGTGTAAATGCGGGGAATGCGCATGCTCAAAGCAAGTGAGGCGTGAAGGGTGCGGAGTGGGGAGTTGAAATACAAAAAGACTTTGACATGGAGATTTTCTCAATCATGCTTTTGCACCCCTCACCCCGCACGTGTCGCCACCTCAATACCTTCCGCCGCCACCCGTGCCATGAGATCAATTTCCTCCGGCGTGATGACGTAGGGTGGCATGAAATACACCACGTTGCCAACGGGCCTGAGCAGCACGCCGCGTTTGAGCGCGTGCTGATAAACCGTCAGTCCACGCCGCTCCTGCCAGGGGTAGGGTTCACGGTTCTTTTTGTGCTTCACCATCTCCATGGCGAGGATCATGCCGTGCTGGCGTATTTCCCCCACATGCGGATGATCCGCCAGCGGCGCTGCCGCCTTGCGCATGTGCTCAGCCAGCATGCGGTTTTTTTCAATGACATTATCCGCTGCAAAAATCTCCAGGGTGGCCAGGGCCGCGCGGCAACCCAGGGCATTGCCCGTGTAACTGTGGGAATGCAGGAATGCCGTGAGTTTGCTGTAGTCGTCGTAGAACGCCTGGTAGATGTCATCACGGGTGAGTACTACCGACAGCGGAAGATAGCCGCCGGTGAGTCCCTTGGAGAGCAGCAGGAAATCCGGGGTGATGCCCGCTTGTTCGCAGGCGAACAGCGTACCCGTACGGCCAAAGCCTACGGCGATCTCATCGGCAATCAGATGTACCCCGTAGCGATCGCAGGCCTCGCGCAGTAACTTGAGATAGCTGGGATGGTACATGCGCATGTTGCCGGCACATTGCACCAGCGGTTCCAGAATAACCGCGCAGGTTTCCTCGTGGTGCTGTTCCAGTGCCCGTTGCATATGCGCAAACATCTTGCACGTGTGGGATTCCCAGCTTTCGCCGGTTTCCCGTCCATGGCAATCGGGGCTGGGTACGGAAATCACCTCCATGAGCAGTGGCGCATAGGTTTCTTTGTAGAGCGCCACGTTGCCCACGGCCAGAGCCCCCAAGGTTTCACCGTGGTAGCTGTTAGTGAGCGTGATAAAACGGGCTTTTCGGTTCTGGCCGCGATTGCGCCAGTAATGGAAACTCATCTTCACCGCTACCTCCACCGCCGAGGAGCCGTTATCGGCATAAAAGCAGCGCGTGAGGCCGACTGGCGTGATCGCCACCAGGCGTTCCGACAGCGCTACTACCGCCTCGTGACTGAAACCCGCAAGGATCACGTGCTCCAGCTCGTCCATCTGCCGGGCGAGGGCTGCGTTGATGCGCGGATTGGCGTGACCGAACAGATTGACCCACCAGGAGCTGATGGCATCCAGATACTTCTTGCCGTCGAAATCCTCCAGCCATGCGCCTCGACCACGGCGAATAGGCACCAGCGGCAGCCATTCATGGTCCTTCATCTGGGTGCAGGGGTGCCACAGTACGGCAAGATCACGGCGGACGAAGTCGCTGTTCGTACTCATGGAAAGAATCGGTTCCCGTTATCGAGTCGGTGTGTGGAGAGGCGCGAGCGAGCATTTTGCGCATTTGCGCATTTCCCGGCAACATGGCGCCATGCGGAAACGGAATATCAGCGTGTCCGGCGCAGAGCGGCAGGTGGATTACGCCACCGGGCGCATGCGCGGTGCGCGCCAAGTGCCTTCGCCCCATTGTGATGACCGGCCGCTGGGTGCGCCGATTGATCTCCTGGTTATCCATGGCATCAGTCTGCCCCCCGGCGAGTTCGGGGGTCCGTGGATCGAGCAGCTGTTCCTCGGCAGGCTGCCGACGGAGGTACATGCCTATTTTGCGCAAATCGCGGGCCTCAAAGTCGCGCCGCACCTGCTCATCCGCCGCGACGGCGAACTGGTGCAATTCGTGACGTTTCGCCGGCGTGCCTGGCACGCGGGTGCGTCTGTTTTCGAGGGACGCGGGGCGTGCAACGATTTCTCCATCGGCATCGAGCTTGAGGGCTGCGACGAACTGCCCTACACGGACGCGCAATACGCGGAGCTTGCCCTGGTAACCTGTGCCCTGATGGAGGCATATCCGGAGATCACGCCCGCGCGTATCGTGGGGCATGCCGATATCGCCCCGGGGCGCAAGACCGACCCCGGACCGGCCTTTGACTGGGGGCGTTTCCGCCGGAGGCTTGCTTAACGTGTCGCGGACGGCTTTACTACACAACGTCAGCAGACCTTTAACGGAGGCCAACCGGCGTTCATCATGAGTTTTATTGCCGTTATCCTGAGCCTTTTGCTGGACCGGATACTGCGTCATCTGCAATTCCTGCGCGGGCCACGTTGGTTCCATGCCTATTTTGAGAGTCTGGGGCTCTTCGCCCACAGCCGTGGTTTCTGGCGTGCCACCGCCGGTGCGTTGGTGATCGTACTGGTGCCTGCGGTGGTGGTGCTGTTTCTCGGCCATCTGCTTGACCATATCTGGGGCGCATTCGGTTTTGCTTATGCGGTATTCATCCTGCTGGTTACCCTGGGTCCGCAGGATCTGCATGCCCAGGCCGAGGAGTACATCAAGGCTGCGCAGTCCGGTAATGCCGGCCATGCCAACCAACTGGCGCGCGAGTTGCTGGGGACCGAACCGCCGCCGGAAGATGCGGCGTGCTCGGAAGCCATTACCCGCGCAGTGTTGTGTGAGGCCAACGACCGGTTGTTCGGCATACTCTTCTGGTTTGCAGTGCTCGGCCCTGCCGGCGCGGTGCTGTACCGCAGCGCGGATTTTCTGCACCGCTTGCCTGCGGAAGCGGGTCAATCCAATGAATTCATCGCCGCCGTGGCGCGTCTGTACGGCGTGCTTGCCTGGATTCCGGCACACCTGGTTGCCATAGGCTACGCATTCGCCGGCAGCTTCGAAGAGGCGGTTTCGGATATCAAGAGTTACTATGCAAATTGTACGCTGCGTTTTTTCCAGGTGAACAACGACGTTCTGGTATGCACCGGTCTCGGAGCATTGCACAGCAGCGCCGCGGAAGCGGGTACGGTACGGGTACGCTCGGCGCTCATGCTGGTATGGCGTACGCTCATCATCTGGCTGGTCGTGTACGGACTTATTGCACTCTTCGGCTGGACGTGGTGAATCGCGTTTTCGTGCTTGTGTTGCTGGCCTTGTTGCCGCTTGCGGCAACGGCTGCCATCAGGCTCACGGACGATACCGGCCGGATCATCGTGCTTGCCGCCCCGGCTGCGCGCATCGTGAGTCTCGCGCCGGATCTCACCGAACTTGTCTATGACGCTGGCGCGGGCCGTACCCTGGTGGGCACGGTGAGTTACAGTCACTACCCGCCGGTGGCGAGAAAACTGCCACGCGTCGGCGACGCCTTCAGCGTGGACCTGGAGCGGCTGCTGGCGCTCAGGCCCGATCTGGTGCTCGCTTGGGCTGGCGGCACGCCGCAATTCCTGATCGAACGGCTGCGCGCCCTCAAACTGCCGGTGCTGGTGATCGGCACGCGCCGGCTCGTGGATATCGCGCACAATCTCGAGCTTATCGGCCGTGCCACGGGCCATGAGCGCCAGGCACAGGCCGCCGCACAAACGTTTCTCGCGGGCTTGGCGAAATTGCGCGGTGAATATGCGAGCCGCAAACCGCTGCGGGTGTTCTACGAGATTTCCGCCACGCCGCTTTATACCGTCGGCGGCTGGCAGATCATCAGCCGCATGATCGAGCTCTGCGGCGGCCGCAATATATTCGGCGAGCTGCATGCGCTGGCGGCACCGGTGAGTTTGGGAGCCGTACTGGCGCGCAATCCGCAGGCGATTGTCACCGGCAGCGATCCCGGCGCCGCCGTGCGTCTCAAGGAATGGCATCAGTGGCCGCAAATCAGCGCCGTGAAAACCGGCAGCCTGTTCAGCATTTCTGGCGATTTGCTGGCCCGCGCCACGCCGAGGATTTTGCAAGGCGGGCAGCGGCTTTGCGAAGATTTGCATACGGTACGCCGACACTTGCCGAGCACGCAGTAATCGCATAGCAAGCCAGCTTTTCTTTATCTCTTTGGTCCGCTTCTCTTCCACGCTTCCTTCAGTTCACTGACACTCTTATAACGGTAAACATGACCCTTTGGTCCAAGTGCCGGCGCGAACAGATTTACGAATCGATCTTTAATTGATTCATCTGGATCTGCAATGTATAGATAACTCAGAAATTTCTTGCGTTTGGCACGCAATCGGCTAACTTCCGCAAAAAATGCTCTAGCCAGCAAATCCGTTTCTGGGAGCGAATAACCAATAATTGCCAAAGCTGAACAGCTTTCAATCTTGAGACGTGCATCTTGCCATATCTTGCAATAGGGATTAACGTCGACTCGTTTGTGCCAACCAGGTGGCAGTATAGAACATTTGTCAAAAACAGGATTTCTTCGATTTGATCGTACAACATAAGGTCTCGGCTTAAGTCTCACTGCATTATTGTTGTAAAGCGTCCAGTTCAAACTGCCGTGGAGTTTTAATAGACGAACTTGGCTCGGTACAGTTGAATCGCATTGATGTTTCTTCCTCCAGCCTTTTGCCCATTTACCATTGATTCCGCTGGCCTGTATTCCATATCCATCTCTCGGATTCCACTTGACCTTATTAGGAATAGACTCCTCAATAACGGTGTCATAGTTGAAGGTGATTAGTGTGTCTTGGGTTTTACAGCAAGTCACTACTGTCCGGAGGTTAATCCAGCAAATTCAGCTGGTTTAGCGACGTTGGGGCAATGGGACCGGGTTCGGTTTTGGTAAGCAGTTGATTTAGTGGGATACGTTCGAAGAGCGTGAGGCTCAAGATCTGTAAAATTTCATACAGGCTGGCGGGTAAGTGGAGACGTTTTTTGACGATGGCCACGAGCACATACACACTGACGGCGATCCAGATTTGGGTTTTGACGGCATTCTCGGAAACGCCGAAGAATGTCTTGATGCGCAGATGCTGCTTTATCCATTTGAAAAATAGCTCGACCTGCCAGCGGCAGCGGTAGAGTTCGGTGATGGTGAGGGCCGGGAGGGTGAAATGGTTGGTGAGGAACACCAACGTGTGGTCGCTGGAGGGATCATTGAATCGGATGCGTCGCAAGGGGCCGTCGTAATTCTGGCTCGCATAGAAGCCGGTTAGGAACACGGTCTGGTCGCAGATCAATCCGGTGGAGCGGTCCACGGGGTGGGAATAGCGGCGCTGGATCTTGAGGTTCGACTTGGCGCGGATGACAAAGAAACTGCCGGCCTGATGGAACTGGAACAAGCGCGCAAAGTCGGTGTAGCCGCGGTCCATGACGTAGAAGGCGCCCGCTTCGGGTAATAGCTCATCCAGGATGTTCACCTCGTGCAACTTGCCATCGCTGATATGGATGAAGGATGGGATATTGCCGCGCAGGTCCAGCAAGGTATGCAATTTGACGGCGGCCTTGGTCTCGCGGAACGGTGCCCAGGGGAATACCGAAAGGCACAAGTCGATGGTGGTGGCATCCAGGGCGTAGACCGTGTCCTTCAAGTCCACACCAAAGGGCTCATCGGCATACAAGCGCCGGGCGATTCCGATCAAGGACTGGGCGAAGTCGGCGTAGATGCGCCAGTCGCGATGTTCGTTGGCGTCAGCCAGCGTACTCCGGGACACCCGCCCTTGGATCCCCAAGTGATACAGCTTAGTGTCCCCTTCGGGGATGGTGGAAACCCCTCGCCTTCAGGCGAAGTAAGATTTCGTGTAACGTGGTCGCGTGCGTAGGTACCGACTAGGAGCGCACACGAAGACGGACTTAAAGGTTCATCTCG
>JAJYUH010000001.1 GCA_021792635.1 Natronospirales bacterium | reverse complement strand
CTGGAACACCTGTTTGGCGATATCCAACCCGATAGTGCTAATCTTCATGTGGGCGCCCTCTTTCATGTGATGTGGAATCATTCAACTGTCCACTCTGGCACAGTACGATGCCGTAGTGAGAGGGGGCGTCCATATCATCTGTGTACGTGAGGCATGAGGAGTGAGGCGCGGGAGGCAAGGGGTGAAAACCGCCCGCAATACATGCGGCGCCTCACTTTCCCGCACCCTGACCCGCATTATCTCCGCTCAATATCTGCAAGCCCGCCTGCGCCAGCAATTGCGCCGTCTCATACAGCGGCAAGCCCATGACCCCGGAATAGCTGCCTTCGAGCCGCTCAATGAATAACGCGCCACGTCCCTGGATGGCATAACCGCCTGCCTTGCCGGCGGGTTCACCCGTATCCCAATAGGCCCGCGCTTCGGCGGGAGCAATCGCACGAAATGTCACACGGCTCACACTGAGCGCCTGCCGCAAACCGGCAGGCAACCGGAGCGCCACCGCCGATAGTACTTGATGACTGCGGCCCGAGAGTTGCGCCAGCATGGCCAGACCCGCCTCCCGATCCACGGGCTTGCCGAGGATCACGCCATCCACCGCCACTGACGTGTCCGCCGCCAGCACCGGCGGGAAGGTCCGCGTATCGAGCGCGCGTATCGCCGCCTCGGCCTTCGCGACCGCCAGACGTTGCACATGGCGTGCCGCGTCTTCACCGGGCTGTACCCGCTCATCCACCGTCACACTCATCAACCGGTAGTTCACGCCCAACTGTTCCAGCAGCGCGCGGCGGCGCGGCGAGGATGAGGCGAGATAAATAAAACCGGAATTCATAATACTCATGTTGCGCGGCCGCCGTAGCTTCACGCCTCACTCCTTATCTCTTCAAACCCGGTGGTACGGATGGCCTTTCAGTATCGTCCACGCCCGATACAACTGTTCCGCCACCACCACCCGCACCAGGCCATGCGGCAGCGTAAGCGGTGACAGCGACCATTTGAATTCTGCGCGCGCGAGACAATCATCGGCCAGGCCATCGGGACCGCCGATGAGGAGCGCCACGTCCCCGCCGTCCTGCAGCCAGCGACTGAGCCGTTTCGCCAGCACTTCGCTGCCGAAGGAGCGGCCGCGCATGTCCAGCGCGACAAGGTGGGCGCACTCGGGCAGCGCCGCCAGCATGCACGCGCCTTCCTCGGCAATGGCTTTGCCGATATTGCCGCCGCGCCGGCTGGTGCCGAGCGGAATCTCTTTCAATACCAGCTTGCATTCCGGCGAGAAACGCCCGGCGTAGTCGTTGTAAGCGTCATTGATCCATGACGGCAGCCGCGTGCCGGCGGCCAGCAGATGAATACGCACGGCTCAGCGCCGGCGCCGGCGCCGGGCGGCAGCGGAGGGGAATACGGTTTCCGCGACCGGGGTTGCCATGCTCCAGAGCTTTTCCAGGCTGTAGAAATCGCGCACTTGCGGCTGCATCACGTGCACCACCACATCGCAGAGATCCACCAAAACCCATTCGCCTTCCTGTTCGCCTTCGACACCGAGGGGACGCACATCCTGTGCGCGCGCCTTGTCGAGCACGTTGCGGGCGAGGGACTTCACATGCCGGTCCGACGTGCCGCTGGCGATCACCATGAAGTCAGTGATGGCCGTCATCCCGCGCACATCCAGCGCGCGGATATCCGCACCCTTCAGGTCTTGTAATGCATTGATAACCAGATAACGCAGTTGCTCCGCTTGCATCAGTGCTCCGTGTGTTGCATATAACAATGGGAATTCAGAATCAACGCCCGTACCGCTTCGGGAACCAGATAGCGCGGGTCGCCGCCAGTGGCAACGCAGGCACGCACCTGGGTGGAGGAAATCTCCAGTTGCGTCACCGGCTGCAGAAGAATGCGTCCTGCCACCGACTTCGCCATCTCGCTTATCGAATATGCAAGGCGTTGACTGAGCGTATCCGCAAGCACGCCCGCGCTTTGCAGCACCCAGCCGGGACGGTGCGCCACGATCACGTGCGCGAGATCAAAAATCTTCTGCCACCGGTGCCAGCCGGGAAACCCCAGGAAGGCATCCATGCCGACGATCAGCGCCAGGGCATCATGCGGAAATTCACCGCGCAACCCGGCGAGGGTGTCCACGGTGTAGGACGGTGCGTGGCGCGTGATCTCGCGCTCATCCACCCGGAAGCGTGCTTCGCCCGCCACCGCGGCTTGGAGCATTTCCAGGCGTAGCGTCGCCGGCGCGGCGGGCACGCCGCGGTGCGGCGGCTGGCCCGCAGGGACGAAGTGGATCTCATCCAGGGAAAGCGCGTCCAAGATTTCGAGTGCCGGCCGCAGATGGCCGAAATGGATGGGGTCGAAAGTGCCCCCAAAAATACCGATTTTCCTCATGCGCGGCGGTGGCGCTCCCGGTCAGTGGGCCGGCAGGTCGAGGCCCGCCAGGCTCTCCGACAAGTTTAACAGTTCGTCCCAGGGCCGGCCCGGTGCCTGACCCTTCACCACCCGGTCGGCACGGGCGGCACCCGCCAACAACCGCTGCCAGTCCTGCGTCTTGTGCCGGACCAGGGCCTTGGCGAGCAAGGGCCGGCGCCGTTCCCAGGCGCCTGCCAGCACCCGCTGGCTGGGCGCACCGCCCTGAATATCCCAGGCCATGGTGGCGAGGCTGCGGATTTCACGGGTGAGCGCCCACAGAATGAAAGTGGGCTCGGTACCTTCTTCCCTGAGCCCCGCCAGGATGCGCGCGACACGTCCCCGGTCGCCGGCCAGGGCCGCATCCACCAGCGCATAGGGATCGAAGCGGGCGCTGTCCGCTACCGCCATGCGCACCGCCTCGGCGTCCACCGGACCGGGACCCCGGAGCAACAGCAGTTTTTCCACTTCCTGGGCGGCCGCCAGGAGATTGCCCTCCACCCGCTCGGCGATCAGCGCCACCGCCTCCGGACTGGGCTTGAGACCCCGGCTCTGCATGCGCCGCCCGATCCAGCCCGGCAGGTTGCGTGTTTCCACCGGCCAGATCTGCAGCATCACCCCCGCCTGTTCCAGGGATTCCGCCCAGCGCCCGCCGCCCCGCTCCAGCTTGCCGCTGACAACCAGCAACACCGCGTCCGGCGCCGGGTGGGATGCATAGGCCATGAGCGCATCGGCACCGTCGTCACCGGGCTTGCCGCCGGACAGGCGTACTTCCAAAAGCCGCTTGGCGGCAAACAGCGAAAGACTCGCACCGGCGCTCAAGAGCTGGTTCCAATCAAAACCGCGCTCGGCAAAAAACACCTCCCGGTCGGCATGGCCCCGGGCACGGGCCGCGGCGCGCACGGCATCCGCCGCTTCTTCCCGCTGCAACGGTTCATCGCCCGCAAGCAGATATACGGGCGCGAGTGTGCTCTTGAGGTGGGCGTCCAGGCGTTCGCACGTGAGTTTCAAGCGTTCAGCTTCATCGCAAGCTGCAGGCTACAGCGCGTGCAGGATAGCGGCACGCTGCCGGCAGCGATCGGGAAGCCGCACGTCGCTCACTTGAGTGCCCCCATGGTGCGGCCGGCCGCTTCCAGGCGGAACAGGATCAATTGCGCCATGTTGCGCTCCATGGCGGCGTACAGCACGTTCGCCTGCTCGGTATCGCCGATGACGTTTGCCACATCGTAGGCATAGTTCTGCGTCAGCGTCAGCGTCTGCGGGCTCATCAGCACCTTGCCGCCCGCCGTCAGGGAGAATCGCACCTGGTAGGCCACCTGGTATTCCACGGGCTGGCCGGTGTTACTCACCGACAGCACCCGCTGGTAGCGCCGGGAATCGAGGATGTTGAGTGTCGCCGTGGCCGTGGCGGCACTCTCGGTCACGGCGGTGACGGGTGTGCTGAGGTTGCGACGCAGCTCGCGTATGAGCTCGGCATCGCCGCCCGGCGCGGATATATAAGTCAATTTCATGGCGGCGGGCAAGTGCGGCGCACCGCTCAGATGGAAGCCGCACCCCGCCAGTGACAGACAAAGCGCCATGGCCGCCCAGAAAATCCCGATGTTCACTGATCGCATCACACCACCACATTCACCAGTTTGCCCGGTACCACGACTACTTTGCGCACCGCCCTGCCTTCGATGAAACGCCGCACATTGGGTTCCGCCAGCGCGGCGTTTGCCACGCTTTCCCGGTCGGCATCCGCCGCCACCGCCACCCGACCACGCAATTTGCCGTTCACCTGCACCACCAGCTCGATGCGCTCGCGCACCCGTGCCGCCGCGTCGGCCCGCGGCCAGCGCGCCATCATCGCCGATTCGGCATGACCCAGTTCGCGCCAGAGCGTCTCACAGATATGCGGCACCATGGGACACAACAGCAGGGTGATGGCGGTATAAGCCTCCTGCTTGACGGCCCGGCCCTGGGGCGTGGCGTCATCGCTGCGGGTAAGCGCGTTCAGAAGTTCCATCACCGCCGCGACGGCGGTGTTGAAAGTATAGCGCCGGCCGATGTCATCGCTGACCTTGGTGATGGTCTCATGGATCCGCCGGCGCAGTGCGCGCTGCAGCGCATCGAGTGCCGCAGGCTCAAGTAGCGTGACGGGACCGGCATTCACGTGGTCGGCCACCGCCTTCCACAGGCGCTTCAGGAAACGTTGCGCACCCTCCACGCCCGACTCGGACCACTCCAGCGTCTGCTCCGGCGGCGCCGCAAACAGCATGAACAGCCGCACCGTGTCGGCGCCGTATTTGTCCACCAATGCCTGCGGATCCACACCGTTGTTTTTTGACTTGGACATGGTGCCCATGCCGCCGTATTCCACCGGCCGGGCGTCCGCCTTGAGCGTGGCGCCGGCGAATTGGCCGCGCTCGTCATGGCGCAGCACCACTTCATCGGGACTGTAGTAGGTGATGCCGCCTGCGGCGGTTTTGCGGAAGAAAATGTGGTTTAACACCATGCCCTGGGTGAGCAGATTGGTAAACGGTTCGGCAAACTTCACCAGACCCAGGTCGCGCATCACCCGGGTCCAGAAGCGCGAATACAAGAGATGCAGTATGGCGTGTTCGATACCGCCGATGTACTGATCCACCGGCAGCCAGTAATGAACACGCCCGTCCACCATGGCGGTGTCATTGTCGCGGCAGGCGTAGCGCAGGTAATACCAGGAGGAATCCACGAAGGTGTCGAGGGTGTCGGTCTCGCGCCGCGCCGGCTTGCCGCAACGCGGGCAGGTACAGTGGATGAAAGCCTCGCATTTCGCCAGCGGATTGCCGCTGCCGTCCGGCACCAGATCCTCCGGTAACACCACCGGCAAATCTTCGTCCGGTACCGGCACATCGCCGCAGGCATCGCAGTGGATGATGGGGATCGGACAGCCCCAGTAGCGCTGGCGCGAAACACCCCAGTCCCGCAGCCGGTACACGGTGCGTTTCCCGCCGAGTTTCCGGGTGTGCAACTCCGCCGCAATGGCAGCCATCGCCTGCGCACTGCCGAGGCCGTCATAGCGGCCGGAATTGATGAGCACCCCGTCCCCGGTAAATGCCTCGGTCAGCGTCTCGGCCTGCGGCGTCTCGCCCGCGGCGGGACGCACCACCACCCTGAGCGGCAGGCCGTGCTTGCGCGCGAATTCGAAGTCGCGCTGGTCGTGGGCCGGCACCGCCATCACCGCGCCCTCGCCATACGCCATGAGCACGTAGTTCGCCACCCACACCGGCAGCTTCTCATCGGTTAACGGATGGCGCACAAACACGCCCGCGGGTACGCCCTCCTTTTCCTGGGTGGCGAGTTCCGCTTCGCTTACGCCGCCCCGACGGCAGGCATCCACGAAAGCGGCCACACGCGCGTCGCGCGCGGCCGCCTGCAGCGCCAGCGGATGTTCCGCGGCGACGGCCACATAGGTGGCGCCCAGGAGCGTGTCGGCGCGGGTGGTAAACACCTTGAGCACGCCGCCATCATGGGGAAAACCGATTTCCACACCCTCGCTTCTGCCAATCCAGTTGGCCTGCATGGTCTTGACGCGTTCCGGCCAGCCCGCAAGTCCGTCCAGCGCCGTGAGCAACTCATCGGCATAGGCGGTAATCTTCATGTAGTACATGGGCAGCTCGCGCCTTTCCACGGTTGCGCCGGTGCGCCAGCCGCGGCCGTCAATCACCTGCTCGTTGGCGAGCACGGTCTGGTCCACCGGATCCCAGTTGACGCTGCCGGTCTTCCGGTACACGAGCCCCCGGTCGAGCATGCGCAGGAACAGCCACTGGTTCCAGCGGTAATACTCGGGCCGGCAGGTGGCCACTTCCCGCGACCAGTCAATGGCGAAGCCCAGCGACCGCAGCTGTCGGCGCATGTAGGCGATGTTGTCGTAAGTCCAGCGGGCGGGCGCTACGCCGTTCTTGATGGCGGCGTTCTCCGCCGGCAGGCCGAAGGCATCCCAGCCCATGGGCTGCAGCACGTTCCGGCCATGCATGCGCTGGAAACGCGTGAGGACGTCGCCGATGGTGTAGTTGCGCACATGACCCATGTGCAGCCGCCCGCTGGGGTACGGCAGCATGCACAGGCAGTAGTATTTATCCCCATCCGATTGCTCGCGCGCGTGCAGCAGTCCTTCACGCTCCCAGCGCTGCTGCGCGGTCTGCTCGCACAGGTGTGCGTCGTAGCTTGCTTGCATTGTGGTTCTCTGTTTGGCTCCGTCAGGGATCAATAGCAATATATGGCTATTTGCAAAAGGTGGTTGAGATGAATCCCGTACCAACCACGTATTGCACAAAACGGAGGTCCACCTTGCTGCCGTGACGGTCAGTCGAGCAGCGCGATCAACCGTCCCAAAGCATCGTCAACGACAACTTGTGGCACACGCTCAACCTTCCGTGCCTTGCGGGCGTTCAAGTCCAGCATCCGAACCTTGTTGACCAGCGCAACCCCCTGGGTCTTGCAGCCGGTCCCGGTCAGCGGAACGGCGAACCCCGCATAGCGCGAAAAATCTCCACCCTGCGTTATGGGCGCAACCAGCACGTCACCAAGTCTGTTGAAGTCTTTGGTGGTAAGCACCAGAGCCGGTCGCCTACCGCGCTGTTCGTGACCCACAACCGGGTCAAGCGGGACGCTCACGACATCGCCACGATCAAACACCCCCATCACCATGCCTCCTGTCCGACCGGTCTCGCAGCCTCCCACAGGTCGAGGTCAGCAGGGGGCCGCGCTTTCGGATCACACTGCGCAATCATGTCCTTTAACGCATACTTTCGCTTGCGCGCCAGCACGATCTTGCCATCGCTAGTGGTCTCCAGCGTCATGGACTGGCCGGCTGTAACACCCAGCTCCCGGAGTACCGGGGGAGGCAGAACGGCTACCGTGCTGTTCCCGTATTTGCGAAGCACCACTTCCATTACAGCTCCCGTTTATCGGTGTTGAACACACTGTATTGTACGGGCATCAAACCCAATTGTAAAGCAGTGTTCAACATTATGTCGCACGCACGGCCTACCGATACCGTCGGTTGAGTCCTTGGTGTTTCCAACCACCTTTTGCAAATAGCCCAATATATGGATACGACAACGGCCTACCGGTCACTGTCGGTGCGGCGACTCTGGCCATAATCAGGCGGATACCGGAGCGCCGGCAAGCGCGCGTGCGTATTCGGCATCGTGCGATGCGGCGATGCGGGCGATATCCCAGCGCGGGCTCGCTGCACGGGCCGCGTGTCCCAAGCGGATACGGCCTGCCGGATCATCCAGCAGCCGGCCGATCGCAAGGGCAAGGGACGCCGGATCCCCGGGGGGTACCAGCAGCCCGGTACGCTCGTCCTCGACAATATCCAGCACGCCGCCCGCGGCACAGGCGACCGCAGGCAGTCCCATCGCCATGGCTTCCACCAGGGAAAGCCCGAATGCCTCCAGGTGGGAAGGAAACACGAATACCTCCAGCGCCGCGAACACGACGGCGGGCTCAGGAGCGAAGCCGATGAAACGCACCGCATCCGCCAGTCCCAGTCGCCGCGCCAGGGCATGGATATTTTCAGTATAGGTACGCTCCCGGTCACCGTCTCCGCAGCCGCCGGCCACCACAAAATTCATGTCCCGCCCACCGTCCCGCAATCTGCGCACGGCCTCAAGAAATTCCGCATGTCCCTTCATGGGCGTGATGCGTCCCAGCATGCCCACCACCGGCCGGCCGGGGTCAAGGCCGAGCGCCGCACGCGCCTGCGCACCATCATACCGGTCCGGCTGAAAGCGGTTCAGGTCAATGCCCGGAGGCAGTACCGCGACGCGGTCCGGCGGGACCGGCAGGGCGGCACGCACGCCGTCCGCCACATAGCTGGAGACCGCAAATATGCGGCGTACCTGCCGGTACAACAGCCGGTGCAGGACATCACGGCGTGCATGCTTGACCCCCATGTGGCGAGTGATGAAAAACGGCGTGTCGCGACACGCGAGCGCGCGTGCCGGCGACAGCACCCGGATATCCTCGCTTACATGTGCATGCAGAATATCGTAGCGGCCGCCGCGCAGAAAGTGCGCCACGGATACGATATTTCCGGCGATATGCCGTTTGCCGCCCGGCAGCGGCAACACCGGGAACCCGGTCGAGGACATCTCCTGCGCGATCACACTGTCCGGGGGGCACAGCAGCGTGAGCGCATGACCGCGGTCGCGCAATGCGCGGGCGAGCAGCGGTATCTGCATCTCCAGTCCACCCCAGGACGAGGAACCGCAGGAGAATAGAATCTTCACGGAACCCTCACGCTGGTTCCCGCATCCACGCGTATGTGCGGCGATGAGGAGGCTGGGAAACCGCACCTGTCCCCGCATGCGCGGCGGCGAACAAGGAGCAGACCTGTCACGTTCAAAACGATGACCACCCTCCGTGGTTGACATGACTTGCGGTGCAGCGGTGCAAGCCCGGGCGTATCCGATGTGTCAGTCCCGCGGCCGCGCATCAACCGCGACCCAGCAATTTCCGGTAGTGCCAATACCAGGGTGCCGTCTTCTTCCAGAAACCGAACCCGCTGGTGTTGGGAAACACGGGAATACGGCGCACGGCATAAGGATCCTCGGCAATGCGGAGCGGTCCCCGATCCGTGGCCACGCCGAAAGCGTAGCCGGCGGCGGCGACTGCCTGACGCTCGCGGGCCGTGAACTCCCCGTAGGGATAGGCGAAGGTGCCCACCTCGGCGCCGATGAGATCCTCAAGCGCGCGCCGGCTGTCCCGCACTTCGCGCAGCAGGACCGCTGCGCTCATCTGCGGCAGATGGCAGTGGCTGAGTCCATGGGAACCGATCTCGACCCGTCCGCTGGCATGACAGGCGCGTACCATCCCATCCTCCATGAGCGGCACATCGGGTTCACCGATCGCCCGGTCCCAGGTATTGCTGCGCAGTGCGCGGTCTCCCAGCACGAAGATCACCGCCCGCGCGTCCCCCGCCTCAAGCAGCGGCAGCAATTCCTGGTAATTATCCAGATAACCGTCATCGAAGCTCAGGATCACCGGACGCCTGGGCAGCGTCTGGCGGGTGAGGAGGTCGCGAAACGTGAGGGTTTCAAATCCGCGGCGCGCGAGCTGGCGTAACTGCGCCGCCAACTGCTCGCGCGTCACATAGATACGCGCCCTGGAGTCCGCGGGCGGAGTGCGCACCACCCGGTGGTAGGTGAGCACGGGAATCGGGCGCCGGGGCAGGCGGGCGGCGCGTACCGCTTCCCGGTACGCGTCCAGGACCATGGGCCCCACGCGTGTCATGGCGTACTCGGCGAGAAAATCCGCATAGGTCTCCAGCGGGGGCCGGTAGCCACGCTGAAAACGTTCGAGATCGGCTACCAGGGGTTCGGCACGGTGCGCCTGGGGCGGGGCGCTGTCACCGAAATTGGAGCGACGGGCCGCCGCGAAGTTTTCCGGTGCAACGAAACCGATGCGACACGCCTCCCCGACCGCGAGCACCGGGCGCTGCTGCTGCATCGCCTCCAGCGCGACGCGCCCGGAGCCGATCACGAGATCCGCCGCACGCATGATTTCCCGCGGATCCTCCACCACGTCGCGGAGCGTTACCCGGGCGTCCGCCGCCAGACGGCGGAATTCCTCCGTCACCGGTCCGCCGGCGATCACGAAACGCACGCCGGAGAACCGCGGAAACACCTCGCGCAACAACAGTTTCGCGAGTTCGCCCTTGGGCCCGGTCAGCCGGCCGATGAAGGCGATGGTAAGTTCAGTCGAGGCCATTGGGCACCACACGCACGTATTCCGCCGGTACACCCAGTTCCGTCACCAACTGCTCCGCCAGATCGGTACATACAGCCAATACGTGATGGCCATAGGCGTTGAAATGCCGGCTGGTGAAATGCACGCTCTGCCGGCCGTGCACCGTCGAGACATATCCCACCCGTACCCGGCGCCGTACCCGATTGGCGATCCAGCTGGCGGCCCGGGAATGGGCATGGATCAAATCCACCCCTTCACTGCGCACCAGCATTGTCACACGGTTGATGTTCTGCCAGCGTCGCCACCAACGCCGATCATGTATGGGGAGTGCGATATGCGGGGCCGGCGCGGCACGGTGCAGGCGGTCGGAGACAATCAGGCAACTATGCCCGTGGGCGAGCTGATAGCGGCACAGTGCCAGCGCGTACACTTCCGCACCGGTGAGCTGGGTCTGGGAAAGCAGGTGCAGAATCTTCATCGCTTGCTCATTGAATTTGTACGTACCACCGATACCAAACCCGTCTGCCGCGATAGCCCGCAGGCCGAAAGGCACCGCCCCTCTCCACCTTCAGGGAGATACGCTGGAAACCAGCCATGCCGATTATATTAGGGCACCAGGGTCGCATCTGTTCCGGCAGGTATTTTGTTTGGCGCCGGTGTTTGAGCCTTGCGGTCCATCGTTCAATCGGTATCGAACTGATCCCACCAGTGACGCGGGGGCGGAGGCGGTGTAGCCGGTAGCGGCAGAGCGCGCACCCCCGGAAGCACCCGATACAGGGTCATGTGCTTCTCCGCCTTCACGCTCAGCACTTTTTCGAGATACGGCGGCGCGGGTGCGGGCAACAGGGTATGACTCGCCGGCTCGCCGCCACCGGGCAGGAAACGGTCGCTCACCAGCACGTAATCCCCGGCTTGAATGTGGCCATCGTGCATTTCGGCATAGAGCACGCGGCTCGAGGTCACCCAGGCGAGCGGCGCCCCCAGCATGTAGATCGTCATGGGCCGCGGCCACTGGAAACTCACGATCTTCCCCGGATGTGCGGCGATTGCGGATTGGATGCGGTGATATCCGCCCACGCCGCCGATCCGCAGTTGCTGGGTCGGCAGCCACACGAGCACCAGCACGCCGAAGAAGGCGATGAAGAGCGCCGCCCAACCCTTGAGCAGTGCAAATACCCATCTTTGCCAGCGGCGGTTGCACAGCACCGGCACGGTTGCCAGCGCAAGCATGGCCACCGCCGGCGCAGCCGGGAGAATGTACTTGCTCTGCTTGGATGCGGAAAAACTGAAGAACAGGATGGTGACGAGTGCCCACAGCAGCGGCATGCGCCAGCGGAATTCCCGCCAATGACGCATCCCGAGATACAGGCCGACGGGAACCAACAATGCCAGCGGGAAAAAATCCCCCCAGATCGTCCCGCCGTAGAACCACCACGGCTGCAGGTGATCGAGACCGTGCAGAAAGCGGGTGAAATTCTGGTACACCAGCACGCCGCGCACAAACTCCCAGCCGCTGGTCAGCCCCGCGGCGAGGTACCAGGGGACGATACCAAGCAGTGCGAGCCCGAGCCCCCGGAACGGCGCCATGCGCCAAGCCTCGTGAAAAACCTGCCGCAGGCGTCGGTTCCATGCCGGTGAGAAACCGGTGGCGGGTGCGGTTTCCCGGCAGGACGCGAGCATGACTTCCAGCGCCATGGCGGGCAGGGTGATGGCCATGCCCACCGGTCCTTTGGCTGCGGTGGCCAGCAGGATGCCAAGCCACAGCTCCCAGGGAAAGGTGCGCCGTGCCGGATCAGTGCGCAGCCGCGCAAATCCGGTGAAGGCCATGAGCGTACCCAGCATCAGCAGGCCGTCCACCTGGGCATGGAAGAAATTGTAGAGCACCGCCGGCAGGGCCGCGGCGGTGAGCGGCAACAGCACGGCAGACCACTCGGGAAACCACTGCCGCTGCAGGCGCCGCAGCCAGAACAGCCATAAAAAGAACGCCAGATACGTGGGCAGGCGGATAGCCGCCGCGAGCGGCAGCCCGGCGAGCCGGCCGGCGATCGAGAGCCAATAGTAGAGCGGCGGATATTCGATGTAGGGGACGTGGTTGATGGTCGGGATCAGATACTGGCCCTGCGCGATCATCTCCCGCACCGCATCGGCGAAACGCGGCTCCATGGCCGGGATCGGTCCGTGGTTGAACAGCGACACACCGAGGATCACGGCAAACGCCAGATACAACAGGGACACGGGGGACACGGCGATGCGCATGAACTCAGCCACCTCCGCGGGAAACGCTGCCAGCCGCCCGCCCCGGTTCATGGGACAGCACGGCCGCGATAAGCAGGGCGAAAGCGGCGCGGCCAAAACCGCACGCCCCATCCCGCCGCCAACAACAGACTCGCGAGCACCACGATCGCGGGATTTCCCAGACGGCTGTAAGGCGTGCTTCCGGCGTAGGGGGTGAATTCCGCGGTGAGCACCCCGCGCACCTCCGCCGGTAGCGACTCATGGATCCGGCCGTGGGGTCCGATGACGGCCGTGATGCCGGTGTTGGTATCGCGCAGCAAATACCGCCCCGCTTCCAGCGCGCGCATGCGCGCGATCTCCAGGTGCTGCGGCAGTGCGATGGAATCGCCGAACCAGCCGTCATCGCTGACATTCACCAGGAATGCCGCCCGCGGCAGGGCACGCATGATTTCATTGCCGAAGGCATCCTCGTAGCAGATCGACACACCCACGGGGTAACCCGCGACTTCAAGCAGCGGTTGATGGGCGGCGCCGGGCGTGAAGGAGGAATAGGGCAGATTCATGCTCTCGAGCCAGCGCCGCACCCACTTCGGCAGCGGAAAATATTCCGCCAGAGGGACCAGATGCCGCTTGTCGTACACGCCATCGTGACCCCCCAAGCTGATGACACTGTTGTAGGCGGCGCCCGTGACCAGGTTCTCGGTGGGGACACCGATGAGCAGTTGCGTGCCGTGGGCGCGTGCCGCCCGTTGCAGCGGGTCCAGGTAGTCCTGCTGCACCTGGTCCGCATATTCCGGTATGGCGGATTCCGGCCAGATGATCAGCCGGCTGTCCCAGTGCGCATCGGTCAGACGGCGGTACAGCGCAAGCGTGGGGCGGAAGGCCTGCGGATCCCATTTGATGGTCTGCGGAATATTGCCTTGAATGAGGCTCACCTGAATAGCCTGGCCCGAGGGGCGGGTCCAGCGCAGGTTCGCCAGCAACCCGCCCGCCAGCCACAGCGCCAGCAGCAGCGCCAGTGCCGCGAGCCGCGTCCGCCGCTGCACGCCCGCTGCCAGCAGAGTCAGCAGCAGTCCCGCAGACAATGCCACCGTCAGGCTCACGCCGTACACCCCCAGCAGCGGCGCGTAGCCTTGCAGCGCGCTGCCGATCTGGCTGTAGCCGAGACTCAGCCACGGGAACCCCGTGAGCAGCCAGCCGCGCAGCCATTCCAGCAGCGTCCACAGGGCCGGCAAAACCAATACCCAACGCACCATGCCGGGGCGCGGCGCCAGCCAGACTCCCAGCCCGCAGGCGAGCGCGCTGTAACCCGCCATGACGGCAACCAGCGCGCCGATGATCAAAAACGTCAGCCACAGGGGTGCGCCGCCGATGCTGTGGATACTAATATAAAGCCAGTGCACCCCGAAGGCGAACTCCGCGGCACCGAACAGGAAACCGCGCCAGGCGGCGCGGCGTGCGGAGATGTCCTGCAGCAGCCAGAACAGTACCGCGAGGGTCAGGCTCGCAAGCAGATAAAAACCGAACGGCGCGAACGCCAGCACCGTGAGCACGCCGCAAACGAGAGCCAGTACATCGCCGGGGATGCCAGCACGCAGGCGCGCGCCGCCGTCATGCAGCGCAGCGGCGACGGCGTTCCGCACCGCGTGCGCTCCGGAAGCGGACGCCGCACTCATGCCGTGGTGTCAGGGCCGGGCGATACGGCAGCGTTTCTGCGCAACACTTCCAGCAGATGCAGCCGGCGGCTGTCGGCGCGGATCACCTTGAAACGCAGGTTTCCGATCAGGGTCTTCTCGCCGCGCTTCGGCAGATGTCCGAAGGCATGCATGACGAGCCCCCCCACGGTGTCGAATTCCGTATCGCTGAAATCCGTGGCGAAATACTCGTTGAAATCCTCGATGGGCGTGAGTGCTTTTACCGTGTAACGCTTATCCGTGTGTTTGAGGATGCGCGCCTCGTCCTCCACGTCATATTCATCATCAATTTCGCCGACAATCTGCTCCAGCACATCCTCGATGGTGACAAGCCCCGCCGCGCCGCCGTATTCGTCCGCGACAATGGCCATGTGGTTGCGGCTGGCGCGGAAATTCTTCAGCAGCACGTTCAGGCGGATGCTCTCGGGCACGAAAGGCGCTGGCCGCAGATATTCACGGATGTTGAACTGGCCGTCCGGGTTATCGAGGAAATGTTCCAGCAGATCCTTGGCGAGCACGATGCCGACGACCTCGTCGCGGCGCTCGCCCACCACCGGAAAACGCGAATGGCCCGAATCCACCACCACCGCCATGACTTCGCGCAGCGCGGCGTCCTTCTCCAGCACCACCATCTGCGCCCGCGGGATCATGATGTCGCGGGCCTGCATGTCCGCCACCTGCAGCACCCCCTCCAGCATGGCCTGAGCGTCGGTATCGAACAGGTTGCGCTGCTGGGCGTCGTGCAGCAATTCCAGAAGCTCGTCCCGGTCCCGGGGTTCGCCGCTGAGCGCCTGGCGCAGGCGCTCGAACCAGGTGCGCAGCCCGGGGCCGCGATTGCTGTGATGATCAGGGTTGGTCTCTGGCATGACGGTAGTATTCGTTCACCCCGCATCGGGAGCGATGATGACAAGTTTGGGAAAATATGTCCGGTAGCGCGAGGCCTTCCGCGTGAGCAGGCTCATTCCCGACACGGAAGCGTGCGCGCCGATAAAAAAATCCGGCAGGGGCGAACGCCGCGTCCCGCCCCGGCGTCGGTAGCGCAGAAAGCATTTGCCGGCCAGGAATGCCGCTTCCCATGGCAGCGGCTCGCGGCGCACGTGGCTCGCCGGCAGCGCTTCTTCCAGCGCCTCGATGGCATCGAAGCCGATGGAGACTTCAGCATAGATCACCGGGTTGATGACCAGTTCTGCGCTCTCCGCACAGCGCGCCAGTTGCTGCGCGGACCAGTCAAACCAGCGTGCGTCTTCCTCCAGGATGTCGAGGAGCACGTTGCTGTCCACCAAGATGCGTTGCGCGACGATCATTCCGCCGGGTGAGCGCCATGATCTCGTCGGTGCTCATGCGCACGGTAGCCCGGCCGCGCATGCGCGCGATGAGTGCGTCGCCGCGGCGGGCCTTGCCGGCGGCCTTGCGCAGGTAGGCGCGGTCGCCCGAGACGCTGAATTCCACGTCAGTGTTGGGCATCAGGCCGAGCCGGCGGCGGATGTCCTGCGGCACGGTTACCTGGCCCTTAGCGGTAATCTTCACGGCCAAGCCCTCGCTGGAGTATTACTCTTACCGGTAAGAATATTAATTCTTTCCCCGGGCGTCAACGGCGCGGAGCGTAAGGGTCGGGGAAATCGAGTGTGCCGAGGATGGCCGCTTCCAGGGACTCCATCACCGCCGCCTGGGCCTCATTCTCATGGTCGTAGCCCAGCAGATGCAGGCTGCCGTGCACCGTAAGGTGTGCCCAGTGGGCTGCGGGACTCTTGCCCTGCTCCGCCGCTTCCCGCACCACCAGCGGTGCGCACATGACCAGATCCCCCAGCAACGGCAGCGGCACGCCGGTCGGCAGTCCGGCGGGAAACGACAGCACGTTGGTGGCGCGGTCTTTGCCGCGCCAGCAGCGGTTAAGCCGGCGGCTCTCCGCCGCATCCACAATACGGATCACGAGTTCCGCCGCGCCGCGGCCTTTGAGCACCGCGCGCACCCAGCAGGTAAAGTCCGCGTCGGCAGGCAGCTTGCGCAGGCGCGTGGCCCGCTGCACCGTCACCCGCAGTTTGCCGGTCATGTATTTGCCATTCCGGGTTGCTCTCCCTCGCGGCGAATATCGCCGCTGCCGCGAAAACACCAACCCCAATCATCGCGGCGAATGTCGCCGCTCCTACGGAACCACAAACTCAAAACATCGCGGCGTGGCAGATGTACGCTCCTGCATTGCTGCATTTCCACCATCCCTGGCGGTCACCACCGCTCCTGCGAAAACACAAACCTCCAATCATTGCGGCGGTATCCGCCGCGATATTCACCGCTTCGACTCCTCCGCCGGGTCGCGCTGCTCATAAGCGGTGACGATACGCTGCACCAGCGGATGACGCACCACATCGGCGGCGGTAAAGAATGTGAAACTCACGCCCGGCATGTCGCGCAACAGATCCACTGCATCGCGCAGCCCCGAGCGTTGCGGCTGCGGAATGTCCACCTGGGTGATGTCGCCGGTCACCACGGTCTTCGAGCCGAAGCCGATGCGCGTCAGAAACATCTTCATCTGGTCAATGGTGGTGTTCTGGGCTTCGTCCAGAATGATGAAAGCTTCGTTGAGTGTGCGCCCGCGCATGAAAGCAAGCGGCGCCACTTCTATCACGCCATGCTCCAGCAGCCGACTGACACGCTCAAAGCCGAGCATTTCATACAGTGCGTCGTAGATGGGACGCAGATAGGGGTCCACCTTCTGCGCCATGTCGCCGGGCAGAAAGCCGAGCCGCTCGCCCGCCTCCACCGCCGGCCGTACCAGCACCAGCCGCCGCACCGCATCGCGGTTGAGCGCCGCCACGGCACTGGCAACGGCCAGATACGTCTTGCCCGTACCTGCGGGGCCGATGCCGAAATTCAAATCGTGGCCGGCGATATTGTGCAAATAACGCCGCTGGTTCGGCCCGCGTCCGCGGACACGCCCCTCCCTGGTGGGAATCACGATACCCTCGGTTTCCCCGGCCGCGTCGTTCCCGGCCAGCGTGGCGGCCACGGCCGACTGCTGCAGACTGAGATGCACGGTCTCGCGGCGGATGCGCTCCTGCGCCGTCGCGGCATAAAGTTCCTTCAGGATAGATGCGGCAGCCTGCGCCGATTCCTTTTCACCGATCACGCGGAACTGATTGCCGCGGTTGTTGATCTCCACCCCCAGGCGCTGCTCCAGTTGCCGCAGGTGCTCGTCAAACTGGCCGCACAGGTTGGCCAGCCGCGCGTTGTCAGCCGGTTCCAGCCCAAAATCAATGGATAGTGGTTGCGTGTTCACGGGCACGAAAAACGCATCAGGATTTGCCAGTCGGGATGATTCTGTCCCGACATACCGCGGGATTGCAGATCAAGAATTTCACTTTGTTGGCAAGCACAAGCAAATCCTTGTCACCGGTAACCAGCATGTCAGCCTGGGCGGAGAATGCAAGTTCAATGAACTTCTGATCATCCGGATCGCGGCATTGCGGCAAAGCCGGCGGTCGCGCGGGCGTAGTCACCAATTCGGCAAAGGGAAGATAGTCGCTCAACAGCTCTTCACGGTCCGCAGCCGCCAAGGTGAATTTTGGATAAGAAAGGACACGGTAGAGCTCCTGCATGGTGGCTTTGTTTGCCAGCGGGATCACTGTCCGGCCCTGCCATGACTGCCGTAACCAGGCAAGACTGCCGGTTGGAAAGAGCAGCGCGGAAACAACCGTATTGGTATCAAAGACAACCCGCGGACTCACTTCTCACGTGCCCACGCAATCGCGTTATCCACATCAGCAGAGGTTATGCCAAGCATCCGCAGCTTCTCCCGGACTGCATCCGCACCGCCGGTTTTCACAGGCGCCAGTACGATACGGCCATTTTCTTCGCGCACATCGAAATACTCGACAGCGGGGAAACGGCTGATGACCGCCTTGGGCAGAGTGATCTGGTTTTTGGACGTTTTCTTGGCAAGCATGATGAATTCCTTTAAGTAAGGATATCTTACAAAAAGGAAATGGAGAATACAAGATACTGCTGTGTTGCCATTCAGGCTTGGGCATCGGCACTGAAAAAAGCAGGTATTTTTTCCCGAGCCAGCCGCCCGCGCAGGGAATTCTGTTTCACCTCGGTGATCACCACATCGGCAAAGCGGCCGATGAGCCGCACATCGCCGGCAAAATTCACCCAGCGGTTGCACTCGGTTTTTCCGGCCACCTCCTGCGGATTACGCTCGGAAACTTTTTCCACCAGCACCCGTTGCGGCGTATTCTTCAAGCGCCGCATGTAGGACTGGCCGAATTCGTGGATACGCGCCTGCAATGTTTCCAGGCGGCGCACTTTTTCTTCATGGGGCACGTCGTCGTGGAATGAGGCGGCCGGTGTGCCGGGACGGCGACTGTAGATAAAGCTGAAGGCCTGATCGAAGCGCACATCCTCCACCAGCTTCAGGGTATCCGCGAAATCCCGCTGTGTCTCTCCCGGAAAACCCACGATGATGTCGGTGGACAGACTGATGTCGGGACGCACCTCCCGCAGCCTGCGGATTCTGGCCTTGTACTCCAGCACCGTATGGTTGCGCTTCATGGCGGCAAGAATGCGGTCCGAGCCGCTCTGCACCGGCAGATGCAGGTAATTGGCGAGCATGGGGATCTCGGCGTAGGCGCGGATCAGCCGTTCGGAGAATTCCAGCGGATGGGAGGTGGTGAAACGGATGCGCTCGATGCCGTCCACCGCCGCCACGTACTCGATGAGCAGCGCCAGATCCGCCGCCGCGCCGTCGTGCATCCGGCCGCGGTAACCGTTCACGTTCTGGCCGAGGAGCGTTACCTCCTTCACGCCCTGCCCGGCGAGTTCCGCGATCTCGGCGATCACGTCGTCGAAGGGTCGGCTCACTTCCTCGCCGCGCGTGTAGGGCACCACACAGAACGTGCAGTACTTGCTGCACCCTTCCATGATGGACACGAAGGCGGTCGCACCCTGCGCCCGTGCCGGCGGCAGATTGTCGAACTTCTCAATCTCCGGGAAAGACACGTCCACCACCGGCCGATGGCTGCGGCGCGTTTCCGCCAGCATCTCCGGCAGGCGATGCAGCGTTTGCGGCCCGAACACCAGATCCACGAACGGCGCGCGCATCACGATGCCTTCGCCCTCCTGGCTCGCCACGCAGCCGCCCACGCCGATGACGAGATCGGGATTGCGCTGCTTGAGCTCGCGCCACCGGCCCAATTGCGAGAATACCTTCTCCTGCGCCTTCTCGCGCACCGAGCAGGTGTTGAGCAGCAGCACGTCGGCCTCCTCGGCCTGCTCCGTCAATGTGTAGCCGCACGACACCCCGAGTACCTCGGCCATTTTCGCCGAGTCGTACTCGTTCATCTGGCAACCGAAGGTCTTGATGTGAAGTTTGCCGGGCATATTCAAGAGGAGAGGGAGATACCCCGGTTCATACCTGAGTTACAATCAATCATGGGACGATTTTCTGCAGTCATGCAACTCAGACTATCTCGATAATTTTTTCACCGGCCAAGAGGCGCCCCTCAACAGCGGCAAATAGCGCTGAAACCGTTTCTAAGAGTGCCCGCCTGGTGGTATTACCCACGCGCAGCCAGACTATCGGCGGCCCGGCGGGATCCGCAAGAGACAGGGCCATGAAATCTTCGTCCTTGGTAACCAGGACGGCGCCCAGCTTGCGTGTGTAATTCCATATCTCCCGATCACTTGCCGCCATCAATCCGACATCGCCTACATGCTCGGCCTGGTATCCCTGAACCGCAAGCCAACGAACAAGAGCGGGTGGCAGTTGCGCATCAACGACGAACTGCATCCTCATGCCACCCGCATCACCGGATGATCGGCTTGTACGGCAGCATAGGTCAGAGCCGCCTTGATATCCTCCTCCTCAAGATACGGATAGTCATGAAGAATGTCTTCCTTGCCTTCCCCGGCGGCCAGCATATCGAGGATATCCTTGACCCGGATGCGCAACCCGCGGATGCAAGGGCGGCCCCCGCAAACCTCGGGGTTCACCGTGATACGATCCAGATAGTTCATCATTCAACTCCCGTGGCGGTGCGCTGTTCCAGGGGAGATTATGCCACCTCCGCCTGCGGGGTGGACAGCGTACCGCCGGCGGCGGCACTCGGCAGAGCGCCATTGCGCTGCTTGAGCTCGCGCCACCGGCCCAATTGCGAGCATACCTTCTCCTGCGCCTTCTCGCGCACCGAGCGGGTGTTGAGCAGCAGCACCTCGGCCTCCTCGGCCTGCTCCGCCAACGTGTAGCCGCGCGACGCCCCGAGTACCTCGGCCATTTTCGCCGAGTCGTACTCGTTCATCTGGCAACCGAAGGTCTTGATGTGAAGTTTGCCGGGCATGGTGTCATCCATCAGAAATTGCCGGACAGGCGGCACAGGTCATGCCCCGTTCTCGGTTCCGAGACCGGGCCCGCGTTGGAACTCGCGGGTATCATGCGTTATCAGTGCGGCTTTGGCATGCGTAGCATAGGCCCAATGGTCTGGGGACTGAAGCTTCCCGCAGCAATGGCTTCCCCGCAGCCGGAATACCCGGCCAATCCTCAGGTGATTAATCCCAGCCTGTCGCCTGCGTAGCGCGTGTTGCGGATTTCCATGCACCACCGCAAATTGGCGATATACCACTGCACGGTCTTGCGCATACCGCTGTCGAATGTCTCGCGCGCGGACCACCCCAATGCAGACGCTATTTTGTGCGTATCCATGGCATAGCGCCGGTCATGGCCCGGCCTGTCCGGAACGAATGTTATCTGCTCGCAATAACTTCGGCCGTCCGCACGCGGCTTGAGCTCATCGAGCAGTGCGCAGAGCTTCCTCACGACCTCGGCATTCTGGCGCTCGCTCGACCCGCCGATGTTATACACCTCGCCGACCCGGCCTTTCTGCAGCACACATTCGATCCCGCAACAATGATCCTCCACATACAGCCAGTCCCTGACATTCCTGCCGTCGCCGTATAGCGGCAGAGGTTTCCCTTCCAGGGCGTTGAGTATCACCAAGGGAATCAATTTCTCCGGAAAATGGTATGGTCCATAATTATTTGAGCAATTACTGATGGTTACCGGCAACCCATAGGTATGGTGATAGGCCCTGACCAGGTGATCTGAAGCCGCCTTGCTGGCGGAATAGGGAGAATTGGGAGCATAAGGCGTTTGTTCGGTGAACGGGGAATCACCGGATCCCAGGGAACCATAAACTTCATCGGTGGAAACGTGATGGAATCGGCAGGGTCCGGACCGGGTTTTATCGTCCAGCCAGGTGTGTTTTGCGGCTTTAAGCAGGGTGTGCGTGCCGACAACATTGGTGCGGATAAATGCATCCGGCCCGGTGATGGATCTGTCCACGTGTGATTCGGCGGCAAAATGCACGATCGTATCCAGGCGCTCCGCCGTCATCAGATTATTGACCAGGGAGTCGTCGCAGATGTCACCCTGCACGAAACGGAAACCGGGATGCTCCTTGACCGCATCCAGATTTGAAACATTTCCAGCGTACGTCAGCGCATCCAGCACAATCATTCTGTCTGCCGGGTATTTCCCGGCCCAGTAGCGCACAAAGTTGGTGCCGATGAAACCGGCACCGCCGGTTACCAGTAATCTACGCATGACTGAGAGCCTGCAGCATCAGGCGCAAATTGGCACGCCAGTGACTCGGTGCCACTCCGGTCTGCGCGGTGGTGTCCTGTTTTTCCAGCACGCTGTAGCAGGGACGTTTGGCCGGCAACGGATAGTCCTCCGTGGTGACGGGCCGGATGGGGATGGCCTTGCTCACCAGCCCCAGGTTCATGGCTTCCTCCTGGATCGCCACCGCAAAGTCATACCAGCTCGCCACGCCCGCATCGCTCCAGTGCAGCAAGCCCCCGATCTCCGGGCGCTTGACGATCACCCAGGTCAGCCCGGCCAGGGACATGGCCCAGGTGGGGGTGCCGACCTGGTCCGCGATGACATTCAGCGTATCCCTCTCAGCAAGCAGACGCAGGATGGTTTTCACGAAGTTGTGGTCTTCAACCGCATACAGCCAGCCGGTACGGATAATAACGGCTTCCTCCCCCAGCACCGCCTGCACCCGTTCCTCACCTTGCGCCTTGCTGGTGCCGTACACACTCAGCGGGTGGCGGGCATCGGATACCCGGTAGGGGCGGGATTGCATGCCATCAAAAACAAAATCCGTGGAAACGTGGATCAGGCGCGCGCCGGTTTGCCGGGCGGCTCTTGCCAGGTGCTCCGGGCCGTCGGCATTCACCGCAAAGGCGCGGGCTTTATCCGTTTCCGCCTTGTCCACCGCCGAGTAGGCCGCAGCATTCAGTACCACCTGCGGCGGGAATTCCGCAAACGCGCGTTTGACCCGGTCCTCACGGGAAACATCCAGCTGCGCGCGGGTCAAAGCCCTGACTTCATGCTCCGGAGGAACCGTCTTGCGCAGGGAGCTGCCCAACTGGCCCGAAGCGCCGGTTATCAGGATTCTCATGGATATACATCCGCGCCACGCAACGGCTTGCCGGATTTATCCTTTTCAGACAGCAGCGGCGATTCGCCCGGCGCCAGTGGCCAGCGGATGCCTATATCCGCATCATTCCAGCGCAGCGAGCGTTCATGGTGCGGTGCGTAGAAATCCGTGCATTTGTAAACGAACTCTGCTGTGGTGCTGGTCACCAGGAAGCCATGCGCAAACCCGGGCGGAACCCACAACTGCTGCCTGTTCTCCGCGGAAAGATACACCCCCACCCACCTGCCGAAGGTCGCCGAGCTCCTGCGCAGATCCACGGCCACATCGTAAACCTCGCCGGCCACCACCCGCATCAACTTTCCCTGCGGCTGTTTTATCTGGTAGTGCAATCCGCGCAGCACGCCCTTGATCGAGCCGCTGTGGTTATCCTGAACAAACTTCAGGTCCAAACCCGCCAAGGCGAATTTTCCCATCTCCCAGGTTTCCATGAAAAAGCCGCGGGCATCCGCAAACACGCGCGGCTTTATCAATACCACATCCGGCAATGCGGTCGGCAGAAACTCCATTACCGCTCCCTGCCGTCTGCCAGTTGCAGCAAGTACTCGCCATAGCCGGTTTTTCCGAGGGATGCCGCCAGCCTTGCAAGCTGCCCGGCATCAATAAAGCCCCTGTTGAAGGCGATTTCTTCCGGGCAGGCTATCTTGAGCCCTTGGCGTTTCTCTATGGTTTCAATGAAATTCGCGGCTTCGAGCAACGACTCATGGGTACCGGTATCCAGCCACGCCACGCCGCGGCCGAGTATTTCCACGTGCAGTGTGCCGCGCTGCAGATAAGCCTTGTTCACATCGGTGATTTCCAGTTCGCCGCGGGCCGAGGGCCGGATGGTTTTGGCGATGTTGATTACCTCGTTGTCATAAAAATACAGGCCCGTGACCGCGTAATGGGATTTCGGTTCGGCGGGTTTCTCCTCGATGTCCAGCGCCTTTCCGCGCGCGTCAAAATGCACCACGCCGTATCTCTCGGGTTCCTGGACGTAATAGGCAAAGACCGTGGCGCCTTGCCGGCGTTGCGCGGCATCATGCAACTGGCCGGACATGCCCTGGCCGTAGAAAATATTGTCGCCCAGAACCAGCGCCGCCGGGTTACCGCCGATAAACCGCTCACCGATGATGAACGCCTGCGCCAGACCTTCCGGCCTGGGTTGGGGTGCATAGCTGAAACTCATACCCCACTGGTTGCCGTCCCCCAGCAGCTCCTGGTAACGCGACAGATCATGGGGCGTTGAGACAACCAGGACTTCCCGTATGCCCGCCAGCATCAAAGTCGAGAGCGGATAGTAGATCATCGGCTTGTCGTACACCGGCAGAAGCTGCTTGCTGATGGAACGCGTGATCGGATAGAGCCGCGTGCCTGACCCGCCGGCGAGAATAATCCCTTTGTAATTCATACGGATTCCTTACGGAACAATGCAATTAAACACATCGGCCACTGGTTTGCTTAAGGGGCATGTCCGGCCGTCGTGGCCCTGCCCGCGGTGATTTTACGGTCTTTGGAAGACTTTGAGAATCCGCCGATCTGCGGCGGTGTGCCCAAGCCGATAAGCAAGATGGGATATCTTGGTCATCTGCCGATTGCTCCTTCCGCGTGCACTGTTCGCACCATCACAAAGACTGCCAAGACATCCCGCACCAGAGGTCCGCGTGCATGGCCGTGCAAGCGCCCCGCGCTCTGCATGTGGACATCTTCAGGTAATTTCCTCCTGTTTTGCACTACCCGGTTTCAGCAGCGCCATGAACAAGGCAATATAGATCACATACCAACTGATATTCATGGAATGGATAAAGACGGTGTCGGTCAGGCCGAAAATCGCGAACCCGCATACCAACAAGAGGCCGGCCAGACCCACGGCATGGGACGTGTCCTCCTGACTTTTCAGGGCACGCACGAAGTAGATTGCCGGAACTCCCAGCAATGCGAACAACACCAGCAATCCCAGCATTCCGCGGCTCGACAGGGCATCGAAATAATCGCTGTGGGGATGGTCGTACTTTGCGACAGAAGTGGCAATCAAACCGCGATGCGCCATCTGCTGTGCGCGTTCATAAAATGCGCCAGTGCCGATACCCAGCACGGGATGATCCAAGAACATATGCCAAGCCGCCCGCCACATCTCGAAACGCTGTCCAACTGATGTATCCATCAAGGTATAACGGTACTCGCCAAAGTAGTTTTCCACGGGGACCAGCCAAATATTCTGCCCCGGAGCAACGACCACTGCCACACGTGTACCTGAATCGGGAGGACTGTGTAGAACGGTTATCTGGTAATTCTGCGTATTGATATGTATTTTCTGAGCGCTATCCCCATATAAAAATACAGTACCGGTTCCCCGAACCAGCAGGTGCGTGCTTTGCGCAACACGACTCCCACTAACCGATCTGGGAAAACTGATCCAGCCATATGATGTTTTTGTGGTAGTAATTTGTAACGCATAGTCATCATGGCAAACGATGCCTAACTGTTTCGTCGTGTCTAACATGGTATCTTTGATAACTTCGACATGCACGGTACCGCCTCTGCCAGAGAAAGCTAACCAACCTTGCAAGAACTGACGCTGGTCGTCACAGAACGGTACATCCTGGATATTTTGCGTGCGACTCGAGGATAGGGAGTGCAGCGCAGTCTGATAGAGAGCAATATGCTCGGCAATCTGGCTCAAGCGGTTGCGCACATCCGTTCTGGAAACCGCAAAGGTTCCTGCAAACAGCACCAACAGGGAAACCAGTATGAGCGCCAGGTATCGCTTGTGGGTCACCCGGCCGAGAAGCCCGAATAGCAGCGGCAGCAACAACAGGAGCGCGACCCACGCCCCGCGGGTACCGGACAGGATGACGGCGGTGAGTCCAAGAAGCAGACAGAGCAGAAACCCCACCGTCAGCCATGTCTTCCGGGCTGATACCACCAGTCCATAGGCCGCCATCAGGGTGAGCACGATGCAGGCAGTGAGATCGCCGAACATGATCGGCAGGTCCGTTTCGGCCTGGGCGCGGTACGCAGCCGGCGCGTGCAGGAATTCCACCAGGGCATAGGTGCCCGTCAGCAGCCCGCCGATGGCAAGCCCGATGAACACGGTTTTGGCCGGCGGCGGATAACGGCGGAACAGTATCAGCACCGGCACGATGAGCAGAAAACGCAGGTCGCGGCCCAGGAAACGGAAGCCGTCATAGGTCTCTCGGCCGAACTCGTAGGACAGCACAGCCACTACAAAAAAGGCGAAAAAGGCCAGCGCCACAAACCAATCTTCCCGCTTGAGGGTGCGGGCAAAACCCTCCCGGAATCCGACCCAGAATCCAAGTAATGCAAGCAAGCCTAGGCCGATACTGTCGCCCCGATTCACCAGCAGGCAGATGGAAGGGAACGCCAGCACCAGCACCATGACCGCATAGCGCAACAGCCTGGATGCCGACAAAGCAATAGTGGAATTAACCGTGGACACTCAGCTACTCCCTAGTATCGATAGCATCGCGGAATTCAGTATAAGCGGTACGGTGCTAGCGTCCGCCGTCTGGGACTTCCAAGAGTCGTCCCGTACCCTTCCATGGCTTGTTGACCGTACTTCAGATTCTAAACAATTGGAATATCAGCGCTACCACATGATCTATCATGCGCGGTGTCATATCCGACCATAGCGGCAGACGTATCAGCCGGTCGGAGAGTTCTTCTGTGTTTATGAGGGATCCATGCATGCGTCCGTAACGCCGACCCGCCGGCGAGCTGTGCAGCGGTACGTAATGGTGTACCGCATTTATATCCTGCTCCTTCATCTTGACGAGCAGCCTGCTCGCCTCATCAGCGGTGCGCGTAATCACAAAAAAAATGTGAGCATTGTGCTTCACGCCAGCGGGGATCCGCGGACCGCGCAATACGCCGTCATCGAACAGAGGTTTCAGTCTATCTGCGTATTGATTCCACAACAGCAAACGCCGGCGTGTAATGTCCCGGGCCGAATCCAGTTGTGCCAGCAGGAAGGCGGCTACCAGCTCCGAAGGCAGGAATGAGGAGCCCACGTCCACCCATGTGTACTTGTCCACCTCACCACGAAAGAATTTTGAGCGGTTGGTACCCTTCTCCCAGATGATCTCGGCGCGCTCCAGCAGGCTCTCGTCGTTGATGATGAGCGCGCCGCCTTCACCGGATACCACGTTTTTGGTTTCATGGAAGCTGATGGCAGCAAGCTGGCCAAAGGTACCCGCGTGTCTGCCCTTGTAGATGGAAAGCAGCGACTGGGCCGCGTCTTCCACCACTACGGCGCCGCAGTCCTTGGCGATTTTCACAATCTCATCCATACGGCAGGGCACGCCGGCATAGTGCACGGGCACAATGGCCTTGGTGCGCTGGGTTACCGCCGTCGCTACCAGCTTTGTGTCCAGATTCAGATTCACCGGGTCCACGTCCACGAACACCGGCGTGGCACCGCGCAGAACAAAAGCGTTGGCAGTGGACACAAAAGTGAACGACGGCATGATGACCTCATCGCCAGGCCCCGCATTGCTCAAAATGGCGCCCATCTCCAGCGCCGCGGTGCAGGAGTGGGTGAGCAGCGCCTTCCTGCATCCCAGCATTTGCTCCAGCCACTGCTGACAACGCTGCGTGAACTCGCCGTTGCCCATCAGGCGGCCTCTGTTCATGGCCTGGCGGATATATTCCATCTCATTTCCCGTGAGGGCGGGCTGCGTGAAACGAATATTCATCAGTCGCCCTCGCTTTGCGTTTAGAACGCGTAGATGAGGATGCCGGCCAATATCAACGCAATGCCAGGCAGCACGCGCGGCGGGATGCGCTCGCCCAAGAAAATATGCGACATGCCTAGCACCAGGATGTGGTTGGCGGCGGTGGCCATGTACACAAATCCGAGGCTCAGACTGCGCAAGGCAAAGAACGTGGTTAGTGGCACCGCGGCGAACAGCAGGATGGAATACGCAATGTGCGAGCGCCGCCGGCTATGGTAATAGCGCTTGAACATTACCATACCGCCCGCCGTGCATAGTAGCGATGCTGCCAGCGCCAGCGTCGAGAGCATCATGCGGGCTTGCGCCTCCCGATCTCCTTCGCTGGCACGCCGCCCGCGATCACACCGGCCGGCACGTCTTTGGTCACCACAGCACCTGCGGCCACCACCGCGTTGCGGCCGATGCGTACGCCTTGCAGGATGGTGGCGCCGGCGCCGATCCAGGCACCGTCCTCCACATGGATGCCGGCACTAACGTCCCTAAGGTCGGCATATGCCGGGTTGTGGCCGGCGGCGTGGAAGCGCACGTTGGGTGCGATGCGCACGCCGTCACCGATAATGATACGCGCCCGGCCGCCGAACACGCCTGGGTAGAACTCCACGCCGCGATTGATGCTCACGTTCGAACCAATCTCGACGAGCCACGGGTACTTAAAATACACCCTGTAGTCGAAATGTACCCCGCGACCCATGCGCCCCAGAAGCAGTTTAAAGCACAGCCAGCGCAACGGCGGCGGCAGAAACGCTATGACGGCATATAGTCCGTTCAGCAGGTACACGTAGGTATCGTTCAGCAGGCGTTTGCGGTGGTTTTTGTCGAGCAGCATGCCTCACTCCACGCCTTTGAAGGTGATCCAGGCCACGCCCGCTGTGATCAGCAAACCACCCAACCACTGGTGCGGCGCTACCTGCTCGCCGTACAGCATTGCCAGCACGATGAGCAGCGGGAAAAATATGGCGGTCATGGGATAGGTCATGGACAACGGCCAGTGGCGGTGTGCATAGCCCCACAGCAGGAACCGCGCGCTCTGCACACCAAATGCCGCCGCGATGAACACCGCAGTTATGAGCAGGCTGAGGTGCACCGCCAAGGTAGCCTGCTTGAGTAGCGCCGCGCCGGTAAGTTGCAGCAGCACGGTCACGGTCACCACCGCGAGCGCCTTCTTGGTGGCGTTCATGTCGGCCCCCGCCACAGCGACAAATCCAGGTCGTAGTGCCGCGCAAGCGCGGCGTTGTGCGGCGCGAAGTGCGCGGCCAGCTCGGCGAGTGTTGCGTCCTCAACCGGTTGCTCGCGCGGCATACTGTTGGCGCGCTCCGATGCCGACGGCGGCGGCAACGGTTCCAATCCCAGGAAGCCGTACACCCGCGACCACACCTCCGCGTCCCGAACCAACTGCTCCGTCTGCAACACCAGCAACTTGTCGCGGCCGATGACACCGGCATAGGTTTGCAGGAAATCCAGGTAGCGGCCGCGCTTCAGGTAGGCGAATGGCGAGGTGGACAGTCCCGCCACGGTTTTGCTGCTCTCCGCCGTCAGGTCCAGCGCCTGCTCGGGCGGCCGTTTTTCGAAACCATGCTGCACACTGAACCAGTAGTTCGACACCGCCCGCTCCACCGGGTCACGCAGGAGTGCGATGCAGCGCGCGCCGGGGAACAGCCGGACTATGCGCCGCGCTACTTCGGCGTTCTCTATATAGGAAGTACTCTTCTCACCACGCATCACCGCATCCGGCAGGTCCGTGAAATAGCGGGCTTCGTAGTCCGCGACGCTGATCTCCGCTTCCGGGCGCAACAAGTACTTGGGTTCAGGACGGATGGGTTTGGCAAAGCGCAAGCCGGGATGCATATCCAATGCCTGCGCGAGTAGTGTGGTGCCGCTCCGCTGGGCGCCGATGATGAACATGTGCCGCTTCATCGGTCACCGTCCACAAGTTCCTTCACTTGGTAGGGCGTGCTGCCGCTTGCTTGTGTCAGCAACCGCACCATGTATTCACCGAGAATGCCTACCATCAGCATGAGCATGCCGTTGAAAAACGCCAGCAGCACCACCAGCGTGGTCCAGCCGGGTACCTGCGAGCCGTGTAACATACCCTTCACCAGATAGCCTATGCCCATCACGAAACTGGCGAGCGACACCACGAGGCCGATGCCCATTACCAAGCGCAGTGGGAAGGATGAGTAATTGAACAGAATAGTGGCCACAAGCCTCGCGATGCGCAGCATGTTGTAGCTACTTTTGCCGACACGGCGTGGTAGATGCTCTACCTCCACATTGGCTGGCGAGACAGAAAACATCAATGCGAGTCCCGGGATGTAGGGAAAGGGCGACTGGTATTCACAGACGCGCTTCACCACGTCTTTGTGCAGGATACGGAAATTACTCAACACCAGACCTTTGGGTTTTTTGAAGATACGGCCATTTAACCAATTCACGATCCTCGAACCCATGCGGCGGTGGGAGGCATGCATCTTCGAGCGGAATTTCCCCAGAACCAGGTCGTAACCTTCCGTTGCTTTCGCAATCAGGTGTGCAATCTCCTCCGGCGGATTCTGCAGGTCATCATCCATGGTCACCAGCCAGTCGCCGCTGGCGTGGCGGAAGCCACACAGATTGGCCGCGTGCTGGCCATAATTACGCAGCAGGTTGATAGCCTTGATGCGTGAGTCGGTGTGCGCGAGTTTGCTGATGACACGCCAACTTTGATCAGCGCTGCCATCATTCACCAAGATAATCTCGAAGTCGAGATTCTGTGACTCGAAGAATGCGCATGTACGGCTGACCGTCTCGGCAACGATCTGTTCGCTGTTGTATACCGGGATGACAACGCTGTACTTCATGGTTCTCATTGAATACCCAATTTCTCCCCACTCTGCCAGTGCGGAATATTTGATTTATAACTGTAACAGGGTTGTCAAGTTAGTGCCGTTCGGACATTATCAGGGTAGCAGACCGTTGGCGAATAGAGGCACTGAAGGCCGATTTGCACGCTGACCTTGCACTCCCAAAGGATCGGATTGGTTTAAGGATTTGTTGCATGTAGCGCTGGTTATATCCCCCAGCCCCCGAAGGCGTGATTAATGTGCCTATCTTCTTAAAGTCAGTGGTCATGTTTATGCCAAAGTTCTCAAGAAGTTTCGGAGATAATTTTTCGGGGCCATGCGGTTCAATCAGTAGCCAGGCTTTTGCAAGCTCATCACAAGATACCAGGCTCAATGTTGCTATGGCGCGGCGGTCACTGTCAGGATAGCCGCCAATCATCCATGCTTGGCCAATACTTTTGGCTCTCAAGGCATACAAAGTACCTGGAAACTGGCCAGTCATATCTATCATCGGCGTACCAGGTTGAAATCCGGCTTGATTTGCCAATTTGACGGCATTGGAAATATATTCACCATATTCTTTAGGGAGGATTAGCTTGGACTCTGGCCGTCCAACCGCGATTGGAAATCTATCCTGGCTGAGTGGCAGTGATCCCCGATAAGGATTTTGCATCCCTACACTGAGCGTAGTGATGGTTATAAGCTGCGCTGTCAGACAAATCGGTATAAGTATTCGTTTATGCTCCCGTGCCACAATCACAGGAGAAATAAAAATCAACCCCGCAAGCAGCCAAAATATACAGGCACAGTACTCCTCAAACCAGTAATTATTGCTGGTTCCGAATGCGTAAACGTAAGGTAAAACGAGCAAGAATAGTACGATTGCCCAACAAGGACGTTTTAGCTGAAGGAAAATACGCGCACGTGTTAAAAACAAACCGGTTATAAATGCTGAAAATGGAATAGCGAAAAAAAGCGCGCCCTGATCGCTACTGAATTCAAGTCGTGGGATAAATACACCTGAAGCAACAACGAAGATAAAAAACGCAATTGCCAATGATATGGTAAAGCCAAGGATATTTGCGTATTTATTACAGGGTTTCAAGGAAACAATAGCTGCTGATAGCAAGAATGTTTCGACAACGACAAAAATTATTTCTTTGCTGCTTAGATTTAGTTCTCCCAGCCTCAGCATTTGATTCGGGATATGGCCTGAAGTATGAGATATGATTTCAGCTCCGTTACGAAGCCGCTCCACAAAAGCAAATATTGATCCATCAATCAACCATGCGCTCGTTATTAGTAAAGCAATTGCAGTAAACAACGCGATAATCAGGAGACGGGGATTCAGTTTTCCAGCAAAGGATAGATAAATAACCGTACCGAGGCCAAGAAGGGCAGCTGTGGTCGGCTTGGCCATAAATGAGGCCCACCCACCGATACCTATCAATACCCAGCCCAGCAAGCTGGCTTTTGATATCCGTTTTTCTGCCAGTAAAAGCCCTGTGCCGGCAATTAACAAGGACTGAAAATTCAGGCTGTCATAACATGGCGTGGCCAGCCAGAGCCCAGCGAAAACCAGCACGCTGAGAGCACTTACCGCCAGCGCGCCGGAAGTAATGAAATCTGAGATGTCATGCGTTACAAGTCCAGTAAATATGGGTTTTGCAAAAGAAGTTCTCAAAACGGTGAGGCATAAGATCCATGCTAATCCGAAGGTGATTAGAATATTGGCTTGCCGCAAGGCAGCGATATTTCCATCGAGCAGTACGTAAAGGGGATGGTAAACGAAGCTGAACTGCGTGGCCGTAGCGCTATAATTCCATGGACTGGACATCGCGACTAAGTAATAGCTCTCATCCGTGAAGTCCAACCCATAATTGCTCCGCCAAAGTACCCATCCAAGTGTGAATAATGTGATTGCCGCTGAAAGCGTTAGCACTGCGCGCTCTAAATGAATATTCCAGTCAGTATTGCTAAAAAAGAGTGCTTTGTTCATGTTGTCAATGGCGGATTCAACTTTAAAGTGCGATATCACACGACGTGTGAGATTACCCCACGTTTCTCCGATACCGTAGTAGCACCTATGACGCCAACTTCTGTTGAAGTGGGTAGTTAGTGTAACGCGCTGCCGGACTCTTGTAATTCAAAGCGGAATAGTGACGTCTCCGATTGTAGAACACCTCATTGTATATACGCAAATTGAACGACGAAATTGCTCATTGGACGACACTCTGCTTCGCGCTGATATTACCGAGCAACAGCGCATCGATGGCCTCGCCGGCGCCAGCCCATCCACTTTAACTGTCTCGCCGAGCGATTACATATTGGCTTTGACACACACGTTCCGTCAGTCCCTGCTCGCCTCCAGTAACATCGCCCGCTCCATTGTGACTCACAACATCACAGCGTGCACGGCCGTGCTGCGCTTGGTTAGGGTGGGGTTTATTTGACGCTTACGGTACAACCGCTCCCAAGCCGGGATGGCTACGCCTACAAGAAAACGGGGAGTTGCAGCGACCACTCCCGCAGAAACGGAAATTCCTCGCGGGTTATGAGCGGTTGTCCCACCGCAATACTGGATTGGAATCAACCCTGCTTACTTCACCACTTGCAGTTGCGGCCTGTTACGCCGCTGCTTGCGCTCTTCGGGGGACATGCTTGGCAGGAACTCCGGAACCAATGCCTTGAGACTGCGCAGCGCTTCATCCTGATTGTTGGCAATAACCGCACCATTGAGATCCTTGAGTTCATCATGGATATGCGCGGACGCCATCATCCGGCAACTGGCAAGCATCAGTTTTGGATGGACCGTGTGACGCAGTTCTTCCTGCGCGTAAAACAGTTCTTCGTGCAATTTCTCGCCGGGACGCAGCCCGATATAAGCAATCTCGATGTCACGCCCCGGCTGAAAGCCCGAGAGCTGGATGAGCTTCTCCGCAAGATCGGCGATGCAGACCGGTTCACCCATATCCAGCACAAAGATCTCGCCACCCTTGCCGATGGCGCCTGCCTGCAATATCAAGCTTGCGGCCTCACGGATGGTCATGAAGTAGCGGGTGATCTCCGGGTGGGTAACGGTCACTGGCCCGCCGGCCGCGATCTGGCGCTCAAACAACGGCACCACCGAACCGGCGGAGGCCAACACGTTTCCAAAGCGCGTGGTAATGAAATGCGTGCTGCACGACTTGTTCAAGGCCTGACAATACAGTTCCGCCACCCGTTTGGTGGTGCCCATTACGTTGGTAGGATTCACCGTCTTGTCGGTCGAAATCAGCACGAAAGTTTCGGCCTCATGCCGCTTTGCGGCATCCGCCACTACCTGGGTGCCGAAGACATTATTGCGGATACCCTCGATGATGTTGTCTTCCACCATCGGCACATGCTTGTAAGCAGCCGCGTGGAATACCACTTGCGGCTTGTATTTCTCAAAAACCGCATTCATGAACCGCGTATCACGCACGTCCCCAAGCACGCTATTGAAAACCAGCCCGGGACAGCCGGCGCTGATATCCTGGTCTATGCGATACAGGTTGTATTCACAATTATCGAGAACTGTCAGCAACCCTGGTTCGTGCTTGCCGATCTGGCGGCATAGTTCAGAGCCAATCGAACCGCCGCCGCCGGTAACCAGGACGCGCTTACCGCTGAGGAATGAAACCACTGATTTCTGATCAAGCTCCACGGGATCCCTGCCAAGCAGGTCTTCCACCGTGACGGGGCGCAGGCGCGATACCTCGATGCGTCCATCCACCAGCTCGACGAGCGACGGCAAGGTGCGACACTTGACACCGCGTTCGGCACACATCTGGACCACTCGATCCAAGACTTTGCGTGACGCTGATGGCATGGTGATCAACACTGTCTCGATGGTGAACTCTTCGAGAAGCCTGGGTATGTCGTTCACGCCGCCACGAACCCGTACACCACGAACTTCCTGGCCCTGTTTGTGAGGATCGTCGTCAACAAACGCCACCGGAACAAATTCGGCATGGCGTTCCAGATCGCGGACCAGCATTTCTCCTGCGCGTCCGGCGCCAACCAACAGAGCGCGGGTTTTATTCTCAAAATCCAGTTTGAAACTGTGATCCTTGAAAGCACGATATGCCACTCGTGCGGCACTCAATATCCCAATCAAAAGCAGCGGATACAGCACCAGCACGGAACGTGGAATGGTCTGGAGCCGTCCGATCATGAAACACATCACTGTAGTGGCAATGGTTCCCACCAGGATGGCCTTGAACAACCGCAGCAGGTCGGGGATGGATGCAAATCGCCATATCCCGCGGTAGCAGCCGAAGATCCAGAACGAGATGGCATTCACAACGATCGCCACCGAGACCAGTTCCACGATCCCCGGACGCATGGCCTTCGGGATCAGGCCGAGGTTCAGGCGCAGCCAGTAGGCAGCCAGTATGGTGATTGGCACCCAGCCAATGTCATGCGCAAAAACAAGAACCCGCTTGGACATTCCCTTTGATTTCAATTTCATCCCCATCTCCCTGAGATACAAAACCGGCTGATTAACTATAGTGTAAAAAGGATGAGTAGTTTACCTTTTTTAAGAATCTCGTATAAGTCCCGGAAAAATCCAGGCAATTCATGCGGATTTACCCCATAAAACCCCCAAGGTTGCCAGAATAACCCCCCATATCCTTCAAAACGCCGGCCTCGGCAGCATAGACCAGATTCAGCCTGATTTTCTCGGGCATGATGCGCTCGATATAGGTCCATTCCGGATACTCGGAAGCGATGAAAAAACACCTTAACGAACCGCTTCCTGCATGACAGCCTGTACTACATCAGCCATGCGGTGCATGTCGGCATCTCGCAGTGTAGGGTGGACGACGAACATTAAACTGGTCTCACCCAGCTCACGTGCCACAGACAACCGCTGAGGTGGGCGCGATCCGGTGCCCTCAAAAGCTGCTTCCAGATATATCTCGGAGCAAGAGCCTGAGAAACAAGGTACTCCGGCGTCCATAATCTTGGTCATGATCCGGTCACGATTCCAACCGGATTTCAATGCCGCAGGCTCTATAAACGCGTAATACTTGTAATAGGCATGGCCTATCTGCTTCGGCGGGATCGTAAGCCGCAGCCCAGTGATGACCCGGAAGCGCTCCGTAAGCACTGCGGCATTTGCCCGCCGTTGCCCAACCCAAGCGGATAATTTCTTAAGCTGCAGCCTGCCGATCGCCGCCTGCATTTCCAGCATGCGCCAATTAGTTCCAAATGATTCATGTACCCAACGGAATCCGGGCAGATGCTCCCGGTTATACACGGCATCGTAATTCTTGCCATGATCTTTGTAGGACCACGCCCGTGACCAGACATCCTCGTCATCCAGTACCAGCATACCGCCCTCACCGCCGGTTGTGATGATCTTGTCCTGACAAAATGAAAATGCAACGGCATGTCCAAAAGACCCAACAGGACTGCCTTTGTAAGTCGCTCCGTGTGCCTGGGCGCAATCCTCGATCACAATAAGCTTGCGTCGCTCTGCCAGCACCATGATTTCATCCATGGCGCACGGCCAGCCGGCGAGATGCACTGGGATGATAGCTTTCGTCTTGTCCGTGATGACGCGCTCAATAGTCGCGGCAGTGATGTTTTGTGAGTCGCGGTCAACGTCCGCGAATACCGGTTTGGCTCCGCGCATAATCACACAACTGGCAGAAGCGATGAAAGTGCGCGGAGTCGTGATCACCTCATCGCCTAGCCCGATTCCAAAAGCGTATAACGCGAGCTCAAGGGCAAGCGTACCGTTATGCAGCGCAATGGCGTGTTGCCTGCCAGTATGAGCGGCGTATTCTTTCTCGAATTCCCTGCATAGGGCGCCTGTCCAGTAATTGACCCTGCCTGATGCCAAGACATCGGTCACTGCCGCTATCTCGTCATCTCCGTACTGTGGCCACATCGGAAACATGGTCATTCCTATATCATCTGAGCCTGCGCATCTCGACTGTAGAAGTTATCGCAGCAACGTGCGAAGTATATATCGCAAGTCCTTGAGGAAACTATAGTTACACACATAGTCCTTGTTGATCGCAACCTTATCCGGATAGATGACTTCTCTATTGTAGCGTTCGGGGTTCGCAACCGACGCCAATAAGGTTTCCTCATCCCGATATTTGAGGGTCGCCGGACCCGTAAGCCCCGGCCTCACCGACAATACCAGACGATCCTCACCGGATAGCGTATCTGCATAACCCGGTACATCCGGCCGGGGTCCGACCAGACTTATATCTCCGATAAGCACATTGAATAGTTGTGGCAGCTCGTCGAGCTTGAGTCGGCGCATCATCCTCCCGATACGGGTGATGCGTGGGTCTCTGCTCGTGGTAACGGTGCTGTCCAACAACCTGTCCGGACGCATCGTGCGGATCTTGTACACCTTGAAAAGACGGCCGTAGCGGCCGACCCTGACCTGTACGAACATGCCGTTGCATCCGGTGTCCAATGTCATGACCCCCCAAGCCAGCAGGATCAGCCAGCCGAACAGGATAAGCCCAATCGCCGCACAGACGACATCGAATGCCCGTTTAACGAAGGAATCCCACTGAGTCATACGCAACGGTCTCTATATATATCCATGTCCATGCAACGTTGCACCGATTAGCCTTGTTAATCTTTCGATTGCCGCCTGATTGAACTGTCGCCTGCCCTTGCCAATGCTACCGGCGGATATGCCTTTCAACTGGTTACTTGCCGCTTCCGCATCGAACCTTATGCCGGTGAACCCGCATATCCTCTCCAGTTCGACCCGCGGTTCGCGCACGAACGATTCATAACTCACACGGATGACTCTATCCTGCGCATGCCGCGAAAAGAACTCATCCGATGCCTCTATACATGCCTTCCATTGCAAAGCGCACACTTCATCAATTGAATATCTCGACAGGATTTCGTCCATCGAATCCATTTTTGGTCCCCAGAAGGCCAGCCGTTTCTCCCTGGAGAGAAGTCTGTGTATGTGGTTTCCAAGATACCGTGATGCGTAATAGGGTACGTCCTGCCATGGGACAAATCTTGCTTTTGCCAGCACATATCGGAGATCAAGTGACGCATGCCAGCGTTGTATAGCTGAAGCGACAACGTCAAGGCCGTCTCTCACGATGTAGATATAGGTTGCCTCCGGCAGTACCCGATCCACGTAACCTACCCGCAGGCAGTTCGCGCACGTCTTCTCGACTACAAACTCGAATGGACCTTTCTTTGCCAGATCATCGAACCGCCCTCTTATGTACCGCCGTATCCGATCCGTCGCCATCTCCGGCTTAAACTCATCGGATGGGTGATGCAGATTCCCATGCCTCCATATGTAGTTGATCTCATCGCAGGGCCAGGAACCCACTCCAGGCATAACGGTGAGCGTATCGCGCAACATGTTGGTGCCAGAGCGCGGTGCCCCGATAATGACAACCGGTTTATACATTCCGGGCATTCCCCTGGATTCGGCCGAACAGTTCGGCCCATCTTGGGAGCACATTTTCCGGACTGTAAGTCGCTGCCCAGATGCGGCTGGCGTTAGACGCCATCACGGACAAAGCTGCACGGTGCTCCCATGCCATATCCATCGTCCGAGCAATCGAACCGACGTCTTCCAGCGATGCTGCATAACCAATCTCGTTGTCTGTCACGAATCGCGCGAGTTCGCTGTCCGGTTCCACAATGGCAAGAATTGGTTTGCCGAGTTCCAGACAGGTCATCGTCTTGCTCGGATAGGCGTATTTGTATATGTGGGGTATGAGGCTTACCAGGCAAAGATCACATCTTTCAATCAATGTTTTCGCGACATCCACGGGCTGGTGCGGGATGAAGCGAACATCACGCAACTTCGCAGCGGTCACTTTATCCTGCAGCCTGTCAAGTTCCGACCCTTCACCCAAGAACACCAGCTCCATAGCCGCACGATGTTTTGCAGTCTGGAAAGCATCGAGTATCACATCCAGGCCCTGGAAGCGGCCAATGTTCCCGGCGAATATCATCCGCATCCTGTCTGAAGGCGGCAACAGTTCCTCTGCCAGCTTCGGCTGGATTCCATACGTTTCTGCGCCGGGGAACACTGGCAGGCTGAAATTGTTGATGACATGAATGTTGTCCTTGCCGATGTAACCTATCCGTGCCTGAATTGCCGCACGCATGTCCGTGGACAACACTACGACCGCCACGGCGGCATTGCAGTTCGCGGAATCGATGCCCAAGAGTGATTGGTACACGAGTTGATTGCGAAAATGCCCGGACAAACGGCCGAGTTCCGGGTGTATATCCTGGCAGTGATACACGAACCGCGCGCCCGTAAGCCTTGCAACCCACCGCGCGGCCAACCCAACCATAACCGCGGGAGCCGTAGAGGCCATGATGGCATCATACCGACGCCGAAAGACGACGTGAGCCATAATACCTGCCATGAAGAGCGCGAGATTGAGCGCGCGCAGCAGTATGTTCTTCTTCATCTCTGGAAGGAGGCCCATACGCAGGATACGCACCCCGCTCATTATTTCATCGCGTCTTTGTCTCGGGATGCGAAATCCAGGTTTATATGAGGGTTGTGTGGTAAATACGGTGACTTCATGCCCACTCGTAACCAACGTTTCTGCGATCGCCCGCAGCATCGAAGCGTATGGCGGCGTATCGGGCCAGTAATAACGGTGTATCGCGAGGATGCGCATTAACGACGCCGATTCCGTCTCGGCTTAGTCAATCGTAATCGTGACGCAGCAGACCGTCCCAGGCATTGCTCAGCCTGGCGGTACCAAGGATCAGGTTCACCACGCGTTGGGAAACGTTGGTCATCGCGTATTCATCGGGCAGCGGAGCCCGGACGCCACGTTTATTTTGATCGGTCACCACTTCAACAGCCTGAAGAATGACATCACAATCCAGTCCAGTCAGTATGATGCCGCCGGCATCGAGCGCCTCCGGGCGTTCCATGGCATTACGTGCGGTAATAGCTGGGAACCCCAGAATAGACGACTCCTCACTGATAGTGCCGCTGTCAGACACCACGCAGAACGCCTGGGTCTGCAATTTAATGTAATCAAGGAAGCCAAATGGCTTCACAAAACGCAAGCCATCTGATGGTTTATAGTCTTCAAGCGCCTCCATCCGCTGATGGGTTCGCGGGTGGGTGGAGATAATAACCGGGTATTTATACTTCCCATGCAAGCCAGCCAGCGCATCCAGCAGCTTCAGCAGACTCCCTCTGTCATCCACATTTTCCTCCCGGTGCATGCTGACGAGAACGAACTGCCGTGGCTTGAGCGCAAGACGTGTAAGTGCATCTGAGGATTCTATCTTCTCCCGGTAATGATCCAGCACCTCGCGCATGGGCGACCCTGTCAGATAAATTCTGCGATGCGGCAGGCCTTCTGAGAGAAGATGTCTGCGGGCATGTTCCGTATAGACAAGATTGAAATCACTGATGCGGTCCACGATCTTGCGATTTGTTTCTTCAGGAACGTTCGGGTCGAAGCAGCGGTTGCCGGCTTCCATGTGATACACGGGAATCTTCATGCGTTTGGCCATGATGGCTGCAATGGAACTGTTCGTGTCGCCCAGGATCAGCACGGCATCCGGCCGATCCTCGCGAAATACCTTCTCGATGGAGATAAGGATATTGCCAAGCACCGTCCCGAGGCTGCTAGTATCGACGTTCAGGAACACATCCGGTGTTCGTATCTCCAGCTCCTTGAAAAACACCTCGTTCAGTTCGTAATCGTAGTTTTGTCCGGTGTGTACGATCTTGTGATCGGTATAACGGTCGAGCGCCGCCATGACTCGCGACAATCGAATAATCTCCGGTCGCGTGCCAAGAATGGTTATCACTTTCAGGCGTTTCATCTGCTATCCCTGATGTTGAACCGGCTCACGGACGGTATCCGGATTTGTCGGGTCGAATATTTCATGACTCCAGAACATCGTGAGCAGTGTTCCGGAACCCGTGTTGGTGATATTGTGCGTATGCAGCGTCGGCATGTCTATATACACCGGGGCTGCGCCGCTGACCATGAATTCATGTATTTCGTCATTGAACAGCTTGCGGACCTTGATAACGGCTTCACCTTCAACAACCAGGAACCGCTCAACTTTGTTGATATGGTAATGGTTGCCGCGTGTGATACCCGGCTTTGTTGTGGAAAGAAACGCCTGACCGCCGTTGTCGCCCTTTACGGCCTCAAACAATCCACCTCGATTATCGGTGTGCAATTTCAGTCGTACAGGATAGTGTTTCGGGAACAGATACCCGCGATAGGTGTTGAAAAGTTGCAATGTGAAGCGATCGCGAAGGTCGGGAATAATGTTGTTGCGATAGCTCCTGTCCAGCGACCGCACCTGATCGAGCATCTCGACAACCGTGATCGGATGGCCTGTGAGCCGGATACTGTCATTGACGCAACCTTCAATCGCCCGCATGATCGCCGTGCAAACATCCTGGGCGTGCAGGAGCTCAAGCTGGCCGTTGTTTTCGACAATCGGCTCCTGACCGTTGGCGATCTGATAACAGAAAGTGGCCGCCGCGGAATTATAGAAAGGCCGGCATTGTTCACCGAATACATGCGGTATGACCAGATTGGCAAACGTCGCGTGATTTCGTCCAGCCCATTCGCCGAGAATCTCGCCGGCACGGCGTTTCCCCAAACCATAGGCGGTTCCGCGCTCGATGTGAGTCGTGGACGCATACACCACTTGCGGCTTCACGCCGGCTGTGTCCAGCGCTTCGGCCAGTTCCTTGGCGAGCTTGATATTGCCTTGCTCGACCTCATCCGGATTTGCACGATTGACCCCGGCAAGATGCACCACTACGTCTGCTTGCCGAAGCAAATCACGGCGCCGTTCAACGTCGGACCATATCTCGCGGTTCAACAGTAACGGCGCACGCCAGCCCAAGGCATGCAGCCGGCAGCGTAAATGCCAAGCCAGAAACCCCCCCGCACCGGTTATGGCCACTGTCCGCATTACTTGGCGTCTCCGGAAAGGCACGCCCTATTCAATGCGCCTGCCATGCGGCCAGCTCCTGCTGGACTTCCGGCAATTTCAAGAGCAGCTCTTCAATCTCGTTTACGCTGAGACGGCGCGTATTATGGGAATGATAGTCCTCGGTCGCCGCTTCCTGTGGTTCTCCTTCTGAAAAGTACTTCGCATAATTCAAATCCCGGTCATCCATGCGGATACGGTAATACTCACCCAAGTCGTCGGCGCGCAGACGTTCCTCCGCATTTACGAGTGTTTCGTAAAGCTTTTCGCCATGACGCATGCCGATGATCTTGACCGGATTATCGGCTTTGAAAAGCTTCTTGAGCGCCTTGATCAGATCGCCAATGGTGCAGGCAGGGGCCTTGCGCACAAAGACGTCTCCCGGCCGCGCATTCTGGAAGGCATATTCCACCAGATCAACCGCGTCCGTGAGTGCCAGCATGAAACGTGTCATGTCCGGCTCGGTGACGGTGAGCGACATACCTTCTTTTAGCTGTTTAATGAAAAGGGGAATCACGGAGCCCCGTGAATACATCACGTTTCCATAGCGCACGCACGAAATAATGGTGCCGCCCACCGGCGTGTTGCGTGAAGTGGCCTGCGCGACTTTCTCCATCAGTGCTTTTGACATGCCCATGGCATTGATGGGATATACCGCTTTGTCGGTGCTCAGACAAACCACGCCCTTGACGCCGTGTTCGATGGCAGAATCCAGGACGTTCGTACTACCTACAACGTTCGTGCGCACCGCTTCCATCGGAAAGAACTCACAGGAAGGCACCTGCTTCAGGGCCGCCGCGTGGAATACGTAATCCACGCCTTTCATAACCTTGTCAACGCTGTCCCGATTCCGCACATCGCCAAGGTAAAATTTAACCCGGGGGTCATGCATGGCAATCCGCATGCTGTTCTGTTTGTCTTCATCCCGGCTGAACACCCGTATTTCAGGACAACCGCGTTTAAGGAGATATTCTGTAACCGTCTTGCCAAACGAGCCGGTGCCGCCGGTTACGAGGATTATGTATTTATTCATTGACACGATATCTACATCCTTAGGTGCTAAAGCGCAAACTATCACCAAATATAGGTGCTCACGCCACTAGGCGAGCCCGAAATAAAAGTGTTCGACTTGGTGATGTATAAGGCAATCTTAATGCCACCCGCCGGCCAATAATGGATTTGATGGTATTTTTCATAAACCAGCCAATATCATCAATTCGCAGGCGTTTTATTGCTAGAAGTTCAAAACCACTCTCTGCAAGATAGCGTCGGATATGTTCTTCGCCAGCAAAAACCAAATGATCCGGCAAATTCAGCTCGCCAGGAAAATGTTTCCTTTCACCAACATCCGCTGCATTGCCAGTCTCAATTAGGATTTCCGCGTGAGGTAACATCACTTTCTTAATATCTTGAAGAAACAACCTAAAATCCGGGATGTGAGAAAACACATTGATAATCGATATATAATTATATTTATTATTTATGTCAGTAATATAACCTTCCTTTATCAAAAGTCCTCTAGAAATTGCTTGATAAACCTTGGGCTTCATCGGCTCTATTCCTTCAATACGACTACCAGTCGGTGCAATATCAGAAATCGCTTCAACTATCTCTCCATAACCAGCACCAACATCCAGCCAGCATATCGATTGGTTTTTTCTAAATATATCAGCAAACATTTCAGATATTATCCTTTTATAGTGCGCAACCTTACCGGGAATGCGCCTGGCAACAACATTGAGATTTAACAGTTCTTCCCTGTGTACGCCAGTACGAATGGCTTCAGCAATTGTCTGAAGTGGGGGACGGGGATTGACATAAATCAAGCCGCAATTCGAACACTTTACCGCACGATATCCATTCTCTGTTGCCCATAATAAGAAATTATTATCCCCACATAATGGGCAAACAACTGTTGCTTCTTGGTATGAGGTTGTCTCATCCACTTTAGGTTCCGACATAAAATAACAAGCTCAGGTATGAGAATTTAACGGCCCCATACAACTACAACACTATCTTTGGTCATACTTCTGAACAAAAATATGACAATGCATGATCGTCATGCACTGTTTGACTTCCCCATGATGGTAAACGCTGGTTGCAGGTTATCAATAAGATTACGTTTTGTGAGTGCCGCAAGGAATACAACCGAAAACCAGAATTCCGTATTATACGCACTGCCTGACGAAAAAGATTGTAGAACGAAGTAGAACAAGACAAGCATAAACCCGGACATTATTGGATCAGATCGGAAATACTTGAAAGCACCCCTCACGGCAAGAATCACGATGATGAAAAGAATGGGAGCGCCGACAACGCCGGTCTCCAAAAGCATCTGCAATATTGTGTCGTGGGCATAATTCTGGCCATCCAGTGCCCGCATATATTGGCGTGTTTTACCAAACGGATGATTCTCGAAACTGATAAAGGACAGATCAATCAATTTGATTCGCTGATTTAGTCCGCCTACCTCGATTTGACTCACTCTATCAATCGAGTCATGCGGGACCCACTGGATTGCGATGGCAGAGATAAAAACCAGCCCCGACATGACAATGATTACGCGTCGAAACCTACCACGTTTCGACATGAGAACAATATACGCCGCCCCAGAAACCATCGCCCCGAGCAAAGCAGCGCGTGTCCCGGAAGCCAAGATGCCCGTGGTCAGAAAAATGATGGACGCCCAAAGCACCGGCATTGTAAATAACCTGCTCCGGAACAATCCTTTTGCAGCAAGAAACAGGAAAGCAAACGCACAAGATATCCCAGCGCTGAATACGATAGCGTGCTGCAAGGCCGTAGCGCCCGCAAACCGGCCAACACTCGTATTCATATGATAGATTGATAGGTATAAGCCACATGCCAAGATACTTGACGCCAACGTCCACTTCATGAAGGACAGCGCGAAGGAACGCCAACTTGTGACTGCAAACAACCCGACCAACCCTGCCAAGGTGACTCCTTGTACAAAGAAGTAAGGCCGCTTGAGATCATAAGCCGTCTGCAAAGCAATATCCGAAGCGTGCAAACTATCCACAACAAACCATATAACGGTCAGGCAGATAACCAGCCACAAACAAAGATAGATGTGATAGCCATGTTTCGTTTTTATGGTACTGGGTGTCAATAAACAAAGTGCGATCACCGTGGGAACATACAAAATGATCGCGGTAACGATATCGCTGTGTTGCGCACCGGATATTCTGAATAAGTCCGAAGCAAGGTTCACTCCTACAAACTGAATAGAAAACATCATTCCGGCCCACTTGGATAGCCTTTCATAGGAAATTGCAATGCTGGCCTGGCGGCGTGCCATTATATTCTCGTCATTCATACATAGTTACTTATGGTAACTCACCCGAGGTTGTAAACTCATTATCGTGCATAACTTCTATTCTTCCTCTATCTGGGATTTTGAAATGGTCTCATAGATTGCAAGCAGGTTTGTAGTTTCAAGCAGGCTCGCAGCAAGCATTTTCATGATAAGGCGTATTATTTAGCGACACCCAGTATTTTATCGTAGAAGGAAAGTAACCCAGGTATTTGGCTCTCCCATGAGAACCGATCAATAAATGCGTGCTGACCGCGCCGTCCCATATTCATGGCCATCTTCTCGTCATCAAGAAGACGCGCGATTGCCGAGGTAAAACTCTGTGGATCCTCTGGTTTGGCCAATAAGCCGCAGTTTGCATCGCTGACATAGTGCACAATCAGCGGTAAGTCGCTTGCCACCACTGGCAATCCGGCGGCCATGTACTCGAATAATCTGGTAGGCAGTGCTTTTTCCTGTTTTGGGACACGGAGGTTTACCAGCAATCCGATACGCGCTTGGTTCAATATATCCATTATCTCCGGTGCGGGTACGTTCGGGACAAGAGTAATGTGACGCTCGATCCCCAGAGCTTGAACGCGTCTCAGAAACTCTGCTCTCAACGCTTTGCTTGAAAATCTATCCGAACACAAAATCTCGACCTCAACGCCAGATGCCTTCAGACATGTTGCGATCTCGAGTACCAGAAAAGTGCCGTTCTCCGGATATTGCGAGCCGATGAAAGCGACCCGGCGAGCCCGGCTAGGATAATCTCCGGATACCTGCTCCAGCAAGGCTGTCGAGCCATAATTTCTCACAATGGTCTTTCTGACAAATCTCTTTGGAAAATCCCGTTCCTGAGCCGGGACGACCAGCACAATATTCCGGATGACCAGTGAGGCCAAGTATTGCCCGGACCTCACCAGCCAGTAGAGCGGCTTTCTGAGCAGATCCGGCACCCAATATCTGACCAGCATCTCGTCCGGGTAATTCTCATGCACATCATACACAACGGGCCTGATGAATCTGGCAAGCATCATCATGGGCAGCAGATCTATGTCATGGAAATGCAGCAGATCCACGTGGCGGATTATTTTCATAATGAGCGGCGCTATGCGGTATGGGAGCTTGAAGAGCCTGGATTTTCTTCCCTGAACCCTCTCGAACGAGATAATATGAACGCCGTCAATTACAGATCTACAAGGAATATCCCAGGGACAGATAAGATGGACTTCTGCACCAGACGCCGCCAGGGACTTTGCATGTCTCCATACTCGTTTGTCATAATCAGGGTGTATGGAAGTCACTATGCAGATTCTGTACATGTATTTTCTGGAATGATTCCGCTCGCGTGCGTTATTGTTTACAACATCAACACTTTACGTCAAACAACTTAACCCACTTCCAAAAATTAATGAGTCTCCACATACGAAAATCACGCTTTTTGACGTTCCTGACCAAATGCTCGATGTGAGCTGGTAATTTATCCGGATTAAAAAGCTTTCCGAAATGCGTATCGTGCATCATTTCCATGGATTGAGATTGCAGTTTGCTTGCCCAGATGTTCTCCGGGGTTGCGAATCCGATCTTGTCGCGCCGATCCAGCACTTGATCCGGAACAATCCCCCGCATCGCCTGCCTGAAGATGTTCTTGCTGCGGCCGGTTTCGTGAATCAGATATTCTGCCGGAAGACCGATTACGAGCTCGGCAAAATCGTAAGTCAGGAACGGCACACGGCTCTCGATGGAAAACCGCATGGAGTTGCGATCTTCGTAGCGCAATAGTGCCGGCAAGGACGTGCTTTGCAAAGTGTCAATCAGACTTTCCCGCAGACAGTGTGCGCCGGACTTTCGCATGTTTGGCAGCGAAAATCTGCCACCACGATCCTGAAACCATCCTATATTCACCCAATCCGGAGTGAGAGCCTTGCCGATTGCCCTGCGGCCCAATGCCTGCAAGCGAGGTGGCAGCAGTTGCCGCGTCGCCAATTGAACGATCAGGCTGCTGCTTCTCCCGGGCCAACGCGAGGATTTGCGTAAAAACCGCTGCGCTGACAAGAAGCGCTTCTGTTTTACCAGCTCCGCGAGAAAGCTCCCCTGATAGCCCACATAACCGGCCAGCAACTCGTCAGCCCCCTGTCCGTCCAACATGACTTTGATCCCATGCTGTGACGCCGCACGGAACACGCAATATTGGGCATAGATACTGGTGTTGCCGACGGGTTCACCCTGAATTGTAATGAGATCATCAAGATCTCGAAGCATATCTTCAACATCGGGTCGGACTTTCACGCTCATCGCTCCGACGCGGTTGTTGACCAAGTCCACCCATTTCTCCTCGGAGAGCGCTCCGGGAGCAATGTAACTGAACGTGCGAATATCAGCCTGAGAATCAACTTCACGGATTGCACATACAATGGCAGAAGAATCAATACCTCCGGAGAGTGCAGAACCGATCGGCACATCGCTACGCAGGTGCAAGCGGATATTTTCCAGGAACAGGTCTCTGACACGTTCGACGGCTTCGCCATACCCGCCACAGTCATTCTCTTCAAGACCAAGTTTCCAATATTTCACCGGTTCTTGAAATGAAATTGCATCCACATCCACTTCAAGAATCGTCGCCGGCGGAAGCTGCCGGACCCCGGCAAACATCGTTTCGTTGTTGTGGTCCGTGTTCCCGAATTGAAGGTAGTCGTAAACCGCCTGGGGATTAAGCTCGCGCTTCACACCCGGTAATGTCAAAAGGGGTGGGATTTCGGAAGCAAATGCCAATCCGTTTGCAAACCGGCAGTAGAACATGGGTTTGATGCCGAAATGATCGCGCACCGCGTAAAGTTTCCGGCGTTGCACATCGAGCAAGGTAAAGGCGAACATGCCCTTGAATCGTCGCACAACATCCAGGCCCCAGTGGCTCAAAGCGGCCAAAATGACTTCGGTATCGGTGCGCGTGCGAAAGCCATGACCGAGGGATTCAAGTTCCATGCGTAATTCGCGGTAGTTGTACACCTCGCCGTTATACGCAATGTGCAGCTTCCCATCCGCCGAGGCCATGGGCTGACGCCCATCAGTTGACAAATCAATAATGGATAGACGGCGATGCGCCATGATCACCTTGCCGCGCGCAACCGGCTCCTCTCTTCCGGATGTAAACGTGTTACCGGACCAGGCGAGCCAGGCATGATCATCCGGGCCTCGACGGGCGAGCTTATCCGAGAGCGCGCCGATGTGGGCTTCGCAAGCCGCGTTATCATGCAGGAGAGTAATCACGCCGCACATGTCAGGTACTCGATTTCAGGTGCCTTGAGATGATGCGCAGAAATATTAACAGATAAATCGCATAACCAATGATATTTGCGATGGCAAGCAGCATTACCACCGTGATCAAACCCAAAGACCACTGACGCCCGGCCAGATAAACCAATCCAATCAAAATCAATGTCGAGATGTCATATATGAATTTGTATTCCTGACGCTCAAGAACCGATATCAGCCCGCTCAATGGGCTGACCACGAGCGCCGCATACAGCCATGGCGCAATGCACGCCATGATGATACCCGCTTCAGCCCACGGTTTGCCGAACACCCAGGGTACGAATATGGGAGCGAGAATCATCACGCCGGCTAGCGGAAGCAGGCCGAACAGGCTCAGCTTGCGCAGCAATGTATGGAAAAGCCGGCGTGCGGCTGCAAAGTCATCTGCGCGCACCTTCTGCGCCAGTTCCATTTGGAAAACATCGGATACGGCCCTGCCCAGTTGTGCATTCGGAAGTGCCACGACCATCCGGGCCAATCCGAACCATCCGGCCGCCTGCGCTCCATAAAGCGATGCGATTATCGGGATGGGCAGTGTCAGTGCGAGCTGATCAATTATCGTGGAAGGCATATCGTATTTCGGGAATTTCGAATACCGCTTCATTACTGCGAGCAAGCCCTGCCAGAAGATCGCCGGGCGGCTTGCGGAATAACGTTTGCGAACTGCAGGATGAAGCGCAGCGGTCGCACCCCATGCTCCCGCAAATTCCGCGGCAAACAGCCCGGCCACACCACCACCGGCGAATCCAAGGACAACCCGGACGACCGCAGTGGATGCCGCCCGGGACACGGTGGCCTTGTTGACGTTCCTGACCAATCCGCTGCGCAACCCCCATATCCTGTGCAGTACAAAAATTCCATAGCCGGCAAAAATCAGCATCCCGGCCAATGGACTCCAGATTGGCAGCAAACCAAACCCCAGTGTGTTTCCTCTTATAAGGCCATAGAGTACCGGCACTGACAGTGCCGACATGGCAAGAACAAGACTGATGCCGAGCCTGAACACTCGATAGGATTCGTAATCATCCCTGGCAACGAACAGCGCATACTCGTATCGCCATGAAAGCAGTTGCGACCAAAATGCGAAGAAAGAAAGAAAAAGCGAGATGATGCCTATCTCGGCCGGCGTATATAGCCGGGTAACAAAGAGCAGAGCCGTAGCGGTAATCACCTGGGCCATGACGGTACCTCCCGCCAAGGCGACTATGCTTCTGCCGGCTCTTCCTTTTGGAATCAGCCATGATATGCGGGAAGCAAACGACATCTCAGACTGCTTCTGCCACAACTTCAGAGAAAAACCGCTTCTGAGCCCTGGTTTCAAGATTGCTGTTGTGGAACAGGCAGACAAAATCACCGCGATAGAACCTGCATGTTTTTATCAAATCCAGAACCAGCGGTTTGGCGGCATCCAGGTCAAGGGCCATGAACTCTCCCGCCGCGAGGGTGGTGTCCATTACAATAATTGGACGTTCCCTGAGATTTAATGGCTTTCGTTGGCGAAGGCTGTATGCGGTGTATTCGCAGCAGGTACCGGCTCTGAAACCCACATGCTCTGCAAATCCCACGCTACTGTCGTAGGCAAGTCCCGCGCGATCCCAGATATCCCAGGTATCAAGCACTTCCCAGCGCAGGTAATGCTGCCTGCCCCCGATTATTCCTAAATTGAAACCTTCTTCGGCACATATCGTTCTGAGTATTTCAACCTCGCGGTTGATCTGTTTCTGATCTTTATGGGTATTGTAACTGCCATGCAGCCCGATTTCGTGTCCACGGTCATGGATTTTCCGTAACAGCCGCCGTATCCATGGATCCTGAAGGTTGTAATCACCGTCCAGGCGACCGGCGCTGTGATCCGTGATGAAGTAGAAGGCGCTGCGCAATCCATGGCGTTCGGCGGTGTCCATGATGAAATTAAACGTGTTGAATGAATCCGCATCGTGATCGCCGCGTTTCGCTTGAATGAATCCCCTCAATCTCCGCAGCGTCAAATCAAGGTCACGGTAATAAAGCAATCCCGCAGCAAGTTTTTTACCCAGCCCCATGATGCCCAGATGCTGCATGGAAAGCGGCCGGTCAACATCGTGAGTAAGTACCGGGCGGTAAGATCGGTTGCGCCGTTCCAACCCGGGCCACAGATGGCTCAAACATGCCCAGAGCAATTCAAGGTACTCATTCACCAGTGGTCTCAGAACCAGATCATCGTGGGCGAATATGGATGCGGAATATGAGAAATTTCCGTACCTGTTGCGTTCGACGGAAACGGCTTCCTCGTAGCGGGAGAGCATAAAGAAACACGATCCAAATACGTCAATGCCACACCTGACCTGCATGGAAGTCACCGATACCGATGGTTCCGTATCTCTTCGCCACTGTCCATAGATAACTGGAAGGTCGCTATACAATGACGGCACGGGGAACCGCAAATCAGCGCGTCGCAGCTTTTGCAACGGAAATGCTGGTAACGAATCTTTCGCAAGCCAATGGTCCGTCGCGTCTCTGAAAAATACATCCGGCATGATCAATTCGCGGCCAGCATCATCGAAAACGCGGATTTCCGTCAAAGATACGGAAAATATCAACGTGAAATCCAAACCAAGAAAATCGCCCAGAATCACCTGTGCGATATATGATTTCTCCGACTCGCAACCAATAGGCATTTCAACGATTAGTTTCACAAGCTTGCTTTTCCATTCTTGGAATACCACGCGTTAAAGAGCATAAACACGCGAATCTGATTCAATTCTGGATATAAACAATAAAATAGGTTTTTTGTCAGTCAGAACTCCGTGCCGGTGTATTGCAGAATATATTAACCAACATTGTTCGTCGCGTTCGAGTAAACAGCGATACGATCGTTTGGAAATGTATATTCGTGGTGTGTCTGAAACAATTCGCTGGCGTCCCAAGCACTTTTGTATATTGGATTATTGTATATGACGTAGAGAGGACGTGGGTGCAACTCCAGGGAGCGCTGAAACCGCATAATCAACTTATCAATGACGATATTGTCGAATGCATTAAATATGAAATAAACGTGCTCGTCTGCGTGTAACTCGTACTCGGTGATATCAGCCAAGTGCACACTGATTACACTTGCCGCCGGCACGAATCGGATATATTTTTCGACATTACATCGTGCAATTTTGCAAAGAACAGAAGAAAATTCCACACCCCGGATAACCCTGAAACCGAATTGTGCCGCCATTAACAGCACCCGCTCTTTTCCGCAGCCGAGATCCACAAAGCCATAAGTCGGTGGCAACTTCAAAACTTTCATGAGCGAAATAAATGTCGCTGCACGCGCGGGATGATACGCAGACGCATGCCATAGATTGTCACCGGTCACGCCTAACTTGTTTACTTCCAGCGGCGCATAGGTATCTGTTCCGTAGCGCAAATCAAACAAACGATCCCAGAGATAGCGGGTGGCGGTAACGTTGTGCCAGAGATAGCGAAGACCAATAACGATGGTCTTGCGTATGCCACGCCGGTGGACGGACCCTAAAATGCGATTCATCATGCCCGTGGATTCTCTTTGATGGGGAGCGTAATTATCACGTTTATTTATCGGGAGTCTCTATTCTAAATATTACCGACGAAATCTAGTCCGAGCTTTGAGATAAATTCTGCCAAGACTGTTGGCCCGCGTGATGTTGAAATATGGTGTTTGATTCCCACCGAAACTGCGAAAATGACTTTCGATGGATTGTACCCAACTACCTTCAAAGTCGAAGCACGCTGTTCTCGAATGCAGGTATTTAATTGCGTGCCACAGCAGGAAACTCAATGCGCCCGTGTTTCTCAATTTTGGATCGCTGCCACTTAAAAGATAATAGGCTGATTTTTGATCCCACACTACATAGATTGCCGCACACCGCTTGCCGTATCCGTCGCTACATATAAATGTCTGTCCACGCCCTCTTGCCGTGCACGCCGATTCAATTCGTTCAAGCAGCGCTCTTGAATACGGTACCGATTTCCCCTGCCGGCTGAATGTTGCCACAATAAGATTGTATAAAGCGTCAAGATCCCGCTTCTCCTCTACTCTTAATCCATGTTTATTCTCAGCCTTCCTGATTTCGTTGCGCGTCTTGTCACTCATACATGACCATATTTCTTCAAGCGATCGCGCGTTACTTATGACATAGGTATATCGGGTAGTTTGAGAGTATCCACTCCAATAAAACGGCAGCCAGTTGGTAATCGAGGAATGAAAGTTCTGAAAAAAAATATCGTACTTCGGTAATTTCTCAATCAGAGAAAGCATCAATTCCTTTTCCAATGCCAGACGATTCACATACTTCGGTGAATCCAGCCTTAACCAGGGACCAAGCGTCTGTGTCAGGCTTGGCATGGTTACCATTCTGAGGCCAAATCGCCGGCGCAGCACAAATGGAAGCCTGGCGTAGATAACCCCACCCTTTTCAACAGTCACTTCATGCCATGCTCCAGGAGCGACCGCATCCAGCCACCAGGGTTCTTCGAAAAGGCAATTGTACATAAGCTATTTCGTCTACAATGCAGGTGCAAAGTGAGCATTTACTCTGCTGGCTGTTCCCAGCTCGGAAACGCAAGGTCTCTTAATGGGTAGCAGTTAAGACAGGTAAGTATGCCAGTATTTCTAAGAGAATCGGCCGTTGGGACTGACTGCCAATAATGTGCCTTCCCTGAAATAACTCCGAAAACTCCTCCGGCAACACAGACATAACGTTCTGTCAGCCTTCCAGGGCAGCGCGCAATTCATCAACAACTCGTGTTTGCGTTTCACGCCCAAGATATGGATGCATCGGTAAACTGAGGACTCTGGTCGCCGCGCGTTCTGAGTGCGGTAAATGAATGCCTGATTCGCTAAATGCAGGCTGTTGATGGATTGACAGCGGGTAATGGACCGCGGTTGGGATACCAGCATTTTTCAGGGAAGAAATCACCTGTTCGCGATTGTCCACAGCCACAGTGTATTGGGCATAAACGGAGATATTGTGCATCTTGACGAACGGCGTTTTGACGCTGCCATTAAGCATCTCTGTATAACGACCGCCAATCTCCACGCGCTTCGCTATTTCCTCATCAAACAACGGCAATTTTGCCAACAACACTGCCGCCTGCAAAGTATCGATACGGCCATTCACGCCCACGCGTATGTGATGATAACGTCTGTCCTGACCGTGGCGGCTGATTTGCCGCATGGCGATTGCCAGTTCGTCATCGTTCGTGAACAACGCGCCACCGTCGCCATAACAACCCAGTGGTTTTGACGGGAAGAAGCTGGTGGCGCCGATCAGGGATAGATTGCATGATTTTCTGCCCTTGTAAGTCGCGCCGAAACTCTGGGCTGCATCCTCGATAACGGGCAGATTGTGCTTCCTAGCAATGGCATTGACCCTTTCCATATCCGCACATTGACCGTAGAGGCTAACCGGGATGATAACCTTGGTCTTCGGAGTAATCGCGGCTTCAATCAAGCCCGGATCAATGTTATAGGTCCTGGGGTCAATATCCACACACACGGGTTTAGCTCCCAGGACACGCGCGGTCTCAGCGGTGGCGATGTAGGTAAAGGCAGGTGTAATTACTTCATCGCCTGGACCCACCCCCACTGCCATCATGGCAATCAGCAAGGCGTCCGTGCCGCTAGAGACGGCGATACTGTGTTTAGCGCCCACATAAGCCGCCAGCTGTTCTTCCAATTCGGCAACTTCCGGCCCAAGAATATACTGCCCATGCTCAAGCACGCTCCTGATGCGGCGATTCACATCCTGTTCAATGCGGCGGTATTGCGTCTTGAGATCAATGAATTCCACGTTCTATCCAGCCGAATTTATTGTTCACGCCGGAATCAGCATGCAGCGATCCTTGACCAGACGATAGCAATCCCCGGTGTGTGGGCAAGTTGCCTCGGCTCCATGGCCATTCACCGGCAAGTCCAGGCGCTCCCCATACCGGCTCATCCAGCCGATCGGCCGCGCAGGTACGCCGACCATAAGTGCGAAGTCAGGGACATCACCAGTGACAACCGCCCCAGCACCTATGAACGCATATTGTCCGATGGTGGCACCGCATACGATGGTGCAATTGGCTCCCAGGGACGCCCCACGACGAACGAGCGTATCGCGGTACTCATCTTTACGGATTATCGCCGAACGCGGATTATAAACGTTGGTAAACACCATGCTGGGGCCACAGAATACATCATCCTCCAGCGTGACATTGTCATACACGGAAACGTTGTTCTGGATCTTGACATTATTGCCGATAATTACGCGATTACCCACGAACACATTTTGGCCAAACACACAGCGCTCGCCGATCATTGCGCCACTGCATATATGCACCCAATGCCAGATGCGCGTGCCATCCCCGACACGGGCGCCCGTGTCGATAATGGCGGTTTCATGCGCTGTATAACCCACGTAAGGCGGCCTCAGTATTCCAGTGGTAGCGAGACACGGCGGCCGTCGCGGGCTGAAACATAAGCTGCTATCAACAGTTCCAACGAACGCAGCCCTTCTCGGCCATCGGTTTCAGCTTCAGCTTCGCCGCGCAGCGTGCTGATGACGTTGTCGTAATAGAGTGGATGGCCAAAGCCATACACTGAGGTGGTTTCATAATTGGCTTTCTTGACAACCTCATCGTCCGAATCCGGTTCGGCAAACTGCCAATGTTGAATCTCGTTGACGGCCATACCGCCAATACGCACCGTCCCCTTTTCGCCCAGGATAGTAATCGAGCCCTCCAGATTTTTAGGATAGGTAAGCATGGTCACATTCATGGAGCCGAGCGCACCGGAACGCCATTTGATACTCAGGACGCCTGTATCCTCCACCTCAATGTTGCGCGCCAACGTCGCCGTGAACGCCTGTACACTCTCCACCGGCCCGATCAGCCAGTCCAGCAGGTCCACATAGTGGCTAGCCTGGTTCATGAAGGCACCACCATCGAACTCCCAGGTACCACGCCACTTGGCACTGTCGTAATAGGATTGGGGACGGGACCAGAATACGTTGACATTTACCATGTAGATGCGACCGAAACGGCGTTCCTCGATGGCCCGCTTCAGCAACTGGATAGTGGCATTGCGCCTGTTCTGCTTCACCACAAACAAGCGTACACCGGCGTCATCACAGGCTTTGACGAGACGTTTGCCGTCCTCCCAGCGGGTGGCCATGGGTTTCTCAGTGATGATGTGATGGCCGGATCGTGCCACCTGAATACCCTGATCCGCATGCAGGCCGCTGGGCGAGGCCAGCACCACGGCATCGAAACCGCCTGCTTTCAGCATGGCGTCGAGACCTGGATAACCCCGGGCTCCGGTACTGGCACAGGCCGCCTTGAGCGCAGTCGCATCGGTGTCACACACTGCCACCAGTTCCGCGTGTTCTGCATGCTTCTGGAAGGACTCGAAGTGCTTCGTGGAAATGCGCCCACAACCGACAAGCGCAAAGCAGATTTTCCTGTCACGGATGGCTTTGTAATTACCGTTCATGTCAATACCGCCCTCAAGCTTTGACTACATTATCATACTGCCCGCGGTAAACGCCGCGGCTGTCCACAATCAGTTTTGCGTGCTTTTGAATCAGCTTGTAGTCAAAACCGTCATGGTTTGTCGCCACCAATACACAGTCATATGCGGCGACGCTTTCAGCCGTGAGTGGAACGCTGCGCAGATCGAAACTGTGCTCGCGCATCCTGGGAAACACGGGCACATGGGGATCCGAGTATTCCACGCTGGCACCCTTGTGCCGCAGGATTCCCATGATATGCACGGACGGCGATTCGCGGGTGTCGTCCACGTTTTTCTTGTAGGCGATGCCGAGCACCAACACACGGCCGCCTTTCAGCGCCCGGCCCCGCTGGTTCAGGCCATCCACCATTTTTGATACCACCCATTCCGGCATGGCACTGTTGACTTCGCCGGCCAGTTCGATGAAGCGCGTATGCACTCCATACTCGCGCGCCTTCCAGGTGAGATAAAACGGATCGATCGGAATGCAATGACCGCCCAACCCGGGACCGGGATAGTACGGCACGAAACCGAAGGGTTTGGTGGCGGCGGCGTCAATCACTTCGCGGATATCAATGCCCATGCGGTCGGCGGCGATTTTCATTTCATTCACGAGACCGATATTGACGGCACGATGGATATTTTCCAGCAGCTTGGTCATCTCCGCGACGCGGGTCGAACTCACGGGCACCACCTTGTCAATGACCTGGGCGTACAGGGCAACGCCGGCCTCACGGCATGCCGGCGTCACGCCGCCGCATATCTTAGGTATGGCGCCGGTGGTGAAATCCACATTGCCCGGGTCTTCGCGTTCGGGCGAGAACACCAGGAACACATCCTTGCCGACCACAAATCCGCGGCTCTCGATGCGCGGCTTGAGTTCCTCATCCGTAGTGCCCGGATAGGTGGTACTTTCGAGTGAAACGACTTGCCCCGCATGCAGATACGGCACCAGCTCATCCATGGTGCCAGTGACGAATGAGAGATCCGGCTCCCGATACTTATTGAGCGGCGTGGGAACACAGATGATGAGCGCATCCGCGTCGCGAGCGCGCGCGAAGTCTGTGGTGGGAAGGAAACCCGCCTTGATGGCGGCGGCGATTTTTCCGGCGGCGATGTGCTTGATATAGCTGCGCCCCTCTCCGAGAGCCTTCACCTTGTCCGGGTCAATGTCGAAGCCGATAACCTGGTAGCCTTTCTCGATGAAACGCAGCATCAGCGGCAAGCCCACGTAACCCAGACCCACGATGCCGATGACGGCCTCGCGGTCACGCAACCGCCTGAGCAAGCGTTCCTGCTGATTGTCGTCAGAGTTTGCCATTTCCGCTGGTATCCTGCGCCCGCAACTGAGGGTCGCGAATTCTCCCCGTGTTTCCGCCGGATGGCGTTCATCACGGCGAATGTCGCCGCTCCTACCGAAATTGTGAATCTTACACCATCGCGGCGAAGGCAGATTTTTGCTCCTGCAAAATCTGCATTTCCGCCGTCCTTGGCAGTCATCGCCGCGCCCAGCGGGATTCAGGTGTGTTTCAGCATGCTGTTGCGCCGCATGTACGCTATGACCTGATCCACGCATTCTGCCACATCGTCTTCCGCGGTGTGCAGCACCAGCTCGGCGGCTTGCGGCGGTTCATAGGGCGCATCAATACCGGTGAAATTGCGGATCTGCCCGGCGCGCGCCTTGCGGTACAAACCTTTGGGGTCGCGTTGCTCACAAACCTCAATCGGCGTATCCAGAAACACCTCGATGAATTCGCCCTCGGGGATGAGTTCCCGCACCAGGCGCCGGTCGGCACGAAAGGGCGAAATGAACGCGGTAATCACGATCAGTCCGGCATCCGTGAACAGTCTTGCCACCTCACCGATGCGGCGGATATTTTCCACGCGGGCCGCGTCGCTGAAACCCAGATCCTTGTTGAGCCCATGGCGCACATTGTCGCCGTCCAGCAGATAGGAATGGTAGCCTTCCAGGAATAGCCGCTGTTCCAGCGCGTTGGCAATGGTGGATTTGCCGGAGCCGGAAAGACCGGTCAGCCAGAGTACGCAGGGATGCTGGCCCTTTTGATTGGCGCGCAGGGTCTGGTTGACCTTGTGCTCGTGCCATACCACATTCTGCACACGGTCCTCCCGGGGCAAGGTGAGGGTGCGCGTCACCATGCCGGCGCCGACGGTGGCGTTCGTGAGGCGGTCAATGACGATGAAACCGCCGGTGACGCGCGAGAGGGCATACGGATCAAACGCCACCGGTTCGCTCAGGACCACCCGGCATTGGGCGATCTGGTTCAGCGCCAGTTCCGCGGCGGGGTGCTGCTCCAGCGTGTTGATGTCCACGCTGTGATGAATCTTCTGGATCACGCCGGCGGCGGTTTTCGCGGCCAGTTTGAACAGGTATTGCTTGCCCGGCAGCATCGGCGCCTCCGCCATCCAGATGAGCCACGCGTCCAGACTGGTGCCCACGTGCGGCGCCCGCTCGCCGTGCACCAGGATGTCGCCGCGGCTGATGTCAATTTCGTCCGCCAGCGTAACCGTCACCGCCATGGAGGCGAACGCCGTCTCCAGTTCGCCGTCATGGGTAACGATGGCGCTTACCCGGCTGGACTTGCGCGACGGCAGCGCCATGACGCTGTCCCCCTTGCGCAGTATACCGGCGGCGAGGGTGCCGCAGAAACCGCGGAAGTCCTGGTTCGGCCGGTTCACGTATTGCACCGGCAACCGCAGGTCCCGGAAATTGATGTCCTCTGCAATCTCGACGGTTTCCAGCATCTCGAGCAGGGTCTCACCCTGATACCAGGGCATGGCCGCGCCGTGATGCACGACGTTGTCGCCCTTGAGCGCGGAAACCGGCACGAAGCGGATGTCCGGAAGGCCGAGCGAGGCGGCCAGCGCCCGGTAATCGGCGCAGATTTCCTCGAATACCTTGCGCGCGTACTCCACCGTATCCATCTTATTGACGGCGAGGATGGCGTGGCGGATGCCCAGCAGGGAGACGATAAAACTGTGCCGCCGGGTCTGGGTGAGCACGCCCTTGCGCGCATCCACCAGAATCACCGCCAGATCGGCGGTGGAAGCGCCGGTGGCCATGTTGCGGGTGTACTGTTCATGGCCCGGCGTGTCCGCGATGATGAATTTGCGCTTTTCCGTGGAAAAATAGCGGTAGGCGACATCTATGGTGATGCCCTGCTCCCGCTCGGACTGCAAGCCATCCATGAGCAGGGCCAGATCCATATCGTCGCCCGTGGTTCCATGCTTGCGGCTGTCCGATTGCAGTGCCGCCAACTGGTCCTCGAAAATCATGTCGGTGTCATGCAGCAACCTGCCCATGAGCGTGCTCTTGCCGTCGTCCACGCTGCCGCAGGTGATGAAGCGCAACAGTTCCTTGCGCCGGTCCCGTTCCAGGAAGGCTTCGATGTCACTGCGGACAAGTGGCTGCTGATCTGCCATGTCAGAAATACCCTTCACGCTTCTTTTCTTCCATGGACCCGGCCTGGTCATGGTCAATGATGCGGCCCTGGCGTTCGGAGGTGCGCGTCAGCAGCATTTCCTGAATCACTTCCGGCAGTGTCGCGGCATGGGAGCGCACGGCGCCGGTCAGCGGGTAGCACCCCAGCGTGCGGAAGCGCACCATTTCCATGCGCGGGACTTCACCGGGATGGAGACGCATGCGTGCGTCGTCCACCATGATGAGCGCCCCGTCGCGTTCCACCACCGGGCGCTGTTTGGCGAAATACAGCGGCACCACCGGAATATTTTCCTGGTGAATGTATTGCCACACATCCAGCTCGGTCCAGTTTGAGAGCGGGAACACGCGGATGCTTTCGCCCTTGTTGATGCGTCCGTTGTACAGGTGCCACAATTCCGGACGCTGGTTCCTGGGGTCCCAGCGGTGATTGGCATCGCGGAACGAATACACGCGCTCCTTGGCGCGGGATTTCTCCTCATCGCGGCGCGCACCGCCGAAAGCGGCGTCAAACCGGTATCGGGTCAGCGCCTGCTTGAGTGCCTCGGTCTTCATCACGTCGGTGTGCTTCTTGCTGCCGTGGTCGAAGGGGTTGATGCCGGCGCGGACCCCCTCTTCGTTGATGTGCACGATCAGCTTGAGGTTCAGCCGTTTGGCGGTCTCGTCCCGGAAACGGATCATGTCGCGGAATTTCCAGGTGGTATCCACGTGCAGCAGCGGGAACGGCGGCTTGGCCGGATAAAAGGCCTTCAGGGCCAGGTGCAGCATCACCGAGGAATCCTTGCCGATGGAGTACAGCATCACGGGATTGTCAAATTCCGCGGCCACCTCGCGGAGGATGTGGATGCTCTCCGCTTCCAGTTGAGCCAGATAGGTTGGTATTCGCTCGGCCACGTGATATTCCGTTTTAGCGCAGGAAAGCGGCCCGGAGGGCCGGCTTGTATCAGCGGCGCCTGCTGAAGCCGGGCAGTTTCCCCGTATTATTGCCTGATGTCCCGCCGGGTGATTATCGCCTGCTGCGGAGTCTCCCGTGAAGTCGTCTCCCGGACCGTTTTCCACCTCAGGTGTTTTTCGCGGCAGCCAGGCGCGCGCGTACCTGCTCTACATATCCGGCAAACAGCGCGGCGATTAAAGCGATAAAGACGCTCAGCACGATGCCGATGGCGAGGATGGCGGCGCGGCCGAGGCCCACTGGCACGAGCGAGCGCAGCGGATCTCCCAGCACGCGGTTGTCCTGGATGTTACTGAGCTGGGACTGCAGCTTGCCGATGCGGATCTGCTGGTTCTGGATCTGCTGGCCGTGGTCGAAGAGCAGCTTCTGCAGCGCTAACTGATTCTGCGCGATCACCTGTTTCTGCAAGGTCTGGGCACGGGCGTTGTCAGCCAAGTCCTTGTCCACGGTGGCCGACTGCTCCGGGAGCGTGACCGCGAGCTTGTGCTGGATCGTGTTGTAGAGGTCCACGCTGCGCTGCTCTTCGGTGCTGAGGATCAGATTGGCCATGGCTTCGGTGGGACTGGTCGTCCCCTGGGCGGCACCCATGGCAGCCTTGCGCACGTCAGTAATGTGGGCCTGCAACTGCGCGGTCTCTTTCCGGTAGAGACTCACGGAGGCATGGAGTTTGCTCTGGCGGACCTTGAGCACCGTGGTACTGGCCTGCAGGTTGGCGAGGGCGTTTCGGGCATCTGCGATAGCCTTTTCCGCCGCGAGTTTCTGCACACCGAACACCGTGGGGTCCTGCAGGGCCACCAGATTTAGTTTGGCGGCATCCACCTGCGCTTTTAGGCTGGCACGGACGGCGGCCATGGCCCGGGCATTGTCCCTGACGAAATTTCCGGCCGCGGCCTTTTCCACCGCCATGCACGCCGCGCTCAGCTTGCCGGGGACCTTGCAGGTGAGCGTGACGGTGGTGCTGTCGCTGTGCGAGCCCACGTTGATCTTCAGCGTACGCAGGCTGACGTGCTGCTGCACTTCGTACTGGTAGATGGCATTGGGGATATAGGTGTTCTGCAATGTCCCGGCGGCGGACTGCGGCGACATGAGCGGCGCCAAAGTACCATCCTGGGCCAACACGGAACCCAACTGGATGCTGACGGTATAGTCGTACGTCGGCTTCTTGAAAATCGCGAGCAGCAAGGCCAATGCAATCAGCACTCCGGCCACCCATACCATCAGCCGGCGCCGGCGCCAGAGCATGACGCCGAGATCCACGAGATCAATTTCCTCGTTCGGTGGGTAGCCCGGCATCCAGGGCGGCTGGGACATGCCGGCTTGTGGAACCATCGGGGAGGGGCTTGGATTCTGCAGATCGGTTTTCTTGGGAGGCTGGGATTCTGTATCCATCACAAAAAATCCTTTAGGTGAACTTGCTTCCTCGAAATTTTGATATCGGGTCCGATAGCGTCGCGTCGCTCGTGACGGCCGGTACGGTTCCGGCGTCCCACGTCTGACACTTCCAGGGTCGTTCCGAACTGTAGCACGGTCCGGGATCCGGTCGTCTTATGGTCTGGATGTCATGACTTCCCTCGGGTGTTTTTCGCGGTGGCCAGGCGCATGCGCACCTGCTCCACGTAGCCCATGAACAGCGCGGCCAGGAGCGCCAGAAAGATGCTCAGCACGATGCCGATGGCGAGGATGGCGGCGCGGCCGAGGCCTACGGGCCCAAGCGAACGCAAGCCCGCGTTCAGTATACGGCCGTAACCTTGACCGAGGGTTTGCTCCTGCAATTGCTGGGCATGCCGGTTGTCATCTATCTGTTGTGAGACTTGCGCTATCTGTTGAGGGGTTTCGACATCCAGTTTTTGACGAACCTTGCTGAGGCTATCCATGGCGCGTTGCACCTCGGTATTGAGAACCAGATTGGACAAAGCAGCAGAACCGCTGATTGCCCCCTTGGCGGCCTGGAGGCCGGCCTGCTCCATACGTGCAATCTGCCGCTTCAGGGCGGTCTGCTGCTGCTGGTAGAGCGCCGCGGAGGTCTGCAACTTGTCCAGCTGCACCTGCAAAACTTTGGCTTGAGACTGTAGCGAAGCCAGCTGATTTTTCCCAGCGGTGATAAAGCGTGAGTTATCCCGGATGAACGCATCAGCGACGAGTTTCTCCACCGCCATGCACGCCGCCCCCATTGATTCCCTGGCCCTGCAACTGAGCACTACGTCGCTGCCATTCACATCGCCAGTCGCGGTTATCTTGGGTACTCCCACCACGGACTTACCCAAGTGATTCTGGATGGCGTACTGATACCGGGCGCTGGGGATATAGGTATCCCGCATGGTCTCGGAGACACTTTGAGCGGACATCAGCGGAACCACATTGCCGGATGTCTGGGATATGGAACTGCCAAGCTGCAGCGTGGTGGTGTAATCATAAGTGGGTTTCTTGAGTAGCGCCGCCGCCAGAACCAACAGCATCAGCACCAGAAACACTCCACCCACCAACCATCGCCGGCGCCACAGGGCGACGCCCAGGTCCACGAGATCAATTTCGTCGGCTGGCACGTAGCCAGGCATCCAGGGCGGCTGGGGCATGCCGGCCTGTGGGGCCATCGGGGAGGGGTTTGGATTCTGCAGATCGGTTTTCTTGGGGGGCTGGGATTCTGTATTCATTGGAAAATAATCCTTGACTTGAAATGGTCCGGGAGCCGGGCCGTCACACGGAAGTTGCGGCTGGGACGGCAATGCAAAGCACAGCGAGTTTCGTTCATACATTTCATTCCCAGTCAGTTAGGCAGGGTAACGTGCATCGCCAGCCCAGTGCACACGAACCCGGCGGGGCAACAGGCCCCGCCGTTTCCGACACGCCGGGGAGGCCTCAGCCTTACCTCACTTAACCGCGCCGGATATTGCGGGCGCGTGACGGGCTTGGACTTGCCGTTTGAAGCCCCTGGAGATCCGGCCCCGGCGCCGGAACGGATTTTACGGGACCGGGTTCATGAAAAACAGACTTTGGACCCGTAGGCCCGCTTTCACGCACCCGGTCAAGCCCCCGGCGGAGCCGGCAAAGCACTCTTGGCCGCTGCCAGTGCCCGACGGGCTGGGCGAGGAATTCCTCCACCGACAGGCCGTCGCCGCCGAGCAGTAGCTTGCGGTGCGGTATGAAGGTTTCGGTGAACGCCGCCGGCCCGGGCGGGAATGCTCAACCTAGTCATAGTGGTAACGGCAGGCGATGACGGCGACCGCATCGCCCTCGACCCTATTAGACCAGGCGATGGGTGTCGTCTATGCGGCGCGACCAAAAGCCGCTCAAATTTTCTCTCAAGCGCCCGGGTTTACCGAGCCTACGTCAACCCGATCGTGGCGCCTATTGGGAATACTTTGGTCAAGCAGTTCGTCCAAAGTGATCTTGGCTTTCCCGTGTTTCATTGCTGGTCTCTTCGTTGCCATCGAACGAAATGCTTCACCCTGGAGGTTTAAGAGCATTCACCTTAGTTGCTACTGCACGGCAGGCGCCGATCAGGTCTGTGACAAGTTGATCGTCCACATTCAGGTCGCCCTCATACTCTCCCTGATTGCGGATGTTGTGGCATTTATCCAGGACGCGCCACACCTCCGGCCCCAACCCAAGCGTATGGGGAAGCACTTGAAAAACAATATACCGATGCTCAGGCCGATAGCCATGCCAACGTAACGCCGCCAAACACAATGCATGCGCCGCGTTGTAGGCAAGATCAAATCGGCTTTCCAGTGAATTGGCGGGATTCGCCGCATCGGGTAAGCGCGCGAGACCGGAACGCTTTAGCCCTTGGAATTCTTTTGCATCAGCGGCCTCTTTGCGCAGGGGTTTGCCGGGTCCACTTAGGTTTTCAAACGGCGAGCTCATGTTCGTCTCCCATCAACCAAAGTTTCGGTTGTGCCAGGACTCGCTGGATGAAGGCGTTGCCCTCTTTAACACGTTTTTCGAGTTCCTGGGGCTTATACAAGGTCGGGTTGGCAGTCCGCCCTAGCTGATTCGTCGCCCCTTCCAGAACAGCATATAAGTCAGCGTACGACAGCGTATGGCTTAGCACCATCAGATCGATGTCACTTTTCGCTGTATCCTCGCCCTTAGCGACCGAGCCATAAACGAATGCGGTGATGATTTGACCGGCTAGCGGTGCCAGTGCTGCGCGTAAAATATCCACCAGACCGCAAGTTTTCAGGACTAGGCCGCGCAATTCCACAAACACCGGTGCCAACGCATTAGCCTGGTAGTGCTTCTGGTTACCGATGCGCGTAAGAATAACGAGACCTGCCGCCTCAAGACGGCCCAATTCCCTCTGGACCGCACCCGTACCGGAACCTGCGAGGGCAATAATCTCGTTCGCATAAAAAGACCTACCGGAGTTCCCATATACGATAGCCAGTACTCGCTGTTGCACCTTGGTAAACAGGGCGTCTGCAATCCCGGAACGGGTTTGCGCAGCGACAGTCATTGGTTGATTCTTAATACCCATTTTGGGGATTATATACCCCAATTTGGGTATTAGAAAGCCAAACCCTCTGGCACCATCACTCCACGCACTCCTTCGCACGAATAATGCCCGCAAGGTGCTGGGGAGCAGCGCACGTGGTGCCAGTGGACCTTCGTGTTTCTGCTCGGCAGCAACGCACGCATCCCCGCTTCCGGGCCGGTTTATATCGTCCAGCGGCAGCGGGACTGGGGGCATGCCGAGCGCACGTTCCTGTGTCGGGACGCTACCCAAACCCACTGTTGGGCGGAGTGGGGGTCCGGGGAATACTGCATAAGGAACGTCTTACGGAGGTATTGAGAGGACAACGCTTCATGGGATGAGGGCGGCGAGAACCCCACGGTTGCTGTTTTCACCCAAACCGACCGCCGGTGTCTCCCCAGTTGTTGTCAAAATAATTCAGGTATCCACTTGCCGGGAACCCTGCTCGATGGCGCCCGGAGTGTTAACAAGCAAAAACCCAGGCAGGACATACGCCTACCTGGGTTTGTTTACAAAAATGACGGGGGTATGCCCTAGAACGGTATATCGTCGTCGTTGAAATCGCCGCCTGTCTTGGCCGGATTGGAGGCCGGAGCGGCGACCGTTTCGGGTTCGCCGCGGCTTTCCCCCGGCGGGGACTTCCTGGGGTCGTCCGCCGCGCTGACGCGGTCCACCCCGCCGGCACCGGCACGCGAGCCCAGCATCTGCATGTTGTCGGCGATGATCTCGGTGGAATAGTGGGTCTGGCCCTCCTTCTCGTAGGTGCGGGTGCGCAGCCGGCCTTCTATATAGACCTGCGAGCCCTTCTTCAGGTATTCGCCGGCGATTTCCGCCAGTCGGCCGTAGAAGGTGATGCGGTGCCATTCGGTGCGCTCTTTCTGCTCGCCGCTTTCCTTGTCCTTCCAGGATTCGCTGGTGGCGATGCGGATGTTGGCAACCGCGCCGCCGCTCGGCATGTAACGCACTTCCGGGTCCGCGCCCAGGTTACCGATGAGAATGACTTTGTTGACGCCGCGTGCCATGTGCCGGTCCTCTGTGTTCAGGGTGGATCCCGCCCGGTCCCCGGTGGGAGTTGGTCATTGTAAGGGCACATGCCGCCGGGGTCACTGGGGATCACCCCTACCGGCGGGAAATGCCAGGTTTTTCCCGGGGGCAGGGGCCTCCGCAGAGCACGGCGCTGTATCCCGGAAATTTCGTCTATAGCTGGCGCCACACTTGACCGGCAAAAACGACCCCGCCGGAGGAAACCGGGAGACCGGCTGCCCGGAGGGCCTCGGCGGTCCAGGTGTTGCAGGTGTGAAACGCGTCATAGGACAGCCCGGAGGCAAAGAATTCGCTGTGGGGATACGGACCGGGTGCAACGGGCTGCAGGTCTGCGTGTGCGCCGTTCTGCAAAGAGTGCACCAGGTAGTCGTCCAGACGGACTATGCCGCCGCGGGAAACAGTCATGGCGCGCAGGCGTACTCCCTGGGAGAAGCACAGCGGCGGTTTGTGACGACAGGCCTGGACCAATACCACGCTGCGGGAGGGAAAAAGTGCGGCCAGTCCCATGGCACTCGTCGGCCGGGCGGCCATGTAGTACCGGCGGTTACCCCAACCCCATACGAAGTAGCGCGCCCGGGGCGAGCGTCGCAACAGCGCGGCAAGCGATGGCCCCATCTCGGCTCGCGACAGCACCAATCCCGTGTGCCACCCGGCATCGAAAACCCAGAGGGGCTCGCCGGAGATTGCGCGCGCCAAGCCCGCGCTGCGCCGGTACACTGCGGGACCACTGCCGGGATTAAGGGTCGTGCACCCCGGCACCGGCAGCACGCCGCACGCGATGCCAAGAACCGCAGCCGCAGTCGCCGCCCGAAACACCCTGATGCCATGCCGTTTCAAGCGTGAACCTCTGAGCGTGCCGCCGGGAAGCCGGCGGTTTCGTCCGCGCCTCCGCACGGATTGCCGGCATGCTGTATGACCGGTTTTTGAATAAAGGTATCCGGATTATCGTGTTGTTTCAGTTCATCCGGGATATGGGAAGTTCTGTAACGCTCACACTTGGCGAATCGGGCCGGGGTACTTTGCAACTTGCCGATCAACAGTGAGCAGGGTGATGCCTTCAACCATTGCCTGCGCCACCAATAGACGATCAAATGGATCCTTGTGGATGGGCGGCAAACCATCTACCGCCACGGCGTGCTCGCTGGTAATGGGTAGCTCCCCATAGCCATTGTCCAGCAATCCACGGCGCAATAATCTCGGGTCCACGCGGAAATCCTTCCGTCTCAAATCGTGTTTGATCGCCACTTCCCACAGATTGGCGACGCTGAAAAACAGCTCATTGCGCCGACTCTCGATCAGTTTGCGTGCCCCTGATGACAGTTTTTCGGGCTGTCCGACCGCCCACAACAGGACGTGCGTATCCAGCAACAGCTTCACGGTTTGCCCTCGAACAGCTCTTGAATTGGCTGGGCACCCATCTGATCGAAGTCATCAGGCACCTCAATTTCTCCAGTCAGGAACCCGAGCCGTTGGGCGCGCACGGCGGTTTCCAGCGCGGTGACCCTCACCAAAGGCTTACCTGCCTTGGCGATAATGAACGGCTCGCCCTTGACGGCCTTGTCCACCAGCTTTGAAAGCTGAGTTTTCGCTTCGTGCATATTAACCGTGTGCATGGCATATCCCATACAAACTAAGTTTAATTAGTCTAGTCTATATTGGAAACGTCCGCAACCCGGCAAAAACACACGATAATCCGGATACTCGAATAAAAATATCCGGAAAATCCGGCTGATTATGCATTGGCGGCAGCGGTCGCCCCGGTTACGGTGCCTGAGTCCCCGCAGCAAGCATCGCCATCCCGAAGACCGCCGCTGCGGCAACGCTCAGTGACTGGTGCGCGGAAGGGGGGAATGCATGGCAACCGCTACCAGCAACCAGAGCGCTGCGAGCAGCGCCGAAAAGCCAAACGCGCCGGCAAACCCCAGCCACCCCTGCACTGCGCCCCCCAGCGCGCCGCCGACGAAGATGCCGAAGAACTGCGCGGAGGAATATACGCCCAGGGCCGTGCCTTTGGCGTGGGGCGGCGCCACCCGCGAGATGATCGAAGGCAGCATGGATTCCAGCAGATTGAAGCCGGTGAAAAACAGCGTGAGCGCCAGCAGCACCACCGGCAGGTGGGCGTGGCCGGCAAACAGCAGCAGTTCCGCCGCGGCAAGCGCGGCCACACCGCCCAGAAACACCGGTTTCAGGCGTCCGCCGCGCTCGGCGATGATGATGCACGGCACCATGAACAGCACCGAGAGCGCCAGCACCGGCAGATAAACGAACCACTGATCATGGCTCTGTACCCCCGCGGCACGCAGCACCAGGGGCACGCTCAGGAAACTCGCCGTAAGGATGGCATGCTGCACGAAGATACCGAAATCCAGGCGCAGCAGTTCGCGGTCGCTGAGCACGCGGCGAAACAGCGCCGGCACCGCCTCGGCATCTTCCTGCGGCGGGCTGCGCACCGGACGGGGCACGAGGCCGAAGAGTACGCCGATGCCGGCGAGTGCCAGTGCCGCCGTGAGCCAGAAGATGCCGGACACGCCGATGAGGGAATTGAGCACCGGACCCGCCACCAATGCGAACGCGAAGGCCAAGCCGATGGTCATGCCGATGATGGCCATGGCCTTGGTGCGGTGCCGCTCGCGCGTCAGATCCGCCGCCAGCGCCAGGATCGCCGAACCCACCGCCCCCGCGCCCTGCAGCAGCCGCCCGGCGATGATGCCGTCAATCGAATGGGAAAGCGCCGCCAGCATGCTGCCCGCGGCAAACAGCACCAGTCCCATGGCGATGATGCGCTTGCGTCCGAAGCGGTCGGAGAGGAAGCCGAATGGAATCTGCAGGATCGCCTGGGTGAGGCCGTAGATGCCCAGCGCCAGTCCGATGGTGAAGGGCGTGGCGTCCGGCAGAGTGCGCGCGTACAGCGCGAACACCGGGTAGATCATGAACAGCCCCAGCATGCGCAGGGAGAAAATGCCCGCAAGCGAGAGGGCGGCGCGGCGTTCGGCGCCGGTCATGGAATCGGTTTTCATGGGATGACCGGATTCGGCTGCAGGATGAGTGGGTGCCATTGGCCGCGAATCGCAGCGGCATGCGCGCGGGATTTTATCAACTCAGGTCTTCTTCAGATACTGCCAGAAACTCCGCGGATCGTGAATCGGCATGCCGGCAACGTGCTGCAGAGCGAGCAGGGCGATGCCGCGCAGACGGAAATTCAAGCCCGGCATGACCGCCACCGAACGAGTCAATGTATCAGTCCGCGCACTCAAGCAACGGGGCGATGCACGTAAAACGCGGCGCCTGTCGCCCGCTGCGCACAAGGCTCTGAAGTTGATCCAGCGCATCACCCATGCGCCTACCGAAACAGCAGTGATTGAACGCTTATTGCCGGATGAGAAGGGGAGGCTTGGGTAGTCGCTTTCTCTTGACCGTCGGCGCGGAAATCCGTTTCCGTCAACGATAGAGATTCTGGATTTCCTCCAGGGCGGCGCTGCCGGGACAGAGTTCCGCATATGGCAGGTCACGCAGCGCCGCGCTCACGGTGTTGCTGATGTCGTGCATCTCGCGCTGATCTTCATCTATATACAGGAGGCCGGTGACGATCTCGCCGCGCTTCTGGTGTTCGTGCAGGTAACTGTAGGCCCGGGCGCGGTTGGTGGGATTGTAATCCTTCGACACCTTGCGCAGCACCACGGTGCTGCCGTCGTGCAGTTCCACCGGCATGGACTCGCCGTCGTCATAGGCGGCGCGGATGGGTTTTTTCTGCGGCACGAAGTCGGCATGTACCGCCGGGTGGTAGAACTGGCGGGTATGGGCGTAGCTCTTGGTGGAGTCCTCGTGATCGTTGAAGGTCACGCAGGGCGAAAGCACGTCCAGAAGCGCAAAACCGTTGTGCATGATGCCGGCCTTGATGAGCGGCACCAGCTGGCCCTTGTCGCCGGAGAAACTGCGCGCCACGAAACTGCCGCCGAGCGTGAGCGCGGCGATCACCGGGTCAATGGGCGGCTGCTGGTTCACCTCGCCCTTCTTGGCCTTGCTGCCCACGTCCGCGGAAGCCGAGAACTGGCCCTTGGTGAGGCCATAGACGCCGTTGTTCTCGATGATGTAGAGCATGTTGATGTTGCGGCGCAGGGCGTGGGCGAACTGGCCGAAGCCGATGGACAGCGAGTCGCCGTCGCCGGACACGCCGAGGTAATACAGGTTGCGGTCGGCGGCATTGGCGCCGGTGGCGATGGACGGCATGCGCCCATGTACGGCGTTGATGCCGTGGGCTTCCGCCAGGAAATACGCGGGTGTCTTGGACGAGCAGCCGATGCCGCTCATCTTGGCGACCTTGTACGGTTCGATGTTCAGCTCCCAGAAAGCCTGGATGAGCGCCGCGGTGATGGAATCGTGGCCGCAGCCGGCGCACAGCGTGGACATGCTGCCTTCGTAGTCGCGGGTGGTGAGGCCGAGCTCGTTGCGCGGCAACTGGGAATGGCTGACCCTGGGTTTCTGCATGAAGCTCATGCCGCGGCTCCTTTGGCGAGCGCCTCATTGATACCGCTGACGATACAGCGTGAATCCATGGGCATGCCGCCGTAGTGCAGAATGGAAGTGAGTTTGCGCCGCTCCACCTTGGTCTCCAGCAGCAATAATGCTTTCAACTGGGCATCGCGATTCTGCTCCACCACGAAGAGGTGTTCGTGCCGCTCGATAAATTCCTCCACCTCGCGGTTGAAGGGGAAGCCGCGCACCCTGAGATAGTTCACCTCGGTGCCTCCCCGGGCGAGGATGTCGAGCGCCTCGCGCACGGCGGCGTCGCAACTGCCGATGGAGACGATGCCGGTCTTCACGCCCTTCTTGCTGCGTACCACCGGTGCCGGCACCAGTGCTTTCGCGGTGTCGTGCTTGCGCCGCAGGCGGTCCAGCACGTCCTGGTATTCGTCCGCGTCCTCGGTGTAGGCGCCGCGGCGATCGTGGCCGGAACCGCGCGTGAAATACGCGCCCCCGGGATGCACGCCGGGCAGGCTGCGATAGGCGATGCCGTCGCCGTCGCTGTCCGTGTAACGGTGGAACACCTGCATGTCCTGCAATTGTTCCCGTGAATACACCTTGCCGCGGTCCGGCACGTAGCCTTCATCCCAGCGCAGCTTCGGCACCATCCAGTCGTTCATGCCGATGTCCAGGTCGGAGAGCACCATCACCGGCGTCTGCAGGCGCTCGGCCAGATCGAAGGCCGCCACCGCCATGTGGAAGCACTCGGCCGGATCCGCCGGGAACAGCAGCACATGACGGGTGTCGCCGTGGGAGGCATAGGCTGCGAACAGCAGGTCCGCCTGCTGGGTGCGCGTGGGCATGCCGGTGGAGGGACCCACGCGCTGCACGTCAAAAATCACCGCCGGGATTTCCGCGTAGTAGGCGAAACCGATGAATTCATTCATGAGCGAAAGGCCGGGACCGCTGGTGGGCGTGAAGGCGCGCGCGCCGTTCCAGCCGGCGCCCAGCACCATGCCGATGGCGGCCAGCTCATCCTCCGCCTGCACGATGCAGTAACGCTGCTTGCCGGTCTCGGGGTCCACGCGGTAACGCTCGCAGAACTCCTTGAAGGCGTCCATGAGCGAGGTGGACGGCGTGATGGGATACCAGGCGCCGACGGTGGCGCCGGCATATACACAGCCGAGCGCCGCCAGGGTATTGCCGTCCACCATGATGTGGCCGGCGGTGGCGTGCATGGGCTCGAGCCTGAGCGGCAGCGGACAGTCACAGTGCTGTTTCGCATACTGGTAGCCGAGCTCGATGGCCTTGAGGTTGCCGGCGATGAGCTTCTGCTTGTCGGCGAAGGTTTCCTTGAGCAGCTCCTCCAGCACCCGCATGTCGAGATCGAGGAGCGCCGCCAGCGCTCCCAGGTAACACACATTCTTCATGAGGATGCGCGCGCGGATGTTCTCGAACTGCTGGTTCACCATCTGCGCCAGGGGGATGCCGATGAGGGTGATGTCGTCGCGCGTGAGCTGTTTGTCCCGCGGCCAGGTGGAATCGTAGAGCAGATAGCCGCCGGGGCTCACGTCCGCCAGATCGCGCGCATAGGTCTGGGCATTCATCGCCACCATGATGTCCACGCGGCCGGAGCGGGCGAGATAGCCTTCGCGGCTCACGCGGATCTCGAACCAGGTGGGCAGGCCCTGGATGTTGGAGGGGAAAAAGTTCTTGCCCACCACCGGGATGCCCATGCGGAAGATGGCCTTCATCAGCAGGCCGTTGGCGCTCGCCGAACCGGTGCCGTTGACGTTGGCGATCTTGATGACAAAGTCGTTGATGCGCGCGTTCATGGGGCTCACGCGCGGCGGCGCTGGGGCGGTTGCGCCGTGCCGGCCAGCTCGTCGCCGGCGTAGGGAATTTTCACGGAGGACTTCTGCATATCCCAGGCGGCGGTGGGACAGCGCTCCGCGCACAGGCCGCAGTGCACGCACTGGTCCTCGTCCTTCACCATCACCCGACCGGTCTGCTTCAGGGGCTCCGAGACGAACAGCGGCTGCTTGCGGTTGTCCGCCGGCGCCTTGAGGCGGGCGCGCAGGTCGTCCTCTTCACCGTTGTGGGTGATGGTGAGGCAGGCGGTGGGACACACGTCGATACAGGCATCGCATTCGATGCACTTGGACGCGAAGAACACTGTCTGGATGTCGCAGTTGAGGCAGCGCTCCACCTCCACGCGGGTCTGCTCGTCGGTAAAGCCCAACTCCACCTCGATGTTGATTTTCTTGAAGCGCTCCTGGAGGCTCACGTGCGGCACCAGCCGCCGCACCGAGGTATCGAAGCTGTTGCTGTAGCTCCATTCGTGGATGCCCATCTTGGTACTGGTGAGATTCACGGCAAACGGCGGGCGCACGCCGATATCCTCGCCATGGCAGTATTTGTGGATGGAGATGGCCGCCTGGTGGCCGTGCTCCACCGCCCAGATGATGTTCTCCGGCCCGAAGGCGGCGTCACCGCCGAAGAAAATGCCGGCACGCGTGCTCTGCATGGTCTTGCGGTCCACCACCGGCACGTCCCACTGATCGAACTCGATGCCGATGTCGCGCTCTATCCAGGGGAAGGCGTTCTCCTGGCCGATGGCCAGCACGATGTCGTCGGCGGGCAGAAACCGGTCGCCGAGCTTCCTGGATTTCTGCTTGCCGTTTTCCTGGTAGTACTCCAGCACCTCGAACCGCATGCCGCAGACGCGGCCGTGCTCCAATACGAACTCCGTGGGCGCGTGGCACTGGATGATCTCCACGCTCTCCTCCATGGCATCCTCCAGTTCCCAGTCGGAGGCCTTGAGCTGGGTGAGCGGCTTGCGCGCCATGACCTTCACATCCCGGGCGCCGATCCTGAGCGCGGTGCGGCAGCAATCCATGGCGGTGTTGCCGGCGCCGATGATGAGTACTTGCCGGCCGACGGCGTTGATGTGGCCGAAAGCGACGGACTCCAACCAATCAATGCCGATGTGCACGTGCGCGGCATCGTCGTAGCGGCCGGGGATTTCCAGATTTTTGCCGCGCGGCGCGCCGCTGCCCACGAATACCGCGTCGAATCCCCGGCTGAGCAGTTGCCGCATGCTGGCGACGGATTCATTCAGGCGCAGCTCCACGCCCATGTCCACGATCACGCGGATCTCTTCACCCAGCACCTCCGCCGGCAGGCGGAAGGCGGGGATGTTGGTGCGCATCAGGCCGCCGGGCTCGCGCTGTTTCTCGAACATCACCACTTCGTAGCCCAGCGGCAGGAGATCGTTGGCAACGGTGAGTGAGGCGCAGCCGGCGCCGATGCAGGCGATGCGTTTGCCGTTCTTCTGCTTGGGGATTCCCGGCAGGCGCGCGGCGATGTTGCCTTTCAAATCGGCGGCCACGCGTTTCAGCCGGCAGATGGCCACCGGCTTCTCATCCACGCGGCCGCGGCGGCAGGCGGGCTCGCAGGGGCGGTCGCAGACCCGCCCGAGGATGCCGGGGAATACATTGGATTCCCGGTTGAGCAGGTAGGCGTCGGCGAAGCGGCCCTGGGCGATGAGGCGGATGTATTGGGGAACGTCGGTGTGCGCCGGGCAGGCCCATTGGCAATCCACCACCCGATGAAAGTAGTCGGGGTTGGAAATATCCGTTGGCTTCACAATGTCTCCCGCAGCGGATTTGCGGGCGCTGCGCCCCGCACCGTTCCGCTTCGGGAACGGTGCTTAACATTCATATTTTACCTGCAAGAAGCAGCATAGCTCGCGCCGGCCAAAAGAAAAATCCGGCGCGCTCCGGCGCTACGCAGCCGGGGACCGCCTGCGTATTGCACCGGGACGTGCGCGCACCCTCAACGCGGGCAGACCGCGGCCACACGCCGGCCCTGCAACCCCTCGCGCATCTGCAGCACACGGCCTGCCATGTTAGTCGCGGTGCTGACCTGCCCGTGAAATTGATCCGGGCTGTCGTAGTGCATGTAGCCGTGAAAGCTCGTATTCCCCTGCGGCATGCTGCAGCTGCCCCGGTACCGCACCTGCTGTCCATGGGTGGTGACGGAAGTGAGTTTGCATACCTGTCGTTCGCCGGGGTTCGCCTGCGGATGCATCATTTGCTGCAAGCCATGCGCGGCTTGCTCGGGTGTGATGCACTTGCGCACGGTCTGGGGCGGGATGTGCAACGGCATGCCCGGCATGTTGATCGTCACAATGATTTTCCACCATCCCGGTTGCACCTGGAAATTCCCTGCCCGGCAGACGGTGGGCAGGCACAGCCACAGGCTTGCGGCGGCGGCCAAAGCGAGGAAGTATTTCATGCGAGTATCCCTTATTTGGATCGGGTATTGCAGCCAACCCCGGGCATGCATTCCCAAATCGAATGCCGCGGGACTGTAACAGAATACAGCGACTTCCGGCCAGCCCGGCCCGGCGACAAATGTTGCTGCGGAGGTTCAGGCACGGGAGCGAGCCGGATTGCGCCGTTGCAACAGCGCGGCGCTCAACCCGGGTTCGCTCCCCTTGGCGGCTGCATGCAGGCTAATTCCTGCCGGCACGCTTGTTGGCATACATGGAACGGTCCGCTTCATGGAGCGCAATCTCGATATCCTCCACGCTGGCAAAATCCGCGGCGCCGATGCTGGCCCGCAATTTGATGAGCGCACCGGTATCCGCTTCCCGGAGGGACGGCGCGGTGGCGACGATCTCGCGCATGCGCGGACCCGCGATTCTGGCCATGGCGCGCGGCATGACCACCAGGAATTCATCCCCGCCCAGGCGATAGAGTTTGTCGGAGGGTCGCAAACTTGCACGCAATACCGAGGCGAAGTGCTTGAGCAGCGCGTCGCCGTGTTTGTGACCGTACACGTCGTTTACGTTCTTGAGGTTATCCATGTCGAACACCACCAGCGCGCCGAAACTGCCCCTGGCGTCCTCGAGACCGCTGCCTTCGGTGAAGGCGCGCCGGTTGTATGCGCCGGTGAGGGCGTCGAGATAAGACTCGCGCAACAGTTGTTCGTGGGCGACGCGCAATTCCTGGTGTGCCGTGTCAATCTCGCGGCGCGTATCCTCGAACAGCACCAGCACCATGCCGAAAGCCAGCAGCATGGAGAAAATGAGATCGAGATAACGGTTGGGGCCGGACAGCAGGACGCGCAGACCCGGGTTGAGGCGCACACCCGGCATCACCGCATCCAGCAGCGCGATCAGGTAAACCAGCCACAGTACCAGGGTAGCGGCGAGAACCGTGCCGGTGGTGCGCGTGCCCAGACTGCGGCGCGGCACCGGCAGCGTCAGCATGGCCACCGCACAAAACGCATACACCACCACATTGCACAAACCCTGCCAGAACAGGACGGCTTGCAGGGTGGATGAATATGCCACGGAGCCCGCGGCGATGGCAGCCGCGACGGCCCACATCCCCATCACCAGGACCAGGGACTGGCGTGTCATGCCGCGCAAATACAGCAGTGTGCCGCGCAGCAGCAGCAGCAGGAAGGCGAACTTGCCGAACTGATAGAGGAAATAGCAGACCCGGGCCCACCCGCCGGCCCCGGTGGCAGGCGCGAAAATGCCGGGCAGCACATTGAAGCGCAGTACCAGCGCGGCGAGCGCGACCGCGAATGCGATCCAGGCGTTGCTCCAGGCCCGGAAATACGGCCGCCGGCCGGCATGTCGGCGCAGCAGTACAAACAGCACGACCAGCAGAATGGTGGCGACCAACTGGCTGACGAGACCAAAGTACGTCAACAGATTCGCGCTGATCGGATGGTTGGCCCCCAAAACTAACCTCCCTGCCCGCGATCCCGGAAGTTGTTGATCATGAACCTTTACATATTCTGGCTACAAGTCCCGTGGTCGGCATAATCGCACCGTTGACCCCGTATTTCACCTGTTTTACCCCCACTGGACAGACAGGCGCCGACTCTGCACACTTGCGCGCGGCTCTACTCGACATAAGTAGCCTGCCAGCCCGTGGGAGGCTGGGCTTGAAGGAAGACCGGGAGGCTTGATGGCAATTGCCACCCTGGCGGATGCGCTGGTACCCAGCCGTAATGTCAGCCTGCAGGTCAAGGCGGAACTTACCAATCTTCTGTTCCATAACACCCGCGGTACTCATCTCGCAGGGCTCATTGTCGCGGTGCTGCTGGTGGGGTTGTTCTGGCGTACCCCCCTTGACCACCTCACCCTGGTGGGGTGGCTGCTCTACATGATGACGGTGGAGATCGGCCGCGGTCTGCTGAATCGGCGTTTCCGTCACCGTCTCATCGAGAGTATCCATGCCCCCCTGTGGGAACGGCGTTTCCTGATAGGCAATACGCTCGTCGCCGCCGGCTGGGGACTTGCGGGCGCGCTGCTGTTTCCGCCCGGCGACGTGGCCCACCAGATGTTCCTCGGTATCGTCATCATGGCGGCTTGCGCGGTGGCCATGCCCGCGCTCGCACCCTGCCTAAAGGGCTATTTCACCTTCCTGTGCGTGGCGGCGTTGCCGCTGATCGTGCGGCTGGCGCTTGAATTCCAGGAAATCCATCTGACCGCCGCGGTGCTGCTGTGCGTCATGGTGGCGCTGCTGGTGCGCATGTCCATCGGCATGCACAAACGTCTGGTGGAGCAACTCGATACCCGCTTTGCCTATGCAGATATCGCCGATGAATTACGCACCGAGATGAGCGACCGCAAACGCGCCGAAGAACAGTTGGTGCAGCTTGCCAACTACGACTCCCTCACCGGCCTGCCTAACCGTACCTTGTTCGAGCAGAAGCTGGCCAACGCCATCACCCGCGCGCGCCGCGGCGATGCGCAACTGGCGGTGCTGTTCATGGACCTGGACCGTTTCAAGCATATCAATGATTCACTGGGTCACCAGATCGGTGATGAGGTGCTGAAGCGCGTGGCGCAGCGACTCAAACGCTGCATTGCCGATCGTGACACGGTGGCACGCCTGTCCGGTGATGAATTCATCGTGCTGGTGGAGCACGCGACGCAACGCGAGGACATGGGCGTATTGGCCGAACGCATCCTGGGTACCATCGCGCGCCCCTTGCTGCTCAACGAGATGGAATTGCGCGTCACCTGCAGCCTGGGCATCACGCTGCTGGCGGCGGACAGCCCCGATGCCAAAAGCCTGCTCGCCAATGCCGACACGGCGCTGTATCGCGCCAAACATCTCGGCCGCAACAGCTACCAGTTTTTCACTCCGGATATGCACGAGGCGGCGCTGCGGCGGTTGAAGCATGAGGTGGAATTGCGCAAGGCGTTGACCCGGGGCGAACTGGTACTGCATTACCAGCCGCTGTTCGATCTGCTGAACGGCCGGCTCATGGGCCTGGAAGCGCTGCTGCGCTGGCACAGCCGCGTGTTCGGCCTGGTGCCGCCTACGGAATTCATCCCGCTGGCCGAGGAAACCGGTCTCATCATCCCCATCGGCGAATGGGTGCTACGCGAGGCCTGCCGACAGGCGGTGCACTGGCGCGGCATCTACGGCGCCGAATTCCATATGGCGGTGAATCTGTCGGCACGCCAGTTCACCGTGGCGAACCTGGCCAGCACCGTGGGGCGCATCCTCGGCGAAAGCGGTCTGCCGGCGCAGGCGCTGCTGCTGGAAATCACCGAGAGTGTGGCGCTGGCCAATGAGAACAGCAATCTGGAGGAGTTGCGCAAACTGCGCGGCATGGGTATCCGTCTGGCGCTGGATGATTTCGGCACCGGCAATTCCTCGCTGGGCTATCTCAAGCGTTTTCCCATTGATGTATTGAAGCTGGACCAGAGTTTTGTGCGCGACGTGGCTATCAGCCGCGAGGATGCGGCGGTGGCGCGCGCCACCATACAGCTCGCCAATTCGCTCGGCATCCGCGTGGTGGCGGAGGGCGTGGAAAACGAGGCGCAACTCAAATGGCTGCAAACGCAAAACTGCGAATTGATCCAGGGTTTCCTGTTGAGCGAACCACTGAATGCGGACGCCTGCGAACAGCTGATCACGAGCCAGGCGCGCATCATCGAACCGCCGGTATCGGACAAAGTGAACTGATTCCAGACCCAGAGCGCCTGCGGATGGAGGGGTACCGCATCTGCTACCATGCACCCACTCCCCCGGAAAACCCGCGATCCTGAATGCGCTTCTGGCACGACTCCCTGCAATCCCTCGAACCGTATCTCGCGCATTACGGTTACCCGCTGCTGTTTCTTGTCATTTTCATCGAGAGCTTCGGTATACCCGCGCCGGGGCAGACGCTGCTCATCGCCTCCGCGGTGCTGGCGGTGCATGGCAAGCTCGACATCACGCTGGTGCTGGTTACGGCGTTTTTTGCCGCCGTCAGCGGTGACAGCCTCGGCTACTGGATCGGTCTCAAGGGCGGCCACCGGCTGATCCTGCGGGTCGGCAGATATGTGGGCGTCGGCGCGCAGGAAGTGCGGCGCATGCAGGAGAAATTCGCCCGCTACGGCGGCTGGTTCGTGACCTTCGCGCGCTTCTTCGAGGTGCTGCGGCAGGTGAACGGCATCGTGTCCGGCACCGCCGAAATGCCGTTCCGGCGTTTCCTGCTGTTCAATGCCAGCGGTGCGCTGCTATGGGTAAGCCTGTGGGGCCTGGGCACCTTCCGCCTGGGCCGGCATTTGCGCATGTATGAGCAATATTTTGACGAGGCCAGTCTGTATTTCATCGTCGCGCTTGTGGTTGTGCTGGTGCTGCTGCTGATCTGGTTCGTGAATCATCACCGGCGCGGACGGCAGAGGTAACCCCGGTGGCTACGCGAACGGCTGCGGGCCGGCTTTCCTGAGCTATACTTTCACCAGCATCTGCCCGGGGAAACGTTACACCATGAAAAAACTGCTGATCGCGTGCTTTGCCGCCCTGCTGGTTACCGCCTGTTCCAAGGCTCCGGAGAATACCGTCACCCTGCAACCCGGCACGCCACCGGACAATACCGCCGTAGTCAGAGGGGCGGTGAAACAACTGGTTGCTGCCTGTACCGGCCTCAACCAGTACTCCTATGACCTGGAGAACTGGCATGCCATCATCGCCTCGAACGGCGGCAACCCCTACAACTATCACACCGAAACCTGGGGCTGGAGCAAGTGGATCGAGGTGACCGTGGAAGTGCGCCCTAATGCCCGCGACCTGCCCAAGGAATGGAATGCCCGCGGCCGGGTGCTGAAATACGACGTCGGCGGCGGCCCCCAGCCGGGTATCGACGGCAAGACCACGCTCTCGCAGCTCCTGTGCGGCACACTGCCGGTGAGCAACGATCCGCAGAATCCGGACACATTTCTGTCCGTACCGGCCATGAAAGCGGTGGATCAGTTGAAGTGACGGCGGGTGAGGCGCGTCAGCGCCGCCGCTCGGCATGCGTTATCAAAGGCCGGATGGGAACATTTCCATCCGGCTTTGCTTATGCGTGCTCATGAAACTAGAAGCGGGAGCCGCTTACGGGCGGCGTGACGGGAGGCAGGCCATGCGCAAACGTCCGATGCACCTTGCCGCGACAGCGCTCGCTCTGACCGGCGCGGTCCTGATGGGCGCCGCCCGGGGACAGGACATGATCCGTACCGCTGCAGCGACCCGCAGCGCCGCCGCGCCGGAACGGGCCGGCAGTGCGGTGCTGGCCGTAGGTCCGGTGACGGACACCGCCGCCGACGGCGCTACGCGCGCGTTGCAGGATGGCGATCCGATTTACTCCGGCGATACCCTCATCACCGGCGACGACGGCTATGCGGACCTGGACTTCGAAGACGGCGGCCGCATGCTGCTGCGCCCGGACACCGATTTCCAGATTCAGGCTTACCACTTCGACCCCGCCGCCCACGGTTTCGCCCTGGCACCGCCGGTGGAACCGGCGAGCTACGCCCAGGCGGCGCCATCGGCACGGTCGGCCTCGCCCGCGCAACCACCCGCAGCCATGCAACCGGCGCCCGCCCCGCCCTCCGCTTCCGCAGCACCGCCGCGGGCAGAACATGAAAGCGCCTTCTTCCGCCTTATCAAGGGTGGTTTCCGCGCTATCAGCGGTTTTATCGGCCATGTGGATCATCAGGATTACGCGGTGGAAACGCCGGTGGCCACCATCGGCATCCGCGGCACCGGTTACGAGGTACGCTACTGCGCCAGCCATTGCCCGCGGGGCGAGAAAGGCCTGTACACCGGCGTGGGCACGGGCGCCATTGCGATCAGGAACCAGGCGGGTGAACGCATCGCCACCGCAGGCCATTTTGGCTACCTCGCCAGCCGTACCGCCCGGTTCAGGCGCCTGCGGCACGCACCGCGTGCCTTGCGGCATATGCGTCTGCCATCGCGCTATCGCGCCCGCGACGTACGCAATTTCCGCCGCGTCCAACTGCGCCGGCGGCGGCGTTGGCAGCACATTGCCCGCGAGCGCGCGCTGCGGCGCTCCTATCCGCATCGTCCGCGAGTACAGCCGCGCAGGCGCCCGCCGTACGCGTTTGCGCAAAAGCGGAGGCGGTCCGGGAATGCGCTACGCGCGCCGGGATCAGTGCGCCGTATCCAGCGGCATCCGCGCGCGCTGCTCAAAAGGAAAAAGAAACTCATACACCATCACTACAGGCGGCACCGGTAATGACGCATAACGGCAAGACCAAGCTCTGTCCCGCCTGTGGAAAGCAAACCCCCGAGGCGGCGCGCTGTGTGCATTGCGCTGCTGCCCTGAATCCATCCACGCCGCGCAAATTGCTATCCTCGGACATGCCGGGGGCGGATTACGGGGTGTTTCTGCTGGCCATACCGCTGATTGCGATCGTGGGGCTTTTGCTCACGGCGTTTGCCGCTCATTCCGTCAGCGGGTTCGTGTGGCTGCTGGCGCTCACGGCGCTCATCACCGCGGGTTTCGCCGCCGGCGAAGTCTTCCAGTCACCGGCCGCGTGGAGCAGCGGCAGCCCGCTCAAACCCATGTTCCGCTGGCTTGGATTCGTGGCCCTGTTGTGGCCCGTGGGTTATCCCGCCTATCTCCACGGCCGGCATCGTTTCAAACTCGGCAACTGGCTCATCGCCGCGCTCATCGTGGAAGCGCTGTTTCTGGGCGGCGCCACTCTCGCCGGCGTCATTACCGTCACCGGCTACGGCAAAGTGCCGGCGCAACTCGCGGCACAGCCGCAAAACAACGCGGTAATGCTCAGGGCTGATCCACGCTGGATACCGGATGCGGGCGACATCCGCCTGGTAAAGAACGCGCATCTGGACAACTGTGCGGGCAAAACCGTGGCACAGGAAGTGAACGGATTTTTCGCGTCACCGCGCTGGCAGGCCGCGGCCGGCTCCGGCGGCACGGACTTCGTGAACGTCAGCGGCATTGTCACCTATCAGGGCAAGTCGGCCACCGCCGTGTTCCAGTTCGTGCTGAACAAGGACAAGACGGGATTCAAATACCGGGCTTTCGAGATCAACGGTGTGCCGCAATCCATTTATGTGGCTGCCTACACCCTGGCGCAGATGTGCGCCAGTTGATACGCGCGCCGCGCCATCGGTTCACAACGCGGGAAACAGTCGGGGCGAGCGGTCAGCAGTGCCGCCGCCCGTGCTTTCCCGTACCCGAGGGCAGCGTGGTGCCCGCCTGGTGGTAGTCCGCCTCCGTCAGTTGCGTGACGAGCGTGTCCAAGTCGGTGCTGAAATACCGCAGCAGTTCCGCCACCGGATCGGGAAATTCCTCCGCCAGCACACCGGCGAACTCCACCGCGAGTTGCGCGGCCTCTTTTTCGCGGGTCCCGCCCTGCCAGTACAGCGCCAGATCCGGGATGGCAAAGCTGTTGACGCCCGCCCATGCGCGCCGTTCGCGTGCGCGGCCCCGACTCCAGGCAACAGCCAGGTCGGCACGGCGTCGCGCTTGCCTGAGCCCCGGCCCCGCGAGCAGTTGCGCGTACACGATGCTGTCCAATTCCCCCTCCAGGTGCAGGGTCACAGGCACAGTCAGCACCGCTGCAGTCACGCCCGGCAATCGCACCCGTCCCGCCTGCCCCCAGAACGCCCCCACCCCCACAATCTCCGCCCGACCGTTATCGAGCAGCGTCAGCACGGTGGCGAAGGTCACGGCGTCCATTTACCTTCGCAGGCCCATCACCCGGCGGACCGGCAGCACATCACCGACCGCAACCGATGCGGCCCGGGGCCATGGGCCCGGAGCGAAGCCGCCGCACAAGAGCGGACGATGCTGGAAAACACACGGCGGCACAGCCATGCGCCGTTCCTCCCGTACCGTCAGGCCGTTCTCAATTCCCTGGGAACAGCTTAGTACAGGCGGGGAAATCTGCCCGCGGCGACAGGCCCGACCCTCACCTCACCGGTCGGCCGGCGTAGGCTTGCGCGCAACTCAGCCGCCAATTCCAGTTGGCAATATAGGCATGCACCAGTGCGGCGGCGTTACGGATGTAAAGCAGGTTCTCGGCGTTGTGGTAGGCAGCCGCGTAGGTGAAATTGTAGGAACCGGTGATGAGGTCGGTGCCGTCAATAATCATTACCTTGTTATGCGCGATGCGTACCGCATTGTCGATCCACACCGGGATGCCCTCCGCGGAAAGGATCGCCGCCACCGGTTTGCGATGTTCGTAACTCTCGGTATCCGTCTTGTCGAGAATCACCCGCACGTCCACGCCTCGCGACCTGGCTTCTCCCAGCGCGGCCAGGATGCGCCGGTCGCTGAAACTGTAGGCCTGCACCAGAATCGTATGCCGTGCCGCGCTGACCGCCTTCAGGATCAGTGCCTCACCGCGTCCGTCCGGCGAGAAGCTCACGGTAGCCCGAGCATGGGCAAGCGTGACACTGGCTTGGGGCGGATGCGGCCGAATACAGGACTCGGAAGGGACGAAGCGATACGGGTGACGCGCCAGTGCCGGCACTGGCGCAACTAATGTCACCAGCAACGCTGCATACAGCGCCAATTGTTTTTTCCGCATCATTCCGTTTCACCGCCGGATGGTTCCGGCGTTTGCGTACAAGATGGATGCTATATTAGCCCATTCGCCCGATGATGCAGGCAACCCGTTATTTGCCGGACCGGTTTTCGCGATGGATGCAAATTCAAGATTGGGGACGACGTGGCGTGAACGTTTTGCTGTTACTCGCGCATAATGACGATGAATACTTTTGCTCGCTGCGTATCCGTGAGGAACTGCGGTCGGGTAACCGTGTTTTGGTCGTTTATCTTACCCATGGCAGCATATACGGTGCCGACTCAAAAACGCGTATCGCAGAAAGTACCAGGGTATTGACCGGGCTGGGGGTCAATCCCGCGGACATATTCCTGACCGGCTATGAGAAAAATATCTTTGATTGCCGGCTTCCCGAACGGATAGTGGATGGCTACCGGAGCCTGTGTGCTCTCATGGATACCACGCCCATTGATCGCATCTACGTGATGGCGTGGGAAGGCGGTCATCCGGACCATGATGCGAGCCACATGATTGGTGTGGCATTCGCGCGCGCACGGAATTTGCGGCAACAACTGTACGAATTCCCGGCCTATAACGCCGCGCGCAAGCGGCCGGGATCAGCCGCTGTCATGCAATTCATAAACGGCAACCGGGATATATTGGCGACCTCCCTGAACCGCATGCACGCGTTCCACGCACTTGCCCTGGCACGCAGTTATAAAACCCAGCGCGCGACGTTTCTCGCTCTGTTGCCGGGCTCAATCGTGCAACTGCTGTTACGCGGGCATCAAGCCTACCGGCGGGTGCCGGAGGACCGCGATTACACGCAGCCGCCTCACCATGGCACATTATTTTACGAACGGCGCTTCCGCCTGCCATTTGACCGCTTTGTCAAAAGCGCCGGTGCACTTTACGAATATATGTGACGCGGTCAGGCGCCGGCGCCGTCCCAGCGGCGAAAGATGAGGCTGGTATTGATGCCGCCGAAGGCGAAGTTGTTGCTCATGATGTGCTCCGCCTCAAAGCGGCGGCCGTCGCCGGTGAGGTAATCCAGTTCGGCGCAGGCGGGATCCAGGTTGTCCAGGTTGATGGTGGGCGCAAACCAGTTGTCCCGCATCATCTCGATACTGAGCCAGGCTTCCAGGGAGCCGCAGGCCCCCAGCGTGTGGCCGAAATAACTCTTGAGCGAGCTGATGGGCACGCGCTTGCCGAGGATGTTCTGGGTGGCGACGGATTCGGCGATATCGCCGCGGTCCGTGCCGGTGCCGTGGGCGTTGACGTAGCCGATGTCGGCGGGCGCCAATCCGGCATCCTCAAGCGCCAGTTGCAGGGCCATGGCCATGGTCTCGACCCGGGGCTGGGTGATATGAGAGCCATCGGTATTGCTGCCGAAGCCCAGCACTTCCGCGTAGATGCGCGCGCCGCGCCGCCGGGCGTGCTCCAGGTCCTCGAGAATCAGCGTGGCGGCGCCCTCGCCCACCACCAGCCCGTCGCGGTCGCGGTCGAAGGGCCGCGGTGTGGTGTGAGGCGCGTGATTGCGGGTACTGGTGGCAAACAGGGTATCAAACACGGCGGACGGTCCGACGCTCAACTCCTCGGCACCGCCCGCGATCATCACCGTCTGCCGTCCGTATTTGATGGTCTCGTAGGCAAAACCGATGGCCTGGCTGCCGGAAGTGCAGGCGCTGCTGGTCGGGATGATGCGCCCGGTAATGCCGAAGAACAGACTGATGTTCACCGCACCGGTGTGACTCATCATCTGCACATAGGTGCTGGAGGTGATGCCGCGCAGGTTGCCGGTGATGGCCATGCGGCCGAAGGCCACCACCGCTTCCGTGCTGCCGGAGCAGGCGCCATGCGCGATACCGGTCTGACCGGAAGTGAGCACCGGATGCCGGAGCAGACCCGCGTCTTGCAGCGCGAGCTCCGTCGCGCGGGTGGACATGAGTGCCACCGGTCCCATGCTGCGCATGGTTTTGCGGTTATAGTGGGGCGGAAGTTCAAACGCCGCCACGGGAGCGGCCAGCCGTGTATTGAGATCCGCGTAGCGCTCCCATTCCTGCATGTGCCGCACCCCGGAACGGCGCGCGCGCAAATTTTCGCCGATGCATGGCCAGTCATGACCGAGTGCAGTCAAACCGCCCATGCCGGTCACCACCACGCGCCGCATCACACCATGCCTCCGTTCACGGAAAACACCTGGCGGGTGATGTAGGCGGCGCCGTCGGAAAACAGGAAGCCCACCAGTGCCGCCACTTCCTCGGGTTGACCCACGCGGCCCATGGGAATCTGTTTGAGCAGGTCTTCCAGCGGCAAGCCGCCGCTCATGTCGGTCTCGATCAGGCCCGGCGCCACGCAGTTCACGGTGATCTGGCGGCTCGCCAGTTCCACCGCCAGGGCCTTGCTGGCGCCGATGATGCCGGCCTTGGAGGCGCTGTAATTCACCTGGCCGCGGTTACCCATGAGGCCCGACACGGACGCCAGCGTGACAATGCGGCCGCCCTGATGCAGGCGCACCATGGGCATGACGAGCGGCTGCAGCACATTGTAGAAACCGCCCAGATTGGTGTGAATCACACGCTCCCAGTCTTCGGCGGGCATGGCGGGAAAGGCATGGTCGGCGGCGATGCCGGCGTTGCACACCACACCCCAATACGCGCCGTGGGCGGCCACATCCTGTGCCAGCGCGGCACCCGCTTGTGCGCGATCCGCGATATCGAAAGCGAGTGTGGCGGCGGCGGCGCCCGCGGCGCGTATCTGCGCGACCACGGCTTCGGCCTTTTCCGGGCTGCGGTAACCATGCACCGTGACGGCAAAACCGTCTTGCGCCAGCTTCACGGCAATGGCCTTGCCGATGCCCCGGCTCGCGCCGGTCACCAGTACCCGTTTCGCGGTACTCACGGGCCCACCTCGGCTGCAGTTTGAAACACGGTGATGGTGGCATGCGCCAGCAACGCGTCGTCACTGACGATGGTGCAATCGTAAGCCCCCAGTCCGGAGTCATCCAGATAGAGCCGCTCGACGCGGATCTCGAGCGATGCGCCCTCCGGGAACCATGACGTCTCGGGCGCATAGCGCCGTGTGCCCAGGAGGTACCCCACCTGCGGCGGCCGGTTTTCCCGGCGTGCCACCAGACCGGCATGCAGGCCAATGGTCTGGGCCATGAGTTCAATGCCCACCCAACTGGGCACACCCCGCTGTTCAACGGAAAAGAACAGGTGGCTGCGGCCGATGCGGGCCGCGGCAATCACGCCGTGGGCGGTTTCCGCCCGCAATTCATCCAGCAGAATTGCGCTACCGGCGAGGGGTAGCAATTCCGCGACTGCCGGCAATGCTTCCGCCATGCTTCAAGCCCCTATTATCAATGTGGTATTGCTGCCGCCGAAGGCGAACGAGTTGCTGGCCATGATATGGCAGTCGCGCGACGGGTCATCCTGCGCGCACAGGCTTAAGGGAGCAAGCGCCGGATCCCGTTCGCCGTCCCATACATGGGGCGGCAGGCGCGTGTGCGCACCGTGTTCCGTGAGCAGCAGCCAGCAAAAAGCCAGCTCGGTGGCGCCTGCCGCGCCCAGCATGTGCCCCACCAGCGGTTTGGTGGAACTGCAGGGCAAATCCGTGCCGAATACGCGCGCCACCGCGTGGCTTTCCATCAGGTCGTTCTGCGGGGTACCGGTGCCGTGGAGATTGAGGTAATCCACCTCGCCGGCAGTCATACCCGCGTCCGTGAGCGCCGCGCGCATGGCGATTTCCGCGCCCCGGCCTTCCGGGTCCGGCCCCGAGATGTGATAGGCGTCGGAGGATTCTCCCACGCCCAGCAGGCACACCGGCCCCGGTTGCCGCGACAATACCAGCACCGCCGCACCTTCGCCGAGCATGATGCCGTCGCGGTTGCGGCTGAAGGGATTACAGACCTGCCGTGCCACCGACTCCAGTGCCGTAAAGCCGTTGAGCGTGAGCCGGCACAGGGAATCGGCGCCGCCCGCGATTACCGCGTCGCATGCGTTCATGCGCAGCAGCCGGCGTGCGGAGGCGAAGGCCTTGGCACTGGAGGTGCAGGCGGTGGATACGGTCCAGGCCGGGCCGGTGATGCCGAGCGCACGCCGGAGATATTCCGAAGGGCTGCTGATTTCCTGCTGCCGGTAATCGAACTCGTGCGGGAATTCACCCTGCTCGCGGCGCCGCCTGACCGCCTGTTCGCCTTCCAGAATGCCCGAGGTGCTGGTGCCCAGTACGATGCCGACGCGTCCGGGACCGAAGCGGTTGATGACCGCGTCAATCTGCGGACGTATCTGATGCACGCACGCCTGCAGCAGGCGATTGTTGCGGCTGGCGTACGCCGCCGTAAGCGCCGGCAGGATGTCCGGCAATGTCTCATTTACCGCGGCCACCCGCACCTCCCGCCCCGGCACCAGGTCGTCACGCACCACCAGGCGTGAAAGGCTGGCGGTGTGCAGCCCGGTGCGCACCGTCTGTGCGCCACTGCCCAGTGCATTGATGATGCCGAGTGCGTGCAAATAGGTGCGCATCAGGGCCGTGCCGCCAGCGGTTGCATCAATACAGACAGATGCGCCGGCGGAATATCGAAGCGGATGGTGGCCTGCCTCAGCGGCCCGGTGCTGATTTCGATATGCGCTACCCGACGCCCCCCCGCGAAGAGTTCACGCACCCGCGTGCCGTCCGCAGCCGTGGTTTGTGTCAGTCGCATGCCGCGTAATGCCGGTTGCAGTGCCCGTTGCCGGGCCATCACCAGCTCCAGCATGATGATGAGCAGGTCAGCACGCTGTGGTCCGTGGGCCGGCTCGCTTTGCAGAGTGCGGCCGTTGTAGCTGACGCTGAACAGGCCGGGGCCGAGCAGGCTGCTGCCTGCCAGACGGATGACACGTGCATCAATATGCAGTTGGCCGATGAACGTCTGCTGCGTGCCGTCATGATCAATGGTGACCATGTGGGCACCGTCCAGCGGCGGCAATTGCGCCGGCGGCAGCAGACAGAGCTGTCCACCGCGGACGAAAGCCATGCAGCCGGCCGCCGGAAGCATGCTGGCACAGCCGGCTGTGAACAGTACGCTCAATGCCAAAGCGGCAGACCCGGCCTGCCTGTTCATGTCGCCTCCTCCGTGTGCGGCGCAATGGAAAGGGGCGCACTCAGATAGCTCGCCAGGATGCCGATCAGCGTGGCGAGACCAAAGGCATGCAGCGCGGGAATCGCGCTGAAGGTCAGCATGCCGAATGAGCACAGAGTGGCCAGCGCCGCCAGTGTCACCCCCAGAGCGGTGGCCTGCGAGCGGGCGCCTTCCCGCAGAAACACGGTGTAATCCCGGCCCACCCCCAGTACCAGGATCAGACCGACGATCACGAAAATATTCACCGGTACCCGCAACCAGCCGAGCGCCCCGAGCGTCACCGCCAGGGACAGGAGCGGCGGATACAGCATGCGCAGGGTGTCGCGCCGTCCGTAACGCCCGATGAGCAGCAGCGAAATCAGCACATACCCCGCCGCCACCAGCCAGGTGGCGCGCCGGCGGATCTGCCGGAAGGTATCGGTGAGGCGCTGCAACGGCGCCACGAAACGCACGCCGGGCACCTGCGCTGCGGCGTTTTGCAATTGTGGCACGGTAGCGGGTGACGAGAGCAGGGTGGCGATCAGCGCCCAGCGGTTACGCGCCCGTACCACGAACTGGCCCAGGTCCGGTTCCGCCGCCAAAAGAGCCCGCGGCGTCAGCGGCGTGTGCGCATTGTGTTTCCAGCCGGCTTCCATGGTATTCACGTATGCGGGAGGCAGACCGATGTGTGCGAACGCCCGTTTGAGCGCCGCGGGACCACGATAAACCCTCGCCCAGGTCTCCAGGTTCGCCCGCTGCCGCGATGCGGAAGGCAGGAAGCGCGACAGTCCCAATGCCACCGCACCGGGAACTGCGACAGCCGTGACATTGAACAAGGTCTCTTCCCGCTGCAAAGCCTGCTGGAGATTTCCGCCTTCAATCAGAAAGAAACCCGGCGGCGATGTCTGTCCCAGCAGCGTGCGAACGTCCCGGTCGGCGTTGAGCAGGGGCTTGGGAAAATTCTGCAATTCGCGCACAGCGTCGCTGGCGTGCAACTGGAACCATCCCGGAACGGATAACAAGAGCAGGATCAGCGGCACCAGATAGCGCCAGCGGGTGCGCCGGCAAGCCAGTACCAGCAGCCGCTGCGGGAATTGCAATAGTTTCGCAAACCGGACGGCGGGGCGTTTGCGCAGTGCCGACGGAAACAGCAACACCACCGTGGCGTACGACATCATCAGCCCGGCCACGGAAAATACGGCGATCTGCGTGAGCGCCGGAAACCCGGCCAGCGGCAGGAAAGCGAAGGCAATGACGCCGGTGATGAGCCCCATGGTCAGACCCGGCAGAACCGAGTGGAGCGTGTATTGCGCCGCACCGCCGCCGAACCAGTGTTCGGCGAAATACAGGAAGGCATAATCAATGGCGATCCCCAGCAGCGTGGTGCCGCATACCAGCGTCAGGATGTGCACCGAACCGAAACCGATCAGCACCGCGGCGGCGCCCGCCAGCACGCCCGCGCCGACGGACAGTACCCCCAGGATCAGTGGCCGCAGACTGCGGAACACCAGCAGGATCAGCAGCACGATGAACAGCATGGAGGCCGCGGTGAGCCATAACACTTCCTGCCGGGCTTCGTTCTGGGCCGCAGCCGCGAACAGTGCCGCGCCGGTGGCTCGCACCCGGCATGCGGGACATTGTGTCATTACTGCGGCGTGCGCTGCCGCCACCGCGCGCGCCGCATGTGCCGCACCCCGCTCCCCCAGGGCCGCTTCCGGCAGCGTGGCGCGCAACAGGAAATAATTTTTTCCGTTGCGCCGCGCCGACATGAACGCACCGTCAGGCGTGAAGTTTGCATAAGGCTGCGGCAGACCCATGAGAAAGCGACCGAGATAACCGCCGGGATCGCCGCCAAATACGCCCATCATGCCGGCCGGATTGGCAAACTCGCCGGCCACGTCATTGGTGAAGGCGCCGGCGGGGTTTCTGTCGAGCTGCTGCCGGTCCGCAGCGGTCAGCAAAGCGTAACGATGCCGGCGATACAGGCCGATCAATGCCTGGACACTCCGTGCCGCATCCGCGAGCGGCAGGCCCGCCGCGGCGAACGCGGTTTGCGCGGCCTTTGCGCCGCGCCGCGCCTGCGAGTAATCCGCGGCGCTTACCACCAGCAGCAATTCCCGCAAGAACGCGCCCTGGGTGCGCTCCGTGGCCGCGTCCAGCAGCGGTGATTGCTGCGTCGCCGGCAACAGATCCAGAAGATTGGTATCCACCGGTTGCCGCGGATCCAGTCGCAGGGCGGCGCACACGCACAGCAGTGTCAGCGCAGCAATCCAGATCAGCGGTTTGATGAGCGTCGTGGCCGGTGCACTCACGGCATCTCCGCGGCGGTTTTTGCTTCCAGGAAACGGATGACGATGCGGCCGCCGGATGCTTCATCAATGCGCAGGGACCGGGGCGTACCCGCCTCGGTGACGCGGATATGGTTTATGGCCTTGGCCATGGGACCGGATTTGGGAGTGAGTTCGATGCGGCGGCCGGCCCGGAGCGCCGTCACCCGCACGTGAAAATAGCGTCTCAGCTCCGAAATGTTGCCCGCCAGGGCGCCGCTGAAGATATGCCGCACCACGGCAAGCCAGGGTGCGTGTTCCGCATCCAGATGCCGTACCGAGCCGTCGGGCATCTGTTCTTCGGCGCCGCTGGCACTCAGCCTGAAAACATAATGATAGGGCGCGGTCACTTCCCAGACGACGCCGCGGGTACGGCTGAAAGTCACGTTGCCGCGGGAAACCAGCGGCTGATCGAAGCCGGGCAGGGTGCGGGTTTCGATGAAGCGCGCACGGAAGGATTCCGGCGCCTTGGACAGATCGGCGGCGCCGGTGGCGGCCGGGAAAGCGGCGACAAGCAACAGGGTTACGGCACATAAGGCCGCTGCGGATTTCCTGCGACTCATAGATATGCCTTGAGACGTTCCAGGAGCGGCGGCGGGCTGACCAGTTGCAATGCGTGCGTTTGGGCGTCCACGGCGCACTGGATGGTGTAGCAGGTGGTAAGCCGCGCGCCGGTGTGCGCATCGCGGATGCGGTAATCAATTCTGAGGCGGTTCTCCCATTCCATGAGCATGGCGCTCACCACAATTTGCTGGCGATAATGCACTGCCTGCACGAAACGCACCCGGGTCTCGATGATGGGCCACAGATAATTCGAGGCGCGCATCTCGGCATAATCGTAATCAATCCTGCGCAGGAGCTGGCTGCGGGCCGCCTCGAAATAGCGGAAATAATTTCCGTGCCAGACCACCTGCATGACGTCCACGTCCTGAAACGGGACTTCCATCTCCACCTCGGCGCACAGCAGCGCTTTTTTCATCATGACGTTTCCTTCCCATACAGCGGCCAGCGGCGCTGCTGAATGGCCGTACACAGGCTGCGCAACTCGTTTTCCAGCGGCCGGTCCTCCTCCACGAACGGACACAGCGCCAGCACCTGCTGCTGCGTGGCACGGATGGATTCCCCGGGCTGGCCGGCGGACGGCGACAGCAGACGCCGGCGGATTTCCAGCGCCTGGCAAACCGCGGCCAGACAAGCGGCCGCCACCTGCTCGGTGAGTTCCAGCACCCGGATGGCGTCGCGGGCGGCGATGGTGCCCATGCTCACCTTGTCCTGGTTGTGGCATTCGGTGGAACGCGAGAACACGCTCGCCGGCATGGTGAGTTTGAGCGCCTCCGCGGTCCAGGCGGAGACCGCGATCTGTACCGCCTTGAAACCGTGGTTGAGCTGGGCGCGTGCACCGCGGGCACCGGAAAGATTGCGCGGCAGGCCGTTGCTGAAGCGGCTGTCCACCAGCAGCGCCAGTTGCCGGTCCAGCAGGTCGGCGATGTTGGCGACGGCGGTTTTCAGACAGTCGGCCACGAAAGCGATGTGTCCGCCGTAGAAATGTCCGCCGTGATAGACGGCGCCGCTGTCCGGATCAATGATGGGATTGTCGTTGGCACTGTTGAGTTCGGTCTCGATATCGCGCCGCATCCAGCCGAGCGCGTCGGCCAGTACTCCGATCACCTGGGGTGCGCAGCGGATGGAATAGCGGTCCTGCACGCCGTTGTTCCGTTCCCCGCGGCCCACGCTCAGGTCGGCGTAAATCCATGCCGCCACCTGCTGCTGGCCCGCATGGGGTTTGGCGGCGAACAGGCCCGGCGCGAAATGCTCCCGGTTGCCGTCCATGGCGAGGCTCGCCATGGCGGTGATACGGCTTGCCAGGCGCGTCAGATATTCGGCCCGCTCCCAAGCGAGACAAGCCAACGCCGTCATGACCGAGGTACCGTTCATGAGCGCCAGACCTTCCTTGGGCCGGAACGTCAGGGGTTGGAGGCCGGTTTCCCCGAGCGCTTCCGCGGCGGCACACACGCGTCCGCGAAAATACACCTGCCGCTCACCCATGAGCGCGGCGGCCACGTATGACAGCGGCGTGAGATCACCGCTGGCACCCACCGAGCCTTCTTCTGGTATCAGCGGAATGATGCGCCGCTGCAGAAATGCCTGCAGTTGCTGCAACACTTCGAAGCGCACACCGGAAAATCCGGCGGCCAGTGACGCCAGGCGCGTCACCAGGACGGCGGCGGCGGTGGGCTCGTCGAAATGCCGGCCCAGGCCGCAGCCGTGATAATGAATGAGGTGCACCGGCAGTTCTTCCAGCACCTGCGGCGGGATGCTGACGGTGCAGGAATCACCGTAGCCGGTGCTCACGCCGTATATCGGCCGGCCCGCGGCGATGTGCCCGGCAAGCATGCGTGCACCGGCGTCAATACGCTGGCGGAATGCGGGTGCGGCGTTCAAGCCAGGAGACGCGCCGCGCGCCACGGCGCAGACATCGGCGATGCGCAGCGGCCGTCCGCCCACTGTCAGGGCGCCGGGTTCAGGCAAGTGTTTGCGAGCCTTGTCCATGGATATCCATTTTGGAGTGGTGGATGCCGCGCAGGCGGGTTGCAGCCGGACCACGGTCCGCCCAGAAATCATAGAAGTTGTACCACTGCAGCGGAAAACGCGCGGCGTAATCCGCCAGGCGGGCGGCGTAACGACCCGCCCATGCCTGCAGGGCCGCCTCGCTGCCGCGGCGCGGCAAATGGATGCGTTCCGCGAAGGGCTCCAAGTGGATAGTGTAACCGTCGCCTTCGGCGATACAGAAAAAAAGATATACCGGGCATTCCAGCACGTGCGCCAGCACGTACGGCCCTACTGCGAACGGCGCCGGCTGGCCCAGGAAATCCGCTTGCACCACCGGGCTCGCGGCGGACACCGGCGTGCGGTCGCCCACGATCGCCACCAGCTCGCCGGCCGCCACCTTCTCCCGCAGCATCACCGCCGTATCGGGTCCCAGTTCCTGCACCTGGATCAGCCGCAGGTTGTAAGCCTCGCTCACTTCATCCAGCACCGTATTGGATTTGTACGCATGCCGGGTGTACACGAGGGCGTTCACTTTCAGGCCCCGCTCCCGGGTAGCCAGCGCGCGCGTGACTTCCAGATTGCCCAGGTGCGCGCTGATGAGCAGCACCCCCTGGCCGCGGTTCACGGCAGTCACCAGTTGATCGCGTGCCGGAAAATGCACCGTCACCTGCCCCGGCCTGCGCCAAGCCACCAGCATGTCCAGATTGGCGACGGCGAAGCGCCAGAAGTGCCGGAAACTGTTGCGCCAGGTGGGACGCGCGTCGCGGGTGGCGAGAGCATGCGTATAAGGCTGCACCGCCGTCAGAAACTGGCGCGAGGCACGCCGCGCCAGCGGATGGGTGATGAGGAAATAAAAGACCACGGGCATCAGCAGCAGGTGACTGGCGCGTCGGCCGCACCGGGCGTACACCGCGCCGAGGATACGGATACCCAATACGCTGCCGCGCTCAGGCAATTGCGCCCAGTGACGCGCCCGGTGCCGTGCAAATTTGCGACGCAACAGCATGGGGATACGCGGCAGCATGCCGAGGAACAGGCGCAGGTGCATCCAGCCCATGTGCAGGTTGTCGGTGAAGTACCGGAAATGGGAGACACCGTCTGCTGGATACCGCACGCGCGTGGGCAGGAACACGCTTTCCACACCGCGCCAGTCCAGGCGCACCATCACCTCGGAATCGAATTGCATGCGCCGCCCGAGTTTCACGCTGTGTGCAAGCGCCAGCGTGGCTGCGAGTGGATAGACGCGGAAGCCGCACATGGAATCCCGCAATCGCAACGACAAGGTTTCAATCCACACCAGAATATGGGTGAGGTAGCGCCCGTAAAAGCGCACACGCGGCGCCGAATTGTCGAATACCGGCAGGCCGGATATGAGTTTTTCAAAATGGGTCTCGGCCAGCCTGAGCAGCGCCGGCACGTCGTCCAGATCATGCTGGCCGTCGGCGTCCACTTGCAAGGCATGGCTGTAGCCACGCTGGGCGGCGCGCTCAAGCCCGGCGAGCACCGCGGCACCCTTGCCCTGGTTGCCCGGCAGAGTCAGGCATTCCATGCCGGCTCCGGAGCAAGCGAGGTTGGACAGGACCGTCTTGGTGGTCGCATTGCTGCCGTCGTCCACGAAGATGCACGCCAGGTCGCAGGCACGCAAGCGCGCGGCAATCTGCACAAGACAGGCATGCTGGTTGTAAACGGGGATGACGGCACAGGCCTTGAAGTTCATGTGGATGGCTTAAACCTCAAGTTGCCCGAGGCGAAGCTGGTGTGCGCATCACGGTACTCGAAACTCACAGCCGTGTCAGCGGGGCGCCGCACCAGCAACAGAGTGATATGACAGCCGGGTCCGATGGGTCGCTTGAACTTGAGCTGCTCAAGGACGCTCACGCCGGGACCGTAGCCGAAAATCTCCCTGGAAAAATGCACCGCCCAGGCGAGCTGTACCACGCCGGGCAGGATGGGATGTCCGGGGAAATGGCCCGCGAACCACCTGAGATCGGCATGCACGTCCAGTTCCACGCGGGCGCTGTCACCCGCCACGTGCCGATGCAGCACCGCCGGGAGTTCCATCAACGCCGCTCCGTGAACAGTGCTTGCAGTTCCGCCTGTTCGATCTTGCCCATGGCATTGTCCGGCATGGCCTCCCGGAAGCGCCATTTGCGCGGCACCAGTACCGGGTCATACCAGGCGCGCAGCCAGTCCATGAGCGCCTTGCGCACGCTCCGTGTTCCGGCCTGTTCCAGTTGGCGGCGCCCGGCGGTGCTCAGCACCACCACCGCACCCACCGAATTGCGTTTGCCCTTCAGTACCAGCAGGCGTGCTTCACTCACGAACCCATGGGCAACAAGACGCCGTTCCATTTCCGCAAGTGAGACACGCTTGTCTTCCACTTTCAGCACGCTGTCGGCCCGGCCGCAGAGCAGGAAACGCCGCTGCGGCAGCATTTGCGCCAGATCATCGGTGTCCATCCAATCGGCCTTCCAGGTCCAGGGTGAGCGCACTCGCAAAAGTCCGGGTGTGGCCCCCAGCAAGGCCGTCTCCAACTGCGCGAAGGGTTGCCACGCAGTTTGCCCTCTCTCGGGTTCCCAGGTGCGCCAGGCAATGCCGCCGGTTTCGGTGCTGCCGTACACCTCGATGGCCGCACGTCCCATTTCGCCGGCGATTTTTGCGGCCGTGGCGGCCGGCAGCGGCGCGCCGGAACTGAACAGGGCCGCGAATGCATCCGGCGGTTGCAGCATGGCGAAATCCGCAACCCGAGTCAGGAAGGCCGGACTGCTGACTATCAGACAACGTCCGAACCGCCTGGCTGCCGCCTTGAATTCATGCGCTTGCGCACAGGCAGGCGCATACAGCGGGCGGCCCGCCCACAGGGGCCACAAAACGCGGAACAGCAGCCCATATAAATGATGATGCGGCACGCTGCCAAGCACCAGCGCGTCGCCGAGCGCCGGTCCCCAGCGGGCTTCCAGCGCCGTCACTTCGGCACGCAATTGCCCAAGCAGTTTGTCCACGCGCTTGGGCCGGCCGGTGGAACCCGAGGTGTAGAACTCGACGGGGAGCGCATCGTCCAGGTCGGTACTGACCGGCGCGCCTGCTTCAGGTACGGCAGTCACATCCACGCTGGCAAATGACGGGAATCGCGCCGGCTGGTCCGTGAGCACGGCCGCCGCTTGCGCCTCCGCTGCGCTCTCCGGTCCGCCGGTCTGCGGGAGGATCAGAGTCTTGCGAGCCTGAGCCAGCGCCAGGAAACCCGCCGCGAACCACAGGGTGTCATCACACACCAGGGCCCAGCGCTGCTCGGGACGTTGCAACAAACAGCCGGCGATGCCGGCCACGCGTCGCTGGAATTCGCCGGCCAGCAGGTCGCCGCTGTCACCGCGGGCGATCACTCTTTGTTGAATGTCGGAAATCCGGTGTCTCTGATCGGCAAACGAATTGACTTGATCCGGTGCATTCATGGATGCGTCCGGATGCGGCGTGACCGGCGACGAATCAGGTATTCCGCCAGGAACACCGTCCCGATCAGCAGGTAGGACAGCAATCCGTTGTACAGGGCCCAGGCGGCCATGGACGCGTGCAGCGCCGTATACAGCGCGATCAGCGTGTTGGCCAGCAGCACGCCGCTCCACACCCGGGTGACGCGACGGGTGTAAAGAATGGCATCGGGACCAAGCTCAGGGTCGCTGACGCGGGCGATGCGCTCCACCAGCGGCGTGCGCGTGAACAACGAGAGGAAAAACACCAGGAAAAAAACCGCATCAATTGCCACCGGATACAGCCGCACTCGCTGCAGGCTGAGGCCATGGCTGAACCATACTGCGATGGCGCCCACAAGCAGGACGGCGGCAAGACCAAGCCGGCCCCACGGGCGCCGGAATTCCCGCCAGGTTTTAAACAGCACGCGCAGCGCCAACAGCGTCAGTGCGCCCGCCAGGAGTATCCTGGGCGCCACGCGGCCGGCAGCGAAGTAAATAACCAGCGGATAGGCGAACAGCCCCATGACAATCAGCGCAGGAACGACCGAACGCGTCATTGCGGAGCGGCGATCAGCTTCTCTATGACACGTTGGATGTCTGCCACTGTGCGCACGCCTTTGAAATCCTCCGGGCTCACCTTGCGGCCGGTGATCTCCTGCAGCTTGATCACCAGATCCACCGCATCAATGCTGTCCAGGTCCAGGTCCTCATACAGTCGTGCTTCGGGCACAATTTTCGCCGGATCCAGCTCGAACTGTTCCACCAGGGTGCTCTTGAGCTTCTGAAAAACATCTTGGGTATCCATGGGTATGTCTCTCAGGATGCTTGCTGCGCCGAAATGAACTTCGCCAGATTCGCCACCGAATAAAAATGCCGGCGGGTTTCGGCGGAGGTCGAGTCCAGGGTGATGTGATAACGTTTCTGGATGGCGACTCCCAGCTCCAGGGCATCAATGGAGTCGAGTCCCAGACCGTCGCCGAACAGGGGCGCATGCGGATCAATATCCGCCGGAGTCACATCCTCCAGATCCAGGACGTTGATGATGAGCTGCTTCAGCTCGTCAATAAGCGTGTTCATACTGCGTGATCTGCTCCTGAAAGAAATTCTGCAGGGCGCGGGTGGCGCGGCGTACCGCTATTGCCGGCGGCAGGGATACCTGCGGCACAAAATCGCTCACGCAGCGCGGCGGAAAGATTTTCACATGCAACACCCAGGCGCGCTCCGGTACCTGATACCACCTGGTGGTCTTGAGCAGCGCGGGCGGTGAACAGTGCATGACCACCGGCAGGATTTCGAGATCGCCGCGCACCGCGATTTGTGCCGCACCGCGCCTGAAGCGCAGCGGTGCCCCTGGCGTCGAGCGGGTGCCTTCCGGGAACAGCACCAGCGTCTGGCCGCCGTGTACCGCCCGGATGCAGGTTTCGATCGCCGCCACCGGATCCTCATTACTATTACTTATATAGCCAGCCGCTATCACGAATGCGCGCGTGAACGGGTTGCGCCACAGGCCGCTTTTTATCACACAATCCGCCATGGGCAAAAGGGAAAGCAGCACCACGGCATCCAGATAATTCGGATGGGTGGCCAGCACCAGCCGGCCGGCGGCATGCTGTAGCCATTCCCGGCCTTCCACCTCCACCCGCCCGAGTCCCAGCCCGCGGATGGCCGCCAGCAGCACCCTGAAGGCCAGGCTCACCAGACGGCGCACCCGCCGCCGGCGCGCAGTCGCGTTGCCGGGCCACAGCAGAATGACGGGCAGCAGCGTAAGGCCCACCACCACGCAGCCCGCCCCAAAACCGGCGAAACAAAACCCGGTACCCAAGGCACGGTACCCATAGGCCAGCTTCTTAAGCATGTCTGCCCACCCGTTCCCTCTGCCAGCCGGGCCCAGCCGCGTCCGCCACAGGCGCATCTTCCACCCCCAGGCCCGGAAGCGCCACCTCCGCGTGCGCCTTCGGGGCCACGCTCCCCGGCGCCGGCCGGCACCGGGCCGTTTGCCATTCGAAGCGACCAGCCGCACTTCCCATTGCGCAGGTCGGTGCATGCGGTTCCATAAATCAGGGAGTGTAGTCACACAGTCGGGCTGAATCCCCTTGGCTTTCTTAATCAAACCATCAAACCGAACACCCGTTTTTCATGAATTGACCTGGGCATGGGCCTGCTCAATCACGGGCGCGACATTTTAATGTCCAATTTCAGTGCATCGCAAGGCATGGCGCATATTCACGGGGTCGGGGCCGGGCCGGGTATCGCGAGGACGGCGATCCGTCTTATTCAAGCTCGCTGTACAGCATGCGCGGCCGGGGGAGAATAAACAGATGCAAGGCCGCCACCCCCGCACCCAATACCGCCCCCGCCTCCACATCGAGTACCACATGCTGTTTGAGAGCCAGGGTGGAATAGACGATCCCCGCACACCAGCAGGCATTGAGCGCGCACAGCTTGATGGGCGCGCCCATCTGCCTGAGCAGGCGGTGCAACCACATGCCGGTCAACACCGCAAACGCCACATGCAGCGAGGGACAGGCATTGCCCGAGGCATCCACCGATTTCAGAAAGGCGACGGAGGGATACTGCGCCCAATTTATATCCGGCTCGGGGATGGCCGTGGGCCAGAAAAAGAAAATCGCAAAACCGGTCAGGCTCAGGACCGTGACCGCGCTGAGGTAGGGGAGCAATTCACGCCAGGCGGGGAGCAACATGGGAACCAGTGAAATGTACAGCCACAAAGAGGCGTACAACACGATGCTCCAGGGCTGGAAACCGATCAGCCGGTCCAGGCCGGTCAGGGGCATGACCGTTACCGGAAACAGCGGATGTCTCAGCAGCCAGAAATAGCCCAGCATGAACAATGTCATGTAACCCGTGGTACCCAGCATCTTGAGCAGCCAATGGGTCTTGATTCTGGAAACAGCCCGCGGCAACCAGCTTGCCTGGTGGCCGGGTGCAATCGTGTCCGGACCACCGCGCGTCTGAAGCGGCGAGGGAACGGATCCCCGGCGGCGCGGGTCCAATGGTTCCGCTTCATCCAGCATGGCTGCCTACCCGCTCCAGTCGCCAGCCGGACTCACTCGCATCCAGCCTGGCCACGGCAGCATCTTCCAACAGGAATTCCATGAGCGCCGCTTCCGGGCGCAGCGCCGGCACCGCGCTCTGCACCGGCGTCAGCCGGTACCGCGGTGGTTTGCCCTGCGCAGCGGTCAGCAACATTCCCAATGCGAAGACCGGTTGATCCGGTTCCACGTAGACCTGGTATTGCGGCGGCGGAGTTTCGTCTGCGTAAACGACCAGCACCGCACCGGTGCCCTCCGTCAGCATGCCAGCGCCTTCCAGCAGCGCTGCCGCCAAGGTCCCGGAACCGGCCGCCAAGGCAGTGGCCGGGCTCCTGTCGGCGCGGGCGATGGAAAACAGACCCGCCGCGCCGTTGTGCACCGACAAGCTGAACGCCGCGGGAGAAAGCGGTTCATCCCGGGCCAGTCCATCCAGCAACTCCACCGTGCGGGCAAGAGAACCATGGCGCGAAGCGAACACCAGCGGCAGGTCCGCCTGGCCCTTGGCGCAGCGCCAAGCCACATGCAGGGCCATGCGGCCGACGCGATCCAGGCGTCGGCGCAGCAGCGCCGGCAGAAAGCTCACATCGGGTGACTGGTCCGGTGTCGCAAGCCGTTCTCCCCTGATCCAGGCACGCCACGCCGGCAGATTCTGGACACCCGGAGCCCAAGCTGACCAGCGATCAATGGAAAACCCTTCCATTTCCTCAGCCACTTGCTTTCCCACCTGTCTGCGATGCCGCAGCGGGGCATTGTGGCATAACCCGGTTGACTGTCGTCACGCAGGCAGCTTCCCCCTGGGCCGCGCTCACGCAACCTGTCCGTATCACCCGCTTACAAAACTGCTGAGCGTATCCAGCTCCAATTGCTCCCGCGAACCGGGCAGCGCCAGGCGCCAAGCGGTGAACGCCTGTGCCGGCAGCACTGCGTGAGCCGCGACTGCCAGTTGCCAGTGTGGCTGGATGCCCGCGGACCAGAACCGCCAGGGACCCGCAATCGTCCCGTTGAAGGCCGGTGCCGACTGCAACGCAAATTGTGCCGCAGCCAGGCCTTCCCAGATGGAGAGTCCCGCCGCCTTGCAGACGGCTTCCTTGAGCGTCCAGTACCGGTAAAACACGCGTGGCCGCTCGAGCGTGGCCGCCCGTGCAATATGTGCAGCCTCAGTGGAGGCAAATACTTCTTGTGCATACGCGACAATGGAACGCGCGCACACTCGTTCCACATCCACTCCCGTAGGAACCGTTGCAACAGTCAGGGCAAGCAAGCCGCGGCTGTGACTCAAACTCAGTGCCATGGGCGCATCCTGATAAACGATATTGCCGCTGCTACCCGTACGCAGCGCGGATCCGTTGACCCGACCCAGAGCCAGTGACAGCGCTTCCAATGCCAGCGCACGCCCAGCCAGCCATTCCAGCCCGCGCCGCGCCGATACAAAACGGCGGTAACGCGCCTGCTCCCCGGCATGCAGGCAGGGAAGGTAACGGGTTTCCAGCCGCGGGAGGTCCGTGGCGGTAACCGGGCAGGTGTATAGTTCAATGGTGTGAGCCATGTCGTAATATCATATATATAAGTGGTTCCCATATTCCGGAATGGACGGGCTGCGTGAATACCGATGGTATCCAGGCGATGGGGGCAAAGGAACGCCGATGCGTCCTTTTAAGCCGCTTGTCCCCAAACAGCGATATCAGGTTCATGTTCGGCAGGAGTCGCGCACGACGGGAGCCGGCGTCGCCCCGGGGACCTATGCACTGCATCCGGAGCGTGATATGAGCCGCGAACAGGCAACCAGTACATCCGACGAGTGCTGCGACGTGTTGGTGATCGGCGGCGGTCCCGGCGGCAGTGCGGCAGCGGCGCTGCTGGCCAGGCACGGGTGGTCGGTCATGCAACTGGAAAAGGCGCACCATCCGCGTTTTCACATCGGCGAATCGCTGCTGCCCATGAACCTGCCGGTGCTGGAACGCCTGGGTGTGCTGGACAAGGTACGCGCACTCGGTGTGTACAAGCCGGGCGCGGACTTTGAAGCGGATAATGCGCGCGGTTACAACGTCTACGCGTTCGCACGTGCGCTGGGTAACAGTCCGCCGTACGCCTTCCAGGTCTGGCGGCAGGATTTTGACCGGATGCTGTTTGAACACGCGCGTGCGCAGGGCGTGGATGCGCGTGAGGGCGCAGAGGTCATGACGGTAGAGCAGCGCGGGCCGCGTGATTCACTCGCGGAGGTGCGTGATGACGGCGGACGCGCCTACCGGGTGCAGGCGCGCTATGTGCTCGATGCCAGCGGCCGCGATGCCTTGCTTGCCGGCCGGAAGCGGCTCAAACGCAGGAATACCGAACATCAGAGTGCGGCGATCTTCGGTCATTTCCGCGGCGCCGTATACCGTCCCGGCAAGGATGCCGGCAATATCAGCATCTACAATTTCGAACACGGCTGGATGTGGATGATCCCCTTGCCGGCCGGAGTGATGAGCGTCGGTGCGGTGTGCCGTCCGGATTATCTGAAGCAGCGCCGCGGCCGCACCCGCGAGTTCCTGCTTGATACGCTCAAACTCAACTCTGCGCTCTGGGGGCGGCTCAGCCAGGCTACCCTGATCGGCGACGAGGTACGCGTCACCGGCAATTATTCCTATGACGCCAGCACCATCGGCGGCCCGGGATGGATGCTGGTGGGCGATGCTTTTGCGTTTCTGGACCCGGTATTTTCCTCGGGCGTGTATCTCGCCATGAGCGGAGCCGAACAGACCGCCGCAGTGATTAACACCGCGCTGCGTGAACCGGTTCATGAAGCGGTGCTGCAACAGCGCTTGGAAAAACGCCTGCGGGCCGGCATGCGCCGCTTCGCTTTCTTCATCTACCGTTTCAATTCGCCGGTGATGCAGCATATCTTCCGCAATCCGCACAATATTCTGAGGGTCGAACAAGGCGTGACCTCGATGCTGGCCGGTGATTTGTTCGATTCACGCAAGGTACGGTGGCGCTTGCAGTTCTTCCGCCTGATCTATGCCTGGACCGCGCTGCGCAACCTGCGGCGCTGGAATGCCGAACGCCGTTACCGGCTGGCGCAGGCAAAAGCGGATTTCAGCGGCGGCACCACGCCGGTGGATCCGGCCTAGATGCATGTATGGCCGCTTGAGATCAAGGCGCCGCGTTCAACTCACTTCTTTTTTATCACGCATCTCGGTTGCATATTGTGCGCACTGGCACCGATTGCGGCGCATGCTTCCGGGCAGGCGCCGCGGGCGGTATCCCAACTGGAAATCGGTGTGGGAGTGGGCGGCGTGCGGTTTCCCGATTATCCCGGGGCGGCCGAATACAGCACGCTGCTCCTGCCCTTCCCCTATATTGTCTATCACAGCCGCTATCTGGACGTAAACCACGAACAGGTGCGCGGTAAATTGCTGTCCGGTCGCCGGCTCTCCCTGGACGTGGACTTCGCCGGTGCCGTAGCGGTTCGCTCCTCGCGTGACCGAGAACGCCAAGGCATGCCGGATCTGGATTGGATCGGTGAAGCCGGTCCGGCATTGCGTTATCGCGTTTGGGGTGATGACACGGACGGCACCCGATTGGATCTGGTGCTGCCGCTGCGCGCGGCGGTCAGCGCCCACGCGCTCAGTTTGCACCACCGCGGTTTCGTGTTCGCGCCACGCCTGGAACTGACACATCAGATCGGGGAAGGCGATCATGCGTTCAATATCCAGACCGGCGTTTCGGCGCTCTACGCCAGTCAAAGTTATTTCCAGTATATCTATGGCGTGGCGCCGCAGTACTCCAACCCGGAACGCCCCGCCTACACCGCTCCCGGGGGCTACGGCGGGTACACGCTGTCGGTGGGCGGCAGCCTGCACCGCGGAGATCTGGTGTACGGCGCGTTTATCAGCTACACCAACCTGGCCGGTGCCAGCTTCCTCAACAGCCCGCTGATAAGTCGCACCCAGGATCTGGCATTCGGCATCATGGTCGCCTGGATTTTCAAGCGCAGCGCCACTTGAGGCCGCGCCATTCGACGCGGTCAGCGGTGGCCGCTCCCGTGCAAGTGATCAAAGACAGACTCTTTCCTGAGGTGTGTAAGGTTAGAATGCACCACCCGGCTGCGCCAGGAGCAATCCCCGCGTGATCATCAGGCCCAAGATTTGGCACTTCATCTGCACCACGGCGCATCCGGTCGGGTGCGAGAGGAATGTGCTCGAACAGATCAATACCACGCGGGCCATGGGTATGCGCATGTATGGACCGAAACGTGCGTTGATAATCGGCGCTTCCACGGGTTACGGTCTGGCCGCCAGGGTCACGGCAGCCTTCGGGTTCGGCGCCGCGACTCTCGGCGTGTTCTTCGAGAAGCCCGGCCGGGACACCAGGGCGGGCTCCGCGGGCTGGTACAACTCCGCGGCATTCGACAGATTCGCCAAGCAGGCCGGCCTGCAGAGCCGATCCATCAATGGCGATGCCTTTTCGCATGAGGCGCGCGCCCGCGCAATAGATTTGATCAAGCGGGAAATGGGCGGTCAGGTTGATCTTGTCATCTATTCACTGGCCTCCCCCGTGCGTCGTCTGCCGGATACAGGAGAGATCATACGTTCCTCGCTGAAGCCGATTGGCGCGGCCTACACCGGGAAAACGATTGATACCGACCGGGACGTACTCGTTGACGTCTCCGTCGAGCCCGCAACGCAACAGGAAATCCGCGACACCGTCACGGTCATGGGGGGGGAGGATTGGGCCCTCTGGATAGAGGCGTTAAGCAAGGCCGGAGTCCTGGCTAAAAACGCAAAAACCGTTGCTTTCAGCTACATCGGCACGGAGATCACCTGGCCCATCTACTGGCACGGAACTCTGGGCCGCGCCAAACAGCATCTTGAGAATACCGCAGGGGAGTTGCGCAAGCGATTCGCGGCGCAGGGCCTGAGCGCGCATGTTGCGATAATGAAATCCACCGTCACTCAGGCGAGTGCGGCCATTCCGGCCATACCTCTATATATCTCCCTGGTGTTCCGCATAATGAAAGAGAAGGGACTGCACGAAGACGCAATTGAGCAGCAGAATCGCCTGTTTCGGGAATACCTCTATCGAGAAGATGCGCAGCCGGCGGCGGCGGATGCACAGGGCCGCCTGCGGCTGGACGATCGGGAGCTGCGCGATGACGTGCAACAGGATTGCAGGGAATTATGGCCAAGAGTCACCGGCAAAAACCTCTTCGAGGTCACTGACTATGCGGCATACAAGCGGAATTTTCTGCAACTGTTCGGCTTTGCAAGGCAAGACATCGACTACGAAACTGACGTAAGCACCGGCACAAAATTTGACTGTATCGAGCTTTGATCATTCCGGGGCACGGCGCCGCCAAATTATTTGCGCACTTTGCAGTAAGTGTGTTGCGAAAATGTACCTGGCGGCCGGGCGGGTGAAGCCGATGCCTTCAGGCAAAATGCCCTGGCATCTTGCTCCGGCCGAGCGTCAGTACATGGATGTACTGGCTGGATAGCCCGCCAAGGATGGTTAGTGTATCGTTTACTGACACTTGTATGAATAATGTCCAATACTGACTTCCGGAGGTGCCCCATGAGACCAATCGGCAGCGGCGAGGAATTGAAGCAGCGCCGCGTATGCGCGCAGGCGGTGCTTTTCAAGTTGCTAAATAGTCAGAGATATTGCCCATCACAAGGAGGTAACCATGCAATCCGCAAGGACAACTGTTCCCGTGCCCCCGCACCAACCTCCACGTGCAGGGGCAAAAGACGCTGTGGTCGCGGGTTATCCCGCCTCAACTCCGACTGGCCCGGCATGGACCGGAATCCGCAGAGGTATCCACCGCCGTGCGCGCTTGTGCACGGCTTTCTCGGGATCAATATCAGATTAACCCGAACACTTGCATAGTTCGCATTTGGAACTACACTTCACCTATGCGCAATTCCTGATATCGCTGCTTCAGATATTGGCCGGGGTAGCATCACACGGCTAATAACCAAGGAAAGGAGATTTTATGCGTGCATCGGCTGCTTATAACCATCGTTTTCAGGATCAATCTTGTTATATCTGCAATGAGCCCTGGCCCAGCAGTTTGTTGAAAAAGGTCATCCATGGCCTTTTTCAACCCGCTATCGGTACGGAACATCCCTGTGGTGTTTATCAAGCTGCTTTTCAACAGCCTGCCAGTATAAATTGATCCGGGTATTGCCTTCCCGTTACACGTACATACCATGGCAACCCCGCTTCGCCTGCTGTTGGTCGAAGACGCTGAGATAGATGCCAATCTCGTATTGCACGAATTGGAGAAAGGCGGCTTTGAACTGCAATACGCACTTGTCAGTACTGAACGCGATGTGCGGGATCAGCTCACCCGATTTCAATGGGATCTCGTTATTTCAGATTACTCCATGCCTGGATTTAACGGCATCCAGTGTCTTGCAATCCTCCATGAGTTGGACCTCGATATTCCTTTCATACTCGTTTCCGGCACAGTGGGTGAGGAACTTGCCGTCGATGCAATGAAGACCGGTGCGCATGATTACGTGATGAAGGGGCGTCTACATCGGCTCGTGCCCGCGATACGGCGGGAGCTCCGTGAGGTCTCGATTCGACGCGATAGAAAACAATTCATGGAACACCTTGAGTTTCTTGCCTATCACGATCCAATTACCCGGCTTCCCAACCAACAGTATTTTATAGAGGAGGTTGACACACACTTGCGGAAGTGCGCGCATGCAGGAAAGGCAGCCGTGCTCGTAAGTATCGAAATCGAGCGGTTCAATGAAATCCGTGCAATAACCCAACCAGCGGATCTCAATGCACTAATCAATCGGATAATAGACCGCATCAGATCCCATTCGAGATCGCCAAACTCATTCGCCCGTATCAATGACCAGAGTCTGGCCTTGCTATACGCAAGTACGCAAGGACTTCCTCATGAAGAGATGGGTAAGACCCTGACAGCACTGTTCGAAGAACCATTTTCATTGGACCCCATACTGGTTCACATCGACGTAGCAATTGGTATCGCAGTATTTCCAGAGCATGGGGAAGATGCACATCAACTATTACGTAATGCAACCATCGCGGCAAACCTTGCTCGCAGCAAGCACCGTGACTACGCCCTCTATTCGAGCAAAGATGACCGTACAAGTCCAGAGAATGCGGCTCTCCTTGGCGAACTCAGGGATGCAATCCGACAGGATAAACTGGTGCTTCACTACCAGCCGATCATCGAAATTGCAGGCAATGGAGTGACTGGCGTGGAGGCGCTGGTGCGCTGGAATCATCCGACGCGCGGGTTGTTGCCCCCCGGCATGTTCCTGGAAGCCGCCGAACACTCTAATCTGATCATTCCGTTAACCAGATGGGTCGCTAATGCAGCGTCTCAGCAATGGAAAAAATGGCATGGGGCTGGGTTGAATATCTATATTTCCATAAACTTATCCATACGTAATATCCAGAACCCGGGATTCATATCCGACCTGGACACGCTCCTGGAAGACGCGGACATCAATCCGCACAAGATGGTATTTGAAATCACCGAAAGTGGAATAATGACCGACTCAGAGGTGGCACTCGAGGTGCTTAAATACATCCATTCAAAGGGGTGCGGGATCGCAATCGATGATTTTGGTGCAGGGCAATCTTCATTCGCCTATCTGAAAGTACTGCCAGTAGACATCATAAAAATTGATCGGATGTTTATTTCAAACATTGTGACCGATGTGCATGACGCAGCAATCGTGACCTCAATATTGGATTTTGCAAAACGCATGAACAAAAAAGTTATTGCCGAAGGTGTTGAGACATCAGGTACTCTCGATGTTTTGCGAAAGTTGGGATGCGGTTTTGCGCAGGGTTACTACATCAGCAAACCTCTTGACCCAGAGCCTATGACTCAGTGGCTCAAAGGAAGACCTGGGGCTAATGCATGAGGGCGCCAACTGCCATCCGGATCCTGTACGTATGCCTGTTGATTATCGGGCTCGCGATCATCTTGCACATCCTGCTTTTGTATATCAATAAACCCATCAGCACACCTCTTGCCAGCGCGAGTCTGGCATTGTTTATCGGCACGCTACTTCTCACAATCGATTTAGCATATCGGAATATCAAGGCTGCAAGACAGGCCCGTGACGAATTACGGCATGTCAAGACGAGAAGCGAAGAGGTGGAAAGGCAACTAGTATCAGTTGAACATGATTACAAGAATATCTTTGATAAAAATCCCATGCCGATGTGGATTTTTGACTTGGAATCCCTCCGGTTCCTGACGGTTAACCACGCAGCCATTGAGCACTATGGGTACACGCAGGATGAATTCCTTGCTATGACAATCCAGAACCTTCGTAACCGTGAGGAATCGGAGCGGCTGCAGATGTTTATGTCAGGACAGCGGTCAGCTTTAAACAGTGCGGGTCTATGGAAGCATAGAAAAAAAAACGGAACCGTCATTGATGTGGAGATCGTCTCACATGAGTTGTTGTGGGAGGGCAAGAAAGCCCGCTTGGTCATGGCAGCAGACGTAACGGAACGGGCACGCGCCCAGCAGCAGATATTTGAGTTGAATCAAACACTGGAAAACAAAGTGGAAGAGCGAACAGCACAACTGGGGGCGATCAATCGTGAACTGGAGTCATTTTCTTATTCCGTTTCACATGATTTGAGGGCGCCGCTTCGCGGTATCGATGGGTTCAGCCAAGCTGTCATGGAAGATTATGCGCAGTTGCTCGATGAGAAGGGGAAAAGGTATCTCTCACGAATACGCTCGGCAACCCAGCGGATGGGGCATCTGATCGATGATTTGCTCAGTCTTTCAAAGATTTCCAAGAGTGCCGTTCACCGAACGCACGTGAATGCATCAGAAATAGCTGAAGAGTTAGTTGCGGAATTACGCGAGAGGAGCCCGTCAAGAACGATAACGGTAGAAATAGAACAGGGACTGCAGATGTATGCGGATCCGGGACTGTTAAAAATAGTATTGCAGAATCTGCTTGAAAACGCCTGGAAGTTCACGTCCAAGACTGAAAGCCCGGTAGTAACGATTAAAAAGGTGGCAATGGACGGACAGGATGTACTGGCTGTCAGTGACAATGGGGCGGGTTTTGACATGCAGTATGCCCATAAGCTCTTCGGCGCATTCCAGCGGTTGCATGCTGCAACTGAGTATGAAGGAACCGGCATCGGACTGGCTACGGTCCAGCGAATCATCCATATGCATGGAGGTGAAATCTGGGCTGAAAGTTCCGTGGGTCAAGGCGCTACTTTCTATTTCTCGGTTGGAGAAGACCATTGAGCACAAAAGTAATTCTACTGGTTGAGGATAATCCCGATGACATTGATCTGACGACCCGAGCGCTTGAGAAGAACAATATTTCAAATAAGGTCGTGATAGCGAGTGATGGAGTAGAGGCGCTCGCCTACCTGCACGATAAAAATCTGGATGGCAGGCAATATAGGAATCCATTGCCGCAGTTAGTACTGCTGGATCTTAAACTTCCTAAAGTAGATGGTCTTGAGGTCTTGAAGACCGTACGAAAGCACAAGCGTACGGCATTGTTGCCGGTCGTCATCCTAACCTCTTCAAAAGAAGATAAGGACCTTGTCGAAAGCTACAGCCTGGGTGCCAACAGCTATGTGCGCAAGCCGGTTAATTTCGAGGAATTTCTACAGGCCGCCAAACAATTGGGAATATACTGGCTCTTGTTAAATCAACCTCCTCCTATTGATCCATGTGACAACCCGGCGGACTGACGACCCGCTGGGATAATTAGAACAGGCGCTGCATTCCCGATGCCGATGGGTACTCCCGTTGATCACCCGTTGACGGGCAAATTACCGAGCTACGCGAGCAAATTGAAATTGAAGTATTTCCTTGTCAAGCAGTAAAGTGAAGTAATTCGATGCCAAACGGCAAAGAATTGCTTCAAAGTTCAATTGTGGATTTCTCTGGAATTTAATTTGGTGGCCAGGGCGGGCGAGGCCGATTAGGTCGAGCGGGCGACCAGGACGCCGGGCAATCTCCTCGGGACTCCCGTCTGGGCGTGCAGCCGCCCAGCGACACCGGGCCACGGAATCGGGGGGATCCGCAGGTGACGGGGGGCGGCAGCGGCCCGGTGGGCGCAGCGTGCTGGGGCTTGCCGGGGCCGATAGCCCCGCCGCCCGCAGTGGCGGCGCCATTCGCGGCTCAGGGTGCCGCGATCCCGCCCCAGCCAGCCAGCCACGGAGGCCAGAGAGTGTCCGGCTTTACGCAGGACATCAATCTGATAGCGTTCTTCACGGGTGAGGTGCGGGTAGGGCATCGTGCAACTCCAACTTTGATCGGTTAGAGTCGCCGAGGCTAACGTACCAGTTAGCGTTGCACTTCGTAGTTGAATCCAAGACTTCTTAACATACTGGTCTGCCGCTGTTTTGTTTGCTGACTGCTGAAGCCCCTGGCCCGGGGTAGCGTAGGACGGCTTGGCTTCGACAACGGCGATGGTCACGTCGGGGCGATACCGCAGGATATAGTCGGCGCGTTTGCCGGGCCGACGACGACCACCGCGGCCGGATACAATGATCCGACCATCGGTGAACGTGACCTGTTCGTTGATGCGATGCGGCTCGGTTTCCCAGCCCGCGGCTTGGAGCCTGGGAACCACGTAGCGACGGCAAGTGTCGGCTTCGTTGAATGGCATGCTACGAAACTCCTGCCCCCTGCTTGCAGACCTGAATAGTCAATCCATGAGCTCTGGATGTTTCTCTTTAAGCCAGGCTTTAACCTCTGTCAGCAACCATTTCACTTCCTTCACGCAGGCTTCCGCAGCAACCTCGTCCAAGTCTGCGCCGGTGTAGTCCGAGAGATTGCGCTTCGTGCGCAGTTTATCGAGAACTATCGTATGATCGCTGGCCAAACCAATCGTTAGCGGCAGCGACTGAATCAAGGTCACATGGTGGCCCGGACGGTTGGTATCGGGCCGATAGCCACAAGCCTGCAAGGCCGCGATTGCGGATTGCATGATGGCCTTGTAGGCTACGTCAAAACGGGTTTCCGGACTGTTCTCTTGGATGCCGGCATCATGCAGATTGCGAGTGGCCGCCGCGAGCAGCTTCGCTATCTGCTGCTTATGCTGGAGCATGTGCCTTGAGCTGGCCGATTTTAAGCAGGTTTTCCAAGCTCATCGAGCGCTCCAAAGATCATGATTTTAGGTTCAGCCATTACGCGGCGGATGAACGCATCTTTACTCTTAAGTTTGGCCGCGAAATCACGCGGCCGTAGGATAACAGGGTTCACTTCTCTGCCCAGTTTCCCCTGAACCCCATGCACCGCCTTAGCCACGTCTTCAAAGGTTGCGCTGCCGATGATCATCAAGTCCACGTCACTGTAAAGTCCCTCCCGGCCTTGCGCGGCCGACCCGAAGAGAAACGCTGTCCCGATCTGATCCTCAAATGGCTTTAGGGCGTCGCGCAACAGGTCCGCCATACCGACTGTTTTGCGCAGCATACTTGCAAGTTCTTCGTAGACGACGCAGCGGCGGTCCGCTTGGTAGCGGACCTGGTTGCCGACCCGGCGTGACCCGACAAGCCGGCAGCGACAAATCGCTGCAGCTCCCGCCGCGCTGAACTGGCTGGTACCCCGGTCAGGCGCTCAATCTGCCGTAGATGAAAGTCCTCGTCCGGCCGCATAAGAAGCAGCGCAAGCAGGCGCAAATGATAGTCGCCCAGCAACAACCGCAGGGGGGTCGTTTCGGTGGGTCGGAGTCTAGCTGTGTTCATGATGAACACAATTGTGGCTTATTTGATAACAAACAATCAAGACGGAACTACGCCCGTCTTCTGCTCCACAGGCGCTTTTCGATGGCTTCGATGTGTTCGAGTTGTGTCATTTTCTTTTTCCGAGTAATTCAGACCGCCCAACCACCGGGTTTTCACTTTTAAGCTTCGGTGGCTCTGAAAATCCCGTGAATGCGTCGCCCAGCGAGGCGTCGCCAAGCGCATACACGCGCCTACCACGCCAGCTTGCGATACCTTCCTGCCAGCTAAGCAGCATGCGCTTGCCGGTATCGGCAAAGCCTGGGTGCTCGATCATCGCAGCGCGGACGGCGGGTGCCACTTCAATTAATGCTTGCGCTATGGCCTCGACCATCTGCAACTGTTCCCGTACCGGGATGCCGAAGGTGCCCGCGATGAACTTTTGCAGGCTCTTGCCCGGTGTCCAGGTCTTCTTGCCCATAAAAGAGATTCCAGGTGGGTTGTGCTGGTAGGCGGCATACACGCTGGTGGTCAGCATGTCATACACCGGCGCCAAGTGAACATCGGCCCGGGAAGTGTAGAGAAGGGCGACATTCTTGGCATGGCAATCAGCATTCCGCAAGGCATAGGTGAGCAGCAACATCATTGTGAGCTGGCGGAACGTGTCGAGTTGCCGGTGCCCCGGCACATGGTCACGCACGGCCTTGGCAATGCGTTCCCAGGTCGTATCGTATTTGTCGGCAGGGCGCATACCAAGCAACGCACAGAAGTCCTCCATGCCCCAATGCAGCCGGCCCTGTTCATCCACATCGAAACGGTGGACGATAAGCGCCTGGCCATCCCGAGAAATTTCCGTTTTCGCGGTGGGCAGCAACTTGGCAGCCACCTGCATGCAAAGATGCTCATTCAGCGCCACGAACGGCAAGTGGTGCGACGAACCCTTGATGATGTGCCGGCGGGTCAACAGCGAAACTTTCTGGTGCGGTCCCAACGTGGCCGGTTCGAGTTGCGCATCCAGAAACTTCGGCACGATGCCCGACACGCCGCTGGCCGCATGCTGGCGCACCAGTTCTGCAAATGCTTCTTCCGAATTATCGCCCTGGAGAATCTCGGCAACCTCTATCGGTTTGGCGGGCTCATCCAGTGCGGCCCCCGGTGCGGCGACCTGTACCCGTCCCACCATGTTGCGGCCGACCACGGTCAGGAGCGCAATCGGGCTGGCGCCGATATGCGGGCCGAACTGCTCCTGCAGTACTTGCAGCAGGTAACCTTCCGGGAGGTTCATCTGCAGTATGGGCGGTAGCGTGTCGTCCCAGACCCAGGACTCGGTGCGCACCGGCATGGTGAGCGACACAAAGTCGTCGGGTGCCGTGCGCGCTTGGTAGGTAAGCACGCTCTTGAAGTCACCCGCCGGCTCCAGCACGGCCACATCACGTCCCTGCACGTACACCGAAAGTTTCATTTGCCGCCCCGCTCCTTGCGTAGTTCATCCAGCGAGCCTGCATGACCCCTTTCCATGAATTGCAGCTCCATGCCCAGCACAGCCAGCACCGACAGGAGCTTGCGCGCCCCCAGATCGGTCATATGCCCCCGTTCAAAGCGCGATAGCGACTCCGGTGTGATACCGGCTTTACGGGCAACATCCCCCTGCTTCAGACCCAGCCCCCGGCGCTTGGCGGCAACTGCGGTTCCCAGTTCAGTAAATGATTTCATGATGTATAAATCAACAAAGGCCACGGAAACTTAATTATTGACATATAAATCAATAAATGCAAATTTTACGAAAACCTAAGCCCCTATGCCCTGCCCAGCGCTGGCGATTTGAAGGAGTATTTGTCTTGCTCGCGGGTTTGAAATTGCGGATCGCACGCTCGGAAAGCACAGGCATTCACTCCAAAGTTTCCCGATGCACACAAGAACACAAAATATTGCCCCCGCTGTCAATGAACGACCTGGGACCACTCAAGACGAAAAAGCCCGCAAGCACAACGCTGGTGCGGGCTCCTGGACACTACAGGATTTCTTTGAAAGCGAATTTGGTGGACAGCCAGGGGCGGGCGAGATCATGACAAAACACGGCTTTGACCTGACCGAGCGAGCGGCCACGACGGCTGCTCAGGGAAGGCGGCCGTGCGAACCACAGATCAAAATGGCGTTCGATTCCGCCTAATTAAAATTCGGCCACGCTTTGGTGGCCACACGATTAGTTCTCTGAGCGGGGGCTCCCTAACATTGAAGCCGCAAGCCATTGATTTACTGATAGTCTTCCATGCGCCTGTTTTTGAGTTACCCCCAAAGTTACCGCCAACGTGACGCGACACCCCCCCCACGGTGTCAGTTCGCCTGTTCCGGCGGGGAGTCGGGCGATATGCCCAGGAATCCTTGCAGTTCTTCATCGCTCAGCTCTGCAATCGTCCGGGGCCGCGTATTGACCCTCGCCTCCACCTTGGTGAGCTGCGGCAGATGGTAGGCCAGGACCTTCAGGAACACTTCGCACCGTCGCGCCGGGTCTTTGATCTGGCGCAGCCAGGTCTCGAAGTCATCTACATTGTGCTCGGCAATCTGCGTAATGGCGGCTTTCACGTCTCGCGTGACGCGGTTCCCGGAACCCCTTGGACGGCCTTTGCCGGCGTTCGGCGGCCTACGCCGCGCAGTATTTTTCAGTATTTTACTGTTCAATTTGTCTGACCTCACTCAAAAGTCCGGCAGCCGGCACCGCGAGGAAACGTCGCCCCACGTTTCCAGCGTGACGCGATCCAGCAGCGCGCCCATGTAATCCGATTGCGTGCGCCGGTGTTTCGCATGTCCGCGCAGCATCGGTTCGGTTTCGGTCTTGCGGGTCATACCGCGTCGCTTGGCGATCGCCCTTGCTCGCGCCAGTAGGCGGCGCGTACCAGTTCCTGCCGGCGATACGCCCAGCGCCGCGAATTCGTCGGCCAGCGCGTCATAGGCTGCCGCAAAGCCGGGACGCTTCATCCATCGGCGATGAGACGCTTCCACGTCGAAGGGTACGGGGTTGTAACGTTCCGTGGTCACGCGACGGCTTCCCGTACGATGCGCGGATGCGATGCCGCGATGCGCAGCAGGGTTTGTGCCGCGCCGCTAGGCTCGCGCCGTCCGGCTTCCCAATCCTGCAAGGTGCGCACGGATACGCCCAGCAGTTGCGCAAACTGTGATTGCGAGAGGCCGGTGCCCGCACGCGCCGCAACGATGCCGACACGCCCAGCGGCGATCACTTCATCCTTTTCAATCGTGCCGTCACTGCGGGTGACGCGGCGGCGCATCCGCCCGTCCGCCAGCGGCACAAACTCGGTTTTACGCGACCAGCGGCCATGCTTGGCATCGGCCAGTGCTTCGCGCAGTTCGGCATTCAGGTCGCGCGACTTGTCCCACGCGACGCGTTGCTTGGCGGTCAGTTTGGCCATTGCTCGAATCTCGCTCTCAATTGTTTCAGCAGTTTCGGTTCCATGTTGTCGCGTACGTTCTTTGCGTACAGCAGCGCCAGCACAATCGAACCCTCGACGGTATGCAGGAAATAGATCACGCGATACCCGCCGCGTTTGCCGCGTCCCTGCACACGCCAACGCAGTTTGCGGCAGCCGCCGGAACCGGGAATCACGTCGCCAGCTTCCGGGGTGGCAATTAATGCCGCTTGCAATTCCGCAAGCTCGGGATCGTCCATGCCGTAGGCTTCGCATGCCCGTGTGAACGGTGCCAGTTCGATGAAGCTCAGCAGTGGCCTATTATACGGCATTGCGTGACAGTTTCAAGGTGCCGCCGCCTTGCGCTTAATCAGCACCACCTTGCCCTTGCCGGGCGTGGCGCGCAGGCTGTCCAGGTAATCCGCCCAGGCTTGCATCATCTTGCGGCGTTCGGGCAGGTGCTCGGCATAGTTGTAAGCCGCACGTACCGGGTCGCGTTCCCGGCTCATGCAGCGCGGGATGCGCGCACGTCTAGCGCCACGCCTTCGCGCTCCGCGAGCGCCGCGACAATTGCCGCGAAATGTTCCAGGCGCGGATTGCCGGCACGTCCCAGCATGCGGTGCAGGCTTTTGGCCGGCGTGCTCGTGGCTTTGGCGAGCGCTTCAAAACCTACCGTCGCGTTCACGTAATCCCGCAGAACCGCCTTGCCGGTGGCCACGTCCCCCGCCAGCAAACCATCCAGCGCTTCGGTAAGCAATGCCACGCGAAACATGCGGTCGCGCTTGGCGCGATTGCCTACCGTTTCACGAAAGTCACGTGTCAGTGCCATGCTCAAGTCTCCTTGCGTTGCTGACAGTCCTTCCACACTTTCCGGGCCGCTTCAATGTTGCGCCCTTGTCTGGACTTGGTGCCGCCGCCCAACAGCAGAATCAGGTGCGCGCCTTCACGTCCGAAATAAATCCGCAGGCCCGGACCCCAGTGAATGCGCCGTTCATAAACCCCACCACCTAGCGCCTTGATCTCGGCCTGATTACCTTGTTCCAGCCGGTACAGTACGGCGCTCACTTTCGCGGCGGCCTGTGCCTCCAGCCCGTCAAACCAGCGGCCAAAGGGCGAACGTCCCGCGCTGCCCAAGTATTCCGTGACCTTGGGCATATAGTAACGCTATTGTTACCTTATGGGTAGGGGCTTAAAAAGGCGATCACGCCTTGTGCTTAATCGGCACGACTTTGCGCGGGGCCGTGCGCAAGCTGTCCAGATAGTCCGCCCAAGCCTGCATCATCTTGCGGCGCGTGAGCAAGTGTTCGGCATAGTTGTAGGCGGCGCGCACTTCGTCGCGCTCCGCATGCGCAAGCTGCCGCTCAATGGCGTCACGGTTCCAGCCCTGCTCATTCAGCAACGTACTTGCCATGCTGCGGAAGCCGTGGCCGGTCAGCGGTTGCAAATCGCGCAGAATCGCAACGGCCTGCCCTGCCAGCGGCACGATATGCGGCGCTCGCATCTTCATCCGCTCAGCCGGAATCCTCCATTCCGCCTTGTCCAAGTCAATCTCGCCCCATTCGGCTTGCCTGAGTTCGCCAGGTCGCACAAACGTCAGCGGCGCAAGCTGCAAGGCCGCGCGCGTCGCGTAGTAGCCGGCATAGCCGTCAATCGCGCGCAGCAGTTCGCTGATCTTGTCGGGATCGGTAATACTCGCGTGGTGCGTCTTGCGTGCGGGCGGGATCGCCCCGCGCAGGGAGGGCGTCGGGTCAAAGTTCACGCGGCCGGTAGCGACGGCATAGCGAAACACTTGCCCGACATTCTGGTGCGCTCGGTGTGCGGTTTCGCGAGTGCCGCGCGAATCAATCCGACGCAAAACGGAAAGCACGTCCGGCGCGACAATCGCCGCGATGGGTTTTGTGCCGATCCAGGGAAACACATCCCGCTCAAGACGGCGGATGATCTTGTCGCCGTGTCCCTTCGCCCAGTTTGGCGCGTGCTTCGCGTACCACTCACGCGCAACAGCCTCAAACGTTTCCGCACCCGCTTGTGCTTCCGCCTTGCGCTTGTCACTGGGATCAATGCCGTCGGCCAAGAGCCTGCGGGCTTCGTCGCGGCGGTCGCGCGCTTTTTTCAGAGGTACATCGGGATAGGTGCCCAACGACAACGTGTTGCGTCTCTTGCTAGTGGGTCGGCGGTAAGTAAATCGCCACCAGCGTGAACCATCCGGCCGCACCAGTAAATACATCCCACGCTCATCGCTGAGTTTGTACTGCTTCGTTTGCGGCTTGGCATTCTTTACGGCCGAAGGTGTCAACATGACGGCTCCCTCAAAATTTGGCGGTAACTGTTCAGCAGCATCGGGAGTTACCGCCAAAGTTACCGCCACAATTGGCGGTAACTAAGGGATGAGTGTGCACCTTGCGGGAAGTAGTGGCAACAACAAACCGCGTAACCCTGCGACTTGCAGGGCATTACGGGAAATTGTGGGATATGGAGATGGTGGCCAGGGGCGGAATCGAACCACCGACACGCGGATTTTCAGTCCGCTGCTCTACCAACTGAGCTACCTGGCCTGATGCAAAACCTCGACCCATCCCTGGTGCACCCATCAGTCCAGACTTCCCTGTCTGGGCGTTCGGTGGGAATGATATGCCACCGGCATGTCACTAAAAACTCCCGCCTCACCCGTTGCTCTACCGACTGAGCTACCCGGCCAATTCAGGACCGTCAAAGGGGACGCTATTAAACCGGCCACCGACCGACGGGTCAAGGGTTTGACGGGGTTTTTTGACAGGCCGGGATGCCTCGACTAGGCTTCGGAAAAGGCCCGCACTCTCATGCCCGCATGCAGATCGCTTCACACACCGCGCTCGCCCAAGCTACCGACGGCATCAAGCTCGTGCAATGGTATCAACGGGTGCGCGCCGTCACCGCGGATCTGTGCCGCAGCCTCGCATCTGAGGATATGGTGGTGCAGAGCATGCCGGACGCCAGTCCCGCCAAATGGCATCTGGCCCACACCACCTGGTTTTTCGAGCACTTCCTGCTGACATCGCACGACAACAGCTACCGGCCTTTCAACCGTGATTTCAACTATCTGTTCAACTCCTATTACCACACCGTCGGTGCCATGCACCCGCGTCCGGAACGGGGCTTGCTGTCACGTCCGGTGGCGGCGGAAGTTATGCGCTACCGCAAATATGTGGATGAACACATGCTTGGGCTCATCGAAAAACATGCCGCCGACAAGGCATTTGCCTTCCTGGTCACACTCGGTCTGCACCACGAGCAGCAGCATCAGGAGCTGATTCTCACCGACATCCTCCACCTGTTCTCCCTCAGCCCGCTCAAACCCGCCTGGCGTGATTTGCCGCCGCCGCCTGTCGCGTCCGCGCCGCCGCTGCAATATCTTCCGCGGCCCGAAGGTCTGTTTTACATTGGCCACGCGGGCGGGGGTTTCGCCTTCGACAATGAGACTCCGCGTCACCGTGTATTCGTGCCCGCCCACGCCATCGCCAATCGGCCAGTGACCAACGACGAATACCGCGATTTCATCCGCGCGGGCGGCTACCAAGCGCCGGAACTCTGGCTGTCGGACGGCTGGGCCGCAGTGCAACGGGAAAACTGGAACCGGCCGCTCTATTGGAGCGAGGATATGACAGCGGAATTCACTCTCGGCGGAATGCGGGACATGGATTGTAATGCGCCCGTGTGTCATGTGAGCTATTACGAGGCCGATGCCTTCGCCCGCTGGGCCGGTGCCCGCCTGCCTGCGGAAGCGGAATGGGAGACGTTTGCTGCGCAATTCCCCATTGAGGGCAACCTCATGGAAAGCGGACTGTTTCATCCGCGGGCGGCACAGGCTGACGGAGATAAACCGCGGCAGTTGTTCGGCGATGTGTGGGAATGGACCGCCAGTGCGTATGCCGCTTATCCGGGTTTCAAGCCGCTTGCCGGTTCGCTGGGAGAATATAACGGCAAATTCATGGTGAACCAGTTTGTGCTGCGCGGCGGCTCCTGTGCCACGCCGTTGTCGCACCTGCGCGTGAGTTACCGCAACTTCTTCCCGCCACATGTGCGCTGGCAGTTCACGGGTATCCGCCTCGCCCGGGATACATGATATGCAGATCTCCCAGGCGCTGTCTGTCACCCTGCATGACTACCATCCGCGCGCAGCCGACATGCGCGAGGAAATCCTCGATGGTCTGCGTGCACAACAAAAGACGCTGCCCTGCAAGTATTTTTATGATGAGCGCGGTTCACGGCTCTTCGACGCCATCTGCGAACTGCCCGAGTATTACCCGACGCGCATTGAGCTGGGCATCATGGAGGCGCACGCGGCGGACATGGCTACAGCCCTGGGACCGCGGGTGCTGCTGGTGGAACCGGGCAGCGGCAGCAGTGTAAAAACGTGCCTGCTGCTCGAGCATCTGCGCGCACCGCGCGCCTACGTGCCGGTAGACATTTCGCGCGAGCACCTGGTGGCCGCCGCCGACCGCCTGAACCGCCGCTATCCGGCATTGGAAGTGCTGCCGGTCTGCGCGGACTTCAGCCAGCTATTTGCGCTGCCGCTGCCTCGCCGTCCTGCCGTGCGCACGGTCATCTATTTCCCCGGTTCCACCATCGGCAATTTCGAGCCGGTAGCGGCCCTGCAGCTTCTGAAGCGCCTGCGCCGCCTTGCCGGCCGCGACGGTGGTTTACTCATCGGCACGGACCTGCAAAAGGATGAGGCCGTGCTGGAGCGCGCCTACAACGATGCGGCCGGCGTCACCGCGGCCTTCAACCTCAACCTGCTGCGGCGCCTCAACCGCGAACTGCAGGGCGACTTTGACCTCAGCCGTTTCCGTCACCGGGCGGTGTACAACCGCGCTGAGGGCCGCATTGAAATGCATCTCGTCAGTCTCGATGATCTGACAGTGAATGTTGCCGATGAAACCATCCGTTTCCGCGCAGACGAAGTCGTGGTAACGGAATACAGCTACAAACATACCCTTTCTGGCTTTGCCGCCCTCGCCGCCCAGGCCGGATTAGCCGTGAAGCAAGTCTGGACCGACGATCGCCGCTGGTTTAGCGTGCAGTATCTGACGGCGGGCTAGTTGTGCTTTTCTTTTTATCATCCCTCCAAGGAACACGGTGACGAAGCAATCTCGGAACAATCAGGCACTGTTGTTCACGTCGTACCAACATCCGTTTCTGAATTCAAATAAGATGGTTACAAATAATTCGGCTCCGTTTAAACTCCGAGCAATGAGTTCGGAAAATGCGGTAACGATAGCGACAGCAACAACAGTTCCCGTGACAACGAGCCTTTGTGAACTCGTCAAGCGACGGTCTTCGAATGCTCGTTGAATACGGCTATGACTTCGGAAGCTATACCAGATAGGGAGCCTTTTCATGTTTAACCGGATTGCCAAAAAAGCTTTCTTGCAGTACATAGGTTGGGGTGAGCGAAACGAATCCCAACAGTCTCTGCCGACATTTGTTGGGTTTCGGCTAACGCCTCAACCCAACCTACCAAGGACTCATTAACACGCATCAGCCATTCGACTTGGCTGCGCGAGCAGAAACGCTTCGCGGGCTTGTTCCAACAAACGGCCGGATTTTCCTCAGCGTCGGTGCAAGCTTGCGCTCCGCGACCTCCGTGTCAAAGGCAGCCTGGGCGCGCAGCCAGTAACCGTTGGATAAGCCGAAGAACCGGCACAAGCGCAAGTCGGTATCGGCAGTGATGGCACGCTTGCCGGCCACAATCTCGCCGATGCGCTGCGGCGGAACCCCCACCTCTTTCGCCAGCCGGTACTGGCTGATATCCATGGGCTTCAAAAATTCCTCCAGGAGCAGATCTCCTGGAGCGACGGGGTTAAGCTTTGCCATAACAATCACCTCTCAGTGGTAATCTACAATCTCGACATCCATCGGACCAGCCTCTGTCCAGCGAAAGCAGATGCGCCACTGGTCATTGATGCGGATACTATGCTGCCCGGCACGGTCGCCTCTAAGCGCTTCGAGGCGATTGCCGGGCGGAACCCGCAAGTCGCTCAATCGGCCGGCGATCTCGAGTTGCCGCAATTTGCGCCGCGCCACGGAAGCGATGTTCGCAAATCGCTTGACTGGCCAGCCCTTCGAGAGCGCCTCGATGTCGTCATCCTTGAACGACTTGATCATTCCCGGATATTAACGCGCCGCGTGATTAGCGTCAAACGGGATATGCCAGAGAGTACAAAAAGGACACCCAGAGAAGAAATTATTTTTCTGGTTGATATTCGATGGGTTTCGCGGAACCGCCGCCGAAGAGGAATTTTTCCATTTCCGCTTCCAAGAACTTGCGTGCCTTGGGTTCAATGGCCGAGAGGCGGTATTCGTTGATCAGCATGGTCTGATGCTGCAGCCACCGCTGCCAGGCCTGTTTGGACACTTGCTCGTAGATGCGCCGGCCCAGTTCGCCCGGCCAAGGCGGTCGCTCCAGGCCCTCCAGCTCCTCACCCAGCAAAATGCATTTCACCATGTGTACCATCGCCTTTTCTCCCAAACCCGATCGCAGTTTCTTGAGCAGGTTGGCCACCGGCACGGCCAGCCCCAGCCTGCGCGATGCGCGCAGGTCATACCAGATACGGCCGCCATTATCGCCGATACCGTTCGCAGCGGAGACCTCCAACTGTATGGGTTCCACCTCCAGGTGGAAATGAGTGAAGCTGTGCCGGATCACCGGCCAGGTATGATGCACGCGCGGCCGCAGATGAAGACGCCGCCGGCACCAGTCCACGGCGGTTTCGTTTACCGGCATCTCCGGAAATCCCCACAGGCCGCCCCAAATGCCAGCCGGCGGGCGCTTTTCCAGCAGCACCTTGCCGTCATGGGTGATGAGCAGCATGCGGGTGCGGCGCACCGGCAGCACCTTGCGCGGCCGCGGCGCGGGAAAATCCTGCTCGCGCCCGAGGGCGTGGGCGCGGCAGTCGGTCGCGAGCGGACATTCGGCGCAGCGGGGCCGTGCGCGAGTACAAAGCGTGGCGCCCAGATCCATGATGGCCTGGGTGTACGCAGCCACATTTCTGTCCGGCGTGTGCCGCTCGGCGAGTCTCCAGAGTTTCTTTTCAACCGACTTCTCGCCCGGCCAGCCGGCCACGGCATGGAAGCGCGCGAGCACGCGTTTCACATTGCCGTCGAGAATCGCATGACGCTGATGGCAGGCGAGCGCCAGAATGGCTCCGGCGGTGGAGCGGCCAATACCGGGCAGGGCCGCCACTGCTTCAAATTCTGCGGGAAACGCTCCGTCATGATCATCACGGATGACCTGCGCCGCCTTGTGAAGATTGCGCGCGCGGGCGTAATAGCCCAGGCCCGACCACAGATGCAGCACTTCATCCAGGGGCGCGTCGGCAAGCGCAGGTATGCCGGGGAAGCGCCGCATGAAACGCGTGTAATAGGGAATGACGCCCGCCACCCGGGTCTGCTGCAGCATGATTTCCGACACCCACACGCGGTAGGCGGTTCTGGCGCGCTGCCAGGGCAGATGTTTGCGGCCGTGCCGCCGATACCAGACAAGCAGCCGTGCGGCGAAGCGATCTTCAGCGGAGTTGCGGGAACCGGTCATGTCTGCCAGTGGTCCTCAACGGCGGCAGATACGCGCGTTCACGGGCGAGTTTTTCCACGCCTTCCGCCGTGTACTTGCCCTGTGCGCGCAACTCACCTTCCACCAGCGCAGGACCGATGAGCGGTGGCACCCAGAAATCCGGCGTCAGCGTCATTTGCCAGTGCATGCGCGTACCGTTGCCGTCCTGGTCGAGGTGCCAGGAGGCGCGGCCCGATTTGACGTTGCTTTTCGCGGCAATGGTTTTGGCAATGATGTACCGGGGTGGGAGTTCTGTCACCCGCTGGGTCTGGCGGATGCTATGGCAGAAAAACAGCACGCAGGCGCGGGTCTCGACGAATACTATCACCGTATGCGCATCCACGCGCCTGACCACGTGGCTCTGGCGGATGGCGCCGGTGATGCGCGTGAGATGGTTATAATCAGTCAGCACCTGATACACCGCCGGCAGCGGTGCTGCCAGGTAAACATCGGCACTCACCTGATAGCAGCCGGCGTCGTGGGAAACCCTGAGTGAGTAGAATTGTGCAGCCTGCGCATTGCCGGCAAGCCACAATCCGGCAAGGATCGTTACATATCTGTGCCGCACCCGATCCTCGCTGTGATTGCCGTCATGTCACAACGCTATCCCGGCGGCCCATGCAGGATATCTTGCAACCTGTTTTTAAGCTTCCCTTCAAGCTGGGTCCTTTTTCTGTCGAGTTCGCGGTTCACCCGCTCACGCAGCACACCCGCCAGATCCGGCCGTACACTCAGATGTGACAGAGTGCCGCTGATGCGCAGGGGAATAGTGGCACCGGCCAGGCCGCTCAGGTTTTGCGGCGTACCCAGCCGTGGCGTGCCGGTGATATGCCCCTGCAGCGCGTAATCCAGGGTGAGTTCCGCCAGGTCCAGCTTGCCCTCGCCGGTGAGCTCCAGATACGGCAGATAAGCGGCAAAGTCGCGGTTATAGAGCACCCCCTGATTTATGACGGCGCTGCCATGCATGTCGGCAAACTGCGTGCGCCTGGGTGCGGGCGGCGGTGGGGGCCGGTGTTTCGCCAGCGCGTAGGCACGGGCCACTGCTCCCCAGATGTTGATGCCTTCAATGGCGCCGTTCTTGAAACTGAAATTCATGTGCCCTTCGAGCGTGTGACGGATCTCGCCCACCGTGGGTCCGAGAGCGCGCGTGGCAACATGCAGACTGGCCGTGCCGCTCAGGCGTCTCATCTTGAAAAGATCCTGCACCAGCGCGCCTGCCTGCACGTTCTGCAGGGTCAGGTCCTCCACGACAATGGGCGTGTCATTGGTGGCATCAATCTGCATGCTGCCGCTGAGCGTGCCGCCATACAATTGCGCGCTCAGGGGGTTCACCTGCACCAGACCTTTATGTGCGCTCAGCGTCACGTCCATGTTGCTGGTATGCGTGTGGAGCAGTGTGAACTGGCCGATATGCAATTGGCCGTCTAGATTCAGGCGGCGCAGCGTGCGCAGCGGAATGCTGATCTTATTTATATCGGTCTGCTCACGCGGCCGGGCCGGCGTGGCCGGTTTCTGCGGCGGCAGATAGCGGTCGGCGTCAAATTGATCGAGGGTGAGGTTAAAGGTCAGTGCCTTGCTGCTGAAATTTTTGATGGCGGCCGTACCGGTCAGCGTGGTGTCATCCAGCTTGAAGGCGAGATTCTGCAGAGTAATGGAGCCGGGGGACGCGATAAAATTCAGGGTACCCGATGCCCGGGTCAGGGTATGCGGATCACGTGTGTTGGCGAGATTGCCGTGACCGAGCGCCTGCAGCACCTCGCGCGGCGAGAATTGCGCAAGTTTGAGGGTGCCGGTGAAACCCAGATTCTTGAACAGGCCCTGGCCTTCCGCGTCCAGCCGTGCCTTGAGACCGTAAGCGCTGGCGGACATGCCGTTGAGCGCCAGCGTACCTGCGTCCAGGTTCACCGCCGCAGATTGCCACAGGAACTCCGCGTTCACCTGCCCGCCGGGCACCGCGCCGCCATTGGCGACGAGATCCAGCTTGGCGTTGTCGGTGGTGTATATCCTGTGGGCCAGATTCGCGATGACGGTACCGGTGAAAGCCGCGTGACCGCCAAGCTGCGGATTAGTGCCGGTGAAATCGAAATCAACACTGAGCCGCACCGGCTTGCCAGGCGTGAAAGCAGCCATGTCTGCATTGAAATTGCCGATGGTATATTGCTGGTGCTTCTGCGCGTCACTCCAGCGCAGACCGCTATCCGTGATATTGAATCCCAGCAGATGCAGGTTCTCAAGGCCGCCGGGCCCGCCGCTATTTTGCGGCCGCGCGGTGGTCATACTACTGCGCAGGTGGTCCAGCAGGTCCTGCCAATTGTTGTGCCCGCCCACGTCGCGTTCCAGATCCACATTCATACCGTCGAGCTTGACACTATCCACCGCGATCCTGCCGCGCAGCAATGGCCAGAAACGCACGTGCACGTCGGTTTCATTGATGCTGGCGAAGGGGGTCCCGCCAAAACCAGGCGCGTTGCTGAGGGACATGGGTCCGATCTCCGCACCCAGCCAGGGGAAAATGGACAGGCGGATATTGCCCGGAATACTGAGCTCACGGCCGGTCTTGTCCTTCACCAACTGTACGATCCGCGGCTTGAAATCGTTGGGGTTAATGATGAAAGGCAGCACGATCACAATAACGATGATCAGCACGATGATGGTCGCGATGACCATGCCGATGATCTTGAGCGGCTTGCGGCCGGATGGCTGAGCGAGCTTGCCGGAAGCGGCGGATCTGGCGGTTGAATTCGGCTTGGTCGGCATGACGCACCCCTGTCGTCGAATTGGCTCAAGTGTAACCGGGTTTGACGTTCGATCGAGCCAACAGTTTGAACTGCCGGCCGGGGGAAGTCATCCCCCGAGGCACGGACACTTTCAGTTGTAAGACCGGGAAAGGCATGCAGAGTGCCTGCACCCGGTGAGCCGGAAACACCGAAACATCGCTGCCCGCTGATCGGTACGCCTGAACACAAGCACCATGGGACGATAACGAAACGCGATATCTGACTGCGAGCATGATTTGCCCCGGGCATGGGCCGGGCAGCTGCGCCCGCCTGAATAACGGGCTATGGCGCAGTGTGGGTCCACGGCAGGATCACGGTTTTATCCGATGCCGGCTGCTGCTCCGCCTCCCGGCTCGCCGTCTTGCCGGACGGTGCGTCGTGATCACTCAGCACCTGATTACGGCCGCGCTGCTTTGCCATGTACAAGAGCGTATCCGCGGCGGCCAGCGCGCTCGCGGGGCTCTGGGAGCGGTTGGGCACCACGGCATGCACGCCGATACTCACGGTTACCGTCCAGCCTACGGTGGACGCCGGGTTCATCAGGTTCAGGCTCTCGATGTCCCGGCGCAGACGTTCCGCGATCACCCTGGCATGCCGCTCATTACAGCTGTACAGGAGTACCAGGAACTTCCCACCCTCATAGCGGGCGGCGAGATCGCCGGGACGCCGCCGGCAGTGCTGGATAACGGCTCCGAGCTTGCGCAGACATATATCGCCGATGTGACGGCCGAGATGTTCATTCAAGAGCGTGAGGCAATCCACATCAATCAGCAGCAGCGCCAGTTCCGCCTTGTCACGTTGCGCCCGGTTCCAGGTATTTACATAGAACTCATCCATGCGCCGGCGATTGGCGAGTCCGGTCAGCTCATCCACGCCCACCAGCTCGATCATTTCATTATTCAGCAGTCTCACCATCCTGCCATCCAGGAAACTGCGCCGCGCTTCTTTCTCAAGCCGATAGCCGGCGTAGGCGCCGACCAGGTTGGTGACCGCCAGTTGCACAATGAGCATCTGCCAGACGGTCGGTGGTAGCTGGTAATGTATGAATGCGTCGGCCAGATACAGGCCTGTCACCAGCAAGGCGCCTGGCAGCGCGTAGCCGATGCGCATGCCGGAAATAACGTAGATGTAAAACAGGATGACCACCACGCCCAGGCTGTACACAAGAACCGTACCCGGCGGGGAGGTATGCGCCAGCCATACCGTGCCCGCACCGGCCGCCAGCGCCGCGACCGCGTAGAGGGGTTGCATCACGATATCGCGCTTCACCCAGAACGCCGCGCACAGCGCTCCCGCCATAACGAATGCGGTAAACCCATAGCCGATCAGCCTTGCCGCCCCCGCTGCACCGGATCCGAAGAGGATATCGCCCCCACCGCACAGCAGGTAGATAACCAGGCCGAGCGTCAGGGTGATGCGCATGCGCAGGCGGTTATGATGGGAATAGGACTGCAGAAACAACTGCTTCAATTTCCGGGAGAAATGCGGCAGAAACGACCGCCGTACCAGCAGTCTGGCCACTTCCTGTTTCTCATCCGATTCCGGTGTGCCGGTTTCTGGGGTAGTCATGGTTTGCATAATGTTGATCAGGCGCCTATAAAGATTCTAGTCGTACCGGCGTCTCAGGCAAGTAGGTCTGTGAGCCCCCCGGCGACTGCGCCTTGTGACGTGGTGTTGGCCCCCGCTTTCACATCCAGGCGGCGTCCCTCGGCCAGGAAGTTGCGCAAATCGGTAAACGCGAGCGGCTTGCTGAACAGATAACCCTGTATCTGATCGCAGGCACGCAACCGTAAAAAATCCAGTTGTGCAGCGTTCTCCACACCCTCCGCCACCACCTGCAGTCCGAGATTGTGGGCCATCATGATAATGGCGCCGACGATGGCGTCATCAGTATGGTTGCCGACGATCTCATCCACGAATTTCTTGTCCACCTTGAGCACATCCAGCGGCAGGCGTTTGAGGTGGCTCAGACTGGAATAGCCGGTACCGAAATCGTCCACCGAGAGATACACGCCGAGCTCATGCAGGGCATCGAACGCCATGCGCGTCTCGCGGGTGTCGCGCATCACCAGGGTCTCGGTCAGTTCCAGCATCAATACCGCAGGTGGCAGCTGGTGGCGCTGCAACACATCGCGGATTGCGCCTACCAAATTGAAGTCATGCGACTGCCGCGCCGAGAGGTTCACTGCCACATGTGGTAGTACCAGACCTGCCTGGCGCAGATCCGCAAGCCGGGCCGCCACCTCTTGCAGTACCCACTCGCCCACGCGGTTGATAAGCCCGGTCTCCTCCAGTACCGGAATGAAATCCAGCGGCGAAATGAGGCCGTACGCGGGATGCTGCCAGCGCAGCAGCCCCATGTCCGCTTGACGCAGGAACGCGGCCGGGCAGTTGCTATCGCGGGTGGCGGCGGCTTGATAGTCGTCAACGGCACGGTAGGCCACCAGCGCCAGAGCCGGCAGTGTGCAGATGAACACCAGCAGCACCAGCAGCATGCACAGGCTTCCGGGCCACCCCCATTTCTTCATCGTTCGGTATCCTTATCATCCGCCCCATGCGAGGCTGATTCAGTGGCTAGAGCAATACCCCCAACCCTCGGTGGATATGCGCATCGCGGCAGCGGCAGACCGGCGGGCGGAATGTGCGGATGCCCGGACTGGAGCGGCTGCCGGGGCGAGCCGAAGCATGTTCCCGCAATGCCCTGGCGGCATTGCGCGCCGGCGTGCGTCCTGCCGCAGCAGTCAGTGTGAGCGGAGGATGACGGGGCTGGAGCGGGTGATGGGAATCGAACCCACGTTAGCAGCTTGGGAAGCTGCAGTTCTACCATTGAACTACACCCGCGCAGGCCTGCCATTCTAGCGGCGCTGCTCCGCCTGTCAAACAACCCGGGCGCGCACTGCGGCGCTGCGCTAAAATTGCGTCCTTCCAATAACAGCCGGCCGTCGCAAGTATGCAGATCCTCATCAATGGCATCGTCACTGAGGTAGCTGCGGCACTCACCGCCCGGGAACTCGTCCAGCAGCTGCGGCTCACCGGCAAGCGCGTCGCGCTGGAAGTGAACGGCGAAATCGTGCCACGCAGCAGCCACGCTGAATATCACTTCAAGTCCGGCGACAAAGTGGAAATCGTGCACGCCATAGGCGGCGGTTGAAACGCCCCAGCACGCAGCACGCAGCACGCAGCACGCAGCACGCAGCACGCAGCACGCAGCACGCAGACAGGAGTATAGATGAATATCACTGCAAAACATGCAGGCAATGACGCCGACACCTTCACGCTAGCCGGCCGCGAATACCGTTCGCGTCTTTTGATCGGCACCGGAAAATATAAAGACCTGGACGAGACCCGGCGCGCGGTGGAAGCCAGCGGTGCGGAAATCATCACAGTCGCCATCCGTCGTACCAACATCGGGCAGAAAAGCGACGAACCCAATCTGCTGGAAGTACTGCCGCCGCATAAATACACGATCTTGCCCAATACCGCCGGTTGTTATAACGCGGACGACGCGGTGCGTACCTGCCGGCTGGCACGCGAGTTGCTGGACGGCCATGCCCTGGTGAAACTCGAGGTGCTGGGGGATGAGAAGACCCTGTTTCCCGACATCACCGAGACCTTGAAGGCGGCAGAAACGCTTATCAGGGAAGATTTCCAGGTGATGGTGTACACCACCGATGATCCGCTCATCGCCAAACGGCTTGAGGGACTGGGTTGCGTGGCGGTAATGCCGCTGGGCGCGCCCATCGGCTCCGGGCTCGGCATCCGCAATCCCTGGAATATCCTCACCATTGTCGAGAACGCGCGCGTACCGGTACTGGTGGACGCCGGCGTCGGCACCGCCTCCGATGCAACCATCGCCATGGAACTCGGGTGCGACGGCGTACTCATGAATACCGCTGTGGCACATGCGAAAAATCCGCTGCTCATGGCTGCGGCCATGAAAAAGGCCGTGGAAGCGGGCCGCGAGGCATACAGGGCTGGCCGCATTCCTAGGAAACGCTTTGCCTCCGCGTCCTCTCCGGTGGACGGGTTGTTCTTCTGACCCATCCAGCATCGCCGCCGGTACCGCGCCGCATTCGCAGCTTCGTGCGTCGCGAAGGCCGCCTGACACCGGCGCAACGCCGTGCCGTGGATGCGCTGCTGCCGAAATACGGACTTGATCCTGCGCAAGGGGCATTTGATTTCACCCGGATTTTCGGCCGCAACACAAAACGTACGCTGGAAATCGGTTTCGGCAACGGCGAAACGCTCGCCGAACTGGCGCGCATCCATTCCGAAGAGGACTTTCTCGGCGTCGAAGTGCATCGCCCCGGCGTCGGCCGCCTGCTCATGACGCTCGAAGCAGAATCGCTTAAAAATGTGCGGGTGATTTGCGCCGATGCGGTTGAAGTACTGGGGCGTTGTGTGCCCGATGCCAGCCTCGACGCTGTACTGGTGTATTTCCCGGATCCCTGGCCCAAGCAGCGCCATCACAAGCGCCGTCTGCTGCAACCGGAATTTGTCGCCCTGGTAGCGTGCAAGCTGAAATCCGGCGGCAGTTTTCTTCTTGCCACCGACTGGCCGGACTATGCCGAATACATGCTGGCAGTGCTGGCGCAAAGCAGCGACTTTATCAATGCCGCGCCCAGCGACGGTTATGTTCCGCGTCCGACAGAGCGGCCGCTTACCAAGTTTGAGCGCCGCGGCCTGAGGTTGGGACATCCGGTACGTGAGCTGATATTCGTGAGGCGCTGACCGGGGCATTGTGGTCTGTGTGGTCTTCTTCTAGGCCATTGCCGCTCGGGGAAAGGTGGTTATGGGGAATGTGGACAGCGGCAATCGCGGAATCCCCGGGCGCGTTTCTTTGGTGACTTTATTTGCACGGGCAAAGAAAGTCACCCACCGCGCGGGTGCGGAACCCGTCATCTGCAACAAGCCGCGGCCGCAGGCCGCGCAATCACCCTCCCGCCAGCGGGAGAAGGAGAATATCCCCGTATCCTGCCTTCCCCCGTGCGGAAGAGCAGGGACAAGGATGAAAGCCGTCTAACTGAAAAACCCCGCGTGGATGCCGTCCATCACAAACTGCACCGCCAGCGCCGCCAGAATCACGCCGAACAGTCGCCCCACTACGTTGGCGCCGGTTTCGCCGAGGAGCTTCATCAGGCGTCCGGCGACGAGCAGGCAGGCGAGGGTGACGGCGAGCACCAATAGCAGCACTGCGATCACGCCGATGAAATACACCATATGGCCACGGGTCTCGCTCACCATGAGCAGGATGGTAGCCAGCGCCCCGGGGCCGGCGATGAGCGGAAACGCCAGCGGGAATACTGAAATGTCTTCCTTGAAACGCGCCTCTTCCTCTTCCCGTGTGGTGGCGGACCGGCCGCCGGATTGGCGTGCGAACACCATGTCAATGGCAATGAGAAACAGCAGGATACCGCCCGCGATCTTGAAAGCCGGAATGGATACACCCAAGGCTTTGAGCAGCCAGTCGCCGATGCAGGCGAATATGAGCAAAATGGCGGCGGCCAGCAGCGTACTCTTGAACGCCATGCGCCGGCGATACACGTGGCCGCCGCTGCGAGTGAGCGCTCCGAACAAGGGCGTGACCCCGATGGGGTCCACCACCACGAACAGCATGATGAACATGTTGACAAATTTTTCCAGCATCATCCAGCATCCTGTGCGCGAAATTCCGAACGTTTACACACAACTACACGCCCATTCTGGATTCGTTCTCAGATCATCCCGGTGCATGTTCCCCGTGATGTTCCACGCGGCTGTCGTGCCTGCTTGCTTTGCGCACGGTCTAGTTCTATAACATAGGCACGCACCGCGCGCATGACCGGCTGCCTGAGCGTTTACGGGCTCACACCCTCCGCCTGCAAAAAGCCGCCATCCCCGGTGGGAAGTGTGTATTTCACATGGTAGCAATCTCATGGAACCGGAACCATTAAAACCTGCTGTTGGGGAATGGTACGCCGATGCCCAGGGCGTCACCTTTGAAGTGGTGGCCGTGGATGACGAGGATGGCACCATCGAGGTACAGTATTTCGACGGCACTCTGGAGGAACTGGATGTGGATGGCTGGGAGGAGTTGCAGCTAAAGCCCGTGGATCCACCGGAGGACTGGTCCGGCTCCCTCGATATCGAGCGTGAGGATTACGGCGTGGATTTGGATGAGGAGCGTCACGAGCTGTGGGCCAATCCTCTCGACCACCTGGATTACTAGATCTCACTCCCCGCACGCACCGCAAACCGAACACGCCTTTTCAAGTATCCCGGCATCCGCCGCCATGGGCGTTGCGTACAATCACGCAAGCGGGCCGAAGTAAGCGACCACCATGCCCTCCTCCACCGCCACCGGCAACGCCGCAAGCGCCTGTCCCTGACACGGTCCGGCCACGCAGACGCCGCTGGCCGGGTTAAACAGCGCGCCGTGGGCCGCGCACATGATCAGGGATTTGTCGCGGGTCAGAAAGGCATCCGCTTTCCAATTAAGGAAGTTGCCGGCGTGCGGGCAGACATTGTGATAGGCGCACACCGCTGCACCGCGCCGTACCAGAAAATATTCGTCCGGGAATCGCGCCCCCGGCTGGGAAAAACCGCGCGCGCCCGGATCTGGAATTTCCGTGAGCAGGCAGATGACGTGACGCAGGACGGCGGACATGACGGCTTGGGTGGCGCGCTTTGCAAGGCTGCGGATTTTCTTCTATCGTCTGCGCTCCATCCGGAATACGGTGACAGCATGTTCGCCACCCCCGACGAAGCGGAAGACGCATTTTACACTGCCTTCGCCAACGCCAATCTGGAGGCCATGATGGCCGTGTGGCTGGAAAGTGAATCGGTCATCTGTGTGCACCCCGTGGGACCGAAGCTTACCGGTTATCGGATAGTGCGTGCCGGTTGGGCGGATATGTTCCGCGGCGGCAACGGCCTGCGTTTCCGCCTGGCGGAGGTGAGCCGTACCCAGGATGCGCTGCTCGCCATCCATGTGCTGCAGGAACACATCAGGGTGCCGGGGGAAAGCGGCGAGCGCCAGCCCATGGTGGCCACCAACATTTATCAACTCACCCAGGACGGCTGGCGCATGATCCTGCATCATGCCTCACCCATCGCAGTGCAGAACCGCGCAGAAAAACCCCTGGGCCGGCTGCATTGAGAAACGCCGTCAGGCGTGGTACGGAGCGTTGCGGAATTCGGTCTCGTGGATACGTCGGTGCAGCAGCACCAGCAGCACGAGTCCCGGCAACGCCAGCAGCGCACTCACGATAAACAGCACGCTCCAGCCGGCGTCCTGCGCCACGTACCCCGCGGCCGGCCCAAGCAGCACCCGCGATATGGAATCCAGCGCCGACAGCAAGGCAAACTGGAATGCCGTGTAGCGGTGATCGCAGAGCGCCATGATGTAGGCGATAAATGCCGCCGTACCCATACCCCAGGCGAGATTTTCCACGCCCACCGCCAGCACCATGGCAGCGTAGTTGTGGCCGATGAGGGACAGCGCCAGGAAAGTGAGGATGGATGCCGCTTGCAGGACGCCGAAGTAAAGTAATGCGCGGAATAGCGTCAGCCGCGCCATCAGTACGCCGCCCAGGAACACACCCACTATCGTAGCCGCCAGACCGAAGCCCTTGTTGACCACGCCCACATCGGTAGCGGTGAAATGCAGCCCCTCGATCAGAAACACGTTGGTAAGCGGGCCCGAAAACCAGTCGCCAAACTTGTACAGCACCACCAGCAACAGCAATCCCATGGCGCCGCGGCGGACGGTAAGTTCCCGTAACGGCGCCACCACCGCCTGCGTCAACGTGCGCGGCGGTGTAACCGTGTTTTCCGGTTCTGGTCCGATGCAAGTGGGAATCATGGCTAGCAGCATGAGCAGCGCCATCAGCAGATAGCTGCTGCGCCAGCCGACGCGGTCCGAAAGGATCAACACCAGTGCGCCGGCCACGATCATGGCGAGCCGGTAGCCGCCTGCCTGCACTGCCGCGCCGAGACCGCGCTCGGCGGGCCGCAGAATGTCCGTGAAGTAGGCGTTATAGACGATATCCTGGGAAGCGGAAGCAAACGCCAGCGCGAAGGCCAGAATCCCCATGCGCCAGAGGCTGGTCAGCGGGTCAGTTACCGCCATTGCCGCCAGGATCAACGCCAACGCCAATTGTGCAAGCAGTATCCAGCCGCGGCGCCGGCCCATGAAGGGCGGCACGTAACGGTCCATTACCGGCGCCCACAGGAATTTGAGAGAATAGGGCAGTCCCACCAGCGAGAACAGGCCGATGGTCCCCACATCCACATGCAGGGTCGCGAGCCAGGCCTGCAGGGTCGAGCCGGACAGCGCCAGCGGCAGACCGGAGGAAAACCCCAGCAACAGTGTGATGCCGATGCGGCGGTTCCAGCAGGTGCGTGCCAGTTCCGCGAGCGCGTTCACCTTCAAGATTTTCGCCTCAGGTGGGGTATTCACAGGCTGCGTGCGTAATCCATGACCAGGGGCGCGTGATCGGAGAAACGCTGCTCTTTGTAGATGGAAGCCTTTTTCACCGCGCTCCTCAGGTCCGGCGTGATGACCTGGTAATCAATGCGCCAGCCCACGTTCCTGGCCCAGGCCTGGCCGCGATTCGACCACCAGGTGTATTGCTCCGGGCGCGGCTCCACCACGCGGAAGGCATCAACAAAGCCGGCAACCCCGAACAGCTTATCCATCCAGGCACGTTCATGGGGTAGAAAGCCGGAATTTTTCTGATTACCCTTCCAGTTCCTGAGATCAATCTCCCGGTGGGCGATGTTCCAGTCACCGCACAGGATGTACGCGCGGTTTTTGCGGCGCAGCGCCTGCAGATACGGCATGAATGCCTTCAGAAAACGCTCCTTGGAGACTTGGCGTTCGGGACCCGCGGAACCGGAGGGCAGATACAGGGACACCACCGACAGGTTCCTGAAACGCGCCTCCAGATAACGGCCCTCGGCGTCAAATTCCCGCTCGCCGAATCCCATAATCACCTCTTCCGGTTCCACCCGCGTGAACAGGGCGGTGCCGGCATAACCTTGCTTCTGCGCGTCGAAATAAAAGCAATGGTAGCCGTCGGGCCGGAAGGCGGAATCCACAAGCTGGTGTTCCTGCGCCTTGGTCTCCTGCAGGCATACCACTTCCGCCCGCTGTCGAGGCAACCAGTCAAACAACCCCTTGCGGGCGGCGGAACGGATACCGTTGACATTGAGTGTGATAACGCGCATACCAGACCCTCAGAAACATACATGCAGAAAAATTGCGCGGTTGCGACACGCATTATCTCCGCGATGCCCGCCAGGCGGCACACTGCACTGCTGCCGAATTTGTGATCCGGGCAGATATCCTGTCCACCCCGCTTCCAGCGTTTGAGCGGCCGCCTGACGCAGCAAAATCCTGCTGCGCCGCGGCCCGCGTTGCGCGGAAAACAAAGCGTGTATCATACCCGACCGGTTCGCGGACGCACGTGCAGACCATGCAGGACTATCGCCGCCAGTTTCTGGAATTCGCTTTTGCACGCGGGGTGTTGCGCTTCGGCGAGTTCACCCTGAAATCGGGGCGCAAGAGTCCTTATTTTTTCAACGCGGGTCTGTTTAACAGCGGCGCGACGCTCGTCGCACTCGGCCGCTTCTACGCCCGGGCGGTGGTGGAATCCGGTATCGGTTTTGACATGCTGTTCGGCCCCGCCTACAAGGGCATCCCGCTTGCCACGGTGACGGCGGCGGCGCTGGCCGAGCATCATGGCCGCGATGTGCCTTACTGCTTCAACCGCAAGGAAATCAAGGATCACGGCGAGGGCGGCCTGCTGGTCGGTGCGCCGCTTCAAGGCCGGGCGCTCATTATTGACGACGTGATTACCGCCGGTACGGCCGTGCGTGAATCCGTGCATATAATCCGACAGGCGGGCGCAACACCGGCGGGTCTTATCATCGCCCTGGACCGGCAGGAACAGGGTCGGGGCGAACGGTCTGCCGTCTCCGAATTGCGCCACAGCCACGGCCTCGAGGTGGCTGCCATCGCCCGCCTCGAAGATATCATCGTCTGGTTGCACGGCCGCCCGGACATGAGCGATGCAGTGGCCGCACTGGAGGAGTATCGTCGCAGCTACGGCGCCTGAACCGGCAAGCATCCCGGCAGACGATGCTATACTTCAGCATTCTCTGTATTCCGCAAATATTCACGGTTAGTCGCATGAAAACACGGATATTTTTACCCGCAGTGGCGGCGCTACTCGCGGCCCTGTGCGCGGCGGGCGCCCTCGGGCAACAGACCCCCAAACTCTACAAGTGGGTGGACAAGAACGGTGTGGTGCATTACGGCAGCAGCGTGCCACCTGAATATGCCAACCAGAAGCTGGATGTGCTCAACAGCGAAGGCATTGTGGTAAAGAAGGTTTCCGCCCAGAAAACGCCGGAAGAACTCGCCAAGGAAGAACAGGAAAAGGCCGCTGCCGCGCAGCGGGAGAAGGCGGAAAAGCTGCAGCAGTTAAATGATCAGATGCTGCTGGATACATACACCTCGGTGGCGGACATCAAGCGCGACCGCAACAGCCGGCTTGCCGCCATGGAATCACAGATTAATGTGACCAAAAGCGCCATTAACGGTCTGCAGAACACGGTGGCGGAATACCAGGAGCGCATGGCGGACCTCAAGCATGCCGGCAAACCCGTACCTCCCTATGTGGAAGAACAACTGGACAAGAGTCAGCGGCGGCTGGTAACCGACCAGAAACTGTTGCTGCAGCAACAGCAGCAGAAACAGGATACACAGACGCGCTTCACCGCCTATATCAAACGCTTCCGGCAGCTCACCCGGAACCCGGTCGACAGCGGCGGCAACTGAGCTGTAAGACCGTCGCCCGGGTACGCCGCCGGCAGCATCGGCAAGTGTTTCGCTTCCGATACACCGGAAAACAACCCGCTAGTCACGCCCCGAATGGCCGAACCCGCCCGCACCGCGTGCGCTTCCGGTGAATTCGTTGACAATCTCAAAGCGGGCCTGCACCACCGGCACGATGATCATCTGCGCGATGCGCTCGCCCGGCTGGATGGTAAAAGGTGCGTCACCGCGGTTCCAGCAGGAAACCATGACCTCCCCCTGGTAATCGGAATCAATCAGGCCCACGAGATTGCCCAGCACGATGCCGTGCTTGTGACCGAGCCCTGAGCGCGGCAGCAGCATGGCCGCGTGCCCGGGGTCGCCAATATGGATGGCGATACCGGATGCAATCAGGGCTGTGTCGCCGGGCTTGAGTACCAGTGGCTCGGCGAGACAGGCACGCACATCCATGCCGGCGGAACCCGCCGTGGCATACTGGGGCATAGGAAATTCCTTGCCGATACGCGCATCCAGAATCTTCACTTTGATCGCGTGCATGAGAATCCATCCAGGCAGTGGGGTGATGAAAAATTGAAACGATATTTAACGGTCGCGTGAATACTGCTCGGCGACCAGGCGGATAAGCCGCCGTGCCAATTCAATCTTGGGCGCGTTGTCAAGTTCTGCGGCGCCGTCCTTCCAGTAGACCGCAAGCGCGTTGTCATCCCGGTCAAAACCACGGCCGTTCCCCACCCAGTTTGCGGCCACCATATCAAGACGCTTCTTTTCCAGCTTTTCTCTGGCATGAGCCTCGAGTTTTTCCGTTTCTGCGGCAAATCCCACGGTGAAAGGCCGCGGAACCCGTGCGGTTACCTGCAGCAAAATGTCCGGGGTTTTTGTCAGTTGCAACTCCAGATTGGCGCTGCGCTTCTTGATTTTCTCCCGGGCAATTTCCATGGGCGCATAATCAGCGATTGCCGCAGCGGCGATGAAGATATCCGTCTGCGCCGCCTCGCGCATCACCGCTGCGTGCATCTCCGCGGCGGTCTCCACCTGCACCCGCTGCACCCCCCTCGGCGTGGCGAGATGCACCGGGCCGCTGATCAGCGTAACCCCGGCACCCGCCTCGGCTGCGGCACGGGCTACAGCAAATCCCATCTTGCCGGAACTGCGATTGCTCACATAACGCACCGGATCAATGGGCTCATGCGTTGGGCCCGCCGTCACCAAGACGCGTACGCCCTTTAATAGCGCCTGGTCCTCACCCCGCAACGTGACGATGATCTCCGTGGGCTCCAGCATGCGACCCATGCCCACCTCGCCTTCCGCAAGCTCACCTTCCACCGGACCCAGCAGACGCACGCCACGTTCCATGAGACGACGTACATTCTCCTGCGTGGCCGCGTTCTCCCACATAACCCGGTTCATGGCCGGTGCCAGCACCACAGGCGCTTCCGTGGCAAGACACAGGGTGGTAAGCAGGTCATCGGCGAGACCGTGAGCGAGGCGCGCCATGAAATCTGCGGTAGCCGGCGCGACCAGCACCAGGTGCGCCCAGCGGGCGAGCTCGATGTGGCCCATGGCAAATTCGGCGGCGGTGTCCCAGAGTTCCGTACGCACCGCATGACCGGACACTGCCTGAAAGGTAAGCGGCGTGACGAACTGCCGCGCGCCTTGGGTCATCACCACCTGCACCTCGGCACCCGCATCCCGCATGCGGCGTACCAGTTCCGGGCTTTTGTACACACTGATGCCGCCGCTGACACCCAGCAGGATGTGCTTGCCGTGAAAATCCATGCCGTTGCCTCAAAAAAAGGGGGTACAGGTTACTCCAGAGATGCAGGCGGACCAAGTTTACGGGGCGTTTGCTACACTGCCCGCATGAGCACGCCGGAAACTTGGTTCCAGACAGGCGAAGCATTGGTCAGCGGCAATCGGTACGGCACCCCGGGCTTCACCGAGGGGCTGGAACTGCTGAAAAAAGCCGCCGCTGCGGGCTTTCTCGAAGCACAGGTGGCATTGGGGCATGTATACAGCCAGGTGCATCTGCTCCCCGATGCCGCGACGGAGGCGGCCCGCTGGTACAGGCTGGCCGCGGAACAGAATCATCCAGCGGCACAGGACCGTCTTGCGGATCTTTATATGACCGGTTGCGGCGTGCTGCTAAACGATGCAGAGGCATTCCAATGGTACGCGCGCACGGCCAATCAGACGTATGCCATGGCGCAATGTAATCTCGCCTATATGCACACGCAAGGCCTGGGGGTGCCACCCGATGATGTGCAAGCCACCACGTTGTATCTCAAAGCCGCTGCCCAGGGTGAGGGGCGCGCGTATTTCAATCTGGGTTTGCGTTACGCCGCCGGTCTGGGCGCACCGGCGAATCGGGTACAGGCCTGCGCCTGGATGGCTAATGCCGCGCGCCTGAATTATCCCACCAGCACGATGGAGCTGGACACGCTAACGACGCGTCTGTCTGATGCAGAACGCATGCAGGTGCGGGAACTGACTGCCGCCATCGGGGCAAATTTCACCGCGCTGCAATATGCACTCGGCAGAACCCCGGGCGCAACGACCTCAATTGAGGCCTACCGTGCTGTTGTGGAACAGAACTTTGCCGCGCTGGGAGTGGACGGGTTTTCACTGGATGCGGCAAAACGTCTGCAACAGGCGGATGGCGCAGACGACCACGACCGCGATCGGCATGCGCCGGATCAACCGGTGACGGTGTGCGAACAGCCGCGCATTTTTACCGTGGATGAATTTATCTCGAAAAGCGAGGCGGCGCACCTGATGGCGCTCTCTGCTCACGACATGCGGTCCGCCAAGGAGCACACGCTGGACCATCTGTCCCATGAACATACCGCCTTTACCGGCCATGCCGCCACATTTCTGCCGGCTTTCTGTGATGCCGCGGTGCGCAATATCGAGCGGCGTATCGCCCGGGCCTTCAAACTGCCGCCGAGGCACGTGGAACCTTTATCGGTATTGCGCTACCAGTCATCGGACCGCTATGCGGCGCATGTGGATTATTTTGACGAGGCGCGGCTGGAATATAATCGCCGCATAGGGGATAAATCAGGGCAACGGGTCGCCTCCTTCCTGGTGTATTTGCGCGCGCCCGAGGAAGGCGGCGAGACCCACTATATCAAGCTCAAGATGAAAATCGCCGGCCGGCCGCGCATGGCCTTGTGCCACTTCAACTGCCTGCCGGCGGGAATCACGGATCCCATGACGCTGCATAGCGGCGAGCCCGTGGCAAAAGGCGAGAAGTGGCTGGCCCGCACCACGTTGCGGGAGCAACCCTTTTTCTAGCCGCTCCATTTCATTTCCTGTTTCCGGCACCCTGTGAGCAAAAACACGCGGTTCCGAGCCGCTCCATCCCGGTCTCGGGCCGCAGAAATGTCGACCGGGATCCTTCAATTCCCTATCAGGCGCACACGCGCGAATTTGCGCTTGCCCACCTGCAATACGTAGGACTTGCCGGCCGCGAGCTTCAGTCCGCGGTCGGAGACCTTCTCGCCGTCCACGCGCACGCCGCCCTGTTCCAGCATGCGGCTGGCTTCGGACACACTTGCCGTCAGATTACATTGTTTGAGCAGTCGCACCAGCGGCATATTCTTGCCGTCGGCAGGAATCTGATGCTCGGGCATATCTTCGGGCAGCGCACCCTTCTGGAAACGCTCGATAAAGTCTGCCTGCGCAGTACGCGCAGCAGCGGGGTTATGAAAACGCGTCACGATTTCTTGCGCCAGCAGGAACTTGACATCACGCGGGTTGGAACCGCCTTCCACATCCTTCTTGAAGCGCATCACTTCCTTCCATGGGCGGAGACTGAGTAACTCGAAATAGCGCCACATCAGTTCGTCGGAAACGGACATGAGTTTGCCGAACATCTCATTGGGTGGTTCGGTAATGCCGATATAGTTGCCCAGGGACTTGGACATTTTCTGCACGCCGTCCAACCCCTCAAGCAGGGGCATGGTAAGAATCACCTGGGGCTTCTGACCGTAGGCTTCCTGCAACTGCCGTCCCACCAGCAGGTTGAATTTCTGGTCGGTGCCGCCCAACTCCACGTCCGCCTTGAGCGCCACCGAATCGTAACCCTGGGCGAGCGGATACAGGAACTCGTGAATGGCGATGGGCTGACCGGCGCGGAAGCGCTTGCTGAAATCGTCCCGCTCCAGCATGCGTGCCACGGTATGCTTGGCGGCCAGTTGCACCAGCCCGGCGGCACCGAGTTCTTTCATCCAGCGGGAATTGAATTCGATGCGTGTCGCCTCGGGATCGAGGATTTTGAAGATCTGGTCTGCATAAGTCTTGGCGTTTTGTGCGATTTCCGCGGGCGTAAGCGGCTTGCGCGCCGCGTTTTTGCCGCTCGGATCGCCGATCATGCCGGTGAAGTCACCGATAAGGAAAATCGCCTGGTGGCCGAGCTGCTGGAACTGGCGCAATTTGTTGATGAGCACGGTATGGCCCAGATGCAGGTCCGGGGCGGTGGGGTCGAAGCCGGCTTTGACGCGCAGCGGCCGGTCGGCTTGGAGGCGTTCAGCCAGTTCGGTTTCCAGCAGGATTTCGTCGGCGCCCCGGCGGAGTTCCGCCAGTGCTTCAGCGGGCGTCGGCATGCCAGCACTCCTGATATATGGCCGTTGCAAGCTTAAGGTGTAAACAGCTTTTATGCTTATCCCCATGATTTGGCATGGGTTTAGGGTTGACCCCCGCGGCCGGGCAAGCTAGTGTTTAGCGGCTTTTTGCAACCGGACCGGCATGTGACTGAACCCAGAAGCCAGCTCAAGGTGGATTATAAGCCAAGCGGGGAAGCGTACGTTCATGAGGTACCTGCGGTACCGCTTGTCCGCTACCGCTTCTGGCTGCTGCTGGCACTCGGCATGGCGGGGGGCGCCGCCTTCCAGCTTTTCAGTACTTCCGCTGCCAGCAGTGGTTACGACATGCGTGGAGCGGTACTGGCACCTGCATCGGGTGCCAGCTCGGCGGTACACTCTGCCGCCGCTCCAGGAATCGTTGCGGCTCCGGTCCCGACTCCCCATGTTGTGCCGCCGACTGCTGCCACCCCCACGCCAGGCGCTGCTGCACCGCACATGGAAATTGCGCGGCTCACGGTACGCCGTGGCGACAGTCTGGCAAAATTATTTGCCCGCAGCGCTCTCAGCGTCGCGGATCTGCACGCAATTCTGGCGTTGGGCGGTGATACCGCGCATTTGCAGCATATCCGTCCCGGTGAACGCATCACCGTCGGGTATGCCAACAACGGCCGGATACTCAGCCTGCAAATGCCGTTGGATGACGCACACGGGCTTGATGTAGAACGGAAGGGCAACAGCTTCAGTGCTGGCGTCATCGGCATTCCGGTTGAGATCAGTGTCGCCTATGGCCACGCTGTCATCGAGCACTCGCTGTTTGATGCTGCCACCGGCGCCGGGCTCTCTGATTCCGTCACCATGCAACTGATCCATCTGTTTGGCTGGGATATTGATTTTGCCCGCGATATCCGCAGCGGCGACTCGTTCGCGGTGCTTTACCAGAAAATTCACCGCCCGGGCCGGCCGGTTAGCGACGGTCCGATTCTGGCGGCTGAGTTTACCGCCCGCGGCAAGGCGTACCGCATTGTGCGGTTCACGGATCCGGCAGGCCATACCGATTATTACACGCCGGGCGGACGCAGTCTGCGCAAAACGCTGCTGCGCGCGCCGCTCAACTACACACGCATCAGCTCGGGTTTCAGTCTGCACCGTATGAACCCGGTGTTGCACATTATCCGCCCCCATTACGGGGTGGATTATGCCGCGCCCACGGGCACACCCATCGAGGCGGCGGGTGACGGTCGCATTGTATTTCTCGGCCGCGAGGAGGGTTATGGCCGCTGTGTCATCATCAAGCATGGCGGAGGCTACAGCACTTTGTATGCCCATATGTCGCATTTCCGCCGTGGCCTGCATCCGGGCAGCCGCGTGACCCAGGACGAGATTATCGGCTACGTGGGCATGTCGGGAGAAGCGACCGGCCCGCATCTGCATTTTGAAATACGCGTGGACGGCATCCCGCGCAATCCGCGAACGGTAAAACTGCCGAGCGCCCACCCGGTATTGGCAAGATATCGGCCGGAGTTTGACCGTACGCTGGGCGTACTGCTGGCGGAACTGAACAGCGGCGGCGAAGTCCGCGTCGCCGGAAACGGCGGCAGTGGTACCGGGACCGGCATTGTTACTGCTGCCCACTGAGCATGGACATGCGGTGATTCCGGCATGAGTGACTGCTTCATCGGCCTCATGTCAGGCACCAGCACGGATGGAGTGGATGCCGCGCTGCTGGAATTCATCCCCGCCGCGCGTCTGCTCAACACCTGTTTCCTGCCTTATCCGCAGCTGTTGCGCGAGGCACTGCTGAACTTTGCCGGCGGCAACTACGCCGGTGATGCCATAGACCAGCTCGGCGCGCTTGACAATGAGCTGGGTGAATTGTTTGCGGAAGCTGCGCTTGCCGTACTGGCAAAGACCCGGCTGTCCCGCGCCGACATCGCTGCCATTGGCAGTCACGGCCAGACCGTACGTCACCGGCCGGCGGGCGAACACCCGTTCACTCTGCAGATCTCCGACCCCAATGTCATCGCGGCCCGCACCGGCATCACCACGGTGGCTGATTTTCGCCGGCGTGACGTGGCGCTGGGCGGCCAGGGCGCGCCGCTGGTGCCGGCCTTCCATAACGCCGTATTCGCGGACCGCAAAGAAACCCGCGCGGTGGTGAACATCGGCGGCATCGCCAATATGACCCTGCTGCCCGCGGAATCCGGTGTGGTCAGCGGCTTCGACACCGGCCCGGGCAATCTGCTCATGGATGCCTGGAGTCGCGCGCATCTGCAACAACCGCATGATAAGAACGGCGCATTCGCTGCATCGGGCACTGTAAACGCAGTATTGCTGCAAGCGTTGCTCACAGATGAATATTTTCAGCGGCAACCGCCGAAGAGCACCGGTCGCGAGCATTTCGGTGAAATGTGGCTGGCCGAAAGGCTGCGCGGGCGGAATCTGGCGCCGGCGGATGTCATGGCGACGCTCTGCGAACTGACGGCACATTCCATCGCCGACGCCATCACCAGTCATGCGCCGCATGCCACACGCGTGCTGCTGTGCGGCGGTGGGGCGCACAACACGCATCTGCTCAAGTGCCTTGCCGCCAACCTGCCGCACCGCACAGTCACCACCACGAAAGACTTCGGTATCCACCCCGACTGGGTGGAAGCCGCCGCGTTCGCCTGGCTCGCCCGGGAAACGCTTGCCGGTCGACCCGGCAATCTGCCCGCCGTAACCGGTGCGCGCCAACCGACGATGCTGGGCGCCATTTATTCCGCATAAACGAAAACGGGCGCCACCGCGCCCGTGCATGCCCGTATCCTTACATGATCATGTGCTGAATGAAGAACCACAGCCGCAGGTGCTGGTGGCGTTGGGGTTGCGGATCACGAATTGCGCACCCTCGAGACCCTCGGTGTAATCGATCTCCGCTCCGGCCAGGTACTGGTAACTCATGGGATCCACCAGCAGAATGACGCCTTCATTCTGCACCTGGGTATCACCCTCTTCCACCTTCTCGTCAAAGGTGAAACCATACTGGAATCCCGAGCAGCCGCCGCCACTGACGAACACCCGCAGCTTGAGCGCGGGATTCGCCTCCTCCTGGATCAGCTGCTTCACCTTGCGCGCGGCGGCGCTGGTGAAAATAAGCGATGAGTTCTGCAATTGTGTTTCCATATATCCAGTTACGATCCGGTCGTAAACCAATGTCAGCATTATATCTCAGTCATGCCCCATCGCTCCGCGGCCGGCAGATGCGGTGTCCCCATCAGGTTTCTGGTGGCTCAGGGCCAGCACCGGCCCGGCGGGTTTATGCACCATCTTGCCGTCCACGGTGGCACCCACCGTCATCTCAATGAGGTTGTAGTGCACGTCGCCCGTAATCCGGGCTTCAGCACCCAGCTCAAGGCGCTGCTCCGCATAGACATCACCCTCCACGATGCCGTTGATCGTCACGTGCGGAACATGCACTTCGCCCTTGATGACGCCGTGTTGACTCAGGCTGAGCATGCATTCAGAGCCGTTTCTGGCGTTCACGTTGCCGCGGATGGTGCCATCCACATGCAGTCCCCCGCTAAAACTCAGGTCGCCGGTTATTTCAGTGTTGCGCCCGACCAGCGTATCAATACGCGCCGCGGGCCTCTGTTTCTTGCCGGTAAACATCTGCCTCACCTCCTGACTAATTGCTGATGATCTTCTGCCATTCAAAATTCTGCTGGACCGGCCCATTACCGTTTTCCATCAGCGTTACTTTTACCCTGCCCGGCTGGAAGCCATCAGGAAAAATCACGTCCCCCTCCAGATCCTCGAAATACTGGAATGCAAACGTCAGTGGCGCAGCGCCTTTGGGGGCAATGGCGTGCGCGTCGAGAATTACCGGCTTGCCCCGCTCAGCCCCGTATATCTTCATATCTACGCTGCCGGAGACCTCGACTTCTCTGGTGCGCGCCTGGACCAGCACCAGATGATAATGATACAGCCGCGGGGCACCGCCACCGGTAAATTCAAGGCTCTGTGCGCGAATACCCTCCTCACCGCGAGCGGGTGACACGATGCCTTTGTAAAACGCCAGTTCTTCCTGCACATGCAGCAGCCTGGCCTGCAACGTCTCCAGGCTCTGTTGCACCTGCTGTCGCGCTGCATGATTCACGTCGCGCTCGCGCTGCAATGCCTCGACCTGCTCCTGCAATTGTGCATTTTTTCGGCTCAGATGCTCGAAATTGTCCTGCAGTTTCGCTGCCGCCACCCGGTCATAGCCGGCACGCGCTTCGCCATAGGTAAAGGCCAGCCAGATGAGGAGGACAGCGGCAATTAGCGCAATGGAAACGGCAAGCCACGCCTTGAGTGGCTGGTGATGCTTGACCACGAGCTGGGGCATCGGCACAGAATCCGTACTTACGACAGAAATGAAAGCTAATGGTACGCGTTGGCCGGGTTGCAGGCCACCCTGATGCGGTTGTCGCCTCTCCCTGCAATGATACAATTTGACGATAATCAGCCTACTGGCTGCGGATGGGAGTGGACGTCTTCCATATCCCGAATCCCGCTGGCGTTCATCCCGGTGCCACTTGATGCGAAGAAACCAGGGTATGTGTGGCGCACCAGGGAAGCGGCGGATAACAAGGAGATTGACTGAATGTTATGGATCAAGGCATTGCATATCATCTTCATGGTGACCTGGTTTGCGGGGTTATTTTACCTTCCGCGGCTATTCGTATATCACGCTCAGGCCACGGATGAGACCGGATGCCGGCGTTTTGAGCTTATGGAGCGGCGATTATTCTTCATCATGAGCATCGGTGCCACGGGTACGATTGTTTTTGGTGTGTGGCTGCTGGCAGGCTGGTGGCTTCCCATGCCCATATGGCTGCAGGTGAAGCTCCTGCTGGTGGTGTTGCTGATTCTCTATCACCTATTTTGTTACAAGCTCATACGGGATTTTCGCACCGCACAAAATCATTTCAGCGCGCGTTTCTATCGCTGGTTCAACGAAATTCCTTCTCTGCTTTTAATCGCCATCGTCATTCTGGCCGTGGTCAAGCCGTTTTAGAAATCTGACGGCCGGCTTGCGTCGCCTGTCTCTGTGCTCCGAGGCCTGTTGCAGATGGCTTGGATGCAGTTCAGCACGCATTCAACCACCCGGCCTCAAGTCCCGAACGCCCCCGCACAGAGAGGCAAGAACCGGGCTTCCTGCCGAGCGGGCGCGCCGCAGGAAGCGAACCGGATTCGCAATGTCGGAGCATGGCAGGCAAGCCCGTTACCCGCGTCCTGCTGGTTACGTGTGGTAAGGCCGCCAGGGTTTCCACTGATTTTTGCTATCACCTTAATCGCTGTCCTGCAGCCTGCCCTATTCTTGCGGATCCAACGGTGGCAGGTAGTAATCACCAAGCCGATGCGGTTCCGTTGACTGGTATGGGGGGCTGCCCGGCTACAAGACAGGGGATATTGGATGCTAATGAGAATGATTGCTATTTAGTTCCTGGCCCGCTAGAATACACAGCATCAAGCCATCCCATCCCTTGAGGGCCGAACAGCCAACCAGTCCAGGAACTACCCCATGCCGTCACACCTTGTTCCCCTGCTCCTCGTCGGTGCCTTTACGCTCAGCCCCGCCGCCTTTGCCGACACGCTCACGGCAAAGCTCACCATCCAGAACCGGCGGTTCACGCCGCAGGAACTCACCTTACCCGCCGACACCAAGGTGAAGCTGATAATCCATAACCAGGATGTCATTCCGGCGGAGTTCGAGAGTTATGACCTGTCACGCGAGATTGTGGTGCCGGGACACGGCCGGGTGACCGTATATATCGGCCCCCTCAATCCCGGCCGTTACAATTTTTTTAACGACTTCAACCACGCAGCCCAAGGCTGGGTAGTGGTAGCCCCCACCGCTGACAAAGGCAATTGAAAATGCTCGCCACCGCGCTCATTGTTTTCCGTGAAGTGCTGGAAGCGGCATTGGTTATCGCCATTGTGCTGGGCGCCAGCCGCGGCATCAGCCACCGCGGCTGGTGGGTATCCGCCGGTATCGCCTTGGGCGCATCCGCTGCGGGTCTCGTGGCGTTGTTCGCTGACGTCATTGCCGAGGCATTCTCCGGTACCGGCCAGGCGTTGCTCGACGCCGCAATTCTGCTCACCGCCGTGGTAATGCTCGCTTGGCACAACATCTGGATGAGCGGCCACGGTCGCAAGCTGGCCGGTGAAATCAAGGAAGTGGGTGCCGCCGTGCAAGCCGGCACAAAAACCCTGACGGCACTGCTGGTCATTACCTTTACCGCGGTATTGCGGGAAGGCTCTGAAATCGTATTGTTTTTATGGGCCATTGCCGCCAGCGGCGGGCACGAATTCGGCATGACCCTCGGCGGGTTCACAGGTCTCGCCGCCGGTATACTGGTGGGCGTACTGCTCTACCGCAGCCTGCTGTTCATCCCCATCCGTCATTTTTTCTCGGTCACGGGCTGGCTTATCCTGCTGCTGACCGCCGGCCTTGCCGCCCAGGCGGCGGGCTTCCTCAATCAGGCGGGTCTGCTGCCGGCGCTCGGCAGCAATCTCTGGGACACCTCAGCCATTTTGAGCCAGAGCGGTATTCTCGGCCAGCTGCTGCACATTCTTGTGGGCTATACCGCGCGCCCCTCCGGTATCGAGATTCTTTTCTACGGCGTGATGCTGGTTGCGATTTTCACATTGATGCGCATCAATGGACGACGCGTTCACTCAATGCAGCAACGTCAGCCGCTGCATGACCGGACGGATACCGAACCGGCCAATTCCTGAACATATGACTTTTTGATTCAGCGGGGCGATCCGAAGCGGGTCTGCCTGTCACGAAGAACGGGGTACGACATGCAAGAGCCGACGACAACACATGCTGTACGGCCAGCGAGTCACTTTTTCGGAAGCCTGCTCGCCAGCGGCATTCTGATCGGCGCAAGTCTGATGCTTGGCATGCCCACGGCCCAGGCGGACGATTCCGTGGTGTATTCGCCTTACGTCATCCCGGGCCAGACCGAATTCGAGTTCCGCGGCTCCGGCCTACGGGATGGCAATGCCACGCTCGATGGCAAACGAGCGTATCAATTTGCCATTGGCCATGCGTTCACCGACTGGTGGCGGCCGGAAATCTATTTTGGCAGGTATGGGCGTGACCCGGGTGCAGGCACGCAGTTCAAAGGCTACGAGTTCGAAAACATCTTCCAGTTGGCCCCCGCCGGTGAATACTGGGCCGATCCCGGATTCCTGTTTGCCTATGACTACAACACCCAGGCGGGCAAACCGAATGCGATGGAATTCGGCCCGCTGTTCGAGAAACGCGTGGGCCGCTTCGTACACCGGATAAACCTCATCTGGGAAAAGCAGGTCGGCGGCAGTGCGGCGGCCAATTACGAGTTCCGCACGGGCTACAGCCTGAGCTATCAGTGGTACCGGAGCTTTGCGCCGGGTGTGGAAATCTACGCTCTGCCCCACGAGCATGCCTACCGCATCGGGCCGGTGTTTTATGGGGAACAGGTGTTTCCGGGCAGCGCCAGCGAGTTCGAGTACAGCGCCGGAGTACTGGCCGGCCTGAACCCCTCCACGCCGGACCTCACCTTCGTGCTGCGGCTTGAATACGAATTCTTCTGACAGAAGTGCGGAAAAGGTTCTCCGGCATCCGGCTGATAAGCACGGTGTGGTCCGGTGAGGCCGCCTCGGCCCATAATGTCACAAGTGAGGTATCCACCATGTCGAGTAAGTCCAAGTTCCTCATCCGCCATGCACGGCGTGAAGACATCGCTTTGATTCTGGGGTTCATCCGCGAGCTGGCCACGTATGAAAAGCTCGCCCATGAAGTGACCGCCACGGAAAAGGATATTGAGAAGCATCTTTTCGGCACGCACCCCGTGGCGGAAGCCATCATCACGGAATACCAGCGCATCCCGGTAGGTTTCGCGCTCTTCTTCCACAACTTCTCCACCTTTGTGGGTCGGCCTGGACTGTACCTCGAAGACCTGTACGTGAAACCTGAATTCCGTGGCAAGGGCTACGGCAGAAAAATGCTCGCCTGGCTCGCGCGGCTCGCACTGCAACGCGGCTGCGGCCGCTTTGAATGGGCAGTGCTGGACTGGAATGCGCCGGCAATCCGCTTCTACCAGAGTCTCGGTGCGCACATCATGCAGGAGTGGAGAATTAATCGCGTCAGCGGCACGGCGCTCGCCAATCTGGCCGCCGCGGCGGGAGAGTACGGAATTCAGAATGACGACAGCGGTACGTCCCCGGGAAACACCAGCGGCGCCAATTCCGACAATGCGCTGCGATAGACACTTCGCTTGAAGAATATCACTTCCTTCAAGGGACGCCAGTAATCCACCCAGCACCAGTGGTCGAATTCCGGCGTGGCGCCAGCGTTCAGACAAACCGCACTTTCATCCCCCTGGAAGCGCAGCATGAACCATATCTGCTTCTGGCCGATGCACAATGGCGCCAGATCATGGCGCAGATAGCGCTGCGGAAGACGGTACTTCAACCAGCAACGGGTACTGCCCAGTACCTGCACGTGCTCCTGGCCGAGACCGATCTCCTCACCCAATTCCCGAAACAGTGCCTCCTCCGGGCTTTCATGCTCCTGGATGCCGCCCTGGGGAAACTGCCAGGCGGACTGACCAGTACGGCGCGCCCAGAAAAGCCGGCTGGCGCCGTCGGTGAGCATGATACCCACGTTGGCGCGGAAGCCTTCCGCGTCAATGACCCCGCCCGCGATACCGGACGCATGCATACCCATGCGGCAAGTGTTCCACAAAGGCAGGTGCACTGGCAAACTCGCCCGGTTGTGCTTACTGCGGGATTTCTTTAACCTCCCCGCCCTCCCCATATTCGCGGATTCTCACGGTGAACCTTGCGCTTTTCGACCTGGACCATACGCTGCCGGACGGCAACAGCGACGAACTCTGGTGCCGGTTTTTCGCGGAGGAAGGCGCTGTGGATGCCTCTATCTTCGCGAATAGCTGTACAGGAAAAAACTGGCGCCTGCGGAGACCTGGTTTTATTCCGATTCCCACAACGACCTGCCGCTTCTGGAAAGTGTCGAGCATCCCGTGGCGGTGAATCCAGACAGAGTGGTGATGCAGACCGCCCGGGCGCGGGGCTGGCCCACATTGCATATGCGCCGTGAACCGGCCACTGCCGTTTCCTGACCCATGCAACGGCATCTCCAGCCTGTACCGCTACTCGTCGCCCTCGCGATGCTTACAATCATGGCATTTTTTGTGGCGCTTGCCGTCGGCAGCGTGCATCTGCCGCTGCGGGGGGTGATCGAGGCATTGGGCGGTGGGGCGGATCCGCTCACGCGCACACTGGTACTGCAGTTGCGTCTACCACGCGCCGTTACCGCCTTCGCCACCGGCGGACTGCTGGCGCTGGCCGGCGCGCTTATGCAGGTTCTGTTACGCAACCCGCTGGCGGATCCGTACATCCTCGGCGTATCCGGCGGCGCCGCCGCCGGTGCGCTCACGTCACTGCTGCTCGGTCTTGCGGGTATCTGGGTGAGTGGCAGCGCTTTTGTGGGCGCGCTCGTATCCACGCTCATGGTGTTCGCCCTCGCCCACGGTCGTGGCGGCTGGACGCCCACACGTTTGCTGCTTACCGGCATCGTCGTGGCGTTCGGCTGGGGCGCCGTCATCAGCCTGTTGCTGATACTCTCCAACAACGCCAGCCTGCGCGGCATGCTGTTCTGGCTCATGGGCGACTTGTCCTATCGCGGCAGCGGCTGGCTACCACTGGCGGTGGTCAGCGCCGGCCTCGCGGTATGCCTGCCGTTTGCGCGGCACTTGAACGTACTCGCCCGCGGCGAAACCCTGGCCGAAGCACTGGGCATCGCCGTGCGTCCGTTCACCATCGCCATATATATCGGTGCCTCACTGTTCACCGCCGTTGCAGTGACCGAAGCGGGTGCCATCGGTTTCGTGGGCTTGGTGATACCGCACATGCTCAGGCTGGTGTCCGGCAGCGACCACCGCACGCTGCTGCCCGGCGCGGTGTTGCTGGGTGGGAGTCTTCTGCTACTGGCGGATACACTGGCGCGCACCATCGTGGCACCGCAACAGTTGCCGGTAGGCATCGTTACCGCCGCCATTGGTGTGCCGATATTCCTGTATCTTCTGAATCGTGCACGGGGACCGCTATGAATGAGCTGGAGATACATGCACTCACGGTGAGTATCGCCGGCAAATACGTGTGCCGCGAACTCAGTCTTGCGCTGCATGCCGGCACCTGCCTCGGCCTGCTGGGCGGCAACGGCGCGGGCAAGACTACATTACTGCATACCCTGGCGGGTTTACGCGCGCCTGACAGCGGGGAAATTCTTCTGCATGGCGCACCACTCGCTGCGCTGCCACGCCGGCGCATCGCGCAGCAGCTCGGCCTGCTCATGCAGCAGCAGGAAGACAGCCTGCCGGCATCGGTGCTGGAAACCGCACTGATCGGCCGGCATCCGCACATCGAATTCTGGCGCTGGGAATCCCACGCGGATGTGAACATTGCGCGACGCGCGCTTAAAATGGTCGGGCTCGACGGCCTGGAACAGCGCATGCAGACACAGCTTTCCGGCGGCGAGCGCCGCCGACTCGCCATCGCCACCGTTCTCACCCAGGACCCGCACCTGTTTCTGCTGGACGAGCCGGCGCACCAGCTGGATCTGCATCATCAATTAGCGCTGCTCAGGCACTTTGCCGCACTGGCGCGCGAACAGGGACGCGTCATCATCATGAGCCTGCATGACGTGAACCTGGCGGCGCGTTTCTGCAACCGGGTGCTGATGCTGTTCGGTGCTGGCGAGACCCTGTGCGGGGACAGCACCGAAACCCTGACCGCCGGGAACTTGAGCCGCCTGTATCAGACACCGGTGGCCCCGCTGCACTGGGCGGGGGGTACGGTGTTCGTGCCGGATCAGGCCCGCGAAGCGGACCGCACCTGACGCCCGGCTTCTGATACGGTATCCTTGGCGGTGAAATATCCATCCGGCATCGCGGCGCTTCCCGTATTGCTGAAGCGACGCTCCCTTAACCGATCAAGAGGCTAGAAACCATGATCAAGCTGAGCCGTTTCACCAGACTGTCCGTCATCGGCGCCATCAGCGCGCTGCTCCTCGGCACCTTCGCCGCCTGCTCACAGGGTTCCAGTCCCCATGCCAAGAAGGTGCTCATGGCGTGCCTCGCCGTCACCAATATTGACGCCAGCCAGATTCTCGGCGGCAAGCTCACGGCATTCAAGCTCTCCGGCGAGAACTCACCCATCCACGTGTGCGAATACAATGACGCCCGGGACAATACCCACGGCCTTATCCAGATCACCAAGTCCGCTTCCAAGGATCCTGCCGCCAACCTTGCGGCCGATGCGGCCCAGGTAAAAGTGCTCTTCAAGAACAATATCACGCCCCTTCAGGTTCATGCCGCCAAAGGCTTCGGTAACGGTGCGTTCTATGTGGACAACACCCAGAGCCCCACCGCGAGCTCGGTACAACTGCATTTCATCGAAAACGGTTACAAGATAATGGTGCAGGTGAACGACCCGAAGGATTTTGCCACGGGTGAAAAGCAGACCGCCGCCATGGCGCAGAAAGCGTTGGCTGACATCCAGAGCGGCAGCGCCTTCCAGGCGCTGTAAAATCTTCACCGCCTTCTGCTGCAAAAGCCCTGTATATGCGTTTTTGTTTCCGCCATCAGCGTGCTTTCTCACGTACATGGCGCCAGCCCCGCCTGCAGGGAACGGCAAAAACCAGGCGGTTTTCGTGCGCGCCGTTCAGATAGTGATGCATCCCTGCATATAGGTGACGGCCTGACCCGCGATCAGCACGCGCTCGCCGCGTGCTTCGCAGGACAGTTCGCCGCCACGTGCCGACACTTGCCGTGCATGCAGCTTCGTTTTGCCGAGGCGCGCAGCCCAGTAAGGTACCAGCACGCAATGCGCGGAACCGGTTACCGGGTCCTCCGGCACGCCAACGTTGGGGGCGAAGAAGCGCGACAGGAAATCACAATCCGTGCCGGGCGCGGACACGATTACGCCCAGGCGATCCAGCGCGGCGAGCGCCCGTTCGTCGGGTGATGCATCGCGCACCGCTCTCTCGGAAACCAGCACCGCCAGATATTTGTCGCGCCCGCTGAGCAAGGCCTCGGGCCTGGCGCCGAGGGCGCGGACCACAGCGGCTCCGTCGCTTACCGGCACCGGCGGATCGGCGGGGAAATCCAGTTGCAACCTATCGCCCACGATGGCCACGGACAACGGGCCGCTTTTCGAGTGGAAACGGATGGCGCGCGTGCCCGGCTTGAGTATGTGTGCGATCACGTGGGCGGAGGCGAGGGTCGCATGGCCGCACAGATCCACCTCGGTCCGCGGCGTGAACCAGCGCAAGTGATAGCCGTCTTTAAGCGGCACAAAGAATGCGGTCTCGGACAGATTGTTCTCCGCCGCAATCTGCTGCATCAGCTCATCCGGCAACCAGGCGCCGAGCGGACAGACTGCTGCCGGATTGCCGCGGAACACGCAACTGGTGAAAGCGTCTACCTGATATAGAGAAATGCGCATCAGTAGCTCAGCACAGGTTCCGCGTTGCGGCTGCGCCACCAGACAAATACCGGTGCCGCCAGCGCTGCAAGCAGGGCGATCACGCCACTCAGCCAGTGTCCGGTGGGTACGCAGAATGCTACGGCGGCCCAGCCGAAATTGATCGCGAGTACCGGCAGCATGCGCTCGAGTTGCATGCCACCAGAGGACCGCATGGCACGCCGCAACTGTGTGCGCGCCCCCGGAACCGGCATCCACAAATTGTATAATCCCATGCTCAGGGTGGCGCCCACAAGCGCAATCAGAAGCCATATACCCACCGGCAGTTTGACTATACCGATTAGCGCCACAACCGGTAACAGTGCCAACCACAAAGGCAGCAACATCACCTGCAGCTTGGTACGGCGCAGATTTCCCGGGGTACGCGGTGCCGTGGCGAGCACTTCCGGTGCATCCTCGGCGCAGACCGAGACCCAAGTGAGGGTTCCGGCAAGCTGTGCGGCGAGGACAACCGTGAGCGCAGCCACAGCCGCGACATGATCACCCCCTATCAAGGTACTGTCGCGGAACAGGAAAAAAGCGGCGGGGATCAGATAAACCAAGGTCCGGAATATCTGTACCAACAACTGGGGATTTCGATACACCAGCCGCCATTCCTTGAGAAACATCACACGCCAGAAATGCGGATGTAAAGACACTTTAGCCGCCGTGCGCCGCGTCTGTGTGTCCATACCTGACGCATACTGGGTGGCAAGCAAAAATCCGCGCTGCAGGTTGAAAGTGACTGCGAGGAAAAAAACAGCCGCAACCACAAGCAACACAACAAGCGGCCATAACTCACCCTGCATGGCACGCGCCGGATACCACAACATGCTGTCAGGTGCTGCCAGCCTGGCGGTATGGAGCCAGTGCATCAGCATCTGCTCGGCATGTGTTTTCGTGGTCTTGCCCAGCATGTTGGGCAGCTCCAGTGCCAAGAATATTGAGACACCGAATAGTGATCCTACGACCAGTGTGACCACGCGGGCACGGCGCGGTCCGATGACATGCACCAGCGCCAGTGTGAGCAGTATCGCAAGCCCCGCGGCCAGCAAGGCCAAGGCCATCAGGCAGGGATACATGGCCAGCCAGCGGAATCGGCCATAGAGTGCTGCCACGTTGGCCACGGGCAACAACAAGAAAGCGGGCAGCAGCATCGCTTGCAGGCCGATGGTCAGCGCACGTGTCGCAAAAATGTTATGTACCGGCAGCGGTGAGGTACAAAGCATGTCCAGATCACCGCGCAGGAACACCAGACTGATGACATTGTTCATGCTGATACCCGTGACCGTGATAAATACCAGCAATAACAGAACCGAGAGTGTCAGGTCGGCCTGCATCGTTGTGATGCGGGACTGTACCGCAAAGATGCCTAGCACGATCCCCCAAGCAAGCAGGTGCATCAGTACGCCCCATAACACCCCTACATTAATCAGCAGGCGCAAATAGCTAACATGCATGCGCCCGGCCACGTTCCGCAGCATGAGCCGCAAATCAAACATCAGTAGCCAGGGTACAGAACCGGGCTTCAACTTCATACGGTTGTACCCTCGGAAGTAAGTTCCAGGAACAGATCTTCCAGGCTGGTATTCTGTGAATCACCTTGCCGTGCGCGCAACTCTTCAAGCGTGCCTTCGGCAATCAGCTCACCATTGCAGATGATGCCGATGCGCTCCGCGAGCCGTTCCGCCACCTCCAGGATGTGCGTAGTCAGCACCACGCTGGCGCCATCACGCACGATCTGTTTGAGCAGGTCCTTCACTTGGCGAGCGGCCGCCGCGTCCAGGCCGGTGAGGGGTTCGTCGAGAATCAGGAGCTTGGGATCATGGATGAGCGCGCCTGCCAGCGACAGCTTCTGGCGCATGCCCCTGGAAAAAGATTCGATACGTGTCTGCTGCTGCTCCCACAGGTTCAACCAGCGCAGCAGCTCCTCGGCACGAGGTTGAGCCTGTACCGTCTCCAAACCCCAGAGGCCGGCGACGAATTCCAGATACTCCGTGGCGTTAAGCTTGTCGTAGAGCAGCGGTTCATCGGAAACCCAGGCGAGCGGGCGTTTGGCGCGTTCTGGGTAATCCGCCACGTCCACGCCAAGGATGCTGATCCATCCGGAATCCGGCTTGAGCAGGCCTGCCACCATGCGCAGTGTGGTGGTCTTGCCCGCGCCGTTGGGACCAAGCAGCGCGTAAAACTCTCCCGGCGGGATGCGGAGATTCAGGCCGCAGACAGCACGCATGTTACCGAATGACTTGGATACGCCCCGGATTTCGAGAGCGGGCGCGCCTCCCTTCTGGTTTTCCATACCATACATTTTATCTTCAGGTTACGCGGCTCTACCATGAGCCACTTGACACTCTTCTCCTGGCTCACTACATTGCCCGCTGCCTTGAGGCGTCATCCTGGCGGATGACACTCGGGAAGCCGGTGCGTCACACGACAATGCCGGCGCTGCCCCCGCAACGGTAGGCGAGTTACGATCTGTCATGCAGCCACTGCGCTGGAAGCGCGGGAAGGCGACAGATCCGGGAGAAATCCCGCTCGCGAGCCCGGAGACCGGCCTGAAGGCATTGTTCCGGCGTTGCGGTGGGTGATGCGCGCGGGCTGGTACTCCCGCCTCGTCTCGCTAAATCCTTACGCTGGTGTTTTGCCACTGCTTTCACGCATGCGGGCGTGCTGCGTGAGGAGACCATCATGCGTCAGTCCATCGTCTTGGGCGGTGCCGCGGCACTGCTGGTATCTTTTCCCTTCGCCGTACTTGCCGATAATTCCACCAGCCTCGGCGCACCCATCGTGGTGACCGCCACACGCACGGCGCTCACCGCCAACCAGGAGGTAGCGCCGGTGATCGTGATTACCGCCCGGCAGATCCAGTTAAGCGGCGCCCAGACCCTCGGCGGTCTGCTGCAGCAGTACGCGGGGCTGGACGTGGCCAGCAATGGCGGACCGGGCCAGCCCACCTCCGTTTTCCTGCGCGGTACCGACAGCAACCAGACGCTGGTGATGATCAACGGCGTGAAAATCAACCCGGCGGACGGCAGCGGCGCAGCACTGCAGAATATCCACCTGAATGACATCGAGCGCATCGAGATCGTCCAGGGCCCGCGGGCGGCGCTCTATGGCTCGGACGCCATCGGCGGCGTGATCAACATCATTACCAAACAGGGAGGTGAAGGCACTCATTACGGCGCCTACGTCGGCGCCGGCCGCTACGGCACCTACGACAGCGGCGGTCATTTCGATTACGCCCGGGGCAACAGCGCCTTCGGCATATCCGCCAGCAACTACCACACCGACGGGTTCCCGGCAGTGGCCGGCAGCCGCATTGACAACGGCAACACCGACCGCACCTGGAATGCCTACGCACGGAGCAAACTTGGCGGGCTGGACGTGAACTTCAACCACTGGCGAAGCAGCGGCAATACCCAATACATGGATTTCTCTCCCAACCCGCCCTTCAATCTGGTGCCGCAGGACGAGCATTTCCAGAACCAGGTCACCAGCATGGACCTGACGGGTCATTTCCTGCCCGGCTGGCGCAGCCGCCTCAGCCTGAGCCACATGCTGGATGAGATTGGTCAGTTGCAGGGTGATCCGTTCAACCCACAACAGAGTCCGGATTTCGTGCACACCCAGAGAAACGTGATGGACTGGCAGAACGACATCGCACTCGGTGAATACCAGCTGCTCACCGCCGGACTGTATTCCGAGGCGCAGCACGTATCTTCCCAGTCCTTCGGACTCGGCTACGACGCCCCCGACCGCATCAACGCCCTGTATCTGGAAGATGACCTCCACGCGGGCAGACACCGCCTGGTGGTGGCGGCGCGCAATACCCATGACCAGGCTTTCGGTAATCATCTCACCTGGAATGCGGATTACGGTTACGATCTGACGGCCGACACGCGCCTGACCGCGGGTGTCGGCACCGGCTTCCGCGCACCCAGCGCCGAGGAACGCTTCGGCTTCGGCGGCAACCCGGACCTGCAGCCGGAGACTTCACAAAACGTGGAACTGGGCCTCCGGCAGAAAATCACTGCCGACCAGCAGCTTACGCTGAGTGTGTTCCGCAACAATCTGGATAACCTCATCGAATTCGTGGTCACACCCAGTAATCTGAACGGCGAAAACCAGAACATCGCCCGCGCCCGCGTGCGCGGGCTGGAGCTGGGATACCTGCTGACGCGGCCATCCTGGTCCTGGCGCACCCACGTGATTTTCCAGCAACCCCTGAACCTGGATACCGGTACGCTGCTGCTCAGGCGCTCGGAGCGCACGCTGACCACCGCACTCGACTGGCACAACGACCACACCAGCTTCGGTGCCCACCTTATCGTCACCGGTCCGCGCAACGATCTGGATTTCAATACCGGCGCGCCGGTCACGGACGCGGGTTACGTGCTCGCCGGTGTGACGCTCCGACAGAACGTGGGCCACGGCTTCGCCGTGAGCGGCAGTCTCGAAAACCTGCTCGATACCCGTTACCAGACCGCCTCCGGTTACAATACTGCCGGCCGTTCCCTGTTCGTGCGGTTGAGTTACAACTCAAATTAACCGCTCTCCAAGGAACAGAAAGTCCCGGATACCCTCTAACCGGCATCCCGTAGACCCTTATGAGGTGAACCACCATGGACTATACCGACGCCACCCATCAGATCGCCGAAATCGAACAGCAGACCCAGGACTTGGCGCAGCAATTTCAGAGCCTGGCGCAGAAAATCAGCAGCCAAGCTCCGGATCCCGCCACCGGCAAAGAATGGATGCTGGACCTGAAGCAGATCGCCATCAACGTGCAGTCCCAGAACCAGCAACTGGCAGCCATGGTCAACCAGATGGCAGAGCACATGCATGATCTGGAGCAACAGTTGGACACCCATCCCAATCCCACCATGCAGGCACGCGGTTGGGGCAGCCAGACGACGCCCAGCGGCGGCGGTTTCTGGGGCAACGTGACCAGCGGCTTGGGGATGGGTGCGGGCTTCGGCGTTGCCAACGCTCTCATCGGCGGGATTTTCAACGCGCTGTAATGTCACAATTTTTGCCTTGCTGTTTTGAATAGATGGTATATACTTCAGTATATACCACAAGCCTGGAAGATATAATCATGAACCACATCGCCAAATTGTTCTCCAATGGTCGCAGCCAAGCGGTGCGCCTGCCCGCTGCGTTCCGTTTCAGAACCAAGGAAGTGTATATCCGTCGTGATCCGGAAACCGGCGATGTCATCCTGTCAGACAAGCCGGCAACATGGGAGGGCTTTCTCTCCGCTCTGAAGTCCGCCGAGGTTCCGGCCGACTTCCTGGATGCACGGGAGCGGAACCAGAGCGCACAGGATCGTGACCCGCTGCGGGGTCTGGAGAAGTGACGCGTTACATGCTCGATACCAACATCGTGAGCCACCTGCTCAGGTCGCATCCGCGTGTAACCAGGCGGCTGGTGAAGACACAGATGTCGGCCGTTTGCATATCCTCAATTACCAAGGGTGAACTGCTGTTCGGGCTGGCAAAGCGCCAGAACGCAAAATCATTGCACACGCTTGTTTCCGAGTTCCTGAATCGCATCGAGGTGCTGCCCTGGGACAGCGTTACCGCGGAGCAGTATGGGCCGGTGCGCGCCGACATGGAGCGACAGGGAAAATTACTGGGGCCGCTCGATATGCTTATCGCCGCACATGCGCTGGCCGTGAAAGCCACCCTGGTGAGCAGCGACAAAACATTTCGCCAAGTTGCGGGCCTGCGCATAGAAGACTGGACCGTGTGACCAGATGCCGGACCTCAAGCAGATCGTCATCAATGTGCAGATTCAGAACCAGACGCTGATGGCGCCGCGCGGCGGCGGTTTCTGGGGCAACGTGACCAGCGGCTTAGGGATGAGCGCGGGCTTCGGTGTCGCCAATGCACTCATCGGCGGGATTTTTAACGCGTTGTGAGCATGCTGACTTCGCCAGCCACTTTGTCACCTCTCCTCTCGCGGGAGAGGGAAGGGTGAGGGGGCTTTTTACAAAATTACGGCACGACTCTAGAAACTATGACACTCCAACACATCATTGAAGACATTCGCATAAGAGTTAGGACCGGGCAATACGCAAACGAAGCTGCCATATCCCAGGGAATCGTCCTCCATCTTCTGCAAGCACTCGATTGGCCAATAGCTAACACACAAGTTGTCTGCCCTGAGTATTCGCTTGAAGGTAGGCGTGTGGATTTTGCGCTGTGCCACCCTGCTACAAAACCGATTGCGTTTATTGAAGTAAAACAAATTGGACAAACTGATGGTGGAGAACGACAGCTCTTCGAATACGCGTTTCATGCTGGGGTACCGCTAGCGATTCTGACAGACGGTCAAGAGTGGAACTTCTACCTACCTGCAGAGCAGGGAGATTACGGAGAACGTCGCGTCTATAAGTTGGATATTATCGAACGTGATCTTGAAGAATGTGCCACTAGGTTTAAGCGGTACCTTAGTTACGCAGAGATCACGTCAGGACATGCAATCACTTCAGCGCGAGAAGACTACCAAAACATTACTAAAAATCGGCAAATACTTACCCAGTTGCCAACTGCATGGTTAAAACTTGTCGATGACGAAGATGATCTGCTTCTCGAATTGATTGCCGACCAAGTTGAAAACTTGTGTGGATTTAAACCCAGTCTCGATACCGTCGCAAAGTTCCTCAAGGAAAATGTCTTTCTACGATCACCCAATACTCCTGCTGAACTGGCACGGCCCGTGCGAAAAGCACCAGCTGAATCACTACCAACCTCGTCTAACCGGGCAACTCATCAGGTAGGAATCGGCTTTAAGTTCGACGGACACTTCACGCTCTGTCGTAATGGTCGCGATGTGCTTGTTAAAGTCTTTGAGGCACTTTCAGAACGGGATGCAACTTTCCTCGAACGCTTCGCATCTAGACCTAAACACGGTAGAACACGACGCTATCTCGCACGCACCCCGGAAGAACTTTATCCGGGACGCCTTGATCTTGCACGCGAACACTCCTCCCAGTTAAAGTCAGGTTGGTTTATAGGGACTAATGTCAGCAAAACGCAGATCGAACGAATTATCGAGATGGCTTGTGAGGTTGCACACATACACTTCGGGAGGGATCTCGTCATTAACGTTGGAGAATGACCGTCTGCACCTAATTTTGAACCATTAGTTTCTTGCTACCACAACAGCAATCACAAAATCCTCGGCTCCGCCTCCAGCCGAATCCCAAATTCTCCCTGCACCGAATCGCGGATTCGCTCGGCTAGCGACCAGATTTGCGTGCCGCTGGCGCGGCCGTGGTTCACCAGCACCAGAGCGTGTTTGTCCGACACGCCAGCATCGCCCTCGCGGAAGCCGCTTCCAGCCGCAGCGCTCGATCAGCCAGGCGGCGCTGAGTTTCTTGCCATCGGGTGCATTAAATACCGGCGCATCCGAATGCGCGGCTTGGTGTTTTTTGCGCCCCACCGGCGGCGACCGGACAAACGTTTCAGACCGCACCAGCCGCGTGCTTACCGGGATGCACTTGCCGACGTGTGACGGACCGGCCGGCGTACTCTGCGGCCCCCACGCACGCCACGGATGGGTTTGAAACCCAGTTTCAGGCCCAAGGCTTTGGTCACTTTCATGATCGTGTCGAAGCTCGGATTACCCTCGCTGGACAACGCCTTGTACAGCCCTTCGCGGGTCATGCCCACCTCGCGGGCGAGCTGGCTCATGTTGCGGGCGCGCGCCACATCACCCAACGCGTGGGCAATCAAATTCGCGTCATCGCCGCCTTCCTCCATCACCGCTTCCATATACAGTGCGATGTCTTCCTCGGTCCGCAGGTAATCCGCCGTATCGTAACGACTGTAGGTCACTTTAGCTTTTGCCATGGCTTCACTCCTTAAACTCCTGCACGAGACGCTTTGCCAAGGCGATGTCTTGGGTCTGCGTGGACTTGTCGCCGCCGCAGAGCAGCAGAATCACCCGCGTACCGCGTTGTGTGTAGTACACCCGGTAACCGGGGCCGAAATCAATCCGCATCTCGAACAGACTTCCGCCCAACCCCCTGATGTCCCCCGGATTACCGAGACTCATGCGGCGGATGCGCGCTTCAATTCGCGCCTTGGCCCGCCGATCCCGCAAATGCGCCAGCCAACGGTCAAACAGACTGCTTTTGACGAGATCGAATACGTGTAAACTATAGTTCACGCTTCCCTGCCTGTCAACCATAGTTGACTATTTCCCGCGGTGCTCCAGCCTGAGTGCGATGGTTTTTCTCCCGCTTCTTCGCACCAGATAGAAATCAGATTTCTTGCGCATGGCCACGATCAAATCACAGAATCCTTGGCTCCGGCTCCAGCCGGATGCCGAACTTTTCCCGCACCGAATCTCGGATGCGTTGCGCCAGCGACCAGATTTGCCCGCCCGTGGCGCGGCCGTGGTTCACCAGCACCAGAGCGTGCTTGTCCGACACGGCGGCATCGCCTTCGCGGAAGCCTTTCCAGCCGCATTGCTCGATCAACCAAGCGGCGCTGAGTTTTTTGCCGTCGGGCGCCTTGAAAATCGGTAAATCGGGATGAGCGGCCCGCAGTTCATCCGCCTGACCGCTCAAAACAACCGGGTTCTTGAAGAAACTGCCGGCATTGCCAATGACCGCCGGGTCCGGCAGCTTGCGCCGCCGCAGCCGGCACACCGCTTTAGACACGTCCTTTGCTGTCGGCGCACTCACGTTCATGGCTGCCAGTTCCTCGCGCACGCCTGCGTAATCGAGCTTCAGCGGCGCGTTCCGGCGCAGACGCGATTCAATAGCAGTGATGATCCAGCGGTCCGGCTGCTGCTTGAATACGCTCTGGCGGTAACTGAAACCGCACTGCTCACGATTCAGCCGCATGAACTTTCCCGCCTCGCGGTCATAAGCCTCGACCGTCTCCAGGGTTTCCGAAAGTTCCGCGCCGTAGGCGCCGATGTTCTGGATGGGCGCCGCGCCCACGGTGCCGGGAATGAGCGACAAATTCTCCAGCCCGCACAAGCCCTGCGCCAATGACCAGCGCACCAGGCCGTGCCAGTCTTCGCCCGCCTGCGCGCGCACCCGCGCCGACCTGCCATCGTCTTCCAGTATTTCGATACCGCGATTGGTCATGGCGAACATCAGGCCGTCGAAATCGCGGGTGAACAGCACGTTGCTGCCCTCGCCCAGCACCATGAATGGCAGGTTTTTGACCCGGGTCAAGGCCAGCACTTCGGGAATCGCCGTCGCATCGCGGATCTCCGCGAGCCACGCGGCCCGCACCGACACGCGGAAAGTGTTGCGCCGGTCGAGGGGGGCGTTGGGGGACAGGGAGACACCGGTGAGTTTTGACATTCTTTGTTTGACTCCCAAGCTCGCGGGAAGGTTTGCTGATTCGTTGCAGGGGCCCGATTGCGGCGGCGGGCATCAACTCAGCCAGTTTTCCATGCGCAAATCCGGGACGTGGGAGAATTCCCGCACATTGTCTGTCACCAGCACCAGATCGAGCGCCCGCGCCTGGGCCGCTATCAGAAGGTCGTTGGGACCGATGGGCGTACCGGCGCGCTCCAGCGCGGTACGGATGTCCGCGTAATGCGCATCCGCCGGCGCCTCCAGCGGCAGCACCTTGAAATGTTCCAGTATCCGGCCAAGACGTTGGGCCAACTGCCGTGAGCCCGCTTTAAGCAGACCGAACCGGATTTCGCAGGCCACCACGATGCTGAGCGCGGCACGCTCGGGCCCCGCCGCCAGCAAACGCCGCGCCGCGGCGCCGTCGGGGCGACGCACCAGATCGGAAACGATGTTGGTATCCAGCAGATAGCGCAGATCCGCGCTCACAGCTTGATGTCATCCAGGGGCTTCAAACCTGAATCCACGTCCGGAAAGTTTTCTTTCAGGGGTTTCCACGAGGCCAAGAGCTCGGCCAAGCCGCTGACGCGGCGCACGGGTTGCACGATCAGGCGGTTACCCTCTTTCTGGAGGATGACTTCGTTGCCCGGCAGTTCGAATTCGCGCGGAATCCGCAGGGCCTGGTTGCGGCCGTTGCGGAACAGGCGGGCATGGCGTTTTGGCGCGGACATTGGCAAATCCTCCAACTTTGGCATATGCCAGCATATGCCTGATTGGCTGTATCGGTCAAGCAGAATGCTTAAGGCGAGCGTGTACAGAGCCAATACTTCCTCGCTCTTCTCTCTCCCCCTGAAGGGGGAGAGAGAAGGCCATGAAGGGAAGCCCGTCCTTTTATTTCACTTCCGCCGTACCGATGTCCCGTGGGTCGGAGGCCGCGGTTACTTTACCTGTCTTATAATTCCAGGTGATGGCCTGCATGTTGCCATAGGGTCGGGTTTGCCTGAGCGTATAGCCCATTTTCTCAAGGCCCGTGATTTCATCTTTTGTGAACGCGCCCGGCTCATAGAACACGACGTCCGGCAGGTACTGCATGTGGTAACGCGGGATGCTGACGATGCTCTTCGCATCTCCGCCGTTGAAGTAATCCAGCGCGCCCAGCAGCACCATGCTGATGATACGGCTGCCGCCAGGTGTGCCCAGGATCGCCAGACCGCGCGGCGTTTCCAGGAAGGTGGGCGTCATGCTGGACAGCGGCCGCTTGTGGGGCGCAATGGCATTGGCGGCGTTGCCCACCAGACCGAAGCCGTTGGGCACGCCGGGTTTGGATACGAAATCGTCCATCTCATCATTGAGAATCACACCGGTATGTGGCGGCATGAAGCCGCTGCCGAAGCGGAAGTTCACCGTGAAGGTGGCGGCCACGCGGTTGCCGTCCTTATCGAGTATGGAAATCGAAGTGGTGTGATTACTTTCCGGCGGGACCGCCGTCACCGGTGCCAGATCGCGGCTGGGGGTGGCGCGATCGGGAAGTATGGTGGCGCGCAGGCCGGCAGCGTAATACGGGCTCAACAGGCGTGCCAGGGGTATCTTCACGAACGCCGGATCGCCGAGGTAATCGGCGCGGTCGCGGTAGGCATAACGCATGGCCTCGATGATCAAATGCTTCCGCATGAGATCGCTATCATGGCTCAGGTCGTAACCCGAAAGTATATTGAACGCCTCCAGCAGCACGATTCCGCCGGAAGATGACGGCGGAGCAGAAATGATTTTCATGCCGTGATATTCGCCCACCAACGGTTTGCGTATCACCACCCTGTAATCGCGCAAATCCTCCAGTGACCAGATGCCGCCCTGGGTGCGTACCGCCTCCACCATTTCCTTGGCGAGCTTGCCCTGGTAAAAACCCGCATCGCCCCGTTTGGCGATCAACTCCAGCGAGTTGGCCAGATCCGGTTGTTTGAGCCTGTAACCCTCCGGCGGCACTTGGCCGTCGGGATAGAACACTTTCCAAGCCGCGGGCCATTGCTTCAGTTTGGCCTCGCGTGACACGAGCATTGCATGAAACATCCGATCCAAGGGAAATCCGTTGCGTGCCAGCTTGATAGCGGGTGCCAGGTCCTGTGCCAGCGACAGCCGGCCGTAATGCTGGTTGATGTAAACCAGCGCCGCCACCTCGCCGGGGATGGCAGCCGACAAGGGCCCGTTCAGCGATGCGCCGGGGATTACGTTGCCCTGCTGGTCCTGGTACATGGTGGCGGTGGCCGCCGCCGGTGCGTATTCGCGGCCGTCCACAAAGACATCGCGGCCATTCTTCGCGTCATGCAGCAGCCAGAAACCGCCGCCGCCGAGACCCGAGCTGTAGGGTTCCACCACCGCCAGCGCCGCGCTCACCGCCACCGCCGCGTCGAAAGCATTGCCGCCTTCGGCCATCACCTGCATGCCGGCCCGGGTGGCGAAGGGCTGAGCGCTGGCCACTGCGTCGTAACCCGGCTTGGGCGGTGCAGCCGCCGCGGCGATGTTGAACAGCAAAGTCAGAAAGAAAACTGCAAACCGTTTCATTGCTGCTGCCTCGCTTGGTAAACAGTACCGCTCAGGGTGCGGCGGATTGGGTGGTGATACGGCGGTATTTTGCCAGTAACTCCTCGCGGGTCTCCCGATGATCTTCGTCCAGCGGGATGCAGTCCACCGGGCAGACCTGCTGGCACTGCGGTCTGTCAAAATGACCGATACATTCGGTACACAGGTCCGGATCAATTTCGTAGATTTCCACGCCTTGGGAAATGGCGTGATTCGGGCACTCGGGCTCGCACACGTCACAATTGATGCAGGCGTCGGTGATCTTGAGCGCCATTTTGACTCCGTGGGGTTTCAGAGCGCCATTTTAGCGCTTCTTGAGTTTCTGCAATTCCGTCTGCACCGCCGGATGCACGAACTGCGAGACGTCACCGCCCAGCCCGGCAATCTCGCGCACCAGACTCGATGAAATAAAAGTGAACTGCTCCGCCGGCGACATGAAGATGGTTTCCACGTCGGGGCCAAGATGCCGGTTCATGGCGGCCAGTTGGAACTCGAACTCGAAGTCCGAAACGGCTCGCAGACCGCGCAGGATGGCCTGGATGCCCTGCCTGCGTGCGAATGCCACAGTCAGTTCCGCGAAGCCGCACACTTCCACATTGCTGATGTCCCGGAGCACCGCGCGCGCCAGCTCGACGCGTTTGTCCAGCGAAAAGGCCGGCGTCTTGCCGGGATTGGCGGCAATCGCCACCACCACCCGGTCGAACAGGCTCGCGGCACGGCGCACGATATCCGCGTGGCCATTGGTGATGGGATCAAAGGTGCCGGGGTAGAGAATGCTCGCGGGCATGTCGCCTCCTTATTGCGTCTGTATAGCGGGCTTTTTACTCTTCGGCAAGTTTCGCGACCGCGCACCGCACCAAGGCAAAGCCCACGCGGCCCGCATGACCTTCGCGGCTCACCTGCCAAGCGGCGGGCAGTGCAGGAGCGCAACCCAATGGATACTCCATATATAGGTGAGCTCGCGGCGCCAGCCAGCCCCCCTGATCCAAAAGAGCGATGGATTCCACCAGCAGCGGCGATGCAAACGGCGGGTCCAGAAATACGATGTCGAAAAGGCACGGTGGACCGTGCAAAAAGGCGAGCGCATCGGCTTGCAGCACTTCGCCATGGACGGCATGCAGCAACTCCAGGTGCGAGCGCAGGGCTTCAGCTACCTGCCGCTCCCGATCAACGAATGTGACCTGTTGCGCTCCCCGCGACAGGGCTTCCAGACCCAGCGCCCCGCTCCCAGCGAATAAATCGAGACAGCGGGCGCCCACCACCACCTGCATCAGCCAGTTGAACAGCGTTTCCCGCACCCGGTCAGGCGACGGCCGGATGCCCGGCAGGTCGGGAAATTTGAGGCGCCGCCGGCGCCAGCGGCCGGCAATAATGCGGAATTCATTGCGGTAACCGCGACCGGGATGGAACATGCTACAAATCCACAGAATTCAGCGGGTTGGGCACAGCTTGCATGGAAATTTAGGGTGCTTGCGCGGCAGCGCGTCTCCAGCGTACCCTAACTCCGCCGTTTATGGAGGAAAACAAATGAATAAGCGCGCGCTGCTCCTGCTCCCCACTCTCGTTCTGGCTCTTACCGCCTGCGTCCAGGGCAACAACTCCACTTACTCCACCGCACCGAACTCCAATATCGGCACCGGTTTCCAGGCCAGTTTTTCGCCCTTGAGCGGCATCGGGCCGTTCCCCAATGATCTGTACTTCAACGGCAGCACCACCGGCACGCTGAACATCCCGGTGCTGCCGACCGGCGTGAACAACCCGGCCAACGCGCCGACTTTGGCCATGAATCACCTGGACGGTTTCAGCACCCAAGCGGTCATCAACGCCTACTTCACCGCACCTGTGGAATCCGCCAGTCTGAATGCCGGCGATGTCTTCGTCCTCAAAGTCGCTTCCGATCCACAGAACAAGGCGGTCAACCCCAAAGGCACGGTGACACCGCTGGTGCAGGGCGCCAATTGCAGCGCGCCCACAGCGGATTACACGGTGGGTGTATCGCCTGCCACCGATTCCGGCGGCACGGTGCTCAATATCACGCCATGCAAGCCGCTGGCACCCAGCACTATCCAAATCGTCGGCGGCACGCCCACGCCGGTACCCAGCACCTATCTCGTGGTGCTTACCAACGGCATCAAGGATACCAGCGGCAGTACCGCGACGCCAAGCGTGGATTATCAGGCCATCCTCAAAGCGGACCTGCCGGTACTCAGCGGCGGCGCGATGGGTACCACCGGCAATCCGCAACTGGATCAGGTGGCGCAGTTCACGCTGCCGCAACTGGCGGTCGCGGCGGGTGCCGGCATCAATCCCCAGAACATCGTCGTCACTTTCAGTTTCAGCACCCAGTTCGTCGGTTCCACCCTCGGCACCATCGCCGCCAACGCCAAGGCCACACCGCAACCCCAGGGCGTTGGCATTATTGACACGGGTCTCGCCACCAACAATCCCGCCGTGCTGGGCTCCGCGTCGCCGGGGTTGGCAGAAATCTATGCGGGTGATGTTGCGCTGCCCTACTACTCAGCCGTGCCGACGGCCTCGAACCCCACCGCACCGCTCACCGGCTACTGGCACACGAGTTCCGGCGGCGACACGACTTTCCAGTCACCCATGCCGGCTGTGACTGTGGCGCAGAATGTCATTCCGATACTGGTGACCATACCGATCGCCAGCAAGACCAGCTGCAGCATGCCGGCTAGCGGCTGGAAGACGGTGATCTTCCAGCACGGCATCGGCCAGGACCGCGAGAACGTGTTCGCGGTGGCGGATGCGCTGGCCAGTCAGTGCTTTGCGGCGGTGGCCATTGATCTGCCGTTGCATGGCATAACCAATACCGCGGATCCGCTCTATCAGAAGGGCCATGAGCGCACCTTTGACCTGCCGCCGATCCCCCCTTTCCTGCCGGCGGGCACTGGCATCGCGCCGTCTGGCACTTACTTCATCAATCTGCCGAGCCTGCTGACTTCCCGGGACAACCTGCGGGAGGCGGTGGCGGATCTCATTAACCTCACTGCCACCGTGCCGACCCTGGCAGCGATTTCGGGTCCGCCCAGCGCTCCCACCGCCATCAACACGTTTGATGGTTCGCAACTCTATTTTGTAGGTCATTCCCTGGGCGGTATCGTGGGCGCCACATTCCTCGGCGTGGATGGCAAGCACATTGTGGCAGCGACGCTCGCCAATCCGGGCGGCGACATCACCCAACTGCTGCTGAACTCCCAGACTTTCGCGCCGCAGATCATCAGCGGTCTTGCCCAGGAAGGCATCGTGCAAAACACCCAGTTCTTCTTTGACTTCTTCCGCGATGCGCAGACAGTCATCGAAGACGGCGATCCGGCCAATTACGCCGCGACGGCGGCGGCCAATGATCCCATTCATATGATCGAGGTGGTGGGTGGTTTCAACAACGACCCCTGCAACGTGCCAGACACGGTCGTACCCAACAGCAGCACCAATCTGCTGGTAAATCTCATGGGCCTCAGCGCCGTCAACAGCAATACCGGCAACTTCACCACGCCCGTGCATGCCGTGGTGCAGTTTGAGGCCGGAGACCACGGCTCGATACTCAACCCGGCACCACCATCCAGCGCCTGCGCCGCGGACGCTCCGCTCTACGGCGCTGTCACGCACGAAATGCAATCGGAAATGGTGTCGTTCATGGCGAGCAGCGGTACTTTCCTGCAAATCAACAACAGCCAGGGCTTCATCAAATAACCGCCTTGGCTCAACATTGACGGGGCGGCTGTGGCCGCCCCGATTTTTTTGCGACCTGTGCCCCGATGCTAAGATGGCGTCTGCCGCCTCATTGCCAAACCGATGAGCCAAGCTGCTTCCAAAAGCGTATTTCTCGGCAAATTGCGCGAACGCCTGCAGCGTGCGACGCTGCGGATTGCGCCGGGTTGCGGTGTGGACACAGCGCTGCTGGAAGAACTGGAAACCCAGTTGCTGCAGGCGGATGCGGGCGTGACAGCGACCCGGGGGATTCTGGAAAACCTGCGTGCGCGTGTGCGCGACGGCCATCTGCAGGATTCCGGCGCCCTGCGAGCCGCGCTGGCGGAAGAAATCACCAAGCTGCTCCAGCCGGCGGCCCAGCCGCTCACGCTCGATGGTGCAGTAAAGCCATTTGTTATCCTGGCGGTGGGCGTCAACGGCGCAGGCAAGACTACCACCGTGGCCAAGCTGGCGCGGCGTTACAAAAATCAGGGACTCAAGCCCATGCTGGCGGCCGCCGATACCTTCCGGGCCGCCGCCGTGGAACAGCTCAAGGTCTGGGGCGAGCGTCAGGGCGTGCCGGTGGTGGCGCAGGCAGCGGGGACCGACCCGGCCGCCGTGGCCCATGACGCCTGGTTGGCCGCCAAATCCCGCGGCAGCGATCTGCTCATGGTGGACACCGCCGGGCGTCTGCATACCCAGGGCAACCTCATGGAAGAGCTCAAGAAAATCCGTCGTGTGCTCGCCAAGCAGGATGCGGCTGCACCCCACGAATGTTTGCTGGTGCTGGATGCCGGCACCGGCCAGAATGTCCTGCGGCAGATCGAACAGTTTCATGCTGCCGTGCACGTGACCGGACTCGTTATTACTAAGCTGGATGGTACCGCCAGGGGCGGTATAGTCATTGCTGCAGCTCAACGTTTCGGCATCCCCATGCGCTTCATCGGCATCGGTGAGCAGGCCGATGATCTGCAAGAATTCAATGCACGCGCGTTTGCCTGCGCATTGGCCGGCGTATCCGAGGGTGCACAACCTTGATTCAATTCTCAGAGGTGAACAAGCGCTACGCAGGCGGTAACGAAGCCCTCGCCGGCGTGAGTTTCAACATCGAGCACGGCGAGATGGTGTTCCTCACCGGCCCGTCGGGTGCCGGTAAAAGCACGCTGCTGAAACTCCTGGCCCTGATTGAACGGCCGAGCCGCGGCCAGATCGTCGTCAACGGCCAGAACCTGGGGGGAATCCGCCGCGGCCAGATTCCCCACTACCGCCGCAAGGTAGGGGTGATTTTCCAAGATCATAAACTGCTGCACGACCGCTCGGTATTCGACAATGTGGCGCTGCCGCTCATCATCGCCGGGGTGGCGCACCAGGATATCCCCAAGCGCGTGAGTGCGGCATTGGAACTGGTGGGACTCGCGCATAAGGAGCGTGCCCTGCCGGTAATGCTCTCCACCGGTGAACAGCAGCGCGTAGGCATCGCCCGCGCCGTGATCAGCCGCCCGCCCATCCTCATCGCCGACGAACCCACCGGCAATCTGGATCCGGACCTGTCCTTCGAGGTGATGCAACTGTTCCGGCGGCTCAACCAGGTGGGCATCACGGTGCTGGTGGCAAGCCATGACCACACCCTCATCCGCCGTCTCGGTCAGCGTGTCTTGAGCCTGCGCGCCGGCCGCGTGGTGGCGCCGGAACTCCAGGGAGATGCCCATGCCGGCCGCGCGTGATGATGGCGCCCGCGGCGCACGTTTGAGTCGCCAAACCCTGAGACAGCGGTTCGCTGCCTACCTTTTGCACCACCGGCAGATGCTGGCGGCGGGATTCGGACGTTTGCGCCGCCATCCGCTGGCCACGCTCATGACTGTGATGGTGATCGGCATCGCCCTGGCGCTGCCCGCCGGCACATTGGTGCTGGTGAGCAACGCCAAAAGCGTGAGCGGCACCTGGCAAGGTGCCGCAAGGATTTCTCTGTTCCTCAAACAGAATCTCTCCGACAGTGCGCTACAGCAGTTGGCGGACAGGGTGCGTACCTATGCCGGTGTTGCATCCGTGAAGGTCATCACCGCCAGCCAATCATTGGCGGAGTTCCAGCAGCACTCCGGTTTTGGCGACACCCTCAGTCTGCTGGGCAACAACCCGCTTCCGGCGGTATTGGTGATCCGCCCGGCGAACGCCTACACCACGCCGCTGGCGGCACAACAGCTCGGTCAGGAGCTGGGTGCGCTGCCGCAGGTGGCTGAGGTGCGCATGGACATACAGTGGCTGCGGCGGCTGCAGGCCATGCTGGATATCCTGCACCGGGCGGTGCTGATCATCGCCCTGCTGCTGGCCCTGGCGGTAGTGCTTATCGTGGGCAATACCATCCGTCTGGAGATCGAAAATCGGCGCACGGAAATTGAGGTCAGCAAGCTCTTGGGCGCCACCGACGCTTTCATCCGCCGCCCATTCCTCTACCACGGCGCCTGGTACGGTCTTGCAGGCGGGGTAATGGCGTGGATGCTGGTACTCTTCGCCCTGCTGCTCATGGCCGGGCCGGTGGCGCATTTGGCGAGCCTGTACGGCAGCCAATTCCACTTGAGCGGTCTGGGCTTGAAGGGCAGCTTGACACTGTTGGTCAGCAGCATTGCGCTAGGCTGGTTGGGCTCCTGGGTGGCAGTGGCAAGGCATCTGCGGGCCATCGAACCTACCTGATAACCATTTGATTATTAAAGTATTTAATTCTTTGATGGCATGGAACCCCCTGCTCTTATTAGCACTCTAATACCCGGAGTGCTAACATATCGCATACGTTTCTTGAGGAAGGTTTCTTATGCCCCGTACCACCCTGATGCCTCGCTCCCAGCAGCTCATACTGGCCGGCCCGAGCGGCAGTCTGGAGGCCTATATCCAGGCTATCAACGGTATACCGGTGCTAAGCACACACGAAGAGCGGGCACTGGCCGTGCGTTTCCGTGAGCAGCAGGATCTGGACGCAGCCCGTAAGCTGGTGCTGCACCACCTGCGCTTCGTGGTACATGTGGCGCGCGGCTATCTGGGCTACGGCTTGCCCCTGGGCGACCTGATCCAGGAAGGCAACATCGGCCTCATGAAGGCGGTAAAGCGCTTCGATCCCGAAGTAGGGGTGCGTCTGGTGTCCTTCGCCGTGCACTGGATCAAGGCGGAAATGCACGAGTTCATTCTCAAGAACTGGCGCATCGTCAAAGTGGCCACCACCAAATCGCAGCGCAAGCTGTTCTTCAACCTACGCGGCTCCAAAAAGCGCCTCGGCTGGATGAACCACGAGGAGGTGAATACCGTCGCCAGGGAACTGGGTGTCTCCCCCGAGGATGTGCGGGAGATGGAATCACGCCTCGCCGGCCAGGACATCACCTTCGACAGCACGCCGGAAAGCGAGGATGAGGACAGCAATAGTGTGGCCCCCGTGACCTATCTGGCGGCGGACGCAAATGCCGATCCGGCCCATGCGTTGGAGCATTCCGACTGGGAAGAACAGGGCGAGACGCAACTGCGCTTGGCGCTCACCAAGCTGGACGAGCGCAGCCGGCACATCATGCAACGCCGCTGGCTGGACGAAAGCAAGGCCACCCTGCAGGAGCTGGCGGATCACTACGGCATATCGGCCGAACGCATCCGCCAGTTGGAAAACAACGCCATCAGGAAACTGGGTGTACTGATGGCCTGAAGCGCCTGTGTGGCAGGATAAAGGAAGATTAAAACCCGGTAATTTGCCGGGTTTTTTGTTGCCTGCCGCCTGACTTCCGGCAAAATAGCCGGGTGCGTTTTACAACCAAGGGAACGCGGCCCATGACCCCTCAGGAAAATCATCCCGGACGATGGAGCCGGCCGTTGCGGCTGTTACATCTGCTCTTGGCCATCAGTGTGACCGCGCAGCTCATCCTCGGCGGTGTGATGGACGGACCCCGGCCCGGCCGGGTGGAGAGTGCGAGCTTCGAGATACACGAGGTGCTGGGATTCAGCATCCTGGCGCTGATCATTCTGCACTGGTGGTGGTCCTTCACCCATCCCGCGGAGGGTGTGCATCATTTGTTCCCCTGGACGCGCGCGGGTCTGCGCAATGTTTTCAGGGAATTCTGGCAGAGCGTACGTCATCTCCGTCCGCCTGCGGACAAACCCGGAGAGGAAGGTAACCTTGCAGGCTTCACCCACGGCCTGGGATTGCTCGCCATTACCGCCGTGGCGGTAAGCGGCGGCCTGTTTTTCATCCTGCGCCTGTCTGGCGCGAGTCGTGTGCTCCTGCATGATGTGGCAGAACTGCATGGCAACGTGGCGGTGCTGGCATGGACCTACTGGGGCGGCCACTTGGGCGTGACCGTACTGCACAGCCTGCTGCGCCACCCCACTTTCACGCAGATGTTCAGCCTGCGCGATTAGCCGTCCGGCGCCGGGTTGTGAACGTCAACCGCAGAAGAATGGGATTTTCGCACGTCCCACTTGCATGTCCGGCAGCTTCGCTCCCTCACCCCGATCAACGGTTATCCAGTGAACTCCGTCTCTGGAGATGTCTATCCGCACACTGGCCCGCACCGGAGAAGTGAAATGGTAAACGATGCGCTCACTGATTTTTTTGCCGCGCTCCTGGTCCCGGCCATATTCGATCCAGGTATTGCCGTGAACGGTCATGCGCGACACGAAAGGGGGTCCGCCGGAAGCGCCGACGGCAAATATCTCGTAATGCCAGTAGGCGTGATCCACGCTGTTATAGGTGTCCACCACCAGCGACTTGACGATTTTTCCGGACCAGTCATTGGTGAAGCTGCACAGGAGAAAAACCCTGCTCGCCGACCAGTCGCAGTCCTCATGCCAAGTCCATTTACCCGGCTTGCTGAAGCGCGTACCCAGACTTACTCCACGGAACCTCCATTGACCGACGGAGACAGCCAACTTCTGCAACTCAGGAGAAAATGCCTGCTCGCCTGCCGCAAACACGCGCCCGCATACAAGCAGGGTACTTAATATTACCCAATACACAATACTCTTCACGTCATCTCCCCTGGGCCATCAGAAGCCCTGAGAACAAAAATACTGACCCTGATTGTCTATGCTTGATTATCCCACTCCTCTGTCAGGGGAGGGGATCAAGCGGAGACCGCGTGGACGATTAACGGCACGTAGTGATCCAGCAGCAACAGGATGAAGAGCGCCGTGAGATAGACAATCGAATAGCGGAACGTCCGCATGGGCAGACTGGGGTCGCTGCTGAAACGCAGGGCGAAGGCATACACCAGGAAAGCTCCACCAAAGACCAGCGCACCCGCCAGATACAGCAGGCCGCTCATGCCGATGAGATAGGGCAGTACACTCACCACCACCAGCAGGATGGTGTAGAGAATGATGTGCATCACCGTGTAGGGCACGCCGTGGGTCACCGGCAGCATGGGAATATTGGCCTTGGCGTAATCCTCGCGCCGGTGGATGGCCAGCGCCCAGAAATGCGGCGGCGTCCAGACGAAGATGATCAGGCACAGCAATAGCGCGCCCGGGGCCACGTGGTCGGTGACGGCGGCCCAGCCCAGCACCGGTGGTGCGGCTCCAGCGACGCCGCCGATCACGATATTCTGCGGTGAGGCACGTTTGAGAAAGCCGGTGTAGATTACGGCGTAGCCGATGAGCGAAGCAAAAGTAAGTGCTGCGGTAAGCCAGTTCACAAATACCAGCAGAATTGACATGGACAGCAGACACAAAATCAATGCGTAAACGATGACCTGCCGCTCGGTAACATGCCCCAGGGGCAGCGGCCGGTGCCGGGTGCGGAACATGGCGGCATCGGCGCGCCGATCCAGCAGGTGATTGATGGCCGACGCACAGGACGCCGCCAGGCCGATGCCGATGGTAGCGAAGATGAATTGCCGGAGCGGCACCATGCCGGGCACCGCCAGGAACATCCCTACCATGGCGGTAAACACAATGAGCATGACAATTCGGGGCTTGCCGAGCTCATAGTAGTCCCGCCAGGTGGCCTGGGCTGTGCGTGTAGCTGCAATTCCGTCCGTGTGCGCGTTCATGTTGGAGCGATGGGGCTATTCTTGACCGGCTGTCGGTCCTGCCGGACCTGCCTGAATCTCGCGGGCGGATAAGGACGGCGTTTTCGCCCACACCGCCCAGTTCAGGGACACGACCGCCGCCAGCAGCAATGCGGCCACACCTGTATGGGCATCCGTAAGTACGAGGGGCAGCCCCCAATGCACCATACTGATGCCGATGCCCACTTGGCAAATCACCAGTATCCCCACCAGCGCGCCCAGCCATTTGAGCGCGGGGCGATGAGCTTTCACTAGGCACACCAGGCTCGTCATGATCACGGTCAGGAAAGCCACCAGTGCGCCGATGCGGTGGCTGACATGGATGGCAACGCGCGCCGGATCGCTGAGCACACCACCCTGGTAATCAGGCCCCACACCGCGCCAGGAAAAGGCCGCGGCAAAATCCATGTGCGGCCACCATTGGCCCTGACAGGTCGGGAAATCCGCGCAGGCAATGCCCGCGTAGTTGCTGCTCACCCAACCGCCCAGGGCGATCTGGCAAACCAGCACCACCAAGCAAACCATGGCAAGCCCGCGCATAAGGGGGGTGGCGCTATCGCCCGCTCGCAGAAAATTTCCGCTTTGCAGCACCAGAAGTACCAGCAGAGCAAGCGTCGCAAAGCCGCCCAACAGATGCCCCATAACCACCGGCGGGAACAGCAACAGCGTCACCGTCCACATGCCCAGCAGCGCCTGGAAGATGACGGTGAGCAGCAGCAACGTGGGTAACAACACCGGTTGGTTCGGATTGCGCAGCCGTCGCCACCAGGCAGCCACTGTCAGCAGAAGAATCAGCAGCGCCAAACTGCCGGCGAAATAGCGATGCCACATTTCCTTCCAGGCGCGCGCCGTTTCGAGCGGATGACCGGCATACCTGGCGTCCGCCCGGGCAATGGCTTGGTGGGTATCCGGCACGCTCATGTGACCATAGCAGCCCGGCCAGTCGGGGCAGCCGAGCCCCGCCTGGGAAAGCCGCACATACGCGCCCAGCACGATCACGCCGATGGCGAGCAGCGTGGCGAACATCGCCAGATACAGATACCACTTGCGCGCCACGCCTACATGCCCCCATCCTGCCCAAGAAGATGCTGCAAATCCTTCAACAGCCCTTCAGGTTTGGCATTGATTGCATAGCGCATGATGTAAAACCCGCGCGGGTCCACCAGATAGATGAACTTGCCCACTTGCGGTGCGGAATGGCCATTCTTGCTGAACTGTTGCACAAAATTCCGACCGGCGGCGTTGGCGATATCCGCCACGGTAAGATCAGGGTGCAAACGCAGGAGTTTACCGGGATTCTGCGGCGTACCTTCCACCAGATACAGGCGTTGCACTTCTTCGATCTGTTGGCCCATGGCAAAACGCACCTGGCGCGTGACATAGAGCGCCTCTTCGCAATCGGGATCGCAGAACGCCGTGCTCATGTACACCAGTGTCCAGCGGCCCCGGAAGAAATCAGGTGCCAGTGCGCCGCCTGCGAGTGGCAGCGGCAAAGAGGCGGTTACCAACTCACGCGCCGGTTTGATGAACTCGCCATGACTGGTGCTGCCGAACTGCCAGCGGTTGATATTGAAATACAGGATCCACGCGGCGATCAGCGGCAATATGAATACTGCAGACAGTACGCCGATCAGAATCCAGGGTTTACGGCGGCGTACCTGCTTAATCGGGCTTGGTATCTCGGTCATTTTTAATCCGTTTACTGTTTACCACAATCCAGATAATGAAAAGCGCCAGCGCCAATGCGAACCATTGCAGCGCATAGGCATCATGCCGCAACGGCGGAAAACCGATATCCGGCTTCCAGTCGCGTACAAAGCCATCCGCTTGCGTCGCATCCAGCAGCAGCACAGGTTTGAGCAGTGCATTGCCATATAGCCTTGTCAAATCCCGATAACGCGGATACAGCATCAATTTGGGCCAGCCGGCTGGCACCATTTCTTTGCCGAGACGGATACCCGGCACCGGCAGGATACCGAGCACGCCACGCAGGGTGCGGGTACCGGATGCCACATTCACATTCGGCAGGCGTTTAACCGTCGGACTGACGCCCAGGAAACCCCGGTCCACCAGTATCGTACGCTGCTGCGGCTCCAGCACGAAGGGCGTCAGTACTTCGTAACCAACCTGGCCGTGGTGCTGCATTTCCTGCAGCAATATCTGATGGGCGCCGTCATAATGACCCCGCGCCTGCACATGTCGGTAACGCGGCAGCGCATCCAGCCCGCCGGAAACCAGCGCCTGGTTGAGCGAGACAGGCCGCAGCGTGGTGACCTGCCGGTACTGGACAAGCAGTGCGCGCTTGTAATCGGCGCGATGTAACTGCCAGATGCCGAGCCACACCAGGAGAATGAGCAGCACCAGCGTCACCAGCGTAGGCCATACTGTCGGGCGAAATTGCCATTTGCCGAAGTGCATGCCGCGTGCTACCGTGCGTGTATCCGCTGGGAGATGTGCGGCATGCTGGCTGATTTCATCATTGTCCTGATTCTGCTGCTCATCGTCGCGAGCCTGTTCTCCGGCATGTTCTACATGCTGCATGATCGCGGCCAGTCCACCCGCGCCGTCAAAGCACTCAGCATACGCATCGCGCTCTCCCTGTTGCTGTTCTTCCTGCTGCTGCTCGGCTACTGGACCGGGATTCTGCACCCCCACGGACTGCTGCCGAATCGCTGAACAATCTCCGGCGCAAAACAAGAAGCGCTGCCATGGGCAGCGCTTCCGCAGCGCGCGCTCAAACTGCGGCTACAGCCAGTATACGAATATGTACAACCCCAGCCATACCACGTCCACGAAGTGCCAATACCAGGTGATTGCCTCGAACGCAAAATGGTTCTGCGGAGTGAAATGTCCGCGGATCGCCCGGACCATGATTACCGTGAGCATGATAGCGCCGATGGTCACATGCAGGCCGTGGAAACCAGTCAACATGAAAAACGTGGTGCCATAAATGCCGCTGCCGAGGGTCAGATTCTGCTCGGTGTAGGCGTGGATGTACTCGTGCGCCTGCAATACCACGAATGAGAAACCCAGAATCACGGTAAGCGCCAGGAAGAAAACCAGCTTTTTACGGTTGTTCTCCTTCAAACCCCAGTGGGCGAGCGTCACGGTCAGGCCGCTGGAAAGCAGAATCAGGGTATTCAGGGCCGGGATACCGAGCGGTTTCATGGCCTCGAACGCCCCACCGAGACCGGCCGGACCGTTGGATGGCCAGGTCGGCTCGTAGCCCTTCCACAGCAACAGATTGGTGAATAAATTATTGCTCGCTCCGCCGAGCCAAGGCTGCACAAACACCCGCGCATAGAACAGCGCACCGAAAAATGCACCGAAGAACATCACTTCTGAGAAGATGAAAAAAGTCATACCCCAGCGGAAGGAGCGGTCCACCTGGGCATTGTAAGTGCCGCTCAAGCTCTCACGAATTACCGTACCAAACCAGCCGAACATCATGCCAAATAGGATGAGCAGTCCCAGTACGAACAGGTATTTGCCGAAGTCCATATCCTCAAGCCAGGTGGCCGCGCCCACCGCAGTGGTGAACAGGCCCACCGACCCGATGATCGGCCAGTGAGTACCATTCGGGATGTAATAGCGGTTACCGGCATGCGCCTCTGCTGACATTTTTCTCTCCAGTTACTTTATGCCATCGCCGTATTGGGAACGGCATCTTGCGTCATGTCAATCTGTTTCCACCTCAACTGTTACTCCGCTTCGACGTGATGTTGAAGTGGGTATAGGCAATGGTCACTACGTTCACATCCTTGGCCAATGCCGGATCAACGTGGAATGTTACCGGCAAAGGCCGCCACGGCACCAGTGCGAAACCGAAGCCGAACATCAGTACCACCACCAGCAGATTGACCGCCAACTTTATGATTGTGTTGATGCGGGTTTTCTGCAGCGCGCTCACGGGTGCTTCCAATGCATGAAGAGAAAGAATCCAACATAAAACGCCAGCGCCACCAGTGCCGCGATGATGGCGGTACGCATGGCCCGCCGCTGACGCTGTTCCGACGGATCCTGCACAGGCTTGCCCATGATCGCTAATTGCACCTGTTCTGCCTTTCAGTTATTCCGATACGGATGTGCCCAGATAAGGTTCGGCGCCGGCGGCTCCGTAAAGCTGTGATACGGGGGCGGCGAAGGCAGCGTCCATTCCAGGCCGTGGGCGCCGTCCCATACCCTGGCCTCGGCCTTCTTGCCGCCGCGGATGCACAGAATGATGCAGGCAACAAACAGCAACTGTGAAGCACCAAACACGAAGCCTCCTATGGACACGATCTGGTTGAGATCAGTGAACTGCACCGGATAGTCCGGAATCCGGCGCGGCATGCCGGCGAGTCCCAGGAAGTGCATGGGAAAATACAGCACGTTGGCGGAAATAGCCGTCAGCCAGAAGTGCGTTTTGGCCAGCTTCTCGTTATACATGTGCCCGGTCCACTTGGGCAGCCAGTAATACACCGCGCCCATGATGGCGAAGGCGGCGCCGGTCACCAGCACGTAGTGGAAGTGTGCCACCACGAAATAAGTCTGGTGATATTGCCAGTCGGCGGGTACCAGCGCCAGCATCACACCGGAGAATCCGCCGATGGTAAACAGAAACAGAAAAGCAATGGCGAACAACATGGGCGTCTCAAAACTGAGCGAGCCCCGCCACATGGTAGCCGTCCAGTTGAAAACCTTCACACCCGTAGGTACCGCGATCAGCATGGTGGAGAACATGAAAAACAAATCCGCCGCCAGCGGCATACCCACCGTGAACATGTGGTGTGCCCAAACAATGAACGACAGGAAAGCGATGGAAGCGATGGCATATACCATCGAGCTGTAGCCGAACAGCGGCTTGCGGGAGAACGTCGGGATAATTTCCGAAATGATGCCGAAGGCCGGCAAAATCATGATGTATACCTCAGGGTGTCCGAAGAACCAGAACACATGCTGATAGAGTATTGGATCACCGCCGCCGGCGGCGTTGAAGAAACTGGTGCCGAAGTACTTGTCCATGAGTTCCATGGTTACCGCGCCCGCCAATACCGGCATTACCGCAATGAGGAGGTATGCGGTGATGAGCCAGCTCCACACGAACATGGGCATCTTCATGAGACTCATGCCCGGCGCACGCAGGTTAAGGATAGTGGCGATGATATTGATGGCGCCCATCACCGAGGAAATACCCATCAGGTGAATGGCGAAGATCGTGAACGGAAAGGCGACACCGGTCTGCAACATCAGCGGCGGATACATGGTCCAACCGCTCGCGGCAGCGCCTCCCGGCATGAACAGGGTGGACAGCAGCAGCAGCATGGCGAACGGCAGGATCCAGAAGCTCCAGTTATTCATGCGCGGCAACGCCATATCGGGCGCGCCGATCATCATGGGTATCATCCAGTTGGCGAGCCCCACGAACGCCGGCATGATGGCGCCGAAGATCATGACCAGACCATGCAGTGTGGTCATCTCGTTGAAGAACAGCGGATCCATGAGCTGCATGCCGGGAGTGAACAGTTCGGCGCGGATCAGCATGGCGAAGGCACCGCCCACGAAGAACATCAGCAGGCTGAAACACAAATACAGCGTGCCGATATCCTTGTGATTGGTGGTGGTAATCCAGCGCCAGATGCCGCGCGGATGCTCGGCATGATGTTCGTGGGCGACTGCGACGGTACTCATGCTCTACTCCTGCTTCACGGTTTCAGCGTGCGGCCTTGATCTGCGCGGGCTGCACCAGATCACCGGTGTGGTTGCCGAAGGAATTCCGCTCGAAGGTGATCACGGCAGCGAGATCGGCGTCACTCAATTGTTCGCCCCAAGCAGGCATGATGCCCTTGCCGTGAAGCACCAGCGCGATATGCGCCGCCAGCGGGCCGTTGGCAATGGCGCCGCCGGCGATGGCCTTGACACCCATCGCCGGGTTGCCCTTGCCGTCCGGCATGTGGCAAGCGGCGCAGTTGTCCGCGTAAACCTTCTTGCCGCGCTCCATGGCCTCGGCCATAGTCCAAGTTTCTTCCGCAATCGCGGGATGCTTCGGGGCAGACTTGCCTATTGTCGCCGCTGTCCCCGGAACGGCCGGCTGTGCCGCAGCGGAAAAAACGGCCGCGGCCGGCTCCAACTGGGCGGATGTGGGCGCATTGAAGTTGAGTTCAGCCGGCACATACACTACCGGACTGCCATTCTGTTCCGGCTGCAGGGTGGCGGGATTGATAAAGGCGCCGTGGCTGGCCTGCATGGCCGCCAGCCATTTTTGGTAATCATTCCAGGTTTCCGCCACCACCACGATAGGCATGAAGGCATGCCCGCGACCGCAAAGTTCGGTGCAGCCGCCGCGATAGATGCCGGGTTTGTCCACCTTGATCCAGGCCTGGTTCACAAAACCGGGGATGGCGTCGGTCTTGACGGCGAAATCCTCGACCCACCAGGAATGAATCACATCGTTGGCGGTAACCAACAGGCGGATTTTCTTGCCCGTGGGCACCACCATGGGATGATCCACGTTACGCAGGTAATGGGGCACGCTGTCCGGGTTGATGCCGGAATCGAGTTGTGACGCGGCATTGCTGTCCGCGGCCAGCGTACTGAAATAACTGAAACCGTTCTGCAGATAATCGTACTGCCACTTCCACTGGTAGCCTTCGATCTTGATGGTCATGTCCGGATCGCTGGTATTGGTCATTTTTACCAGCACCTTGGCGGCGGGAATGGCAAGCGCGATCAGAATGATGAAGGGGATGATGGTCCAGATAACCTCGATAGCGGTGTTCTCGTGAAATTGTGCCGGCTGATGGCCGGCGGCCTTGCGATGCCAGATGATGGAGATGAGCATCAGGCCGAACACCACGACGCCGATGCCCACGCATACCCAGAAGGCATACATGTGCAAATCGTAGACATCATGGCTCATGGGCGTCACACCCACCGGCATGTTGAGATCGAGGGCGAAAGCCGGCCCCGAGATGAGTGCCAGCGCTGCACCGGCCACACTGCACAGGGCATGCTTGACATTGTTCAGTACCATGCGTGTGTATCTCCTGCTGGAAATCTAATGGTCCGCCGGCCTTCTCAGGCTACCCGGTTTTCCCCACGGGGCCGATGAGTTGTGCAAGCCGTTGCCCAAGAGCCTTGCGCTCCGCTTCGGTGAGACATTGTCCGACCTCGCACTCGCTGCCGTGCGAGCGTATATACAGGCGCGGCGGGTGCAGGCGTGTGTCGGGCTCATGCACCACCACCTGCGCCCAGTAACAGTTGAATTCCCGGTGCTCCAGGTGGCGATCGTCGCCCTTTTCCACGATTACCCTGTCGCCACTCACGATGATCACCTCGCCGTAGCGGCCATGTCGCCAGCATATATGAAGGCATACGCCGAGCAACAGCATCTCGACGATGGCGTACGCCAATATCGGCCAGAAACCTTGCAACGTGAACCACATGGCAAGCGTTAATGTCACGCTCACGATACTGCCGTAAAACAGCCACAGACCCGCTACGGAAAGTGACCGGTTCGGAACGATCACAATACGATGCATGGCTGCATCGGGTTCGACTGCCAGCATGGCCGTCCACCTCGGGGCCGCCTGCCGCGCCACCCTTTCCCGGACTACCTGGCCGGGGAAGCGCCTTTCGTGGAAACGCTGCCGCCGTACAGGCTGAAACGGCGGAAAACCGGCGGATATGCTACTGCAAGGGCCTAATCCACGCAACGGAATGCGCGAGTATGCGCACGGAAATCACGGGGTTTGCGTGCATTCCGCAAGTCGTGCTTGACACCGGCCTGCGCACGCAACCGCAAACGCTGCGGACGGTTTTTTATGCGCTAGGTACGCAAACCGCCCGCTCAATGCGGCCCTGATACCGTTCAAGAAGCAGTGAACAAGCCGGGGATTGCCGCCACATCGAGCCGGGACGCTGCCGCCTCGGCAGTCTGTCCGGGTTGGTGCGGGATCTCCCCCAACCGGGGCGCGCCGAGCATGCGCCCCAGCGTGGCGAGATTTTCGCCACGGCGCTCGAACCCCGCATCCATGCCGTTTGCTACCCAGCCGGCGAGTTCAAGACCATCGGCGCGGATAGCACGGGCGCTCAGCAGCGCATGGCTGAGACAGCCGAGACGCAGGCCCACCACCAGGATGATTGGCAAGGCCATCTGCCGGGCGAGATCAGGCATGCCCCAGCGGTCGGACAGGGGCACCTGCCAGCCGCCTACGCCTTCCACCACCACCGCATCGGCACCCTGGCAGAGCCGTGTATAACTTTCCAGAATCCGCGCCAAACTGATGTTGACCCCCGCCTCAGCGGCGGCAATGTGCGGCGCCACCGGCGCCTCAAATGCATAGGGGTTCACCCACTCATAGGGCCGCGGCAGGCTCGCTGCCCGCTGCAAAGCCAGCGCATCCGCGTTACGCGGGCCGGCCGCGGTCATCGCCGCACCGCTGGCCACCGGCTTCATGCCGACACATGACCACCCGCCGCGTGCAAACACATGCAGCAGACCGGCGGCAACCAGCGTCTTGCCCACGCCCGTGTCTGTGCCGGTGACGAACACGCCGCGCATCAATTCCTGTCCCCGTCACCGCGCCGCTTGCGGATCGCGGCCCGCGCTTCGCCGGGCGTCAGCATGGCGGCGGGTATGTAAGCGGGAGTCCAGGCGGTGCCGTAGATTACTTCATAACTGGCCGGCAGCCGACCGTCGCGGCGCTGCTTCTCGTAGGCCGACTGCATGCGCAGCAGGCGGCCGCGACCGGTGAGGCCATGAGCGCGGCCTGCGGTGACGTTGTGCGCACCGATGTTCTTGAGGTCATGCATAAGTGTTTGCACATCCGTGTAGGTCAGCGTCAGGTGTTCCATATCCATTACCGGTTCCACGAACCCCGCCCGCATGAGCGCATCGCCGATATCATGCATGTCAATAAAGCGGTTCACGTGCTTAAAACTGTCCACTTCCCGCCAGGCCGCCCGCAGCTCCCTGAGGGTGTCCGGGCCAAAGGTAGTGAACAACAGCAGGGCGTGAGGACGCAGCAAGCGCCGCAGTTCAGCAAAGATACGCTCGAGATCATTACACCATTGCAGCATCAGATTGCAGTAGATGAGATCGAAGCTCATGGCCGTGAACGGCAGGTGCATGGCGTCGGCACATACCAGCGGCGTGCGCCGGAACCGGCTCTGTGCATGACGTGCCACCGCCAGCATGCCGAAAGCGATATCCGCACCGACCATCCCGGCCTCGGGGTAGTGCTTGCGCAACGCGCCCAAAGCGCGGCCGGTGCCGCAACCGAGATCGAGAATGCGTGCGGGCTGCAGGGTGGTGAGATCGAGCCGTTCCAGCAGACGCTCGCCCACCTCATGTTGCAGCACCGCGGCCGCGTCATAGCCGCGGGCAGCGCTTTCAAAGGCGGTGCGCAACAGACGACGATCGAGCCAAAAATCACCCTTGGCGTGATTCTCTGACATTATTTATCCGTGCTGCGTGCAAAAATACATTATCCATCTCAAGTTGAGGTCAGGGTGGGAAGCTTCTCCATGAAGTGATTCAGCGCTGCAATAAACTCCAACGGCTGTGAGACAAACGGTGCATGCGCCGCGCGCGCAAAGCCCAGCCATGCCGCACCGCGGATGGCCGCGGTTAATGCTCTAGCCGCCTGGGGTGGCGCCAGCCGGTCATACTCACCTGTCATTACCAGTGTCGGCAGCCGGATACACCCCAATTCTGCGCGCATATCGCTGTTGCGCAGGATTTCCAGCCCCGCGGTGAGACTCGCCGGCTGCGGTTCACCGCGCGCCAGTAGCGTTGCACGCAATGTGCGCAAGGTCGCACGTGCCGCAGCATCGCCGCGCACCTGCAAGGCGAGAAACCGCTGCAGCATGTGACGGTAATCCCGGCGTAACTCCCGCGCGAACTGCCGCAGTTGCACCGGCGGCACGGCATGGGGCCAGTCGGCCGCCGTCACGAAACGCGGCGTGCTGCTCACCAGTATCAGCGCGCGCAGTTGCATGGGAAAATCCAGCGCTGCGCGCAGGCACACCAGCCCGCCCAGAGACCAGCCGAGCCAGACCGCGCGGGCCGGAACCGCCTCCCGCACCAGGTGTGCCACCTGCGCAAGCGAGGTCGGCATGGGCGTCTCGCCGCTGTACCCGTGGCCGGGCAAATCCACACAGGTCACGCGGAAATGTTGCGCCAGTGGCGCAACCAGACTGTTCCATACACCACTGTGCAGGGCCCAGCCGTGAATCAGCACCAGCTCGGGGCCATCACCGGTGGTATGCGCGTGTAATTTCATGGCATGAGACTGTGTGCTGTATATAACAAAGCTCAGCGGCTGTGCTTAACGATCTGTTCCAGCACAGCCAGCAACCGCTCAATATGCTCCTCGCGGTGGGCGGCTGTCAGGGTAATACGCAGGCGTGCACGGCCGATGGGGACGGTGGGCGGCCGGATGGCTGCCGCAAAGATGCCGTGTGCACGCAACTTGTCGGAGATCAATATGGCTTTCTGCGCATCACCCAATAGCAGCGGTTGAATGGCGCTGATGGAATCCATGACCGGCAGGCCCAATGCCGCAGCACCGCTGCGAAAATGCCGTATCAGCCGGAAAAGATGCGCGCGTCGCCAGCTTTCGCCCTGCGCCAGTTTGAGAGCAGCACGGGTCGCTTCCGCCAGACACGCCGGTGGCGCCGTCGTATATATATAGGTGCGGGCGTGCTGGATCAGCGATTCGATGAGCGCGTCGCTGCCCGCCACAAAGGCGCCGCAGGTGCCCAAGGCCTTGCCGAGGGTGCCCATCAGTACCGGCACTTCCGCCATGCCCAGTGCGAAATGTTCCAGACTGCCGCGGCCATGGTCGCCGAGCACACCCACACCATGGGCATCATCCACCATCAGAAAAGCACCTGCTGCCCCGGCCGTGCGCGCCAGCGCCGGCAACGGTGCCAGGTCGCCGTCCATGCTGAATACGCCGTCGGTCATCACCAACGTGCGCTTCGCTGGCCGTGTCAGGCGTTGCCGCAATGCCGCCGGGTCGGCGTGCGTATAGCGGGAAAAGCGCGCACCGCAGAGCAATCCCGCATCCAGCAAGGACGCATGATTGAGACGATCCTCCACGATGCAATCGCCGCGCGAGACCAGCGCGCCGGCCAGTCCCAAATTTGCCATGTAGCCGCTGGAAAACAGCAACGCCCGCGGACGCTGCACGAACACCGCCAGTTCCTCTTCCAGCGCCGCATGGGCGCGTGTATGGCCGGTGATCAGATGGGCCGCACCGCTGCCGACACCGTATTGGTCCAACGCGTGCCGTGCGGCATCGCGCAGTGCCGGGTGCGCCGCGAGTCCCAGATAATCATTGCTGGAAAAATTGAGGTAGCGCCGGCCGTCCATCAGGAGTTCGGCGCCCTGGGGTCCTTCCACCAGGCGGCGCACACGGTAGAGGGAGCGGGCGTGCAGCGCGTCCAGGTCCCCGCGGAGCAAGCCATCAAGTCGCTGCGCGGCGCTGCTCATGCTCTTCCGCGGCGGCATCCACGTTTGCACGCCCGTCCCCGGCTGCATGGGGCTCCGCACGGATGCCGAGGCGCGCGAACAGCCGCCGGTCCGCTGCCTGCTGCGGATTCTCCGTGGTCAGCAGTTTTTCACCGTAGAAAATCGAATTGGCGCCGGCGAAGAACGCCAGCGCCTGCATCTCATCGCTCATCTGCGCGCGCCCGGCGGACAGGCGCACGTGGGATCGTGGCATGAGGATGCGTGCCACGGCAATCACCCGGATGAAATCGAAAGGATCCACGTCTGCACGGCCGTAGAGCGGCGTACCTTCCACCTGCACCAGACGGTTGATGGGCACACTCTCGGGGTGTTCCGGCAGCGTCGCCAGGGTATGCAGCATGGCGGCGCGATCCGGCACGCCCTCGCCCATGCCGATGATGCCGCCGCAACATACCTGCATGCCTGCGTCGCGTACATGTCGGAGGGTGTCCAGCCGGTCCTGGAAACAGCGCGTCGTGATGATCTTCCCGTAGTACTCCGCGGAAGTATCAATGTTGTGGTTGTAGTAATCGAGGCCGGCAGCGGCGAGTTTCTGCGCCTGTGCCCGGGTCAGCATGCCCAGGGTGGCGCAGGTTTCCATGCCCAGTGCGCGCACCGCTTTAACCATCTCGATGATCGGCTCCAGGTCCTGGTCCCTGGGGCTGCGGTAGGCGGCGCCCATGCAGAAACGCGTGGCACCGCTGTCGCGTGCACGCTCCGCCTGTGCCACCACCTCCTTCACGTGCATGAGTTTTTCGGTCTTGAGGCCCGTGTGATAGCGCGCGCTCTGGGGACAGTACTTGCAGTCCTCGGGACAGGCACCGGTCTTGATGGAAAGGAGTGTGGAAACCTGCACCGCATTCGGGTCAAAGTGGCGCCGGTGCAGCGCGTGAGAACGAAACAGCAGATCGTTGAAGGGCAGCGCAAACAGGGCGTGGACTTCCGCCATACTCCAGTCATTGCGCATATCGTGGTCGGCAGGCAAGGTCGCAGCGTGCATGGTGAGCCTCGTGAAAGCATGGCATGATGGCGCGGCCTTCGCCGCCGCCCGCCGGGGGCCAGTGTAACGGCGGGCAGATTACTGTCAACCCTGGGAACACGGAATGGTTTACGGTTGGCTGAAGCAGGCCTGTACCCTGCTCTATTCGCCTTATTGCGTCCTGTGCGGCGACCGCGGCCATGCAGGCCGGGAGCTGTGCGTGGGTTGCCTGCGGGACTTACCCTGGAACCGCCACGCCTGTGAGCGCTGCGCGGCACCTCTGCCCCCCGCCACGCTTGGCGTGCCATGTGGCGCCTGCCTGAAAACTCCGCCTCCCTGGGACCGTGCCCTGAGTCCGCTGCTCTATGCCTGGCCGCTGGACCGGCTGTTGCAGCGATTCAAGTTCAACGGCGACCTGGCCATCGGTCGGCTCCTGGGAGGCTTGCTGGCGGACTTCCTCGCCGCCGGGGTGGCAAAACCGGATCTGCTTCTACCTGTTCCCCTGCATGCCACGCGCCTGCGGGAACGCGGTTTCAATCAGGCACTGGAGCTGGCACAGCCCGTGAGCCGCCGTCTGCGGCTGACTATCGCCCAAGACCTGTGCGCGCGCACCCGGGATACGGCAGTACAGTCCAAGCTCGACGCCGCCGCACGCCGGCGTAACCTGCGCAATGCCTTCACCATCCGCCACACCCTGGATGGCGCCCACGTGGCTATCCTGGATGATGTGGTCACCACCGGCGCCACCGTGACGGCCCTCGCCAACACGGTCAGAAAGGCAGGTGCGCTCAGGGTGCAAGTCTGGAGTCTGACGCGCGCCGCGCGTGCGCCCTGAGATGCTCATTACCAGCCTGCACTCAAGATTAAAATCTACGGGAATTGTCAAAGCCGTGGACACCGGGCCATACTGCGGGGGCGCGGATATGGCGCAAATTTCCTTTCGTCCGTACGCCCGGGGTTGTCTCGTATGCTCGATACTCATGGACATTACCGGAGGGAGCGCGGGTGGAATCAAAAAAACAAATAAAGATTAACACCGCTGATCTTGAAGTAGGCATGTATGTGGCGCGCCTCGACCGCCCCTGGACCGACACGCCTTTCCTGTTCCAGGGATTCTTCATCCGCAACCAGGATGAAATCGAGGAACTGCGGCACCACTGTGAGCATGTGTATGTTGATTTCGAACAGAATCCCCAGGAAACCACCCACACCAAAAGCGGCCTGAACCGCGAAAACCATACCATTACCCAGATCACCAGCCTGTACCGCGCCAAATCGCGCGCGGCGGCGAGCGCCCGCAACCGTACGGTGTATGTGAACTCCCAACCGGTAGAAAATGAAATCGCCGTCGCCAAGACAATTTACATCGAGGCAAATCGTGCGGTACATGATCTGATCACCAAGCTGGAAACAGACGGACGGCTGGACGTGCAACTGGCCAAGGAAACCGTCGAACCCATGGTGGAAAGCGTCCTGCGCAATCCGGATGCCATGATCTGGCTGTCCCGCATGCGGAAACACGATTCCTACATGTATCATCACTCGGTGGGCGCTTCCATCTGGGGCATCGCCTTCGGCCGGCATCTTGGTCTCGACAAGGCGGCGCTCTACGAAATCGGCTTGGGCTGCATGCTGTTCGACGTGGGCAAGACCAAACTGCCGCATGCATTGCTGATGAAGGAAGACAAACTCACGGAGACCGAATGGCATGTAATGCGCAATCATGTGGACTACAGCGTCAATCTGCTGGAAGGGGCCAGCGACATCACCGAGCGCGTCATTTCCATGGTGCGCAGTCATCACGAGCGCTTCGACGGCAGCGGCTATCCGGACCGGCTCAAAGGCAACCAGATCCCCACTTTCGCCAAGATAGCCGCCATGGCGGACTGTTACGATGCCATTATCAGTCCGCGACCCTACGGCAAACTGCGTTCACCCTACGAAGCGGTACGCGAAATCTATTCCTGGCGCGGCACCCTGTTTCAGCCGGAAGTCGTCGAACAGTTCATGCAGGTGGTGGGAGTGTTCCCCACCGGTTCGCTGGTGGAACTCAGCAGCGGCGCCGTAGCCGTGGTGATTGCGCAAAATGATGCGCGCCGTCTCAAACCGCGCATCATGATTATTCTGGATGAGAAAAAGAAGCGCCTTCCCCACTTCCAGACGGTGGACCTGTTGTTTGATACCCATTTGAAGGGCATGGGCAAACTGTGGATCGAAAAGTGCCTGGAACCGGGCGCTTATGGTATCGATCCGCAGGAGCTTTATCTTTAGACATCAATACGTGGGCATCGCTGAATGTCAGAAAAAATCCTGTCGCTCCGGCCGAACCGGCCCTCGCTGATGCGTTACCTGGACAGCTACATCCGCCGTGCGCACGCAGACGGCAAACAGGTGGCGTTGCTGGTGGTACAGGTCAAACGCGGCGATGAATTGGGCGCGCTGTTCGGCTATCAGACCGTCGAAGGGCTGCTGGAGCAGTTCGGTGCGCGTTTGGATGACATCTGTCGCAGCCAGGACCGGATCATGCGCGTCGGTGATTACGAGTTTGCGCTGATCCTGCCGGAAATTATGAACGAAGGCCATGCCATTCTTGCCGCCAACAAAATCATGCGTACCCTTGCCACGCCATTTGAGATCGGCGGACATGTGGTTTCCATGGGTGCCAACATGGGCATCGCCCTGTTCCCGGACCATGCCGGCAAGCCTGAAACGCTGCTGCAAAACGCCGAGCTGGCGCTCTCGGATGCCGCCCGCAACGGCGCATCCTATGTGATGTACAGCGACACCACGCCGGAAAAGCTCGCCGGCAACTGGGACCTTGAGAGTGAACTGGACATCGCGCTCGATAATGGCGAACTGGAAATCTACTATCAGCCGAAAATCAACCTGCGCGGCGGGCTGCTGGCCGGCGCAGAAGCCCTGTTGCGCTGGCGCAGTCCAAAACGCGGCATCGTACCGCCGAATGTATTCATCCCCATCGCCACCCGCACCGGTCAGATCAAGGAATTGACCTGGTCAGCCATCAACATGGCGCTGCAGCACGCCGCCACCTGGCCCACACGCTTCGGTCCCCTGTCGCTCGCCATCAACATTGCACCCTCGCTGCTGGAGGACGAAGCGCTGGTAAGTCGCGTGGCCGACGCCATGGGCATGTGGGGCGCCAAACCCAACCGGCTGATCCTGGAAATCACCGAATCCGCCGTGATGGGCAATCCGGATATGAGCTTCGAAACCATCCGTGAGCTCAAGAATAAGGGTGTCGCGGTGTCCATAGACGATTTCGGCACCGGCTATTCTTCACTCGCCAATTTCAAGAACATCCCCGCGTCGGAACTCAAGATAGACAAAAGCTTCGTGATCAGCATGCTGTCAAGCAAGGCCGACGCCAATATCGTACGTACCATCATCAATCTCGCCCAGGCTTTCGAGCTGCAGGTGGCGGCGGAAGGCGCGGAAAGCATGGAGATCTTGCGCATACTGGCGACGCTGCAGTGCAATTACGCCCAGGGTTATTACATCAGCCAGCCGGTGCCTGCCGGAACTTTCGCCCAGTTCGTCAACGAATACGTGCCACCGGTATTCTGAAGCCGGGTTAAACGCGCGCCGTAAAAGTGTAATGCAGCAGAATTCCCGCAAACACCGCCGCACCAAACCAATTGTTGTTCATGAACGCCTGCAAGCAGCGCTGCCGGTCACGCCGGCGGATGAGTGCCTGCTGATAACCCGCGAACAGCAGCGCACACAATAACCCCAGGTAATACACCCCACTCATCCCGGTACGGTAACCCACCAGCATCAGGTCAGCCAGCAGCAATATCTGCAGGATACCGATGATGAGCCGGTCCAGTTCACCGAACAGGATCGCGGTGGATTTCACCCCGATCTTGATGTCATCGGGGCGGTCCACCATGGCATACATGGTATCGTAGGCCGTGGCCCAGAGAATGTTGGCGATAAAGATGAGCCACGCTACCTGGGAAACGCGGTTGGTGACCGCCGCATAGGCCATGGGAATGCCCCAACCGAACGCCAGCCCCAGATATGGCTGCGGCAGGTAGGTATAACGCTTCATGAACGGATAGGAAATCACCAGTGCAAGACCGATAATCGCGAGCTCCAGCGTCAGGCGGTTGAGCAGCAATACCAGTCCCAGGGCGACAAGGCACAGCACCACAAACAGCACCATGGCTTCCCATACGTTCACTTCGCGGGTGGCAAGCGGTCGTTCACGCGTGCGCATCACGTGCGGATCGAAGTTGCGATCGGCAAAATCGTTCATGATGCAGCCGGCGGAACGCATCACGAATACGCCGATTACAAATATGATGAATAATTTTGGCGTCGGGTGGCCGTCGGAAGCCAGCCACAGTGCCCACAGCGTGGGCCACAGCAGCAGAAAACTGCCGATGGGCCGGTGCAGGCGCATGAGCCGCAGATAGGCCGAGACACGCCGGCCGGCGAATGGCAGCCATCTCCGCACCATGGGGTTATAGCGCAGCTTTCGCCACAGGGGCCGCAGACGCGGATCCATCACACGCCCGCCTCATCCAGGAAACATTCGTAGATGAGCAACCGGCTGGCGCGCACCGTCAGCAGCGAACGCCGCGCCCACAGCAGAGCGGGCGTATGTCGCGCATCCGCTACTGCCGTGCGGTAAAGCGGATGCGCGGCATCGAGTGACGCAACTTCAATGGGACCGCGGTGCGTATCCGCTTCGGCAAACACCCGCTCGCCCAGCGGTTGCGTGCCAAGTTCATGCAACCAGCGCGCACCCGCCGCGGTGACCGCCAGGGTGCGTGCATAAACCCGGGGCCGGTCGCTGCACAGATACACCTCGCGCATCCGCACGGCTGTCCCCGTTGCCACATCCAGGCAATGCGCATCCTCCGCCGCCAGGGATGCATCGCCTTCACGGAGTACGCGTATATGAAACACATCACCCACGGCCGCACGCAATTTTTCCGTCAGCGAGCCGGCATAAGCCAGCCACGGCCACAGGGATGCCGGCCGCTGTTCCGCCGGCCACGCCTCCAAGGGGCGCCAGACGGCGATGTTCTCCTCCCATACGCGGGTCTGCGCCATATCTGTTTTCCAGGGTGCGTACGCCATTGTAGTGCACCTTGAAGCATCACACTTGCCCATAGCGGCCGTTATCACCCAGCCAGCGGCGCACGATGGGAACCACCCGCTCGGGATAGCGTTGCAGCAACAATGATGCCGCCTGCTGCACCCGCGGAACCAGTGACACGTCGCGGGTCAGATCGGCGATGCGCAACCTCAGCTCACCCGCCTGGCGTGTCCCCAGCAGCTCGCCGGGACCGCGCAACCCGAGATCCCGGCGTGCAATCTCGAATCCGTCATTGGTTGCGCGCATTACTTCGAGGCGCGCCCGCGCGGCGGCGGAAAGCGGTGCGTGGTAGAGCATTACGCAACTTGACTCCACCGCGCCGCGTCCCACACGACCGCGCAACTGGTGCAGTTGTGCGAGACCGAGACGCTCGGCATTCTCGATGATCATCAGGCTCGCGTTGGGCACATCCACGCCTACCTCGATCACCGTAGTGGCCACCAATAAGTGGATATCGCCCGCCTTGAAACGTGCCATCGCCCGGTCCTTCTGCGGCGCCCGCATGCGCCCGTGTATCAGGCCGACAGGCAATTCCGGTAAGGCGGCGGCGAGCGCCACGGCGGTATCTTCCGCCGCCTGGCATTGCAGCAATTCCGATTCTTCAATTAGTGAACACACCCAGTACACCTGCCGTCCCTGCGCGCAGGCAAAACGTACGCGAGCCACCACTTCGTCACGGCGCGTATCGGCAATCGCCACGGTCTGCACCGGCGTACGCCCAGGCGGCAATTCGTTTATTGCAGACACGTCCAGATCCGCATAAGCGGTCATGGCAAGGGTGCGCGGAATGGGTGTGGCTGTCATGATGAGCTGGTGCGGATATACAGCCGCTGCCGCACCCTTTTCGCGCAGCGCCAGGCGCTGGTGCACGCCAAAGCGGTGCTGCTCGTCAATGATGACCAACGCCAGTTTCGCGAATGCCACGTCCCCCTGGAACAGCGCATGGGTGCCGACAGCCATGGCGGCGGCGCCGGAGCGCAATTTCTCCAGTACTGCGCGTCGCTCCGCGGCCTGCAACCGGCCCGCAAGCCAGACGGGTGCCATGCCCAGCGGCGCAAACCACTCGCGGAAATTGCGGTAATGCTGTTCCGCCAGCAATTCCGTTGGGGCCATGAGTGCCGCCTGATAACCCGCGCCGATACAGTTCAGCGCTGCGAACGCCGCCACCACGGTTTTACCGCAGCCTACATCACCCTGCAGCAGACGCATCATGGGATGGGACTTTTCCAGATCGCGGAAAATCTCCGCCATCACCCGCTGTTGCGCACCCGTCAATTGAAATGGCAGCGCAGCACGAAACTTTTCCACCAATTCAGGCTTGGCGGCGATCGTGTACGCGCGACTCTGATCCGCGTTCTGGCGCAGTTGGCGCAGGCTCAGGTGATGGGCCAATAGCTCCTCGAAAGCGAGGCGCTGCTGCGCCGGATGACTGCCATCCACGAGCGCCGCCATGGGCGCATCCGGCGGCGGCCGATGCACATAGCGCACCGCCGCATTGAGCGACGCCATAGTGGTATGGTCCAGCAGTTCCGGCGGCAGCAGTTCCGGCAGCAACCCGACTTCCTCGTCGAGCATTTGTACAGCCTGGGCGACGAGCGCACGCAGTTTCAACTGGGCGATGCCCTCGGTGGCGGGATAGATGGGCGTGAGCGCGGCATCCTCCGCCAGCGGCGCCGCGTCTTTCAGCAAGCGGTATTCCGGATGAATCATTTCCAACGTCACTGCACCGGGACGCGCTGCGCCATAGCAGCGCAGGCGCGTGCCGCGTGCGAGCGCCGCAGCCTGGGACAGATTGAAATGAAAGAAACGCAGCGTGAGCGCACCGCTGCCGTCACTGATGCGGGTAAGCAGCATGCGCCGATGACGCATGAGGGTTTCGGTCAGCTCCACCTCGCCTTCCACCGCCGCCGGCACGCCGATGCGCAGCGCGCCGATGGGCGTCACACGGGTGCGATCCTCATAACGCAACGGCAGATGAAACAGCAGATCCGCAACACTATGGATACCGAGACGCGCGAGACGCTCCGCCACCTGCGGGCCGACGCCGCGCAGATAACGCACCGGCGTCGCGGCACGGTCGGCAAATGCGGCCGCGGATGCGCGCGCGCGCGTCACACCACCATCACCGCGTCCACTTCCACGCGCGCGCCGCGCGGCAGCGCCGCCACCCCCACGGTGGCGCGCGCCGGATAGGGTTCCTGGAAATACTCCGTCATAACCGTGTTCACCGCGGTAAAGTGAGCCAGGTCGGTCAGGTAGACCGTGATCCGTACCACCTCCGCGAGGCCCCGACCGGCGGTTTCCGCCACGGCCTTGAGGTTTTCAAACACGCGCCGCGCCTCCGCGGCGATGTCACCCGTCACCAGCCTGCCGGTTTCGGGATCCAGGGCGATCTGGCCGGAGAGATATACGCTGTTGCCCGCGCGTATGGCCTGGGAATAGGGGCCGATGGCGCGCGGAGCACGGTCGGTGGAGATGGCGATACGGGTCATGGGAACCTCGCAGATCAATGGGCCGGAATTGCACAGACGGGCCGGTCGCGCCGGCAGACGGGCTGATTTTCCTACCTGGCGCGCGGCTTCACAACCGGCCAGAGCTCCGTCCGGGCCGGCGCTATACTGTAGATACGAATAAATCCGCAAATTGAACGGAGGGATTGTCATGCACCCGCGCAAACGACTGATGGCATACGGATTGGTGATAAGCGCGCTGTGGCTGCCAGCCGGGTACACGGAGACACCGGCATCCGGCGCTGCCGCCTCCCCCGCCCAGACTGCCGGGAACAGTCACCTGGTCATGCATCTCGGCAAGGTCACCGTGCGAGGCGAGAAACAAATCATTGCAACCCTGCAGGCCATCAAGGTTGCACTGAATCAACCGAATTCCGGCGATCCCAGGCTTGCCAATGTGGTGGTGTGCCGCATCCGCGACAAAATGGGCAGCCACCTCAAGCTGCTTACCTGCGCCACCAACAGAGATTTGAACACACGCCGGTCTATAACGCAGACCGCCATGACTGAAGCTATGTCGGGCGAACTGGACCCAAGCGCCTGCGACACCAGCACCTGTTATCAGCAGGTGTTTGAGCCACTGAACGGTGTTCTTGCGGGGCAACCTTTCCACGTCTTGCGCATGCCCGTGAATGCGGGCGCCCTGCGGGCATTGCTGGCGAAGGTGCCGCTGCCCGCACCCCGGGCTGTTACCCCCGCCGCCGGCAAAACCGAACATTGAACAACAGCCCGGGCACAAGATCCCGCAAACCGCGAAATCCTCCCGAACCTGACCCGCGGGCAGACGCACGCCGGGATCGGAAGGGGTATCGCATGACATGACAATCTCATCGCTTCCACGACCGCATCCCGTCAGCCGTTCTCACCTGAGGTTTCCATGGTCACCAAATTGAAAATCCTTTTGCGTGCAGGCCTCGGCCTGCTGGGACTGGTGTGGGCTCTGGGCCTGCCGGCGCACGCCGGCAATCCTCCGATCCAAGCCCCCTCCGCGTCATCCGGAAAAACAGTGCAAACCGCCCGTCTGGGCAAGATCAACGTCACCGCCATGAAAAAACTGGTGCAAACCCTTCAGCAGGTGAAAGCAGCCCTCAATACGCCATTCACCGACTCAGCCAAAGATGTAAACCAGATGGTCTGCCTGCTGCATACCGGCATGCACGGCATGCGGGTAATGGGCGACGCCACGCTGGAGTGCGGCACCCAGGGTTGGTTCAGCATGCGCCGTAGCGGAACCCAGTTGGGACTCGGACCCCAGTTGGGAGGCATGAGCGAGGAGACTGGCGCGGCACCCACCCTGGGTCATCCCTGGCACAGTATTCGGCTGATCAATTACAGGCAGTTGATGGTGTTGCGTGCGCTACTCAAGCAATTGCCCGCCCCCGGCAAGGGCACCGTGATGGTCGTGGACAAAGGCGGTAAGCCGGTATTGACAGTCAAGCACTAGGCGCGGGTGCGCTGGATGCGCATCACCTGCGGCAGGCTGCGGAGCTTGCGCAGGATGCGCGCCAGATGCTGGCGCTCCTTGACACCGAATACGAAGGTGATCTGCGAGGTCAGCTCGTCGCGCTCCTGCTGGTTCACATGCTCGATGTTGGAGCCCATCTCGGCGATGGCGGCGGCCACCGTCGCCAGCACGCCGCGCTGGTTGGCCACATCCGCGCGGATTTCCACCGGGAAGTCGCGTTTGATGCGCTTCTCCCACTGCACTTCGATCCACTTGTCCGGCTGGTTGCGGTATTCGGCGAGATTGCCGCACTCGTCGCGGTGGATGACGATACCCTTGCCGGTGGTGAGCACACCCACGATGGCATCGCCTGGAATGGGATGGCAGCAGCGCGCAAAGGTAACCACCAGACCTTCGGTGCCGCGAATGGCGAGCGGTGCGCCGGGTTTTTTGAGGGGGCTGTCCGCGGCATGCGCGGGCATCAGGCGACGCGCCACCAGCGGCGCCAGATGCTGTCCCAGACCGATGGACTCGAACAGATCGTCGCTGTCTTCCAGCTTGAACTCGCGGACAAGCGCGGCAAGCTGCACCTCGGGAATCTTGTTCAATTTCATGGATAACGGCGCCAGTGCCTGTTCCAGCATGCGCCGACCGAGTTCAACGGCCTCCTCGCGACGCAGGTTCTTGAGGAAATGACGGATATTGGCGCGCGCCTTGGCAGTCACCACGAAATTGAGCCAGGTGGGATTGGGCCGGCCGCTGGCTGCGGTGATGACCTCCACCGTCTGACCGTTTTCCAGCGGGGTGCGCAGCGGCACCAGCCGCCGGTTTACCTTGGCCGCCACACAGGCGTTGCCCACGTCGGTGTGCACCGAGTAAGCAAAATCCACCGCGGTGGCGCCGCGGGGCAGACGATGGATGTCGCCCTGGGGGGTGAACACGTACACTTCGTCGGGAAACAGGTCAACCTTGACGTTATCCAGAAACTCCATGGAACTGCCGGTTCCCTGCTGCATCTCCACCACGTTCTGCAGCCACTCGTGCGCCTGTACGCTGGGTGTGGTGACCTCACCCCCGGTTTTATACAGCCAGTGAGCCGCGATACCGGACGCAGCCACCTTATCCATGTCCTCGGTACGAATCTGTACCTCCAGCGGTACGCCCTGGGGGCCAATGAGTACCGTATGCAGCGATTGGTAACCATTGGCCTTGGGGATGGCGATGTAATCCTTGAACTTTCCCGGCACCGGCTTGTAAAGATTGTGCGCCATACCGAGCACGCGATAACAGGTATCGGTTTTGTCCACAATGATGCGGAAACCGTGTACGTCCAGTACTTCGTTGAGAGACAGGCTCTTGCTGCGCATCTTGCGGTAGATACTGTAAAGATGTTTCTCGCGCCCGGCCACGATTCCGTCAATATGTTCGCGCTGCAGGGCGTTGCTGAGGCCGTCGCTGATCTTCTTCACCATCTCCTTCTGGTGGCCGCGGGAACGCTTGAGGTGCCTGGTGAGCACCTTGTAACGCAAAGGATGCAGTGCCTCGAATCCCAGGTCCTCCAGTTCCAGACGCACCGCGTTCATGCCGAGCCGATGGGCGATGGGTGCATAGATTTCCAGGGTTTCACGGGCGATACGGCGGCGTTTGGGCGGCGGCATGACGCCCAGGGTACGCATGTTATGCAGGCGATCCGCGAGCTTCACCAGGATCACGCGGATATCTTCCACCATGGCGAGCACCATCTTGCGGAAGTTCTCCGCCTGGGCTTGCTCGTGGCTTTTGAATTTGATCTGCGTGAGCTTGGACACGCCGTCCACGAGTTGCGCCACCTCGCGGCCGAAACGCGTAATCAGCTCTTCTTTTAAGGTGGGGGTGTCCTCGATGACATCGTGCAGCAGCGCCGCCTCGATGGTGTGGTGGTCCATGCGCAGATCGGCGAGGATCGAAGCCACCGCCACGGGATGGGAAATGTAGGGTTCGCCGGATACGCGCCGCTGACCCTCATGGGCGTGGGCGCCGAACTGGTAGGCCTGATAAACCTCCGCGACCTGCGCCTCCGGCAGGTAGTCACGCAGCCTGGAGAGCAGCATCTCGATGCCAGCCGCCCGCTTCCCCCGGATACGATCAAAGATGGAAGCGGTCTGGTTCATGGAAGGGGACGCGGTTTAGAGCGGATCCTCCGCGTCCATAATCACCACCGGTTGCTGCTCCACCGGCTCCTCCACCACCGGCTGCTCCACCTCATCAAGGATGGCGGGGCCGATATTGCCGGCGGCCACTTCGCGCAACGCTACTACCGTGGGCTTGTCGTTTTCCCAGGGTACGGTGGGTTCCACGCCCCGCACCAGCTGGCGGGCCCGCTTGGTAGCCACCAACACGAGCTGGAACAGGTTATCCACATTGTCGAGACAGTCTTCCACAGTGACGCGCGCCATAAGAACTCCGGGATTTGAAGAAAAACCAAAAAAATCATGGCTTTTCAGTTTACCTGAGTGGCGTGAATTACGCCAAGAGTGCGGCGATGACGGGTTTGAGGTCCGGCCGGGCGGTGCGGCTCGCCTCGCCCCGGCCAGCGAAGATGTCAGCCAGCGCCGTCAGTGCCCGCGCGAAATCATCATTGACGACCACATAATCGAACTCCTGCCAATGGGCGATATCCGTCACGGCATCACGCAACCGCCGTTCAATCTCGGTCGCCGCCTGTTCCGGCCCCATGAGCCGCTGACGCTCCTCCGCAGCGCGCTTTTGCAGGCGGCGTCTGAGTTCGTCGAGTGCAGGCGGAAGAATGAAAATACTCACCGCTTCGGGTATAAGACGGCGCACCTGCTGCGCCCCCTGCCAGTCAATCTCCAGCAACAGATCGTGTCCCCGTGACACTTCTGCTTCCACATTTTTACGTGATGTGCCGTAGCAATAATCAAATACCTGGGCGTGCTCCAGAAACGCGCCTGCGGCCAGCATGCGATCAAATTCCTGCTGATTCACAAAATGGTAATCGCTACCCTGGTTCTCATTGGGACGCTTGGGACGCGTGGTATAAGAAATGGAAAAGCGCAGGTTCGGATAATTGCGCAGCATTTCCCGTACCAGACTGGTCTTGCCGGCGCCGGAGGGTGCGGTAATCAGAAACAGGCGGCCGCGTTCAGCCATGTGCACCTCTCCGTAGCACGCTCAGGCGCCCTATGCCGTGTACCGCGCACGAACCCGGGAAAATTTCTTGTGCACGATCCACGGCACTCCGTACCCGGCACGCAGCGCTTTTTCGGCTATTCCACATTCTGCACCTGCTCGCGCATCTGCTCGATCAGCACTTTCAACTCCACAACGCGTTTGGTGACGGCAGCATCCTGACATTTGGAGCCCAGCGTATTGGTCTCGCGGTTGAATTCCTGAATAAGAAAATCGAGACGCCGTCCCACTGCGTCTCCGCCCTTGAGACCCGCCTGCAGTTCAGTGATATGGCTGTCGAGCCTGTCCAGCTCCTCAGATACATCGAGCCGCTGCAACCACAGCACCAATTCCTGTTCGAGACGGTTCTCATCCACATTGAGTTTCAGTTCTGCAAAGCGCGCGTACAATTTCCCGTGCAATTGCTCGCGAATGCTGCCGATACGAGTGCGCACTTCGCACACAATAGCGGTGATCCGGTGTGCACGCTCCTGCAGCAGCGTGACGATGCGCTCACCTTCGCGTGCACGCATCGTGGTGAGCGTGGCGAGCACCTCATCAAGAAGCCGCAGCGCTTCCGCGCCCACTTGCTGCACGTTGGTTTGCGGTTCTTTCACCACACCCGGCCAGCGCAGCAGTTCCACCGGATTCACCGGCGCCGGGGCGCGCAGGAATTTTCCCAGACGTTCGGCGGCCTCCGCCACAGTCTTGGCACGGGCTTCATCCATTTCCAGCGCCGCACCGCCGCCCTTGACCGGCTCGAAACGCAGCTGGCCGTCCAGCTTGCCGCGGCGTATCACCGCGGCGATGCGTTCACGGCACTCCGGCTCCAGCGTCCGCAGTTCCTCCGGCAAACGCAGGCTCACATCAAGATAACGATGATTGACGCTGCGCAGTTCCCAGGTAAGGATAGCGAAGCTGCCTCGGGTTTCGCCGCGGGCAAAACCCGTCATGCTGCAGATCATAAAAATACTCTTTTGGCGGGAGCGCCGTGACGGTAAAGCAAAATGGTAAGCTAAACACCTTGCCAGCCGGAAGCCATTTATCCGTCAGGACCCGCTAGTGAACATCGAAACCGCCCAGGTATCCCGCCAAGGGAACCGCAGCGAGAACCAGGACCGGGCGCGCATTGTGGTGGCGGAAACGCGCGTACTGCTGACCGTGGCGGACGGCATGGGCGGGCATGTGGGCGGCGATATTGCCGCGGAAACCGCCGTCGAAACCCTGGTACGGCTGTTCCAGGGCAGCGACGCTATCCTTGATCCGGCGGAATTTCTGCGCCGGGCCATCACCGCCGCGCACGAAGCGGTGGTGGCCCTGGGTATCGGATTGGACCCGGAACTGCGTCCGCGCACCACCATTACCGCCGGCATGGTATTCGCCGGCATGGTGCGCTGGGCACACGTGGGCGACAGCCGCATATATTTCGTCCGTGACGGCCACCTGCTGGCGCGCACCCGCGATCACAGCGCGGTGGAACTGCTGGCGCAGCAGGGACTGCTGGATGACGCGGATCTGGCGCTGCATCCCCTGCGCAATTTCGTTGACCAGTGCCTGGGCGGCGACCCGGCACTGCCTACCATTGATGTATCGGAGCCGCAACCGCTGCTCGCCGGCGATGTGATACTGCTGTGCTCCGACGGTCTGTGGGCACCGCTCAGTGACGCCCAATTGGCGGCCACGCTGGGCGAGCAACTGGAGCTGCAGGCCAGCCTGGATACGCTGGCGATAGAGGCGGAATTGCGCGCTACACCCGCGAGTGACAACATCACTGCCGCTGCCCTGCGCTGGTTGGGGTGACAAAACGGAAACCGGCGGGCGGCTTTGATTGCACCCGGCCAATGGTGGGCTTCGTACCGCACCGCACCTGCCGATCGCACAGGCACTGCCAGGCGGGCAATCCCTTCCGGCTTGCCGCGGCAGCCGCCCTCCCTGCCGGCAGTCCACGCCCTATATAATTCCCCGTCATTCACAGTCGGAGCCCTGCATGCGCAGTCATGGTCGCGCCCTTAACGCACTGCGTCCCGTGACACTCATGCGGCATTACACCCGGCATGCCGAGGGCTCGGTGCTGGTGAGTTTCGGCGATACGCGCGTGCTGTGTACCGCCAGTGTGGAAGAGGGGGTACCGGCGTTCCTGAAAGGCGCCGGCAAGGGCTGGGTCACGGCGGAATACGGCATGTTGCCGCGGTCCACACACACCCGTACCGAGCGCGAGGCCGCGCGCGGCAAACAGGCGGGCCGCACTCTGGAAATCCAACGGCTCATCGGCCGCGCCCTGCGCGCGGTGATGGATCTGGAGGCACTCGGTGAACGAACCGTTACGCTTGACTGCGATGTGTTGCAGGCGGACGGCGGTACCCGCACCGCCGCCATCACCGGCGGCTACGTGGCTCTGACCGACGCAATGCGCTCCCTGCGCAAGCAGGGCGCACTCAGGAGGGATCCGCTGCATGGAGCCGTAGCGGCCGTATCCGTGGGTATTGTCAAAGGTGAGGTGGTGCTCGACCTGGACTACGGCGAGGACTCCCAGGCGGAGACCGACATGAACGTGGTGATGAACGACGCCGGTGCGTTTGTGGAGATCCAGGGCACCGCCGAAGGTCATGCTTTCCGCCGCGAGGAGCTCGATAAGCTGGTGACGCTCGCTGGCGATGGTATCCGCGCACTTATTGTCAAACAGCGCGAGGCGCTGGCGCTGTGAAAAAAATGCTGCTGGCCACCGGCAACAGCGGCAAACTGCGCGAGGTCAAGGAAATGCTTGCCGGCAGCCGCATCCAGATACTGCCCCAGGCACTGCTTGGAGTTCACGAAATCGCGGAGAGCGGCGCAAGTTTTCTGGAAAACGCCCTGCTCAAAGCCCGGCATGCCGCCCGCCAGACGGGGATGGACGCCATCGCCGATGACTCCGGCCTGGAGGTGGACGTTTTGCACGGCGCACCCGGAGTCTATTCGGCGCGCTATGCCGGTCCACACGCCAGCGACGCGGACAATCTCAGCAAGCTGCTCAGGGATTTGGTATCGGTACCGATGGCGCAGCGCACGGCGCGGTTCCGCTGCGTCCTGGTCTGCGTGCACGGGGCGAATGACCCCGCACCGCTCATCTGCGAAGGCGTATGGGAGGGCTGCATCCTTGATGCGCCCCGCGGCAACAACGGCTTCGGTTATGACCCGGTATTTCTGCCAGCGGAGCATGCCTATTCCGCTGCGGAGCTCGCGCCGGCGGAAAAGAACCGTCTCAGTCATCGTGGTCAAGCGCTCCGCCGACTGGTAGCGCGGTTGACGTGTGCATCAGACTGAAATATGCCGCCCGGTTCAATCGTGCTCGCTGTCCCGCCACTTTCGCTCTACCTGCACCTCCCTTGGTGCGTACGCAAGTGTCCCTACTGCGATTTCAATTCGCATGCCTTGAAAGGCGAACTGCCGGAAACTGACTATGTGGCCGCGCTGCTACACGATCTGGACCAGGATCTGCCGCGTGTCGCAGGCCGGTGCGTGGAAAGCGTATTCTTCGGCGGCGGAACGCCCAGCCTGTTCAGACCCGAGAGCATCGCATGCATCCTCGGGGAAGCCCACCGTCGGCTGCCGTTCGTGGCGGAGGTGGAGGTCACACTCGAAGCCAATCCCGGCACCGTGGAACGGGGGCGCTTCGCGGAATACCGGGCGGCCGGTATTACGCGCCTGTCCATCGGCGTGCAAAGCTTTAATCCGCGTCATCTGCAAGCGTTGGGCCGTATCCATAGCACCGCTGAAGCGGTGCTCGCCGCCGAGGAGGCCCACGCAGCAGGCCTCGCGAACTTCAACCTGGACCTCATGTACGGGCTCCCCGGACAGGACGTGTTAGGGGCGCGCACGGATATGGAGCGGGCCTTATCGCTCGCACCGGCACACCTGTCGCATTATCAGCTCACCCTTGAACCCAACACCCTGTTCTATGCGCATCCACCCGAGCTTCCGCCAGACGAGCAGGTCTGGCGGATGCAACAGGAATGCCAAACGCTGCTGTACAACCGCGGTTATGCGCAGTATGAGATTTCCGCCTACGCACGCGCCGGCCGACAGTGCCGGCACAACCTGAATTATTGGCGTTTTGGCGATTATCTCGGTATCGGTGCCGGTGCCCATGGAAAGCTCACGTCGGCCAGCCGCGACAGCATTGTGCGCCTATGCAAGGTTCGACATCCGGCCGCCTACTTGCGGGATGCGGGCACACCCGCCGGCATCGGCGGGATCACGCAGGTGACAGCCGCCGAGCGCACGTTTGAATTCATGCTCAACCGGCTGCGACTTATGCAAGCCTTCGTGGCAGCGGATTTCGAGTCCGCCACGGGTTTGTCTTTCAGCAGGATACAGGCGACCTTGGAGCAGGCCCGGACAGCAGGGCTCATGGAAATGACTGACGGTCAATGGCGTACTACCCTGCGGGGGCAGGCCTACCTTAATGATCTGCAGGCATACTTCCTGCCGGAAGCCGTTGCGGCGTACCTGGATACGCCGGAAGCGGGTTGCACTGCACAGCCAGGGAATTACGGCTACACTTGAAACGAACACTTGCGGCAGTGCATCGCATGACTGATTACCAGCCGATTCCCTGCGCACTCTACAGCCAGTATGAAATCGCCATACTTCACCACACGCCCATGCGGGTGCGTTGGCGAGGCGCCGATGGGGTGACGTACCTTGAGGTTCTGACACCGGAAGATCTGGTTACGCATAACGGCGAGGAATTCCTGGTAGCCCGTAATGCCGCGGGTGAGTCACGGCGGGTGCGGCTCGATCGCTTGGCACGGATTCCCGCCGCGGAATCTCTACCTCAGACCTGAAGCGATTTTACGGCACCGAACAAGAGGTTATACACACCAGCTTGGCCATCACCTCAGCCGTGGAACCCCAGCAAATGTTCCGCAGCATGCATCCGTAAAAACAGTGTAACCGCATGATTATCATAGATTTATATTTTGCATAAGATTTCATCGTTTTGAAACAAAACGAGCAAGAACGGGCACTTGGATGGGGTGGCTGGAGGTTCGTCCACAGACTTATCCACAGTTTTTGTGAACAAACTGTTTTTACCAACAAGGCCAGCCTGTTAGCAGATAAAAATAAGAAACTGGATCATGTCTAGGCCGTAAGCATCTGCGGCAGCCTGAGCAATTTGCGAACCGGGCTGCCCAAGCTTGCCACCCAGGATGACGCGCGCTATGATGCGCGCCCTTTGAAAGGCTCCTGCCCGCGCACAGAGGCATCCATGAAATCCGGCATCCACCCTGAGTACAAAGAAATCACCGTGACCTGCAGTTGCGGCAATACCTTTGTCACCCGTTCCACCCTGGGTCGGGACCTGCACGTGGAAGTTTGCTCCAGTTGTCACCCGTTCTTCACCGGCAAGCAGAAGATCGTGGACACTGCCGGCCGTGTGGATAAGTTCCGCAAGAAGTACGCGCGCAAGCCCGCATAAAATCCATGCACCGATCCATGAAAACACAAGGTATCGGCGCGGAGCACCTTACCTAGTCTGCGCTGACTACGGCGCGATGATGACCATCGGTCAGAAACCCATGTGCAAGGTGATGTTACAATCCCAGCATCCGGCCCGCGCCGGGTTCATGGGAACCTTGTCGCAAATTACGCTTGCGTTCCTTCCGCTTTGACTTTAGCAATTTCCAGGGCTTCCGCCCACGCTATGGTTGGTTACGCCTTGCACGCCACCCGTTCCTGATTTTCTGAGGGCGCTTTGGGCTTAATTACGCCACTTGGCCTGCACGGGCGGGGCGGTTACCGGAGATCAGGCATGCAAAACAATATCTACAAACTTACCGACCCCCAGGGCAAAATCAGCGAATTTCCCCTGCGCGAAGGCACTTTCGGCCCCGGCACGCTGGACATCGGCAGCCTCTATAGAGATCTGGACGTCTTCACCTTTGATCCGGGTTTCGTGTCCACCGCCAGCTGCGAGAGCAAGGTCACCTACATTGATGGTGACAAGGGCGTGTTGTTGTACCGTGGCTATCCGGTGGAACAACTGGCGGAAAGGAGCAGCTTCCTGGAGGTGGCCTATCTGATCCTGTATGGCGAACTGCCTATCCGATCACAGCTGGACAGTTTCGTGAACACCATCCGGCACCACTCGTTGGTCAATGAGGCGATCCTGCGCTTCTTCACCGGCTTCCACTATGACGCCCACCCCATGGCCATGATGGCCGCTGTGGTGGGCTCGTTGTCGGCCTTCTATCACGACTCCACCGATATCCATAACCCACGGCACCGCGAGGTGTTCGCGCATCGCATCATTTCCAAGATGCCGACCCTAGCTGCTGCGGTGTACAAGCACGGTATCGGCCAACCGTTCGTGTACCCAAAAAACGACCTGGATTATTGCGCCAATTTCCTCAACATGCTGTTCTCGGTGCCCGCTGAACCCTACCAGGTGGATTCCGTGGCGGCCAAGGCCCTGGACCTTTTATTCATCCTGCATGCCGACCATGAGCAGAACGCCAGTACCTCCACGGTGCGCCTGGCGGGCAGCTCCGGAACCAACCCGTATGCGGCCATTGCGGCCGGCATTGCCACCCTGTGGGGTCCCGCTCACGGCGGCGCCAACGAGGCGGTACTCAACATGCTCAGGGAAATCGGCGATGTGAAAAATATCGATAAGGTCATCGCCAAGGCCAAGGACAAAAACTCCGGTTTCCGCCTCATGGGCTTCGGTCACCGTGTGTACAAGAACTACGACCCGCGCGCCAAAATCATCCGCGCCACCTGTCACAAGGTGTTGCAGAAACTCGGCCGTGACGATGATCCACAGCTTGAGCTTGCTCTGCGCCTCGAAGAGATCGCTTTGAAGGATGACTACTTCATCGAGAAAAAACTTTATCCGAACGTTGATTTCTACTCCGGCATCATCTACCGCGCGCTTGGTATTCCGGCGCACATGATGACAGTCATGTTCGCCGTCGCCCGCACCGTGGGCTGGGTGGCCCACTGGCAGGAAATGATCGCCGATCCGCACATGAAGATCGGCCGCCCGCGGCAGCTTTACACGGGATCTCCCAAGCGGGAGTACCTGGATATCGGGAAGAGAAAATAGCCGCAGCCTGCTTCCCATCATCAAAAAGCGGCCGGGAAGCCGCTTTTTGATCGCACCGGGACTGTTCTGACCCGATATGCATATCGTGGAGAAATGGATATGCGGGTGCCAACAGAAAATCTCAGTAATCAGCAACCTGTTGCAAGCAGTACATCGAGATCGCGCAAGGACGCACGCCGCATGGGCTTGCCGTCCACCGGACTCGCCGGCGCCTCACGGATACCGTCCACACTGAACACGGTGAGTTCTATGGGTGTATCACCGGCGACGAAGCGGTAAACAGGGTATTCGCGCTGCACTCCGGCGCCGTTCTTGAGCTTGCGCGCAGAAAGTTCGAAGGGGATATTTTTCTCCATGAGAAAGATGGCCACCTGTTCGGGTACCTCGCTGAACACGTGCAGGCAGATGCCGGCATGCACCGGCGCGGTACCGGTGAGCACCGGGCCCACGAGACGCGCGTCGAAGCCGTCCAGCATGCGCATGGCTTCGCGGGCAGTTTCGCGCAGGCGACGCAAGTGTGCGACTTGGAAACGGGTGTGGAAAAGACGCTGGTGCTCGCCGAGTGCCCGCTCCACCTCCAGGTTGGTGGGGAAGTGCAGATTGCGGACGTCAAGGCCAAGCTGCCCGGCGGCCTTGCGTTTGGCGAACAGAAAATCGCCCACGCCCTCCTCGGCCATGATGCGAGCGGCTTCCTGCGCGAGTATGCGCCGTGAATCGTCCATGCGCGGCGAAGTGCGTCGGGACATGGGCTCTGCGTGTGGGTCGTTATAAAAAGACTAGCATATCTTCAGAAAATATCTTTGGCCGCCTGTTTCTTCGCCGGTGCTTTGGGCGGCAAATGACCCGCCATAAAGTACTCGAAAATGGAACCCGGATCGTTGGCGCTCACCAAAAGCCCGGTTTTGGGATCAATACGCGCCTGCACGATACCGGGTGGCTCAAGAAAGGGCGCCTGCGGCACGTCCTGCAGCGCCGGACCCATGAAATCCATCCAGATGGGCAGCGCCGCCCTGGCGCCCTGTTCGCCGTTGCCGAGGGATTGGGACGGCTGGTCATTGCCTACCCACACCACCGCCACGATGTCGTTGTTGAAACCGTCGAACCAGGCGTCGTCAAAGTCATTCGTGGTACCGGTCTTGCCGGCCAAATCACTGCGACCGAGCGCCCGGGCGCGGACGCCTGTACCGTACCTGATCACGTCCCGCATCATGCTGGTCATCAACCAGGCGTTCTGCGGGGTGATGACCCGGGGTGCAAACTGCGGCATTTCTGCCGGCGCGGCATCAGCCGCAGCCGGGCCGGTTCCAGCCGCCGGAGCCGGAATTTGCATGGCATGAGTGGTATCCACGCTGCAAGTATCACAGGCCACCTGCGGATTGGCCCGGTAGAGCAGATGACCGGAACCACCGTAGATACGCTGAATGAAGTACGGTGTTACGCGGAAACCGTGGTTGGCAAACACCGCATAACCGCGCGCCATTTCCAGCGGCGTGAGGCTGGCGCTGCCAAGAGCGAGCGTGAGATTGTCCGGCAGTTTCGCGGGATCAAAGCCGAATTTTTGAACGTAATTGATGGCGTAGGGCACGCCGATGGTCTGCAGCACGCGGATGGATACGAGGTTAAGCGAGTGGGCCAACGCCAGGCGCAGGCGCGTGGGTCCGCTGAAATTTTCCTCATAATTGCCCGGCCGCCAGACATTGGCGAGTGCCGGATCCTGAACCACCACCGGCGCATTGTTCACCACGCTCGCCGGCGTGAAGCCGTCCTCCAGCGCCGCGGAGTAATAGAAGGGTTTAAACGAGGAACCCGGCTGGCGATATGCCTGCGTCGCACGGTCGAAATTGCTTTGATTGAAGTCAAACCCTCCCACCAGGGCGGCAATGGCGCCGTCGAATGGATCAAGGCACACCAGCGCGCTCTGGATGGTTGGCAGCTGCGACAGCGACCAACTGCCATCGTCGTGGTGCTGCAGGTAAACGATGTCACCGCGCTTGAGGATATCCGCGGCGGTTTGGGGCGGCGGTCCCATTGAGTTGACGTTGATGTACGGTCGCGCCCATTTGAGGCCGTTCCAACCGACGGTCACCAGGCCGGCGCCATCCGCATAAAACCGGGCTTGCTGATTGCCGACCATAACGGTCAAGGCCGGATACAGACCCCCCACATGATCCCGGCCTGCCACCAGTTTTGCCCAGCCCGACTGGCTGCTGCCGGCGGGTATATCCACACGCGCCACGGGTCCGCGCCATCCATGCCGCCGGTCATAATCCAGCAACCCCGTGCGTAGCGCTTTCACGGCCATGGGCTGCAGACGGCTGTCAATGGTGGTGACCACGGAATAACCGGCGGTATAGGCATCGTTGCCGTATTTCGCCACCATGTAGTTGCGTACCATCTCGGCAAGGTAGGGCGCGCTCACCTGCACGGTGGGCTCATGATAGGAAGCGGTAATGGGCGCGGCCATGGCCTGCCGGTATTGCGCTTGAGTGATGTAGCGGTTCGCCAGCATGCGCCCGAGTACGTAGGCGCGGCGCACCAGCGCCCGCTGCGGATCCGCCAGCGGGTTGTCGGCCGAGGGGGCCTTGGGGAGGCCCGCAATCATGGCGATTTGCGCCAGTGTCAGGTGGTCCAGATCCGTGCCGTAGTAGACCTCGGCAGCCGCGCCCACGCCGTAGGCGCGGTTGCCCAGATAGATCTTGTTGAGGTAGAGGTCGAGGACGTCCTGTTTGCTGAGTTCCCGGTCAATCCTCAAGGCCAGGAACACTTCCCGCAGCTTGCGGGTATAGGTCTTTTCACGCGTCAGAAAGAAATTGCGTGCCACCTGCATGGTGATGGTACCGCCCCCCTGGGTCTTTTGACCGGTGAGCGCCAGGTGAATCGCAGCCCGTAACAACCCTTTCACGCTCACGCCCGGGTGCTCCCAGAAATGCTCATCCTCGGCGGCTACAAAGGCATCCACCACCATGGGAGGAATCTGGTCATACGCCAACGGTATGCGGCGCTTTTCCCCAAAAACCGCCAGCAGCCGGCCGTCTCGCGTATAGACCCTGAGGGGCACCTGCAGACGGATATCCTTGAGAACGGCCACAGCGGGCAGGCTGGGAGCCACTACTAAATAGGCAATCACAACAGCCAGGACACCCAACCCAAAGAGCCCAGCCATGGCCCCGATCACAATATATAGTGTTTTGAGATGACGATGCATGGCTTACTTGTTCAATAACAGCGCTTCCACTGCCGGGAACAGGCCTGGGATACCCTGTGCATAACAGAAAAAACTATATTTGATTTAATCATTTGTTGATATATATTGAAGCTGTAGGTTAAGACATGGGGCGGCCCTCCGGGCTGGAAACCAAGGGTAACGGAAGGACTTGAGAACGTGCTAGACGGGCTGTTCAAGCGGGCGTCAAAACCTCTCGTGGGAATCGATATCAGCACTTCCTCGGTGAAGCTGATTGAACTTTCCAAGACCGGCAATGCTTACAAGGTGGAAAGTTTCGCCGCCGAAGCCATGCCGTTCAATGCTATCACCGATAAGGTCATCATGGACCTGGATGCGGTGGGCGATGCGGTACGCAAAGTGGTCAAGCGCGCCAGTCCGCGCACCAAGTATGCGGCCGTGGCGGTCGGTGGTCAGGTTATGACCAAAACCATCCAGATGCCGGCTGCCCTGTCGGACAAGGATCTGGGCGAACAGATCGAGTTGCAGGCCGATCAGTACATCTCCCAGCCGCTTGAGGAAGTGGCTTTTGATTACGAAATTCTCGGCGTATCCAAAGCCGACCCGGATCTCATGGACGTGCTGCTGGTTGCGGCGCGCAAGGAAAATATCGAGAAGCTCCAGGCGGTGCTCGAAATCTCCGGCATGAATGCTTCCGTCATAGATGTGGAAGTATACGCAGTGGAGAACGCCTGCAAGTTGATTTCCCATCAAATGACGGACGAAGGCATTGATCGTACCATCGCACTGGTGGACTTTGGTGCTGCCACCACCACTTTCAGTGTATTGCACGACCGCCACATCATCTACAGCTACACCACCGACTTTGGCGGTAAACAGCTTACCGAAGAAATCATGCGTCATTACGGCCTCACCTACGAGGAAGCGGGCAAGGCCAAAAAAGAGGGTGGTCTGCCCAACAATTACAAGGTGGAAATTCTGGACCCCTTCGTGGATGACATGGCCCAGGCGGTAAACCGCTCGTTGCAGTTCTACCAGTCGTCCACCAGCGAGCACCAGCACCTTGACCAGATTCTGCTGTGCGGCGGTTGTGCCGCCATTCCCGGTGCCGCCGAGCGCATCACCGGGAAGCTGAACACGCCCACCCTGGTCAGCAACCCCTTCGGCAGAATGAAACTGTCGTCGCGGGCAAAATCGCAGTTTGTGGAAAACGAGGCTGCGGCGCTTCTGGTCGCCTGCGGCCTGGCCCTAAGGAGCTTCGACAAACATGCCAAGTATTAATCTGCTTCCTTGGCGCGAGGTACGGCGTAAGGATCGCCAGAAAACCTTCAACTTGCGCTTGCTGCTGGCGGCAATTGTCGGCGTGGTGGTGCTCCTGGGCATGTGGGGCCTCATCAGCGATGCCGTCTCCAACCAACAGGCGCGCAATTCCTATCTCCAAGCGCAGGTCGCGCAAATGGACAAGCAGATTGCAGAAATCAAGGATTTGCAGCAGACCAGGGCGCGGTTGTTGGCGCGCATGCAGATCATCGAGCAACTGCAGCAGAGCCGCCCCACGGAAGTGCATCTTTTTGACCAGTTGGTCAGGACGCTGCCGCCGGGCGTGTATCTGACTCAGGTCACTCAGAATGGCGATAAATTACAACTGCAGGGAGTGGCGGAATCCAGCGCGCGGGTCTCCACTTACCTGCGCAATATTGACAATTCTCTCTGGATGGGCGATCCAAACCTGGAAGTCGTACAAAAGGATCCGCGGGTTGATTTTGGCGTGCGCGCGCAGCAATTCAACATTACCGCCAAAATCATAGACAAAGCGGACGCCGCCCAAAACAAGCGGAATGGGAGGTAACCAGTTATGAATCTGGCGGACCTCAAAAACTTCGACCTCAACGATTTGCGGAACCTGGATTTCAAGAATCCCGGCGGCTGGCCCCTGCCGGCACGGGTTATCGCGTATGTCGCGGTCTTCATCGTGGTGGTATTCATCGGTTACTACTTCTGGCTGAGCAGCGACAAGCAGCAACTGGACCAGGCGCAACAGCAGGAAACCGTTCTCAAGCAGCAATTCGAGCAGAAGGCCGCGGAGGCCGCCAACCTGAACATATACAAGGCACAGCTTGTACAGATGCGGCGTTCCTTCGGCACCATGTTGCGTCAGTTGCCGGGCCGCACCGAGATTCCCAGCCTGTTGCAGGATATCTCGCAGACCGCGCAGATAGACGGCTTGAAACAAAACCTGTTCAAACCGGAGAATGAGATCAAGAAGGATTTCTACGCGGAAAAACCCATCCAGATCCAGGTCGAGGGCACCTATCCGCAGTTTGGCAAGTTCGTAAGTGATATAGCGGCGTTGCCGCGTATCGTGACCGTGCACGACATCAGCATCAAACCGCGGGGCAACGACACTACCGGCACGAAACTGGTGATGATACTCACGGCCAAAACCTACCGTTATCTCGAAAACAGCGAACAACCCGGGGCGAAGCCGTTAAAGGGGCGGGTGAAGCCATGAGCAGAGCCACTTCTCCGGGCCGCCACAACCGCCGGGTCATGGTGTTGATGATGCTGTGCGCCACTGTTTTTCTCGCCGGCTGCGGGGACCGCATGCAGGACCTGAAACAATACGTAGCCCAGGTGAAGGCACGCCGTGGCGGTCGGATTGAGCCGTTACCGCAGATCAAGCCGTTTGAAACCTACACCTATGACGATATGAATCTGCGCTCACCCTTCATTCCTGAACTGCAAAGTTACGCCGGCATGACAGGCGGCAAGGGCACATCCGGTCTGCACCCGAACTTCAACCGTGCGCGTCAATACCTGGAGCAGTTCCCGCTGGACAGCCTGAAGATGATGGGCACCATCACCGTCAACGGCAAAATATACGCGCTGATACGCGATGGTGACGGTATCGTGCATCGCGTTACGCTGGGCAATTACATGGGACAGAATTTCGGCAAGATTGTCAAAATTAGCCAGGCGGGCCTGGTGTTACGGGAAATCATACCGGATGGACAGGGTGGCTGGATGGAAAGGATGACGACCATCCAGCTCGGTGGCTGATTGCGAGATGAGGCAAGCAACATGAATAGCATATACGTTCCCCCCCTGAACCGGATACGCCGAGCGCTGCCGACAGCTTGCGTGCTGTTGCTGGGCTGCCTGGCAATACCGTTGACGTTCGCGGCCAACGGCCAGGAAGGCAGCAACCGGCTGCAGGCCGTCACGGCCACCAAATTGGCGGGAGACCGAGTACAACTGCAGCTCAAGTTGAGCGGCCCGGCGCCTCAACCGCTTAGTTTCACGGTCGGACAGCCGGCCCGCATCGCCCTGGATCTCAATGACACACGTCTCGCACTGAAGGAGCGGAAGACTGATATTGACGTAGGCAACGTGGACAGCGTGGTGGTGGCGGAGGCGGGCACACGCACACGCGTGGTCGTAGATCTGACTTCGCTGGTTCCCTACCACATCAGCACCCAAGGCGATACCGTGTACATGCTGCTGGGCGGCAACCCCGGTGACACCGCCGTGGCACAGATTGACCCCGTCACCCTCTCCCCGAGCGCCGGCGCCCTCACTGCCAGCCCGGCGGCGGGAACCCCGGTTCTCGCGGCTGCTACCACCGCGGGGCAAAGCATCACCAATGTGGATTTCCGTCGTGGCAGTAATGGCACGGGTCGGGTAATCGTGGATCTGAGCAGCCCCGCCATCGTGGGCAGCGTGCACGCTTCCGGCAACAATGTGGTGGTGGATTTCCCAAACACCAGGCTGCCGCAGAAACTGGTACGCCGCATGGACGTGAGCGATTTCGCCACGCCGGTACAGTATATTGACGCTGAGAACACACCCGGCGGCGCGCGTCTGGTCATCCATCCGACCGGACAATATGAAAAACTCGCCTATCAGAGCGACAACCTGTTCGCCATGGAATTTTCACCTGTCTCGGTCCAGAGCGCGCAGGTGGCTCGGCAGAAACAGTACACCGGCCAGAAGATCAGCCTGAATTTCCAGAATATTGACATCCGCGCCGTGCTGCAGATTCTCGCGGATGCGAGCGGCAAGAATATCGTGGTGTCCGACAGCGTGAAGGGCAACATCACCTTGCGTCTGCAGGATGTCCCCTGGGACCAGGCGCTCGACATCATCATGAAAACCAAGGGGCTCGCGTCACGCCAGTACGGCAATACCCTGATCGTGGGCACAGCCCAGGATATCGCCGCGCAGGAACAGGCGGAATACGCGGCCCAGCAGAGTCTGCAACAGAGCGCGCCGCTGCAGTCCGCCTTTATCCAGGTGAACTACGCCAAGGCCAGCGACATTGCCGCGCTCATCCAGGGCGCAGGGAGCGCCGGCAAGACCTCTCTGCTGTCCCCGCGCGGCAGCATCAGTGTGGATACCCGCACCAACACTCTGCTGGTAACGGATACCGCCGATGACATCACCAGAATCCGCCGCCTGGTGGCAAGGCTCGACATACCCGTCAAGCAGGTACTCATCGAGTCGCGCATCGTCATTGCGCAAAATGATTTCAGCCGCCAGTTGGGGGTACGCTTCGCCACCAACGGTATTCGTCAGACCAGCGGCGGACTCATGAGCGTAAACGGTGATTTGACCGCCGCCAACGCCCAGCAGAACGCCTTCAACCCCTCCGCCACGGGCACCGTTCCGGTGACCGGTACACCGTTGCTGAGCATACCGACGCTGCCGGATCAGCTCAATATCAACGTACCCACCGCCAATCCGTTCGGCCAGATTGCCTTCGCGGTGCTGCGGCAAAACTACCTGTTGGACCTGGAACTTTCCGCCATGGCGGCAGAGGGCAAGGGCGAGGTGGTATCGAGTCCGCGGGTAATCACCGCCAATGCCAAGGAAGCAAAAATCGAACAGGGCGTGGAAATCCCTTACACCCAGTCGGCCTCCAGCGGCGCCACCACGGTGCAGTTCAAGAAAGCCGTACTCAGCCTGGATGTGACCCCGCAGATCACACCGGACAACCGTATCATCATGGACCTGGAAGTTCACAAAGACAGTGTCGGATCGTTTGTTCCCACCGCCAACGGCGGCAGCGTCCCCAGCATTGATACCCGCGATGTGAAGACGCAAGTGCTGGTGGACAATGGCGACACAGTGGTGCTGGGCGGCATTTATGAAACTACCCGTAATACCACCATCAATAGAGTTCCGTTACTGGGCGACCTGCCGCTCATCGGCTGGCTGTTCCGCAATACCCAGACCACAAATAACAAAGACGAATTGCTGATCTTTGTCACCCCAAGAATCATGACCCAGACAGCAATGCTGGGTGAATGATGCACGGCGCAGCTTCCAGGGCACACGTGACCGATGGCATGACAATGTGACAGATTCACTGCCAGGCAGGATTTTCCTCGTGGGCCCCATGGGGGCCGGGAAAACCGCCATCGGACGTGAACTCGCGCGGCTGCTGGGGCGCGAGTTTCTGGATACCGACCGGGAAATCGAACAGCGCACGGGCGCGGATATTGCGCTGATATTCGAAAAGGAGGGTGAAACCGGGTTCCGCCGCCGCGAGCGTCAGATCATCGAGGAACTCACCCAGCGACACAACATCGTGCTCGCCACCGGCGGCGGCGCGGTGCTGGATCCGGCCAACCGCGAGTGCCTGGGCAACCGGGGTTTCGTGATTTATCTCAAAGCCTCCGTTGATGCCCAGGCAAACCGCACCGGCCGCGATTCCCGCCGACCCCTGCTGATGGCAAACAATCGCGAAACCCGGTTGCGGGAATTGTTCCTGGATCGGGAGCCCCTCTATGAAAGTATCGCCCAGCTTACGGTAATCACCGACCACGGCCGCGTACGGCCGCTGGCGCAGAATATCCGGCGCGAACTCGACAAAGCGGCCGGAATCCTAAGAAATATGTGCTGAACAAGGCAGCGACCTCATGCCCACCCTCACCGTCCAGCTCGGAACACGCAGCTATTCCATTCACATTGGAGCGGGGCTGCTTGCCCGTGCCGAGCTCCTGGAGGGACAACTGCAGAAAGACGCAGTGTGTATCATCACGGATGACAATGTGGCTCCCCTGTATCTGCACAAACTCAGCCAGGCGCTGGCGGCGTTCGCGCCGCGCAGCCTGGTCCTGCCTCACGGTGAGCCACACAAGAACTGGCGGACATTGGATTTCATTTTCCGCTTCCTGCTGAAAAACAGCTTCGGCCGGGATGCCACATTGATCGCCCTGGGTGGCGGCGTAGTGGGTGATCTTACGGGTTTCGCGGCAGCCTGTTATCAGCGCGGCATCAGCCATATACAGATCCCCACTACCCTGCTGGCGCAGGTGGACTCCTCCGTGGGCGGCAAAACCGCCATTAATCACCGTCACGGCAAGAACATGATCGGTGCCTTCCACCAGCCCCTCGCCGTAATCGCCGACACGGCCACGCTCACAACCCTGCCGCCGCGGGAAGTGAGCGCGGGTCTGGCGGAAATCATCAAATGCGGTCTCATCAGCGATGAGGATTTTTTCCTGTGGCTGGAGACCCACGTACAGGAACTGCTCGCGCTGGACCCGGAAACCTGCGTACATGCCATCACGCGCGCCTGTGAGATCAAAGTTGCCATCGTGAGCGAGGATGAACGCGAGCAGGGACGGCGCGCCTTGCTCAACCTGGGCCATACCTTCGGTCATGCCATCGAGAGCGCCCTCGGTTATGGCGAGTGGCTGCATGGTGAAGCCGTGGCGGCCGGCATCGCCATGGCGGCGGACATGGCGGTACGCATGGACTGGCTCAAAGCCGCCGAGTACCGCCGCATCTGCCGGCTGCTGGAACGGGCCGGATTGCCGTGCAAGCCGCCCGCCTCGCTCACACCGATGCGGATCCTCGAGCACATGCGACGCGACAAGAAAGTGCGCTCGGGACGACTGCGTCTGGTGCTGCCAAAAGGCATCGGCCAAGCGGTGGTCAGTGACGATTTCGATGTAAAGATGCTGGGCGACACCTTGGCAGGCAGGCCAGTTTGAAACGGCCACCCGCGTGACTGGAATCCCGCCACTCGCCGACTATGCCGCGCGTGATACCGCCTCCCGCGGACGCCGTTATCCCGAACCGCCGCCCAATTACCGCAGCGAATACCAGCGCGACCGTGACCGCATCATCCACTCGACCGCGTTTCGCCGCCTCATGTACAAGACCCAGGTGTTCGTGTACGACGAAGGCGACCTGTATCGCACGCGCCTCACTCATTCCCTGGAGGTGGCGCAGATTGCACGCAGCGTGGCCGTGGCGCTTGGGCTCAATGAACCGCTCACGGAAGCCATCGCTCTCGCGCATGACCTCGGCCACACGCCGTTTGGTCACGCGGGACAGAATGCGCTCCACCAGGCCATGCGCGATTACGGCGGCTTCGAACATAACCTGCAATCATTGCGGGTGGTGGATGAGCTGGAAGAAAAGTACGCCGAATTCCCCGGGCTCAATCTCACCTTTGAGAGTCGCGAGGGCATCCTCAAGCACTGTTCCCGCGAAAATGCCCGGCAATTGGGCGAGCTGGGTCAACGCTTCATTGACGGACGGCAACCCGGACTCGAAGCGCAGCTTGCCAATATCGCCGACGAAATCGCCTACAACAACCATGACGTGGATGACGGTCTGCGTGCCGGCCTCATCAGCGTGAACCGGCTCATGGAAACCGAACTCTTTCATGAGCACTGCACGGCGGTGAAGCAGCGTTATCCAGCGCTCACGCCGCGGCGGCTGATACACGAGACGGTACGCCGCATGATCAACCAGCTCATCGGCGATCTCATCGAACAAAGCCGCGCGAATATTGCGGCAGCGGCCCCGAACAGCATTGAGACGGTACGCTTGCTTCCCGGGCCGCTCATAGGCTTCAGCAGCATGGTCGGCGCGCGCAGCCGGGAACTCGCGCGTTTCCTGCGCACACGGCTTTATCAGCATCAACAGGTACGCCATGCGAACCGTAAAGCAGCGCGTGTGGTACGCACCTTGTTCGAGATACATTTCGGTGATACAGCCCCGTTACCCGAAACCTTCCTCCGTGCCGCGCGCCAGGCGGAAACACAACAGGGTAAGGCGGGCCGGGCGCGCATCGTGGCGGATTACATCGCCGGTATGACCGACCGTTATGCCCTGCGCGAATACCGGCGTCTCACCGGGGACACGGATACCACGCCCGGTTTGACCGGAGTGGCATGATAGAATCACGGAAACTGTACTCACAATAATCCGCACAGCCATGCTTTCCAGCAATTCCGTGCCGCGCCGCGAACGGTTGATTTTCGCCCTCGACGTCGCCGATGCCGAGAGCGCGCGCCAACTGGTAGCGCGGCTCGGGGATGCGGTGCAATTCTACAAGATCGGCCTGGAACTGTTCATGACCGGCGGTTACTTCGAACTGCTCGACTGGCTGAAGCAACAGCACAAAAAAGTCTTCGTGGACCTCAAGTTCTTCGACATCCCCGCCACCGTACAGGCGGCGGTACGGCAGTTGGCGCAGCGCGGCGCGGATTTCTGCACCGTGCACGGTAATCAGGCGATCATGGAAGCGGCGGCGGAAATAAAGGGCGATCTCAAGGTACTGGCGGTCACGGTGCTCACCAGCCTGGATCGCGGCGATCTGGATGATCTGGGTTTTCACTGCGATGTAGAGCAGTTGGTGCTGTCCCGCGCGCGTCGCGCGCTGCAGGCCGGCTGCGACGGGGTGGTGTCCTCCGGCATGGAAACGGCAAAATTACGCGCGTTCATTGACCAGCGCCTGCTGGTGGTGACGCCCGGTATCCGGCCGGTGGACAACCGTCCCGACGATGATCAGAAGCGCGCCGTCACCGCGGAACAGGCGTTCCGCAACGGTGCCGACTACATCGTGGTGGGGCGGCCCATCCGCAAAGCCCCGGATCCGCGCGCGGCGGCTGAAGAAATTCAAAAAACAATCGCCGCTTTATTCCACAATTAAATGGTTTAACTCAATTCCCCCTCAACCGCCGTAAGAGTGAGGGGTGAGGAGTGAGGGGTGAGGCGAGTGACGCAAACCGTACTCAAAAACGATCTGCTCCTGCGTGCGCTCTTGCGCGAAGCCACGCCGCGCACGCCCGTATGGATCATGCGCCAGGCGGGCCGCTACCTCCCCGAGTACCGCGAAACCCGTGCCCGCGCCGGCAGTTTCATCCAACTCATGAGCACACCGGAACTGGCCTGCGAAGTCACGCTGCAACCCGTCAATCGCTTTCCGCTGGACGCGGCGATTTTGTTCTCCGACATCCTCACCATCCCCGCGGCCATGGGTCTGGGCCTGCATTTCGTGGAAGGCGAAGGCCCGGCCTTCGAACGGCCGGTGCGGGATGCCGCCGCAGTGGCGAAACTGGCAATGCCCGACCCGGAAACGGAATTGCGCTACGTGCTGGATGCGGTGCGCCTGATCCGCCGCGAACTCGCCGGCCGCGTGCCGCTCATCGGTTTCGCCGGCAGCCCCTGGACGCTGGCCTGTTACATGGTCGAGGGCGGCGCCAGCAAGGAATTCGCTTTGGTCAAAGGTCTGCTTTACCGCGAACCGGCGACACTCCACAAACTGCTGGATCTGCTGGCGCGCAGCGTCGCATTGTATCTGAACGCTCAGATTGCCGCCGGCGCCCAAGCCGTTATGCTGTTCGATACCTGGGGCGGCGTGCTCACCGGCCAAGCCTATAAAGAGTTTTCCCTAAGTTACATGAGCGCGGTGATTGCAGAGTTGCAACGCGAATACGAAGGCCGGCGCGTGCCGGTGATTTTATTCACCAAAGGCGGCGGCCCGTGGCTGGAAGCTATGACGGATTCCGGCGCCGATGCGCTGGGCGTGGACTGGACACAGGATTTGAGTGACGCACGCCGCCGTGTCGGAGACAAGGTCGCGCTGCAAGGCAATCTCGATCCCGCTGCGCTTTACGCCCCGCCCGAACGCATCCGCGAAGAAGTCAAGAAAGTCCTGGACAGTTATGGTCACGGTCCGGGCCACATTTTCAATCTGGGCCACGGCGTCCAAATCGGCACCAAACCCGAAAGTGTCGCGGCGATGGTTGCAGCCGTTCATGAATTGAGCCCGGCCTATCACAAGTGAATTGATGCGGCTGCAAGGCAACCGCCGCTTCGTCTTATCGTCATTCCGGCAACAGCCGGAATCCAGATCTTGAATGCAGCCGCCTCCGGCGGCAACCACTTTTGAGGGCGGGATTCCGTCCCGCGGCCGGGTGGCTTTCTTTGTACGTGCAAAGAAAGTCACCAAAGAAACACGCCCCGAGGATTCCGCGCTTGGCTAAAACCGAATGAGAGAACATTCGGTTTTAGCCGCGTACCCTCGTTTCTCGCCCGACTCGGGGCGGCGCAGACGGGCCATCCTTGGCCCGCTGCGCCGGTTCGTCATCCTGACTTCGCCCCACCCTATGGGTGGGCTTCACCCTCGTCGGGCTACGAGACTCGGCGTCATCCACGGGGTTTACAAGAAAGATCACACGCCACGACCACCGCATCGCTATTCAATCTTGCGTAGGTTGCAGGTGAGGCGGCAGACGAACCCCAACCTACGCGAGCTCATTTTGCTAGGTGCTCTAAGGACATTTGTAGACATTTCCGGATACAGTAACATTTGTCTCACTGCCCGCTCCATACATACCTGTTGTTTGACCTGCTCGCTGAGTCAAAAGGACTATTACGTTGCCTCCCATTTCCATGGCCTTGTTTTTAAGATTATTCTGCGCACCTATCTCGAGGTTCTCATTTGAGGTATAACGACCCGTAAAAAAATTCCCTTGGTTTCCGACTACTTCACCCAAAAATTTACACCCATCTGCTGGCTTCGTATCGGTGATTAGGACTTTTTCTGCTCCGGGTTTAAGCGAAATGGCAGAACATCCCAATAATATCAACGTCGCAACCAAAATTAGGATGGTTCTTTTCATTGATTTCTCCATATAGTTTAGAGATTTGTATGGATGTTTTTAATAGATCAGATACCACACAATATTATAATACCTCGCGCATTGTTTCGTTTCACAAGAAACAGCGAGGAACCTTATAGTATCCAGACGACACGGCCGCTATGGTACACGTCCGTTTGATGACGGAGAGAGATGGCAATGCTTCATACCTGCCATTTCCTGAATGCCAAGCGATTCATCGATGAAAACTTAACATACACCGCATCGAAACACCCAAGATTCCTGACTGGTTGCTCCGCACGCCAGTAATCTCTCATCTCTCGGATCGTCTGCCCGTCAAACCATGGATGCTGAACTCGTATGACCAGATAACCAGCGCCATAACGCTTAAGAAACGGAAGGTAGCTACGTTTCTTCAGCTTAGTGGAGAGCACATAGACGAAACATTGCGCAAATGCTTGATCCATCTGGCTATAGTAACCTGGGTTAAGTGGGTAACGCCTTTCACCTGGCGTTGCGTAAGAATAGAGATGCCGAGCGTAGTTGGTCGTCCAAAATACATCAGCTACCTCGATCCAACTCTTTGCGCGGACTGAGGCAATAATCGCATCTGGTGGGTCGGGTTCAGCGACGACTTTAAACCGTGTTCCTCTATGTTTGTTGAGCCAAGTAAGAAACTCATCGATCACTGCACGTTCATGTTGTTTCTTCGCCGGACGGCGACCTGCTATGGTCTGCTGCCTACCTCTTTTACGAAAGCCGTGATTCATTTAGTCTTGGGATAGAGGCGATCAGACTAAATGATTTGTTGGCTAATTACCGCGCGAATTTCGTCCAAGCTCTGTCGCGCTGGATCAATTACTCGATACCCTTTACTCATAGCCTTCCTTCCGAAGGCACCGTCGCAGGTAACCAAAATCGGATGGGATGCCCCGCCAAGAAATGCGAGGGCATTGACAATTGATTGACATATGCGGCCATCCCAATCATTCTGCCCAACCCTCAAGTTCAGGTCCTGACAAATCGTATTCAAGGTCTTCTCTTGTTTCGTATTGGAAATTATCTTCTGTCCGACTACCTGAAAACATTTGTTTCTATGATCTCGATTAAAGACACGGCCGATTCGATCGGCTTCGACAGCAGGTATCTTGCCGTTGCTGGAGAAATCTCTTAGTTTCCGGTCAAATTCAATGCAAACCTGTTCATTTACTACAAAATGAAGTCCCATGGTCACCTTAGTATCGTGTGAGGTGAGCCACCTTACCTTGTCACTTCCTTGTTCTTGAACGAACATCTTGAGTAATGCACTCGTATCAAAAAAAAGCACTTTGATAGTCACATATTCTCCGTCAGTCAATACGGCGCCTGAGTACGATTTCAGAGCCCTTTAAGTTAATGTTGCTGCTTTTTCAGTTCCGCTTCCCGCAATTCCCGTCGCAATATTTTCCCGACGTTGGATTTGGGCAATTCATCGCGAAATTCGATGTACTTGGGGCGCTTGTAGCCGGTGAGTTCCTTGTGGGCCCATTCTTTCAGAGCCTCGACGGTGAGCGTGGGGTCTTTCTTCACCACAAACAATTTCACCACTTCGCCGGAATGTTCGTCTGCAACTCCCACGGCTGCCACCTCGCGCACTCCCGGATACATCATCATTACATCCTCGATTTCATTGGGGTACACGTTGAAACCGGACACCAGGATCATGTCCTTTTTGCGATCCACGATATACACGTACCCGCGCGCATCAATGCGGCCTATGTCACCGGTGCGCAGCCAGCCGTCGGCCGACAGCACCTTGGCGGTCTCATCCGGGCGGTTCCAGTAGCCGCGCATCACCTGCGGCCCCTTGATGCAGATCTCGCCGACCTCGCCCACCTTGAGTTCCTTGCCGACATCATCGCGGATGGAGAAGTCGGTGGAGGGAAGCGGCAGGCCGATGCTGCCGTTGTAGTCCTTGAGATCCAGCGGATTGATGGACGCCGCCGGCGCCGTTTCCGTAAGACCGTAGGCTTCAATGAGCGTAACCCCGGTTACCTCTTTCCATTTCGCCGCCACCGCACGCTGTACCGCCATGCCCCCACCCAGCGCGATCTTGAGCGCGGAGAAATCCAGCTTGTCGAAACCCGGTGTGTGCAACAATCCGTTGAACAAGGTATTTACGCCTGTGATGGCGCTGAACTTGACCTTGCCGAGCTCCTTCACGAAGCCGGGCATGTCGCGCGGGTTGGTGATCAGGACGTTGTGACCGCCGATCTGCATGAATGTCAGGCAGTTCGCGGTAAGCGAAAAGATGTGGTACAGCGGCAACGCCGTGATGATGACTTCCTGGCCGCTTTTCAGGTAGGCGCCCAGCCACGCCGACGCCTGCAGCACGTTCGCTACCATGTTGCCGTGGGTGAGCACCGCACCCTTGGCAACGCCGGTGGTGCCGCCGGTGTACTGCAGAAAAGCGATATCTTCATGGTTAACTATCACTTCATCCAGCGTCTGTGCTGCGCCTTGCGCTAGCGCCGCGCGGAATGAAGCAGCACCGGGGATCCGCCAGGCCGGTACCATTTTCTTCACGCGCTTCACCACAAAATTCACCAGCGTGCGTTTTGGGAACGGCAGCAGATCGCCAATCTGCGTAGTAACGATGGTTTTTACATCCACATGGGGCAGTGCTTCCTGTAGGGTAGCGGCAAAATTTTCCACGATCACGATGACGCGTGCGCCGGAGTCCTGAAGCTGATGTTCGAGTTCGCGGGCGGTGTACAACGGATTGACGTTCACCGCCACCATGCCGCAGCGCAGAATGCCGAACAGCGCCACCGGATATTGCAACAGATTGGGCATCATGATGGCGACCCGGTCGCCCTGTTTGAGACCCGCTGTTTTTTGCAAATACGCACCGAAGCGGCGGCTCAGCCGTTCCAGGTTCGCATAGTCGAGCGTAGCGCCCAGATTGGAATAGGCCGGTAAACCCGCATACCGGCGACAACTGTCCTCGAAAATCGCCTTCAAAGATGCGTATTGATTGCGATCAATCTCGGCGGGCACGCCTTTGGGATATTCCTTGAGCCAGATTTTTTCCATTACGCTCCTCGTCGGCTTCGGCAGGCGCCATCAGGGAGCCACAAGGTATAGCAGTCGCTCGGCGGCGGCAAGCCGGGGAACAGGCGTAATTCGGGGTAAAATCGCGCCCCCGGTCTCATGAGGGCAAGCGGCATGAATGCAGCGCCAAAGCGCGTGGCCTGGATCACCGGCGGCGGCAGTGGCATCGGCCGGGCGCTGGCACTCAGGCTCGCCCGCGAAGGCTGGATGGTAGCCGTCTCCGCGCGTCGCACGGAGTTGCTGCAGGAAACCGCCGGGCTTGCCAAAGACTTAATCCATGCCTTCCCGCTGGATGTAACCGACACCGCTGCCGTGCGCGTCACGGCGGAGCGCATTGAATCACAGCTCGGCCCCCTGCAACTCGCGGTGCTCAACGCGGGCATTGGAGAGTTCGTGAAACTCGACAATTTCCACGCCGCGACGTTTGCCGCACATATGCAGGTGAATTACCTGGGCGTGGTAAACGGCATCGAGGCCTTGTTGCCCGCGCTGCGCCGGCGACACAGCGGTCACATCGTCATCGTGGCGAGCATTGCCGGCTACCGCGGCGTGCCGCGCGCGGCGGCTTACGGTCCGACGAAAGCCGCGCTCATCAATCTGGCCGAGTCGCTGCGTTTCGATCTCGAACGCGAGGGTATCCGAATTTCTATCTGCAATCCGGGTTTCGTGGACACGCCCATGACTGCCGGCAACCGCTTCCCGATGCCGTTCCTCATGAACGCGGAAGACGCAGCGGAGACGCTTTATCGCGGCATCATGCAACAGAAATTTGAAATCGCTTTCCCCCGGCGCTTCGTGTGGTTGCTAAAGCTGTTCCGCTGCCTGCCGTACGCTCTGTACTTTCCGATCATGGGTAAATTCACCGGTATCAACAGGAGGCACCGTCATGGCTGAAAAACATGCGATTCATCAGTATCGTGTCAGCTGCAACTGGAAAGGCAGCACCGGCGCCGGTTATGAAGCCTATGATCGCACCCATCAGATAACGGTGCCGCCGGTGGCGCAATCTCTGCCCATGTCATCCGACCCGGCGTTCCGCGGTGATCCGGCGCTGCTCAATCCGGAACAACTGCTGGTGATGGCGGCCGCCTCCTGCCAGATGCTGTCGTTTCTGGCCATCGCCGCGCGCGCCCGTCTCGATGTGGTGGAATACGAGGACCGGGCCGAGGGGTTCATGCCCGAGGACGACAAACCGGTGCGCATCACGCGCATCGTGCTCAGGCCGCGCATGGTGATCCGCGGCGAGGCGCGGAGGGAACGCCTCCTCGAGTGCGTGCATACCGCCCACGAACAGTGTTTCATCGCCAACAGTCTGAAAACCGAGATTGAAATCCGGCCGGACATCGTGATGCGCGGCTGAGAACCCGATGCTGCGCGTTACAGCACCGCCAGCCAGTCATGCAGAAAAGCGGCGGACTGACGCGCCAACAGAGGGGCAAAACGCGCCGCCTCCTGCCGCAGGCCCGCCACCGACAGGCCGTGGACGCGCAGCTCGCCGCCATGGCCCACATACCACTGCTCCAGTCCGCGCGCCGTGACCTCCGGATGGAATTGCAGCGCCAAAAGCGCACTGCCCAGGCAAAACGCCTGATGGGGACAACTTTCGGTGGAGGCCAGCGAGCGGGCACCGGACGGCAAGTCAAAACTCTCGCCGTGCCAGTGAAACACGGGTTTGCTGAAATGCCGCAGCGAAGAGTCACGACCGGCGTCGCTGAGATGCAGGGACTTCCAGCCGATTTCCAGCGCGCAGCTCCTGTGTATGCGCGCCCCCAGGGCATGGGCCATGAGCTGGCTGCCGAGACAAATGCCGAGCGTGGGCTGTTCGCGCCGCAGTCGCGTCTCAATGAACTTCAGCTCGTCGGTGATGAAAGGATAGTCGTGCGCGTCGTTGACGCCGATGGGCCCGCCCAATAGCACCAGCAGATCCCAGCTTGTCTGGTCGAGCCGGGCAAAATCCGCCGTGGGTGCATCCACATAGCGGATGGCATAGCCCGCCTCAGCAAGCAGCCCTTCCAAGGAACCCAAATCCTCAAAAGGGACGTGACGAATGGCAAGCAGGGTTTTCACACTGCGCATTCTAACTGCTGCGGCGATCGCCGGGATGGGCATCGTCGGCAAGCATGCGTACTTGCAACGCGCCGCATTCCGCCCCCTGCATGCACACAGGAAACGCCACCCCGACGATTAAATTAAACGAGCCCGCCCCTTTCCTGCGGCGGGTTCTATACTGTCCCTATGCCCTCCACACCTCTGCGCCTCTCCGCCGGGGTCGCTGTGCTGCGCGATACGCCGGCCGGTGGTCTTTATCTCCTGCTGCGCGCCTACCGATACTGGGACTTCCCCAAGGGCGCCGTGGAACAGCATGAAACACCCCTGCAGGCGGCGATGCGTGAAGTCCAGGAAGAAACCGGTATCCATGAACTGGAGTTCGCCTGGGGCAAGGACTACCGGGAGACCGAGCCCTATAACCGCGGCAAGGTGGCGCGCTACTACCTGGCCTGTACCCGCGAAGAAAAAGTCGTGCTTGCGGCCAATCCCGAGACCGGCATCCGCGAACATGCGGAATACCGTTGGGTGAGCTACGCACAGGCGCTCAAGCTGGTCACACCGCGGGTGCAACTGATACTGGACTGGGCGGATACCATGGCCCGCGGCGCTCGTCCGGAGAAAACACCGAGTACGCCGGAATAAGCATTCCACGCACGTTGAACTTTGCCGGGCTGCTCTCCGGCGGGCGGGATTTTATCAGCAGAGATTGGAGATACTGCCAGACATTGTCCAGCACCCGCGGCTCGGCGGACGCCAGCGGGTGCATGCCGTCCGCCTGCATGAGTTCACGGTGCTCGGCGATACCCGCCAGCAAAAACGGTACCAGCGGCACGTGCTGTTTTTTTGCGAGCCGCGGATAGATCGCAGCGAACTCTTGCGTATAACGCGGTCCATAATTGGGCGGCAGCAGGATACCGATGAGCAGCACCTTGGCGCCCGCGTGCTGCGACAGTGTGATCATTTTCTCCAGATTCTGTTGCATTGCCCCGAGCGACAGACCGCGCAGGCCATCGTTGGCGCCCAGTTCCAGGATCACCAGGGCGGGACGATACTGCGCGAGTTCCAGGGGCAGGCGTGTCAGTCCTCCCGCGCTGGTTTCGCCGCTGATGCTGGCGTTAATCACGCTATAGTCATAGCCGCGTTGCGCAAGACGTTTGCGCAGCAAACCTACCCAACCCTGGGAAGTTTCGATACCGTAGGCGGCACTCAGACTGTCGCCCATCACCAGGATCAGCGACGGCCTGGCCCAGGCCGGCATGGCAAAACACAGCAAGCAAATAAAAAGGATGCGTTTCAACATGCGCAGCGGCACTCCCGATAATTCCCTGCTTCGCGCGGAGCATCTCGGCAAACAGGTTACCAGCCCCGACGGTACGCTGACCATCCTCGAGGATGTATCCCTCGCCATTCTGCGCGGCGAATCGGTGGCCATTGTGGGTCCTTCCGGTTCCGGCAAATCCACACTGCTGGGCCTGCTGGCCGGACTCGATGTACCGAGCCGCGGCAGCGTGTGGCTCGATGGCGAGAACCTGAGTACCCTGGATGAAGACGCGCGTGCCGCACGGCGCGCGCGACGCATAGGCTTCGTGTTCCAGTCATTTCATCTGCTGCCCGGTCTCACGGCCCTGGAAAACGTCATGCTGCCACTGGAACTCGGCGGACAACGGCAACCCGAGCAGACCGCCCGCGCGGTGCTCGCGGCGGTGGGTCTCGCGGAGCGCGCCGGCTATTACCCGCCGAAACTTTCCGGTGGCGAGCAGCAGCGTGTGGCCATCGCCCGTGCCTACGCCGGTGAACCGGCGATCCTGTTCGCCGACGAACCCACCGGCAATCTGGATGCCGCCACCGGTCAGCTCATCATTGAACTGCTGTTTCGTCTGAACCGTGAACACTATGCCACGCTGGTGCTGGTGAGCCACGATACGCAGCTGGCATCCCGCTGCAACCGCATCCTGCACCTGCGCGCCGGCCGGCTGGTGGCGACCCCATGATGCTGCTGCGCCTTTCCCTGCGGCAGTTCCGCCGCGGCTGGAAAAGCGGTGAGCTCACTGTCATCGCCGTGGCGCTCGCCCTCGCCCTTGCCGCCGTGAGTGCCGTGGGTTTCTTCACCGGCCGGGTGCATACGGCGATACAGGAACAGGCGGGCGAAAGCCTCGCCGCAGACCTGGTGCTGTCTTCCGGCGAACCGTTGTCACCCCGGTTCGCGCAAACCGCCCGCGCCGCCGGCGCGCGCACCGTCCAGGTCATGGATTTCCCCACGGTGCTGTTCAGCGGCAATCACTCCGTGCTTACGGATATACACGCGGTCAGCGCGGACTATCCGTTGCGCGGCCGGGTACGCACCAGCCAAGTATCCTTCGGCCCCGCGGACGTGACTCACATCATCCCCGTGCCGGGTACCGTGTGGATGGAACCGCGTGTACTCACCATGCTGGGACTCAGGGTCGGCGACAAGGTGCGGATCGGCAACCTCAAGGCACGCATCGCATCCGTGATCGCCTATCTCCCCGACGGCGGCTTCGGGTTTGCATCACTCGCACCCAAAGTGCTGCTCAATATCGCCGATATTCCCGCCACCGGACTCGTGAACGCCAACTCGCGCGTCAACTACAAACTGCTCATGGCCGGCACGCCGGATGTGATCAGTGAACTCAAAAAAACTTTCCGTCATCATTTGCCCGCCGGCGTGGAAATGCGCGATGCACGTGACAGCCGGCGCGAGCTGGTGGATGCCATTGACCGCGCGCAGCGTTTCCTCGGCCTCGCCGCGCTGGTGAGCGTGCTCATCTCCGCCGTGGCGGTGGCGCTGGCGGCGCGTCGCTACGCCACGCGCTACACCGATACCGCCGCGGTACTCAAATGCTTGGGTCTCACGCGCCGCCGCGTACAGATGTTGCTGCTGCTGGAGCTCCTGTGGCTCGGCATTGCCGCCGGCGTGAGCGGCGCGGTGCTCGGTTTCCTCGCTCAGTTCGGCCTGGTGACGGCACTCGGAAATCTGCTGCCGGCGCACCTGCCTTACCCGTCTTTCATCCCGGCCTTGTCCGCCTTCGGCATCGGCCTGGCACTGCTCATGGGTTTCGCCCTGCCGCCCCTCATGCGTCTCGGCGACACGCCGCCGGCACGGGTGTTGCGTCGCGATCTGGTACCGCCGCCGGTACGCGGCTACGTCATCTATGGCGCGGCGATTTTCGCCACTCTGGCGCTCACCTGGTGGCAGGTGCGCGAGCTCAAGCTCGCGCTGTATGTGCTGCTGGGCCTCACGCTCACGGTACTGATGCTCGGCCTGGGGGCAGGGTTGCTGCTCGTCATACTCAAACCACTGCGGCATGGCGCCGGCGCCGGCTGGCGTTATGGTCTCGCCAACCTGAGCCGCCACCGCCGCGACGCGGTCATCCAGATGACGGCCTTCGGCATCGGCCTCATGGTGCTGCTGCTGCTGGGTCTGGTGCGCGGCGATCTGCTTTCAAGCTGGCGCACCACGCTGCCGGCGGATGCGCCCAACCAGTTTATTATCAACATCCAGCCAAATCAGCGTACCAGCGTTGAACGATTCTTTACTTCCCGCGGAATTCCTGCGCCGCCGCTTTATCCCGTGGTGCGTGCCCGCCTCAGCGCGATTAACGGTGTCTCCGTCACAAAAATCCATTTCAGGGATGCGCGCGCCCGGCACATGCTGGATCGCGAAGCCAACCTGAGCTGGTCCCAGGCGCTGCCGCCCGCGAACACCATCGTGGCGGGACACTGGTGGAACGCCGGCGAAACGGGAAAACCACTCGCCTCCGTCGAGGAGGGTTTTGCCAGACAGTTGAATCTGAAAGTCGGCGACACGCTTACCTTCGATCTCGCCGGTACGCCGCTGTCGGTAAAAATCATGAGCCTGCGCAAAGTCCGCTGGGATTCATTTCAACCGAACTTCTTCGTGGAACTCTCTCCCGGCGCGCTTGGCGGTTATCCCGCCGATTGGATCACCAGCGTGTATCTGCCGCCGCAAAAGGCGGTTATCCTCGCGGACCTGGTGCGGCAATTGCCTGCGCTCAGCATCTTCGACGTGGATTCCATCCTGGAGCAGATACGCCATCTCATGGACCAGGCCTCGCTGGCGGTGGAATACGTGTTTCTGTTCACCCTGGGGGCCGGCATCGTGGTGCTGCTGGCCGCGGCCCAGGCGACCCGCGACGAACGCTGCTTCGAAGCCGCGGTGTTGCGCGCACTGGGTGCCTCGCGGCATCTCATACGCTCCGCAACAGCGGTGGAATACGCCGCACTGGGGTTTGCGGCGGGGCTGCTGGGTGCGCTCGCCGCCACACTGGTCGCCTGGATTCTTGCCCGCCGCGTATTTTCGTTGCCTTATCATCCGGATTGGCGCGTGTGGGTGGTGGGAATCGCCGCGGGTACGCTGATCGTGGCATTGAGCGGATTACTGGCGACCCGGCACGTGCTGAATGCGCCGCCGGTGGAAACCCTGCGAGAGACTTGAAACGCAAAAACTGCGCAATACTTCTCTCATTTACCGCCAGCCAATAAGGCAAATACGACAGCCCCAGCTATGCCTAATAGCATCAAGGTGTCAGTTTCTTTTTTCTTTTGCTGTGTAATAACAAAATTGCGAAGCCACTGCGCCGCCGCCTGCGGATCTTTGTAAAGCTCTAGATATTTCAAGTCGCGAACAAATCCCGGTAGTTCAATGCCTGCGTGAAGTATCACTGGCATAATTGGTTTTTGTGCGCCTTTGGCAATACCAATTTCCTGCGGCACCCATTCTGATGTCTTGGCATTACTACTCCAAAGAAGAATAAATAAATCGCAACCTCTTATTGCATTGGTAATGCTTGCTGACAATGGCTGGCTCGGCTGCACAGAGTATTCTGCTAGAAAGACGCTAGCGCCAGCAGAACTCAGCCATTCACGCAATGATTTTGCCACCGCTAAATCAAGTGTTGAATAGCTTATAAACACTGGGTAAGACATAGGAAAACCTCATCAATGGACCTCAGATACACGCTCACTGGTAGGCTATTCCGTTGCCACGACTTCCGTCAAATCGCTCCTTTACCGCACGGACCCGGTCTTTACGAATCGTTTGCTAAATGGATAGGCCTACTAAGAACCTTGTAATTGGAAGACGAGAGAATCGGTTCGCTAGGATTCAAAGGAGTGAGTGCTGACGCGTTTTCTTCGACTGCTTGCGCGGCATATTTGACGGTTCAAGAAGAGCAGAAGGCTGTTCAAGTGAGTCCCCGGTAAATCCTGGGTATAGCTTCGCTAATAGTGGGATCAGTTTAGTAGCCTCATCGTAGTAATGTCGGTCAAGTTCAATGCCAATCGAGTCATAGCCAACAGCTTCGGCCGCGGCCAGAGTTGACCCGGAACCAGCAAATGTATCAAGTATTACACCGTTGCCCAGAGGCAACATCGCACGCACCAAGATCCGCAGCAGATGCTGAGGTTTCATTGTGGGATGCTTCGATAGGTTCGTTTCGACATCGGGTGTGCGTGCAGATTGCATAACGTCTGGGAGTGGCTTTTCACCTGATAAGCGCCGCAACCCACCAGTACCCCATCGCCGAAGGTTGTCAGCTACCGTTCGCTCACTGATGGGTTTTCTGAAGAGCATCCATGGCTCGTAACCCCCGCGAGGCGTTACACAAACATCAGGAAATTCCTTCTCAGCTAATTTCGGTCGGTCGCCGCCTCGCAGGCCAACATACAGCCGCATAATTGCTGATCGAACCTCGAATCCCGCTTCGGCCACCGCTGACTGAACAAGGTATTGAAGTGAGGGATTCCCGGCGACACAAACGTGTGCACCAGGTACGAGCACAGGCAACAACGCCGCAGCCCAATCTCGCATGTACTTCCACAGTTTCTTTTTCTCGTCGTCAGTCAGTATTGTGAAGCGAGGGAGTGGATCGCGCTCGACCCCTCCGAGCTTCGGAGGAATCCTCCAAACACCTCCGCTATGGCCGTTCCGTAGGATTCCGCGCTCCTTCTCCGAAAATTCGATCAGGCCATATGGCGGGTCCGTAACTACAGCACAAATGGTGTTCGCTGGCTGCGAAACAAGCCAATCGAGGCAGTCGCCATTGTGCAGAACAAATGACATATTTCAACTATAGATGAAAGACCGGGGCCAACGCAAACCGTAGACTTCAATACGTATGACCAGCTCCGAAAACCAAGAGGCACAATTCCTTATCGGCCGCGCCGTTCGCGCAGGGCGCGAACAAAAAGGCCTTACCCTTGAACAGCTTGCAGCAAAGGCCGGTATCACGTATCAGTATCTTTCCGGTGTTGAAAACGGCCGAGAGAACTTCTCTATCAGCGTACTGCAGCGGCTATCTGAAGCGCTAGGCTTCCCTGTAAAGGCGTTGGTCACGCTGGCCTATGAGGGCACCGACCGATTGCGCACACCGAAAGTCAACGGTGCGTACTTCCGGCGGAGCGTACCCTTGCCGGGGGCACTTACGTTCCAAGCGCTCGAAGATGCACTAAATCAAACGCAAGCGATTTTTTACCTGATCAATCGCAACATGACCGTGGAAGTGGGCCGCCCATTACAGGAACTGATTCAAGGCAACAATTTCAGTGGGCTTGTTTCTAATGTATTCACTGATGCGATGGATCAGCGCACTACATTCAAGCATAACCATGACCAACGCTACCCAGATCTGATTTGTCAAACAACAAAAGTTGGCCTTGAAGTGAAAGCGACAATTCAGATCGGAAAAGGCGGAGAGTCGCACAACGGGCACAGCGGATGGCATACGGTCCTTTGCTTCGAGAGGACTAACACCGGCATTGAATTCATTCACGTAATGTTTGCAGAGCTTAAAGGCCATCAGAAACGCGACGCAGATTGGAAGTATGTCGGTAGCAAAGTAAATGAAGATACTGGTTCCCGTCGAACAGAGACCTACAACACGACTGGCACGGGAACCACAAAATTGCGCGACGGTAGCGCGTTTCTAGACACAACCAAAATAAATTACACGCATTGGCGACAGCAGCGCAGAGGCCTGATCCCGGCCTATTCCATTTTTGCGCGAGAAGAAAAGTAGGTGCGCAGCATAAGACGGAGCAAGCGAAGCGAGCCCCAACGAGATTGGTCGGACTTGTTTGGTTCGGCTGGCGCCTCACCCACAACCTACATAAATCGAAAATGATGAGGCGATAACGAGTAAGCCCTTTCTAATCAAAACCCGTGGATTCCGCCGAGCGTGCAGCGCTCGCAGCCATGAGTCGCCCACGCTTCGCGGGTTCTCTGAATACCCGCAGCGCGAGCCGAGCACTGGACTGAGCAAGGTTAAGCCCGAAGGGGCGCGAACAGGATGTTCGCGCTGCCGCCGTCAGGCCACGGATGGCCTGTCGGCGGGACTCCGTAGCGAAGGAAGTGCGCAGGGCAGCCGCCGCTTCGGCGACCCGCGCTCCGGGGGAATGGTTTTGGGCACTTTTGCCGAAACAAAAGTGCCCCGCCCGCGGGTGCGGGAACCCGCCCTAAAAAACGCACGCGACCACCGGCCGCACAAAAATATACTTCGGCGTATCCTATGCCGCTCAAACATCCATACTGAAAGGGAGCATCCAGCATGATCGTCGTGACATCCGAATATGCAGCGGGCTACCGGGTCAGGGAAACCAAGGGCCAGGTGTTCGGCGTGGTGGTACGCAGCCGCGGCATCGGCGGTAACATCATGGCCGGGCTGCGCTCGCTGGTGGGCGGTGAGATCACCGAATACACCCAGATGCTCGAAGAGGCGCGGCGGCATGCGGTGGATCGGCTGGTGCAGAACGCCACCGCCATGGGCGCCAACGGCATCGTCGTGATGCGCTTCGATTCCTCGGAAATCGGCCAGACCATGAGCGAAATCGTGGCCTACGGCACGGCTGTGGTACTGGAAAAGGACGGCTGAAATGCTGCGCCGCGTGCTGCTGGTTCTGGGCGCAGCGGGTTTGCTGGCGGCGTTCGTGTGTCTGTTGGCGAAGACCTACGCTGCGGCCTTTTATCTGTTCATCATGGGTATCGCCCTCACGCTCGGTATTTTGTTCGAGCGCTGGCGTTACGCCCGTTCTGTCAACCGCAACCAGGGTCACTGGCAGGCTACCGGGGAACGCTTCATGGATCCCACCAGCGGCAAACTGGTGGAAGTGTATTACAACCCGGAAACCGGTGAACGGGACTATCAGGACGGGAGTGTGCGGAACTGAACCCGCTCTCCGGGTTCACGTAGGCGGCTGCATGTAGAAAAAGATGGATTCCCGCTTCCGGGGAATGACGTATTGCGGCCGCACGTGGTCAGACTCCATCAAACCACCCGGTTGCGCTTCCCGTCTTTCTGAAAGGCGGCGATGTTGGCCGCCATTTCGTTAATCACCCGCTGGCGCGCTTCGCGGGTGGCCCACGCGATATGCGGGGTGACGATGAGGTTGGGGATGTCCGGGGCGAGCAGCGGGTTGCCGCGCACCGGTGGCTCTTCGCTGAGCACGTCCACACCTGCGCCGCCGAGCTTGCCGGCGCGCAATGCATCGGCCAGCGCCTGCTCGTCCACGAGACCGCCGCGGGCAGTGTTGATGAGCAACGCGTCGCGCTTCATGAGCGCGAGTTCGCGGGTGCCGATCACGCCGCGGGTTTCGGCGGTGAGCGGCAGGTGCAGACTGAGTATGTCCGCCTGCGACAGCAACTCGCTGAGCGGCAGTCGGCCGGGACGGGAATCTTGGGCATCCCGCGCGGCGATGAGTACGCGCATGCCGAAGGCTGCGGCGATCTTCGCCACCGCGCGGCCGATGTCGCCGTAGCCGAGAATACCCAGGCTCCTGCCGTCCAGCTCCCGCAGGGGATGATCCAGCAGCGTAAATTGCGGCGCTTGCCGCCAGGCGCCCTGACGCAGCAGCGCTTCGTATTCCTTCAGGTGCTGATTGAGTACCAGTATCAGTGCGAACACGTGCTGCGCCACTGACAGCGCGGAATACGCCGGTACGTTGCACACCGCAATGCCACGGCCGCGGGCGGCCTCCAGGTCCAGGTTGTCGGTGCCGGTGGCGGCGAGGCACACCAGCCGCAGGCGCGTGACGCGCGCCAGCAGCGTGCCCGTGAGCTTCACCTTGTTGACCAGCACCACCTCGGCGTCGCCAATGCGCGATGCCGTATGCTCCGCCGGCGTAGTACCGAAGGTGCGCAGATCGGCAAGCACTTGCCGCAGAGGTGCAAGGTCCACGTCACCCTGATGGCTGACGGTATCCATATCCAGGAATATGCCGCGCATGCCGCTATTCTCCCGCCGCTTGACCATCGGGGTAAACTGAGGGGACATTCGACATAACCTATGTCCAAAAACCTCAGCCAACTCCTCAAGGAAGTGCGTGCCTGCCGTGCGTGTGAAGGCAGAATTCCCGCGCCCAGACCCGTCCTGCGCGCCCATGCAGACGCGCGTGTATTGATCGTGGGCCAGGCCCCCGGCCGGAAAGTGCATGCGAGCGGTATTCCCTGGGATGATGCCAGCGGCGACCGTTTGCGGGAATGGCTGCGTGTGGAGCGGAATGCCTTCTATGACGAGCGCCGCTTCGCCATCCTCCCCATGGGCTTCTGCTACCCCGGCAAGGATAAATCCGGCGACCTGCCGCCGCGGCGGGAGTGCGCGCAACTGTGGCTGGAACGGCTGCTGGCGTCCTTGCCCAATATCCAATTGACACTGCTCATCGGCCGGTATGCGCAGAGGTACTATCTGGGTGACAAGCGCAAGCAGACGCTCACCGAAACCGTGCGCGCCTGGCGTGAATACTGGCCGCGCTATCTGCCGCTACCGCACCCCTCGCCGCGCAACACCGGCTGGTTCCAATACAATCCGTGGCTGGAGCAAAAAGTGATCCCCGCGCTGCGCCGCCATTCGGCGTTACGCGCCATCAAACGGGCAGCTCAGTTCTAAGAGGCTTTAACCATTCAATCAGACGGCGGTGGAGGAGGAACGCTTCGCCTGTCAGATTCAATGGGGCTCATGATTCCCACCGGGTTTTTGTCTGGGTCCAACACAATGGCATAACGTGCGCCCCAGAAAGCGTCCAATGGATACTGCTGGCTTTCGTAGCCAGCATGCGTTATTTCAACATAAAGCCGATCTACCTCATTGCGGGTTCCCACGTAAAAGAAAATCACGCCATTGGCGCCCGCTCTTGCTGTTTGCCAGCCGGCGTTCCATTGTTTCGCAAACAACTCACTGTCAAGTTCCAGTCGCATCCCGTTTGGCATGATCGCGGTGGCGTGATGTGCCCGCCAGCCCGGATGGGCGGCCGGTTCAATGGCTATTCCAAGGAGACGGTAAAATGCAATGGATGCCGCCATGTTTTTTACCACCAGGTTCAACTGGTTTAGCACTGGCAAAGAGGCGATGGGCTGATTTGTCAACGCATTATTCACGGCGTTTATAACCTTTCGATCAGATCGCCTCTAAGTATAATCTGAAATTGGAATGCTAAAAACTCACCGTGCCGGGCACTTCTCTCTTGACCAGACAAAAACATCCCAACGAAACACTGAGATCAATTCAATGTACACACCTGATGCTTTCAAAGAAAGCAACGTTAAACGCCTGCACGCGCTCATGCGGGATTTTCCGTTCGCGCTGCTTTTGACTGCCCACGACGGCGAAATCGCCACAATCCACTTGCCTTTCATGGTGGACGAAAAACACGGCCGGTACGGCACGCTGCTGGCACACATGGCACGCGCCAATCCACACTGGCAGTTGTTTGACGGGCAACGCGGGGCGCTGGTGATATTCACCGGAGCGCATGCCTACATCTCGCCGTCATGGTATGAGAGCCCGGTGACGGTGCCCACGTGGAACTATGCGGTAGTGCACGCCCACGGCCGGCCTATGATCGTGCACGACAAAACCCGCGTGCGCGCCATGCTGGAACGTCTGGTGGCGGAACACGAAGCCTGCATGGACCCGCCCTGGAGCACCGCCCAGGCAGACCACTACGTGGATGAGCAACTGGATTACATCGTGGCGTTCGAGATGGCCGTCGAACGGCTGGAAGGCAAGTTCAAGCTCAACCAGAACCGCTCCCGCGGTGACCAGGAAGGCGTGGTGCGGGCACTGGCCGGCTCCGATGATCCGCTGAAACGGGAAGTGGCCGAGCTGATGCGGACACATCTCGCGTCGTTAAAAGAGTAAGCATGCAGCGCTTGCCATTCGGCCGAGACGCAGCATCAAAACAAGGAATGTTCGCCCCGCTCCAGTTCCAGCAGTTTTTGCTTGATCCCGAGACCACCGCCGTAGCCCGTGAGACTGCCGTCGGCACCGATGACGCGATGACAGGGCACGATGATGGCGATGGGATTGTCGCCGTTGGCGGCGCCCACGGCGCGCGCAGCACCCGGTTTGCGGATGCGCCGCGCCAGTTCCCCGTAGGAAAGGGTCTCGCCGTAGGGGATGCCGCGCAACGCGCGCCACACCTGCAACTGGAAAGGCGTGCCTTCGGGGGACAGGGGCGCATCGAACTCGCGCCGCTTGCCGGCGAAATACTGTTGCAACTGTACGATCACCTCACGGAAGGGCTTCCGGTCCTCCCGCCAGCCTGGTTTTGGCTGCGTCGCATGGGGGCCGCCCTGAAAATCCAGCATGCGCAAGCCTTTTGCATCGCCCGCCAGCAGCAACTTTCCCACCGGACTCGACTGGTAGCAGTAATACATGTTTGGTTTCACCTCCGCACCGGCTTGCTTGATCGTGATGTCGCGTGGGCCGCCGCACGCCACAGATACATGGCCGCATACGCGCGCCAGGGCCGCCAGTTCTCGGCGCGCTTGCGCAAGGCCGCGGGTGTCAGCGATTTGCCGTTACCCGCCGTGCGCAACAGCACCAGGTCACCCGCGGGGAAGGCATCGGGTTCGTTCTGCGCGCGCATGGCGATGTACTGAACCGTCCACTCACCGACGCCACGGATGGCACCCAGTTGCGCCGCCAGCCCCTTGCCCGGGTCGGTGCCGTCAAAATGGATGCGGCCTGCCGCGGTCGCCCGCGCCAGCGTCTGAATGGCCTGGGCGCGAACCGCGGGCATACCGGCAAGCGTGGCGCCGGTCATGTCTTCGGGCTGCGGGAATACGTGGGTGAGTCCGCCGCGGTCGCCCGGGGCGAGCGGTGTGCCGAAGCGCTGCACCAGACGGCCCGCGAGGGTGGTGGCGCAGCGCACGCTCACCTGCTGGCCGAGGATGGCGCGTACCGCCAACTCGAAGCCATCCCAGGCGCCGGGCACGCGCAGACCGGGATACTTTTTCAGCAGCGCCGCCAACAACGGGTCACGGCGCAACTGCCGGGCGACCAGCGCCGGATCGGACGCCAGATCGAACAGGGCACGCACCCGCGTCACGATTTGCAGCAGAGCGGAAGGCTCGGGGAAACGGATGTGTACCTGCAAGACGTGAGCGCGGGTTACCGGCCGCACCTGCAGAATGCCATGCTGACCATGGAACAGGATGCTGCGCCGGTAGCTGTTATCGGTCACTTCCTCCACACCCGGCGTGGCGCGCGCCGCAAGGAATGCCAGTAACGATGCCCAGTCGTAGGGCGGTCGGTACGCCAGACGGAAAACATATTCCCCGCGTTCCGCATGCGACGTCGCGGCTTGGCGCAGCCGGCGCAATTCCGACGGTGTGCGTGCATAGAGTTTGCGAAAGAGGTCGTTGAAACGACGGATGCTGCGGAAACCGGATGCCAGGGCCACCTGCACCATGGGCAGGTGCGTATCGCTGATAAGCTGCTTGGCGAAATGCAGCCGCCGCGTCTGCGCCACGGCGATGGGCGGGGCGCCGAGATGTTGCAGGAATAACCGGTGCAGATGCCGCGGACTCACCCCCAGGCGCGCGGACAGCGCCCCTACGCCGCCGTCCTCATCCAGGGCCCCGGCGGAAATCAGCCGCAGCGCACGGCTGACGGTTGCCGAGGTGCCATTCCAGGCGGGGGTACCGGGCGCTACCTCGGGCCGGCAGCGCAGACACGGACGGAAACCCGCCTCGGCGGCGGCCGCAGCCGAGGGGAAATAGCGCACGTTGGAACGCTTGGCTGCGGGTGCGGGACAGACGGGCCGACAATAAATACCCGTGGAGCTGACGCCGATGAAAAACCGCCCGTCAAAGCGCGGGTCCCGGGCGAGCCGGGCGCGTTCACAGACGGTCTCGTCAAGTTCCACCGGTTCGTGCCTGCCACAGCGGGAAAACATCCCATGGCCCTCACCCTATACCCTTGGCCGGCAGCCGGCTAGCCGTTTTCGGACATGAATTCCCGGCAGCCGCAAAACAAACGGGCGGGTTCAAACGCAACCCGCCCGTGCATCGGTTTGCCCGATGAATATGCTTCAGCCGCAGGGAGGTGCGTTCCTTTGCGTGACATTGAAATTCACCGGCTTGCTTTCAGCGGGCGCCGTCACGAACAGATAAGGCTGGGTCCTCCCCCGGATGATATGCTGGCAGTTGGTTCCCGGGATGGTGACTTCGACTGTCACGTTCGTTGTGGCACCGGTGGCGTTTATTTTCTTAATACGGATCAGATAGCCGGTGTGCTTCTGCTCGCCGATAAAGGCCCCGAGTACCATGTCCTTGGAAAAATTCACCTGCGGCATGCTGGGTGCCGAGAATCCCTTGAAAGTCTTGGCCCACAGGGCGGCGAAATCCGCCTGATTGTGTACGTCCACATATTGCTGGTTCTTCATACTGCTGTGATTGCCAGTGGCAAGTACATCCACGCCCGCAACCCCTCCCATGCTGGCACAGCCCGTAAGCGTCAGTACCAGTGCCGCGGCAGCAGTCAATGTTTTGATAATGTTGCTATTCACACCACACCTCCGATCATCAGTTGGTTATTCGATTGTACGCCAGCGGAAATCAATGTGCTCCCCCGATGAAATACACCGCGGTCACCTCCTCGGTGATTTCAATGCTGCCGGCTGCGTATTCCGGACCGCCGGATGAAGCCGCGCCGGCTGCCATTATCAGGGGACGCGGCCGAGAAACCACGCTGTTATCGCTGATGCTATACACCCTGCCGAGGGATACGCCCGCACCGGCGGCCATGGCTGCGGCGCGTGCGTGCGCATCTCTCACCGCCTGGGCGAGCGCTTTGGCCCTGAGGCTTTGCATATTGCTGCGGCCCGGCTGCACCGCACCGAGGGTGGTGACACCGATCCGCACCAGCCCGTTCACCAGTTGTGGATAGCGTTTTAGATCGCGCAGCGTGAGTTGCACGCTACGGATGACATGCTCGCCGAGATAGCGCTGTTGATTGTTCTGCCAGCTGTATTGCGGTGAAATATAAATAGCCGCGGCGTTGATGTCATGGTCGGCAATGTCCAGGCGATGGGCCAGGGTGATGACCTCTTGCGCGCGGGTGTTTACGTCCCGTTCGGCGGCGCCCAGATCCTTGTTCGTCTGCTCCAGGGTGAACGAAATGCGCAGCATATCGGGCGGCACCCTGAGACTGCCGTAGCCGGATACCCGGATAAAGGGTACGGACGGCAGCACGCCCGCCAGCGCCGCAGCCGGCATCAGCAGCAGAGCGAGGACAACCAGGCGGGCACGCAGCATGACGGCGCTCCTCAATCGGCCAATACGCAGGCGAAAATCAGCGGCGCCACAATGGTGGCGTCGGACTCGATGATGTAGCGCGGCGTGTCCGCACCGAGTTTGCCCCAGGTGATCTTCTCGTTGGGCACGGCGCCGGAGTAGGAACCGTAGCTGGTGGTGGAGTCGCTGATCTGGCAGAAATAGGCCCACAAAGGCGTGTCCTGCTCCATGTCCTGTTCCAGCATCGGCACCACGCAGATGGGGAAATCCCCGGCGATGCCGCCGCCGATCTGGAAGAAGCCCACACCCCGGCCGGCCGAGTTCCTGCGGTACCAGTCCGCCAGCAGCATCATGTACTCGATGCCGGTGCGCACCGTGTGCACGTTCTTCACGTCGCCCTTGAGGCAATGCGCGGCAAAGATGTTGCCGAGCGTGGAATCCTCCCAGCCCGGCACGATGATCGGCAGATTCTTCTCGCAGGCGGCCACCATCCAGGAATCCTTCGGCTCAATCTGGTAGTGGGACTGGAGCACGCCGGAGCGGATCAGGCGGTAAAAGAATTCATGGGGGAAATAGCGCTCGCCCTTGCCGTCCGCCGCGGTCCACTCCGCAAGAATCGCCTGCTCGATGCGGCGGATGGCCTCGCCCTCGGGGATGCAGGTGTCGGTCACACGGTTCAGGTGACGTTTCAGGAGTGCCTGCTCCTCGGCCGGCGACAACTGCCGGTACTGCGGCACGCGCACGTAATGGTCATGGGCCACCAGATTGAAAATGTCCTCCTCGAGATTCGCGCCGGTGCAGGTGATGATCTGCACCTGGTCGCGGCGGATCATCTCGGCGAGCGACAGCCCCAGTTCCGCGGTGCTCATGGCGCCGGCCAGCGTTACCATCATTTTGCCACCAGCCTTGAGCAGCTTTTTATAACCCTCTGCCGCATCTATCAGTGCGGCGGCATTGAAATGGCGGTAATGATGCCGGATGAAATCGGCGACGGGCTGGGTGTTCATCTCGCCTGGCGGCCTCCGCGGCATGGACGGTAACGGGCTGGAGATTGTAGCGGCTCGCAGCGGAAATGGAGCAGCCCGGTCAGGGCTTTTTGCCGGGGTCCGCGCGCCCGGCCAGAAGTGCGTCGAGATCCAGGGCGCGGATGGCGTCCAGCGAGGCTTCCATCGCGCCCTCGTGGCACAGACCGGCCAAGGCCGCCCGCTCATAGCCCGCACGCGCCGCCGCGACGCAGGCCTCGCGCACTGCGGCGGCCAGTTGCTGCAAATTGCCGTGCGATGGCCCGCTGCGGGTCATGACGCGCTCCGGTCCACGACGGTGCAGCACCGGCGTCCGTCTCCAGCGGACAGAGGATACATTCCGCTACAATCCCGCCGGGTCATAACACCTGAGGATGCCTGCCAATGCAAAATCAACGCAGTCTCGGCCTGGCCACCACCACCTCGATTGTACTCGGTAATATGGTGGGGTCCGGGGTGTTCCTGCTGCCCGCCTCGCTGGCCATCTACGGCACCTACAGCCTGGGGGGCTGGGGCTTCAGCACCTGCGGCGCGTTGCTGCTGGCCTGGGTGTTCAGCAGCCTGTCGCGCCGCCTGTCCAGGGCCGGCGGTCCTTACGCCTACCCGCGCGAGGCCTTCGGGGATTTCCCCGGGTTCCTGATCGCCTGGATCTACTGGCTCAGTATCCTCGGCACCAACGCCGCCATCGCCGTGGCTTTCGCCAGCTACCTGGCGGACTTCTTTCCGGCGCTGGCTTCGACGCCGCTCTTCGGTGCGCTCGCGGCGCTTGCCGCCGTATGGTTGCTCACCGCAGTCAACATCCGGGGCGTGCGCGCGGCGGGCAATGTGCAGCTCATCACCGTAATTCTCAAGCTCAGCCCCCTGTTGGCACTGGCGGCATTCGGCATCTTCCACTTCGATCCGAAGATATTCCACTCCGCGCACCCGACCCTATCGCCGTTCTCGGCCATCAACAAAACCACCGCCTTGACCATGTGGGCGTTCCTGGGTCTGGAATGCGCCACCATCCCCGCGGCGCACGTGAAGAATCCGGAGAAAACCATCCCGCGTGCCACCATGCTCGGCACCCTCATCGCCGCGTTCTTCTATATTGTCTGCACCACGGTGGTGATGGGCATCATTCCCAGCACTGCGCTGGCACATTCCAATGCGCCCTTCGCCGATGCCGCCAAGATGCTGTGGGGCAGTTGGGCCGGCTATCTTATCGCCGCCGCCGCCCTGATCTCCTGCTTCGGCGCGCTCAACGGCTGGATCCTGATGCAGGGACAATTTCCCCAGGCAGTGGCGAATGACGGTCTGTTCCCCAAGCTGTTTGCGCGTGAATCGCGCCGCCATACCCCCACGCACGGATTGCTGCTTTCCAGCGTGTTGGCTAGCCTGCTTATCCTGACGAATTACAGCCACGGTCTGGTGGCGATGTTTACCACCCTCATCCTGATCACGACTTTCTTCGTGCTGGTACCCTACATGTTCTGCTCCATGGCCGAGATCGTGTTGAGCCGTACCCGGAACCGTGCCCGCGCGCTGGGCATACGCGTACGCGGCACCGTACTCGCCTGTCTGGCGTTCGTCTTCGCGCTGTGGGCCGCAGCCGGCACCGGCAGGGATTCTCTTTACTGGGGCACGCTGCTGATGCTGGTGGGAGTCCCGATTTACGTCTGGCAGAAGCGGCAGAAAGCCGCCGGCTAGACGCGCGTGTCGTCGCCGGCCGGCACGGCTGTCCGCCGCGCGGTCCGGTTCAACCCACAAGAATGATGTGTACCCGCTTCGGGCCGTGGGCGCCGATGACGATGGTCTGCTCAATGTCGGCGGTGCGCGAGGGGCCGGAGATGAAAGCCAGCGCCCGTGGCAGCGCGCCGCGTTCGGCGTGCACGCGCGCGAACGCGGCCTCGAAATCCCGCACGATACGCTCGCGCGGCAGCAAGGCGATGTGGGTTTCCGGGACCAGGCTCGTGGCGCCGGGTGAATCACCTGCCGAAAGCAGCAGCAACGTGCCGGTTTCGGCGATGCCGCAGAAGGCTCCGGTGATGCCGATGGCATCCGTCGTCTGCGGCGCACGCGCCTCGGCGGCGATACCGGCTGCGGTCCACGGCAACGCCGCCAACGCGGGCCACACCACGGCTGCGTGCGTCAGGCCCGCGTCCTTCAGATAGGCGGCGACACACCCGGGGACCGCCGCCGAAGCGGCCTCATCCAGGGTCGAGCCCGACGCTTCCGCCAGGCGGCGGAACCGCGCCAGCGGATCTTCCGTCAGGGTGCCGGCGGCTCGCGGAATCATCTCGGCTGCGGGCGGCGCCCGTGTGCCGGCAGTCGCGGCACGCACCCGTGTGAGGATGGCCTCGCGCGCGCTCATCCGCTGCGCTCCCGCCGCAATACTTCGCGCGCGGTACGGCCCTCGCCCGCGGGGAAATCACGCGTCGCCGTCCAACCCGCAGCCAAGGGCAGCCGGCGCACCCAGCCACGGCGGTGGCCGAGCCGGTAGAGCATCCGGGCGGCCAACGCGGTAAGCAATGCGTACAGCCGCGGGTGGCGGGCGGCACACCCCCAGAGATTGAGCGCCAGGCGTTCGCGCGCCGGGCGCAGACGTTCCGCGGTGGCGCGCGTGCGCAGCCGGCGCAGCAAATCCGGCAGCGGGATCATCACCGGGCAGGCCACCTGACACTGGCCGCAGAACGTGGCCGCCTCGGGGAGCTCGCGCGCGCGCTCAAGCCCCACGAGCGCCGGCGTCCACACCGCGCCCATGGGCCCCGGATACACCCAGCCGTAGGCATGGCCCCCCACCGTCTGGTACACCGGGCAGTGATTGAGGCAGGCGCCGCAGCGGATGCAGCGCAGGATGGGATGCAATTCCGAGCCGAGCAGCCGGCTGCGGCCGTTGTCCAGCAGCACGATGTGGAACGCCTCGGGACCGTCGCTCTCCGTCGCGCCGCGCACCCCGGTGAGCAGCGTGAAGTAGTTGGAGATCGCCTGGCCGGTGGCCGAACGCGGCAGCAGGCGTGCGAGTGCGGCCAGCTCCCCGAGCGTCTCCACCACTTTCTCGATACCGGCGACGGCTACGTGCACCCGCGGCAGCGTGGTCACCAGCCGGCCGTTGCCCTCGTTCGTAAACAGCGCCACCGACCCGGTTTCCGCCACCAGGAAATTCGCCCCGGTGATGCCCATGTCGGCGGCGAAGAACTGCGGCCGCAGGATCTCGCGCGCCTCTTGGCAGAGCGCCGCGATGTCGGTGCTGCGCGGCCGCCGATGCCGGGCGGAAAACAGTTCGGTCACCTCCTCCCGGTTCTTGTGGATCACCGGCGCGATGATGTGCGAGGGTCGCTCGCGGGCGAGCTGCAGGATGTACTCGCCGAGATCGGTCTCCAGCACCTCCAGCCCCGCGGTTTCGAGCGCGTCGTTGAGGGCGCATTCCTCGGTCACCATGGACTTGGACTTGACGATGCGCCGCACCCCGTGCCCGCGGGCGATGTCCAGCACGATGCGGTTGGCCTCGGCGGCATCCACGGCCCAATGCACGCGCGCACCCCGGCGCACCGCTTCCGCTTCGAAACGCTCCAGGAGCACGTCCAGGCGCGCCAGTGTGCGTTCGCGGATGGCCGCGCCCGCCGCGCGCAACTGCTCGAACTCGCCGAACTCGGCGGCGGCGCGGGCGCGTGCCGCCACAAAGCGCTCGGGGATGCGCGCCAGCGCGCGCTGCAGTTGCGTGTTGGCCAGGCTCTCGGCCGCGGCCGCGCGGAACCTGTGCGAGGTTACTTCCACGTCTGCACTCCGTCTGTGCCGGCCACAAGCTCGGCCCAGTGCAGCACGCGCGTGGTGGTATCGCCCGTGCGCTGTAACCGCCCGGCCATGTGCATCAGGCAACCGAGGTCGCCGCCCGTGACCGTGCCGGCGCCGCTGGCGCGGATCGCCGCGCACTTGCGGTCGCAGATGGCTGCGGAAATCGCGCCGTACTTCAGCGCGAAGGTGCCGCCGAAACCGCAGCAGTCTTCAGCGTTGGCCATCTCCACCAGCGTGAGACCCGGCACGCGCGCCAGCAGTGCACGCGGCGCCTGCTTCACGCCGAGTTCGCGCAGTCCGGAACAGGAATCGTGATAAGTGACGCGCCCGGCGTAACGCCCCGGCACCTCCGGCAGGCGACGCTCGAGGAATTCGGCAAGCTCGTGGGTACGTGCGGCCAGCGCCTCGATGTCGCGGCGCTCGGCCTCCGGCCGTTCGGTGAAAAGCCCGGGAAAGTGGATGCGCAGCGTGCCGGCGCAGGAACCCGAAGGCAGGACCACCGCATCGCAGTCTGCGAACTCGCGTACCAGCTTGAGTGCAAGGGTGCGAGCGGCGGTGGGAGCACCGGCGTTGAGCGCCGGCTGCCCGCAGCAGGTCTGCCGACGCGGTACCACTACCTCGGCGCCGGTGAGCGCCAGCAGCGTGCGCGCCGCGCGCGCCAGACTCGGCCGCAGCAGATCCGCGAGACAGGTGATGAACAGTCCGACGCGCACCGCGGCAGTATATCGCCGTGATGCCGCGCACGCCTGGGATCACACGCACGCCCAGCCGAACGGACCCAGCCCGGTCGCCTCCAACATGATAGTGTCACCCGGCACCAGCGGCCCCACGCCTGCCGGCGTGCCCGTATAGATGAGGTCGCCCGGCAGCAGCCGCCAGTGGCGACTGAGAAAGCTGATGATCTCCGCCACCGGGAACAGCATGTCGCGCGTATTACCCTGCTGGCGCAGAATCCCGTTCACTGTGCAGCGCATCTCCAGATTCTGGAAATCGAACTCCGCCGGCCAGGACGTGAAGCGGCCGATGGCCGCACTGCCGTCGAAAGACTTGGCGAGTTCCCAGGGCTGGCCCGCCTGCTTCAGCCGCGACTGCAGATCCCGCAGCGTAAGATCAATGCCGAGCGTCACGCCCGCCATATACCGCAGGGCATCCGCCACTGCGATGTCGCGTCCCTCCCGGTCCAGGGCGATCACCAGCTCCATCTCGTGGTGCACACTGCCACGGCCACGCGGCAGCACCAGGGGCTCGCCTTCAGGCACCAGGCTCGTGGCCGGCTTCATGAACACCACCGGCTCCGCCGGTTTCGGCGCGCCCATTTCCTTGGCATGTTCCGCGTAATTGCGGCCGATGCAGAACACCCGCGCGGTGTCGAATTGGTTCATACCTACACTGAGTTGCATATATACCTCGGTAAATTCACTACCATCCGGTCACTGCAATGCACGGCAGTTTACCGCGAGGTACCGGAAGGATATATCTCATGCGTCGAGGAGTTGCCTGGCGTCAACACCCAGGGGCGACCCTTGAGGAAGCCCGCGCCAACCTTGAAGAGGCCGTGAGAATGGTGCTGGAAGCCAATCGCGCCTTGACACAAGAGGAACCGCACGGTGCTGGCGTGATCCGCGAAACTCTGCGGCTCAGGGCCTGAAACGATCCGATTTCGTCCGGCACCTTGAAAATCATAATTGTCGCCTGTTACGCGCAGGCGGCAAGCATTCACTCTACCTGAATCCGCAGGTGCAACCGGAAGTGGACCACAACATCAATGCCTTCATCGGAAACGCATCGGCGGGCGGCTGAGCCACAGAGCTTGTAACCCGGCAACCAACACCCACAGGATTGCTGTGGGTGTTATTGCTGATCGGAAACCCAGGCCCTGAATCCTGAATTTCAAGCAGACGGGTCCTTGGACCATTCAACCAAGAGGGCTCCGCACCCCAAGAAATTCTGAAGTTTTTATGCCTCAGGGCGAGTGGTATAAACTCGGGATTATATGGAACGCGGTGAAACTCCAATGCCACCGACTTCCACCCAATACATGTTGGGCCCAAATCGGTGCGCCTGAGGTTTAATGACCGTTCACAATACTAACGCTTTCCGTTAGTATATGCCATGGCGATCAAGTCGTTCAAGGATGCGAACACGGAGAGTCTGTTTAAGGGTGCGCGAGTCAAGCGATTCGTGAACATCGAATCGGTGGCAATGCGCAAACTGGCCATGTTGAACCGTGCTGGCAGCCTCGATGACCTGCGCGTGCCTCCAGGCAACAAACTGGAAGCACTGAAAGGCAATCTATCCGGGCTGCACAGCATTCGCGTCAATGACCAATTCCGTGTGTGCTTCCGGTGGACACCGGAAGGCCCTGCAGACGTTGAGATCGTGGACTATCACTAACCGAGCACTGACATGCGTAAAGTTCCTTACCCCCACCCTGGCGAGATTCTCCTTGAAGAGTTTCTGAAGCCCATGGGCATCACGCAGTACCGACTGGCCAAGGAAATCGGAGTACCGCAGCGCCGCGTTGGCGAGATCGTTGCTGGCGCCCGCGGCATCACGGCTGACACCGGGCTGCGGCTCGCCCGTTTTTTCGGAACGTCTGAGGGCTTCTGGATTGGACTTCAGGTGGATTACGAAGCGGCAACTGCAAAGGATGTGCTTTCCAAGACACTGGAGAAGATCCGGCCTTGGAGAGTCGGGGTCCAACAACGGGTTGCAGCGCACGGTCCTCGCACTGCGCGTTCGGCCCGGCGCTGACCCCGGCAACAATACCCACAGGTTTGCTGTGGGTATTGTTGCTAACGGAAGCCCGGATGCCGAATCCTGCAGTTCAAGCAGACGGGTCCTTGGGCCATTCAACCAAGAGGGCTCCGCACCTCCGCGAAATTCAGAGGTTTTTCTGTCTCAGCCAGAGTGGTATAAACTCGGAATTATATGGAACGCGGTGAAACTCCAATATCACCGACTTCCACCTAATACATGTTAGCGAGACAAGAAGGAGCAACCGCCATGGCACAGCACGAAGTCAAGTTCACCGTCCCGGAGCGCCCGCTGGGCAAGGCCGACGTCGAGTTCGCAATCACACGCGACGGCGAGTCGCTGGGGCGACTCAAGGTCTCGAACGGTACCATCGTGTGGGTCCCAAAGAACAAGATTTACGGGTACAAGCTCGGCTGGGTGAAGTTCGACGAGCTGATGCAGAACAATGGGACGAGCGAGAGGTAGGCTCGCTAACACGCCGCTGCAGCCGTCCGGCTTCGCCGGCGGCTGAGCGGCACGGCATTGGACCGCATGACCAAGAAGGAGAGGCTGCATGCCTAACTCGCACAACGACAGCTCCATCGGCTCTCTTCTGGCGTTCTATAAGCACGAACGCCAAATCTTCGGTCGCTGTCCGCACTGCAGCGAACCTTTTCGTCTTTCTGAAGTAAAACTCACCTACGGGAAGGAACCGCCACGTGACCTACTTACTCGGCTAAAGAAGGATCGAGACAAGTTGCAGGAGCAGCTCGATTCTCTCGAGATGGAAATCGAAGACGTGGAATCGACGTACCAGCAGAAGCTCGAGGAACAGCAGTATCGGTTTGATACAGAGATTGATAAGCACATTGGAAAGAGAGAAAAAGAGATTCGAGACAAGGCCATTGCTAAGTCACGCGCCAGCCAACTAGGGAAGACCCTAGAGAAGGTTGCGCCTATGTTCCCTGGCTTTGGCCACCATCCCTATGACGTGCGTCCTGTGTTCGACCCGATAGATTTCGTCGTCTTCGACGGTTACTTCAAAGGTGAGGTTACTGATTTAGTGTTCGTCGAGTTCAAAACAGGCCAAAGTCGCCTGAACGATGTACAGAGTAGCATTCAGGAAGCGGTACGTAAGAAGCGTGTTCATTTTGAAACACGGCGCCTCAGCAAAGCCGCAATGAAGGCTTTAACCTCGGTTCAAGGTTCTCGATCCGAACTTCCTGACTCGTTCATTGAATAGTTCAGGCGGTCCAACTACCCGCTTCACCACGACGTCCCGGCGCGCAAGCGTGGAGTTGGCCTAAGGGGTCAGCGGCTGGCAAAATATCCCTGGAACGCGGCAATCACACGCTCCACATCCTGGGTACTCACATCCAGGTGCGTCACAAGACGGAGATTGGCGCCGGACAGAATGAGGATGCCGGCCTGCCTGAGATGCTCCGCCAGCGGCTGTGTATCTTCCTGCGGAATCTGCAGGAACAGCATGTTGGTCTGAACTGCCGTCAGATCAAGTTTGATTTGCTTGATCTGCGCCAGACCCTCGGCGAGCGCTTGCGCGTTGGCATGATCTTCCGCCAAGCGCTCTACGTGGTGTTCTAATGCATAGATCCCGGCGGCGGCCAGAATGCCTGCCTGGCGCATGCCGCCGCCCAGGATCTTGCGCGCCCGGTGGGCCTTGGCAAGCAGCGCCTTGTTGCCGACCAGCACGGTGCCCACGGGGCAACCCAAACCTTTGGACAGGCAGAGGGAAACACTGTCGAAGTGACGGGTGATTTCCCCAACCGGCACGCCGAGCTTCACCGCGGCGTTGAACACGCGCGCACCGTCCAGATGAATTCCAAGTCCATGCCCGCGGGCGAATCCTGCCGCCTCCTTTATATATGTGAGCGGCAACACGCGGCCGTTCTGGGTGTTCTCCAGCACCAGCAGACGGCTGCGCGGAAAATGCGCGTCATCCGGTTTGATGGCGGCGGCGACTTTCTCCAGAGCCAGTGTGCCGTCGGCTTGGTATTCGATGGGGCAGGGCCATAAACTCCCCAGCACTGCGGCACCGCCGGCCTCATATTTGAAACTGTGGCCGAGGCTGCCGAGAATGAACTCCTCACCGCGCCCGCAGTGGGCCATCAGCGCCGCCAAATTCGATTGCGTACCGCTCGGAAAGAAAAGACCGGCTTCGTGGCCGGTCTTTTCCGCAAGTTGCTGTTGTAACCGATTGACGCTGGGATCGTCACCGAACACATCATCGCCTACGTCGGCCGCGGCCATGGCGGCGCGCATGGCCAGCGTGGGCCGCGTCACCGTGTCGCTGCGCAGGTCAATCATATTGGCGGTGTCGCAGACACTCACTGCCCCGTGTCCCCCGCATTTGCGGGGGAGAGATTCGAGGGGGATTACTTCTTGCCGCCAGACGGCTTCTGAGTGCTCTTGGCCTTCTGCATCTGCGCCCAGTCCCTGTTCATGGCTTCGACAACACCATCAGTGACATCGTATGTGTCCGAGGAATACACCGCGCCGGCTGCATCCTTGCTCAGCAGGATGTCATAGTGGTGGGACTTGGCGTATTGGTTCAGCACCTTGCCCAGTTCCTGGTCTATAGGCTGCAACAACTCCTGGCGGCGGGATTCTATGTCCTGGCGGCTCATCAGCACGAGCTGCTGCAAGTTATTCTGGCCATCCTGATAGCTTTTCAGCAGTTGCTTGTAGTTACCGGTCTTGCTGTCAGTCGTGTCCATCTGCTGTTTGATCACCAATAACTTCTGTTTGCGATCATTCACGGTACTCTGCAGCTTTGACACCAGGGCTTGCAGCTCTTTGTTGGCCTGCTGGCCCGCCTGGGATTTGCCGATCACTTCCTGCAGGTTCACGACGCCGATGTGCGGGCCTTCCGCCGCCTGCACTGACGTGGCAACCAAAAAACCGGCCGCCAGCAAGCCGGCGGTGAGGAATCCGTAACGCATGATGTAACACTCCTGGGATGAAATAAGGCTCCGCCGGGTGGCGGAATATTTTAAGTATGTGGCTATAGGATAACGCAGGAATGGCGGCGTGGACCAGCCGCGGCCGGCTGCCGCAGACCCCCGACCCCCGGAAACAGCCAGGAAATCGCCCCTGCAGGCCCGGGAGACCCCGCCCCGGGTCACGCACACAGCCTGATCGGGGATGCAGCCGCACCCTCCGGTCTGCGGCGGTGGCATACTTGCGCCGGCTTAAATACCAATTCTTAAATGAGGAGAGCCCCCATGAATCGTCGCTGGTTATCCCTCCGGCGGCCTGTGCTGTTCCCCGCGCTGGCCGCATTGGCCCTGGCGGCGGCGGGCACGGCTCAGGCGAACAACACACTCATGCGCTTCCCCACCCTGCACGGTGATTCCGTGGTGTTCGAGGCCCACGGCAACCTGTGGAAGGTCAGCCGCACCGGCGGCACGGCAGAGCGTCTCACCACTGACCCCGGCTTCGACATCATGCCGCGCTACTCCCCGGACGGAAAATGGATCGCCTTCACCGGCCAGTACCGCGGCAACACCGACGTGTACGTGATCCCGGCCAACGGCGGCCCGGCGCAGCGCCTCACCTATCACTCCGACGTGGTCAAGGACGCGCCCCTGCGCTGGGGTCCGGACAACATGGTGGTCACCTGGACACCGGACTCCAGAAATATCGTATTCCTGTCGCGACGCAACACCTTCAACTCCTGGTTCGGCCAGTTGTTCACCGTGCCGCTCGGTGGCGGCCTGCCGGTGCAACTGCCGATCCTCAAGGGTGGCATGCTGACCTACAGCCCCGACGGGCAAGCAATCGCCTACAACCGCATCTTCCGCAATTTCCGCACCTGGAAACGCTATTACGGCGGTCTCGCCCAGGACGTATGGATCTACCACTTCAAGACCATGGCGCTCACGCGCATCACCCACTGGAAGGGCACCGACGCGGACCCCATGTGGTACGGGCATCTCATTTACTTCCTCTCGGACCGCGGCCCCGAGCTGCGCAAGAATCTGTGGGTGTATGACCTCGACACCAAACAGTTCCGTCAGGTCACCCACTTCAAAGATTACGACATTGACTGGCCGAGCCTGGGCGATACCGGCATCGTGTTCCAGGACGGCGGCGCACTGTATGTCATGGACCTGCCCAGCGAACAACTGCACAAGCTGGACGTGACTGTGCCGGACGATGGCAGCCGCACCGGTCCGCGCTGGGTGGATGCCGCCAAATACATCCAGAGCACCGACACCGCCGGCGACACGAATATCGGTATTTCACCCAACGGCAAGCGCGCGCTGTTGCAGGCGCGCGGCGATATCTGGACCCTGCCGAAGGAATATGGCCCGAGCCGCGACCTCACCGACACCTCCAACGCCGAGGAGGAATATCCCAGCTGGTCTCCGGACGGCAAATGGATCGCCTACGCCACCGACATCACCGGCGAGGACCAGATCGCCGTGCGTCCCGCCGACGGATCCGGCAAGCAGCGGATATTGACCGATTTCAAGACCGGCTATTTCTATCAGCCGCTGTGGTCGCCGGGCAGCGGCAAGCTCGCGTTCTCCGACAACGCGCACCGGCTCTGGTATCTGGACGTGAGGACTCACAAGCTCACGCAAGTGGCCCAGGACAAGTGGCAGGAAATCCATGACTACGCCTGGTCGCCGGACGGCCGCTGGCTTGCCTATAGCATCACCGGCGACAATCAGATGCGCCAGATTTACCTCTACAACCTTGCCGGCGCCAGGGCGACGCGCATCAGCTCGCCCATGAACAGCGACATGAATCCGGTGTTCGACCCCGCCGGGAAATATCTCTATTTCGTATCCATGCGCCACGAAAATCCGACCTTCAGCGAGAGCGAGTTCAACGTGGCCACGCTCAAAATGTCCGGCATCTACGTGGCTACGCTCAGGAAAGACGAACCCTCGCTGTTCGCGCCGCGCAACGACGAAGGCACCCTGAACCATTCCAACAAGAACGGGGGGAAACCTGCTGCGTGGAAACCGGGCGACAGCAAGCCCATCAGGATGGACCTGCCTGGCCTGATGCAGCGCGCCGTGCCGCTGCCCATCCCGGCGGCCAACATCGGCGGCCTGGCAGCCACACCGGGACACCTCTACTACACAACCCTCCCCAACCAGATGATTGCGGGCCCGTTGCCGGGCGTGCCCCCGGAATTGCACGTCTATGACCTCGCCAAACGCGCGGACAAGGTGCTGGTCTCGAATCTGGCGGGCTTCACCCTGTCGGCCGACGGCGGCACCATCCTCTACAACACCCAGGCCAACAAGTTCTTCATGCTCGCCGCCAAACCCGGCGCCAAACCCAAGCCGCTCGATACCGCACACATGTGGGTGCAAGTGGAGCCGGTGGAGGAATGGACGGAGATGTACAACATGGCTTGGCGGCTGGAGCGTGACTTCTTCGTGAACCGGGAGATGAATGGCGTCAATTGGCAGGCGGTGCACGACCGCTATGCCAGGCTGCTGCCGCGCATGGGCAGCCGCGAGGATCTGAATTACCTCATTGGCGAGATGATCGGCGAACTCAGCAATTCCCACACCTACGTGGGCGGCGGCGACCTGGACTACCACGTGCACCGCACGCCGACGGGGCTGCTGGGCGTGGACTTCGCACTCGACGCGAAATCCGGCCGTTACTACTTCAGGAAAATCTATCCCGGCGACAATACCCGCGCCAATTATCGCTCACCGCTTACGCAACCCGGAGTGAATGTGAAACGAGGTGATTACCTGCTGGCGGTGAACGGTCGTGAACTGAAGGCACCCACCAATCCCTACAGTCTGTTCGTGGGCACCGCCAATCAGGATGTGGAAATCACGGTGGCGGACAACGCCGGCGGCAGGAACAGCCGCAGCCTCACCGTGAAAACCATCCCCAACGAACTGGACATCCGCCTCAAGGCGTGGATAGACCACAACCGCGCATGGGTGAACCGGGAATCCGGCGGCAAGATCGGCTATATCTACCTGTCGGACATGGAAGCCCAGGGCATGGACCAGTTTATCCGCCAGTTCTATCCGCAGATCACCAAGCAGGGGCTGATCATTGACGACCGCTGGAACGGCGGCGGCTTCATTGACCAGATCGTGCTGGAGCGGCTGCGCCGCATCCTGATCGGCATGAACAGCAATCGGGAACGGGTGGCCTCGCCGATCCCGCAGCAGGTCTCCTACAGTTACAAGGTGACCCTCATCAACCACTACTCGGCGTCCGACGGCGACATCTTCCCGTACTTCTTCCGCAAGTACGGTCTGGGACCGCTCATCGGCACCCGCACCTGGGGCGGGGTGCGCGGCATCCGCGGCTATTGGCCGCTGCTGGACAACGGCTACATCACCATACCCGAGGACACTATGTACGGACTGCATTCCGAATGGGTCATCGAGAACCACGGCGTGGAGCCGGACATCAGGGTGGACAATAACCCGGGCAAGGAAATGCGGGGCCAGGACACGCAGCTCAAGGCGGCGGTGGATTACCTGATGGAAAAGATCCAGGCGCATCCCTTGAATCTGCCACCGCCCCCGCCGCTGATTCCGGCCTACCCGCCCGACCACGGCGCATGATGCGGGTCAGATGACCCGCGTTCCGGCACTCTGCGGCGGCTGCAAGGCCGCCGCAGACCCCGACACGCCCAACACCGGGCCTTGCTGTCCGTTCGTCGCGGTTCCGCAACCGCTGAACAGAAGATTCCGCGGGTGAAATTCACTCCTCGGGATCCGGAATGCTGCGTCCCGGGCCAGGGGCAACGACCCGAAATATGGCTATTCCCCCCTCCGGCCCGTGCCTCGGTAATACGCGCCGGTTTGGCCCTTGACTATCCCCCCGCTGACGCCTAAGTTTTATTGTGAAATTGGACTTCATCCAACCCGTGCGTAGCCAGGGGAATATGGCGCAAGGGAATTCCAGGCATGGGCAACAGACGCTCAGTCCGGCGCATTTTCCGAGTGAGTTTGCGCGCAGACTGGTGAGGGCGCGTCGTGGCAATTTCCGGCACGCACCCGCAGATCCGGGGTGCGTCAAACAGCGGGTGCGGGAACCGTGATCCCTGATTCCGCGCCTCCTGCCAGGTTGACGGCGGGAAACGGATGTATTGCGCGCCGGCGCGTCATGGCACAAAAAAACAATAAAGACCGGTACCACGGGAAGCACACGACGGCAGGTTTTGCCGCCGCGTGCTTTTGCGCCTGTCTGCCGGCATTCTGGGCCGCACCGGTCGCCGCGGTTGCCGGAAACTACGGCCCTCCCGGTACTCCCGTCAAGATCACCGTCGGCTACCAGCCCTATTACGCGGAAGCCTGGTCCGCCGCCGTATTGCGGGGACTGCATCTGCAGGCGCGGTTCCTGCCCGCCGGTTCCGGTTCCACCGTCAATTTTTACATCGCCAACCGCGGACTGGTGCTGGTGCACGCGCTCGAGGAAGACAAGATACAGATTGCCTATCTGGGCGACGTGCCCGCGGTGCTGGCGGCTGCAAGCGGGGACGCAACCATCGTCGCGGTTCCGGCCACCAGTGAAAATCAGTGCAGCGTGCTGCTGGTGCGGCCGGGCGCGCCCAGGAATCCCGCCGCACTCGCGCGTTGGCTGAACGGCAGGCGTATCGCGGTGCCGCGCAATTCCTGCAGCGAGTCGTTTCTCGACCAGCTGCTGCGGACCGACAACATCCACCCCGCCGCGGTGTACAACCAGAATCCCGGCACCATTGCCACCGCCTTTCGCGCGGGATTGCTGGATGCCGCCGTCGTCTGGCAGCCGGCGGCAACGCGCATCCAGTCCACGGGGCTGGCGCGTGCAGCCCTTACCGGGGCAGATCTGCACTGGCGCGATGGTGCGTTCCTGCTGATCCGCAACGACCTGATCCGGACTCGTCCCGACATCGTCAAGGACTGGCTGCGGGCTGAATTAGCCGCGGAAAATTACCTGGCTGATCCTGCAAACAGGCAAGCCGTGGTGAAAATGCTCGCAGCCCAGACCATGGGCTACACGACTGCCGAACTGCGTCAGGCCCTCGCCACCCTCTCCGGCAAGCACGGCCTGCGCAGGGATTTCATCCTCACGCTGGAGGCCCGGGCCGTGCTGCGGCAGGCCAGTACTTTTCTGGTAGGGCGGCACCGTCTCGGTGCACCTGCGGGGCTCGCAGTGCAAGACCGGTTCGCCGCCGCGATCCTGCGCCAATCCGCTGCCGCGCAGTAAACATAGAGAATTGCCCATGGTCGCCATCAGCATGGAACGCAAGGTGCTCGGGGTATTCGTGCTGATGTTTGCCGGGCTGCTCGCCACCACCGTACTGGCGTTCATTACCACGCGCAGATTGATGAACACGGCCGGATGGGTAAGCCATACCTACGCGGTCATGGACCGTCTGCAGGCAACGCGCGCGGCCGCGTTACAGGCGGAATCGGCCATGCGCGGATTCGTCATCACCGGTGACAATAATTTCCTGAATACCAAAGACTCGGCGCTGTCGCATCTGGCAACGGACTATATCCAGTTGCGCAACATGACCGGCGACAACCCGGTCGAGCAGCGGCATCTGGACCGGCTCTCCCGGCTCCTCGGGGATTGGCGCACGCGCGTCGCGGACGTGCAGCTTGCCAGGCAATTCAGCGGGTTTACCGCGGCGCAGGCGCTGGTGCGGGCCCGCCATATCGCCACGAGCACCGCGCAGATATTCCTGACGCTCGACGCCATGCACGCCGAGGAATACCGGTTGCTGGACGCGCGCCTGGCGGAGGAACGCCACCGAGACACCGTGGTGAATGTCGTCTACGTGCTGCTGTGCTCGCTGGCGCTGCTGTTCTTCATCGGCATGTACCTGCAGATCCGCCGCGAGATTCTGCAACGACGCCAGACTGAGGAAAAGTTCCGCGGGCTGTTTGATTCCGCCCCCGATGCCATCGTCGTCAGTGACGCGGAAGGGCGCATCGTGCTGGTGAATGCCCAGACCGAAAAATCATTTGGTTATGCGCGGCAGGAATTGATAGGGCAGTCCATTGATACGCTGGTACCGGAGCGTTTTCACGACCGGCACCGGCGTCACCGTGCAGATTACATCGCCGCGCCGCGGACGCGAATGATGGACATAGGGCTTGAACTCTTCGCACGCCGCAAGGACGGCAGCGAATTTCCGGCGGACATCAGCTTGAGCCCCATCTCTACCAGCGATGGCATGCTGGTGTTCAGCGAAATCCGCGACATTACCTGGCGCAAGCAGGCGGAGCAGGAATTGCGTGCCAATGAAATGCGTTTCCGCGCAGTGGCCGATACCGCCAACGATGCCGTCATCAGCGCCGACAGCCATGGGAATATTCTCTATTTCAATCCGGCGGCGGAACGCATCTTCGGCTATGCCGCCCGGGAAGTACTCGGCAAACCCATCACGCTGCTCATGCCCGGCCGCTTTCATCACGCGCACGAGGAAGGATTCAGGCGATTTCTCGCCACCGGCGAGGCCCGCGTAGTGGGCAAAACGGTCGAGTTGACCGGCAAACGCAAGCAGGGTTCCGAATTTCCGCTCGAACTGTCCCTGGCAAGCTGGCGGGTGGAGGGGGAGGTTTTTCTCACCGGCATCGTGCGCGACATGACTCTACGACGTGAGTCTGAGAGACAGATCCGGGAGCTGAATGAACACCTGGAGCAGCGGGCGGTCGAGCTTGAAACCGTCAACCAGGAACTGGAAGCCTTCAGCTACTCGGTCTCGCACGACCTGCGCGCGCCGTTGCGCGCGGTGGACGGTTTTTCGCGCCTGCTCGAGCAGGAATACCGCGCACGCCTGGATGCGGAGGGTTTGCGGTTGCTTACCGTGGTACGCGATAACAGCCGCAAGATGGGCGCGCTTATTGATGATCTGCTCACCTTCTCGCGACTGGGTCGCAAACCTGTCCAGGGGGCCGCTTTCGACACGCGCGGCGTGGTGGAAGAAGCGCTCTCCGAAGTATTAGCCGGCACCGAGACCCCCCGGCCAGAGGTGGACATTGCATCCCTGCCAAATGCCTGGGGCGACCGCGCGCTGCTCAAACAGGTGTGGCTCAATCTGCTGGCCAACGCCGTGAAATACAGCAGTAAAGCCCCACAGCCGCGCATTTCCGTCGGGGGCCGCATTGACGGCGATGAATGCGTCTATCATGTGCGGGACAACGGCGTAGGATTCGACATGCGCTATTCCGACAAGCTGTTCGGTGTATTCCAGCGTTTGCACGGCCCGGAACAGTTCCCCGGTACCGGCGTGGGGCTCGCCATCGTGAAGCGCGTCGTTGTCAAGCACGGCGGGCGGGTATGGGCGGAAAGCAAACTTGGCGAAGGCGCGAGCTTTTTCTTTTCCCTGCCAAACAAGGATCTGCCGACATGAGCGAATACCAGCACGTCGAAATCCTCTATGCCGAGGACAATCCAACGGATGCGGAACTGACGCTCCGCACTCTCAAGGCGAAACACATCGCCAACCACATTGTGTGGGTCAAGGACGGCGCCGAGGCGCTGGATTTCCTCCACTGCCGCGAAACCTACGCCGGCCGTACTAACGGCATGCCGAAACTGATCCTGCTGGACCTGAAAATGCCCAGGATGGACGGCATAGACGTGCTCAAGGAACTCAAAACGGACGAGCGCATGAAGACCATTCCGGTGGTCATCATGACCTCCTCCAGCGAGGAGACCGATCTGGTACGCAGCTATCAAATCGGCGTCAACAGTTTCGTGGTCAAGCCTGTGGACTTCGACAAGTTCGCCGACATGGTGGAGGAAATCGGCCTCTACTGGATGATCAGCAATAAGACCCCGGCATGAGGACGGTTCTGGCGATGCTTGGACAGAAGAACGATCCCCTCAAGATCCTGATCGTGGAGGATCTGCCGGCAGACGCGGAGCTCGCGATACGGGCCATCGCCACCAGCGGCGTTGCCGTGCGCTCCGTGCGCGTGGATAACGCGGAGGATCTGCGCCGGCAGTTGCGTGATTTGAAGCCCGATGTGATCCTCTCCGATTTTTCCATGCCGGGGATGACTGGGCTGGATGCGCTGCACATCGTCCGGGAACAGTGCCCGGACATCCCCTTCATTTTCGTTTCCGGCACCATCGGCGAGGAGCGCGCCATTGACGCCATCAAGGACGGTGCCACCGATTACGTGCTCAAGGAACATCTGGCGCGCCTGCCCGCGGCGGTGGAACGCGCCCTCAAGGAAACCCGGGAACGGCAGGCGCGACGGGCGGCGGAACGCGAATTGCGTGAGACCCGGGAACGCCTGGAAAGCATCCTGACCTCGCTGCACGACGCAGTGTGGTCCGTAGCGGTACCGGGCGAGCATTCCCTGTACGTCAACCGGGCCATGGAACAGATTTACGCGCGCTCCGCCTCCGAGTTCATAAAAAACCCGAATCTGTGGCGTGAGGTAATCCACCCGGATGATCAGGCGCGGGTGACCGAGGCCTGGAAAACGGTGTACACACAAGGAACCTTCAACTCGGAATACCGCATCCTGCGCCCGGACGGGACCGTGGTCTGGGTGCGGGACTGGGCACGGGTCCACCGCGCCGAGCACGGCGACATTACCCGCATTGACGGCATCACCAGCGATATCACCCTGCGCAAGCAGCAGGAAGAACATATCCTGCGGCTCAGCCGCATCCACGCGGTGCTGAGCGGTATCAACGCTATCATTGTGCGCACCCATGATCGCAGTAATCTGCTGACGGAATGCTGCCGCATGCTCACGGAAACGGGCGGCTTCCGTCTCGCCTGCATCGGCATCCTCAATATCGAGGACCATCGGTTTGTGCCCGTGAGTTGGGCGGGAACGGGGGACGATTACCTGCGCATGCGTTTCGGCACACCCCGGCACAGCACTCGGCACCAGGCGGCCTGGGACGTGGTGCTTAAGAACAAGGCCTACTTCTGCAACGATATTCAGGGCGACGGGCAGATGCCGATGAGGGAGGAGGCCCTGAGCCGCGGCTTTTTGTCCTTCGCGGTACTCCCCATCACGGTCGAAGACGAGGTCATGGCGGCGCTGCTGTTATATGCCGGGGAACGCGACTCCTTCAGCGACGAAGAAGCGCAACTGCTGCACGGGCTCGCCGCCGATATCGGCTATGCGCTGGAGCACATCGAGAAGTCCATCCAGCTTGAGTATCTGGCCAACAATGACGCGCTCACCGGGCTTCTCAACCGCGCGGCTCTTTGCAAGCGCCTGCACGAATACCTGGGGATCGCCGTCCAGGAACGCCGCCTGCTGCCGCTCGTGACCATCAACCTGGAACGCTTCAGCCAGATCAACGAGTCGCTCGGCCGGCACGCCGGTGACGCCGTGCTGCGGGAAGTGGCGCGGCGCCTGCGCGACAAGGTCGAGGATATTCTGGGCATCGCGCGCATCGGCGCCGATCAATTCGCCATCGTGGCGTCGCTCATTGATGAGCCGCAGTTCGCGGCGCGTCTGGTGGAAAACCAGGTGCTCGCGGCCCTTTCCGAGCCGATGACGCTGCAGGACACCACACTGCATATCTCGGCCCGCGCGGGTATCGCGCTGGCACCGGCGGACGGACAGAATGCCGATACCCTGCTCGTCAACGCCGACGCGGCGATGCGCCGGGCGGGTGAGGAAGGCGGCCGCTATCTGTTCTACGACCGCTCCATGAACGCCAGCGTGGCGCACAAACTCGCTCTGGAAAACCGATTGCGCAACGCCGTCAGAGAAAAACAATTCCTGCTCTATTACCAGCCGAAGGTGGCTGCGGATACGGGCAAAGTCACCGGTGCGGAGGGGCTGATCCGCTGGCGCACTGCCGACGGTCAGCTCGTCAGCCCGGGGGAATTCATCCCGCTGCTGGAAGAGACCGGACTCATCATTGATGTGGGGAAATGGGTGATAGAACAAGCCCTGCGGGACATGGCGACCCTGCGATCACGGGGTTTCGCCAGCCTGCGTATCGCCGTCAATGTCTCCACCCTGCAATTGCGGCAGGCGGATTTCATCGAAACGGTGCGTGAACGGCTGGCGCATCATGCTGACCTGAAAGAACTGCTGGATCTGGAAATCACCGAAAGCATGATCATGGGCAGGGCGGACGAGGCCGTCGCCAAACTGCGCGCCATCCGCGCCATGGGGGTCAATATCGCGATTGACGACTTCGGAACCGGCTATTCTTCGCTGAGCCTGCTGTCGCGCCTGCCGATCACCACGCTCAAGATTGACCGCTCCTTCATTGTAAACATGGCAAACAGCGCCGAGGACATGGCGGTGGTCTCCACCATCATCACCCTGGCGCATGCTCTCAACATGCGGGTGGTGGCGGAAGGCGTGGATTCCGAGGAGCAACTGAAGCTGCTGCGCCTGCTCAAATGCGATGAAATACAGGGCTACTTGTTCAGCCCGCCGGTGCCGTTCGAGCAACTGGTCCGCCTGCTCGGCGAGGGGCGCTGAGCGGACCTTACACCCGCCCCATGCAAGCGGCTGGCGCCCTTCCGAGGCTTTCAATCCATGCGCACGCATTTGCACGTGCACGACGCCGGGGCCTGAATCCTATTTGTGCCGCTCACCGGATGCGCCCGGCTTCCACGGCCGGCCCAGCCGGCGTTCAATGTACTCGCGGATGAGCTTGCGCAACATTTGCGACGGGGTGACGTCCTCTTCGGCGCACAGCCGTTCGAAGACGGTTTTCTTCTCGGGATCCACCAGAATCGTCAACCGGGCGGTACGGTTTTCCATCGCCATGGTATGTGTGCTCCATTTGCATTATCTGTTCCTAGAATGATAACCTAACACACGTATGTCAAGCTGTGAGACCGGGATGCACTCGCGCAGGACGGATGGGGAAACCCATCGCGAAGTGGCATCACAGTTGAGCGCTTCCGCCTGCGGGTCCGGTTCGTAAGCGGGTGACTCGGCGCCATGGCAGACCCAAACCCCCTGCTCTATGCCACCCTGCTGGTACCGGTGGCATGGGTGGCCATCGGGCTGCTGGGACTGGTGCGAGGGCGGAGCGTTCTGTGGGTGGGGCGGACACTGTTCCCCCTGGGAGCGCTTGCCGGCCTTGCGCTCGGTTTGGTGGCACTCGCCAGCCTCGGCGCGCCCACGGAGAGCCTGACGCTGCCGCTCGGTCTGGCGCAGCTTGCCTTCCACATCCGTCTGGACGCCCTGGCACGGTTTTTCCTGCTGCTCATCGGCTTCACCTCGACCGGTATCGGCGTCTTTTCCGCCGGCTATTTCCGCGCCGGAGAAGGCACGGCGCCGGGATTGCTGTGCCTGCAATACCACGTTTTCCTGGCCAGTATGGCCGTGGTCGTAATAGCCGACGATGCCTACCTGTTCCTGGTGGCCTGGGAAACCATGGCGCTGTCATCCTATTTTCTGGTCACCACCCAGCACCGCTTGCCGGAAATCCGCCGTGCGGGCTTTATTTACCTGCTGATTGCACACCTGGGTGCCATCGGCATTCTGTTGTGCTTTGGTGTGATGCAGGCAGGCAACTGGCAATTCACCTTCGATGCCATGCGCGCGGCACAGCTCACTCCCGTCTGGGCGAGCACCGCATTCTTCCTGGCGCTGTTCGGATTCGGCGCCAAGGCGGGGCTGGTGCCCCTGCACGTGTGGCTGCCCGAAGCCCATCCTGCCGCACCCTCGCCGGTTTCCGCGCTCATGAGTGGCGTGATGCTGGAGATCGCCGTGTACGGGGTGCTGCGCGTCACTTTCGATTTGCTGCACGTGCAACTGTGGTGGTGGGGGCTGGTGACGCTCGGGCTGGGCCTGTTCACGTCGCTCTTCGGCGCGGTGTTCGCCGCCGTGCAGACCGACATGAAGCGCCTGCTGGCGTATTCCTCCATCGAGAACATCGGTATCCTCTTCCTGGGTGTCGGCCTGAGCATCATTTTCCACGCATTCCACATGTCATTACTCGCGGCGCTGGCCCTGGCGGCCACGCTGTATCACTGCCTCAATCATGCACTCTCCAAAAGCCTGCTGTTTCTCAGTACCGGCTCGGTGCTGCACGCCACCAGGGAACGCAGTCTTGGCAAGTTGGGCGGCCTGATTCACCGCATGCCGTGGGTGGCGTGGCTGGCGCTGGTGGGCACACTCGCCATCGCCGGTCTGCCGCCCCTGAACGGTTTCGTTTCGGAGTGGCTGCTGCTGCAGGCCTTCCTCTTCACACCAGACCTGCCGCACAGCTACGTCAACATGCTTCTGCCCATGGGGGCCGCAGCGCTGGCACTGGTGGCCGCGCTCGCCGCCTATGTGATGGTCAAGTTCTACGGTGTGATTTTCCTGGGTCAGCCGCGCGAGCGCGCCGCGCGCGAAGCACAGGACTGCGGACGCCTGGAGCGGATTGGTTTATTGTGGCTGGCAGCGGGGTGTGTGCTGCTCGGCATCTTCCCCGTACCGCTGCTGGCTCTGCTGAATAACGTCAGCCGGGGACTGCTGGGGGCATCGCTCGGCACTCAATTACAGCACTGGTGGCTGCTCACGCCCATTGCACCCGAGCGGGCTTCGTATAGTCCGGTGGTGTTCATGTTGAGCACCGTGGTGCTGGTGGCCGCAGTGGTACTCGGCGTACGCCTGTTCTACCACGGCAGGATCCGCAAAGCGGCTCCCTGGGGATGCGGTTTTCCGCTGCTGACGCCGCGCATGCAGGATACGGCCGAGGGTTTCGGTCAGCCGATCCGCCAGATTTTCGAGCCGTTCTTCCGAATACAGCGTGCGCTGCCTTCACCATTTGATACCTCTCCCCATTACCGCGTGCGGGTGGAAGACCATTTCTGGTACGCGCTGTACGCGCCGATCGCCGGCCTGGTGCGGCGCATTTCCAGTCTGGCGGGCGCGGTCCAGCAGGGCCGCATTTCCGTGTACCTCCTCTACAGCTTCCTCACCCTAATTGCCTTGTTGGCCTTCGTGCTGTGAACATTACGACGCTCATTACGCAGCTTACCGAGGTCATCCTCGCGGTAATCGCGGCTCCGTTACTCATGGGTTGGGTCAATCAATGCCGGTCCTGGCTGCAGAACCGGCGCGGTGCGGGCATGCTGCAACCCTATCGGCAGATACGCAAGCTGTTCCACAAGGATGCGGTGATCGCCGCGCATGCCTCGCCGCTTTTCCGGCTCGTGCCTTACGTGCAGTTCGCCTCCATGTGCCTGGCGGCAGCCATCATCCCTTCCCTGTGGACCGGCCTGCCGTTCGCGGTCGCGGCCGATACCATCGCACTCGTGGGCCTGTTCGCCACGGCGCGGGTGTTTCTGGCGCTCGCCGCCATGGATATCGGCACGGCCTTCGGCTCCATGGGGGCGCGCCGCGAAATGCTGGTGGGGTTTCTCGCCGAACCGGCCCTGCTGATGGTGTTCTTCACCGCCTCGCTGATCTCCCACAGCACCTCGCTGCCTACCATCGTCGAGACGCTCGCGCACGGCCGTCTTGCGATTTACCCGAGTCTGGCCTTTGCCGGTGTCGCATTCCTGATGGTGCTGCTGGCGGAAAACGCCCGCATCCCGGTGGATAACCCCGCCACCCACCTGGAACTCACCATGATCCACGAAGCCACGGTGCTGGAATACTCGGCGCGGCATCTGGCACTCATCGAATGGTCCGTGGCGCTCAAGCTTTTCAACTACACCTGCATTGGTCTGGCCCTGTTCTTGCCGTGGGGGCTGGCGGCAGGCACGCATAGTCCCGGGGATCTGCTGCTGGCCATACCGATTACCGGCCTCAAACTCCTGGTCGCCGGCTTTGGCCTCGCCCTGATCGAAAGCCTGAACGCAAAGTTGCGCATCTTCCGCGCGCCCGAATTCCTGGCGACGGCGTTCCTGCTGGCAGTGCTGGGACTGCTGGTGCACCTGTTGCTGGGAAGCTGACACCGTGACCACCCCCGCGTTCTCTTCGCAACTGATCAATCTGTGCGCCGCGCTGCTGCTGCTGCTGTCCTTCGCCATGCTGTCACAACGGCGCGTGCTGACTCTCGTGGATCTGTTCGCCATGCAGGGGGGCACGCTGTTCATTTCCATCATCGTGGTGGCGTGGAGCACCGGCCAGCCGCACCTCTACTATTCCGCGGCCCTGACGCTGATCCTCAAGGTGATCCTGCTGCCGCTGATCCTGCATCGCCTGATTCGCCGCCTGGGCGCTCAATGGGAGAGCGAAACGCTGCTGAATACGCCCACCACCATGCTGGTGGGGCTGCTGCTGGTGATCTTCGCCTTCACGCTGGCACAGCCGATTTCACAGCTCGCCAACACCGTCACGCGCGGCACCCTCGGCATCGCGCTCGCCGTCGTGATGCTGTCTTTCCTCATGATGATCACACGCCGCAAGGCGGTGACCCAGGTCATCGGCTTCCTCGCCATGGAGAACGGGCTGTTCTTCGCGGCCACCAGCGCCACTTACGGTATGCCCATGGTAGTGGAATTGGGCGTGGCCCTGGATGTGCTCGTGAGCATGGTGATCCTCGGCATCTTTTTCTTCCACATTCGCGAGCAGTTCGACAGTCTCGATCTGCACAACATGGAATCGCTCAAAGAGGACTGACATGGAACTTCTCCTGCTTCTCGGTCTGCCGCTGCTCGGCAGTCTGCTGCTGGCATTGATCGGCCGGCGCGCATGGACGCCTGAGGCGAACGTGCTGATGAGCGCAGGCACCTTCGCGGCCGGTGTATGGCTCACCGCGCACGTAATCGCGCACGGACCGATGCTGGTATGGCACGAACAATTCTTCATTGATCCGTTCAACGTCTTCCTGGTGATCTTGACCGCTTTTATCGGGCTCACGACCTCGCTGTTTTCGCGCCCTTACCTGCGCACCGAGGAGCATCACGGGCGACTCAATCGCCGCCAACTGCGTCTCTACCACAGCATGTTCCAGTTGTTCATGTTCACCATGCTGTTGGCGCTCACCACCAATAACATGGGCATCCTGTGGGTGGCCATGGAAGCGGCCACCCTCACCACCGTGCTGCTGGTGTCGCTGTACCGCACTCCGGCAAGCATCGAAGCGGCGTGGAAGTATTTCATCCTCTGCGGCGTCGGTCTCGCCCAGGCATTATTCGGCACCATACTTTTATATTTCGCGGCGGAGAAGGTGCTCGGCAACGCGGGCTCCACAGCGCTGCTGTGGACCCATCTGAACGAGGTCAAAGGTCGACTGGAACCGACGGTGCTGTCACTCGCCTTCGTGTTCATGCTGGTGGGTTACGGCACCAAGGTGGGCCTCGCGCCGCTGCATAACTGGCTGCCGGACGCCCACGCCGAGGGTCCGACCCCGGTATCCGCGGTGCTCTCGGGTCTGTTGCTCAACGTGGCCCTGTACGCGGTGGTGCGCTGCAAGGTACTGGTGCAGGGTTCGGTGCGCTCGGATCTGGCCGGAAACCTGATGATGGGCTTCGGCCTGCTGTCGCTGGTACTGGCCGCGTTCCTGCTGTGGCGCCAGAAAGACATCAAGCGGCTGTTCGCCTATTCCTCCATCGAACACATGGGCCTCGCCACCTTCGCTTTCGGCATGGGCGGGCCGGTGGCGAACTTCGCGGCCCTGTTGCACATGACGGTGCACTCCCTCACCAAATCCTCTCTGTTCTTCACGGTAGGCCACGCCACCCAGCAGGCGGGCACCCAGGTCATGGACAAAATCCGCGGCCTCATCACCATCAACCCTACGGTGGGCTGGGGGCTGATGCTCGGTACGCTCGCGATCCTGGGAATGCCACCGTTCGGCGTGTTCACCAGCGAGTTCCTGATCCTCATCACCGCCATGCGCGACCATCCCTGGGCCACTCCGATCCTGCTGCTCGGTCTTGGAGTCGCCTTCGGCGCAATCTTTTCGCGCGTGCAGGCCATGGTCTTCGGTGAAACCCGCCTGCCGCGCCTGCCCCATCCGCCGGTCCTGGTGCCGGTGTTCGCGCAACTTGCCCTGGTGCTGGCGCTCGGCCTCTACATTCCGCCCCATCTCGCGGCCTGGTACCGCGAGGCCGCGCGCTTGATCGGATAGTCGGCCATGGATTACACGCGCTTCGCCCTGAATCCCGAAACCCTGCCGGGCGCGGTTCCCGTGCGGCGTGCGACCGTGAACGGCGAGACGCTGCGCGGCATCTGCACGGCGGTGCACGAATCCGGCGGCTTGCTGCACGCCCTGTGGGGATGCGATGAACGTGACCGGGAAGGCGGATACCTGCTGCGCGTCGCGCTGCAAGATGATGCGGGTTTGCTGCTGCTGGAACTTCCCGTGGACGCCGCGCAACTCTGCTTTCCAAATGTCGCGGATACCTTTCCCGCCGCGGACCGCATGCAGCGCGCCGTCCACGACCTCCTGGGTTTGCGTCCACAGGAGGGCGATACGCGTCCCTGGTTACGACACGGGAGCTGGCCCGCTGACTGCTTTCCCTTGCGACGCGACTACGCCGGCTCCGAGCCCCCGACGGCGGAGGATTATCCGTTTGTGCGGGTAACGGGGAACGGGGTACATGAAATCGCCGTGGGGCCGGTGCACGCCGGCACCATCGAGCCCGGCCACTTCTGCTTCTCTGTGGTCGGTGAAAAGGTGTTGCGGCTGGAAGAACGCTTCGGATACGCGCACAAGGGCATCGAAAAACGTTTCGAAACCCTGCCGCTCATGGACGGACAGCGGCTCGCGGCGCGCGTCTCGGGCGACTCCGCCGTGGCCTTTTCCTGGGCCTATTGCATGGCGCTCGAAGGGCTTTGCGGAGTCACGCCGCCGCTGCGGGCACTGTGGCTGCGGGCCCTTTGTCTGGAGCGCGAGCGCATCGCCAATCATCTCGGCGACCTGGGGGCGCTTGGCAACGACGCGGGCTTCGCGGTGGGCCTCGCCCAATTCTCGCGCCTCAAGGAAGATTGGCTGCGCACCAATCAGCGCGCCTTCGGCGCGCGCTACCTCATGGATGCCCTTGTGCCGGGAGGAACCCGCTGCGATCTCGATGCGGCGCAGCGCCGCGATTTGCTCGATGCGCTGCCGCCCCTGACGGCGGAACTCGGCGTGCTGCGTGATATCTACGATGATCACACCGGTCTCCAGGACCGCTTCACCGGCGCCGGCTGCGTGCCACCGGCCCTCGCCAGAAGACTCGGGCTCATCGGTCTTTCAGGCCGCGCCAGCGGCCAATCCTGGGACCTGCGCTGCGACCATGCCCATGCGCCGTACGACGCCCTGGCCGTGCACATGGCGGGCCGGCTGCAGGGCGACGTGGCCGCGCGGGTGGCAGTGCGCTTCGAGGAAACCCTGGAATCGCTGCGTTTGTGTCAGGTGCTGCTGGAAAATCTGCCTGGTGGTGACGTGCGGGGATCCATGCCGCCGCCCGCTGGACGGCTGGGTATCGGCTGGATCGAAGGCTGGCGCGGCCCGGTGCTGGTCGCCCTGGAGCCCGGTGCCGACGGCAGCATCCGCCGCTGTCATCCACATGATCCTTCTTGGCAGAACTGGCCGGTGATAGAACACGCGGTGATCGGAAACATCGTGGCGGATTTTCCGCTCATCAATAAATCCTTCAACCTGTCCTACAGCGGACAGGATCTGTGACGCGGAGCCGTCCATGCTGCGTACCCTGAAACAAATCGCCCGCATCGGCATCATCTCCGAGCCCGTCTCATTGACCGCCGCGGAACGGGGCGAGCGGGATGCACTGCAGGAAAAGATTCGCCGCATCTACGGCCGCGCATTGTGCATCCGCCACGTGGATGCCGGATCCTGCAACGGTTGCGAACTGGAAATCCACGCGCTCAACAATCCCTATTACAACCTGGAAGGATACGGCATCAAATTCGTCGCCAGCCCGCGGCACGCGGACCTGCTGCTGGTGACCGGCCCGGTGTCGCGGCACATGCAGGACGCGCTGCGGCGCACCTACGAGGCGGTGCCGGAGCCCAAGTGGGTCGTGGCCCTGGGGGATTGCGGCTGCAACGGCGGCCTGTTCGGCTGCGGTTATGCCAGCGCCGGCGCCGTGTCCGATGTCATCCCGGTGGACGTGACAGTGCCGGGTTGTCCGCCTTCACCCGGCGCGATCCTGAGCGGCATTCTGACGCTGCTGAATACGCCGCGCGCCGCATCGGTGCAGGAATCAGCCAATCAAGGACAACAACCGCATTAGCATTCCCGTCGCCTGGGCAAGATAACCCGTACCGAACAGGTTCAGGTGATTGAGCAGGTGATAAAGATTGTAGAGATCGCGGCGCACGCGGTAGCCGTCATCCAGAGGCCACACGGCGTGATAGGCTGAATAAAACGTCGTCCGTGCGGGGACTTCAAAGAAGTTTGAGAAATTCCTCGACGCTCATGCCGGCACTGCGAATCAGCGCACGCAGCGTCCCCACGGAAAGCTCCCTGTGCTGCGGAATGGACAGATTGACCCGCACCCCGGGCTTTGTCAGCACCAGATGGCTGCCCACCTGTCCCGCGGCAAGCCAGCCGGCTTTGGCAAACGCCTTGACGGCTTCCTTGCCGGAAATATTCCCCAAGCGAGTCATTACTAAACGGCGACCACCACCGGCTGCTCACCGGGTTTGACCGGATGGGCCTGCAATGCCTTCTGATCCTCGGCCCAAAGCCAGGCGGTAATCGCTTCCTTGACGTTTTCCAACGCCTCTTTCTGATCCTGACCCTGGGAAACGCAGCCCGGCAAGGCCGGCACTTCGGCCACAAACCAGCCATCCTCGGCCTGCTGAATCTTGACGTGAAATAACATGGCAGCCTCCTGAACCGGCGTTATTGTGCTCCCAAAGCGGCATCGCAGGCCAGTCCAGGCTGCACGGGAATCAGACTTGAACTTTCGTGGTGAGATCGCCGGCAGCCACGGCAGCAAAAGTCTTTTCGCCTTGTTGCGAAATGCGGCCCTCTCGGTATCGGTAACCTTTACTCATGCCGAGGTTTGCTGGATGCCTTCCTGGAGAAAATCCTGGCTGAAAAGCTTGCCTTGCACCGGCTACTCCTCTTGGTTGGCCGTGCTTAAGTAACAGAGCCCCGCAAATTAGGTCAATTCCAGCCTGCCGGCGATACCGGGACCCTCAACGGACCTGCGCCAGCAGCCGCTCCACGAGTTGCTGCGCCTGGGCAAGATAACCCGTACCGAATAGGTTCAGGTGATTGAGCGCGTGATAAAGATTGTAGAGATCGCGGCGCACGCGGTAGCCGGGATCGCGCGGCCACTGGGCATCGTAGGCGGAATAAAACTCCGGCGGAAAGCCGCCGAACAGTTCGGTCATGGCCAAATCCGCTTCCCGCTCGCCGTAATACACCGCTGGATCGAAGATCACCGGCTCACCGGTTTCCAACACACCCCAGTTACCTCCCCACAGGTCTCCGTGCAGCAATGAGGGCTGGGGCGCGTAGCCGGCAAAAAACATCGGCAGCGATTCCAGCAAGCGTGCGCCCCGTTCCTGCAAGCCATCGCGATAGCCGTTTTCCGCCGCCAGCCGCAACTGGAATCCCAGGCGCTGCTCGCGAAAGAACTTCAGCCAGTCATCCGATTGCGTGTTGAACTGCGGCGTGGCGCCGATGAAGTTGTGCCGCCGCCAGCCGAACTGTTCACCGGGGCACCGATGCTGACGCGCCAGTTGTTCCCCGAGCCGGGCCGCCGCCGGTTGCGTTTTGCGGCCAAGCTCCAGCCACTCCATGAGCAGGAACCCCGTGCCGCCCGCTTCGCCCGTCGCCAGTACCTGCGGCACGCGCACCGCGCCGCACTCGGCCAGGGCCAGCAAGCCCTCTGCTTCCATCACCAGCCGCTGCGGCTCATCCGCAATCTTCAAGAACCCTGCGGCATCCGCTGCCTGCACGCGCCAGGTATCGCCACCCACTCCCCGGCCGGCCGGCCGCCAATCGAACGGTCCGGGATGGTGCAGGGCCAACGCGTTTTCCACGGCTTTGCGGAATTCTGCGGACAGCATGCGGGCAGCTTAAATGAAAACGGGCGCAGCACCGCGCCCGCTCATCAATGCCCTCCGGGAAACGTTCAGGCCAGCATCTGCGAGAGGCGCTTGTGCAGCGGGCTGCTGCGCGGGAAATGCGCCAGCAGGAATTCCATCTGGTCGGCCAGGATGCGCCGGCCCTTGAGGAAGATGTACTCGGCGTAATTGGGCGTGAACGGCACCGCCAGCAACTGCATGCCGGATTCCTCCGGCGTGCGTCCGGCCTTGTGATTGTTGCAGCGCTTGCAGGCCGCCACCACGTTGTTCCAGTTGTCGGTGCCGCCCCGGCTCAGGGGGGTTACATGCTCGCGCGAAAGCTCGCTGCTTGAAAAGCGGTTGCCGCAGTACATGCACAGGTGAGCATCGCGCTTGAACAGGGTGTGATTATTGAGCGGCGGCACGTAGTGCTCGCGCGCCTTGGCCAGAGCATGGTTGTTGCCGTAGGTGGCGATGATGGAATTGACCTCGATCATGCTCTGCCGGCCGGTTTTGGCGGAAATACCGCCGTGCAGGCGATACAGCAGGATGCCGCAGCCGTAGGCCACCTGTTCGAGGTAATACAGCCTGACAGCGTCCTCGTAACCGATCCACTCGAGCGGCATGCCGGCCGCGTCGGTGCGCAACACTTCTTGTGAGAGGTCGTACACGGAGATATCCACATCGCCTGTAAGCGGCGCATGTTATTGCAGAAATCACCTTAAAAAGCAACGCTAACCCGTTCCGATGGCATATCGTACTCCGTCCCGAGTGGCAAAAATCAGGGTTGGCGTTTACACTTCCTGCGGTCACCAGATTCCGCCGGACCGCGCCGGACGCCGCGCGGCGACTTACCAGGCTGCTGGAAAAGCAGCCTGGTAGGCGGGACAGGGAGGTCCCACTCGTGAATCAAGCTCACCAGCGCTTGATTCATCGGGAGCGAATCCGGACATGCGCCGGATTCGCGACGCTGAAGAAGGGCAGGAAAGCCCTTTTTCAGCATCCTGTTAAGCCAGATACCGAGAACAACATGGCCATCAGACTCTTCGTCCCCCGGGAACAGGCCGCCGGCGAACGCCGGCTGGCCCTTTCGCCGCCCGTTGCCGCCAAACTCAAGGCTCTGGGCGCCGAACTCCTTATAGAAACCGGCGCCGGCACCAGCGCCGGCTTTCCGGATAACCTGTTTGCGGATGCGCGCTTCGTCAGCGCCGCGGAGGGTACCACCCAGGCGGAGGTGGTATTCAAAGTGCAGGCTCCCTTGCCGGCAAACATCGCGCGCATGCGCGCCGGTGCCGTGCTGGTATGCTTCCTGAATCCGTACCGCAACCTGGATGGGGTGAAGGCCCTGCGCGACCGGAAGGTGACCGGTTTTGCCATGGAACTGGTGCCGCGCATCTCCCGCGCCCAGGCCATGGATGCGCTGTCCTCCCAGGCTGCGGCGGCGGGCTACAAAGCCGCGCTCATCGCTGCGGAGAAACTGGGCCGCTTCTTCCCCATGCTCACCACCGCCGCCGGCACCATCCGTCCCGCCAAGGTGCTGGTCATCGGCGCAGGCGTGGCGGGACTGCAGGCCATCGCCACCGCGCGACGCCTGGGTGCCATGGTGGAAGGCTATGACGTGCGCGCTGCGGCGCGCGAGCAGGTGGAATCCCTGGGCGCGAAATTCGTGGATACGGGTGTATCCGCCGAGGGTGCCGGCGGTTACGCGCGCGAGCTCACCGCGGAAGAGAAACAAAAGCAACAGGAGGTGCTGGCCAAACACGTGTCACAGGCGGATGCGGTCATCACTACCGCGGCGATACCGGGTCGCGCCGCGCCGCGCATTATCACGCAGGCCATGGTGGAAAACATGAGACCCGGCAGCGTAATCGTGGACTTGGCCGCGGAATCCGGCGGCAACTGCGAGCTCACCCGACCCGGCGAGGACGCGGCGCACGGTCATGTGCTGATCTCGGGTCCGCTGAATCTGTCGAGCATGCTGGCGGAACACGCCAGTGACATGTACGCACGCAACCTGCTTAATTTTTTTACCCCGCTGGTGAAAGACGGGCAGCTCGCCATTGACTGGAACGACGAGGTCTATGCCCGGAGCGTGGTCACGCATGACGGCGTGATCAAATATGAGCCGACACGGAAACTGGTGGAAGGGTGAAAGGCAAGTGCCGGGTGCTGCGTGCTGCGAGAAAAACTTTGGATTTAGACGCAGTACGCAGTACGCAGTACGCAGCATATCCAGCCTTCATAAAAGCAGGCAGGTGAAAACATGATTAACGGCTTTATCGCACTTTATATTTTCATGCTCGCCGCCTTCACCGGCTACGAGGTGATCTCGCGCGTGCCGGTGATCCTGCACACGCCGCTCATGTCCGGCTCCAACTTCGTGCACGGCATCGTGCTGGTGGGCGCCATGGTGGCACTGGGCAATGCCGGCAATCCGGCGGAGCAGATCATCGGTTTCATCGGTGTGCTGCTGGCCGCGGGCAATGTCGTCGGCGGCTATGTCTCCACCGAACGCATGCTGGAAATGTTCAAGTCGAGTCAGGACAGGAAAAAAGGCGCGCGCGCATGAATACGCTGCTATCGCTGTCCGTGATGGATGACCTGATCCAGGCGGCCTACTTCATCGCCGCCCTGTTGTTCATCATCGGCCTGAAGCGCATGAGCTCACCCAAAGGGGCGCGCGGCGGCATCGTCTGGGCCGGCATCGGCATGCTGATCGCCGGCCTCATCACCTTCCTCTGGCCGGGGATGCACAATTATCTCCTCATCCTCGTCGCCATCTTCGTAGGCGGTGTGCTGGCGTGGTGGAGCGGGCGACGCGTACCCATGACCGCCATGCCGCAGATGGTGGCGCTCTACAACGGCATGGGCGGCGGCGCCGCGGCGGCCATTGCCGCCCAAGAACTGATCCGCGGCCGATCTTTCGGCATGGCGCCGGTCATACTCGCGGTGATCGGCGCGATCATCGGTGCCGTATCCTTCAGCGGCAGCCTGATCGCCTTTGCAAAATTGCAGGGACTCATCAGGAAATCCCTGCGTTACCGCGGCCAGCAGATCGTCAACGCTCTGGTACTGTGCCTCACCCTGGCACTGGGCGTCGGCATCATCGTGCTGCACGGCGTCGCGCCGATGTACGTGGTCATCCCGTTCTTCGCCCTGGCGCTGCTGTTCGGCATCCTGGTGACGCTGCCCATCGGCGGCGCCGACATGCCGGTGGTGATTTCCCTCTACAACGCCTGTACCGGTCTTGCCGTGGCCTTCGAAGGCTTCGTATTGGGCAATGCCGCCATGATCATCGCCGGCATGGTGGTGGGCGCCGCCGGCACGCTGCTCACCCAGTTGATGGCGAAAGCCATGAACCGCTCCATCACCAATGTGTTGTTCAGCAACTTCGGCGAAACCGCCAGCGGCGGCACCGAAGGTATCAGCGGCAGCCTCAAACCCATCGAGGCCGCGGACGCGGGCGTGATGATGGCCTATGCCAACAAGGTCGTCATCGTGCCGGGCTACGGCATGGCCGTAGCCCAGGCGCAGCACAAGGTCTGGGAATTGACGCAGCTCCTGCAAAACCGCGGTGTGACGGTGAAATTCGCCATCCATCCGGTGGCGGGCCGCATGCCGGGCCACATGAATGTGCTGCTCGCCGAAGCCGGCGTGCCCTATGACCTCATCTCGGATCTGGACGAGATCAACCCGGAATTTCCCACCGCCGACGTGGCACTCATCATCGGCGCCAACGACGTGGTCAATCCCGACGCGCGCAACAAAAAGGACAGTCCCATCTACGGTATGCCGATCCTCAACGCCGACAAGGCCAAAAACGTCATCGTCATCAAGCGCGGCCAGGGCCGCGGCTTCTCCGGCATCGAGAACGCGCTCTTTTATATGGATAACACGCGCATGTTCTACGGCGACGGCCAGGAAGCGGTGACGCGGCTGATCCAGGGCATCAAATCGCTGGAATGAAGTTCTGCTGCTGTAATCGTGTCAGGGACAAACCCTCGCCAAGCAAGAGGCTTGTGTTTCAAGAGTAATGCCTTATCCCGGCGGACGCCGCAGCCGCATGCGCAGCCGCTGGCGGAATTGTTCCCGCTGCTCCGGCGACAGGCGCCGCCAGCGTTCGCGCAGTTCACGGCGCTTTTCCGGCGGCAGCCGCTGGAATCTGCGAAACTCCTCGCGGATGCGTTGTTGCTCCGCCGGCGGCAGTTTCCGGAAAGTCTCAAAACGTCGGCGGATCTGTGCACGCTCCGCGGGAGAAAGACGGCGCCAATGTTGCAGGCGCAGGCGTGCGCGCTCACGCTGTTGCGGCGTCATCCGCGCCCAGCGATCCGCACCGCGCTGCAGCCGCAACTGGCGCTGCGGCGGCAGGCTGGCCCATTTCCCCCGCAGTGGCGCCAGAATCTGTTGCTGCGGCGGGGTCAGGCTGGCCCAGGGAATCGGCGCCGGATTGCCGGATGGATCGGCAAGAACCACGGTACTGGCGGCTGCCAACATCAGGCCTGCGAGCAGCGTTATGCACCTTTGTCTCATGTGCCGGGGCCTCTCTGGTCAGAATAGTTGCGCGGTGGCGGCGTCTTGCCGGGCAACGGCTTGCCTTCGCGGCGCGCTTTCTCTGCGGCGAGTTTGCCCGGATCAATGCGCGCAAAGGTCATGGGGTCCACCGACCGGCCATCGGATGTCTGCCACGTGCCGATGAACTCCAGCAACGCCATATCCACCTTGCGGGGCGGCGGCATGGGCCTGTGGTCGGCGGCGAACGCGGACAAGACAAACCACGGCACCATCGCCGCCAGCCACGCGGACTTGACCTTAGCCATTGTTGTTGCCTGCGGTGGCTCCCTGCGGCGCAGGCTGTGGCTGCCGGGCTCCCAGCCAGCGGTAGAAATCCATGTCGGCGTACATGTCAAGGTTGTCGTTGGACAACACGATGGCCATGTCCGCATTGTCGTTGCCGGTAAGAAACGGCACCGCCGGCTGTGAGGCCGGACTCAACCAGATCAAGCCGCCCACCGCCGCCACGAACAGGATGGCCACGGCACCGGTGGGCAACGCCCAGGAATGCACGCGCCAGAAAGACCGGCGGCGCTCCGTTTCCGCCACGGCGCGCTTCCGGGCTTCGCGCAGCCGCGCCAGGACGCGCGCATGCAGGCCGATGGTACTGTCGTTGAAGACCGCGTGCGCCTTGTGCAGCAAGGCTGTTTCAGAATCGTTGTTCATGCCCAGTGTTCTCCCAGAGTTTCCCGCAGGCTGTGCACCGCCCGCGAGAGATGGGTCTTGACGCTGCCCTCCGAGCAGCCCATGGCTTTAGCCGTATCCGCCACGTCCAGCCCTTCCAATATACGCAGCACAAAGGCTTCCCGTTGACGCGCCGGCAGGCTGTCCAGGGCGGTTTCCAGGGCTTGCATGGCTTCCCCCTGGGCCAGTTGCTCGGAGGGGTCCCGGCCTGCCGGGTCCGCGGCCGCCTCGATCGGGTCGGGCGGGTCATCCTCCGCGTCCCGCTGGCCGCCGAAAAAGCTCATGACACGGTTGCGCACCGCGCGGCGCCGCTGGCAGTCGCGGATGCGGCTCTGCAAGATACAGTAGAACAGCGGCGGCCATTCGGCTTGCGGACGTTGGGCATAACGCCGGGCGAGCTGCAGCATGGTTTCCTGGACGGCGTCGAGCGCATCTTCCGGGCTGCGCAGCGCCATCTGGGCGATACGGAACGCACGTCGTTCCACGCCGGCAAGAAAGGTGTTCAATTGGGCTGCGTTGTCCAGACTGACCCCCGGCAACTGTAAAGAGCCAGCGCCACGGCTGCACCGCCTGCATCAGAGGTTATCATGCTCTCCCACACCGGGTGTGAATGCTGCAGCGGCAACACCATCCCGGTCTGCCGGCAAGTCGCGCTAGCCGCCGGCAAACCACGCAATCACTTTACGATGTATATGGCCATCAGCGGCGGGCAAAAATTACCCATACCGGAAACCCCGCACCCGGCATACGGAGTCGGCGTCGTTCCTGACAAGACATCCACAAACTTATCCACAGTACTTGTGGATAAGAGCGGCGCGTTGTCATGACCTCTACACCGCATTACCTGCGCGTGGCGGTGCCCTCGCCGCTTTACCGGCACTTCGATTACCTGCCGCCGGCCGATGTGGATGCCGCGACATTGCGCCCCGGCGTGCGCGTGCGCGTACCTTTCGGCAAGCGCGATGTGATCGGCGTGCTGCTGGAAATCGCGGCGCATACGGACGTCCCGGCGATCAAACTGAAACGCGCGCGCCGCGTACTGGATGAAACCGCGCTCCTCCCGGAGGACATGCTGGCACTGGCGCGCTGGGCGGCGGAATACTACCGCCATCCCATCGGCGGGGTGATGCGGGCACTGCTGCCGGTGGCGCTGCGCCGGGGCAAAACGGCCGGACCGCCGGGCGAGGCCGTGTGGAAACTCACGCCGTCAGGTGCGATGGCGGATATCATCGAGCTCAAGCGTGCACCACGGCAGCGCGCGCTCTGGCAGTTGTTCAAACAACACCCCCACGGCCTCGATGCCCCGGTTCTCGATGCCAGGAATGAAAACTGGGCTGCGTCCATGCGCGCGCTCGCGAAACGCGGCTGGGTGATAAAAATTTTCCGTGCCCCCGGGTGCAACGGCAATACCTCCGGCGTCACACCGGTCGCACTCAATGCGGCACAATACGCCGCGGTGGAAAAGATCCACGCGGCGCTGGGAAACTTTCACGCGTTCCTGCTGGATGGCATCACCGGCAGCGGCAAAACCGAGGTGTATCTCGATGTCATCGCCGGCGTGGTACAAGCCGGCCTGCAGGCGCTGGTGCTGGTGCCGGAAATCGGTCTCACACCGCAACTGCTTGCGCGCTTTGGTGCACGCTTCGATCGGGTAGCCGCGTTCCACTCGGGTTTAAATGAAGGCGAGCGGCTGACCGCCTGGCTGGCGGCCCGCGACGGCCGGGCGCCGGTGGTGATCGGTACGCGCTCGGCGGTGTTCGTGCCGCTCAAACATCCCGGCGTGATTGTGGTGGATGAGGAACACGACACCTCCTTCAAGCAGCAGGACGGTTTCCGCTATTCGGCGCGGGATCTTGCCGTGGTACGCGCGCAGCGCCATGCCATTCCCGTGATACTCGGCTCCGCCACGCCGTCACTGGAATCCCTGCACAATGTTTCCCAGCACCGCTACGTGCATCTCACCTTGCCCGAGCGGGCAGGTAGCGCCTGCCATCCGCTCATGCGGCTGCTGGACATTCGCGGCCGGCCGCTGGATGAAGGTCTGTCGGATCTGCTGCTGCACGCCATCCGGCGGCATCTGCATGCGCATGGCCAGGTGCTGCTGTTCCTCAACCGCCGCGGCTATGCACCCACATTCATGTGTCACAACTGCGGCCAGGCGGCGCAATGCAGCCGCTGCGATGCGCGCATGACGTTGCACGGCAACCGCCGCCTGCAATGTCACCACTGTGGCGCAGAACGACCGCCGCCCGGGCGCTGCACGCAGTGCGGCAGCACAGACTTTGGTGCCTTCGGTCAGGGTACCGAACGCGTTGAACAAGCCCTCGCGCGCCTGTTCCCGGAGGCGGGCGTGGTACGCATTGACCGCGACAGTACGCGTCACAAGGGCAGCATGGAAACGTTCTTCGAGGGGGTACGCCGCGGTAAACACCGGATACTGATAGGCACACAAATGCTGGCCAAAGGCCATGATTTTCCCAACGTGACGCTGGTGGGCATTCTCGATGCCGACCAGGGCTTGTTCGGCGCGGACTTCCGCGCCAGTGAGCGTATGGCACAGCTCATCATCCAGGTGGCGGGACGCGCCGGCCGCGCCGAGCGGCCCGGTGAGGTGCTGATCCAGACCCACCATCCTCAGCATCCGCTGCTCACCCACTTGGTGCGCGAGGGCTATGCGAGCTTTGCCGCGGCGCTCTTGGCGGAACGCCGGCTGGCGGGGCTGCCGCCTTTTGTCGCCATGGCGCTGCTGCGCGCCGAAGCCCCCGCAGCTGCAGCACCTCGCGCCTTTCTTGCGGCGGCGCGTGACCGGCTCGCCCCCGCCTGCGGCAGGCAGGTCCAGCTGCTGGGCCCGGTGGCGGCGTCCATGGAACGTCGCGCCGGCCGCTACCGTGCGCAATTGCTGCTGCTGGCCGCGCAGCGGGCGCTGTTGCAGCAGGCACTGGCCACCACGTTGCCGGCGTTGGACGCGCTCAGAGAAGCGCGCCGTGTGCGCTGGTCGCTGGACATTGACCCGGCGGAAATGTTCTGAAAACCCGCGCGGCTGCTTTCATGCGCAGCATGCAGACGGTAGAATTCAGCCCCTGTTTTTACCCCGGCCGGCAGGAATTTCACCTTGAAACAGCCGCTTGAAAATATCCTGCGCGCCACCCTCACAAGCCTCGCCGGCGATCTGTTCCCAAAGGACGCTCTGCCCGGTGGAGCATTGCTGGAACGCACCCGCGACCGCACCCACGGTGACTTTGCCACTAATGTTGCGCTGACGCTCGCCAAACATGCAGGCAGGAAACCGCGCGAACTCGCCGCACAGATCGTGGCGGCACTGCCCGGGTGCGAGCCGGTTTCCAGGGTTGAGATCGCCGGCCCCGGCTTTATTAATTTCTTTCTCGCACCGTCCGCGTATCACATGGAACTCAAGAACCTGCTCGCAGCAGGCGAGCACTACGCTTGCAGCGAGACCGGGGGTAACGCACGCGCGGTGGTGGAATTCGTATCCGCCAATCCCACCGGGCCGCTGCACGTGGGCCACGGCCGCGGCGCCGCCGTGGGTGACTGCCTGTGCCGCCTGCTGCATGCCACCGGCTGGCAAGTGACCCGCGAGTTTTACTACAACGACGCCGGCCAGCAGATAGACAACCTGGCGCTGTCGGTGCAGGCACGCTGCCGGGGCCTGGAGCCGGACCATCCGCGCTGGCCCAGGGACGGTTACCGCGGCGAATACATCAAGGATGTGGCGCACGCCTACCTGGCGCGGGAAACCGTACGCGCCGACGGCAAAGCCGTAACCGCCGGCGCCGACAGCGACGATCTCAACGCCATCCGCCGTTTCGCAGTGGCCTATCTGCGCCATGAACAGGACCTGGATCTGCGCGCCTTCGGCGTCGAGTTCGATGTCTATTACCTGGAGTCCTCGCTGTACACGGATCACAAGGTGGAAGAAACCGTCAAAGCGCTGATAGATCGCGGCCATACGTACGAGCAGGATGGCGCGCTATGGCTCAAAACCACCGACTTCGGCGACGACAAGGATCGCGTGATGCGCAAGTCGGACGGCAGCTATACCTATTTCCTGCCGGACGTGGCCTATCACGTAAGCAAGTGGCAGCGCGGTTTCACCCGTGCGATCAATGAGCAGGGTGCCGATCACCACTCCACCATCACCCGCGTGCGCGCCGGCCTGCAGGCTTTGGAGATGGGCATCCCTCGGGGTTGGCCCGAATACGTGTTGCACCAGATGGTGACGGTGATGCGTGGCGGTACGGAGGTGAAAATCTCCAAGCGCGCCGGCAGTTACGTGACCTTGCGCGATCTCATTGATGAGGTCGGGCGCGATGCCACACGCTACTTCCTGATAGCGCGCAAGGCTGACTCCCAGCTCGCCTTCGACATTGATCTGGCACGCGCGCGGACCAATGATAATCCGGTGTATTACATCCAGTATGCTCATGCCCGCATTGCCAGTGTATTCCGGCAACTGGCGGAGAAAAGCTACACATGGGATGCCGGCAACGGCAAAACCCACCTTGCGCGGCTCACGCAAAGCCACGAGGAAGCGCTGCTGGTGAGCCTGTCACGTTTCCCGGAGATGGTGGAAACAGCGGCGCGCAACCTGGAACCGCACCTCATAGCCCAGTACCTGCGCGACCTGGCCAACGATTTTCATACCTATTACGACGCCCATACCTTCATCACGGAGGATGCGGCGCTGCGCGACGCACGCCTTACGCTCATCGCCGCCACACAACAGGTGTTGAAGAATGGGCTTACACTATTGGGCGTCTCGGCGCCCGAAAGCATGTAATGCGGTACTTCAAAATCAGGATTTCTGCCTCGCCATGAAACAAAAGGGTTATTTTTAATGGCGAAGGACTACAAACACACGCCGCGTCCAAAGGACAAGCCACGCAAAAAAACCGATGGCTTCCCCGGCTGGGGCTGGTTCATGATCGGCGTGATCATGACGGCGGTGATCATCCAGGGTACACCGTGGGGGTGGAGGAAACTGGAGCAGCGCATTCATCCCATCGCAAGCCAGACGGCGAAAGCCCCGGCAAAACCGCGCGTGACTGCCGCTCCTGCGACCGCCACGGCGACGGAACCGCATTTCGATTTCTACAAGCTGCTGCCGTCTTTTCAGGTGGTCATCCCGAGCCAGGACAAGGAAGTACGCTCCGGCGATGTTCCGGGACCGGTGAAGCAGCCGGGCACCTATTTTCTGCAGGTCGGTTCTTTCCAGAACTACACCGAGGCAGACCGGCTCAAGGCCAACCTGGCGCTGCTGGGTGTCGAATCCAGCATCCAGCAGGTGAAAGTGAACAACGGCAGCACCTGGAACCGGGTGCGCATCGGCCCCATCAAGAACCTGGAGCAGTTGAACGCCATGCGTGCGAAACTCGCGCAGAATCACATCGAGCCGCTGGTCATCCGCATCAATTGACTACGACACGGTTATCCCCGCGAAAGCCGGGGTCGCTGCCATGTCCGGGCGGCATACCTGCACACAACCCGCTGTTTATGGAGACCGACTAAGGTGGGTTCAATCTTGTTACGCTCAGTCACCACATGACCTGCGGGCTGAGGGCCCCGTATCCGGTACGGCCCGCACCGGATACGGGGGCTCGCCATCCTGGTATCGCCCGCCGCTGCGGCCTCATCCCCGCCCCTTTGGCGTTTACGCCTCCACGTCCCGAGGGCTGACGCGCTGTTGTGTATAACAAATATAAACATAAGCCTGGATGCCGGGGCAAGTACCGGCATCGGGAGACAAGGTCGGACAAGCAACGGCGGCGGGCTTCAGCCGGGATTGGGATGGTCAGTGCGGCGCACAAGCTGTACCGCCCGCAGCAGGACCGAGATGGCCCCCAGCACCATGAGCGAGCCGAGGAAGTCCCCTGTGACCATGGCAAAGAAAGCCAGGCAAACCGTGCGCTGGGTATCCACTCCAAAAAGCAGATAGGTGCCTGGTAACAACCGGAGTTCACTACGGCGAAGGCGAGCGCATACAACAACAGCTTCTCCGCGGTGAGGTGGCTGAAATTCTCGGCAACGCACGTGGTTGATTCGATCAGCCGCAAAGTGGCATAGGGCGTGCATCCGGACAGGATCGCGCCCACCACCAGCAGCACATGATCATGGCTGTATACCTGCAGCCCGGTGAGGAAGGAACCCAGAATCAGGCCGATGACCGCAGGCCAGTCGAACAGCAGCACCAGCAGGAGCCGTGCCGCGCTAGGCAGGAATATCCAGCTCACACCCATCTGCTCCACCAGATGCGAGAACAGTTCTTCATTCAGCCAGAACAGCATCACCCAGATGATTATCGAGCAGACGATGATGGCCAGCTTGAGTCGCAAGGGAACAGCTAGCGGGTAATCTGCAGCATACCGCGGGACAATTCATTGAAGAAACGCACGGTCTTGTCACTGAGCGCGATGGCCTTGGCAGGATACTGGCCGCGCAGCGGTTTGATGCGGATATAGCCGAGTTTCTTCAGATTGCCAAGGCGTTTGTGCACCGTCACCGGAGAGGCGATACGGCTGTGAATCAGGTCGCTCACATTCAGCATCTTGCCGGCGAGACCTGCTTTGGCGATGTACGTCAGGATTCCCTGCTCCAGGGCATCCAGCGTTCTGAGGCGGGTGACATCTTCCACCGCTCTCTTGAGGTTGAGAAAACGAAAATACAGGTCGTCAATTTCTTTCTTGCGTGACACAATTCCGGCTCCCGGCAAATCCGGGATTCGGCATGAATCAGCTTTCCTGATCATCCGTGCCCAACTGACGAAAATCAATACCGAGCGAATTAAGCTTGCGATAAAGGTGTGTGCGTTCCATGCCCACACGCTCCGCCAGCTTGCCCACCTTGCCGCCGCACAATTGCAGTTGCTGTTCCAGATAGGCGCGCTCGAATTGCTCACGGGCCTCGCGCAATGGCATAGCCAAGAGATCCTGCTTGACCAGCGGTTCGCCTGCACTGTAGGGCACAAGCGCGCTTTCCACTTCTTCCAGGGATACTTCGCTGTCGTCGCCCAGCACCAGGAAACGCTGTACCATATTTCTGAGCTCCTGAAGATTACCGGGCCAGGGATAATTGCGCAAACGATTCTGAGCCGCCACGCTGAAGCGCCGGTATTTGAGGTTATCACTGTCCGCGAGCGCATCTGTGTAATAACGCAGCAGTTCCGGCACATCTTCACGGTAATCCCTGAGCGGCGGCACGCGTACCGCCACGCCTTCCAGGCGTGCGTAAAGATCGCGGCGGAAGCGGCCGTCGGCTGTGAAGTTCTCGATTTCAGGCAACGCCGAGGAAATCACGCGCACGTCAATAGTTTCCGGCGCATGCCCACCGACCCGCATAAAACGCCCCCGGTCCAGCACACTCAACAGTAACTGCTGCACTTCGGGATGCAGGTCGGTGAGTTCATTCAAGAACAGGCTGCCGTCGCGCGCCGCGTCGAACCAGCCCGGTTCGATACGCCCATCTTGTTCGCGACCGAAGAACCGTATTTCCGCCTCGCTCGAATGCAGGCCCGCCAGTACCACATTGACGAACGGACCCGCCGCACGCGGACTCAGGGCGTGGATATGGCGGGCAATGCTCTCCCGGCCGCTGCCGGCCTCCCCCACCAGCAGGACCGACGCCTCGTGGGGCGCCATGCGCCGGCACTGGTCGCGCAACACCTGCATGGGGCGGCTCTTGCCCAGGGGCTCCAGCGGCGACCGTGAACCGAGTACCGCGTGCTGGCCGCGCGTCTGGTGTCCCACTTCGATGGCATGCGCCACAGTGCGCAACAATTTGGCGAGTGACAGGGGTTTCTCCACAAAATCCAGCGCCCCGAGCTTGGTGGCCTCTATGGCGGTCTCGACGGTGCCATGGCCCGACATCATCACCACCGGGAACGAAAGCGGCCCTCCCCGGCTCCACTCCTTGAGCAGGCTGATGCCGTCCGTGTCCGGCATCCAGATGTCCAGCAGCACCAGGTCCGGTTCGTGCCTGGAACGCGCCGCGCGCGCTTCCGCCGCATTACCGGCCACAAGCACTTCATAACCTTCCTCGGTGAGGATTTCCTGGACCATGCCGCGGATATCCGCTTCATCGTCCACCACAAGAATCTGCGAGGCTCGCATACCGTCTCCCTCCTAAATGCCGGCGTACCGCTGCATGCCACGGAGCAGCGCGGTGGTGCGCGCGTCCTCGGTAACCGGCAGGCGGATGATGAGTTGCGCGCCGCCACTCCCGGGGCTATTTTGCGCACGAATGCTGCCACCGTGCTCCTCGGCGAGCTTTTTCACGATGGCGAGGCCGAGTCCGGTGCCTTTGGGCTTGCTGGTCACGTAGGGCTCAAAGGCCTTGCCGAGAATTTCCGTATCGAAACCGGGGCCATTGTCCTCCACCACAATCTCCGCCATCTCCTCGCCGCGGCGCCGATAGTGATGGGTGGTGATCTGCACCTGCGGGTGCTTGCGCCCTTCCAGCGCCTCCTGGGAGTTCTTGAGGAGATTGTGCAGCATCTGCCGCACGCGACCGGAATCCGCATGTACCGGCGGCAGGTTTTCATCCAGCTTGAGCTGGATTTCCATGCCGATCTCGCGGGTACGGTAGAGTTCCGCCACTTCACGCACCAGCGCGTTCAAATCCAGCGGCGCGAATTCCAGCGTCGGTGAGCGCGCATATTCGCTGAAGGCATTGACCATGGATTTCATGGCTTCCACCTGCTGCACAATGGTGTTGGTGGCGCGATCCAGCACGTCCGCATCCTCGCCCTTGAGTCTGCCGAGATATTTGCGGCGTACACGCTCGGCAGCCAACTGGATGGGCGTGAGCGGATTCTTGATTTCATGTGCCAGGCGACGCGCCACTTCACCCCAGGCGGCATCGCGCTGCGCCTTGATAAGCGCGGTGAGATCATCGAATACAATCACGTGTCCCGGCGGGGCTTCGCCGGTGCCCGGCAGGGTGGTACAGCTCACGATGAGCATGCGCCGGCCGGTGGTGTCATGCAGCACCATTTCCTCGCGCCACTCCGTTTCCTGCGCCTTGAGCTGCACACGGCAGGCGCCCACAAACTGGCCGAACAGCGAATCATCGCCGGCGACCGGCACCAGGGACCGGCCTACATGGCGCTGCAGATCCGTACCAAGGATTTCGTCGGCGGCGGGGTTCGCCGTCTTGAGCATCAGATTGGCGTCCACTGAAATCACGCCTGAAGACAGGCGGGTCAGCACCGCACCCAGATAACTGCGTTCCGCCTCGACTTGAGCGCGGCTCTTGCGTGCCGCTTCCTGGGCCACCGCGAGGCGCTGGGTCATTTCGTTGAATGATGACACCAGATGACCCACTTCATCGCGTGATGGCATGGGCAGGCGCGTGCTGAAATCGCCGCGCGCCACCGCGCGCGTACCTTCCACCAGGTTCTGGATCGGTTCCACCAGCTTGCGCGCCGCCACGAACGCGATCCATACCGCCATGAGCACCGATAACAGCAGCACCAGTGACAGGGTCAGCATGAAGCTGTACTTAAGCGGCCGGCGCAGCACCGTGAGCTCGCGATAATGGGAATAAGCCGCCTGCACCCGGTCGGCGAGCCCGCTCTGCTGGTCGGCCACGGGGTAGATGGCCTGCAGGATCTCCGGCCGCCACCACAATCCACCCATGGTTACCGGCACCAACGCGCGGATGTGCAAGCCGTTGTCACCCACCGGATCCAGGCCGACATAAGCGCTGCCGCTGCGTACCTGCATCAGCATCTGCTGCCCCGGCAGGTCCGGAATCAGCGCGCCGGATTGTGCGGCACTGGTAGCGATGATATGACCGTCCATGCCGCTCAACAGGGTCAATTCCGTGGCGCCGTTCTGGCGACGCAGGATATCCATCTCCATCGCCACATCCCCCGGACTGCTGACCGTCAGGGTCGTGGCCATGTGTTGTGTGCGTGCCAGCAACTCCCGCACGCGCAACTGCAGTGCCGTGCGCGACAGTTCAATCGCATCGCCCAGCGCCCGTTCCACACGCACGTCAAACCAGGAATCAATGCCGCGGCTGATGAACTGGATGGAGAAATAGTACACCAGTACCACCGGTACAATTGCGAGCGCGACGAACATGGTCACCAGCCGCGTGGTAAGCCGGGAACCGGTGACATTGCGTTGATACTGTCGTATCAGCCTGAACAGATTGAAACCGATGACGATGAGCAGCACCACTACGGCAATGGCGTTCAGCAGCAGCAATCCCACATGCAGGCGATCGAAGTCCGTGGAATTCTGGGTGCTCTTGGAAAGCAGGATGAGCGACACCAGCATGACGATCATGCCGGCAGCGATCACGATTGGCATGGCGTAACGCCTCATGAGGCGAGCACCCAGGCGTACCAGTCGCTGGACAGATCCCAGCCCCGGAACAGCGAAGCAATGAGTTTCAGCGGACCGGGGAAATCCTTTATGTCCAGCACCGCACGCATGCGGATCATGTAGCGCGTGTGCGGCTCCAGCAGGCTTGCGTCAATTACCGGCAAGTCATTTACCTCTCCCAGAGTGGTGATGGCATCGCGATAGCTGGCAAAGCTTTGCTGCTCGCCACTGTTCAGGTTTTTTATGGTAAATCGGCGGGTAAGGGGATGATAACTGATCTGGTAACGCTCCGTGAGTTCCGCCACGGTCTTGTCCCAGATAAAGCGTCGGTGCTTGATGACCTCGATCTGCCATTCCACCGTGAGCGGCACGCCGTTCTCCAGCGCGTTAAGCGCATCCTCGCTCATGTTGAGGTTCACGTCGGCATCCAGATAATAGACGCCATTCAGGAGCTCCGTATAAGCGGTGCGAATCACGAAACCGCCCTGGCCATTGTTGGCGTGCGCCGCCGGCGCGGAACTGCCGATGATCAGGGCACAGGCCAGCAGCGCTGCCGCAAATCGGCATACAGCTGGAACAGAGATGGGGCTGCGAATCATGCGTCCGGGGGCCCGTCAGATTTTTTCCATACAAGCATAATAGAATCCGTCCATGCCGCCCTGCCCGGTGAGGATCTGCCGGCCGGGGCCGGCGCCTGCGCCCCACGCCGCGTGAATCTCCACCGGCCGCGCCTCGACATGCTGCGTGAGGAAGGCCTCCATCTGGCGGGCATTTTCCGCGCTGAAGACCGAACAGGTGGCATACAGCAGCTTACCGCCGCGGGCCAGAAGCGGCCAGAGTGCCGCCAGCAGCCGCGCCTGCAGCGTCACCGCCGTCGCGACCTGCTGCGGGCTGCGGTGTGACTTTATGTCGGGGTGGCGGCGGATCACGCCGCTGGCGCTGCAGGGCGCATCCAGCAGAATGCGCTCGAAAGGACGGCCGTCCCACCACGTATCAGGCCGGGCGGCATCGGCCACAACCACCCGGGCAAGTAATCTCAGACGCCGCAGATTCTCGTGAATTTTTCCCGCGCGTTCGGCATCGCTGTCTATGGCCAGCACTTCCCCGGTATCGGGGCAGCATTCCAGCAGATGACAGGTCTTGCCGCCCGGCGCCGCACAGGCATCCAGCACGCGCATGCCGGCCTCCACGTCCAGCAGCTCCGCAGCCAATTGCGCCGCCTCGTCCTGCACGGAAAATTTTCCGGCGGCAAATCCAGACAGCATTTCCACATGCAGCGGCTGCGCGAGCACGATGGCGTCCGCCGAAAAGCCCCCGGGCTGCGCCGCCATGCCCGCCGCGGTGAATTCTCCCAACAGGTCGGCGCGTGTGGTGACGCGACGATTGATCCGCAGACTGAACGGCGGCCGGGAATTGTTGGCATGCAGAATCGCCTGCCAGTCCCGTGGCCAGTCGGCACGGATACGCTGCAGGAGCCACCGCGGGTGAGCATACAGCGCCGCCTCATTTCCGGACAGTTCCGCCTGCAGCCGGACCCGTTCACGCTGGAAACGGCGCAGCACCGCATTCACCAGCTTCACCGCCCATTCCTTGCGCAGATGCCGGCAGGCTTCCGCGGTTTCCTGCACGGCCGCATGGGCCGGTATGCGCATTTCCGCGAGCTGGTAAAGGCCCAGGAGCAGCAACACATGGATATCGCCATCACGGGCCTTGAGCGGCTGTTGCAGCAGCCTGGAAAGCCAGAACTCAAGCCGTGGCCGGAATCGCAGAGTGCCGTAACAAAGTTCCTGCACCAGAGCCGCATCATGGGCCAGCGGCAGGGACGGCATCCGCTGTCGCAATGCGGCGCTCAGATGGGCGCCATCCTGCAATACACCGGTCAGCACCTGCGCCGCCAACGCACGCAGCGAGGCGGCGGCCATCAATCGAAACGCGTGCCCGCGAGGCTGCGGGCGTTATTGAAGTCTGCGGCTGACATGATGCGTCCCCCTGCCGGTTGCAGCTTGTCAATGTGCAATACGCCATCGCCGGTGGCTACATCAATCCCCCTGCGGTCCGCGTTAATCACCGTGCCGGAAACGGCGCCAACGGCCGTGGAAACTGCCCACGCGCGCCAGATGCGCAGCACCTTCCCCTGCCAGCGGGCGTATGCCACCGGCCAGGGATTGTAGGCACGCACCCGCCGGGCGAGCGCCACGGCCGACAGCGTCCAGTCCAGTGCCGCTTCCCCGCGGGAAAGTTTAGCGGCGTACGTGGCTTGCGTGTGGTCCTGTGGCAGGTGACGTACACCGGGTAACTGCGCCAGTACTTCCAGCATGGCGTCGGCTCCTGATAACGCAAGCCTGTCGTGCAATGTCTGTGCCGTATCGGTGTCATGGATTTTTGTGCGGCGCACCGCCAACATGTCGCCGGTATCCAGACCGCTGTTCATCTGCATGATGGTGACACCGGTTTCCGCATCACCGGCGAGGATGGCGCGCTGGATGGGCGCGGCACCGCGCCAGCGCGGCAGCAGCGACGCATGGATATTCAGACAGCCGTGGCGGGGGATACCGAGCACGGCGGACGGCAGCAACAAACCGTATGCCGCCACCACCATGACATCGGGGGCGGCGGTTTTGATTTCCGCCAGTGTCCGCACGGATTTAAAGGTCCCCGGCTGATGCACCGGCAGGCGGAGTTCCAGCGCGCGCTGTTTCACGGCTGAAGTGGACAGTTTGCGCCCGCGGCCGGCGGGCCGATCAGGCTGCGTCCACACGCCGACGATGTCATGCCGTGCCTTTACCAGCACATTCAGCGCCGGCAGGGCAAAGCGGGGTGTACCGGCAAAGGCGATGCGCACGGGTACCTCTTAAAGAAGTCGGAAATCCTGTGTTGCAGTGCGACAGAAGTGGCCGGGCAAGTGCAGTGTACACGGCCGTTGTCGGCGGACAAGCCGGAATCAGCCACCCGTAATTGAAGCACAAAGCGCAGGCAGAACGGGATATTTGCAACTTTATCGGCGGTTACAAACATCAGTTTTCAGCAGCGCTCGTAACCACACCGCCTGCGCGGCCTGCAAGAAAACATTGTTATTGACTGTGGGAAAGAGGATCAGATAGCCGGCGCCGCTGTAGCACTACGCTCGTGCGTTTCACGCTGCTCTTTTTCCAGTTTCTTGCGGATACGCAGGCGTTTGAGTTCCGAAAGGTAGTCCACGAACAATTTGCCGTCCAGATGATCAATCTCGTGCTGGATGCACACCGCCAGCAGGCCATCGGCATCGAATTCCACACGCTTGCCGTCGCGATCCAGCGCGCGTACACGGATGCGCTCGGCGCGTTCCACTTCCTCGAACACTCCCGGCACCGATAAACAGCCTTCCTGACTCTTCTCTTTGCCGTCACGCGCAAGGATCTCCGGATTGATGAAGGCACACGGTGCGTCGTTGTTCTCGGAGACATCCACCACGATAAGCCGCTGATCCAGCCCTACCTGGGTGGCAGCCAGTCCGATCCCCGGTGCCGCATACATGGTTTCCAGCAAGTCGGCGATGAGGCGACGGGTTTCGACGCCTACCGCCGTTATGGGTCTGGCGTGGATGCGCAGGCGGGGGTCAGGGTAATGCAGGATGGTCAACAGGGCCATGGCTCTATCCGGATAAGGGCAGACCCCCGTCTTTCAAGGGAGGCCGGTTCATTCCTCATGCACTTTTGCACAAAATACTGCTAAAGTTATGATGCTATTAAAGTTGCCCGGCACTTCCGCTGGTTTTGAAGGCCCGCCGCCAGTGCGAGAAGGACCTTGGGAAACATGGGGGTGTGTCAGGCGGAGTCCGTGGGAGATTGCACGATGAACGATTATAGCGCGCCCCGCTGCCTCGCGGCCCTGTGTCTGGTGGCTCTGCTTGCCGCCTGCGCCAGTGCTCCGAAGAAACCGCAACCCAGCCCGGCTGCGCCGCCGCCGCCCTCGACGCCCGCCCCGCAAGCACAGCCGGCCATCCCGCCACCGCCCCCCGCCCCTGTCATGCAACCGCGGGCGCCCCTGACCTACGTGGTGAAATCAGGCGATACCCTGTGGGGCATCGCCTCCCTCTATCTGCGGGACCCCTGGCGCTGGCCGGATATCTGGTACGCCAACCCCGCCATCAGCAACCCGCACCTCATTTATCCCGGCGATGTGCTGAAACTGGGTTATGTGAACGGCCATCCGGCCCTCAGCGTGATACGTCATGGCCAGGTGGTAAACGAAGCGGCATCCTCGCCATCCCGACTGCCGGTGGAGGTGCTCAGACCTGAAATACGCTACCAACCCCTCAATGAGGCCATCCCGGCAATTCCGCTGCACTCCATCCGCCAGTTCCTGTCCGCCACGCGGGTGGTGAGCCAGGGTGAACTCAGGGACTCCGGTTATCTGCTGCGCTCGCTGGACGGACGTCCGCTGGTGGCTGCCGGCGGCGAAGCCTACGCGCGCGGTCTCAAGCTTTCCGAGGGCAGTCGCTACAACCTGTACCGCCTGGGGGGCAAGTACGTGGACCCGAAAACCGGCGCTACGCTCGGCTACCAAGCCACGTATATCGGCGACGGCAGCGTGATACGCTGGGGTGATCCACAGAAAGTGGTGCTTACCGCCACGGTTCAGGAAGCCATGGCCGGTGACCGCTTCTTGCCGGTGGTCAGCCGGCAGCTCAATCCCAATTTCATACCACACGCCCCCGCGAAACCTGTGAAAGGCGACATCATCGCGGTACTGGGCGGCATGTCGCAGATCGGCCAATACCAGGTGGTGGTGCTGGACCGCGGCAGTGACGCCGGCCTCGATCCCGGCACGGTGCTCGCCATTTACCGTCACGGCTCCGAAATCAGCGACCCATACGCCTTCGACGACATGAGCAGTTCGGTGAGACTGCCTGAAGAACGTGCAGGCACGCTGATGGTATTCCGCACTTTCCAGAAGGTAAGCTATGCCCTGGTAATGCAAGCAAGGCGTGAAATCCACATACTGGATGTGGTCAGGAATCCCTAGCAGTCTGTTGAAAAACAGCCTGCCACCCGGATGCAGACAGCAGAATTTTTCAATCAGTTATCCTGATTGAAAAATGCAACAAACCGGAAACTGTATTTTGGGTTTTCGATTTGGAAAAGCGCCGGGATGGCCTTTTCAAGACCCGATAGATACCCCAGAGGGGGATCAGGACATAGACGCACAGGAAGCGACTTGCTGGCTGGCCCTGGTCCGCGCCCCCGGCCTCGGACCCGCCGGTTTTTCCGCCCTGCTGGCCCGCTGCGGCACGGTGGCAGGGATTTTCCGCGCCGCGCCGCGGGACTTGGGCGCGGCGGATATTGCCCCAGAGACCCGCGCATGGCTGGGAAATCCCGACTGGGCGTCGGTGGAAAAGGACCTGCGCTGGCTGGAAAGCGCCAGTGTGCAGCTGCTGCCCTGCACCGATTCACGCTATCCGACGCTGCTCGCGCAGATCGCCGACCCGCCTATTGCCCTGTTCCTGCGCGGTGATGCATCGCTGCTTTCCGCCCCGCAACTTGCCATCGTTGGCAGCCGTAATCCCAGCGGCGAGGGGCGGCGCAACGCCGGGGAATTCGCCGCTTATCTCGCCCGCTGCGGCCTGACCATCACTTCCGGCATGGCGCTCGGCATTGACGCCGCCGGCCACCGCGGTGCGCTCGGGGCCGACGGCACCACGCTGGCGGTATGGGGTACCGGCCTCGACAAGGCTTATCCGCCCAGCCACCGCGAGCTGGCGGAGGCAATCGCCGCCAAGGGTCTTCTGGTGTCGGAATTCCCGCCGGGTACGCCGCCGTTACCGCACAATTTTCCGCGCCGCAACCGCCTCATCAGCGGCCTCAGCGCGGGTACGCTGGTGGTGGAAGCGGCGCAGTCCAGCGGCTCGCTCATCACCGCGCGGCTCGCCAGCGAGCAGGGGCGCGAGGTATTCGCCATTCCCGGCTCCATCCACAATCCGCTGGCACGCGGTTGTCACCGCCTGATTCGCGAGGGCGCCAAACTGGTGGAGTCCGCCGGCGATATCCTTGAGGAACTGGCGCCGTTGCTGAAGCTCGAGACGGCGGTTACCGGCGCAACGCACAATGCATCTGTATCCGCCACCGAGTCGGCGGACCCTGAATACCGGCTGCTGTTGAATTCGCTGGACTATGCACCCACTTCGGTGGATGCGCTCGTGGAGCGTACTGGATTGACGCCCGACGTGGTTTCCTCCATGCTGCTGATGCTCGAGCTACAGGGTCAGGTGGAAGCGGCGTCGGGCGGACGTTATTCCCGGGTGAACAAGAGGCCAACGTCATGATGAAAGAAAATGTGCTTGACGTTCTCATGTACCTGTTCGAAAACTACCTGGATGATGATGAGGAAGAAACTGAAACCGACCGTGAATCTCTGACTGTGGAACTGGAAGAGGCGGGCTTTCCCAAATCAGAAATCAACAAGGCATTCGACTGGCTGGAAAATCTGGCGCGGAATCCGCCGGAAACCGAACCGGCACTCAACCGCCATGATGGTTTCCGTGTGTACGCCGAGCAGGAGTTGATGCATCTCACCACCGAGTGCCGTGGTTTCCTGCAGTATCTTGAGGGCATCGGCATTCTCGAACCGGCACAGCGTGAAGTGGTGATCGACCGCATTATGGCCCTGGACAGCAGCGAGATTGATCTCGAACAGGTGAAATGGATCATTCTCATGGTATTGTTCAACCGCCCCGGCCAGGAAGACGCCTATTCGCGCATGGAAGACCTGGTATTCGACGATTCAGTCGGTGTGATGCATTGATTGCATGGTGTCTTGAGACCCGCCAAAACACAGCGCCCGGCGGGTTTGGTTCCCGTCGCGAACGTCCGATAAACCCCCTCGGGGTTGCCGCCGCGATACCGTTTGTAGTATTGCTGTATATATTATGAGTGAAAACCTCGTCATCGTTGAATCCCCCGCAAAAGCCAAAACCATCAAGAAGTACCTCGGCAAGGGCTTCGAGGTACTGGCTTCCTACGGCCACGTGCGCGACCTCGTTCCCAAGGAAGGCGCGGTGGATACCGAGCACGACTTCAACATGAAGTACGCGCTCATCGAGCGCAATGAAAAACACGTGGATGCCATCGCCAAAGCGCTCAAGAAGGCGGATGCGCTATATCTCGCCACCGATCCGGATCGCGAGGGTGAAGCCATCTCCTGGCATCTCCATGAAATCCTCAAGGACCGCGGCGCCCTCAAGGACAAGGATGTACACCGCGTGGTGTTCCATGAGATAACCGCGCGCGCCATCAACGACGCCGTGACGCATCCCCGGCCATTGTCCACCGAACTGGTAAATGCCCAACAGGCGCGTCGCGCGCTGGATTACCTGGTGGGCTTCAACTTGTCACCGCTGTTATGGAAGAAGATCCGTCGCGGCCTCTCGGCCGGCCGCGTACAATCCCCGGCATTGCGCCTGATCGTGGAGCGTGAGGAGGAAATCGAGAAATTCAGGAGCGAGGAATACTGGAGCATCGCGGCGGATGTCGAGAAAGACGCGCAACCCTTCAGCGCGCGGTTGCTGGAATACCAGGGCGCGAAAGTCGAGCAGTTCAGCTTCCGCGACGAGCAGGCCACGCGCGCCGCGGAGCAGGTCCTGCTCAAGTCCGCCAACGGCAAGCTCACGGTCGCCGCGGTGGAAAAGAAGCAGCGCAAACGCAACCCCGCCGCGCCCTTCACCACTTCCACCTTGCAGCAGGAAGCCTCGCGCAAGCTTGGCTTCGGCGCGCAGCGCACCATGCGTACCGCCCAGCAGCTTTATGAAGGCGTTGACCTCACCGGCGAAGGTCCGGTGGGCTTGATCTCCTACATGCGCACCGATTCCGTGAACCTGGCGGCCGAGGCGGTGAGCGAGATCCGCGAGGTCATCGCCAAACGCTACGGCCAGGACCACCTGCCGGAATCGCCGCGGATCTACAAGACCAAATCCAAGAATGCCCAGGAAGCCCACGAGGCCATCCGCCCTACTTCTGCGGCACGCGCCCCGGAGGAAATCCACGGCAAACTCACCGAGGAGCAGCGCAAGCTGTACGAACTCATCTGGAAGCGTACCATCGCCTGCCAGATGGAGCAGGCGGTGTTCGACACCGTCACCGCGGATCTGGACGCCGGCGGGCACAACAGCTTCCGTGCCACCGGCTCGGTGTTGGTGATACCGGGCTTCATGGCGGTATACCAGGAAGGCCGCGACGACAACGGTGAAGATGAGGAAGAGCGCCTGTTGCCGCCGTTGAACCCAGGCGAGACCATCACACTCAAGGGCATCCGGTGCGATCAGCATTTCACCGAACCGCCGCCGCGCTACTCGGAAGCGAGCCTGGTCAAGGCACTGGAGGAATATGGCATCGGCCGCCCTTCGACCTATGCCACCATTATCTCCACGCTGCAGCAACGCGAATACGTGGAGATGGACCGCAAACGCTTCAAACCCACCGATGTGGGCCGGGTAGTAAGCAAATTCCTGACCCAGCATTTCACTCAGTACGTGGATTACGACTTCACCGCCAGGATGGAGGACGAGTTGGACGCGGTCTCACGCGGCGAGAAGGAGTGGGTGCCGGTGATGCATGAGTTCTGGGATCCGTTCAAGAAACTCGTGGACCACAAGGAGGAGAATGTGTCACGCAAAGATGTGACCACGGAAAAGATGGATGAAAAATGCCCCAAGTGCGGCAAGCCGCTGTCCATCCGCCTGGGACGACGCGGCCGTTTCATCGGCTGCACCGGCTACCCGGACTGCGACTACACCCGCAACCTGGACGAGACTGCGGAGCAGGCCAGCCAGCCGGAGAAGGTGGAAGGCCGGCAATGCCCGCAATGCAGCTCGGATCTCATCATCCGCCGCGGCCGTTACGGAAAATTCATCGGCTGCTCGAGTTACCCAAAATGCAAGTACATCGAGCCGCTGGAGAAACCTCAGGATATGGGCGTCGCGTGCCCCGAATGTCATCAGGGGACATTCCTCAAACGCAAGTCGCGCTACGGCAAGATTTTCTATTCCTGCTCGCGTTATCCGGACTGCAAGTACGCCATCTGGAATCCGCCCATCGCCACACCCTGCCCCAAGTGCGCCTGGCCGATCCTGATGATCAAGACCACCAAGCGCAAAGGCACCGAGCGCGTGTGTCCACGCAAGGAATGCGGTTTCGCCGAACCAGCGCCGGAATTGGCCCCCGTTGCCGAGACGGAAGCGGCCGTTTCCTGAGACGTCATGCCTGGACTCCGCTGGCCGTTGCGCCGCGCCCGCGAAGTGGTGTGGGGCGGTGGCGTCATAGCCTATCCAACGGAAGCGGTGTACGGCCTCGGCTGCGATCCGCTGAAACGCAGCGCGGCAGCGCGCATCCTCGCCATCAAGGAACGCGATGCAGCCAAAGGCTTCATCCTTATCGCCGCTCACATGCAGCAACTGCTGCCGTTCCTGGCGCCGCTCGATAAGTGCGCGCACAAGAAATTACAGGCCAGTTGGCCCGGGCCAATCACCTGGGTGGTACCGGCAGCGCATGATATCCCTCACTGGCTGAGCGGCGGCCGCGATACACTCGCGGTGCGTGTTACCGCCCACCCTGTGGTACGCATGCTCTGCGAAATCACCGGTATGGCCCTGGTGTCCACCAGTGCCAACCGCAGCGGCCACGCGCCCGCCCGTTCCGCCCTGCAGGTTAAAATCCATCTCGGCAAGGAGGTGGATTGCATCGTACCGGGCGCGGTCGGGTCGCAGTGCCGACCCACGGAAATCCGCGATTTCCTCACCGATACCGTGCTGCGGGCCGGATGAATCGCATGCAGAACATGGATACCGGGGTTATTGAAATCTACCTGCGCTCGCTGCAGGACAGGATCACTATGGCGCTCGAAACGCTGGACGGCAAGGGCCGTTTCCGGCGCGACTCGTGGACGCATGCCGAAGGCGGCGGTGGCGAAAGCCGCATACTGCACCACGGTGAGCTGTTCGAACAGGCCGGCATCAATTTTTCCCGGGTGTACGGCAAGACCCTGCCGCCCTCCGCCGCCGCACAACGGCCGGATCTGGTGGGCCGCCATTGGCAGGCACTGGGTGTGTCGCTGGTGCTGCATCCCTGGAATCCATACGTACCCACCGCTCACATGAATGTGCGCTGCTTTGCCGCAGCCAAGGAAAATACGCCGATTGTGTGGTGGTTCGGCGGCGGTTTCGACCTTACGCCCTATTACGGCTTCGAGGAGGACGCCCGCCATTGGCAGCGTACGGCCAAAGCCGCCTGCGCACCTTTCGGCGACGGTGTCTATGCACGTTACAAGCAATGGTGCGACGAGTACTTTTTCATCCGCCATCGTCACGAGCCACGCGGTATCGGCGGCTTGTTCTTCGACGACCTCAACGAATGGGGATTCGAGCGCTGCTTTGCCTTTCTAAAAAGCGTGGGTGACCATTTCCTGCCGGCCTACACGCCCATTGTGGAGCAGCGTCGTGAGATGAAGTACGCTGAACGCCAACGGCAGTTCCAACTGTACCGCCGCGGCCGCTACGTGGAATTCAACCTGGTCTATGACCGCGGCACGCTGTTCGGCCTGCAGTCCGGCGGTCGTAATGAATCCATTCTCATGTCACTGCCGCCCATGGCGCGCTGGGAATACAATTGGCAACCGGAACCGGGTTCACCGGAAGCGGAACTTTATGAGAAGTTTCTCAAACCCAGGGACTGGATTTGAGAAAGTCAGGGGTGAGGAGTGAGGCGTAAAGGGTCAAAGTTGCCACCGTTTCATCTGGCGTTCCCAGTACGTAACCTGGAAGCAGCACGGCGTTTCTACGCCGGGCTGCTGGGTTGTCCCACCGGCCGCGAATCAGACCGCTGGATGGACTTCGATTTCTTCGGCCATCAGCTCGTGGCGCACTTGGCCCCGCCGGACACTGCCACGACCGCCAACCCGGTGGACGGCGAGAATGTTCCGGTACGCCACTTCGGCGTGATCCTCGAGTGGGACGAATGGCACCAGCTCGCCGACAAACTCAAAGCCGCCGGAGTCAAATTCTTGATCGAGCCCGGCATCCGCTTCCGGGGGCAGGTGGGCGAACAGGCGACGATGTTCTTCAAGGATCCCAGCGGCAATGCACTGGAATTCAAGGCGTTCCATGATCCCAATGATATCTTCCGTCGTGATGACAATCCCGCTGACTCCTGAGCGCCCGTCCGTAGCAGGTCGGCTGTCCGGGAAACCAGCAAACGGGGCGCCCGCCCGGATGAAACACCGGTTGATAGCGCCTGCACGGATTTGCGCCTTCGCGGGTTGCATGCTGTTGGCCGCCGCCGTGCACGCGAGCGGAAAATCACTCCAATTCCCGGAATTACGCAGGTTTTCCGCACGCGGCTGTCAGGTGAGCGCACTGGTAGTGAACCTGGAAAACGACTCCCGGCTGGCGGCATTCCATCCCGGCATACAGCTCATTCCCGCCTCGCTCTCCAAACTTTATGTTGCCGCAGCGGTGCTCCGGCATTACGGTGCTCAACACCGTTTCACCACACGTCTGCTCGCTGACGGCACATTGCATGACGGCCGGCTCGGGGGCAACCTGGTGTTTCTTCCCGGAGGGGATCCGGGTCTTACCAACGCAGAACTCTGGCGACTTGCGAATACAGCGCATGCGGCCGGCTTGCGCGGGGTGAGCGGCGATCTGGTGGTGAACATCAGCCGCTTCGGCAGACTCGCCTGCGAATTGCCGGACCGATGCGCCGCGCTGGCACGCAGTACCGACGCCTACAACGCCCCCCTGTCCGCCGCCGCGGTCAATTACGGTACGGTGGAAGTAATCGTCTTGCCCGGCACACACATCGGCGCCCCGGCACGGGTTGCACTCGCGCCGTTCGCGGTACCGATGCTGCAACTTGACGCCCAGGTCAGTACCTCCGCTGCAAACGGCACCATGCAGCTTGATGTGGAACGCGTCACCGTGAATGGCGGGGATCGGGTGATCGTGCGCGGTACGGTACCGCTGGACAGCGGGCCGCAAAGAATATATCGCGCCGTGTCCCATCCGGATCGTTATGCCGGACAATTGCTACGCGCATTTTTGCAGCAGGCCGGCATCGTCGTGGCGGGTCACATTGCAGTAAGCTCGGATGCGGCGCGGGGTACATCCCTGGCCATGGTCCGGGGACACACGCTCGCTGAGATTGTGCATGGCATGCTGCTCTACAGCAACAATTTCATCGCCGACATGCTGACATTGGATTTGGCCGCCGACTCCGGTCAAATGCGCCCGTTCACGCTTGCCCAGGCGGGGGCGGTTCTCGTCCATAGCAGCGCAGCGGCGCACGGCATGCTGGGCGGCGATACTCCGCCGCAACTGCTGAGCGGCAGCGGCCTGAGCACCGGCAGCCGGGTTTCTGCAGAGGACCTCGTGAACTTGTTGGCACAAATGTACCGGGATGACGGTGATTTCCCGGCTTTTCTGGGTGCGCTTACGGTACCGGCGCATACACCCGTACAAATGCTGAAAGGCGGCGATGACCGCTGGATGACGCAGATCGCCGTGAAAACCGGCTCGCTCGACCAGCCGGTATCCGTGCTGGGCGTGGCGGGTTATCTGCGTTTTGACAACGGCCAGTGGGGGGCCTTCGCAGTGATCGCAAACGGCAGCCCGAACCATCCCGTATTCAGCAATAACGCGGCACTGCGCGCCATCCGCGCCGATCTGAGCCGGCTGTTCGGCAGCTGAGCGGAGTTACCACGGGTTCAACGCAGAAACAGGCTGTAGGTGAGCACCGATGCAACGAACAGAGTGAATAACGTGTATTTCCAGTTACGCTCGGCCAGCGCAAAGAAAAACACGGAAGCCACCACACGGATAAAGGGGGTGAGCAACAGCGCGGCAATGCCCAAGTTCACGAATATCCGCGGCCCGAAGGAAGCATCACCCAGCAGCGTGCGGAAATCGCTGACCACAAACTGGAAGAGATTCATGCCACTGATGAGATAGTTAAGGGCGAAGTGCCCGGTGATGATCTTTTGCCATACCAGGCCGATAATCAGTAACGTCACGCTTGCCAGCACGCCGGCAAGCAGCAGATAGCCGATCAGCAGTTCCATCACATGCTCTTGCTGCGGGATTTGCTGTCCGGCGTCCGCTCCGGATGGTACGGTGTTTGCCGGCTGCGTGGCTTTGTTCTGCAGACCTGTCATCAGATCACCTTGAATCCGCGCAGCAGCATTTCGATACCGACGATGAGCAGCACCACGAGAAAAAAGCGCCGCACATGGGTGTTGGTCAGACGCTTGAGCATACGCGTGCCCACGAAAGCCCCGGCCACCACGCCGAGAATCACCGGCGCAGCGATACCCGGATCAATCAGGCCGGCAACCAGATAAATGCTGGTGCCGGCAAGCGCGGTGACACCGATGATGAGATTGCTGGTGGTGGTGGAAACCTTGGCCGGCAGTCCCATGGCGAGATCCAGGATGAGCACCTTGAGGGCGCCGGCGCCGATGCCGAGCAAGCCGGCGATGAAACCCGCACCGAACATCATCGGACCGCCCACATAGGAAAGCCGGCCGCGGTACTGGATGGTCTCGCCGGCGGCGTGATCATAGTAGCTGCCATGCAGCTCCAGCCAGCGGCTCACGCCATCCTGCCGATGCAGGTAGCCCGTGTCGTGGGGACGCAGGAACAGGGTGGCCGCGGAGAACAGCAGCACCACGCCGAAGGCGATGAACAAACCCTGATCCCCCGACGCCAGCGTGACGGTGGCGCCGACGATAGCGCCCAGGATGGTGAACATCTCCAGGAACATGCCCACCTTGAGATTGGTCACGCCGTCGCGCACATACGCCGAAGCCGCCCCGCTGGAAGTGGCGATGACCGAGACAATGCTGATGGCAATCGCATGCTTGATATCGAGACCGAGGAGTGTCAGTGCGGGTATCAACACCACCCCGCCACCCATGCCGCTCATGGCACCGATGAAGCCGGCCACAATCGAGATTACGAACAACAGTTCGGGAGAGATCAGGTGCATGGATTCGGTTGGGGCGCGCGGTAATCGGCCTGCGTTGTTTGCCTGAACATCAGGAAATTCGTGCTGCAACCCGCCTACCGGTGCAAGGCGGGTTTGGAAACCGCGCATTATACACCGGCCAATGTCACGACCAAGTCCTCAGCGGCGATGACGAAAACAACCGGTGAGATGGTCGTTTACCATGCCGGTAGCCTGCATAAAAGCGTAGCAGATAGTGCTACCCACGAACTTGAAGTCGTGTTTCTTCAAATCCTTGCTCATGGCATCGGAAATAACGGTATGGCTCGGCACCTGGCTCATATCAAGCCAGCGGTTACGCAGCGGCTTTCCTCCCACGAAACGCCAGATGTAGTTGTCAAAGCCGCCAAATTCCTGTTGCAGCCTGATGAAAGCGCGGGCGTTGGTGACGGCCGCCTCGATCTTCAGGCGGTTGCGCACGATGCCGGGGTTCTTGAGCAGCCGCGCCCTGTCGCGGGCGGTGAAACGCGCCACCTTGCCTGGATCGAATCCCGCGAACGCTTTCCGATAATGCTGACGCTTGTGCAGAATGGTGGACCAGCTTAATCCCGCCTGAGCGCCCTCCAGGATCAGAAGCTCGAATAGCCGCCGCTCGTCATGCACCGGTATGCCCCATTCCTCATCGTGATAGGCCAGGTACACGGGGTCGTCCGATGAGGCCCACGGACAGCGTTGCAACCGTTGCTTCACCCGCGCCATGTGTTCAATGCCGGCCATTGATCACCGGGCCGGGTATTGCGGTACCAGCACTCTAATTCCGGGGCGCGTGCATGGCCTTCCGGCGGCGCCCAGAAAGCGAAGTCCCGCTCCGTCGTGGATACATAGGGTCCGGCTTTCACCTCCAGCACCAGCGTGGAGGGGGCGAGCGTCGCCACCGCATGCCAAGTGCCGGCGGAATTCTCCAGGCCACGGGTATTGCCACCCGCCGAGAGCACGGTGTGGGTCAGCACCTTGCCGTGGTCGTCAAAAGTAAGCACCAGCATCTCGCCACTGATGATAAGCAGCAGTTCCCACTTGTCAGGATGCCGGTGCGGGCGCACGTAAGTACCGGGTTCCATGGCCATGCACACGCGCTGGATGTCGTCCTCATGGGAAGCATGCAGGTTGTAATGGGTACGCAGACGCGGCGCGGCGCACGCGACCGCATGCAGTTCGGCGATGAGATCGTGATTGATGAGTTTCATACAGGAGAAGCAGCAAGTGGCGGGGACGGGTCATTATAAATGCCCGGCCGCCATACGGTACCGGGGGAAGCAGGCTTCAGGCGAAACACCCGCTATGCCGGGTATGTGCGTTTCAGATGGTCCACTGCACCATGGACATGATGTGGTGCTCCATGCCGTGCATGGGCATGGCGGCACTGGCAACGATGGCGATACTGCCAATTCCCATGGGCTCGATCATGCAATGGAATCCCTGCTTGTTCATCTGCATGGGCCGGTCCACATGAATGTGCGGCAGAAGCAGCAGCGTGACCGCGCCGTGCGGCGTCATCATCACCAACTGCGCCCCCATTTGACCGCGCAGATAGAAGGTATCCGCGTAGGTAATCGGCCCCATATTGCCCTGCAGCTTCGCACCCACGCGCTGCAGAACCGCGCTCACGTACGCATCGCTCATGGGTGTGGCGCTGGCCAGCAGCGTCTGGGGCCGCTGCATGACGCGCTGCACCACCGCCTCGGCGAGCGGCATATTGCTTTCACGCACGTGCATCTGCCATACAGCAACACCCAAACCGACGGCGAGCACCATGCCAGCGGCCGCGGCAAGCCACGCATAGCGACGTTGCGGCAGCAGGTGCCTGAAAGAGGTGTGGAACACGATGCGCGCCTCCAGGCCTTCCGGCACTTCCACTGCGAGGGCGCGCTCAAGACGCGCATCCAGCGCCAGCATCTCTTTGAGGAACACGGTGCAGGCGGCGCACGTTTGGCAGTGCTGCAGAATCGCCGGGTCGCGGCGCTGCGGCTCGGCGCCGAGGATACGACGTACATCCAGACACGTGATAGAGGTGTTCATGCGATACCTTCCACCCACTGGCCGGCGTTGCCGCCCAGCAATTCGCGCAACTGATTGCGGGCGCGGAACAAGCGCGTCAGTACCGCGCCCTGGCTGAGTTCCAGCAGCTCTGCGATCTCCCGGGTGGTGCAGCCCATGAGTACCTGCAGCATCAGCGGCTCGCGGTACTCGGGCTCCAGTTTGTGCATGGCCCGGCGCACGTCCTCAACATCGGTGTCGCCGCCGCCTACCCGAGCCTGCGGGTCCGCCAGCGGCACATCATGGATGTCCACCGTTTCTCTGCGCCTGGAGAGCTCGCGGGCGAATTCATGGCGCAGGATGGTGATCAGCCATTGGCGCGCCGCCGCTTCCTCACGCAACGAATCCAGTGAGCGCCAGGCGCGCAACAGGGTTTCCTGCACCAGGTCCTCGGCCAGGGTGCGGTCGCGGCACAACCACCAGGCGTAGCGGTACAACCCCGGCACCAGCGCGCGGGCGAGGATTTCGAAGCGATGTTGGCGGACAGCCATGTGCCTTAAGACCCGTGCGGCCAGAAAATTGTTACACGCCAGACCCGAAACCCGCTCACCTCGGCGGCGTAAAGCTGTCAGTCTAATCCCGCTTGCCGTACGGGCCCGCGGTTGCAGTCCCTCTTGACTGGCCCGACCCGCGGATTTGCCTTACCCTAAGTGCGGCCTTGCATACGGTCCAGCGTTCCGAGGAGTTTCCTGTGAGCCGTCAGCCCCGCTTTCCGGGCAGTTTCCCGTCCCTGCGCATGCGCCGCATGCGCAGGGACGATTTCTCCCGCCGCCTTATGCGCGAGACGCATCTCAGCAGCGACGACCTTATCTATCCGATGTTCGTGTGCGAAGGCAAAGGCCGCCGGCAGGCGGTGGCCGCCATGCCCGGTATCGAACGACTGAGCATTGACGAGTTGCTGAAAGAAGCGGCGGAACTGGTACAACTGCGCATACCGGCAGTGGCGCTGTTTCCGGTGATACCTGCGGAGAAAAAATCCTTGGACGCCGCCGAAGCCCACAATTCCGATGCTCTGGTGCAGAAGTCGGTGCGCGCCCTCAAACAGGAGTTTCCCGCACTCGGCGTGATCACCGATGTGGCACTGGACCCGTTCACCCCCCACGGTCAGGACGGCATCATTGATGCAACCGGTTACGTACTGAACGACGAGAGCGTGGATGTGCTGGTGCGCCAGGCGCTGTCCCATGCGGAAGCGGGTGCCGATATTGTGGCGCCATCCGACATGATGGACGGCCGCGTCGGCGCCATCCGTGAAGCGCTGGAAAAGCACGGTTTCGTGCACGCGCGCATCCTCGCCTATTCCGCCAAATACGCATCCAGCTTCTACAACCCGTTTCGCGATGCGCTGGGCTCCGCCGTCGCCCTCGGCCGGGGCGACAAATACAGCTACCAGATGGATCCCGCCAACAGCGATGAAGCGCTGCGGGAGGTGGCGCTGGATCTCGCCGAAGGCGCCGACATGGTGATGGTGAAACCGGGCCTGCCCTACCTCGACATCGTGCGCCGCGTGAAGGACCGATTCGGCGTGCCCACCTTCGTTTATCAGGTAAGCGGCGAATACGCGATGCTCACGGCGGCCATCCGCAATGGTTGGCTGGAGGAGCGCGCCGCGGTGCTGGAAACCCTTACCGCCATCAAACGTGCCGGCGCCGATGCCATCCTCACCTACTTCGCCAAGCACGCGGCCCGCTGGCTGCGGGAACATGATTGAAACGTTTTCCGGCAGCCGCAGCATGCGGGGATAATCCCAGCTCATAAAACCGCCCGCGCCGCCTGCCAGTGGAATTTCAAGGGGCCAAGACATGCACCACGTCACCGACCGCTACGCCGTCATCGGCTATCCCGTGAGTCACAGTCGCTCGCCGGAGATCCATGCCGAGTTCGCGCGCCTCACCGGCGAGCCGGTGCACTACGCGCGCATTGAGGCGGTACCCGGCACTTTCGCCGCAGCACTCAGACAATTCATCGCCTCCGGCGGCAAGGGATTGAATGTAACGCTGCCCTTCAAGGAAGAGGCCTTCGCCCTCTGTCATGTGCATGCGCCGCGGGCCAGGAAAGCCCGCGTCGTGAATACCCTGTGTATGCGCGCGGACGGTACCCTTGCCGGCGATAATACCGATGGCACGGGGCTGATGCGTGATCTCACCCACAACCAGCATGTACGCATCCAGGGTGCACGCGTTCTGCTCCTGGGCGCCGGCGGTGCCGCGCGCGGCGTACTGCCGGCGCTGCTCGCCGAAAAGCCGCTGTGGGTGCACATTGCCAATCGCACGGCGGAGCGGGCGCATAAATTGGCCGGGCGCCACGCCCGCAACCAGCGCATCACGGGCGGCGGCTTCGATTCCCTGGGCAGGAACAGCTTTGACCTGGTGATTAACGCCACGTCCGCAAGTCTCGCCAGGGAACTGCCGCCACTGCCTCACGACTGCCTCAATCCCGGCGCGGTGTGCTATGACCTGACCTATGCCGACCGGCCCACGGTATTTATGCACTGGGCCATGCTGGAGGGTGCCGGGCTGGTGTTGGATGGCTGGGGTATGTTGGTGGAGCAGGCGGCGGAGACGTTCTACGTGTGGCGCGGCGTGCGACCGCCCACCGACACTCTGCTGGCACTGCAATCACGCTAGTTTCTGCTGCGGCAACGGGTCTCCATTGCGCGCGGCTATATCACTGTTCTTTCAGGGCCTCGAGTTTGGCCGAGGCGGCGGTCAGGTTAAGGTTCTCCATCACCGCATCGACGTAGGCACCCGCCTGTGCACCAAAATCCATGTGGTAACTGTGCTCGTACATGTCCAGCGCCAGGATGGGCGTGGCCCCAGCCAAATTATGAGTATGGTCGGCGGCCCGGATATTGAGAAGTTTTTCATCGTGCGGGTTCCAGCACAGCAGCACCCAGCCGGAACCGCCAGCCAATGCTTTGCCCATCGCGGCAAATTGGGCGGCCCATTCATCAAGCCCACCGAAGTCTTGGTCCACTTGGGCCTTGAGGGCAGTGCCGGGCTCGCTCGCGCCGAGGCTTTCAAAATACACCTCGTGCAGCACCACCGAATTCATGGCAATCAGTTCCTCGCGTTTCAGGCCATTCACCATGAACACCGGCGCGGTAGTCCAATCCAGTTCCGCGAGCTTCTTTTCGATAGCATTGAGACGCCTCACCGCACCGCCATAGTTATTTTCCCAATGCGATGTCACGAGCCGTTCCGACAATCCACGCAATGATTTTGGACCAAATAGCAACGATTTAAGAGTATGCGAACCAGGCTCATTTGCATTGATCATAACCGTCACTTACTGCCAGTGGAGTCGGTGATCTGATAACGCATGATCTTCAGGACAGGTTTGCCATGCAAATCTTCAATGGGAAGATAAACCAATCCTGTTGATGGGTCGACCGCAATGGAATGGGCATCATCACCGGCATATCCATGCCCTAGCTTGCGCAATCCGTTCTTGATGATATGAAACACTGAGACAACCCCACTCTCGCTGGCAACATATAATTGCTTTCTCTTAAGGTCTATGGCCAAGACATCGGGATCACGCCCGACTCGATGGACTTCGGTCACCTGCATGTTGTGAAGGTTCATGACCAGCAGCCGCGCATTGTGATCACAGGCGATAAAAGCGAGGCGCTGACTGGGATAGAGCAGCAATCCATGATTATGGTCACAAACCATCGGCAGCGGAATCTGCTCCGTAATCCGGTCCGTTTGTGGATTGATTGCGTCCAGACGGCGTCGGGACTGCACATTGACGAAGACAGTGCCCGACACCGAATCATAGGCGCTCATTCCGGCCGAACCGCCCAGCGGGATGGTGGCGATGCGGCGGTTCGTTTGGGTGTCAATCACGGTTTCCGTTCCCCCGAATTCATCGGACACATACAGCCGATGCAGCGGCGGCACATAGGCACTGCCGTCTGGGAACATGCCGGCCGGTACGCGCGCGATCAGCTTGAGGGTCTTGGCATCCAGAACCGCAATCTGTCCCTCCCCCAGGGCTCGCCGCAGCCACGTGCCGGTCACACTGACATACACCCTGTTGATAGAAGGCACCGCGGTGATGCCCGTATCACCCGGGAATCCCTTGAGGTTGGCGATCACCCGATCCGTGCGGGTATCGAAGACCAGCACCGTGCCATCCCCCATATGGGAGATGAAAAGGCGTCCGAGAGGAACGTCCTGAGTCTGATAGTCGAACCGCGTGGGGCGGCCCGGCAGTGGAATCTGCAGCCGGGTAACCAGTGGCAGGGGAGCACCGGCCGTGGCCCACGGCGTGGCCAGAACCAGCGTCAACAGTGCGAACCAATAACGTTTCATGGGTGGCCTCATGGGGGGCAACGGATACCGGGTCTCCGAGCGGGTGCTTGCTGTGGGCGGGCACTACCGGAATTCAGTTCATCACGGGCGGCCAGCCGTGCGTTTCATGCTGCAGCAATCGGCACCAGGCATAGAGGGCGTCATAGAACACCATTCCGTGCTGCAGCATCGTGTGATCATCCGGAAAAATATGCGACAGACCGAGTGACAGGGCCAAGAGCCCTGGCGCCTGGGAAGCCAACTCCAGTCGCCCGGTATCGGCCCCGCGCACGATCACGGCAAGTTCCCGCAGCGCGGGCTCATTCAGGCCGTACTTTTTCAGGAATGCATCGAAGCTGCAGAATTCCCCCGCATGGGACAACTCCACACCGGGAATGTCATAGGGAATCGCATTTTGTGCCGCCGCCACGTTCAATACCCGATCCGCAGGCACATAGAGAAACTCCGGTGCCCGATCAATGAACCGGGCGATCAGCCACGGACAGGCGATCCTGTCGATCTTGGGGCGTTCGCGTGTCACCCATTTCATTGCGCATCCCTCGGGGCGGGTGCACCCGGCGGTCGCTCGTCAATGGCGGTTTACTGAATCTCAACTCAAGCGCCATGCGCCGGCAACACGACCAATTCGCCGGACATCCATGGTTTGTGGTAGTCGCAATGAAAGGGAAAGTCCCCCGCCTTGTCAGCGTAAAAGGTCACGTTCACCGTGCTCAGGCGCGGCAGCGTGCGGCTGATGCCGTAGGCCGGCAAGGTAAAGGTGTGTAAATCATGGGCACCCGCCTGCAGGTTCCGGAAGGTCAATGTGACTTCATCGCCCTGACGCACGACAATGGTGGCGGGGGCGAAACCGTAGGCATCACCGAACTTTTTCCAGGCCGGCACGGCGCCATTCTTTTTTGAGGCCCATACTACGGTCTGGACGTAGATATGCACCCGTGGGGCGGACGCGTGGGTCATCACCGTTCCCGCGTAGGCCGGCAAAGAACCGGAAAATGCCAAACCCGCGACTGCGGCGCCAAGAACTCCGCTGGCAATCAGGCGACGGGGATGCAAAAATATTCTGGAATGCTCCCACAGCATGTGCATTGAGAGTTTTTTGATCTGCGTATTGTGATACATAACACTATCTCCTCAGTTTCAGTTAGTCAGGCAAAATATTCCGGCGTCCTTATCCTCTCATCTGCAGCGGAGCGGCATGTCCATTCTCAAACCCGATGGGTACCCGCTCGTTCCCATGGTGGGATCTCATTACCGCGATGTCCTCCTCATGCATGAGGGGCGGGCTGGTCTTCGGAGTACGCGGTATACAGGTAATCCAGTGTCTTGCTGATCTCCGCGAGTAGCTCATCGTCATCTACGGCTTGGGCCCGCGCCCCGGCCATGATGGCCGCGAAGCCCGCAGCCTCTGGGACGGGCACGCCCCCCACATCCAGGTAATGCGCCATGCCACCGAGCCGCGCGATCGCCGGATCGTTTTCCAGCCCGAAACTGAACGCCAGGACTTCGAAGGTGACACGCGTGCCCACGTGGCTGAATTCGGCCCCATCGAAGTCGAACCCGATTACATTCTCTGGCCGCCGGGTGACATCCTTGAGCCAGAGGAAACGTCCCTGCGGATCAATAAAACGGCGGATCAGCCAGGCGGACGCGACGCGATCAATCCAGAGATGAGCCCTCGTCGCCCAAGTCTTGCCCTGGTAATCCGTTGGCGCGTGCCGGCGCAACGCTCCCACTGCGGCATGCGGTTCGTCCGGTGAGAAACGCGCATTGAGAGCGGCCTCGGCATCCGCCAAGGCCTGCTCGACCTGTGCCCGGGAAGGACCGGGGAAAAAATCCGTCTCCATCACCGCGGCAAACTCGCGGCGCAGCACGGCGATGGCACGGCGTGCCTCCACTTCCGATGCCGAGACCAATTCGCGTTTGAAGGCATCCAGCCGGTGGAGAAGGTCGGCATACTCCGACGTGCGGTCAAAGAAACGCTTCAGATCCCCGCCCTGCTCCCTACCATCCAGGGGATGGTATTCGGCGACATAGGCGGTTCCCCCGGCGGCCTCAATCTCCTGTACCTGCTCTCGGAAAACGGTCTCGTTCTGCAGCGTCCGGGGCAGAAGGTATACCCCATCGCGCAACGCAGCCGCGCCGGAAGCCTTGAGTGCACGCCATACCCGCACGCGGGCGGCCGTGTTTTGGCCGGGCAGGCTGGTAATCAGGGTCAGCCAAGTGCTTGCATCAGTCATGTAACTGATGATACATATATGTAACGATTAATTCAATTCCTTGGAACCCCAAGGCAGACGCCCATGCCTACCCATACTGATCCCGGCCTCGACGGACTCCAGGGCAGGGTAACCCTGTGGCAAATGTCCCGCTATTTCCTGCGACTGGGGGCACTGGGATTTGGCGGCCCCGTGGTCTTGGCCCAGCACATGCGGGGGGATCTGGTGGAGGAACGCGGCTGGCTCACGGAGGCCGAATATGAAGACGGTCTGGCACTCGCGACCGCCTGTCCCGGACCCCTGGCTTACCAGCTGGGGGTTTATTGCGGCTACGTCCGCTTCCGGATCCGCGGCGCGCTGGCGGTTGCTGCGGCGTTTGCTCTCGCGCCTTTCCTCATCGTGACGGCCGCCGCCGCTCTCTATGTGCACTTCACCGGCGCCTGGGAGGTCAAGGCGATCTTTTACGGGGTGGCGCCAGTCATCGTCGCACTCATCCTGAAGGCCTGCTGGCAACTGGGCCGCAAAACCCTGAAGACCCGGCGGCTCGCCTGGCTGTTCGCCGTGGTCGCGGCGGTCATCACCCTCGCCTTCAAACAGGAGCTCATCAGCCTGTTCCTGATTGCGGGCCTGCTGGGCTGTCTGGTATTCGCCGGTCCCGGCCCTCCGCCCCCAAGCACATCGTCCGCGACGATGTCGTCAGCCGGCGCCGGTTGGCTGGCTCTGCCAAGTGCCTGGCTGAGCGGTACCTCCGGCAAATTATTCGTGTTTTTCTTCAAGACCGGTTTTTTGGTATTCGGCAGCGGCCTGGTTATCGCCCCATTTCTCAAGGTCTACGTCGTGGATCAATATCACTGGCTGACAGACCGTCAATTCATTGACGCCGTCGCCATCGGCATGATCACCCCCGGCCCCGTGGTGATTACCGCGACGTTCGTCGGCTATGTGCTCAATGGTTTCAAAGGCGGCTTGGTCGCAACGGTGGGGATGTTCGCCCCCTCGGTGCTGTTGACGATCGTGGCCGCACCGCTGCTGAAACGCTACCGCGCCAATCGCTATCTGCAGGGATTTCTGCAAGGGATTATTTCCGCCGTGGTGGGCGCCTTGTTCGGTACCGGCATCCTGATCGCCACCGCCGCCATCGGGGATGTACTGACAAGCGTTATCGCCATGACCAGCCTGGCGGTGATTCTCAAATGGCCCAAGCTGCCTGAAGTCAGCATCGTGTCCGTGGGAGCCCTGCTGGGATTGGCCGGATATTACTGGCTGCACCCGGCATGGGTCTGAATGATTGAAGTTGCCGCGAGTACCGATGAAAAGAGCACTACATGAAGCAGAACGAAACGGAAATGCGTGATCTTATCGACGCCATGGATGCATGGTTACGCAAACTGCTTGACTGGATTGATGCGCGCTTCCCCATGAGCAAGCTCTGGAACGAGCAGGTGGCCCAGTACTACGCCCCCAAGAACTTCAACTTCTGGTATTTCTTCGGCTCCATCGCGCTGCTGATCCTGGTGAATCAGATTGTCACCGGCATCTTCCTCGCCATGAACTACCAGCCCTCGGCCACGGAGGCGTTTGCCTCGGTGCAGTACATCATGCGCGATGTGAACTGGGGCTGGCTGATCCGCTACCTGCACTCGGTGGGCGCCTCCCTGTTCTTCGTGGTGGTGTACCTGCACATGTTCCGCGGCGTGATCTACGGTTCCTACAAAAAGCCGCGCGAGCTTTTGTGGATCTTCGGCATGCTGATTTATGTGGCGCTGATGGCCGAAGCCTTCACCGGCTACCTGCTGCCCTGGGGACAGATGTCCTACTGGGGTGCGCAAGTGATTATTTCGCTGTTCGGCGTCATTCCCGGTATCGGTCACGGATTGGAGCAGTGGCTGCGCGGCGACTATGCGGTTTCCGGTATCACCCTCAACCGTTTTTTCGCACTGCATATCGTGGCGGTGCCGCTGGTGCTGGTCGGGCTGGTGGTGTTCCACCTGGTGGCGCTGCATGAAGTGGGTTCCAATAATCCGGACGGTATCGAGATCAAGGAACACAAGGACGCCAACGGCCTTCCGCTGGACGGCATCCCGTTCCATCCGTACTACACCATCAAGGACATCGTCGGGGTGACGGTATTCCTGGCGATCTTTGCGGCCATCATCTTTTTCTCGCCCGGTCTGCACGGCTTGTTCTTGGAGCCAGCAAACTCCGTGCCGGCAAATGGGATGCACACGCCGTCAGATATCCGCCCACTGTGGTATTTCGGCCCGTTCTTCGCGATTCTGCGCTCCATCCCCAACAAAAGCTTGGGAGTGACCTTGTTGGCGCTGTCCATCCTCTTGCCGTTTTTGTTGCCTTGGATCGATCGCAACCCTATTAAATCGTTGCGTTACCGCGGTCTCGCCTACCGCGGCCTGGCGATAGCCTTCGGCCTGAGCTTCATTGCTTTGGGTTACATCGGCATGCAACCGGCCAGTCCGTTTTGGGCGGAGATCGGACAGCGCATCGCGGAATTGTACTTTCTGTTCTTCGTGCTGTCCTGGATCTATACCCAGCCGCGTTCGCGTAAATATTTTGTAATTGCCTTCGGCGTAATCATGGGTATCATCAGTCTCCTGGATAAACTCACGTGGACTTCGAGTGAAGCCGCACTCAAGTCGGTGAGCTGGCTCATACCGGGGACCTACTGCATCATTTTTCTATTATTGCCGGCAGCTTTTCCCGTGCTGAATGAGCCCAAGCCGGTCCCCACCCGAGTGACGTTCAAATGAAAAAAATCCCTGCTGCCTTTCCGTTGTATCCGCTGCCGGTTGCCATTCACGCACCGGACGACAACCCCATGCCGTTGAACAGCGCTGGTCGGGGTAATCGGCCTGCGTTATCGCCGCTGCTGTTTCTGGTCCTGGGTATGGGCATGATGGGCCCCGTCTGGGCCAAGGGCTCGCTGTCGGGCATCTCCGATCCGTGCGCGGGGCCCAGTGCGCTCCTCGCTCTGCTGGATCGCCCCACGGTGGGAGACAGTGCCTGCGCGGTGAAACCCGGTTATGCGGTCCTGGAGACCGGATGGGCCCGGTACACGCTCTTGGGCCAGAGCGGACATGCATTGGGATACCCGCAAGGGGAACTGCGGTTCGGCCTGCCTGACCAGAATGAATTCGTCTTTCTTCCTCCCAACATCAGCCGTCAGGTGACACCCATGCCCGGCGGAGGCAGTCAGACCCTCACCGGGGGAGGTGCTTCGGTGGTGGGGATCAAGCACGAATTCGGCTACAACGCCCGCTGGATCTGGGCGGGTGAGACTCTCTTTACACTCCCCTCCGGCAGCCCCACCTATGGTTCGGCCGCCACGGGTTATGCGGTCAATGGCATCGTCGGCTACAGCCTCACTTCCTCGGTCGCCTTGACCCTGATGCTCGGGGTGACACATTTGGCCCAAGCCGCTGACGTTCAAGGAGGCGCGTACTACTGGAGCGTGAATCCGGACCTGGTGCTTACTTGGGAAACCACCCAGAACTTCCAGTTCTATCTGGAGGCCTATGGACAGAATCACACGAGCCCGGGCCAGGGTGCGGGTTATGATGCGGATGGCGGCATCCAATACCTCATCACCCCTCGCTTTGAGGTGGATGCGGAGATCGGCCAACGGATCTCGGGTAACTTGGGCGGCTGGTCACACTACTTTGGCGTGGGAGCGGGATTTCTGTTCTGATTCATTCAGAAAGCTTCTGGTGTACGTGATCGCTGCCACACCACGGGCGTCCAGTGCTGCCGGCGGCGGCGGGTACGCGTGACCGCAGTTTCAGCGCCATAGTCCATCGGCCGGGGCGCGGCCGTCAGTCGCGCGCGTTCCGCAAGCACGTTGACGTTCAGTGTCCCGTAAAGCACACCATCTACTTCCAGGGTCGCCGCCACATACACGCCGCAGCGGGTACAGATCAGAAAGTCCGTGATGCCGGAACCGAAACGGTAACGCGTCAGCATCCGCGGATCCAGGACATGGACAGCGAGCTTTCCCGAGGGATCGGCGGCGGTCACCGCCCCGTGTGCACGGCAAAAGGCGCACTGGCAGGCGCGCAGCGGCAACTGTCCGGGCAGCTGCGCCGTTTCAAAGGTGATTTGAATATTGCCGCAATGACACTGGCCCTTGAGAATCACGCTCAATTCCTCACCGGCATCAGGCTCAGGGACGAGTTCAGCAGTACGCAGCACGCCGCCGGTGGTTGCAGGACCGGCAATAATGTAGCGCCCGGATACGGCCAGGGAGTCGCGTAAAAATACGGCGTGTCATATGCATCCAGCGGCATGCATACCTCAAAACAGCGGGAGAATCAGGCCCATGATGCAGAAACCGATGAGGTAGTAACCGGCGTTGATGAGAAAAAGTTTCACGCTCTTGCGCTCGAACAGCGTATTCATGCCCGCAACCGCTGTCGCCAGCACGCCGCCCAGAAATCCCACCGCCAAACCGTGGCGCCAATTGTGGCCCGGAAGCCAATTCGCCAGGATGCAGGCTAGGATCGCCGCGCTCAGCAGCAAAAGTACCAGCAGCACGGCGGAGAAACGCAGCATGCTCTTGGGAGTGGGCTTGTGTTCGGTGATGCCGGTTTCCCGCGACCAGGCATGTGCGAACAGCCCGGGTGAATACCAGATACCGCCGAGGATGAACATGAGCACGGCGGCGACCATGATGCCAGTGATCTGCAGACCCATACGATTCTCCCAAAGCATTCGGAATACCGGCACGCCCGGCGAATGATTCAATATACCGGTTTGCCCGGCTCACGACAGCCACATCGGATAGGTGACGTCAAAACCTGTCTGTGGCAGGCTGCACACCCATGCAGGACAGCCCTTCAGTTCCGCCACGCAGCTTGCCTCGCAAACTCGGCCTGTGGACCGGCATGGCGGTGGTGGTGGGCATCATCATCGGCAGCGGCATTTTCCGCGTGCCTTCGCCCATCGCCGCGGTCACCGGCAACATCACCGGTATCGCCCTGGTGTGGGTGCTGGGTGGGCTGGTGGCCCTGTTCGGCGCCCTGTCGGTGGCGGAGCTGGCGGCCATGTACCCCGAAGCAGGCGGGCCCTATGTTTACTTGCGGGAAGCCTACGGCAAACCGTTGGCCTTCCTGTTCGGCTGGATGTGGTTGCTGACCACGCCCATTTCCTGGGCGGCCCAAAGCCTGATCTTCGCCGAGTACCTGGGCTTTTTTGTGCCCCTGTCGGTCGGCGTGATCCATCTCATCGCTGCCGCTCTGATCGTGCTGGTAAGCGCCGCTAATTATCGCTCGGTGAAACTCGGCGCCGTGATCCAGAACCTTTCCACCGGCGCCAAGGTGCTGGCCATCATGGGATTGAGCGTGGCGATTTTTATCCTGGCGCCGGGCGGTGCTCACAACCCGTTACACACGGAATCCCTGGGCGCAGCCAACTGGCCGGGTATCGGCATCGGTCTGGTGGCGGCCCTTTGGGCTTATGACGGCTGGGAGAATCTCACTGCCCTCTCCGGTGAGGTACGCAACCCGCAGCGCAATCTGCCCCTGGCCCTCATCGGCGGCACTCTCGTGGTGCTGGTGGTATATGTCCTGATCAACGCCGCCTATCTGCGTGCGTTACCCCTGCCGGCGCTGGCCTCGTCCACATCCGTGGCCGCGGATTCCGCCACGGTGGTGCTGGGGCACGCGGGCGCCTCGCTGGTGGCCGCGCTGGTGATGCTCTCGGTGTTCGGCACCCTGAACGGCAGCATCCTCTCGAGTCCGCGGGTGTTCTACGCCATGGCGGAGGATGGCCTGTTTTTCCGCACCGTCGGCCGAGTGCACCCGCGTTACGAAACGCCCTATGTCGCCATCGCCTTCATCGTGGTGATCGCCGTCATCTATGTGCTGTTGCGGGATTTCATGCAGTTGGCGGAGGCCTATGTACTGGGTATCTGGCCGTTCCTGGCATTGGCGGTGATCGGCTTGTTCATCCTGAGAAAACGCCGGCCGGATTTCCCCCGGCCTTACCGCGCATGGGGTTATCCGTTCATCCCCGCGCTGTTTGTGCTGGCCACCTTCGCAGTGGTAGGCAATTCCCTTTACCACCAGCCGGTCTCCACCGGCGCCAGCATTCTCATCACGCTGCTGGGTGTGCCGCTGTACTTCATCTGGCTGTTCTACCGGCGGCGTTCCGCGGATCGCGTCCGCCAGGCCGGAAATCCGGACTGATGCCGATGTGGTCGCGGCCCTGATTTGCGCCGCGTACAATCCGTCGCTACATTGTTTACCGGATCGTTGCGGCAACCGGTCGTTGCTCCCTGGTTTCCTCGAGTGCAAAGCGGAAACTGCCGGGATCAACGGGCTGGTCAGCCAGCACCCGGAACACGCAACGGCCGGCCCCGTCCTGGAAACGTTTTTCGCGCACCACACGCACGCCCAACAGTCGTATCAGGGTGGAAACCGTAACGCTGCACAACCGCGGGCGGCGCATCGCCAGGCTAAGGTACGGGCAATTGCGTTCCACCAGCATGTAACCGCACCGATCCCGCTTCACGGAAGTAAACGGATCACCATCGAAGTAGATCCCCTTCAATAAGCGGATGCGTTCCGCAAGCGGCTTGCCGGCGAGCTTGGGCTCCCAGCGAGCGACTTGCTGGTCGGTAAGCGCGGTAAGCAGCTTAACCAGCGCTTCTTCGCCGAATTGCTCGGCTACCGTGTCCACCAGGATCAGAGACAGCGTGTCGTAATGCTTCGGAAAAAGATGATCGGCAGCCGGAGTCAGAGAAAAGGCCACCGCCGGCCGGCCGGTGCGGGGGATTCCAGTCCGGGAGGCGCGTGCCACCCAACCCTCCTCTTCCAGCAGTTGCAATTGCTGACGCGCGGCCTCGCGCGTACCGTCAAGACGTTTCGCCACTTCGCCCGCGGTCAGGGCGCCGTTCTGCTTGAGCAAATGCAGAATCGCACGGCGGGTGTCGGGCAGCGCCCCGATGCTGCCCGCGGGAAGAGATGTTTTATCTGCCAGCATGAGTATCACGTTGTCCCACGCCAAAATCGTACACCAGCTTGCCCCCGGCGTAAGCTCCCGCAAGCGTCAGCGCCAGTCCGGCCAGTGACAGTGTCAAGCCCGAGACGATGCGTGGGACCGATGGAGCCACCCCCGGAGCGTGCAGCAGCAAATCGCCGATGAACACACACCAGGCGCTGCCCATAAGCAGCAGGTGTCGTTGTGCGGTACCTTGTGCCGGGTGCGTGACGGGTAGCGCCAGCAGATCAAACAGACCCGCACCCATGGTGAGTAGCGCCATGCCCGTACCGACCACAAGCAGCCAGAAGGCGCATTGCCACCAGAACGGATTCCGCAGCGTGAGATACAACACGTCCAGCAGCGGCACCGCCGTCCAGGCGGCAATCGGGAAATGTACCAGCGCCGGATGCAGCGGATGCCCGCCGATACGCAAGCCCTTCATGCGGCGATACCCATGGCCACTCCACTCAAGCCAAGACCGTTTGATAGATGGCGGTCAACAGCGTGAGGAAGCCGATGACCGCCACCAGTGCATGAATCACAATCACCGCCCGCGGATGCCGCTGCTTGCGGACATGGAAGCTGAGCAGATAAAACCCGCCCAACGCGGCCACCAGGAGCACGGCGAGGGCGATCCTCCCGGTATTGCCCCCCACTCCCAGAAGCGCGGCGACGATCAACAGCACCAGCCCGGTGGCCCCCAGCAGGCCATGCAGGGCCGCGAGGGGTACCGGGATTACGGCGCCTGTGAAGCTCTTTACGGCCATGACCAAGCCCCCAAGAGCCCCCAAGGCGAACAGAATTGCAGCAATAATAAGCAGCATGCTTGATCTCCCGATATTAAAGCAAGTAATATCTTGCTAATTAACTATAGCAAAATCTGGGGCACAGTCAACACCTGATGCGGGCCCCGCAGACGCGAACTGCCGCCGTCTGACTATACTGAGCGGGGCTCGGGTGACGGTCGTGCCTATAGTCCTGGCGCTGTGCGTGCATCTTAGGCAACTGAAATGATCAAGGTACTCATAGCTGATGATGAACCGCTCGCCCGCAAGCGCATACGGGACCTGATGAGGCACGAGCAGGATTTGCTGCTCGCCGGAGAAAGCGGTGACGGCATGGATGCGCTTGCCAAGGTGAAACAACTGTCCCCGGACCTGGTCTTCCTGGACATCAAAATGCCGGGATTATCCGGGCTCCAGCTCAGCCGCTTGCTGCAGGCAGATCAACCGCCGTACATCATCTTCACCACGGCGTATGGCGAGCACGCGCTGGAAGCTTTTGCGGTGGATGCGGTGGACTATCTTTTAAAACCTTTCGACAAAGAGCGTTTCCGACAGGCGCTCGACAAGATTAGAACCCGGCTCGCGCACAATGCTCCTGTGACCACTGCGTCCGGTAGCCTCCACCAGGCTATGCCTTTCACGCCACCCGCGCCCATACCCTCTCTTGCACCCCGTGCCAGCGGACGAATCACCGTCAAGGACGGCAGCCGGCTCAAATTCCTCAATCTGGAGGACATCACCTACATGGAGTCGGAGGGCGATTATCTGCACATCTACACCGCCAGTGGGCAGCGCGCGATGATCCGCGAACGGGTTCGTCACATGGCGCAGCGGCTGGAGGGCTGGACATTTGTGCGCATCAACCGCTCGGTGATTCTCAATCTGGACTATGTGAAGGAAATGAAGCCCAGACAGCGCGGTGACTATGAATTCCTGTTGCGCACCGGCGAGCGCTTTGCCTCCGGCATAACCTATCGCAGCGCGGTGCGCCGGCTGCTCGCTGACGTCACCGAACCCGGCTAGCTCCCGCCGTCCGCTTCCCGCGTATGCCTGAGCACCGGGTCCCGTGCCACCCGGCTATTCAATACCTTACCCAGCGACACATCCGGACGATTTTTCTGCTCTGTTCATCGCGCAGTTGATCGCATTCTCCGCAAGCACGCGCTTGTCTGCAATACAGATGGTTCAATTACAGCGGTCGCTGCCTGCGCGGGCCGCGAGGATGGCTGCGGCTGGTGTGGGTAAATGGATCTGAACCACGCTTGAGTCCGGCATCCCCATATTTCTACGCGTGCCGCCGGTGGTGAACTCCATCAAGCCCGGAGCGGTCAAAGTTTCTGGCGCGGATCAGGGTGGAGACCGCCGCCAGATGCTCACGGGTGGCCGGGGCTGGTCAGCTGCGTTGGGCGATGATATGGAAACGGACTGTAACCGTATCGGCCACCCGCAAACCGCCGCCCAGGATGCTGAACGGCTTGATGCCAAAATCGGCTTGACGGAATTGAAACGTGCCGGTGGCAGTCAAGCGTTCGCCGCATTTGTTGAGTGCTATGGGCACGGTCAGCTCACGGTGCGTACCACGCAACTCGATGCGTATTGTGACCTCAGGCCCCCACTCGGGTCCAACGAGCCCTACCGAGCGCACGCGGATGTCCGGGTAACGCGCCGCGTCGAGCACTGCCGGTCCGAGCATGTGTTTTACGGTTCCGGCAATCGCCGCGGCCGGAGGTTGCGTGGCAAATGCAGCACCTTCCACCGCCCGGTCCGCCGGCTCATCCACGCGGAAACCGGCTACCGGCAGGGTCAGGGCAAAACCGGATAATTCGAAATTATGGTTGAGGTAGATATCACCCCGGACGCTGCCGGCGCGTATCACATGGTTGTGGCCGAAGGCCGCCAGCGGCCCTCTGCGATACACCAGAAAGCGCACGTCCGACAGATCGGAGAGGATGACATAGTGGGTGGCGCCCGTCGTTACGAGGGGCGCAAGCGCAGGCAGGGCCGGAACACTGCTGCGTGGCGGGGCCGCCACACCTGCGCAGCCCGCCAGACCCGCGAGCAATGCCCCAAGCGTTATCTGGCGGAGCACGCTTTCGCACAGAGCCATAATTTTTGGTAGCTTCATGTTATTAATCTCCAGAAGTAGCAGCGGGCAGCGGGGTTTCAGGTGCATGCAGTATGCGGCTCAATGGCGGAAGAGCTGACTCCCATGGACCGTTCGACCGGGCATGCTATTCCGCTCAGGAACACACCCGAACGCTACGGGATTGTGGCACAGACGCTGCACTGGCTGATTGCAGCGCTGGTGACCGTGCAGTTCGTGTTCGGTGTGAAAGCGGCCAGTCTGCCGCTCAGCCTGGAACGGCTGATCCTGTTGGCCCGCCACAAATCCCTCGGGCTGACCCTCTTCGCCCTGGTCATCCTGCGGTTGGCGTGGCGGATGTACTCGTCACCTCCGCCGCAGCCATCGCAGGCGCCGCTGCGGACGGCGGCACGTCTGTCCCACGGCCTGCTATACGCGTTGCTGCTGGCCATGCCGATTGTCGGATGGCTGCTGTCCTCCGCTTCCAGCCTGACGGTGAGCTGGTTCGGACTGTTTTCCCTGCCGAATTTGGTGACACCGGACCGGCGGCTGGCGCATTGGATGCTGTTGACTCACCAGACCATGGCCTGGCTGCTGCTCACGGTGGTTGTCATTCACATCGGCGCGGCATTCTGGCATCACTTCATCCTCAAGGACAATGTGCTGACGCGCATGCTGCCATTCACGCGCCGCGGCCGGCGCAGCGGGCGTCCGCCGTGAACCGTGTGGCACGGATAATTGCAGGGGCCTTGCTTTGGGCGGCAGGTGCGCCGCACGTGCTGGCAGAGTGCTGGGTACTGGTGCCGCAGGCGGGCAAGATCGTGTTCACCGGCACGCAGGCGGGGGCGCCAGTACACGGTACTTTCAGTGATTATGCCGGTCGGGTGTGCATTGATACCGGCCACGCCACCGGCAGCCGCTTCCGCGTGAGCGTGCGCACCGCCTCGGTGGACACGCAATTACCCGAGCTGGATAAAGCCCTGCGCGGCCCGGATTTTTTCAACAGCGCACGCTGGCCGCAGGCAATGTTCGACAGCGAATCGGTCAAACCCCTGGGGCCGGGGCGTTATCAGGTAACCGGCAAACTGACGCTGCGCGACGTGACCCGCGAAATCAGCGTGCCGATCAGGCTCACGCCTGCTGGCGGCGGCGACGCGCGACTTTCAGGCCAGTGGAGTTTGCAACGCCTTGATTACCATATTGGACTCGGTCAATGGGCCGACACCGAGTGGGTGGGCAACCGGGTGGAAATCCTGTTTTCCGTGACACTCAAGCCAGTGGCGGGAAAATGACCAACCCGGGACGATTGCGGCCGTTATTCATCCGTTCGAGGCGAACGCGGCAATCCTGCCGCATTTACGACGTTTCACATTGTGTGGCTATCCAAATCGAGGAGATTCATCATGAAACGGTTTTTGCTTGTTGTGACATTGATCTGTGCGACCTGCGCGCTGCCCGCCTTTGCCAGCCTGGTTGTCGGCGCCAAAGCGCCGCTGTTCACCGCCGAAGCGTCTCTGGGCGGCAAGGTGTACCGCTTCTCACTGGCCGAGGCGCTCAGGAAAGGCCCGGTAGTGCTGTACTTCTATCCGGCAGCGTTCACCAAGGGCTGTACCATCGAGGCGCATGATTTTGCTGAGGCCATGGACAAGTACCATGCCTTGGGCGCTACGGTCATAGGCGTGTCCCACGACAACATCGCCACCTTGAAGAAATTCTCGGTAAGCGAGTGCCGCAGCAAGTTCCCGGTGGCCGCCGACACGAATCAGAAAATCATGAAGGCCTATGACGCGGTCCTGCCCATGAACACCCAATATGCCAACCGCACCTCCTATGTGATTGTCCCCGACCGCACCATTATTTATACCTATACCAACCTCAACCCTGACCGGCACGTGGCCAACACTCTTGCCGCACTGAGGCGCTGGGAGTCGCAACACAAACGTTAGGACATCGCCGGCTTTCCGGTGAACGCGGCGGGCCCGTCCCGCCGCGCCCCGGCCGTCCTGTGTCCGGCCGAACGCCTGATCGCGTGCCGCTCTGCCATCCAATACCTTGCCAGGCGGTACATCCGGGCGGCTTTCCCGCGCTGTTCATCGCACCGTTGATCGCATTCTCCGCAAGCGCACGTTGATCTGAAGTAATAGATGCTTTAATTACAGCAATCGCTCCTAGGGATCCGTTGAGCGAGCACGGCTGTCCTGATAACGGACTCAAGGCGGCCCGGCACAGGCATAGTTTAGGGCATCCGCTTCCAAAGCGGATAACCCGTGGGATCGCACTCGAGGTAGCCGTCATGATTCAACACATCACACATCGCACCGGCGCGGTGCTCGCATCCGCATTGATGCTTTTGCTGTCCGGCTGCGGCGGGTACGGCAGCAGCATGACCAGTACGGGAGGTCTGGCCATCACCATCTCTCCCGCAACCGCCACCATTGTGGTCAACGGCACCCAGCAATACACCGCGGTCGCCAATAATGGCACGACCTACACCTACACTTGGGCCTCATCGAACCCCAGTGTGGCGACCATCAACAGCGCGGGGCTCGCCACCGGCGTGATGGCCGGTACCACTCTGATCACGGCCTCGGTAACCCTCAGCGGCGGCATCTATAGCATGCCGACCACCGTCACCAGCAACAAGGCAACTCTGACAGTCTCGGCGGCGGGCGCAGTCATGGGCACGGCGGCGGTCGGCAGGGCCTTGAATAATGCCTTGGTGAGCCTGAAAGACACACAGGGTCACCTCGCGACCGCGATGACCGATCGCAACGGCCGTTATCTGATCCAGGCCGACGGGCTGACACCGCCTTTCCTGTTGAAAGCAGTGGACAATCAGGGCCGTACGCTGCTCAGCTTCGGTACCGGTGCCGGGGTGATTAACATAGACCCCTACACCGATGTCATGGCGAGGATCTGGTACCAAGCCCAGGGTACAACGCCGGAGGCTGCGTTCGCCAACCCGGCCGCACATCCGGCACCCGCGGCCGCGGCAATCGCCGTGCTGAACCGTTCACTGGTGGGTTTCCTGACCGACTCTCTCGCCAGCCAGGGGCTTAATCCGGTGAAATTCAGCCTGATCTCCACACCCTTTACCGCCGACCACACCGGATTCGACCGGATTCTCGACAACAGCAGCATGACTTTTTCCGAAAACGGCGTGCTGCTGCACGAGGCGCTCTCGGACAGCGAAACGGAAATCCGCTTTGCGGGATCAAAAGGCACAATCATTTTCAACACCGTGAATCACCTGGGTACCGAACCTGAACTCAAGAGCACGACGCTGATGCTGCCTGCCGCACGCTAAACGCCGTGGCACCGATCCGTCCCCACGACGGCTAACCAGAATATGCAAGCTCCGCCACCGGTGCGCGGCGCATCGCTACGCGGCCTGTTGGCGCTGGCGGCCGTCTTACAACTGCTGATGGCGCCACCGGGATACGGAGCTAGCCTTTACAAGCTCTACAGGCTGCATATCAGTCAGCGGGGTGACAGCTACAGCATGCGCGCCGATGTGCATCTGGATGCGACACCGGCGGAGGTATATGCCGTTCTGGTGGACTTCAAGCACTGGACCAAGATCAATCCGAGTGTGCGCAAGAGCCGCGTGCTGAAAACACTGGGCTTCGGCACCACGCTGGTTTACACGCAAACTCGCATGTGCGCGGTATTTTTCTGCCACACCCTGCGTCAGGTGCAGGAAATCACCGAGTTGGGCCCGCGGGATATCGTGGCGGTGACTTTGCCCGGACAGAGCAACGTCAAACAGGGATCGAGTTTCTGGCATCTCGAGCCTCAAGACGCGGGCACCCGCCTGATCTGGGACGCAACCATCACGCCCCGTTTCTGGATCCCGCCGTTGATCGGCCCGCGGATAATCCAGGACGAGCTGCGCCGGCAATGCCAGAATACCCTGGCGGGCATTGAACACCGGGTGCGGGAGCGCAGACTTGCCGCGCCTGATTCCGCACCCTGAGCAGTTCCGCAGCGCTGCCATCCTAAGAGCGATGCGGCCGGATTGGCGCTATCATCCCGCGGTCGTGGCCATCCACCCAGCGCCGTACCCGAAACCGCGGTTGAACGACTGCCAGAAACTGTGAACACTCTATCCACGGATCATACCGGTGCCGGCAGACAGCCGGCCTCGCCGGCGGTTCCGCCAGCCGCCGGTTCGGCATGGATCGCGCTGCTGCAAAAGCCCGCATCCCGCATGTGGCGGCGGCTGCTTATCGTGTTGGTGGTGAGCATTCCGCTGTGGATTTACGCCACCACCTGGGACATCCTGGTGATGCTGCTCGGCAACGCCACCGCGGAAAAAGGTATCAGCTTCGACGATATCGGGCAGCGGATTCTGACGCGCGGCCTGCTGTTTCCCTTGCTCGTAGGCGTGTACTTCATCGCCGTCAGCCTCCCCTTGCAGCGGCGCCGCACCGGCCGGTTCATCCTCAAACAGATGGCTCTGGCGCTGGTGTTCTCATCGCTGGCGCGTCCCGCACTGCTCGTCTCTTACTACCTGACAAACCGCACTTTCGCCGCAGCACATACTCTCAACCAGGTGATCGGCTACATCGGTCCCTGGCGGATCTGGCTCGCCACCACCATTCAGTATTCCATTGTGTACCTGCTGGGACTGGTGCTGATTTTTGCCATCCACGCCTTCCTGCGCTTCAAGTCGGAACAGCTCAAGGCGGTGCAACTGCGCTCCAAGTGGCTGGAAGCGCGGCTCGGCACGCTGCGCGGCCAGCTCAATCCGCATTTCTTCTTCAATGCGCTCAACACCGTGGTGGCGCTGATCCACGAGGATCCGGACCGCGCGGAGAAGCTGCTCATCGAGCTCGGCACGCTGCTGCGCCGCAGCCTCGCCGACGGCCGCCATGAATTCACCACCGTGCGCGAGGAGGTGCGGTTCGTGGAACGCTACCTGGCGGTGATGAAAGCTCGTTACGAAGACCGGTTGAGCGTCAACCTGGAACTGGACGCGCAGGCGCTCGATTGCAGCATCCCGACGTTCCTGCTGGTACCGCTGGTGGAAAACGCCATCAAGCACGGCGTGGACAAGGTGCCGGGCCGGGACACGGTGGAAATCTCGGGGCATCGTGCCGGGGAATTCATCACCTTCACGGTCAAGAACACCGCGCCTGCCACACGCACCGATATCGCAGAGCCGGGCGTCGGCCTGGGCCTGAGAAACACCCGCCGCCGGCTGTTCGCCATCTACGGCGGCCACTATCGCCTGGAATTCGGACCCGGCGCACACGGTCGCTGGGTCACTTCGGTGGCCATTCCCACTCGCGCGAAGCCGGCAGTGGCCGCAGCGGATCCGCTCTGAACCATGGCGATCGCCGCCTTCCCTGGCGCTCATGCACTCTGGTGACTGCGCCCGAGCCCGCGTTCCAGTAGCGGAGCTGTGCACACATATCTATCGCAGTGGCGAGTACGCAGCGCCGGCGTCCGGTGGTAGTGCAGATGCCGCGGACGCAGCGGTCTTCGAGGCACTGGCGGCCTGCCGTATTTCCTGTCCACCCCGGTCGTGGTGCCACGCCGGTGAGCGCCGCGCGGCCGCGCGCGGTAACTGCGTGCATCTGTCCAAGACAAGACGCCGGTAGAACTGATGGGTATTCGGGCGGACTCAACCGGCCATAACCGGGCGTTTATACTGGAATAGCCGGCTGCAACAAAAGAGACGGATATGGGTGGAAACAGGTACCAGAGAACGCTGCGCGGGCTCGTCGCAGGTATCACATTGTTGCTCGCGGGTTGCGGCGGAGGCGGCGACAGCATCACCCCCGGCCCTCCCGGCGGCAGCACCCCGCCGCCGGGTCTGGGCAACGTCAACGTACTCACTTACCACAACGACAATGCCCGCACTGGCGCCAACTTGAGGGAGACGGTGCTCACGCCTGCCAACGTCAACTCCGCTGATTTCGGCCGGATCAATTTTTTTCCAGTGGACGGCAAGGTGGACGCCCAGCCGCTGTACGTTTCGGCGCTCGGCATCAACGGCACAACCCGCAACATGCTGTATGTTGCCACCGAACACGACAGCGTGTACGCCTTCAACGCAGACTCGGGCGCGGTGCTGTGGCGGGTGTCGCCGCTCGGCGCGGGCGAAACCCCGAGCGACGATCGCGGCTGCGGCCAGGTGACGCCGGAAATCGGCGTCACCGCCACGCCGGTGATTGATCCCGCCGCCGGCCCTCACGGCACGCTCTTCGTAGTGGCCATGTCCAAAGACGGCACCGGCGGTTATTACCAGCGCCTGCACGCGCTCGATCTCGCCACCGGTGCCGAGCGGCCGGGCAGTCCGGTGACGGTACGGGCGAGCTATCCCGACACGGGCGACAACAGCGTCAAGGGCCGGGTGACCTTCGCCCCGGCGCAGTACTAAGGAACGGCCCGGACTGCTGCTGCTCAACGGCGTGGTCTATACCTTCTGGTCCTCGCACTGCGACTACCGGCCTTACACCGGCTGGATCATCGGCTACAACGAATCCACGCTCACCCGCAGCCGGGTGCTCGACATCACGCCCAACGGCAGCGAAGGTTCCATCTGGGCCTCGGGCGCCGGCCCGGCAGCCGACAGCGGCGGCAACATTTATTTTCTCGCCGGTAACGGCATTTTTGCTACCACGCTCGATGCCAACGGCTTCCCCATCCACCATGACTACGGCAATGTGTTCCTCAAAATTTCGACCGCCAACCATAGGCTCACCGTGGCGGAATCCAGTGCCGACGAGGATTTCGGTTCCGGCAAGGACCGGAATATCTATGTGGTGAACCGGGACAACATGGGAAAACTCAGCCCCACTGCCAACCACATCTGGCAGGAACTGCCCCAAGGCTTCGGTGGTCCGGAATTCGGTATGCCGGCCTACTTCAGCGGCACGCTGTACTACGGCGCCGCAGGCGACGTGATCCGCGCTTTCAGCATCCGCCAGGCGAAACTCTCAGCCACACCGGTGTCGGAAACCACCAACCGATTCCCCTATCCGGGTGCCACACCCAGCATCTCTGCCGACGGCAGCCGCAACGCCATCCTCTGGGCCGTGGACAACAGCAACCCGGCGGTGCTGTATGCCTATGACGCCGGCAATCTCGCCCACGAACTCTACGACAGCAACCAGGCCGGCAGCCGCAACCGGTTCGGCCCGGGCAACAAATTCATCACCCCCAACGTCGCCAACGGCAAAGTCTTCGTGGGAACAACGGATGGCGTGGCGGTGTTCGGCCTGTTGCACTAGCGGCCCGGCTGCAACCCCAGCCGTTCCGTTAAAAAGTGTTAAAAATATAGCGCCCGCAGTGGACAAGCGTGTCTTGCCTTGTTAAAGCCCTTATAAGGACTATAATAAAGCGTAAGCAACTCTTGGAGCCCCGTATGCCGCGTCGCCTACAACGTATCTACGACCAAGATTTGCTCGCCGAGCTGCGTCGCGCTATGCAGCAAGGCGCCCTGGCCATCGGTGATGTCTCTCGCCTGGTTCGGGCCGAAAACGGGCTGTCGCAGTCGGAATTCGCCGACTCGCTGAACGTCGCGTTAAACGTCATCAAGGACATCGAATCCGGCCGGGGCAACCCGTCCCTGCAGTCCATCGAAAAGCTCGCCGCCGCTGCAGGTCTGCGTGTTGCCCTTGTCTCCGCGGACGCGCCGAGCGTTGCCCTGGTATCCAGCCAATCGTTGGCTCGCGAGGAAGGTCGCCGGCGCCGGCGCGCACTTGGCGAGGTCGTTCGCGGCCGGAAGTCCTTGGAACGCCATGACGTGGAGAACGCCTTGCGAATTGAGGGTGCCCACTTTAATCAGGTCGATGTCCCGGCATGAGCCCAAAGTCTTTGTCGCTCGCAGAGGTGGTGGACCTCCTCGCGGCATCACCTCGAACCAAAGATGCAATCCTTGTCGGGGGGCAAGCCTTGAACGCCTGGGCGGTCCACTACCGCCTGAAGAAGGTCACCGCCGCGGTCAGCGTCGACATCGATTTCATTGGCAACAAGGCCGATGCCATTGCCGCTGGCCTCGCGTGGCATGGCCAAACCCGTGTCGCAGGGCTTGATGACCACACTCCAAACGCCGCCACCGTCGTCGTCCAGATCGAGGGAGAATCCCACACAATTGATTTCCTCACTAGTGTCTTGGGCATCGAGAGTGAAAAGCTCGATAAATGGGCGGTCAAAATCGACGTCGGCGAGCACAGTTTCAGAGTCATGCACCCGCTGCACGTTCTCGTCTCTGCACTCGAAAACACCTATGGGGAGACCCTGTGCCGTCGGGATGGAGCTGGCGGCGAATACTACCGGGACCGGGTGGCCGTCGCGTCGAAAGTGGCCGCGGCCATGGTCATGGAGCTGCTCAATTCGGGTAAAACTCGTGCCGCGCTGAATGCCGCCGAGTTCATAGCCGCCCTCGCCACCTGCACTGCCGGAGTGGCAGCTTGGCGTCGTGACAAGCTCGATCTACTTGCCTCTATCCCAAAACACGCGGCCTGGCCGGAGGAATTCACCAAAACCAGGCTTCCCCAGATCCGTGAGCAGGTTGAGAAACGGCGCGCTCCGAGGACCTCAGCTGCCATACAACACAACCCTACCTCATAGACAGCCCGTTTTACAGCAACACAACGCCCGGTAACCGAAAGTGTATCGGGCGTTTCACTTGTGTGCAGGATATTTACACTATCAACACTTTAACGGAACGCCTAGGGCTGCAACCCGGTTTGTTCTTTCATTTTGTACTGAAATCACTCCAACTGTGGATGGACTGGCGGATAATCTGCCCTGTCCGGGGCTTTGACACCCCGGCTCACCCACATTGAGGGAGAAATCAAATGAAACCTGAAGTCTTCTGGCTCGCGATCACCGCCATGATGACGGGATTGTTCTTTGTCCCGTACGTGCTCGATCGCATGACGGTGCGCGGCCTTATGGGCACCCTGGCGAACCCGAACCCTGCCGACAAACCGCAACATGAGTGGGCACAACGCGCACAACGAGCGCACGCCAATGCGGTGGAAAACCTGGTGGTATTCGCCGCGCTGGTGGCCGCCGCGCAGTTTGCCGGCGTGAACAATCACCTCACGGTACTGGGCTGTGCACTGTACTTCTGGGCGCGGCTTGCCCATTACATCATCTACACCCTCGGCATTCCCGGACTGCGCACCCTCGCCTTCACCGTTGGCGTGGTGGGGGAACTGCTCATCGCCATCGCCCTGTTGCAGGCCATGTAACCCAGTCTCCTCGGCGGGCGCTACTGCGCCGTCGAGGGTGTGTTCGCTCCTCAGAATGCGCCCGTCGGACCCGGAAATACCACCGGTGACTCAAAACCGTCCTTCGAGACACTCGCCACGCCGAAGAAATAATTGTCTATGCTGGTGTCCCGAAGCTCATGCCGGGTGACATCGCCTACGTATTCGGAATGGGTCCAGAGCGGCGCAGTGGTGTCGCGCCAGTACACGCGGTAGCCGGTCGCACCCGCGACTGGTTTCCAGCTTACCGTGGTATCGGGCGTGACTGCGCCCGCGATCCCCACCCCCGAGGGCGGCGCCGGTGCCCAGGCGAGGGAGGCGAGTGTGATGGCGTCCAACGCGGTGATCTTGCGCGCGTAGGTGAAATCCACGCCTGCGAGCAGGTCGCCGTGCTGCACGCCGTCAATCATCTTCACATCGTTGTGCTGGCGGGTGAAGTTCTCGTGGGCCTCGGTAACACGCACTGCCGGATACCCCAGCGCATCGAACTCCATCTGGTCGCCGCCGCGACCGAAGCGGTCGTCGCGGTACATGAGCATGACCTTCAGATTCGGCACGTACTGCTGGCACAACACTGCCATGTAACGCGCCACCTGGCGCGCGGGCGAGTCCACCTCGCCGCCGTGGTAGTACAGATACTTGATTTCCGCGGGCGTGACGTTGGGGCTGATACCTTCGGAAAACACCCGTACCCGGATATTGTCCACCACGCCGTCGGAACCCTGGCTGTTGCCGATCATGTCGTTGTTGATGTCGGCTTCCACATTCCAGCCGTGGGCTTTCGCGTACCGGGCGATAATCTTGCCGCCGTACAGCCCCTGCTCCTCGCCGGAATCGGCGGAGTACACGATGGTGGCATTGAATTTGTACTTGGACAGCACCCGCGCGGTCTCAAGGATGGCGGTAACTCCGGAACCGTCGTCATCGGCGCCGGGGGCATTGGAAGTGGAATCCATGATGTTCGCCACCCGCGAATCCAGGTGCGCGGTCATGACGATATAACGACTGGGATCGGTCGCACCCTTCTGGATAGCCACCACATCCATGACTTCCGTGGGTTTGGGGATTCCCGGGCCGGTGACCACTTGGGACGGCGTAATCACCTCGAGACAACCGCCGCAGCCGCGGGAGATCTCCTGAAACTGCGCTTTCACCCAGCGGCGCGCGGCACCGATGCCACGGGTCGGCGAAGTGGTGATGGACAACGTGTGGCGCGTTCCGAAACCCACCAGACGCGTGTCAATGGCACGCAGTTCATCGGCATGGATTGCGCTGGCGATCTCCCGCAGCAGCGGATGCTCCTGGGGCGGAACCGCGGCAAACTGTGCCCAGACGGTGGCCGGTAACAAGGCGAAAAACAGGCAAAGACAGCGTTTCATGGCAACCTCCAAAGTTCAGTGTGAGACGGGTGGATCAAACCGCACGGGTCTGGCCCCAGCGGGAGCAGGAGCTTCTTGATCCTGGAAACCACGCCACTTTACGGTATAGGGATTCGCCGGGAGACGGGACTCTCTCCCACTGCCGGGAATGGTACTAGCGCAAGTTGCCGCATACCTTAGCTGCCATACCCTTGACAAACGGCCTCTAGGTGTTATAGTGAGATATATCACTAACTAGGAGATACCCTCATGCGCCCCCGCCACCTTGTCCTACTCAGCCTGCCCCTGCTGGTCCTCGGGGCCCTGCTCCAGCCCGCCTGGGCCGCCGCCGGTCCGGTCGTCCGGACCACCCTCACAAAGAGCCCCGCCGTACCTGCCGGCAGCCGGGTGCGCGTGGAAAATCTCGCTGGTCATATGACTGTCACCCCGGGGAACCAGTTCCAGGTCATCGCCACGGTGGTGGCGGGCGGCAAAGATCAGGCCGCCGCAGAGGCGCTCGCCAAACGCGTGAAACTTTCCGTGTCCAATGAAAACGGTCAGGTGAGTGTGCACGTGAACTACCCCGTGGACCGGTACGACACCTACAGCTACGTCCCGCACAACGCTGAAAACAGGGAGCACAGCGGTGATAACCACTGCATCCTGTTCTTCTGCTTCAGCGGCGGTGAAACCGGCCTGCGCTACCAAGGCGAGCGGGTACGGGTGTACAGCGGGAACCGCGGCGTGCCGCTGCACGTGAACGTGGCTGTAACCCTGCCGGCCGGCACTGCCGGGGAATTCAGCAACTATGTGGGCTTGGTGAGTGCCGCGGATCTGCGCAGCGATGTAAAACTCGCGAGTGCCAGCGGCGATTTGCACGCCGGACAGATTCAGGGCGTGGTGAGCGCCAAAACCGGCAGCGGCGATGTGCGCATCAGCAGCCACACGGGTTCGCTTTTTGCCAGCACCGGCTCCGGGGATGTGCGTATCGAAAAGAGCAGCGGCGACCTCAAGGTGTCCACCGGCTCGGGTGACGTGATACTCAATCAGGCCCAACACGGCAGGGCAAAGATCGAGACCGGCTCAGGCGATGTCAATGCCACCGATGTGGCGCTGGCACTCGAGGCCTCCACCGGCTCCGGTGACGTGGTGGTGAGTGACCTCACTGGCAGCGGCGATTTTTCCACCGGCTCGGGTGACATCAGCATCAAAAGGGCGGCGACTTTCCAGCTTAAAGCCGGCACCGGCAGCGGCGACATCACCATCCATGCGCTGACTGCCACCGGCACCGTGGATCTCGGCACCGGCAGTGGCGAGGTCAGCGTGCGGGGTGACCTGAGCGGCGTCACGCGCCTGGTGGCTAAAACCGGCAGTGGTGACATCGTGATCCATACCACGACCATACCTTCACTGCATATCGTCGCCGATTCCGATTCAGGCGAGGTGCACGTGAACCTGCCCGGCATGCAGAACATCACCGTCAAACGGGGTTATCTGCGCGCGGACGTGAACGGTGCCAAAGGCAGCGCGAATCTTGAGACCGGCAGCGGCGACATCACCGTGTCACAGGAATAACCGCAGGGGACCTTGCCATGAAAATCCTCCGTCTGTCGCTTGCACTTCCCGCTCTCGTCCTGCTGCTGGCCGGCTGCAATATCAACAAGAACATCACGGTCCCGGCCCATGCGCACTGGTCGAGTGGCAGCAGCACCATCAACGGTGAAATCACCGTCGGTCCCGGCGCCGTGGTGAACGGGGAATTGCGCACCATCAATGGCAAGATCAGCGTGGCGGCGGGTGCGCAGACCGGCAAACTGGCCACCATCAATGGCGGTATCACACAGGCCGACGCCGTGCATAGCGGTGAACTGGCGGCCATCAATGGTGGCATCTCCCTAGGCAAAAATGCGGACGTCACTGGCGACGTGGCCACGGTGAACGGCGATATCCACGCCGCCAGCGGCGTACACATCGGCGGCACCGTGCGTGACGTGAACGGCAATATCGCGCTCTGCGGTGCACAGGTGGACGGTGGTCTGAGTTTCTACAATGGCACGGCGCTGCTCGCGGACGGTACCGTGATGCAGGGAAACGTGACCGTCAAAAAAACCAACGGTACCGAACCGAGCAACCATGAGCCTCGCCTGATCGTGGGCCCATACACCACGGTAACCGGCACCATTGCTTTCGAACGCCCCGGCAAACTGTACGTCAGCGACCGTGCCGTGATCCATGGTGTCACCGGTGCGACGGCCGTGAAATTTTCCGGTGTGGCGCCTGCCGGTGTGCGCATCCCCATGTGCCCGCCCAACTGAACTACCGGGAGTCCGCCATGCTGCCGAGCCCGCCGCACTGCACTTCGCCGCCGTAAACACACCCGCGCGCCGCATCCCAACCGGCGGCTGGTTTCCCTGATCCAGATACGCAATGCTCCATACCGAGGACCCCCATGGTCAACCTCAACAGACCCGTTTTGTCCCTGATTCTGATCGCCATGTTCCTGGCGGGCGCCGCCCGGGCCGCGTCGCTCAAGGAACCGGCCCAGACGCCGGTGATCGCCGCCGGCGTCAAAACCGGCGATATCGTTCTGGACGGTGATCTCAACGAACCCGTCTGGCGGAGCGCGCCGGTGATTATGCTGACACAGCAGAACCCGCATCCCGGTGCGCCCACGCCCTTCACCACCACGGTGCGCATTCTGCGCGGCCGGCGGCACCTCTACTTCGGCATCATCTGCACCGACCCGGACCCCGCGAAAATCGCAGTGCACACCCTGCAGCGCGACGGTGACCAGTCCAATGACGATAACGTCATGATCGTGCTCGACACCTTCGATCAGCACAAGCTTGCGTACGTGTTCCAAGTCAACGCCGGCGGTGCCATGGCCGACGGCCTGATTTCGCCGGGCTATTTCAACGGCAACAGCAACACTCCCACTGTGGACTACAGCTGGAATGGTTACTGGACTGCGGCGGTAAGACGCACCCGCACTGGCTGGACCGCGGAAATCCGCATTGACACCCAGAGCCTGCAATTCAACAACCGGCACGCCGTGTGGGGATTCAATATCAGCCGCTACGTGCCGCGCAAACAGCTCACGCTTGTCTGGTCCGGCATCAACTTGAACGCCTCCGTAACCAACCTGCAATGGGAAGGCGCCCTCACCGGCATCCAGGGCCTGAGCCAGGGCAATGGCCTCGAATTTGATCCCTACGCGGTCACCGAATACAGCGACACCAAACACGATACCGCGGGCTGGACCGGCTTCGATCTCAAGTACAACATCACGCCCGAATTGGCGGGCCTGTTCACCTACCACACGGACTTTTCCGAGGCCCAAGCCAACTCACAGCAGATCAACGGTTCGCCCTATCCTCAGACCATTCCCGAAACCCGCGCTTTCTTTCTGGACGGGGCCAACATCTTCACCTTCAGTCACAACCTGAGGCAGAACTTCATCCCGTTCTACTCCCGCAGTATCGGCATTATCAACGGTCAAACGGTGCCGCTTAACGAAGGCGTAAAGCTGCTCGGCCATACCGACGGCTGGACGTTGGGCCTGCTGGATACACAAATGGCGGGAACCAGCGTGTCGAATGCCACCAATCTATTCGCCGGCCGGGCATCCTATAACCTCAACAGCCAGTGGCGCGTGGGCACGTTGGTGACCCACGGCGATCCCACGGGCCGGGGCAGCAACACGCTTACCGCTTTCGACAGTACCTGGAGCACCTCCACGCTCGGGGGTGACAAGAACCTGAACCTTTCCGCCTGGGCGGCGCGCTCCTCCGGCAGCGATCTGCCCACCGGCACACCCAACGGTTACGGCTTCGACGCGGAATACCCCAATAACCTCTGGTACGCGGACTTCAATTACAACTTCTACGGCAATGCCCTGAATCCGGCCCTGGGCTTCATTCAGCGCCCCGGCACCAAGCAGACTTCTGCGGATATCACCTATCAGCCGCGTCCCGGCGCGAACAGTGATCTTTCCTGGGTGCGGCAATTCTTCTTCAATGCCAACTGGTATTACGTTACCGGTCTCGACAACCGCGTGCAAAGCAACGACTGGTCCTTCACCCCGATTCAGTTCACCAGCCAGACAGGTTGGACCGTCCAGTACCGCGTGCAGCCGAGCTACGAGGTACTGGCCTCGCCTTATCCCATTTTGCCGAGCGTAACCTTTCCGGCCGGCGCCTATCATTTCACTACTAATCACGTGCAGTTTTCGACGCCGCCCTCCAATCCGCTGGTGTTTTCCACCTCCGGTGAATTCGGCGGCCTATACAACGGACACTACCATGACGTCGTACCGCAGCTGTCCTGGGCCACGCCCGGTGGGCACTTCAACAGCAGTGTCGCCGCAGGCGCGATCTGGCTCTACACGCCCGGCGGCAACGGCGTCCTGCGCTTCGCACAGATGAGCCTGGGCTATTCCTTCACGCCGAACCTCACGCTCTCGACGCTCACGCAGTACAACAACATCAGCCACAACACCTCGGAGAACGCGATTTTGCAGTGGAACATCCAGCCGGACCGCATCTTCTATCTGGTGTGGAGTCATGGTCTGACGCTCAACCCCAACCTGCTGCAGGGCACCCAGACCATTACCGGCAACACCGTGGTGGTGAAACTGGTGTGGGGAATGTATTAATGCAGCCTTCTCCCATCATCCGCGCCCACGGCCGGGAGTGAGAAATCGCTGGGTATTTTTTGCCCAGAGATGGATGTGCTTGAGGGGTGTGCCGGTGTTGAACAACACCACCATCTCACCACCCCCGATCCAGCCGGCATCCAGCAGTTTGACCTGCGCAGCGAGGCAGGCGGCGCCTTCCGGTCCGGGGAACACGCCGCTGCCGGCGGCCATGATGCGGGCATACTCGATCATCTCGCTGTCGCTCACCGCCACGGCGGTACCGTGACTTTCCCGCAGCACCCGGAGCATGAGGAAATCGCCTATGGCGGAAGGTACGCGCAGACCATCGGCGATGGTTTTTGCGCCTTGCCACGCTTCCGCATGATCGGCGCCGTCATGGAAAGCCCTGACGACGGGTGCGCAGCCTTCCGCCTGCACACTCACCATGCGCGGCCGTTTGTCATCAATCAGCCCAAGCTGCTGCATTTCCTCGAAGGCCTTCCACATGCCGATGAGCCCCGTGCCGCCGCCGGTGGGATAGATAATGACATCCGGCAGTTTCCAGTGCAGTTGCTCGGTAAGCTCATAACCCATGGTCTTCTTGCCTTCGATGCGGTACGGTTCCCTGAGGGTGCTCACGTCGAACCAGCCGTAACGCTGCACGCCCTCACGCACTTTTCTTGCACAATCGGTGATGAGTCCGTCCACCAGCTCCACCCGTGCGGCATAGGCGCATGCCTCGGCCGCAAAGGCCGGCGGCGCATCCTGCGGAATGAACACCTGGGCCTGAAGCCCGGCGGCGGCGCAGTAGGCGGCCATGGCGCTGCCGGCATTGCCGGCGCTGGGGATGGCGATACTCTGCGCACCCAACTCAAAGGCACGGCTCACCGCCATGCACAAGCCGCGCGCCTTGAAACTGCCAGTGGGATTGCAGGATTCATCCTTTATCCAGGTTTCGGCACAGCCCAGACGCGCGCCAAAACGCGCCTTTAGCAGCGGCGTCCAGCCTTCACCCAGGGCCAGTTGAAAGCGGTCATCCCGCAGCGGCAGCATTTCCGCGTAACGCCACAGATCCGCACGCCGTGCTTTGAGCGACTCGCGGGTAAACGTGTGCGCCGCTTGCGCCGTGTCATAACGCGCCAGCAGCGGCTTGCCGCAGGCGGGGCACAAACCAATCAATTGCTCGGATGCATGGCGTTTGCCACAGGCGCTGCATTCAAGATGGATCAGGCAGGACGATGTCTGCATAAGCAACCACACCAAGCCGGACTTAATCGGCGTGAGACGGAATCAGTGTACCATGTGACTGCGAACACACTTACACTGCCATGCATGTCTGCAACTATCCGCTTCATTCTAGATTTTGACAGCACCTTGGTACGCGTGGAGACTTTTGAGATCCTCGCCGAACTCGTACCGGAGGGTGCGAGCATGCACGGGCGCATTAAAACTCTCACGGATGCCGCCATGGCCGGCCACATGGATTTCCGCACCGCCCTGGCGGAACGTCTGAAAATACTGCACATACACCGCGATTTGCTGCCACCGCTCATCGAGCGTCTGCAGCACGAGATCACCCCCTCTTTCCTGCGCAACCGCGGCTTCCTGACTGCGCATGCCGACCGGGTTTACGTGGTGACCAGCGGTTTCCGTGAAGTGGTGACCCCCGTGGTACAAATGCTGGGCCTCAGAGCCGGGCATGTGCACGCCAACACACTCAGTTTCGATGCGCACGGTTACGTGAGCGGCTGCGATTGGAGCAACCCTCTGTCCGCTGACGGCGGCAAGGCAAAAACGGTTGCCGCGCTCAAGCTGCCCGGCGAAGTCGTGGTGGTGGGTGACGGCTGGAGCGATTACCGGATTTTCCAGGCCGGCGCCGCCCAGCGCTTCTATGCCTTCACGGAAAACGTGTGTCGCGAAGAGGTAGTCAGGCAGGCGCGGCGCGTGGCGCCCAGTTTCGACGAGGTGCTGTACGACTGCGGTTTTCACGCCGCGGTGTCCTATCCCAAAAACCGTCTCAAGGTGCTGCTGCTGGAGAACATCCATGCGGGCGCCGCCGCGGCTTTCGAGAAGGAAGGTTACGCGGTGGAAACGCTGGCCGGCAGCCTGGAGGAAAGCGCGCTGGCGGAACGCATCGCCGACACGGCCATTCTCGGTATCCGCTCCAAGACCCGGCTCACGCAAAAGGTGCTGGCCTCCGCAAAGCGGCTCCTCACCGTGGGCGCCTTTTGTATCGGCACCAACCAGATTGATCTGCGTGCCTGCGAATCCCGCGGCATCGCCGTGTTCAACGCGCCCTTCAGCAACACCCGTTCGGTGGTCGAACTGGCCCTCGCCGAGATCATCCTGCTGATGCGCAGCATCCCCGAGAAGATGCGGCTCATGGACCGGGGCGTGTGGGATAAATCAGCAAACAACAGCCACGAGGTGCGCGGCAAGCGCCTAGGCATCATCGGCTACGGCAACATCGGCATGCAGCTCTCGGTGCTGGCGGAATCGCTGGGCATGGAGGTGTGTTTCTACGACGTGGCGGAAAAACTCGCGCTGGGCAGGGCGCAGAAATGCGCTTCGCTGAATGCACTGCTGGACATCTCGGACGCGGTTACGGTGCATGTGGACGGCCGCAAGGAAAACACCAATCTTATCGGCCCACCCGAATTCGCGCGCATGCGGCCGGGTGCCGTGTTCCTGAACCTGAGCCGCGGCCATGTGGTGGACCTGGAAGCGCTGTATGAGCAGCTCGCATCCGGCCGGCTGCGCGGGGCGGTGGTGGATGTGTTTCCCGAGGAACCCCACGCCAACGGCGAACCATTCGATCACCCGCTGCGCAAGCTGCCGCATGCCCTGCTCACACCGCATATCGGCGGCAGCACGCTGGAAGCCCAACAGGACATCGGCCGTTTCGTCAGCGGCCGCATCATGGATTACATCAATACCGGCAGCACCGAGAACAGCGTCAATTTCCCGGCGCTGCGCCTGCCACCGCAGGCGGACGCCCATCGCTTGATGCACGTGCACGAGAACGTGCCCGGCATTCTGGCGCACATCAACCAGGCACTGGCCGCTCACGGCGCCAATATCCTCGGCCAGTACCTCAAGACCACTGAGCGCATCGGCTATGTCATCACCGACGTGAACAAGAACTATTCCGATACGGTGATCGCATCTATCCGGCAGATACCGCACACCTTGCGTTTCCGCATACTGTACTGAGCCGGTGCTTTCTGCGTGGAAGCGGGTTTACTATTGCACGCAGTGATTGCGTTGCTTGGGAGAAAGCCCATGGAAACAGATGAACAGACCCACGCCACCTCGGGTATCAGATTTCCTCCACCCTTCTACTATCTCATCGGGCTCATGCTCGGATTCTGGATCCAGTGGCTTCTGCCCGTGCAACTCGTGATAACGGCGCACCGGTCACTGCTCTCCATAGCCGGAGCGGCGGCGATTTTTCTGGGACTCTCATTGGGTGCCTGGGCAGTGATTACATTCCGTCACGCCGGCACCAGCCCCAATCCCCACAAGCCCACCACCGCGTTCACCACCGCCGGTCCTTACCGTTTCACGCGCAATCCCATGTATCTCGGGCTGACTCTGGTGAGTCTCGGCATCAGTCTATTGGGCAATGCCCTCTGGCCCCTGCTGGCGGTGCCTGTCGTCGTCCTGCTTGTGGATCGCAACGTCATAACCAGGGAAGAACGCTATCTGGAGAGAAAATTCGGCGCCGATTACCTGGGCTACAGACAGCGTATGCGTCGGTGGCTCTGAAAAAGGCTGTCGCACCTCGCTGCCAATCAAGAAATGCCGCTCAGTCACGCCGCACCGTTCCCGATGAAACCTTTTTGCCCTGAACAGCGTGTCTAACCGGATGAAGCTCGTCCCTTTCCGGCCCAGGCCGGGAGCCCGCACCGACCGCCAGGCACGATTTGAAGCCCGGGTGGGTCCTCATCTGGGTTCCCTCTACCGCACCGCTTATCGCTTAAGCGGACACCCCCAGGACGCAGAAGATCTGGTGCAGGAACTGCTCCTCAGGCTCTACCGCAAACCGGAGCAGCTTGGACAACTGGACAATCTGCATTCCTGGCTCAACCGCGCCCTGCATAATCTTTTCGTGGACCAGTGGCGCCGCGGTCGGCACACGCCCCTGCGCAACCTGTACCAGGTTCCCTGGGACGAGTTGTTGCAGGACCAAGATTCCCAGGAGGACGACCCGGAACGGCTCGCCCATACCGAGGCGGTCCGGGACCGGATCTTGGCGGCGCTCTATGCCCTGGGCAGGGAGCAACGCGCGATCCTGGTGCTGCACGACATGGAAGGACATACCATGAATGAGTTGTGCGGGCTCCTGGATCTGCCCCTCGGCACCGTCAAATCCAGGCTGTTCCGCGCCCGGCGCAGGCTCAGAACGCTGCTGGAAGAAGGGAACCTTTCTCAGGGAATCGGCGTGTTACTGCACGAGGCATCGGAAACATGAACTGCGACACCTGCCAAGCATTACTGGAAACCCGTCTGGCGGAGGGCCTGGATAAGCCAACCCCGGCGGCCGTGCAGGCGCATGTGGATAACTGTTCCGGTTGCCGGCGTGGCTGGCAACTGGATCTGCGTGTGTACCGGACGCTGTACGATAATCCCCCGCCGGCCGTACCGGCGGGATTCCCGCAGCGGACATTCGCCCATGTGTATGCGGCGGAGCGGCGCAGGCATTGGCAAATCGTCACCACCTGGGCCCTCGCTGCGACCTTGGTGCTGGGAATCGGCATCGGCATCGGCCTCCAGCGGCTGGCGCCGGGAAATACGGGCTACGTGGTGAATCACGGTGAGGTTATCCTGCGGGGTGACGCGGATACCACCGTGCAATTGGCCTTCAATGCGGGCAATGCCATCCGCAATGTGCGCTTCACGGTTTCCCTGCCACAGGGCGTCGAGATAGAGGGCCACCCCGGTGAACATCGCATCAGTTGGCTGGGTGAACTCAAGAAAGGCCGCAATCTGCTCGACTTGCACGTAATGGCCCATGCCGGAGCCCACGGCGTCCTGACAGCCGATCTGCGTCATGGTGACAGCGAAAAGACCTTCCGGGTGCCACTGCGGTCCACGCAACCCGAATCCCTGTGGCACAGGTTGCGACGCACACTGACGTGACATGAGATGCAGAACCGGATGATTGAAAATTTCAACGGGAGACAGTTTATGAACGCAAAACTCCGTATCACAGTCGTTTCCCTGGCGGGAACTTTATTGATGGCCATGGGCAGTCTTGCCCATGCCGGCTCCGGCTCAACGGACACAAAGAATGCGAACAAGGACCAGGATCTGAACGTCACCATGAATGTCGTGCAGACCGGGGAGGACATAAACCAGTCCGCGGTACAAACCATCACGGTACCCAAGGAAGCAAACGAGCCGTCGGAAAAACAGGGGCCCCGGGAAAAGAACGAAGCAAAGGAAAAAACGGAGAAGGACAAACAGGAAGCCAAGGATTCCAGCAAGGATGCCAATGAGGCGGCCAAAGATGCGAAAGAATCCGCCGCCGAAGCCAAGGAGGCGGAACACGAGGCTCAGCAGGCCGAGCAGGAAGCCGCCTCGGCAGAAACCGAGGCCAAACAGGATACCCAGAACTCCGATGCCCCGGATAATGGCGGTGGCGGTGGCTGAAGAAATTTAGATACGCCGGTAGCGCCGGCTGTCACGTTAATCCCCACGATGGACAGGCTGATCAACTCAGCCTGTCCATCGTTTTGTTGCTTATCTGCTGCGGGACTTAATCCCGAAGCGGAATTAAAATGTCATCAGCAAAGGAGAACAACATGATGCGCCATCGGAGCTGGCTAATGCCAGCCATCAGCCTGGCCATGGGAATCCTGCTCACCAACCCCGGCTTCGCCGCCGCCCCGCATTCATCCGCTGCGACTGTGGCCTTTCAACGGGGTATTGTCGCATTCGGCACCGGCCGTTACGCAGAGGCGCTGCGTGATTTCCGGCTGGCGCGCCGTAACGGCATGAGCGATGTGCATCTTACCTACAACCTGGGTGCAACCTACTATCATCTCGGTGAATATGCGGCCGCACGCCGTGAATTTCTCTCGCTGGCAAAACACCCCGATCTTGCGGCGCTCAGTCACTACAACCTGGGCTTGATCGCTCTCAAACAGGGAAACCGTTCCGAGGCCCGGCGTGATTTTCAGCATGCGCATGCGGAAACCAGGAGTCCGGCGCTCGCGCAGCTCGCATCGACACAGCTCGCCCGGCTCGGTGCCCGGACCCATCGCCGCTCGACCTGGGTGGGATTCGCGAACGCGGCAGCGGGATATGACAGCAACGTCACGTTCACTTCCCAGAATAGCCTGCTGGCACCGGCGCAGAAGGGCTCCGCGGTGCTCTCCCTCCTGGCGGGCGGCGTGGGCCAGGTGACCGGCACGTACCGGCAGGGTCTGCAGATCATCGGCAGCTTCTACCGCGTGGATTACCCGAGTGTGAGCCAGTTCAGCCAGACTTATTTACGCGTGGGAGGCAAATACAAATTCGGTGGGGACAACTGGGCCAACGCCTTCGGGGTCTATGGCGGTCATATCAACCTGGGCGGATCGAGTTTCGAGACGCTCGGCACCGTGAAGGCGGAAAGCCGGTATGCCTTTTCCCCCAGCAATGAGATACGCGGAAGTTACAGCTACACGCGGGTGATGGGCGGTAGCATTTACGGCTACCTTTCCGGATGGCAGCAGGCATTCGACATCGAGGACACCACTCACTGGGCGCCGCTGGAGCTGACGCTCGGCTACAGCCTGGATCTCAACCAGCGCAACAATCTTTCCACGCCGACGCAGTTTTTCAGCGTCTCGCCTACGCGCAACGGTGTGTTCGGCAGGATGAAATGGCATTACAGCGATGCCATCGCCTTCTTTGTGGAAGGCACCTACCAGCACAGCCGTTATGACCAGCCGAATGTGCTGGTGCAGGGGGGCACGACGACCCGCTTGACCCGGGTGGATAGCTGGCGCACGCTGGAATTGGGTGCCACTTATGCACTCTCGAATGTGTGGAACGCGCGTGCGGATTACCGCTATACACGCAATACCTCGAATATCCCGTTCTACTCCTTCAACAGCAACCGCGTGATGTTTTCCCTGGAATATCTGTTTCTGTGAAAAGTCCGGGCTCGCATCTGCATTCCAGGAAAGGGGATGCAGCACGACTGAAGCACTGCCGGCGCCGCAGACGGAATTCATCCGCTGTATCGCCCGGTCTCGCATCTATACCTCCGACAGGCGGTAGCCTACCCCGGTCTCAGTGAGCAGATAGCGCGGCCGGGCCGGGTCCTTTTCCAGCTTGTGACGCAGTTGTGCCATGTAGATGCGGACGTAATGGCTGTCTTCACCATGGGACGGTCCCCAGACTTCCTTCAACAGTTGCCGGTGGGTCACGACCTTGCCCACATAACGGATCAGCACGGTGAGCAACCGGTATTCGATAGGCGTCAGGTGTACTTCCCGCCCGTCAACCACTACCCGGCGGCGCTGCAAATCAACCTTGAGTTCATCAAGCGCAAACTCCCCGCTGTTGCCGTTCGCGCCGATGCTCGCATGCCGCAGGGCGACACGGATGCGCGCCAGCAGTTCGCCCACACCGAAGGGCTTGGTGAGGTAGTCGTCCGCTCCGGCGTCCAGTGTGGCGATCTTGGACGACTCCAGACTGCGCGCCGAGAGCGCGATTACTGGGATCGGACTCCACTCGCGCAGCCGCTGCACCACGGCGACGCCATCCATGTCCGGCAGCCCGAGATCGAGAACCACCAGGTCGGGTTTGCGCGTGGCCGCCTCGATCAGACCCTGCGCGCCGTTCGCCGCCTCGAACACCCCGAAACCCCGGGATACGAGTGCCGTGCGCACAAACCGCCGGATTTGCATATCATCTTCAATAATCAGGATACGGACGGGCGTGTCATTCATCGCGTTCGCGCTCGATGGCGGGCGGCGCCTCGGCGGCCGGCAGGGTGAACTTGAAGCTCGCCCCACCGCCGGGGCGATTCTCCGCCCATATTCTGCCGCCGTGGGCCTCGATGATGGCGCGGCAGATGGTCAGCCCCAGGCCCACGCCGCCCTGCCCACCCTCCGCCTGTGCGCGGTAGAACTTCTGGAACACGCGTCCCTCGGCGCCCGCCGGCAGTCCCGGACCACGGTCCGCCACCTCCACTGCCACCGAGGTATCCACGATGGCCGCGCCGATCTCGATGGATGTGCCGGGCGGGGTGTATTTCACGGCGTTTTCCAGCAGATTCGCCAACACCTGTTCGATCAGTCCGCCATCCATGGAAAGCCACGGCAACTCGGCGGGCAGCCGTACCGCCACCGGGTGCTGTCGAAGCCGTTCGCGCAACCGCGTCAGCACGCCGCCCACTACCTCCTCCAGCGGATACCACTGCCGGTTGAGCCTGACCGTACCCGATTCCAGTCGCGCCATGTCCAGCACGTTGTTGACGAGCTCGTTCATGCGCTGCGCGCCCTCCAGTATGTCCCGGCTCAGCTCGCGGCGTGCGGCGGCATCGAGATGCACGCCCTCCTCCAACAGGCTGCTGCCGGCGCCGATGATGGCGGCGAGCGGCGTGCGCAGATCATGGGAGATGGCGCTCAACAACGAATTGCGCAGCCGCTCGGTCTCCATCTCCACCTGCGCCGCAGCCGCGCGCCGCGAGAGTTCCGCGCGCTCCAGTGCCAGCGCCACCTGGCTGGCAAAGGTTTCCAGCAGGCGCCGTTGCTCCGGCAAGAGTACGCGGCGCAACTCCCGCGGCGACACGGCGAGCACGCCGAGTACCCCCGCGGTGCCTTGCAACGGCAGATACACGGCATCGCTGCCCGGCAGGGTGTCGGTGCCACGACCCGCCAGCTGCGCATGGTCGTGTACCCACTGCGCCACGCCCAAGTCCGCGTGCTGCAGGGAGTGTGCCGCGGGTATGCCTTTGGGATAACGGACGCGCCCGTCCTCACCAGCCTGCAACACCACCGCATGGGCGTCGAATACCTCGGCGATATGCCGTATGGCGACCTGCAACAGGTTGTCCTCACCGCGCGTGCTGGCGAGTTCCCGGCTCATGGCATAGAGTGCCGCGGTACGCCGTTCACGGTGCGCGGCCACGCGCGCCTGCAGGCGCACGCTCACCGTGAGGCTGCTGATTACCAAGCCCACGATCAGCATCACGAAAAAGGTCACCACATACTGGGTGTCCGACACGGCAAAGGTAAATACCGGCGGAACGAAGAAAAAATCGAAGGCCAGCACCCCCAGCACCGCGGCCAGCACCGAGGGGCCGCGCCCGTAGCGCACCGCCACCACCACCACGCCCAGCAGGTACACCATGATCAGGTTGGAAAGTGCGAAATGCCGCGCCATGAAGGCTGCGACCACGGTGCAGAGCGTGACGACTGCAAGACCGGAGAGGTAACCGCGCGCGCGGCGTTTATTGCTGGGCAACCTGCCGATATCCCGTTCAAGGCCCGGATACCGGCCTGGCTGCGACGTACCGGCATCCGTGCTGACGATGTTCACGTCTATGGCACCGCTGCCGGCAACGATGGCGTCCACCACCGAACCGAACAGCCAGCGCTGCCAGCCGCGGCGGCGCGGTTTGCCCATGACGATCTTGGTGACGTTACGCGCATGGGCGTAGCTCAACACGTCGGCGCTGAAATGCTTCTCGCCGGCCAGGGTCACGGTCTCGGCACCGAGTGTTTCCGCAAGCCGCAGCGTGCGCGCCACCGCCTCGCGCCGGCTTTCCGGCAGGCGCAGCATGTCCGGTGTCTCGATATACACCGCCACCCATTCGGCGCGCAGCGAGTCGGCCATGCGCTTGCCGATGCGGATGAGCTTCTCGCTCTCCGCGCCGGAGGATATGCACACCATGACACGCTCCCGCACCGGCCACACCGCTTCTATGGCGTGATCCTGCCGGTAATCCCGCATCTGCACGTCCACCCGGTCAGCGGTGCGCCGCAGAGCCAATTCGCGCAGTGCGATGAGGTTGCCTTTGCGGAAGAAGTTGTGGATGGCGCGCTCGGCCTGATGCGGCAGATAGATCTTGCCCTCCTTCAGCCGCTGCAACAGTTCATCGGGGGGCAGATCCACCAGCTCCACTTCATCGGACCGCTCAAAGAACGTATCGGGCACGGTTTCCCATACGCGGATGCCGGTGATCTGTGTGACCACGTCGTTGAGGCTCTCGATATGCTGGATGTTGAGCGTGGAGTAAACGTCAATGCCCGCGACCAGCAGCTCCTGCACATCCTGCCAGCGCTTTGCGTGCCGTGAACCCGGCGCGTTGGTGTGCGCCAGCTCGTCCACCAGGATCAGTTGCGGGCGGCGCGCCAGCGCCGTGTCCAGATCGAACTCCCCGAGCTTCGCCCCGCGGTATTCGACGATGCGCTGCGGCAACACTTCCAGACCCTCAAGCAGACTCGCCGTCTCGGCGCGACCGTGGGTTTCCACCACGCCTACCTGCACGTCGCAGCCCTGCTTTTGCAGCGCACGTCCTGCCTGCAGCATGGCGTAAGTCTTGCCGACGCCTGCCGCTGCACCAAAGAATATCTTGAAGCGGCCACGGTGGGCCTTCGCCTCGCGTTGTTCAACGCGGGCGAGCAGCGCATCCGGATTGGGCCGGGATTCGTTCATGGCGAGTACCCGTATGTGATGCGGGTATTAGAACATAACTCCGGTTTCAACCAGTGCGCGTATCTGATCGCGGTTGTTGCCGGCGGGGCCGAATACCATCCCCGACGCATAGTGAGTGACCCGCACATACGAGATCTCGGCACGCGCAAACAGCCCGCCTGCCTGCCACGTGGGCGTCAGCGTAAATGTCCAGGCGCGGCTGCCGGGGCCGTAGCCAAACAGGTTGTTGTTGGCGCTGACGTTGTCCGCGCCGGAGCTGGTGATGTATTCGAAGCGTGCTCCCAGGCTGAAAGTCCTGGTGAAGCTGTAATCAGCCAGCACGGCCGCACCGAACGAATCATTCGCATGGGCGTACCCCAGTTGCGTGGATGCAGGGGAAACAATGTATTGCAGATAGGGCGAAACTATCCAGGACGCAGAACTGTAGGTGTAAATCAGATTATAGGTCCGGCTGTTATTCAAGGCTTCCGGATTGGCGGTTGAACCATAAGGCGTATGTCCCAAGTTGTCATAAAAAAATACACTAAGCGTATTTTCGGTGTCCGGGGCATAAGCCAGGGATCCGCTTACCGTATTGTAACGGTTGGAATAATATCCATCGGTCCATGCCAGAGAAGCATGGAAGGAACCCGCTCCGTAATTTAACTGCGCGCCGCGCGTAACGGCGTTTTCGAGATTCCAGAGCAGGCCGCGTTCGATATTGTAATTCATCCATGTCCAGGTGGTTTCGGCCCCCATCAGAGTGGGAAGTTTGCCAATCTCGATGGAGAAATCACCTGCCGGTGCAAATTTTACGTAAGCTTCCGGCACGGGGCCGTAGAAATTTTTCCCGATGTCCGATGTGGGTGAGGCAGGAACTCCCAAGGTCGGGAAATTGTAGGCCCCGGCTTGCAGAAAAAACTGAACCGGGCCGGTGTTCTTTTGCAGGATGAGTTGAGCATTGGTGATGTCGAAGCGGTTACTTGCATCGAGAGCCGTGGGATTGTACTGCCAGGTGCCCAGGCCGCTGAAGATCCCCTGCGCCTGCAACGATCCCAGCGGACCGGCGTCGAATAGCAGCGGCGGGGGCAGCGTCAGGGGATCCGCTGCGGCGTTCCTGGTGCCCGGGAGCACCGGCGCCAGGATTGCCGCCGCCAGCAGGAACACCAGCCGGGGTGCCCGCGCTCTGTCGGGAGATAAGCGCATTACTGTCGCCCGGGAGCGTCCAATGCCAGATTGAGTTCGAGTACGTTCACCCGGGGCTCACCGAGAAATCCAAGCTGCCGCGGCGTGGTGTAACGCGTCACCAGTGCACGTACCCGCTGTTCGCTCAGATGCCGCAGGCGCGCGATGCGCGGAACCTGGTAAAGGGCCGCCGCCGGGCTGATATCCGGATCGAGCCCGCTCCCGGAAGCCGTCACCAGGTCCACCGGTATGGGCGCATGTTGTGAGGGATCCGCCGCGTGCAATGCCGCGATGCGTGCTTTCACCTGCTGCAGAAGCACCGGATTCGTGGGGCCCAGGTTGGAGCCGCCGGAGGCCAGGGAATTATCCGGGAATGGCGCGGTGGCCGAGGGCCGACTCCAGAAATACCGTGGACTGCGAAACGGCTGGCCGATCAGTGCCGAGCCGATCACCTGGCCGTGCTGCCGGATCAGACTGCCATTCGCCTGCCTGGGGAACACTGCCTGGGCGATCCCCGTCACGGCCAACGGATACAGAACGCCGGTGATGACGGTGAACACCAGCAGCATGAGTAGCGAGATACGCAGATGAGCGAACATGATGGACACCTCAGGCAAGATGCAGCGCAACCAGCAGCAGGTCTATGAGTTTGATGCCGATGAAAGGTACAATGATGCCGCCGACACCGTAAATCCACAGGTTTCTGCGCAACACCGCGGCAGCGCCGATGGGCCGATAGCGCACTCCCCTGAGCGCCAGTGGTATGAGCGCCACGATAATGAGCGCGTTGAAGATCACCGCCGACAGAATGGCACTCTGCGGCGTGGCGAGGTGCATGATATTGAGCGCGCCCAGAGACGGGTAGGTGCTGACGAATGCCGCCGGGATGATAGCGAAATACTTGGCCACATCGTTGGCGATGCTGAAAGTGGTAAGCGCGCCGCGGGTCATAAGCAGCTGTTTGCCGGTCTCCACTATCTCGATGAGTTTGGTGGGATTGGAATCCAGATCCACCATATTGCCGGCTTCCTTGGCCGCCTGGGTGCCGGTGTTCATGGCCACCGCCACGTCCGCCTGGGCGAGCGCCGGCGCGTCATTGGTGCCGTCGCCGGTCATGGCAACCAGTTTGCCTTCCGCCTGATGCTCGCGGATAAGTTTGAGCTTCGCTTCCGGCGTGGCTTCGGCGAGGAAATCATCCACGCCAGCCTCAGCGGCGATGGCGGCAGCCGTGAGGCGATTATCGCCGGTAATCATTACGGTCTTGATGCCCATGCGGCGCAGTTGCGCAAACCGCTCCTTGATGCCGCCCTTGACGATATCCTTCAACTCGATGACGCCCAGGACCCTGGTACCTTCGGCGACCACCAGTGGCGTGCTTCCGCGGCGCGCGATACCGTCCACCTGCGTGGCCACGGCCGGCGGGAAGCGGCCGCCCGGTGTCTCCACGTGGCGGCGGATAGCGTCCGCAGCGCCCTTGCGGATCCTGCGCGTCGCCATGTCCACGCCGCTCATGCGCGTTCTGGCGCTGAAATGCACGAAGCTCGCACCGAGCGCGTGGATATCCCGCTCGCGCAGGCCGAAATGCTGCTTGGCCAGCACCACGATGCTGCGGCCCTCGGGTGTCTCATCCGCCAGCGAGGCGAGTTGCGCGGCATCCGCCAGCTCCCGTTCCGTGACGCCCGGCGCCGGTACAAACGCAGCCGCCTGCCGGTTGCCGAGGGTGATGGTGCCCGTCTTGTCCAGCAACAGCACATCCACATCGCCGGCAGCTTCCACCGCGCGGCCGGAGGTGGCAATGACGTTGGCCTGGAGCATGCGGCCCATGCCGGCGATGCCGATGGCCGAGAGTAACGCGCCGATGGTGGTGGGGATGAGGCACACCAGCAGCGCCACCAGTACGGTGATGCTCACCGGACGGCCCGCATGCGCAACCGCGACGCTATATAAGGAGTAAGGCAGCAGCGTGGCGGTGGCCAGCAGAAAAATGATGGTCATGGCCACCAGCAGGATGGTGAGCGCGATCTCGTTGGGAGTTTTCTGGCGCGTGGCGCCCTCCACCATCCCGATCATGCGGTCCAGGAAGGTTTCACCCGGATTGGCGGTAATACGCACCACCAGCCAGTCTGACAACACCCGCGTGCCACCGGTAACCGAGCTGAAATCACCGCCCGCCTCGCGGATTACCGGTGCGCTTTCGCCGGTGATGGCGCTCTCGTCCACCGAGGCCACGCCTTCAACCACTTCACCATCACCCGGAACGAAGTCTCCGGCCTCTACCAGCACCGCATCGCCCTTGCGCAACGATGCGGCCGATACCGGCTGGAACGCGGGATTCGCCGGCGTAAAGGTTTCCGATTCCAGTTTCTTTGCGGTGATATCGCGCCGGCTGCGGCGCAGCGCCGCCGCCTGGGCGCGGTTGCGGCTCTCGCTCAGGGCCTCGGCAAAGTTGGCGAACAGCACCGTGAACCACAGCCACAGCGTGACGCCGAGAATAAATGGCGCCTGTGCTGTTTCATGACCGGTCAGCGCATGCACGAACAGCACACTGGTAAGGATGCTGCCGACATAGACAACAAACATCACCGGATTACGCATCTGCTCCAGGGGATTGAGTTTCCTGAACGATGCCACCGCAGCCTCCAGTACCATCCTGCGTTCGAACAGGAACCCTGTAACGGCTCGCGTGCTCATGATTGCTCCACGGTCAATGGATGCCCGACATGGCAAGCTGTTCGGCGATGGGGCCGAGTGCGAGTGCCGGAATGTAGGTCAAAGCGCTCACCAGCAACACCGTACCCACCAGCAGTGCGATAAACAGCGGCGTGTGCGTGGGCAAGGTGCCGAGTCCCGCCGCTACGCGCTTTTTGGCGGCCAGCGACCCCGCGAGCGCCAGCGTAGCCACCGCCGGCCAGAAGCGGCCGATCTGCATGACGATGCCGAGGGCGATGTTGTAGAACGGCGAGCCGGCGCCAAGCCCCGCAAAGGCGCTGCCGTTATTGTTGGCCGCGGAGGAAAAGGCATACAGGATCTCGCTGAATCCGTGGGCGCCCGGATTGAGAGCCCCCGCCCTGCCGGCGGCGGTCATCACCGCCACGGCCGTGCCCACCAGCACCAGGAGCGGTGTGATGAGAATGATGAGCGACACCGTCTTCATCTCATAGGATTCAATTTTCTTGCCGAGATATTCCGGCGTGCGCCCCACCATGAGACCGGCAATGAACACCGCCAGCATGGCGAATGCCAGCATGGTGTACAGGCCGGAGCCCACGCCGCCGAACACCATCTCGCCGAGCTGGATAAGCCACAACGGCATGAGACCGCCGAGCGGCGTATAGGAATCCAGCATGGAATTCACCGCACCGCAGGAAGTGGCAGTCGTGACCGTGTCGAACAGAGTGGAATCCACGATACCGAAACGCGTTTCCTTGCCTTCCATGTTACCGCCCGCCTGCAGGACGGAAGCGGTCTGGTCAATACCCAGCTTCCCAAACGCCGGATTGCCATGCTGCTCCGCGTACAATGCCGTGCCGAGGAATGCCACAAACAGTACCGTCATGGCGATGAAAATGGCCCATCCCTGGCGGCGGTCACCCACCATTTCACCAAACGTGAAACACAGCGCCGCGGGCAGCAGCAGCACCGCGAGCATCTCCAGAAAGTTCGACAGCGGCGTGGGGTTCTCGAACGGATGGGCGGAATTGGCATTGAAAAATCCGCCGCCGTTCGTGCCAAGCTCCTTGATGGCCTCCTGCGAGGCCACCGGACCCATGGGCAGGAGTTGATTCTTCTGCAGCACCGTCCGGGTTGCAGGGTTACCGGCGGCATTCATCAACGGATTACCCTGTGCATTCATCAGCGGTTGCTGATAGCTCACGGGATCGTGCAGCGGCACGGACTGATAGGGCTTGAAGTTCTGGATGACGCCCTGGCCCACCAGCACCACGGCCAGGAGCAAAGACAACGGCAGCAGGATATAGAGCGTGCTGCGGGTGAGGTCCGCCCAGAAATTGCCCAGGGTTGCAGCCGTGTGCCGCGCAAAGCCGCGGATGAGCGCCACCGCAACACACAGTCCGGTGGCGGCGGACAGGAAATTCTGCACCGTGAGCCCCATCATCTGCGTGAGGTAGCTCATGGTGGTCTCACCGGAATAGCCTTGCCAGTTGGTGTTGGTAACGAAGCTGACGGCGGTGTTAAACGCCGAGTCCGCGCCCACGGCGCCGAACTGCTGAGGATTGAGCGGCAGATATCCCTGCAGACGTTGTATGGCATACAACAGCAGCACACCCAGGAAATTGAATACCAGCATGTCCATGGCGTACTCGGTCCAGCGCATTTCGCGCTCCGAGTTGACACCGCCCAGTCGATAAATAAACCGTTCGAGCGGTGCGCCCAGCCGGTTCAGCCACGCATTTTTGCCTTCATATATGCGCGCCATATACCAGCCAACGGGTTTGGCCAGGGCCAGCACCAGCAGCAGAAAGACGCCGACCTGCAGATAGCCGTTCGCGGTCATGTGAAGCGCTCCGGCCACAGCAATGCGATGCACAGATACACGAACAGTCCAACCGCCAGCAGCAGGGCGAAAAGATACAGCCAGTTCACGATGCGGCTCCCAGCTTTTCAAGACCGGGAATCAGCGCGGCTGTGGCGGAAAACAGCAGGCACACCAGGGCAATGCACAACAGATCCAAAGTTCAGCCCCATAATACGGACGATCGGCTGAATACTTTAGCCGTTGCAGTGTAAAGACCGTGAAAAATTATGCCGGGTAAATATAAAAAACTTGTAAATGGAGATGGCGCAGTCCATAGCCGTAGCCGTTTATGGCATTGCCAATTTCACAGTAACTGGTCTTCTGTGGCTTTATATATATCCTGCTCACTCACCAGCACCAGATTGGCCGCAGCCGCCAGCGGAATATAAGAGTCCTTGCCTGTTACCCGCTTTTTGACAATGCTAGACCCGGCGTGCTCGTCAATGGCCGTGAATATCTCTTCTGAAATACCGCCGGTTTGCCGGCCCTCGTCCACCACCAGCACCTTGCCGCATTCTTTCGCATGTTTGGTGATGAGTTCGGCATTCAACGGTTTGAGCCAACGCAGGTCCAGCACGCGGATTTCTTGCCGGTTTCCGCTTCGAGTTTCTTCGCCACGCGCAATGACATGGGCACGCCATTGCCGAAGGTGATGATGAGCAGATCTTTGGCATTCGGGTTATAGATGCGGCCTTCACCCAGGGGAACGGCACGCTCCGACGCCGGATAGTCGAACAGCCATTGGTTGTCCTTGGGCTCGTACAAATCCTTGGTCATATAGAGGGCGATGGGTTCCAGAAACACCACCACACGCCCGTCCACTTTCGCAAGTGCCGCGCAGGTGCGCAGCACCATGGCGGCGTCATCGCCGCTGGAAGGACAAGCCACCACGATGCCGGGGATGTCCCGGGCGGCTCATTTAAAACGCATCCACGCCGGTAATTTCCTTGCCGATCACCAGTTGATGCACCGTCTCGGTGCCCTCATAGGTAATGACGCTCTCGAGGTTGAGCGCGTGGCGGATCGGACAGAACTCGGTGGTGATGCCGGCACCGCCCAAAAGGTCGCGCGCGTCCCGGGCGATATTGAGTGCCATGCGCACGTTGTTCCATTTGGCCAGCGATACCTGTCCGGGCTGCATCTCGCCCTTGTCCTTCAAGCGGCCGAGTTGCAGTGACAGCAGTTGCGCCAGCGTAATCTGGCGCGCCATTTCCGCCAGACGCAGTTGCACCGCCTGGTTGTGGTTCAGCGGCCGGCCAAAGAGCTCGCGGGTCTGAGTGTAGCCCAACACTTCCTTCAGGCACGCTTGCGCCGCACCGATGACGCCCCAGCTGATGCCGTAGCGCGCCTGCGTCAGACAGGACAGCGGTCCCTTCAGCCCTTTGACCTTGGGCAGCACATTAGCTTCCGGCACGCGCACGTTGTCGAAATACAGCGCCGAGGTGACGGATGCGCGCAGTGACATCTTGTGGTGCACTTCCGGCGCGTCGAAACCCTGCATGCCCTTCTCCACCAGGAAACCGCGGATGCCGTCCTCGGTCTTGGCCCACACCACCGCCACATCGGCGATGCTGCCGTTGGTGATCCACATCTTGGCGCCGTTCAATACCCAGTCACCGCCTTTCTTCTTCGCCACCGTCTTCATGTTGGACGGATCGGAACCGCCGTGAGGTTCGGTCAGGCCGAAGCAGCCGATGGCCTCGCCCTTCGCCATGGCCGGCAGCCAGCGCTGTTTCTGCTCCGCGGAGCCGTAGCTGTAGATCGGATACATCACCAGGGACGATTGCACGGAGACGAAGCTGCGCAGACCGGAATCGCCGCGCTCCAGTTCCTGGCAGATGAGCCCGTAGGCGACGCCGCTCAGTCCGGCGCAGCCGTAGCCCTGGATGGAACTGCCCAGCAGGCCAAGAGACGCAATCTCGGGAATCAGGTCCTTGGGGAAGCGCGCCTGCTCGAAGCATTCGCCGATGATGGGCAGCACCTTGTCATCCACGAAGCGCGCGACGCTGTCCTGCACCATCTGCTCGTCCTCGCTCAGCAGGCCGCGAACGTCGTAGAGGTCGAGGGAATTGAGGGATTTCACGGGATTCTCCGCGCCGCGCGGGTCAACACGGGCGCGGGCAAAACATTCTTGATTTGCACAGATTTTCCGGCCGGGGCTATTTCAAGGGCGTTTATGATACCCGAAGGCGCGGGCTGCTTCAGGACGCTGCGGCGCTCTCGCCGCGAGCGGTGCACACCTCGGGTGCGCAGTCGCAGGGGCCGTAGTACAGCCGTTCCGCGTCGGCACCCCCGGCGGGCAGGTGGCGCACGTGCAATTCCAGCAGGTGGCTGTCATGCGGTGGACCGGCGATGGAAAAGCTACGGCAGTGTCCGTCCGGTAACAGCACGTCGAGATACTGGCCCGGAAGAAATTCCAGTGACTCCACCGCAGGCAGCCGCAGATGAAGCGCCATCACATCGTGGGCCAGCCGTTCGAGTCACACCACCCGGCAGGGCAGAGTTCTGACCCTGAGACCGGTGATGGCGGTGATTTCCTGTGCCTCGATGATGAGATCACTGCGCGGCACAGCAGCGCCTCGCCGCGGTTCAGGTCCGGTGCCGCGAGCGCGAGCGGCAGGCCGTCGGGATACGCGACCTCGCCCGCCACCATTCGCGCCCGGCACTGGGCGCAACTGCCGCCGTGGCAGCCGTAAGGCAGGTGGATTCCCTGGCGCAGCGCCGCGGCGAGCACGGTTTCATGTTCTGCGACTTTGGATGTTGTGCCGCCGGGCACAAGTCTCACTGTCACCGGCATGAATCTGTTCCGAGCAATGCTATTTAATCAGTGGTGCGCAGTTCGCCCGCGCTTTTCCGCTCAAGTATTTATCATCCACATTAGTGGAGCACCCCCAGATGAAAGTGCCATCCGCGTTTGCATAGTGCATCACATAAACCGACTTACCGCTTAACTGGTATGGCCGACCGTAGATGAGATGGATGCCGCCATCCCGCTCGATGCCGATGGATTGGATAATGCCGCCAGGCGACGGCAATGGTAACCGGATATCTTCGTCTTTAGTCGGCCATTTGCCGTTGACCTTGTAGTACGCGATCACTTCGTTTTCCAGCATATAAATGCTTTGGAAGCTTGCGGCTACCTGTGCGCGCACCACATGATCCCGGTACAGAGGGGTAAAAATGGCAGTGGTGCAACCCACGATGATGAGTGCCGGATAGGCGAGTGCTCCGGCAATCACCCAGCCGGTGTTGGGTGACGGTGGCTGGCCGAAGCGATTCACGGAGTCCGTACCCGGACGGAAAATCAAGACCAGCGCCAGAATCAGATCGGCGATGGGGACAGGGATCAGAAGCGCCCACCAGCCGCTGGCGTCCATGTCATGCAGGCGACGAACAGTGAAGAGAGTGCCCATTACCCACGCAGCCGCATAACAGCCATACGCGATCGCCTTTCCCAGCAATGGCATCCCCTTCAATGTCAGCGCAACCCCAAAAATCAGCGGCAAGATCATTAGCAGGCCCAGTCCCATTTCATAGGCCAGATAACGCAGCCTGCCAATGCGCTCATTCACCGCGAAAAAATGCGCTTGCTCCACCACAGATTCGTCATCAACCGTATCCATAACGCCTCCCCAGGTGTATTGCGGGCATGCCGGGCGGTCCAAAACCCCACTGGATACTCCCACGGAGCCGTCATGCCGACAAGCGCTCTGCGCCAGCTGTTTGCCAGCGTGAATCCAGTTCCACATAATGCCGGCCCGGGCTTCCGCGTCATTCATGTTCAAGGCAGTAGCATGCTCACACTCATCGGCGTCCTCATCGTCATCATCGGCTTCGCATTGCGGGTGAATCCGCTGCTGGTGGTGACGGTGGCGGGCATCGCTACCGGAGTTGCGGGCGGTCTGAGTCCGGTCGCGATCGTCAGCGACTTCGGCCGTGCGTTCACCGAGAACCGTTACGTGGGGCTGGTGTGGCTGACGCTGCCGGTGATCGGTCTGCTGGAGCGCAGCGGCCTCAAGGAACGCGCCCAGGAACTTATTAGTCGCATCCAATCCGCCACCACCGGTCGCGTGCTGCTGCTGTATCTCGCCATCCGCCAGCTCACCGCCAGTATCGGACTGACGTCTCTCGGCGGTCAGGCGCAGATGGTGCGGCCGCTGATCGCACCCATGGCGGAAGCCGCGGCGGAAGCGCGCTTCGGCGAATTGCCGGATAAAACCCGCTATCTGATCCTGGCCCACGCCGCCGCTGTGGATAACGTGGGTGTGTTCTTCGGCGAGGACATCTTCCTTGCCATGGGATCGGTGCTGCTGATCAAGGGATTTCTGGACGAAAACGGCATTCGTCTCACGCCGCTGCATATCGCCCTGTGGGCCATCCCCACCGCCATCGCGGTATTCATCATCCACGGTGCGCGCCTGTTGCTATTGGATCGCCGCTTGAACAAACAATTCAAGGATCGCAAAACATGATCCGGCTGGAATTCATCTACGCGCTCGGCGGTCTGCTGTTCTTAACGGTGGCCGTGCTCGAGTTTCTCGACCGCGCCAACCCCAAACGCTACCGCAAAACCGCATTCTGGGGCATCTATGGCATCACCTTCCTGTTCGGATCGGTGCTGCCACCTTTTGCAACCGGCTGTCTGGTGATCCTGATGGTGTTGGTGACCGGCTGGAAAGACCTGGGTGCCAGCAAAGTGAAAACCACGACGGAAGCGGAGCGGCGCCAGAGCGCCGCGCGCCTGCGGGATAAACTTTTCATCCCGGCGCTGTGCATTCCGTTGGTGACGTTCCTCGGCACCCTGCTGCTGCCAAAGATCGCGATAAACGGCCAGGCATTGGCGGCGGCCAAAGACGCCACCCTGATCTCGCTGGGTTTGTCGGTGATTGTGGCGCTGGTTGCGGCGCTGTGGCTGTTCCGCCAGCGCTTCGTCACCTCCTTGCACGAAGGCCGCCGGCTTTTGACGGCGGTGGGCACGGTGGCGGTGCTGCCGCAACTGCTGGCGGCGCTGGGCGCACTGTTCGCCGCCGCGGGTGTGGGTCAGGTGGTCTCTGCTCTGGTGGGCCGCTTTATCCCGGTCAATGATGCCTTCTGGGTGGTCACGGCCTACACGCTGGGCATGGCGCTGTTCACCATGATCATGGGGAATGCTTTCGCCGCTTTCCCGGTGATGACCGCGGGCATCGGTCTGCCGCTCATCGTGCACAAACTCGGCGGAGATCCGGCTATCATGGCTGCGGTGGGGATGCTGTCCGGCTACTGCGGCACGCTCATGACGCCCATGGCCGCCAACTTCAACATCGTGCCGGTGGCGCTCTTGGAACTGCCCGACAAGAACGGCGTCGTCCGGGTTCAGGTACCCACCGGCCTGGTGCTGCTGGCGGTGAATACACTGCTGATGTATTTTTTGGTGTTCCGGTTTTAATCCGGTTCTCAGTTGCGTCAGCAACAGCCCCTGCCGCAGTGGGGACAGATCAATACGGAGGTGAAAGTAACCGGCGACTTCGTTCACAAGCAACACCTTAAAGCGGAAGTCGCGCCGAATGCAAATCGCCTGTCATGAGGAACTGGAACCTCTGATGCAAGCCTTTGTCATTGACTGCAGTTCATCACGTCTAACCATGCTTTTATCCCAGCACACCTGCTATCCATCACAAGTTCCTATTGAGACAACCACGCGTCACTGACAATGTCACAGTCTACTTCAAGGTCGCCTTGACAAGTCGCGATTGCAGGTCTACACCAACTGATACCTACGCCATCGCAAGGCGCCGGCTATTACCAGGAGGGCTTCTCAATGAAGATCAACCCCGTTATACCGCTAATGCTTGTATTCGTCTCTCTGCTGATCGGCGGCATCGGTCAGGCGTATGCCATCTGCCAGCCGTTTGTGGTTGGCAAGCCGGGATCACTTTCGCCCAGCAGCTGCAATCCGCCGAATCCGAATCCACCTGTACAGCTAAATGCAGCCTACAACTAGGGCAATGTAAATGGTGCAATCAATACAAGTAGCGAAACAATCAATTATCAAACGATTGTCCAAGGTTATCCGTAGATACCTGCAACATTCAGCGTTACCAACGGGATAAAGACTACGGTAGTCAATTTAACGGATTCCCTGCTGGAATTAACGCCGATTACCTACAATGGTTCGGCTGCCTTTCAGCTTTACGCTCAATACTCGCCCACTTCGGATAGTGGCACCTTTATATTCTCCGCGAGTGGTGCCCTGCTAGCGGGCGATGCCACGGCATTGACACGCCTGCGCCAGGAGATCATCAATGCCGATCCAGACTTCTTTTCTGCCATGGATGCAATCCCGTCATCGTTTTGGTCACAGTATCTGACCACCAGTTCATCGAGCATCACCTCCTCGACCATCCGTCCGAATATCTCATTCGATCGGGCCTTGACGTGTGGGGCTTTTGCAGCCGGAGATGCAGCACTTATTGTTGCTTTCTTTGATCCCGCGACCACTTTATTTTCTCTCGACTTTGCCAACGTTTACGGAACAGCCATGCTCATAAATACAGTGACTCAGTGTCAATGAGCCAGGGAAGCGCGAGGCGAAAAGCCAAGGGATGCCCTAGCGGCCGTAGCACCGCGTCCGCGTGGTGCGAAGGCTGCCTGCCGCAGGCAGGTCACGAGTGACGCGGCACTATTGTTTTTAGTGCGCATTGAAAAGCATTTGTCGTGAAGGAAAGATAACCATGACCATCTTTGCGGATAATCGCGGATTACTTGCCGGTATGTTTACTCTGCTGGTTGTTTGCATCGCCTTTATAAGGCTGTGTGTCCTTACTCGCGGTCCGGCAATGGGGCGCAGGGGCGCGATTGCGATCCTGCTTTTAGCGGTGGTGTTGGTTATGGTTGCGTGGGGCAATCACCTCCATAACGAAATTGTCGCCGACCTGTATCTAGCCGCAGCCTTGGTGCTAATCGTTACCGCAGTCCGGATAGGGACGACATCACCTGCCGGAGCTCATCAAAAGCCGGACGCCTCTCCAAAATTACTGCGAAGAAAAAACACACGGAAATGGCAGCTGATCGGGGGTATTTCTTATCTTGTTGCAGTGTTTTCTTGGATCTATCTCGCTCATGCCGGGATACCTGTTCCGGTGATTGTTGTCTATGGGATTTGGAGCATTTGGGCCATCTGCCTTATGGCCGGATTGGGCACCATGCTGCATATCATTACCCGGGTGGGGCTAATAGGAAAAAAAGACTCGTTTACGGGAGGAAGCATCCGATTGCTATGGAACATGCTGGTAGGATTTGCGCGTATGCTTGTTGGCCTGGGTAATCGGCAGGCTCTTTCTCTTTTTGTTTCAGGGAATGAGAAAGATGCCGCGCTGGAAAATCGGATAAATCACGCGAAATACATTCGGACAGAGTCATTTGTTGCCGCAGGCGTGTGGCTGGTTTGGGGGATACTTTCCGGCATAGTGATGGGTCTCCACAAGCACGATTTCGTCTTATTGTGTGTGTTACTTTTCGCACTGTATATTCCGGCAGTATTGATCGTTGCAGCGAGAAATCGGGGACTCTTGCCGTAAAGACCGGACAACTTTTACTTCCTGGACGGATGCAGGCGGGTGATACTCGCCGCAATTTCTCTCCCACGGATCCCCGCGGCCGGGTCGGCCGCTCCCACAGATTACCCTGCCTGCGCGGGTATTACGCAGGCTGAGCCATCCGCGCCGCAGGAAACGACGAGCGGAAAATAATCAGAAACTGCGGGAGAAACTCACGTATGGGAAACGCCCCGGAATTGGATACAACGTTGTATCAAAACTATCCGCCATGGAGTGGCCGATGGGCGGCTGCTTGTCGAACATGTTGAGTATGCCGAAGCGGAGCGTGGTGCGCCTGTCCGGCAGCGTCCACTGCACCTGCACATCCTGCCAGGTGGTGGCCCCCAGTTGGTTGGTGGACAGCGCATTGTTCCGGTAGTCCGGGTTGCTGCACAGGCCGAGATTGGTGAAGCTCTGGGGCGTACCGTCCAGGCCGTCGCTGCAGGGTTCGGTGAGGTCGCTCAGATAATGCACGCGCCAGGTCACCTGCCAGGCGCCGTAGTGCCAACCGGCATCAAACTCGGAACGGAACCTGGGATAACCGCCGATGGGGTTGCCGGTCTCGGTGCCCGCGAGTTGGGTCACGATGGGCGCGGCCGGGTTGGCGAGGTTGGGCTGGATCTGGGTGAAGTATTTCACCCAGGTGGTGAGCCACTGGAATTCGATGCGACCACGGTCGGCGGTGTCCAGAATGTAATGCGCGCCGAAGTCCACGCCGGCAGTGCGCAGCGTACCGATGTTGGCTTTGGTGTCGGTGAGACGGGTGATCGCCCCCGAGGCATCGCGCTGCACGAAGCCGCACAGATTGGGAACCCCGCTCAGATAGCAGCCGTTGAGAATGTTCTGCGGGCTCAACTGGCTGATGGCGTTGTTCACCTCGATCTTGAAATAGTCGGCAGACAAGGTAAGCGGCAATCCACTCCAAGGCATGAAGTCGCCGCCCACGGTACGCGAAGTGGAAGTTTCCGGCCTGAGCGCCGGGTTGCCGCCGCTTACGGTGGTGACATCCGGGCTCACCTGGGTGTAGCTCGCGGGTACCCCCGCATTCGCGCAATTGGCCGCCAGCGTGCCGCCGGTCTGCGGGTAGTTGCTGCAAGGGTCCGTGAGACTCGCCGCGCCGGTAAGACTGCCACTGAAAAGTTCGTTCATGGAAGGTGCGCGGAAATCCCGGGACCAGCTCGCGCGCAGGCGCACAGCCGGATTCATCTGCCAGTGCAGTGCCGCCAGGTTGCTGCTCACGGAGCCGAAGTGGCTGTAGCGGTCGCGGCGCGCGGCGGCATCGAGTCCGAGACCGGCGCTCACCGGGATTTTCAGGTACAGTCCAAACGCGTTGTCTCGCAAAGCGCCGGAGGTGGGCGCACTCGCGCCCAGACTGCTGGCACCGGCGGCGGCGAGCGGATCCGGCGTGCTGCTGCCGTCTTGGGACAGGTATTCATAAAATATCTGCGCGTGCAGCGGCCCGGCCGGCAATTGCAGCAGGTCGGTGCCAAGGTGTGCGGCGACATCGCGCAGACTGTTGGCGGAGGTGTTCTGCGAAGTGTAGGTAATGTAACTCAACATCGCCGGTGTGATGGTGCCGCCGTTGAACTGACCGCCGAAGAGATTGAGCGGCACGCAGTCCGGATGCCCGCTGCCGGGGCCGCACTGAGACACCGGACCGAGAGCATTCGCCACGTTGTCGAGATTGAAGACCGGCCCCTGCTGGTTGGTCTTGCCGAAGCGGCTGTAGATGCCATCCACTGACCAATCAAAGATGCGCCGGACAAAGGCGAAGCGGCCGTTCAGGCCGGTGTTGAAATAAGCGGTTTGTTCGTCTTCGGTGAAGACATTAGGGCCGGCCTCCACCGGCTGACGCGCCAGCAGCAGCAGGTTGGGGTTGGCGCCGGTGGCGGTAAGATCGAAACCGAAGGGATTGTACGGATTGCCGGCCGAGACGCTGATGGGGTTGGGCGTCTGCGCACCGATACTCAGCTCCGACGGCCCCACCTGCTGTGCCGAGCGGCTGTCGTTATAGAACGCGGTGTAATGCAGGTTGAGGTTGTCATTGAGCAGCCGCTCGCCCTGCATGTACAGCGCGGCGCGTTTGGCGGGCGTCAAAAGATAATTGTAGGGCGCGTAGTTGAACAGATCCGCGGCCGGATTGAACGGGCGGAAATCCGCGGGACTCGTACCCGCAGTACCGTTGATCACGGTCAGGTCTTCGAGCTGGCCGGTATCGGGATTGATGAACTCGAAACGCCCCTGGGGGGTCACGGAACTGCCGCGGGTGATGCCGGTGCCGTAGCGCGGCACGGCGGAAACGGCGCGGTCGGCGCCCGGTACCGGACGCTGGTCATAGTAAGAGGCGTTGAAGACAAGGCTGCCGCGGTCATTGGTATGTCCGTCGGTGTAGCTGTAAGCGGAAGTCTGGCCATCGCGCACCCCGCCTTCCACGTATTCGCCGAAGTAGGCGCTGGCCTCGCTGCCGTTGAAATCGTGCCGGGTAATGACATTCACCACCCCGGCGATGGCCCCGGAACCGTACTGCGCCGAGTCGCCGGACTCGAGAATTTCGATACGCTCCACGATGGCAAGCGGAATGGTGTTGAGGTCCACGTCGCCGCCCAGCGTCGGCGTCCAGTGCCGGCCGTTTACCAGCACCAGCACGCGCTTGGCGCCCAGATTGCGCAGGTTGATGTTGGTCTCGCCGTTGGCACCGAAATTCTGTGCGGTGCCGGCCGCCGAACCCATACTGGTGAGTTGCTGCAGAAAATCACCGAGGGAGGTGGCGCCGCTCGCCTCAAGCTGCTGCCGTCTGATTACCTGGATGGGCACCGCCGGCAGTGGCTCATGGCGTTTGACGGGGGGCAGCGGCTTGCCGGAGACGCTGATCCTGCCAAGCGCGATCGGCTGATCGGCGGCGGAAGTATCCGCGCGTGCTGCCGGCATCAGGGTCGCGGCCAGGGCGATCTGAACTGCAAGCGTTACAAGATGACTGTGAAAAATGGGCCGCATCGCGGATCTTTCTGTTGTACCGGACCCGGACGGGATGCACGATACGTTAATGGAGCGTCAAATGAAAGACCATCCGGCGCGCGGAAAATTCCGCTGCCGGTGAACATTACTCCACATTCCCGCCAATACGGAGGCAGGCCGGAATCGAGAGCCTGGCCTGTGTGCCGCTATTCATGTTGACGGCGAGTCAACGAAGAGAATCGCCGCGAGTTCATCCGGTCAGGCAGTGGCCGGCTTCGGTGCCGCGAGCGGCGACGCGTGTCCGCGAAATGCTCTCATGGCATCCGGCACGGCCGCAACCACCAGCTCGTCACCCACCTGCAGCACCGTGCCACCGCCCGGTACAATCTGGTGATCACTGCGCAAAATGGTGATGATCAGGAAATCCTGTATGCCGAGACTGCGGATTTCCGCACCGGCAAGCGGGGAACCGGCTGCAAGGCGTGTGCGAAAAAGACGTTCCCGCGTGCCGCCAAGCGGAATGCCACTTTCCGCGCTGGCCTGGTCCGCGAGCTGGGAAGCGAGAATATCTTCATCCAGCTTTACTTCACGCCGGCGCAGCAAGTCGGCGGCCGCCTTGTAATACAGCTCACGATGTACCGGGCTGTCGGTCGGAGCCACCACCTGGGCTTCATACAACGTCGGATATTTTGCACGCCGGGTCAGACTGAACTGCACCAGATAACTCAACGCCACGGCCAGCATGGTCGGCATGATCAGATGGTAGCCTCCGGTCATTTCGGTAACCATCACCAGGGTGGCAATGGGTACGCGCGCGGCACCGGCAAAAACCGCCGCCATGCCCACCACCGCCATGCCGGTAGAACTTACGCTGCCCGCTCCCAGAAAATGCAGCAGCACTGCCAGCGCGGCGCCCAGCAAGGCGCCGATGTACAGGCTCGGAGCAAACACGCCGCCCGACCCACCGGAACCGATGGTGAGGGAAAGCGTTATGATCTTGAACAGCGCCAGCAGCAGCAATAACCACAGCGCCATGCCGGCTCCACCCTGCAGTGCGAGCTGCATATAGCCATAACCCCCGCCCAGTATCCCGGGCAGGAATAGGCCGATGCCGCCGACCAGCAGGCCGCCGATGGCGGGCTTGAAATGGTTCGGAATATGCATGCGATGGAACACGTCACGCGCGCCGTAAAAGACCGCCGGCAGCAGTGCCGCCACCACACCGGAAACGATCCCCAATGCGCCGTACCAGACGAGGTCAACGGGCGAACCGAATTTCTCCGATGGCAAAATAAAAAGCGGCGACCAGCCTTCGATGGTGCCGGTGACGGCGTACGCCACGGCGGCGGCGATGACGCAGTAAAGCAGAGCCGCGCCCTCGAAGGCCATGTCAGAATACAGGATTTCGACGGCAAAAATCGCCGTACCGAGCGGGCTTTTGAAAATCGCCGACAAGCCCGCGACCATGCCCATGAGTAGCAGGTAACGGCGTTCGTCCTCCGGCAGGCGCAGCAGACGTCCCAGGAGCGAGCCTGCGCCGGCGGCGATCTGCGCGGTCGGCCCTTCCCGGCCGGCGGAACCGCCCGAACCGATGGTAATGGCGCTGGCCAGGGTCTTTACCACCGGAACCCGCGCCCGGATCAGGCCCTTGGTCTGGTGGAATGCCTTCACCACCGCATCGGTACCGTGGCCCTCCGCCTCGGGCGCGAAGGTATAAACCAAAACCCCGGCCAGGAGTCCGCCGCTCGTGGTGGCCAGCGGAATCCACCAGTTCAGGTGGAAAGCCGGCATCCGTTTCAGGCCCACCGCCGCCTTGACGGTAAGAAAGTGGCTGCCCGTGATCGGGGCGTATATTAAGTACCTCGCCCAGATGCAGCAGCCAGAGAAACAACTGGGCGCCGAATCCACCCACCAGACCGAGCACCACGCTCAGGAGTACGAGACGCGCCGTCTTGTCGAGTCGCAGCAGCCAGTGCATGGGGGAGATTTATTGTTCAGGAATCCAAGTGCATCATCATAGGATATGCGTGCGGGACTGAAATACCTGCGCGCAGAAGACCCCGGAAGATGGCCTTCCCTGAATGGCTGACCGCCATGACATGGCTGTGGGGCGAGGACATCTCTGCAGCAACCTTGTTTCATGCCTTAGCGGACATTTCCCAGGAGCAATTCCCATGAACAGGATTTACGCAATAGCCGTATGCGCCTGTCTCGCGCTTGCCATAGCCATGGCCGGTGCCGCCCCTGTCGCAGCGGGGCTCGACAAGATTGCGGTGTACGCCGGCACCTGGAAAATCACGACGCAGCATTTTGCCACTCCCTACAGCAAAGCAGGCAGGGAAAACGCGACGCTGCGCAACGACTGTTGGCGCAGCGCCGGTTTCTACGCCTGCGATCAATTCGTAAACGGCGCATCCAGGGCCCTGATCGTATTTATTTACGACGCGAAACACGATCTCTACCACAGCTATGCCATTCCCGCCGGAAGCGGCCGGGTCTTCGCCGGCACACTGATCATCAAAGGCAACCGCTGGACCTATCCCAACGAATATACGAACCACGGAAAGACGGTTTATTTCCGCACGGTGAATATGTTCAGCAAACCGGACAGCATCGAATACCGGCAGGAATTTTCAACGGACAAGGTTCGCTGGACGGTGATGGCGAAAGGTACGGAACACAAGCTGCCATGACAAGTTGCGGGGCGTCTCTCAATTGAGATGAAGCCCGATTATGTCGTCGGCGAGCGGCTGGTCGTGTATTTGCCGAACAATTTCTCCAATCCGCAACATGCCAACAGACTCCCGACTACCGCTACACCCAGAATCCAGTTCCAGCCATTCCGGCCAAGCGGCAGGATATGCAGTCCATAGAGCAGAGAAGCCAGTGCGGCCAGAAGATAGAGCGGACCGGTATAGAAGCAATGTCGGCGTCCACAACGGCGGGCGTTACCCAGGCATGCGCCTCCCATCACCGTGAAGCTGAAGATCCATCCAACCGTGTGGATAAGATTACCGGTATTGCTGCTTGCGAAGATCAGTACCCACGGACCCGCCCACAAAAGCAAAAATGCCCAGCGGGAACCGAGCAAATCTTTTCCATTATTTTCCGTACATTGGTCCACAGCCTGTACCCAGAAAAGCAATGTTCCTGAAAATATGCGCCAATGTGCTGTCTTCCACAAGTGTTTGAGTTCGGTTCCGATTGTTTCTTTCAAAGTATCCGCGGTTCACTCCCTGGCGACTGCCATGCGGATTCCAGCCCCGAATCTGCGCGGCTTTCCATCACGGCTCGTTCCGGGATTATGGGACATACTGTCCCGCCGGCGGCAAGTCCATCATCACGTGCAACGTCTGGACCTTCCCCTAGGAATACACCGACAAAGACAAGAGCAGAAGAATGATACTGTTTCTTCCTGGTGGTGGACCGCATGACAATCCCGGCGCGGGGTCACTGCGCGGATCCGGCCCGCAGCATAACAAATGAATCAACTATTTTTCAGAAAACCTGCCTTGTACGGCATTTCTTTCCGGCTACACTTGTAACCGCATACACCCAATCGTGGCGTGCACATTTCCGGGAGTGAGCCCATGAAAGATACGCGCGTCGCCGTTCTTGCCGCCATCTTCTGCGGTGGATTCATCGCCGGCACCCTGGACATCGGCGCCGCTTCCCTGATCAACTGGCTCAGCCCCGTCATAATCCTGCACGCCATCGCCAGCGGGCTGCTGGGGAAAGCATCATTTCATGACGGCGCGCCTGCCGCACTGCTGGGATTGGGACTGCAATGGACCATGTCACTCGTGATCGCGGCAGTCTATGCCTTGGGGGCGCTGCGTCTGTCCGCGCTTACGCAGCACTGGATGGCAGGTGGGGTGGTTTATGGGTGCGTAATCTTCCTGGTCATGAATTACGTGGTGGTGCCGCTCTCCGCGGCGCCGTTTTCACCGCACTTCCATATCCTGAAAATCCTTGAAAATCTGGCGGCCATGATTATTTTCGGTGTGATCGTGGCCTTCTGTGCGCGGCATTTCCACCTCAGCGCGACTGCCGGCGCACAAATGCAAGTGACGAAAGACAACGAGACCTGAGGCAGGCGGCAACTGCCTGCTACCCAAGCGGTGAGCGGATACCCGCTGAAACAGCTCGCGCAAGAATCGTTGCACTACCAAAGGCTGCAGATTTCATGGCTGGCTGCGTTTCGATTCCAGCCATTTCACCAGCGGCTCCCACTGCTCCTGATCCGGCCAAGAGAGGTATTCCGGCAATTCGTGGATGCCGAGTCCGCGTGAATACGCACGGATGTAGTTCTGGGTGTCGCGCAGCCGTGCGATTACCGGCACCTTGAGAGTGTCGAGGAATTTTTCCAGCTCGGCGTAAATCAGCAGGTTCTCGCGCACGCGGTTGGCCACCACCGCCACTTTCACCTCCTTGCGTTCCACCTTGCCCACGTCCAGCAGTTCCTGCACGAATTTGCCGGCGGCGTTGATATCAATGGGCGACGGCAGCACCGGCACCACGACGGTCTCGGCATGACGCACCATCTGCGTGAGCTCGGAACCATGGGAGCGGGCGGGCGAATCCACGATGAGGAAATCGCTGTTGCGATCCAGATGCCGCAGACCCTCATTGTGCGCATCCACAGCGTGGATCTTGTCGCGCTCGGGCGGCCGCTTCGCGAGCCAGTCCAGGCTGGAGCCCTGCGGATCAAAGTCCGCGAGACTCACCACCGCGTCCCAGTTGCTGGCGAAATAGCCCGCAATGTTGGTGGCCAGCGTGGATTTGCCGCAGCCACCCTTGGCATTTATCACCATGATCGTGCGCATGCAGCCTCCTCGAAACAGATCATTCCCCGTGGTGGGTATTCAAGCCCCTTTAAGCATGTCATGAGTATAGACGCCGGCGCCCGGGCGCCAACAGCGGACAACAGGTTTTTGACTTCCTCCTCCGGTATTGGCAGGCGGACCGGCTGTCGGCCTGCCTGACGGACGCGGCCACCGGCAATTACGCCCGGGTCATCCGCACCGGCTGGGTGGCTTTTTTTGAGCTGTTCCCCGATGGCGCGCGGCTGCTGGACATCGGCACCGGCAACGGCGCCGTGCCCCTGATCGCCCGGGAAATCGCGGCGCAGGCCGGCCGCCGCTTTGAAATTCACGGCGTGGACCGGGCGGATATTGACCCCGCGCGTTTCGTGCATGCCACCTCCGGGGCGCTGGCGGACATCCACTTTCACGGCCGCACATCCGCCGAATCCCTGCCTTTCCGGGATCGGCATTTTGACGGCCTCACCGGCCAATACGCGCTGGAATACACCGATCCGGCCTCCTCCGTGCGCGAGCTCGCGCGGGTGGCCAGGCACGGCGCGCGGCTGCGTTTCGTGCTGCACGCCGAGGACGCAACCCCGGTCGCGGGTGCGGCCCGGAATCTTGCCGACATCGCCTTCCTGACCGGGGAACTGCGGATTCTGGACAAGGCGCGCGCGCTGATGCGTGCGGCCTTCGCTTTCGAGCGGGCGAACACCTTTGATCCGCGGCTTGAAGACGCAGTACGCAAGGCGCGCGAGGATTACCTTGCGGCGGCACACGCGGTGGATGCCTGCCATCCCGGTGCCGGATCCAAGACTCTGTTCTCCGAAATCCTGGGCGGCGTACGGGCGGCCTGGGATCAGCGCCGCAAATTTACGCTCGACTATATCCTCACGGGACTCGACCGGATCGAAGAGGAAATTCGTGCACACCAGGCGCGTCTTGAGGACATGCGCCGCGCGGCGCTCAGCCGCGAAGGGCTTGCCGCGCTTGCCACGCTCTTCCGTGAAACAGGATTCAACGGAGTGCGCACCGGCGAGTTGCGCGCGCCGGAGGGTACACGCCTCCTCGGTTGGGAGTTGCAGGCAGCGCTACCTTAACCCCAGTGATCCCCACAGTGCATCCACGCGCCGCTTCACCTCATCGCTCATGGCAATGGGCCGGCCCCATTGGCGCCGGGTTTCACCCGGCCATTTATTGGTGGCATCGAAGCCGATCTTGGAGCCCAGACCCGAAACCGGCGAGGCGAAGTCCAGATAATCAATGGGCGTGTTCTCGACGATGGTGCAGTCGCGCGCCGCATCCATGCGCGTGGTCACCGCCCAGATCACGTCCTTCCAGTCACGCACGTTCACGTCGTCGTCGGTGACGATGATGAACTTGGTGTACATGAACTGGCGCAGAAAACTCCAGATGCCGAACATCACGCGCTTGGCGTGACCCGGATACTGTTTCTTCATGCTCACGCAGGCGATGCGGTAGGAGCAGCCCTCCGGCGGCAGGTAGAAATCCGTGATCTCCGGAAACTGTTTCTGCAGGATGGGCACGAACACTTCGTTGAGCGCCACGCCCAGCACCGCGGGTTCGTCCGGCGGCCGGCCGGTGTAGGTGGAGTGATAGATCGGATCGTCCCGGTGGGTGATGCGGGTGACGGTGAACACCGGGAAGCTTTCCACTTCGTTGTAATAGCCGGTGTGGTCGCCGAACGGACCTTCCGCTGCCGTCTCACCGGGCAGGATGTGGCCTTCCAGCACGATCTCGGCGCTGGCGGGCACCATCAGGTCATTGGATATGCATTTCACCACTTCGGTGCGTGCACCGCGCAGCAATCCCGCGAAGGAATATTCGGAAAGATTATCCGGCACCGGTGTGACCGCGCCCAGGATGGTGGCGGGATCGGCACCCAGCGCCACCGCCACGGGAAACGGTTCACCGGGATGCGCTTCCTGCCAATCCCTGAAATCCAGGGCACCGCCGCGGTGCGCCAGCCAGCGCATGATGAGTTTGTTCCTGCCGATCAGCTGCTGGCGGTAGATGCCGAGATTCTGCCGCGGTTTGCGTGTTCCTCTGGTGACCGTGAGTCCCCAGGTGATGAGCGGCCCCGCATCGCCGGGCCAGCAGGTCTGGATGGGGAATTTTTTCAAATCCACCTCTTCGCCTTCAAGACGGTTCTGCTGACAAGCCGCCGTGCCGACCTTATTCGGCGGCATCCTGAACACCTGCCTGAATACACCCAGTTTTTCCCAGGCATCCTTCAGGCCTTGCGGCGGCTCCGGCTCCCGCAACGTGGCGAGCAGTTGCCCCACTTCGCGCAATGCTTCCACCGATTCCCGGCCCATGCCCAGTGCTACGCGCCGCGGCGTGCCGAACAGGTTGCCCAGCACCGGGATCGCATGGCCTTTGGGGTTCTCAAACAGCAGCGCCGGTCCGCCCTGCTTGAGGGTGCGGTCGCAAATCTCAGTCATCTCCAGACGTGGGTCCACGGCGACGCCTATGCGTTTCAGCTCGCCCCGGGCTTCAAGCTGGGAGAGAAAATCGCGCAGGTCTTTATATTTCATGGCGGCAACGGCCCGGTATTGGCTGGCCCGTCAATATATACGATATGCGGCTCCGCCTCAGGGCTCGATACGGTGCAATTGGCCATGCAGGCTGCCCGCGGAAACCTGCTTGTCTATATATATAATGATCGCCACCAGCCCAACGGCCTGAAAACATGAGCTTTGCCAATCCCTCACCCGGCGCCATTCGTGCACTGCTCGAGAAAACCCGCCGTATCGCGGTGGTGGGCCTCTCGCCCAACCCTGATCGGCCGAGCCATGGCGTGGCGCAAGCCTTGCAAGGCTTCGGCTACAAGATCATTCCGGTGCGACCGGCAGTGGATGAAATACTGGGCGAAAAAGCCTATCCGGATCTGAGACATCTGCCGGGGCCGGTGGATCTGGTGGATGTGTTCCGTGCACCGGAATTCGTGCAAGCGATTGTGGATGACTGCATCGCGCTCAAACTGTCCGCCCTGTGGCTGCAGGAAGGGGTGGTGAACGAAGCGGCGGCGAATCGCGCCCGCCAGGCGGGGATTTTCGCAGTCATGGACCGCTGCATCTATAAGGAATACCGGCGCCTGATACCAGGACCGGCATTGACATGAGCACATGCCCGGCAAGCCGGGGAGGTATCCATGTACATGCATGACATGATGGCGGGAGCCATGGTGGGAGCACTGTTCACTTATGCAATGCTGACCATTTTCTCACTCTGGCTCATCCCCACGATTTTTTACCTGATCAGCATGCAGAGCGCCCTGCAAAGTGTTTCGCCAAAAAACCGCACGCTTGCACCCGGGCTGGTATGGCTGAACCTGATCCCGTTGTTCGGCCTTATCTGGAATTTCTTCATCGTCACCCACGTATCCGGCTCGCTGAAACGCGAATTTACCGAACGCGGCATTCAGGATGTGGGCGACTGTGGTCAGGGCATCGGCATCGCCATGAGCATTCTTGCGGTTCTGATACTGGTTCCGGTACTGGGCTGGTGGCTTGCCTCGATCGCCACCCTGGTACTGTGGATCATCTATTGGGTGAAAATCGTCGAACTCAAGAACCGGCTGCTGGCCGTGCAACCCTGACAGGGTGCGAACTGTGAAAGTCGCATTCACAAAAATGCAGGGCCTCGGTAACGACTTCATGGTGATTGACGCCAGGGAGCAACCGCTGGCGCTGGATGCCGGTCTCATCCAAAAACTGGCCGATCGGCGCGTGGGTGTGGGCTTCGACCAACTGCTGGTCATTGACAGGCCCAAAGACGGGGTCAATGCCGCGCGCTTCCGCATCTACAATGCCGACGGCGGCGAAGTGGAGCAGTGCGGCAACGGCGCCCGTTGCGTGAGCCGCTTTCTGGTGGAAAACGGCCGGGTGAAAGGGCCGGCCTTCACGCTGGAAACCGTGGGCGGCGAGCTGCGCGCGGATGTGAAGGATGTGGACAACGTACGCGTGGATATGGGCGTACCCATCCTCGAACCCGCGCGTATCCCTTTCACGGCGCGCGAGCGTGCCTTGACCTATGAGTTGGAAGTGGACGGCCGCAATTACGAGATCGGCGCCGTTTCCATGGGTAACCCCCATGCCATTCTGGATGTGCCGGACGTGGATATCGCTCCGCTGGCCGAACTCGGACCCAAGATCGAGCGCCACCCGCGTTTCCCCAGACGTACCAACGTGGGTTTCGCCCAGTGGCTGGATCGCACGCATATGCGTCTGCGTGTATTCGAGCGCGGCACCGGCGAAACGCTCGCCTGCGGCACCGGTGCCTGCGCGGCGGTGACCTGGGGACGGCTTGCCGGCTGGCTGGATGAGACGGTGGACGTGGTCCTGCGCGGCGGCCATCTCATGATAAGCTGGCAGGGCGAGGGGCAACCTGTGTGGATGAGCGGCCCGGCGAACCGGGTGTATGACGGAACCATCAACCTATGAGCATTGAGCGCAAAACCGGCGTCCGCGATACCGCGGATATCGAGCGGACGGTCACGGATTACCTCATCACCCATCCTGATTTCTTCGAAGCCCGCACCGACATCCTCACCAAACTCAAGGTGCCGCATCCCAGCGGCCAGGCAATATCGCTCATCGAGCGTCAGGTGGAGGTGCTGCGTCAGCAGTACCGCCAGATGGAGCGCAAGCTGGTGGACATGATCGAGGTGGCGCGTGCCAACGATGCGCTCATCGAACGCATTCACCGCCTTGCCGTGGCGCTGCTGGAAGGGCAAGCGCTGGCGGAGCGCCTGTATTCGGTGCAGGAGGAGCTGCGCAACCGCTTCGGTGCCGATGAGGTGAGCCTGTTCCTCATCACTGACCGGTCCGCGAACCTCGACGCCGGCCCGGCACGCTGGATCAAACGCGAGGATGCGGGTTTCGAGCAGTTCCGCGAATTCATGAAGGCCGGCAAGCCTTATGTGGGCCGGTTGCGCGCGCCGCAACTGGAATTCCTGTTCGGCGAACAGGCGGAGCGCATCGCGTCCATCGCGCTGATGCCGCTGGGCGATCACGGCCGGCTCGGCATCCTCGCCGTGGGCAGCCATGAGGCGGACCGTTTCGGTCCGACGCTCGGTACCGCCTTTCTCATGCGCATCGGTGAACTTGTGGCGGCGGCCATCCAGCCGCTGTTGCCGGGATGACCGCGGCGCTCGCTGACTGGATTGACCGTTTCATCGGACATCTTGCCCACGAGCGCCGCCTCTCACCCCTCACGGCGGCGAGCTACCGCCACGATCTCGATACCTTCCGGCAATACTGCGAACAGCAGAATGTCGCCGACTGGAATGCCATAGACATTCATCATGTACGCGCCTTTGTGAGCGCGCGTCACCGCCAGGGACTTTCACCGCACAGCCTGCAACGCCTGCTCGCCGCCGTGCGCACTTTCTACAATTACCTGCTGCGCGAGGGTGCGGCGCGCAATAATCCCGCCAACGGCGTGCATGCCCCCAAAGCACCGCGGCACTTGCCGGTAACCCTGGATGCCGATCAGATGGCGCAGTTGCTGGAAATCCGCGGCGATGCACCCGCAGCCGTGCGCGATCGCGCGATCATGGAACTGCTCTACTCCTCCGGCTTGCGGCTTGCGGAACTGATTTCGCTCGAGCTGCACGACGTGGACCTGCACGATGCCACCGTGCGCATCACCGGCAAGGGCAGTAAGACACGCATCGTGCCGGTGGGCCGGCAGGCACTGGCCGCGTTGGCGGACTGGCTCAAGCTACGCGTGCAACTGGCGCAACCGGAGGACACGGCGCTGTTCGTGGGTCCGCGCGGCGGAAAGCTCTCACCGCGCAGCGTCCAGGCGCGGCTCAAGCGCTGGGGCATCGCCCAGGGCGTACAGCAGGGCATCCATCCGCACCTGTTCCGCCATTCGTTCGCCAGTCATCTGCTGGAATCCAGCGGCGACCTGCGTGCCGTACAGGAACTCCTGGGCCACGCCAACATCAGCACCACCCAGGTTTATACTCATCTTGATTTCCAGCACCTCGCCCGCATATACGATCAGGCGCATCCCCGTGCCCGGAAGCGCGGTGGAAATCGCTGATCGCGGTGACTCATGGGATGATGACGATTGTGAGGGATGAGGGGCGAGGGGGAGGTGTAAGATATCGGCAACTGGATTTCCCACGCTCTGCTCCTTACGTCTCACTTCCTCACCGGTAACGGTGTTGAACAAACATATTGGCGCTTGAACCCAGATACGTTTTCCAGGACCCACCACATGGACCAACTCCACGGCACTACCATCCTATCCGTCCGCCGCAACGGCACGGTGGCCATGGGCGGCGACGGCCAAGTGTCGCTCAGCAACACCGTGATGAAGAGCAACGCCCGCAAGGTGCGTCGTCTCTTCGAAGGCCAGGTACTGGCGGGTTTCGCCGGCGGCACAGCGGATGCTTTCACTCTGTTCGAGCGCTTCGAGGACAAGCTCAGCAAGCACAGCGGCAACCTGACGCGCGCCGCGGTGGAGCTCGCCAAGGATTGGCGCACTGACCGCATGCTGCGCCGCCTGGAAGCGCTGATGTGCGTCGCTGACAAGACCGCATCGTTCATCGTCTCCGGCAACGGCGACGTGATCGAACCGGAAAATGGACTCATGGCCATCGGTTCCGGCGGCCCGTTCGCCCAGGCCGCCGCACGCGCACTGCTGGACAATACCGACCTGGATGCACGCAACATCACCGAGCGCGCACTGAATATTGCGGCAGACATCTGCATCTATACCAACCGCAATCTGACAATTGAAGTCCTTTAACCTGATTTTCAAGGAGAACACGCCATGCACAGCAAGATTGTCATTGCCCTGATTGTGGTGGGTGCCCTGCTCGTGGTCGCGCCCATGCTGCTGCACGCCTATGACGTCCACCAGCAATCCAATTTTCTGCGTGCGGTTTCCAGCTTCCATGACCACGGACAATCCACCATGAGCCTGGTGTCGGAGATCGTGGGTGCGCTGCTGATCCTGGCTGGGATCGGTCTGGCTTTGCGCGGCAACAAATCCTCCTGATCCGGGCAACCGTCGCCTTCAATAACGATAAACCATTGCTTGAATATCGTCCAAGGAAATTCCATGTCGGCAATGACTCCCAGAGAAATAGTCCAGGAGCTCGACAAGCACATCATCGGCCAGACGGCGGCAAAGCGCGCCGTCGCCATTGCGTTGCGTAACCGCTGGCGCCGCATGCAGGTGGAGCCGCAATTGCGCAACGAAATCACACCCAAGAACATCCTCATGATCGGTCCCACCGGGGTCGGCAAGACCGAGATCGCGCGCCGGCTCGCGCGGCTCGCCAACGCGCCATTCATCAAGGTGGAAGCCACCAAGTTCACCGAGGTGGGTTATGTCGGCAAGGATGTGGACAGCATCATCCGCGACCTGGTGGATGCGGCGGTGAAGATGGAACGTGAGCGCGCCAAACAGCGGGTGCAGACCCGCGCCGAGGAAGCCGCGGAGGAACGTATCCTGGACGCCCTGCTGCCGCGCAAGCACGGTGTGGGCTTCGCCAATGAGCCGCCGCCGCCGGACCATTCCGACACCCGCCAGAAATTCCGCAAGATGTTGCGCCAGGGTGAACTGGAGGATCGCGAGATCGAAGTGGATCTGGCCGTGACCAATGTGGGCGTGGAAATCATGGCACCGCCGGGGATGGAGGAGATGACGCAGCAGTTGCAGGGCCTGTTCCAGAACATGGGCGGCAACCGTACGCGCACGCGCAAGCTGAAGATCAGGGAGGTACGCAAGCTGCTGGAGGATGAGGAAGCGGCCAGGATGGTCAATGACGACGATCTCCGGCTGGCCGCGCTCAGCAATGTGGAACAGAACGGCATCGTCTTCATTGACGAGATTGACAAGGTGGCGCGGCGCGGCGAGATGCACGGCGCGGACGTATCCCGCGAGGGCGTGCAGCGGGATCTGCTGCCGCTGGTGGAAGGCACTACGGTCACCACCAAATACGGCATCGTGAAAACCGATCACGTACTGTTCATCGCCTCCGGTGCGTTCCAGATGTCGAAGCCTTCCGACCTGATCCCGGAATTGCAGGGTCGCCTGCCCATCCGCGTGGAACTGTCCGCCCTGGTCACCGAGGATTTTGTGCGTATCCTCACGGAACCCGACGCTTCCCTCACCCGCCAGTACGTGGCACTGCTGGAGACGGAGGGCCTCAGGGTGGAATTCAGCCGGGACGGCGTGCGCCGCATCGCGGAAGTGGCCTTCGAGGTCAACGAACACACCGAGAATATCGGCGCCCGCCGCCTGCATACGGTCATGGAACGCTTGTTCGAGAGTATCTCCTTTGAAGCCGCCGATAAGAATGGCAAGAAAATAATGATTGACGCCGCTTACGTGGACAAGCAGGTAGGTGAACTGGTGAAAGACGAGGATTTGAGCCGGTATATTCTATGACACCCAGTTCACTTGAGGGCAGCGTATCTTCTGCGAATGGCTCGATGCCCCATCCTACGGAAATCCGCCTGCGCAAGTCGGCCGGTGTGCTGGCGGTAAGCTTCGACAGTGGTGAGAAGTTCGAATTGCCGTTCGAATACCTGCGGGTGTTCTCTCCGTCCGCCGAGGTTCAGGGCCACGGGACCGAGATCCTGCAGGTGGGCAAGGAAGGCGTGAAGGTCATCGGCGTCGAGCCGGTGGGCAACTACGCCGTGTGTCTCAAGTTCGATGACGGCCACGATACCGGCCTGTATTCGTGGTCGGTGCTCCACGATCTGGGCAAAAACCACAAACAAAACTGGGGGCGTTACCTCAAACGTCTCAAAGACGCCGGGTATCAGCGCAAGTCATCCTGAAGCCGCTGCCTCCCGCGCGGGAGGCAGCGGCTGCTAGAATGCGGTTCCCGGACCCGCTAAACGCAGCTATGCCTGACAACCAGCAAAAAACCCACTTCGGCTTCCAGGAAGTAGCCGTCGCTGAAAAAGCCCGGCGCGTGGGCGAAGTGTTCACTTCCGTGGCCGGCCGCTACGACCTGATGAATGACCTCATGTCATTCGGCATACACCGTCTGTGGAAACGTTTCACCCTGTCCCAGACGGGGCTCAGAGCCGGGCAGTCGGCGCTGGATGTGGCCGGCGGTACCGGCGATCTCACCCGCGGCCTGGCGCAACAGGTGGGTGGGAACGGACGCGTGATACTCGCGGATATCAACGCCGCGATGCTCGAAAACGGTCGCTGCAAACTGGTGGATGCGGGCGTGGCCGGCAACGTGGAATATGTGCAGGCCGACGCGGAGCGGCTGCCGTTTCCCGACAACCGTTTCGACTGCGTCACCATCGGTTTCGGGTTGCGCAATGTGACCCGCAAGGAAACCGCACTCGCCAGCCTGTACCGTGTGCTCAAGACGGGCGGCCGCCTGCTGATCCTGGAATTCTCAAAGCCCGCGGTGCCAGGCCTGAAACCGGTTTATGACTTCTATTCTTTCAAGGTACTGCCGAAAATCGGGAAGGCGGTGACAGGCGACGAAGCCAGCTACCGCTATCTGGCTGAATCCATCCGCGTGCATCCGGATCAGGAAACGCTCAGGAACATGATGGAGGCGGCGGGCTTCGGGCGCTGTGGTTATTTCAACCTGAGCGGCGGCATCGTCGCCCTGCACCGGGGTTACAAGTTTTGAACGCCCTGTCTCTTGCCTCCCTGCTCGCGCCGGCAATGGAGTTCGCACTCAACAATGCGCTCGCCGGTTCCGGCGCCGCCCGGCGCGATCTCAGGCAACTGGAAGGCAAGGTCATCGTTCTGGAGCTCAAGGAATTTCCACTCAAGCTGTATTTCCTGCCGCAGGACGGCAGGCTCAAGGTGCGCGGCGAATATCACGGCCAAACGAACATGACGGTGCGCGCACCGAGCGCCGCGCTGCTGGAAGCGGCACTGAAACGCGGCGACATGCCGCCGCGCGGTATTGAACTGAACGGCGACGCGGAAACCGCACAAACCTTTTCGCGGCTGCTGAAACAGGCGGATCTGGATTGGGAAGAACTGCTGTCGCACTATATGGGTGACATCGCCTCGCACCAGATCGGCAATCTGGCGCGTGGTCTTGCACGCTTGGGCAGGGACGCGATGCAGCGCCTCGGTCAGGATGTCGCTGAATATCTGCAATATGAGAGCCAAACTCTGCCGCCGCGGCACGAGGTGGAAGCCTTTCTCGAAGACGTGGACCACCTGAAGAGCGATGTGGATCGCCTGGCCGCACGTTTGCGGCGCCTGGCTGGAAAGACGGGATTCGCGTGATCACGCCGCGCCAGACACTGCGCCTCGCACGCATCAATTTCGTGCTGGCGCGCCACGGCCTCGACGAGATCGTGCTGGCGGCGCACATCTTCCGTCCGATTCGTTTCCTGATCTATTTCTCCCCCTTTTACTGGCTGCGGCGCCGTGATGCGCCGCGCGGTGAGCGCGTACGCCTCGCGCTGGAGGATCTCGGCCCGATCTTCGTGAAACTCGGCCAGATGCTGTCCACGCGCCGTGACCTGCTGCCCCCCGACATCGCCGACGAGCTGGCGAAGCTCCAGGACCGGGTGCCGCCGTTCCCGGGACGGGAAGCACGTGAGGTGGTCGAGAGGACCCTGGGCAAACCGGTCGGGGAGCTTTTCCAGGAATTCAGCGAGATGCCGCTTGCTTCCGCCTCCATCGCCCAGGTACACGCGGCGCGCCTCAAGGACGGCCGCGAAGTGGTGGTAAAGGTGCTGCGTCCGGGGGTGCAGCGCATCATTCGCAGCGACCTGGACCTGCTGTATCTGATCGCCGGACTCGCGGAACGCTACTGGCGTGATGCCCGCCGGCTGCGGCCGCGCGAAGTGGTGAGCGAATACGAAAAGACCATCCTGGACGAACTGGACCTGATGCGCGAAGCAGCCAATGCCGCGCAGCTGCGTCGCAATTTCGAGGGCTCGATACTGCTGTATGTGCCCGAGGTGCATTGGCCGCTTACGCGCCACAACGTCATGGTCATGGAGCGCATCCGCGGTGTGCCGGTCAGCGACATCGCCACCCTCAGGGCGCGCGGTACCAACATGCAGAAGCTGGCGGAAACCGGCGTGGAAATATTTTTTACGCAGGTTTTTAAGCACAACTTCTTCCATGCGGATATGCATCCCGGCAATATCTTCGTGAACGTGGACGACCCGGAGAATCCGCGCTACGTGGCGGTGGATTTCGGCATCGTCGGCACCCTGACGCCGCGCGATCAGCAATATCTCGCGGAGAACTTCCTGGCTTTTTTCAACCGCGATTACCGGCGTGTGGCCGTGCTGCACGTGAAATCTGGGTGGGTGCCTGCAGGCACGCGCGTGAACGAATTTGAGTCCGCCATCCGCATCGTATGCGAACCGGTCTTCAACCGCCCTCTCAAGGACATTTCCTTCGGTCAACTGCTGGTGCGCCTGTTCCAGACGGCGCGACGTTTCAACATGGAAGTGCAGCCGCAACTGGTGCTCCTGCAGAAAACCCTGCTCAACATCGAGGGCCTGGGCCGCGAGCTGTATCCCGACCTGGATTTGTGGAAAACCGCCAAGCCGTTACTGGAAGACTGGGTGCGCGAGCAGATGGGCCTCAAGATGACGTTCAAGCGATTGCGTGCGGGACTGCCTGCGATGCGTGAATTCCTGCTGGAAACACCGGCACGTATCAACACCATCCTGCAGCAACTGTCGGAAGGCAAATTGCAGGTGGGCATGGAAAGTGACGAGCTCAAACACCTGCGCGAGGCTCTGCGTCAGCGCATCCGGCATCTTTACCACGCGGCGGCGGGCGGTGCGCTCATCGTCAGCGGTGCGCTGCTGCTCGGCATCGGCCACGTACCTGGCTGGTTCGCGGTACTGATGGCGGCGGTGGGCGGTGCGATCCTGGTGTGGGGACGCCTCAGGAGCTGAGGCGGCGGGGTGGCGTTTCCGTGTCGCCGTTTTTGTGACGACCGGAGATGGCTGATCCGGGCAAGATCTCCGGAAACACAATGAACGGTGTCAGGCACCGGAGGTGCATGACACAGGCCCGTGCCGCGTACCCCAGACGACACCGATATGGCGTACCTGCAGCCGGCAGAGGAATCTGCTGTCCCATATTGTCCGCCGGATAAAACAGGGCTCCGAAGAGCCCTGCGGAAGGTTTAAACGATTCCAAGCTCAATATTGCAGGTTATCCGTGTTCTTGATGAACCGCGCCACGTTGTCGTGCAGTTGCTTGAGCGCCGGCACATGCACGTACACCATGTGGCCGGAATTGTAATATTCCATGTGGATGTGATTCTGCAGATTCCTGGGAATCTGCAGATGGTTCATGGTATAGACGGTGGCATAAAACGGCGTGGCCAGATCGAAATAGCCGCTGTTCACCAGCACCTGCAAGTCAGGATCGTACTTCATGGCCTGTGAAAGATCCACGGCCACGTTCAGCGAACCCGGCCAGGCTTGCCCGGTGGTGGGATTCTTATGCGTCCAGTCCCATTTGTGATAAGTCTCCGGAATATAGTGCCGGTTACGGCCGAACTTGAGGGTGTTGTGCGCATAATTGTTGAACGCGGACACGTAGGCGGAACTGATGGCGGCCGCCTGGGGATCGTAATGCGCCACCTCGCTCAGGGGATCCATGCTCGGTCCAGTAAAGCGTGCGTCCAGACGACCGGTGGTCAGATCCCGGTTGCTCAAAAGCTGATGTTCGAATTCGCTCGCGGTGACGCGCAAGTCGGCCTTCTCGATGTAGGCCGTGCTTAAGCCCGTGTACTCGTGCAGTTTATCCGCCACATTCGTGAACTCATTTTGACTCAGCACATTACCCTGATCCAGAGCCTGTGCGTATCCTGTCATGGAGAATCGTTCCACCCGCCGCAGGAACGGCTGCAGTTCAGCCGGCGCGTTGGGCAATGCATGGTGATACCAGGCCACCGCCGCATAGGACGGCAGGAACAGTTCAAAGGGCAGGTCATTGCCGGCATTGAAGCTCGCGGTCCTGAAATCCAGGATTGATGACAGCAGGATGACGCCGTTCATATCCATGTCGTCATGCCGTTCCAGATAATTCACCAGCGCCGCGGAGCGCGGTGTGCCGTAGCTTTCACCAAACAGGTACTTGGGGGAATTCCAGCGGCCATTTTCGCTCAGATAACGACTGATGAACTGCGCAAAGGATTTTACGTCAGCGTCCACACCGTAAAAATCCTTGGGTACGCCGGCGCCGCCCTGGTCCTTGCCGATGATGCGGCTGTAACCCGTGCCCATGGCGTCAATGAACACTTCATCGCTGACATCCAGCAGGCTGTAATCATTATTCACCAACCCATACGGGGCTGCCGGTGTTTGCGTGTGATCGGCGGTCACCACCCGGCGGGGCCCGAAGGCACCCATATGCAGCCACACCGTGGAAGAACCCGGGCCGCCGTTATAGAAGAAAGTGACAGGCCGCTGGCTTTTGTTCTTCACACCGCGCCTGGTGTAAGCCACATAGAACATGCTGCCGGTGGGCTGGCCCTTGCCATTCTTGAGGATGAGAGTGCCGGCCGTGGCAGTGTAATCAATGCGCTGGCCTTCCACCGTCACGCTGCCGTGGGTCACGGATTTTTCTTCCTTGGGCGGCGAGGTGTTGCTGGCGCTGTTTCTAGCCGGCATTTTGTCGGCGGCCAGTGCGGACAACCCGTAAACTGTCAGGAACACCATGCATAAAAGAGCGGAATACTTTTTCACGTTATTACCTCCGTCTGAAAAGCCTGATACCGCCGAACCCTGTGAACTTGCGGCATCGGGGCCGGGATGGGAATACGTTCGTATTGCAGGGAGACACCCGGTGGACAGCCGCGGATACGCGGGGTTCAACGCCGCAATGTGGTTAGTGCCGGGCCAGTAACCGTGTGCGCAAGGTATGGTCGCCTGCCATATCAATGGCGGTCCATGCCATCCCCAGGGCGCTGTCCCACAGAGCCTGGTCCGCCGCAGCGCTGACGCAGTGGGCGGCGAACTCCGGCTGGTGGTTCACGGCCGGCAAGGAATCAATGCCGATCATGGGATGGATGGCAGGCAGGACCTTGGAAACGTTGCCCATGTCGGTGGAAGCGCTGAAGCGTCCGGCGGTGGAACCGGGACCGGGGAATTGCCGGCCCAGCGCTTCGGCGTTGCGGCGGTACAGTTCCGCCAGGTCCGTATCGTGCAGCATCTCCGTATATGGCTGGTCGCCGCCGCGGATTTCCAGCCTGGAACCGGTGGCGAGAGCACCGGCTTCGAAGCAATGGCGCACTTTCACGCGCAACTCTTCCAGCTCGTTCAGTGTTTCGCCGCGGATGATGTAGCGCGCCGCGGTATGCGCGGGAATGATATTGGGCGCGTCGCCGCCGTGGGTGCAGATGCCGTGGATGCGGTCGCCGGCGCGGATGTGCTGACGCAGCAGACCGATGGCGGTCTGCGCCAGCGTCAGCGCATCGGCGGCGTTGATACCGAGTTCCGGAAACGCCGAAGCATGCGCCGCTTTGCCGGTGTAGTGCACCTCGAACATGGAGGCGGCGATGATTTTGGGCTGCACAAAATCCATGGGCGCGGGGTGCACCATCATCGCCGCATGAATACCGGCATAGGCACCGCGCTCCAGCAGGAGAATCTTGCCGGAAGCGTTGCCCACTTCCTCGGCGGGGGTGCCGATGACGGTTACGGTGAGCCCAACGTCATCCGCCACTTTGGCGACGGCCATGGCCGCACCCGCCGCCATGGCGGCAATGAGATTGTGACCGCAGGCGTGGCCGACGCCCGGCAGGTTGTCGTACTCTGCCATGATGCCGATGTTGAGCGGGCCACTGCCGGCTCTGGCAATAAATGCGGTGGACAAATCACAGATGCCCGTCTCAACGGAAAACCCCGCCTCACTCAGCAGCCCGGCCAGCCAGTTGCAGGCCCGCCGCTCCTCGAAACCCAGCTCCGGATGGGCGTGGATGCGATGGCTCAAAGCCACCAGTGATTCACGCGCTTGCTGCAAGCGCTCGCGCGCGGCGTTCTTGGTATCCAAGGCTCACCCCCTGATGCTCACCGGGCAGATGATAATCCTCCCGCCCTGGAATGCAAAACAGGGAATTTGCCGGGGGAAACATTGTCTTATTCAAGAAAACCACTTCCCTTCAATGGCCATACGCAATCGGCGTAAACTACAGCGATGCATGGGACATGCAATATGATCGGGGTTTCTCCTGCAGGCAAGCGCTCACCCGTTCATCAGCGCTGGACGCTGGATGATATCCCCTGGGACGCCATCCGCCGCGATGCGATGGCAAACGAGGAGCTGATCTTTTATCTCGTTATCACCGCTTCGTTCATTGAGACCGCCACCGACACTTATGCGCGCAACCTCATTGAATACTACTCCGGCGATGAGGAAGTCACCGCGTGGCTGGAACAACACTGGCAGCACGAAGAATTGCAGCACGGCCGGGCGCTCAAGCGCTATGTACAGACTGCATGGCCGACGTTTGATTGGGATGAGGTTTACCGGGGATTTTTCGCGGAATTCTCCGCCCACTGCAAGGTGGAGGCGTTGGAACCCACACGCTGTCTGGAAATGGCTTCACGCTGCATCGTGGAGATGGGTACCTCGGGTTATTACACCGCTCTCGGCCGCCTCAGCCCGGATACGGTATTGGGCTTGCTTGCCAACTACATCCGCGAGGATGAAGTGCGGCACTACAAGTATTTCTTCCGCTTTTTCCTGCTTTACCGTGAGCGTGAAAATACCGGCCGCGCGCAGGTACTCAAGGCGGTGTGGCGCCGCCTGAAAATGATTGATGGCGACGACAGCCGCATCGCATTGAAACACGCCTACGCCATCCGCCATCCCGGTGAGCCTTTCGATAATCGCCTGTACCGCAAGATGCAGAAACGCGCGCGTTACCTGTTGGGCGCCTATTTCCCCCACGCGATGAGCGTCAAGATGGTACTCACACTCCTGCACCTGGGTCCGCGGGTGCAGCGCTTTGTCCAGCCGGTGATTACAGCCCTGTCACGCTATCTGCTGTGGGGCGAGTGGCGCGGTATTCTCAATATCCGCAGTGGGGCATGCGCCGGTTTTTATATGCGCCTGCGCACTTGCCTATTAAGGAAGGTCTGATCAATTGAGTAACTGTAGTGGATTAGGGATGTGCAAGGAGTTAAGGGTGCCCCGAACTGCTAACCGCCGGGTATCCAACCCGCGGATTTCAGTGTGGTGGCCCTTCGTTGTTC
>JAJYUH010000018.1 GCA_021792635.1 Natronospirales bacterium | reverse complement strand
GCCTCACGCCTCACGCCTCACGCCTCACGCCTCACGCCTCACGCCTCACGCCTCACGCCTCACGCCTCACGCCTCACGCCTCACGCCTCACGCCTCACGCCTCACGCCTCACGCCTCACGCCTCACGGTTATGCCCCTCAGCCGCCCGCAGCCGGCACAACCCGGGCATGACCGCCTGCTTCCTCCAGCACTTCCACCTTCTGTCCGACCCTGAACAGCACGTTGGGGTCCACACCCTGGGTGATGGCTACGGTGCGCCCGTCCTCGAGCCTGACGGTGATGGTAACGCCCTGAGCGGTGCCCGCCGTCTTGCCGATTGCATTGCCCGCCAGCCCACCCAGGACCGCGCCGGCGAGAGTGGTCAGTTCCTGTCCTTTGCCGCCACCCGCCGCGCTGCCCGCGATACCACCCGCCACTGCGCCGATGCCGGTGGACAGGAACTGTTCATTCTGGCCCGGGACGATGCGCGCGGCGGCGAGTCCTACCACGGTTCCGAAATACACCTGTTGCATGTTGCGGGTGCCCGAGCCGGTGTAGGTCTGGCCACCGTAGGGATTGGGTCCCACGTTGGCGCATCCGGGAAGCATGACGCTGGCAGCAAGTGCCAGCACAAAGCCGCTGATTTCAAGTTTCATGATAATTCTCCTTTGTAATCCGTTTCCGCCCAAGAAATCGAACTGGTTTTTTAGACTGCGACGCACAGCACGGGTTCCCGATGCGCGCGGAGTTTCGGCCGCACGCGGAGTGATTCACGCCTGTGCCACATCATGATCAATGCGCGATTGCGGCAGGCCACTGGCAGTCCAGCGGCGGTCGTCGCTCATGAGTTCATAAAGCCATTCGGCGCGGCCGGCGATATTGCTGCCCATATCCTGCCAGTCAATCTTGTCCTCGGTGACCGGATTACCGCCGTTGCCCTTCTGGAGCCGGGCGGCCTCCATTTGCCACTTGAGTGCGAAATAGCGTGCCGCATCACGGCAGGTGCGCGCCGCACCTGCTTCCGCATGATCCGTGGGCACCACCCCGGTGATGACCCAGAGCTTGGGGCTGACGCCGTGTTTGGGCCAGACGCGCCCGAGCATGGCGCGGTGCGGCACGATCCACAGCCACTCGCCGGTGATATCGGTGTCGAACAACCGGAGCTTACGCAGGTAATCCGCCACCTGCTGCTGCTGGGCTTTGTGCCATTCCGCAAAGGCGGCCTCATCGAAGGGCAGGAGGGAAGACATGGGCAACCTCATTTATTGCGATGCGGGTATTTTACGGGAAATGCGGCTCGGCCAGGTATTCCCGGCTTTGCATTTCCTGCAGACGGCTCGCGGTGCGCTGGAATTCGAGTACCAGCCGCCGGCCGGTATAAAGCCTCTCCAGGGGCACGGCGGCGGAAACCGCAAGTTTCACGCGGCGGTCGTAAAATTCGTCCACCAGCGCAAGCAGGCGCCGTGCTTCATCCTCCAGATCGGCAGTCAATTGCGGCATATCCGAGATCAGCACCGTGTGGCAGATGCGGGCGATTTCAATATAGTCCAACTGGCTGCGCGGGCCACCGCAGATGTCGCGGAAGCGGAACCAGGCCACGCCGTCGGCATGCTGTTTCACGGGGATTGGGCGTTCGTTGACAAACAACGGCTCGTGACTTTCGTGGGCACCGCCGGAGAGTTGGTCGAAAAAGGTTTCCAAGTGTGCATCCGCTTCGGCACCGGACGGGGTACAGAACAGCCGGGTTCTTTCCAGGTGCCGCAGCCGGTAGTCGGTGCCGCCGTCCACATTCAATATATGGGTGTGCTGCTTCAACGATTTGATCGCCGGCAGGAACTGCTCCCGTTGCAGGCCGTCCCGGTAGAGGCTATCGGGTGCCATATTGGATGTCGCCACTAGGGTGACGCCGTCGGTGAACAAATACTGGAACAGTCGGCCCAGCAGCATGGCGTCGGCGATATCCGAGACGAACAACTCATCGAAGCAAAGTACCTGCGCCTGCGCGCTGAATTGTTGTGCGACGAGTTTAAGCGGATCTTCCCGGCCGGGCAGGGCTTTCAGCCGCACATGCACCATGCGCATGAAGCGGTGGAAGTGTAGCCGGCGTTTTTCCGGTAAGGGCAGGCATTCGTAGAAGCAGTCCATCAGGTAGGTTTTGCCGCGGCCCACGGACCCCCACAGGTACAAACCTTTCAACGCCTGCGGTGGGCGTTTCAGCAGTTGCCGCCACCGGGGCAGGGAAGAACGCCTGAGCAGTGCGTGATAGAGCACATCCAGAGCGGCCACGGCTCTCACCTGGGCGGCGTCCTTTACGAATCCCGGTTTCGCCAGGTCCGCTTCGTAGCGTTGCCGCGGCGTGAGCGGCGTCTGCATATCGTTCATGGTGAAACCATCAGTCCTGCTGCAACTCGGGCAGGTTCTTGTAATGTTCCAGGGCCTGCGGGTTGGCCAGTGCATCGGTATTCTTCACCGGCCGGTTGTGGATCACGTTGCGCACCGCCAGCTCGGTGATCTTGCCGCTGATGGTGCGCGGGATATCGGGAACGGAGATGATCTTGGCCGGCACGTGTCGCGGCGAGGTGTTGTCGCGGATGGTAATTCTGATTTTCCTGCTCAAGGCTTCATCGAGTTTTACCCCTTCCCGCAGCCGCACGAACAGGATCACGCGCACTTCGCCCTGCCAGTCCTGGCCAACCGCCAGGCTCTCGACGATTTCCGGCAGCTTTTCCACCTGGCGGTAGATTTCCGCGGTGCCGATGCGCACACCGCCGGGATTGAGGGTGGCGTCCGAGCGCCCATAGATGATGAGGCCGTCACGTTCCGTGAGTTCGGCCCAGTCGCCGTGGCGCCAGACGCCGGGGAAATAATCGAAATAAGCGTCATGGTATTTGCGGCCGTCCGGATCGTTCCAGAACTGTACCGGCATGGACGGGAACGGCTTGACGCACACCAGTTCACCTGCGCGGCCGCGCAGCGGTTTACCGTCCTCGCTCCAGATTTCCACCGCCATGCCGAGCCCCCGGCACTGCAATTCCCCCGCATAGACGGGCAGCAACGGGTTACCCAGCGCGAAGCAGGAAATGATGTCGGTGCCGCCGGAGATGGAGGACAGGCATATATCAGTTTTGATCTCCCTGTATACATACTCGGAATTTTCCGGTAACAGCGGCGAACCGGTGGAGGTGATGATGCGCAGTCCGCTCAGTGCATATTTATGTCTTGGCCTGACGTTGAATTTTTCCGCGGCCGACAGGTACTTGGCGCTGGTGCCGAAGACACTGATGTTTTCCTCCTCGGCGATGCGCCACAGGATGTCATGCTGCGGATGGAACGGCGAGCCGTCGTACAGCAGTACCGTGGCGCCCACGGCGAGACTCGATACCAGCCAGTTCCACATCATCCAGCCGCAGGTAGTGAAGTAGAAGATCATATCCTCGCGTTTGAGATCGGTATGCAGTACCAGTTCCTTCAGATGCTGGATGAGCGTACCGCCGGCACCGTGCGCGATGCACTTGGGCACGCCGGTGGTGCCGGAGCTGTACATGATGTATACCGGATGGTCGAAGGGCAGTTGCGCGAATTCGATTTCCCGTGCGTTCGTCAGATAGTCGCTCCAATGCACCGCGTGAGGCACGGTGGAAATGTCAGGTTGTGAGCCGGCATAAGGCACTACAACCACGCGCTGCACCGAGGGCAGTTTCTCCAGCACGCCGCGGATACGTTCCAGGGAATCTATGGTTTTACCGGCATAGAAATAGCCGTCGCAGGTGAACAGCACCTTGGGCTCGATCTGGCCGAAGCGATCCAGTACGCCGTTGATACCGAAGTCCGGTGAGCAGGAGGACCAGATGGCGCCGATACTCGTTGCCGCCAGCATGGCGATGATGGTTTCCGGCCGGTTGGGCATGAAGCCGGCCACCCGGTCGCCGGTCTTCACGCCGGATTTCTTCAGTGCCCCGGCCAGCGCCGCCACCCGGGCGTGGAGTTCCCTGTAGCTGAGGCTCACGCGGTGACCGTCGTGCTCGCAGCGGAATATCAGCGCCGGTCGCTCATCCCGGTAGCGCAGGAGGTTCTCCGCAAAATTGAGCCGTGCGCCCGTGAACCACCTGGTGCCCGGCATCGTGTGGCCGTCCCCAAGCACCGCGTCCCATGTTTTGCCGGCCTTGATACCGCAGAAAGCCCACACCTGCGGCCAGAAACGCTCCGGATGCTCCACCGACCAGCGGTACAGCGCGGCGTAGCTGTGGATGTCTGAATCGCATTCGCGCCGCACGTGTTTCAGGAAGCGCGTCAGATTGGCGCGCTCAATCAGGTCTTTGTTCGGTGTCCAGAGCGGTTGGGTCATGAAGGGGGTCTGGGGATGATCAGTGCCAGCGCGAATTATCGCAGGTTTTGCGCGGCTTTCAGCTGCAGGTACGCGATGCGGCTGCCGTCCGGCCGCGTACCAGCGGTGCGGTGTACGGCAATTCCGGGTCCGACTTCAAGCCGCGCGGAACGAGACACCCCGGGGGTGGATAAGGTATCGTGCACGCCAACCGCGGCGATAACCGCCGGAGGGTGGGTTCCGTCCGGCGGACGGGAAGACGGCATTCCGGTAATGGGGAGAATCTCAGATGAGAATCCAATCGCAAACCGGCATTACGCCGCTCAGTGAATTGACCATCCGCGGCCTGCTCATCGGCGTCATCATCACCGTGATCTTCACGGCGGCGAATGTCTATTTCGGCCTCAAGGCCGGCATCACCTTCTCCACTTCCATTCCGGCTGCGGTGATCTCCATGGCGATCCTGCGCGGCTTCGGCAATGCGACCATGCAGGAAAACAACATCGTGCAGACGGTCGCGTCGGCGGCGGGCACCCTGTCCTCGATCATCTTCGTGCTGCCGGGGCTCATCATCGTCGGCTGGTGGACCGGATTCCCGTTCTGGATGTCGTTCGGCATCTGCGCCACCGGCGGCATCCTCGGCGTGATGTACACCATTCCGCTGCGCCGCGCGCTGGTGACCAATTCCGATCTGCCGTATCCCGAAGGCGTGGCCTGCGCCGAAGTGCTCCGGGTCGGCTCGAACCCCGCCTCGGCGGAGGCGGCCGAGTCGGTGGAATCCGGCGGTTCGGGACTCAAGGCCGTGGTGGTGGGCTCGGTGGTTTCCGCGGTGTTCTACGTGATCGTGCAGACCCGTATCTTTGCCAGCGACGTGGCGCAGTATTTTCGTTTCGGCGGCGACAGGAGCCCTGCCACCGGTTTCGATTTCAGCCTGTCGTTCGCGCTGTTCGCCATCGGCCATCTGGTGGGCATTTCCGTGGGCATCGCCATGCTGGTGGGCGCGCTCATCGGCTGGGGCTGGGCGGTGCCGCATTTCACGCTGCTGCATCCGGTCGCAGGTGCCGCCGCGGACGTCGCCCAAGGTGCCTGGGCCCATTACGTGCGCTTCGTGGGCGCCGGCACCATCGGCGTAGCTGCCGTCTGGACCCTCGGCATGCTGGTCAAACCGGTGGTCGGCGGACTCGCCGGCGCCATGGCGGCCGCGCGGGTGCGCAAGGCCGGACGGGCGGACACGCTGCCGCGCACCGAGCGCGACATTCCCATCGGCATGGTGGGCCTGGTTTCGCTCATCTGCCTGATTCCCGTCGCCTGGCTGCTGTGGCATTTCAGCGTGATCAGCGGTCTGGGCTCCCATGCCCTGTTACTGACGGTCGGCGGCGTGCTGTTTGTGGTAATCCTGAGTGCTTTGGTTTCCACCGTCTGCGGTTACATGGCGGGACTGATCGGTTCCTCCAACAGCCCGTTGTCGGGCATCGGCATTCTGGTGGTGGTAATCGCAGCGCTGCTCTTGGTGCTGGGCGTGAAATCGGAGCTGCCGCCCGAGGCCGGCAAGGCGCTGGTGGCGTTCGCACTGTTCCTGACCTCGGTGGTGTTCGCGGTGGCCTCCATCGCCAACAATAACCTGCAGGACCTCAAGACCGGCCAGCTGGTGGATGCCACACCTTCGATGCAGCAGTGGGCGCTGGTGATCGGCGTGATCGCGGGTGCGCTCATCATTCCGCCGGTGCTGGACCTGCTCAATCATGCTTACGGATTCCTGGGCGCGCCCGGTGTCAACCCGGCGCACGCGCTGCCGGCACCGCAGGCCGGCCTGATCTCGGCGCTGGCCCAGGGCGTGATCCGGAACGATATAGACTGGACGCTCATCGGCATCGGCGGGCTGATCGGCGTCGGCATCATCGTGCTGGATGAAATCCTGCACCGCACCACCAAGTCGCTGCGGCTGCCGCCGCTGGCGGTGGGCCTGGGGATTTACCTGCCCACTTCCACCACGCTCATGGTGGTGGTGGGTGCCATCGTCGGCTGGTGGTTCAGCCGCCGCGCCGACAAGGCACCGAAACCGGCAGCCACCAAACAGTTGGGCGTGTTGCTGGCTTCCGGCCTGATCGTGGGCGAAAGCCTGCTGGGCGTTGTGATCGCCGCGGTGGTGGCGTTCTCCGGCAATGCCTCGCCGCTGGCACTGGTCGGGCCGGGTTTCGAAACCGCCTCCATCTGGATCGGCGGCGCCGCCTTCGTGGCGGTGGTGTTCGTACTGTACCGGTGGATCGAGGGGCTGGCCCAGAAGTGATGGGTGCGGCTGCGCCGGCTCGTCGTCCTGACGTCGCCCCGCCCTGCGGGCGGGCTGGATTCCGAGACGGACTGCGAGGCTCGGCGGAATCCACGGTATTCAAGAAACGTCTGTATCCATGCGCCAGCATTCTTTCCCTTTATGCGGTCGCAGACAGAACACCACGGGTTTACCCGTGGATGAATGAGCCCGGCGGCGGTATGGTTAGGGCATGGAAGTTGTCAGGGCAGGACACAGCGTTTATCGCCTGCAGTACCAGGTGGTGTGGGTGTGTAAATACCGCCGCCGGATCCTGAATCCTGGCGTGTGTGTGTATTTGCGGAAAGTGCTGCCGAAGCTGCTGCGAAGTATGCCCGGCGTGATGATTGAGACGATTGGCTTTGACCAGGATCACCTGCACATGGTGATGAGCATACCGCCTCGGTACAGCATTGCGGCCGTGATGGGGCAGCTAAAAAGCCAATCGTCGTCGCAGATGCGGAAGACGTTAGGATGGTTGAAGAAGGTGTACTGGAAAGAGAATATCGTGTGGTCGCCGGGCTACTTCGTCAGCAGCGTAGGGGTAGACGAGATCACCATCAAACGGTATGTAGAGCACCAAGGCCGCCAGGATTCAGGTCAGTTCCGAATGGAACTGTAGCGGTAAGGACCCCGGCTTTAGCCGGGGGAATCTATCTTGAGTCCCCTTGGATGCCGCCGAGCACTGGACCGAGTGAGGATCAGGCCGCGAAGCGGGCGAAGCCAGGGATGGCGAGCCTTCGCAGCGGCACAGGGATGTGCCGTCTGCGAAGCCCCGAACGAGGGAAGTGCGCAGGGGACGCGAAGCGCGGCGTCCCGGGGTGTTCTTTCTTTTCGTCCCTTTTCTTTGGACAAGCAAAGAAAAGGGACCCGTCGCGCGGGGGCGAAACCCCGCTATCTTGATTAGAGCTTATCCAGTTCCTTTTCCAATTCCGGCAATATCTGAAACAGATCCCCTACCAACCCAATATCGGCAACTTGGAAAATTGGTGCATCCGGGTCCTTGTTGATGGCGACGATGGTGCGCGCATCCTTGATGCCGGTGAGGTGCTGGATGGCGCCGGAGATGCCGACGGCCACGTACAGGTCCGGCGCGATGATCTTGCCGGTCTGGCCCACCTGCAAATCATTGGGCACGAAGCCCGCGTCCACCGCCGCGCGTGAGGCGCCGACGGCGGCACACAACTTGTCGGCGAACTTGTAGATCACCGCGAAATTTTCCTTGCTGCCCACGCCGCGGCCGCCGGAGACCACACGCGGCGCCGATTGCAGATCGGGCCGGTCGTTTTTCTCGGCTTTCAGTTCCACGAAGCGCGTGTGCGTGGGAATCGCCGCATCGGTGCTCGCCGACACGATTTCCGCGTTGCCGCCTTCGCCGCAGGGCTGCCAGGAGGCGGTGCGCACCGTGGCGAGGATATAGGGCGAGGCGGGCACCTGCACGGTGACGATGGCGTTGCCCGCGTACATGGGTCGCTCGAAGGTAGTTGCGTCAACTACCTTCATCACGTCGCTTACCTGCTGCACGCCCAGAAGCGCCGCAGCCCGCGGCAGCACGTCCTTGCCGAAAGTGGTGGAGGGTGCGAGCACGTGACTGTAGTCTTTTGCCAGTTTGGCAATCTGCGGCGCCAACACCGAGGCCAGCGAATGGGCGTTTTCCGCACGTTCGATTCTTAGCGCGCACTTTACGCCTTTGAGCTTCGCGGCGGACCCCGCAACCGCCGCGGTGTCGGCGGCAAACACTGCCACGTCAATCTCGCCGCCGATGGCAAGCGCGCAGCTGACCGCGCGTGCCGTGGAGGCGTTGAGCTTCTTGCCGTCATGTTCGGCAATCACGAGAATTTTGCTCATCACAGCACCCCCCGTTCTTTCAGTGCCGCGATCAGCGCAGGCACGTCGGCCACTTTTTTCCCGCCCATCCGTTGCGGCGGTGATGCGTAGTGCTTCGCTTCGAGCTTAGGTGCGGCGGCTATGCCCAGTTCTTCCAGCTTCAGGGTTTGCAGCGGTTTGTTGCGGGCTTTCATGATGTCCGGCATCTTCACGAAGCGTGGCGTATTGAGCCGCAGATCGGTGGTGATCACCGCCGGCAGGTCCACGGCGATCACCTCAAGACCCGCGTCCACTTCGCGGGTGACGGTGAGCGTTTTGTCCTTCAATTCGACCTTTGAGGCAAACGTGGCCTGCGGGCGGTCCCATAGCGCCGCCAGCATCTGGCCGGTCTGGTTGAAGTCATCATCAATGGCCTGCTTGCCGAGGATCACCAAGTCAGCGTCCTCACGCTTCACCAGTTCATGAAACACGCGTGCAACCATCAGCGGCTGCAGAACCTCGCCGGTCTCCACCAGAATCGCGCGGTCCGCGCCCATGGCGAGCGCGGTGCGCAACTGCTGCTGGCAGTCCGCCGGCCCGATGCTCACGGCGACGATTTCCGTCTGCGTGCCGCGTTCACGGATGCGCAGGGCTTCCTCCAGTGCGATCTCGTCGAAGGGATTGATGGACAGCTTCACGCCGTCGGTATTGACACCGCTGCCGTCTTTCTTGACCTGTACGCGCACCGAGAAATCAATGACGCGTTTGATGCCGACCAGTATTTTCATTTTCAAAATCCATTATTGCGTGACTGCGTCACGGTTTTTGAATGCGGGGTTCCGCCCCCGCGCGACGGGTGACTTTTGTTTCGGCAAAAGTCACCAAAACCATTCCCCCGGAGCCCGGGTCGCGGAAGCCGCGACGTTCCTGCGCGCTTTGCTCGCCGCGGAGCCGCGCTCACGGCACTTTCCGCTGCGCATCCTGCTCCGCGGGAAAGCCCAGGGTGCACATCCCGTGCGCCCGCTCGAAGCGGCGCTCCTCGCCCCTGTGCCGGTCGCGCGAGCTCGCCATCCATGGCTTCGCCCCCGTGGGCTAACCTTGCTCAGTCCAGTGCTCAGCTCGCGCTACGGGTATCCAGAGTCAAGAATTTACGGTTCGGTAATTGCGAGCAAACTCCAAATGATTACCGAGGCTGTTCCACAGTTTTTTGAATCATTTCAACTCTGTTTCCGAAGGGGTCACGGAATTCAAAACGGTCGTAGCCAGGTATCGGCTCACCGGAAAATATCTCGATACCGTTAGCGATGATCGTTTTGCGCCAATGGGTCAAGTCGTTAACTTCATAAGCCACGTGGGCTTTTGTCAGCTTTCTGTCCACGCCATCTTCGATACCCACATGCACCTGGCTGTCGCCCACCTGTAGCCAAAAGCCGCCGCGACCTTGCAAAGTTTCCGGTTTTGAAATCTCTTTTAGCCCAAGCACGCGGCAATAAAAATCGCGGGCTTCCGGCTCCCTGTCTTTGGGGATTGTAATTTGTGCGTGATGGATGCTGATGATCATGCGTCAGAGATTCTGGTAATTCGGTCCGGAGCCGCCTTCCGGCGTGGTCCAGAGGATGTTTTCGTAGGGGTCCTTGATGTCGCAGGTCTTGCAGTGCACGCAGTTGGCGGCATTGATCTGCAAGCGTTTCCTGCCGTTTTCCTCGACCATTTCATAGACCTGAGCGGGGCAGAAGCGGGTGCAGGGGTTGCCGTACTCGGTGACACAACGGCCGACGCAGATGCTGGTATCCGGTACTTTGAGGTGGGCGGGTTGGTGTTCGTCATGACTGGTGGCGGCATAGAATACCGAGGACAGCCGGTCCTTGGGCGGCAACGTGCGGCTTACATAGTTTTCGATTTCGGCTGGATATTCGCCGAGCTTGTCCAGGCTTTTCCAATCAGCGTGATTCTTGAACGTCCACGGTAGGTTGCCGAGCGTCGCGGTCTCCAGAGCGGCGTTCAGCAATCCGAACCACAGGCCTTTGTGGAATCCGGGCCGGATATTGCGAACCCTGTGCAGTTCTTTCGCTGATGGCGAGCGGCGCCAGCGCGCATCGAAACCTTCGCTGGTACTGCGCTCGGCGAGATGTTCGGCGGCCAGCATCCCTGAGCGCAGCGCCATGTGTACGCCCTTGATCTTGGGCACGTTGAGCGTGCCGGCGGCGTCGCCTACCAGCAGCGCACCGGGCATTTCCAGCTTCGGCAGGGATTGCAAACCACCTTCAATCAGTGCGCGCGTACCCGCGGATACGATCTCGCCGCCTTCCAGCAGCGGCTGGACGCTCGGATGGTGCTTGAACTGCTGGAACGCTTCGAAGGGTTTGAATTCCGGGTTCTCATAATCCAGCCCCGCCACGAAGCCCACGTATACCCGATCCTGGTCCAGGTGATACAGGAAACTGCCGCCGTAGGTTCTGGAATCCAGCGGCCAGCCGATGCTGTGCTGGACGTGTCCGGGCTTGGCACGATCCGGGGGCAGTTGCCAGAGTTCCTTGAAGCCGATACCGTAGGTTTGCGGCGAGCACTTCGCGTCGAGTTTGAATTCCTTAATGAGCAGTTTGCTCACGCTGCCGCGGCAGCCTTCCGCCAGCACCGTGACGCCGGCGTGGATGTCCACGCCGGCGGTGAAATTCTGGCCGGGCGTGCCGTCCTTGTTGAGCCCCATATCACCGCAGCGCACACCGATGACCTGGCCGTTCTCGATCAGCGGCGCGGCGGCCGGGAAACCGGGGAACACCTCCACGCCCAGGGCTTCCGCCTGTTGCGCCATCCAGGCGCATAGGCTGCCGAGCGAGATGATGAAGTTGCCGTGGTTGTGCATTTGCGGCGGCGTGGGCAGCCGGATACGGCGGGTTTTAGTCAGCAGCACGAACTCATCTTTTGCCGCCGGCACGCAGATGGCGGGTGGCGTCTTGCGCCAGTCGGGCAGCAGCTCGTCCAGGGGCACCGGCTCCATGACGCAGCCCGACAGAATGTGCGCACCTACCTGCGAGCCTTTTTCCAGCACGCACACGCGCTTGTTCGGCGCGCGCTGCTTGAGGCGGATGGCACAGGCAAGGCCGGCCGGGCCGGCGCCGACCACCACCACGTCGTAAGTCATTATTTCGCGCTGGATTTCCACGGAGCCTAGCCCCCTCACCCGGCCTCTCCCCCGAAGGGGGCGAGGGGATTTGGTTGACGGATCACCACAGCGGCCTGACCATTTTTGGGGGGCTGTCGGCTGGTTTCCATTTTAACGCCTCACTTCCTATTTCGGTTGCATCCTTATCGCGCCGTCCAGCCGGATGGTTGTCCCATTCAGCATCACACTTTCGCAGATCTGCTGCACCAGTTGCGCATATTCCTCCGGCTTGCCGAGACGCGAAGGGAAGGGCACCTGCGCGCCCAGGGATTTCTGCACCTCTTCGGACATGCCGGCCATCATGGGCGTCCAGAAGATGCCGGGCGCGATGGTCATGACGCGGATGCCGAAGCGCGCGAACTCGCGCGCGATGGGCAGCGTCATGCCGACCACGCCGCCCTTGGAAGCGGAGTAGGCGGCTTGGCCGATCTGGCCCTCGAAGGCCGCCACTGAGGCGGTGTTGACGATCACCCCGCGTTCACCTTCGTCATTCGGCGCGTTGTGCTGCATGACGTTGGCCGCGGTCTTGATGAGGTTGAAGGTGCCGATGAGGTTCACGTGGATGGTTTTGGCGAAGAACTCCGTGGCCATGGGACCTTCGCGGCCCAGCGTGCGGCCCGCGCCCAGGATGCCGGCGCAGTTCACCGCCAGTTGCAGGCTGCCGAAGGCGGCCTTGGCTTTCTCCACGGCTGCGCCCACTTCCTTTTCAGAAGATACGTCCGTCTTGATGAACAGCGCGTTGGCGCCGAGTTTCTTTGCGGCTTCGGCGCCGTGTTGTTCGCTCACGTCCAACATGGCCACCTTGCCGCCGGCCTTGGTGATGCGTTCACAGGTGGCCAGGCCGAGACCGGAAACCCCGCCGGAAACGATGGCATGGATGTTTTCAAATCTCACTTGACGGTTCCTCTGTTTTGCATTGACATCAATGATGCGGGAGCGGCTGGCAGACCATCGGTCTGCATCGTGATCTCGTTTCGAAAAGCCATCGCGGCGAATATTACCGCTCCCATAAAACTATCTCCCCACAAAATCAATCATTTGTTTTTGCTCTGGTTGGCCACGGCTTTCGCCGCCGCTGCGGCTTTCTCCGGATCGCCCAGATAGTAATGTCTGACCGGCCGGTAGCGCTCATCCAGCTCATACACCAGAGGAATGCCGGTGGGGATGTTGAACGTCACGATGTCCTCATCGCTGATTTCGCCCAGGTGTTTTACCAGCGCCCGCAGGGAGTTGCCGTGGGCGGTGATAATGATGCGCCTGCCGCGTTTCAGGGCCGGCAGGATTTCGGACTCATAATAAGGCACGAAGCGCGCCACGGTGTCGGCCAGCGATTCGGTGGCGGGGCGCTCGGTCGGCTTCAATCCCGCGTAGCGCGGATCAAAATTGGGATGGCGCGTGTCATTTTCGGCGAGCGCTGGCGGTCGCACGTCATAACTGCGCCGCCAGATTTTCACCTGGTCCTCGCCGAATTTCTGCGTGGTCTCAGCCTTGTTCAGCCCCTGCAGCGCGCCGTAATGGCGCTCGTTGAGACGCCAGCTCTTTTCCACCGGGATCCACATGAGATCCAGGTCGTCCAGCACCATCCACAGGGTGCGCACCGCGCGTTTCAGCACCGAGGTATAGGCCACATCGAATATCAACCCTTCCTGCCTCAGCAGGCGGGCGGCTTCCTTCGCTTCGGCCAAGCCCTCCGGCGCCAGGTCCACGTCGGTCCAGCCGGTGAAGCGGTTTTCCTTATTCCATTCGCTCAGACCATGGCGGAGAAGTACGAGTTTGGTCATGGGTATCCGTGTCAATCACGCATCATGAGAGGTCTGTAAATTTATCTCGCGATTGAAGCGCTCGAAGGCTAGCTGAATCAGGCGGTCAATGAGCTCAGTATAAGAGACTCCGGACAGGGCCCAGAGCCGCGGGTACATACTGATCTTGGTGAAGCCGGGGATGGTGTTGATCTCGTTCACCAGCAGCGAGCCATCGGCCTTGAGGAAGAAATCCACGCGCCCCATGCCTTCGCAGTTGAGCGTCTTGAAAGTGCGGATGGCCAGTTCCTGCACGCGTTTCACGGTTTCCGGCGGCAGGTCCGCCGGTGCTTCCAGTTTCGCGCCGTGCTCGTCAATATACTTCGCTTCGTAGTCATAGAATTCGTGGCCGGGGATGATCTCGCCCGGCACCGAAGCCTGTGGCTTCTCATTGCCCAGGACCGCGCATTCGATCTCACGGCCCTGCACGGCTTCTTCCACGAGGATCTTGCTGTCATAACGGAAGGCGTCCCGTACGGCTTTTTCTAATCCGTCCTGGTTTTTCGCCTTGCTGATGCCCACCGATGAACCGAGGTTTGCGGGCTTCACGAACACCGGCAGGCCAAGCTTGCCAAGTACGCTGTTGAAATCGGGCTTTTCACCGTAACTGAATACCAGGAACTTCGGCACCGGAATTCCCGCGTCCCGCAGCAGGCGTTTCATCACGTCCTTGTCCATACCCACCGCGGAGCCCAGCACGCCCGCGCCCACGAACGGCACGTTGGCGAGCTTGAGCAGGCCCTGGATGGTGCCGTCCTCTCCGAAGGGGCCGTGCAGGATGGGGAACACCACATCCACCGCCTTGTTCAGATGGCCACTGTTCAGGCTGGTAAGCCGCCCCTCGCTCTGGGGTGTGAGGGCCACACTTTCGCTGTTGGCCTTGTTGATCGCGATCAATTTCGGATTGCCGGTATGCAGCAGAAACTGTGACGGTTCGCCCATGAGCCAACGGCCGCTCTTGTCTATACCGATCAGCACCGGCTCGTATCTGTCCTTGTCGAGGGCGTCAATGATGTTCCTGGCGGACAGCAGCGAGATTTCGTGTTCCGCCGATTTGCCGCCGAACAGGATGCCGACGCGGATTTTTTTCATTTCTGTCTGCCCAGTGTGCGTGCATCGCGGCGGGAATCCGCGGGAATCCGCCCCAGCTTGCTCTCGGGCTGCCGCGTCAGGGCGTCGCTGATGAACCGTCCGGCTTCAAGCAGTTTAGCCGTGTCCACGCCGGTTTCGATGCCCATGCCGGTAAGCATGAACAGCACGTCTTCGGTGGCCACGTTGCCGGTGGCACCTTTCGCATAGGGACAGCCGCCGAGGCCGGAAGTGGAGCTGTCCACCACGCTGACCCCCAGTTCCAGGCAGGCATGAATATTGGCCAGGGCCTGGCCGTAGGTGTCGTGGAAATGTACCGCCAGTTTTTCCATCGGCACTTCCGCGGCCACGGCGGCCAGCATGCGTTGCGCCTTGACCGGTGTGCCCACGCCGATGGTATCGCCCAGGGAAATTTCGTAGCAGCCGAGATCCGAAAGTTCCTTCGCCACGCGCGCCACCGCTTCCGGCGCGATGGGGCCCGCGTACGGGCAACCGATGGCGGTGGAAATGTAACCGCGCACGCGGACGTTGTGTTTTGCCGCCAGCGTCACCACCGGCTTGAAGCGTTCGATGGATTCGGCGATAGAGCAGTTGCTGTTCTTTTGATTGAAGGTTTCCGAGGCCGCGGTGAAGATGGAGACTTCCCTGGCTCCCGCATCCAGTGCCCGCTGCATGCCTTTCTCGTTGGGTACCAGCACCGGGTAGGCGACGCCGGGTTTCTTTTCGATGCCCGTATATACTTCCGTGGCGTCCGCGAGCTGCGGAATCCATTTAGGGCTCACGAAACTGGTGGCCTCAATGGTTTTGAGTCCCGTCCGTGACAGGCGATTAATAAATTCGATCTTCACCGCCGCGGGCATGATGGTCTTCTCGTTCTGCAGGCCATCCCGCGGACCGACTTCGACGACTTTGACAGATTTCGGAAAATTGGCCATACGTGCTCAGAAAATGTACATCCGATCAGGGTATACGCAACGCCGTGTCTGCCGGCTCATATTATGCAGGATGCGCAACGGTATCGCAGAATTAACAGGTGTTGTACCCCCCCTTGAAGAGTGGACGGAGTGAGGATCGGGTAATCCCATACCTCATCCTGGCCTTCTCCCGTCAAGGCGAGAAGGGGTAATAAAAGGCGCCTATTCCCGTGGCTTGATATCCACCAGCGGCGTGTCTGCGTCCACCATGTCGTTTTCCGCGTGTAAAACTTTTTCGACGACACCCGCCACTGCTGCCTTAACCGTGTATTCCATCTTCATGCCTTCCAGCACCATGAGCGCCTGGCCGGGCTGCACAGTATCGCCGGGCTTCACGTGAACCATGACCACGCGGCCGGGCATGGGGCTCAGTGGATGGGTGGCTGCATCGGCGGCTCGCCTGGGCTTGGGCGCGAAGGGATTCGTTAGCCGGAAACTGACCGCTTCATCCCCGATAATCACCTGCATGAGGTCGCCGTGGCGCAAGACCTCCACTGTACAACTCTCTCCGTTGACGTTCAGGTACCAGCAGCCCGGGTGCATGACTCGCGCGCGAACTTCGTGATCCTTGCCGTCGACGTTCAGGACGAACGTCCGGGGGTCGCCCGAGACCCGCAGGAGTTGTTCATTGCCCTCGCCATTCCGCGCCGCGAGGCGCAAACCGTTAATACCGGCGCTGCGCCAGCCATCGGCTTTCCACGGCGAGCCGGCGGCTTTTGCTTCCAGAATGGCGAGTTCCTGGGCCACTGCCGCAGCCAGCGCCTGTGGGATCAGGGGCGGGTGCGTGAGTATCGTCTTCAGTTCCCGGTCAATGAAGCCGGTGTCGAAACGGCCTGCGGCGAAGTCCGCATGCCGTGCGATGCCGCGCAGCAGCGGCAGATTGGTCACGAGCCCGGCTACAACGGTGCGCGCCAGGCCGTTGCGGAGTTTTCGTATGGCTTCGGCTCGATCTTTTCCGCGGGCGGTGATCTTTGCGATCATGGGATCGTAGAAGATGCTGATCTCATCACCGCTGCGCACACCGGTATCTACGCGCATGATCTTTGGAAGTCCCTGACGAGGGACAAAATCATCGCCGGGTGTTTCGAATGCCTCGATGCGGCCCGTCACCGGCAGAAAACCCTTGTCGGCGTTCTCCGCGTACAGACGCACCTCGATGGCGTGGCCATGTTGTTTGATTTCGTTCTGCGTCAGCGGCAGCTTTTCGCCCGCGGCGACACACAACTGCCATTCCACCAGGTCCAGCCCCGTGGTTTCCTCGGTAATGGGATGTTCCACTTGCAGGCGCGTATTCATCTCCATGAAATGAAACGATTTGTCCGCGCCTACGATAAACTCGATAGTGCCGGCGTTCACATAATTCACCGCTTTGGCCGCTGCCACCGCTGCTTCGCCCATCTTTCTGCGCGTGGCATCATCCAGGAAAGGCGAGGGCGTCTCTTCAATGACTTTCTGGAAACGGCGCTGCAGGGTACATTCACGCTCGAACAAGTGCACTACATTGCCGTGGCTGTCACCGAATACCTGGAACTCGATATGACGCGGCTGCCGGATGTATTTTTCCAGCAGCACGGTATCATCGTCGAAAGCCCCTTTCGCTTCGCGCTTGGCGCCGTCGAGCGCATCCTTGAATTCACCGGCCGAGTGCACAACGCGCATGCCTTTGCCACCGCCGCCCGCCGTGGCCTTAATCATCAGCGGAAAACCGATGCGTTTGGCCTCGGCTTCAAGTTTTCTAAGACTCTGATTGTCGCCATGATAACCGGGTACCACCGGCACGCCGGCTTTTTCCATGAGCGCTTTGGCGGCGCTCTTGGAGGCCATGGCCTCCATGCTTTCCGGCGAAGGGCCGATGAACACGATGCCGGCCTGTTCGCAACGGCGCGCGAATTCACTGTTCTCGGAGAGAAAGCCGTAGCCGGGATGTATCGCTTCCGCGCCGGCCTGCTTCGCGGCGGCAAGAACCCGCTCCACGCTGAGATAGGATTCGCCGGCTTGCGCCGGGCCGATGTGCGCGGTTTCGTCCGCCATCTGCACGTGCAGGGCGTGGCGGTCCGCGTCCGAATATACGGCGACCGTGGCGATGCCCAGCCGCTTACAGGTGTGCATGATGCGGCAGGCGATCTCGCCACGGTTGGCGATAAGTATCTTGTGCAATTTCATTCTGTTTTTATTGACTGCCGAGCGACAATTCTTCAGGAGTCTTTACGGAACCGGAGCACACATCGCCTTCCTCTATCCCGGAAGTCCAATCTCTAAGTTCCGTGATCCTTTGCATTTCAAGAGCACCAAGATAGTCATTGGCATTCATTGACGTGCCGTCAAATAATTTCGTTGAACTTTGAGGGAACATGGCCGTCAATTGAGCTTTTTGATAATCGAGCCACGCCGTGTTGGCAGCCTGAAAGGCAGAAATAAAGAGCTTGTCATCTGAATATTTGCTAATGATTATGCGATACATATCTTTCAAGGTAGCAGATGCCTGTTTTGCCAGAGAGCCGTAGATTGCATATTGAAGCTGCATTGCGATCGGTGATAGAGACTGTACTCTCTGTGAATAAAGCGAACTCAAGTATTCGGCCCCACACATCGGGTATACACTTCCATAGTAATTTTGTTCACCACTATGCGGGTATTTCATTAATAATTGCATTTGAGTAAACTCAACCCATGCGCTCTGAGATATTTTTAGCTTTTTGGTGAAGCTAGTGTTATTGGCATAAATTGAAAGTAGCTTATTATAGAGGGCATCAAAAGATGCTTTTGAATTTCCCAGATCAATACCAGCACACTGATCCAACTCCAATTGCGTTTTTGCTGAATTAAAACAATTTTCCGCAGAGCTCGCTGCAGTAGAGTGTGAGTCGCTAGCATAACAATTCTGAATGAATGCAACCGTGATCAAGGCACAAAAAGCAAGGAAAAATGCAAAATTGAACAAACGATGCAATTTGTTCATGAAATGTTTCCTCAATTACGTGAACGACTCGATGTTTTTCGGTTCAAAGAGTATCAGTTCTTATTCCATTTCGGAGAACGTTTCTCCAGGAACGCGCTCAAGCCTTCCTGACCCTCCTCGGACACGCGCAGCTGGGCGATGAGCTGCGCGGTCTTTTGTTTGAGCGCGCGGCGTGCGGAAATCGAAGCGACGGCATTGGCGGCGATCAGTTCTTTGCAGGCGGTGAGCGCCTTCGGGCCGGCCTTGAGCAGCAAATCCAGGTACTTTCCCACGGCTTCGTCCAGTTTGTCGGCCGGCACAACCTCGTTTGCCAGGCCGATTTCACGCGCCCGCTGTGCGCTAATGGCTTCGGCGGTGAGAAAAAAATGCCGTGCCTTATGTGCGCCAATGGCGGCGATGACGTAAGGTGAAATGACCGAGGGCACCAGTCCCAGGCGCACTTCGCTCAGACAGAATTTCACATTCTCCGCGGCGATGGCGATATCGCAGCAGGCCACCAAACCCACGCCACCGCCATAGACCGCACCGTTCACCCGTGCGATGGTCGGCTTGCGCAGCGTGTTCAACAGGTCCAGCAGCTCAGCGAGTTTCAGTGTGTCCTCGATGTTTTCCGCCTCGCTGAACTTCGCCATGGAGCGCATCCAGTTGAGATCCGCGCCGGCCGAGAAGGATTTGCCCGCGCCGGTGAGTATCACGATGCGCGCATGGCTGTCGTTGTTGAGCCGGATCAGTTTTTGCGTCAGCTCGGTGATGAGCGCATCGTCGAAAGCGTTGTGCTTCTCGGGCCGGTTGAGCGTGAGGGTGACGACGCCGCGGCTATCAGTGGTGAGCAGGACAGTGTCAGTCATGGAGTTATAAACTTTTCCCCAGCAATTTTTTCAACGCGTGGCCGACCGCTTCTGCGTCTTTTTTTGCAAGCACCCCCGCTTTACGCAGAATCAAGCGGTTGTCCAGTGTGAAGATTTTCATGCGTACCACGGAAGCGGCGGTGAGACCCGCCGCCGCGAGGTCCGTGATCTGAACATCCAGCGGCCAGTCCGCATTACCCCGGCTGGTGATCATGGCCAGCACGCAATGGCCGATATTGAATTGCCCGGCGTCAGAGAGCGCCAGTGCGGGACGTCGTTTGGTCGCTCTCTTGTCGGTGAACGGGAAAGGCACCACCACTACATCGCCCGGCTCAAAGGTCACGGTAGGCCTTATCGTCGGTTTTGGAGAGCCATTCCGATGCCAGCGTGGCTGCGATTACGCGGGCGAATTCCATGTCGAGCGGACCGGCTTTGCGCAAACGCACGCCGTGGCCGGGCAAAATATCAAATGCCACGGTATCCCCGGCCCTGAGGCCGAGCGCCTTGCGCACCGGAGCGGGGATGGTGGCTTGGTGCTTGCTGGTCATGCGGCTGATGGCTTGCGTGCTCATAAGTGCGGTTAGCAATACCGTAATACGGTAATACTAAGGTCAGAATGTTCTGAATGTCAACGAGGAAGGGGCCTTACATGCGGAAAACACCATAGCGTCCGCCGGATTCGGGCAGCGCATTTTCGGCGGTGGCGAGGGCGAGGCCGAGCACGCGGCGGGTGTCCGCCGGATCAATGATGCCGTCGTCCCAAAGGCGTGCGGTGGCGTAATAGGGATGGCCCTGACGTTCGTACTGCTCGCGCAGCGGCTGCTTGAAGGCTTCCTCTTCCTGCTGGCTCCACTTGCCGCCTTTCGCTTCGATGCCGTCGCGTTTGACGGTGGCGAGCACCGAGGCCGCCTGTTCGCCGCCCATGACCGAGATGCGCGCATTGGGCCACATCCACAGCAAGCGCGCACCGTAGGCGCGTCCGCACATGGCGTAATTGCCGGCGCCGAAACTGCCGCCGATGATGACCGTGAACTTGGGCACCGTGGCGCAGGCCACGGCCGTGACCATCTTGGCGCCGTCCTTGGCGATGCCGCCCTGTTCGTATTTCCTGCCCACCATGAAGCCGGTGATGTTCTGCAGAAACACCAGCGGAATGCGGCGCTGCTCGCAGAGTTCGATGAAATGCGCGCCCTTGAGCGCGGATTCCGAGAACAGGATGCCGTTGTTGGCGAGGAGGCCCACCGGATAACCATAAAGGTGCGCGAAGCCGGTGACCAGCGTCTTGCCGTAGAGCGCCTTGAATTCCTGGAACTCGGAGCTGTCCACCAAGCGCGCGATCACTTCGCGCACGTCATAGGGGAAGCGCGTGTCCTGGGGCAGGATGCCGTAGAGTTCGTCTGCCGCATAACGCGGTTCAGCCGGCTCGCGCTTTGCCAGCCATTCGGGCCGGCGGTAATTCAAATGGGCCACGATCTCCCGCGCAATGCTCAATGCGTGGGCGTCGTTGTCCGCCAGGTGATCGGTGACGCCGGAAATCCTGCTGTGGACCTCGCCGCCGCCCAGGGTTTCCGCATCTACCACTTCGCCGGTGGCGGCTTTTACCAGCGGCGGTCCGCCGAGGAAAATCGTACCCTGGTTGCGCACGATGATGGCCTCGTCGCACATGGCCGGTACATAGGCGCCGCCGGCGGTGCAGGAGCCCAGCACTGCGGCGATCTGCGGGATGCGCTCGCGCGACAGGCGCGCCTGGTTGTAGAAGATGCGGCCGAAGTGCTCCCGGTCGGGAAATACCTCATCTTGCAGCGGCAGGAAAGCGCCGCCGGAATCCACCAGATAAATGCAGGGCAGACGGTTTTCCAACGCCACTTCCTGGGCGCGCAGATGTTTCTTGACGGTGATGGGGTAATAGGTGCCGCCTTTCAAGGTGGCGTCATTGGCCACCACCATCACCTCGCGGCCGTGCACCCGGCCGATGCCGGTGATGAGCCCAGCGGCCGGCGCATCACCGTCATACAGACCGAAGGCCGCGAGCGGCGAGAGTTCGAGAAAGGGCGAGCCGCGATCCAGCAGCGCCTCGATGCGTTCCCGCGGCAGCAGCTTGCCGCGGTCGGTGTGTTTCTTGCGCGCTTTCTCGTCACCGCCCAGCGCCGCTTTTGCCTGTTTCTCGCGCAAGTCCGCCACCAGCTTTTCCATGTGGGCGCGGTTGGCGGCGAATTCTTTGCTGTTCCTGTCTATCGCTGATTTGAGGATTGGCATGCTCTATCCCCGGTTCGGTGTACTATTATGGACGACATCCGCACCCGATGGTGTACCCGGCGGGCTCACGGGTCGCTTCCCAATGACCGGCTGGCGGCAGATCGGTAATCCTTTGCCGATATGAATACGGCGGCGCGGGTATGCCGCCCCGCATCAAAGCATTTCCACCGCAATCGCCGTAGCTTCGCCGCCGCCGATGCAGAGCGCGGCGATGCCGCGTTTGCCGCCGCGCGCCTTGAGGGTGTGCAGCAGCGTGACGATGAGGCGTGCGCCGCTGCAGCCGATGGGATGACCCAAGGCACAGGCGCCGCCGTTCACATTCACCTTGGCGTGGGGTAATCTCAGCTCGTGCATGGCTGCCATGGTCACCACCGCGAAGGCTTCGTTGATTTCGTACAGATCCACGTCTTTTTCGGACCAGCCGAGTTTCTTCTGCAATTTATCCATCGCACCCACCGGAGCGGTGGTGAACCAGGCGGGTTCCTGAGCGAAGCCGGCGTGGCCGAGAATGCGTGCCAAGGGTTTGAGACCGCGCTTTTTCGCTTCGCTCGCGCGCATCAGCAGCAGCGCCGCGGCGCCATCGGAGATGGAGGAGGAACTGGCCGCCGTCACCGTGCCGCCGTCTTTCTTGAAGGCGGGCTTCAGGCCCGGAATCTTGCTGATGTCGCAGCGGCCCGGTTCCTCGTCTGTGTCCACCGCGCGTTCACCCTTGCGATCCTTTACCGTCACGGTTGCAATCTCGGCCTTGAAAATACCGTTCTTCACTGCGTGCTGGGCACGCTTTACCGACTCGATAGCGAAGGCATCCTGCTGCTCGCGGCTGAAATGAAATTTCTCTGCGCACATTTCCCCGAATACTCCCATCATCTGGCCGTCATAGGGATTCTGCAGACCATCGAAGAACATGTGGTCGATGATCTGATGGTGACCCATGCGCAGGCCGGTGCGCGCGCCGGGGATGAGGTAGGGCGCGTTGGTCATGGATTCCATGCCGCCCGCCAATACCACGTCTGCGGAACCGGCGGCAATGAGGTCATGGGCCATCATCACCGACTTCATGCCGGAGCCGCAGACTTTATTGATGGTGGTACAGCCCACGGATTTCGGAATGCCGGCGGCGAGCGACGCCTGCCGCGCCGGCGCCTGGCCGAGACCCGCCGGCAGCACGCAACCCATGATGACTTCGCTGATTTCTTCCGGCTTCATACCCGAATTGGCCACCGCCGCCCTGATGGCAGCGGCGCCCAGTTGCGGCGCACTCATGGGCGCGAATTGGCCCTGGAAGGAACCGATGGCGGTGCGACGGGCGGCAATGATAACGATGGGATCGTGCGGCATGAAAGAACTCTCCGTATCAAGAGGTGCTGCGTGCTGCGGACTGCGTAAAGAGGGGAATATGTCTTTCATCGCAGCACGCAGAACGTAGCACGCAGCACTATTTACTATTAAATAGTTCCCGCCCAATCAGCATGCGGCGGATTTCGTTGGTGCCGGCGCCGATGTCGTAGAGCTTGGCGTCGCGCAGCAGGCGGCCGGTGGGGTACTCATTGATATAGCCGTTGGCGCCGAGACTCTGAATGGCTTCCAGCGCCACCTGTACTGCGTTCTCCGAGGCGAACAGCAGGCAGGCGGCGGCTTCCTCGCGCGGATCCCCACCCCGGTCAAAGCATTCGCACACCCGGTAGGTGAGGGCTCGTGAAGCCTGCAGGGCGGTGAACATGTCGGCCAGCTTGGCCTGCATGAGCTCGAATTCGCCGATGGGTCGGCCGAATTGTTTACGCTCGCGCACATAAGGCAGCACCACGTCCAGCGCCGCCTGCATGATGCCGATGGGGCCGGCGGACAGCACCAGCCGCTCGGAATCCAGGCCGCGCATCAATATATAAACGCCCTCATTCACCTGGCCGAGCACGTTTTCCTCAGGGATCCCGCAGTCCTCGAATACCAGCTCGCAGGTGTGGGAGCCGCGCATGCCGAATTTGTCCAGCTTCTGCGCGGTGTGGAAACCCTGCATGCCCTTCTCGGCGATGAAGGCAGTGATGCACCTGGAGTTGGCTTCCTTGCCGGCGGTGCGCAGGTACACCACCAGCACGTCTGCGTCCGGGCCGTTGGTAATCCACATCTTGCTGCCGTTGGCGATCCACTTGCCGCCTTTCTTCTCGGCGCGGCAGCTCATGGAGCCCACTACGTCGGAACCGGCGCCCGGCTCCGACATGGCCAGCGCCCCGATCCATTCGCCGCGGCACAGTTTGGGCACGTATTTTCTGCGCTGCGCTTCACTGGCGTGCTGGTAAAGATTATTGAGGCACAGGTTGGAATGGGCGGCATAGGACAGGCCCACGGAGGCCGAAGCGCGCGAAATCTCCTCCATGGCCACCACGTGGGCGAGATAGGAGAGGCCTGCGCCGCCGTATTCGGTCGGAATGGTGATGCCCAGCAGACCGAGCGCACCGAGTTTCTTCCACAGGTCGGCGGGGAACTCGGCCTGCTGGTCAATTTCCCGCGCGCGCGGCGCGATTTCCGCCTCGGCGAAACGCCGCACCGTATCGCGCAGCAGGTCCAGTTCCTCGTTGATGTGTGTGTTGATGTTGCTCAAGCAAGGTCCTCTTTACTGTAGCAGCGGCCGTCCCGGCCGCGATGTATTTGCCAGCGCGGCGGATGCCGCCGTTCCCACAGCCAACTTTCAGCGCCCGGTTCTGCGAGCGGCGAAAAAGCGGTCATAGGACTGGCGCACCGTAGGCAGCTTCACCTTGCCGATGGCAGCGATGCGCGCTTCCGCGAGACGGTCGGCCGCCTGGTAGGTGGGTATCTTCTCGCGCTCGGCCAGGCGGAAGATGTTGCCCATGATGTCGTAAATGCCGGCGACCATGCGGTTGGCGCGTTCACGGTCGTAGCCCTGCAGTTCGATGGACACGTTCATCAAGCCGCCGGCGTTGATGGCGTAATCCGGTGCGTACAGGATACCCTTCCTGTGCAGCTCGTCGCCGCAGGCGTCGGTGGCGAGCTGATTGTTGGCGGCGCCCGCCACGATCTCGAACTTGAATTGTGGAATGGTTTTTTCGTTCACGCTGGCACCCAGCGCGCAGGGTACGTAAACCTTGGCGTTTACCTTATATATTTCATCCATGCTCACGGCTTCAGCGCCGAACGCCGCGCACGGCTCAATGCGCTCTTTCTGCATGTCGGTGACAAACACCTTGGCGCCGGCATCGCGCAGATGCTTCACCACGTGGTAACCCACGTGGCCCAGGCCCTGCACCGCGTAGCTGGACTTGCCGAGATCGGTGTGTCCGTATTTACGGTTGAGACAGGCCTTGATGCCCTGGATCACGCCCATGGCGGTGAAGGGCGAGGGATCGCCGGAGCCGCCGTGCACCGGATGCACGCCGGTCACATAGTCGGTTTCCTGGAATATGTAGTCCATATCCTGGACGTTGGTATTCACGTCCTCGGCGGTGATGTAGCGGCCGCCCAGGGACTGGATGAAGCGGCCGAGGGCGCGGAATATTTCTTCGGATTTCCGGCTGGGATCGCCGATCAGCACGGCTTTGCCGCCGCCGAGATTCAGGCCCGACACCGCCGCCTTGTAAGTCATGCCGCGCGACAGGCGCAACACATCGGTCAGGGCTTCCTGTTCATTCCGGTACGGCCACATACGCAAGCCACCCAGGGCGGGGCCGAGCGTAGTGTTATGGATGGCCACAATGGCCTTGAGCCCCGAGTCTTTATGATGGAAAAACACGACTTCCTCGTGTCCCATCACATCGAGGGTGGCGAACAGATCCATAAATCCTCCTAAAAATAGGGAAATGACGATTGCGTGGCAAATCAGGCGGCTGGGCTGAGATGTCGCCGCCTGGATTTTTCGGGCCCCGCTGTACGGGCCGGCGGCGCGCGGCCGGGACCCGCTGGATGCGAGGCAATTTTGCAAAAATGCGTCCCTGGAGCGCGCCATTATAGCGTGAAGCCCAAGTCCAAGGCAGTTTACCGGTTGCTTGGCCGCTATAATGGCCGTACGGTCGGAATCTCCGAGGCATCCATGAGCACCGCCCCCAAGCCCCGCGAGGCCACACTGCCGCATCCGGTGAAACTGCCGCTGCGTTTCGTGACGGCGGCGAGTCTGTTCGACGGCCACGACGCGGCCATCAACATCATGCGCCGCATTATCCAGAGCCAGGGCGCGGAAGTGATTCATCTCGGCCACAACCGCTCGGTGGAGGACGTGGTGCGCGCGGCCCTGCAGGAGGACGCGGATGCGGTGGCCATCAGCTCCTATCAAGGCGGCCACATGGAGTATTTCCGCTACATGGTGGACATGCTGAAGCAGCGCCACGCCGGCCATATCCGCGTGTTCGGCGGCGGCGGCGGCACCATCACGCCCGAGGAAATCGCCGAACTGCAGCAATACGGCGTGGAACGCATCTACCACCCCAACGACGGCATGCACATGGGCCTAGCCCGTATGATTGAGGACGTGGTGGAGCGGGTGCAGAAACACCGCCTTACGCCGGAGCGACCGCCGCGGGTTTCGCCGGACGACGAAATATCCGTAGGCCGCATGCTCACCGCCATCGAGGCCGGAGTGGTGAGCGAGGGCGAACTGACACGGCTGCGCAAGCAGTGGGAACTGGCCGGCCGCAAGACTCCGGTGGTGGGCGTCACCGGCACCGGCGGCGCCGGCAAGTCCTCGGTAGTGGATGAATTGCTGCTGCGCTTCCTGCACGCTTTTCCCGGGATGCGCATTGCGGTGCTGGCGGTGGACCCCACGCGCCGGCGCACCGGCGGCGCGCTCCTGGGCGACCGCATCCGCATAAATGCGCTGCGCAGCCCGCGCGTGTTCATGCGCTCCATGGCCACGCGCCGCGCCCACGCCGCCACCAGCGCCATGCTCAAGGATTGCATCGCCTGTCTGCGCGGCCAAGGCTACGACCTGATCCTGGTGGAGACCGCCGGCATCGGCCAGAGCGATTCCGAGATTGTGGACCTGGTGGATTTTTCCACTTACGTGATGACGCCGGAATTCGGCGCGCCCATCCAGCTTGAAAAAATAGACATGCTGGATTACGCGGAACTGGTAGTGCTCAACAAGTTTGATCGGCGCGGCGCCGAGGACGCGCTGCGCGACGTAAAGAAACAATGGAAGCGCAACCGCACCGCCTTCAAGCTGGCGGATGAGCAGGTACCGGTATACCCCGCCATTGCCAGCCAGTTCAATGATCCGGGCATCACCTGGATGTTCGTGAACCTGTGCCGCCTGCTGCGGGAGAAGAAATGGGGTCAGAGTCATTTTTCCGAAAATTCGAGCTTCGCGACCGCCGCATCGAAAAATGACTCTGACCCCATTTCTCGTTGCGACTTCAACCCGCAGGCCGACACCACCCTCAAGGAACCGCGCGCCACGGTACTGATTCCCGGAGCGCGAGCGCGCTACCTGGCCGAGATTGCCGAGCAGGGTCGCGGCATCAACCAGTCCATTGAACAGGAAGCGGAAGCGGCCGGCCGCGCGCAACATTACCATGAAGTGCTGCGCGACCTGCACGATCCTAAACTGCCGCAGCCGCTGGGACTTTATAACCCCGATGATTTGTTGCCGTCTTCAGATACCTCGCGTCTTGCGCCTCACTCCGCGAGTACGCCTCACGCCTCACCCCTCACGCCTCACACTCTCGCAGTGCTCCGGCAGCGCTACAACGAAGCCGTCAAGGAGCTTTCCAGCGAAGCCCCGCATCTCTTGCGCGAATGGCCGCAGCGCCTCAAGAGCATTACCGACGCGCATTACACTTACGAAGTACGGGGCAAGCCCGTTGAAGGCAGCAATTACACCGAATCCCTGAGCCGCACCAAAATCCCGAAGGTCGCGCCGCCGGCGTACAAAAGCTGGGCGGACCTGCTGCGCTTCCTGATGCACGAAAACCTGCCTGGCGGGTATCCCTACACCGCCGGCGTGTATCCCTACCGTCGCATCGGCGAGGACCCGACGCGCATGTTCGCGGGCGAAGGCACGCCCGAGCGCACCAACCGCCGTTTTCATTACCTGAGTCTCGGCCAGCCGGCGGCGCGCCTGTCCACGGCCTTTGATTCGGTCACGCTTTACGGCGAGGACCCGGCGGAGCGTCCGGACATCTACGGCAAGATCGGCAACTCCGGGGTGAGCATCGCCACGCTCGACGACATGAAGAAGCTGTATTCCGGCTTCGATCTCTGCGACCCCAAGACTTCCGTGTCCATGACCATCAACGGGCCGGCGCCCATGATCCTCGCCATGTTCATGAACACCGCCGTTGACCAGCAGGTGGAGAAATACCTGAAGGAGGATCCCCAGCGCTGGGCCGCGGCGGAAAAGAGAATCGCCTCATATAAGGACCAGCCGCGTCCGTACTATGCGGGCGAGCTGCCACCCGGCAACGACGGCCTGGGGCTGAGCCTGCTGGGGGTCGCCGGCGAGGAGCTGGTGGATGCCGAAACCTACGCGCGCATCAAGGCCGCAACCCTGAGCCGCGTGCGCGGCACGGTGCAGGCGGACATCCTGAAAGAAGACCAGGCCCAGAACACCTGCATTTTCTCCACCGAGTTTGCGCTGCGCATGATGGGCGACATCCAGCAGTATTTCGTGGAGCACAAGGTCCGCAATTTCTACTCGGTGTCCATTTCCGGTTACCACATCGCCGAGGCCGGCGCCAATCCCATCAGCCAGCTTGCCTTCACGCTCAGCAACGGTTTCACCATCGTCGAATATTACCTGGCGCGCGGCATGCGGGTGGATGACTTCGCGCCCAACCTGTCGTTCTTTTTCTCCAATGGCATGGACCCGGAATATACCGTCATCGGGCGGGTGGCGCGGCGCATCTGGGCGCGCGCCATGCGCGAACGCTACGGCGCCTCGCCGCGCAGCCAGATGCTCAAGTACCACATCCAGACTTCGGGCCGCTCGCTGCACGCCCAGGAGATCCAGTTCAACGACATCCGCACCACCCTGCAGGCGCTGTATGCGCTGTTCGACAACTGCAACTCGCTGCACACCAATGCCTACGACGAAGCCATCACCACGCCCACGGAAGAGAGCGTGCGCCGCGCCGTGGCCATCCAGCTCATCATCAACCGCGAGCTGGGGCTGAACTTCAACGAGAACCCCTGGCAGGGCAGTTTCATCATCGAACGGCTCACGGACATGGTGGAGGAGGCGGTGTACAAGGAGTTCGAGTCCATCTCCGAACGCGGCGGCGTGCTGGGCGCCATGGACACCATGTACCAGCGCGGCAAGATCCAGGAGGAAAGCCTGTACTACGAACAGAAGAAGCACGACGGCTCGCTGCCCATCGTCGGCGTCAACACCTTCCTGCCCAAGGAACACGCCGGCGACATCGTGACCAAGATTGAGCTGATTCGCTCCACCGAAGCCGAAAAGCACCAGCAGATCGAAAACGTGCAGCACTACCGCGCGGCTCGCAACGCGCGCGCGCCCGAAAGCCTCAGGCTGCTGCAGCAGATCGCCCGCGACCGCAAGAATATCTTTGCCTCGCTCATGGAGGCGGTGAAGTTCAATTCACTGGGGCAGATTTCACACGCCCTGTATGAAGTCGGCGGGGAATACCGAAGGAATATGTGAGCCCCTTGTCGGGCTGCCGGGAGCGGTGTAGTCTTACCCTGTCTTACTTGAGGGAACGGATATGGAAACCACCCGGCTTACCAGCAAAGGCCAGCTTGTAATTCCCAAGACAATCCGGGACCGTCTGCGCATGGCGGCAGGCACGGAATTCACCGTTACTGCCTCCGGTCAGCGGATCGTGCTCGAAGCGGTGCGTCGCAAAGGCCATCGGCTGAACGACTGGGCTGGCTTTAAGCATACCGTCAAAAAACTCAGCGATAAGGAAGCCTTTGCACCGGTCGAATGGGATCGCAACACATGATTGCGTTCGATACCAGCCTGGTGGTGCGCATCGCCGTTGGCGATCATCCGAAACAGAAAGCCGCGGCGCTCAAGCTGCTGGAAACCAACATCGTTCTGATCCCGAAAACCGTCATGCTGGAGACGGAATGGGTGCTGCGTTCCCGTTACGAGCTTGCACCACAGGATATTCTCGCGTTTCTGGCCTATCTGGCGGAGTCGGAAGGTGTGGTGCTGGAAGATGAAAGCAGTGTCCGGAAAGCATTGGACTACTACAGTCATGGTGCAGACTTCGCGGATGCCATGCACCTCGCCAGCGCCGGTGATGCGCCCCTGTATACCCTGGATCGAACCTTTTGCCGCAAGCCAATCCGGGCGGGAGCGGCCCCGACAGTGCATGTAGTGGGCTGACCACGCGGGAGCGGTGAATACGCATGGCGTTTAAGGTTCGAGAGATATTCACCGCCCTGGACAAAGCCCGGGCGCGTTACGTGGTGGTGGGCGGTCTCGCGGTAATTCTGCACGGCTATGTCCGCGGTACGCATGACCTCGATCTGGTGATTGATCTGGAACCGGTCAATTGCGCAAAGGCCCTGAAAGCGCTTGAAACCATCGGTTTGCGTCCGCGCTTGCCGGTCTCCATGCAGGACTTCGCCGATCCGGAGAAGCGCCGGGACTGGCACGACAATCGCCACATGCAAGTCTTCCAGCTCTGGGACCCCAGGAACGAGCAGCGTTGCATAGACATTTTCGTCCATGAGCCGGTCAAGTTTGGCAATCTCTGGCGGGATTCGATTATCAAGGACTATGATGGTGTGCCGATCAGGATCGCAGGCATTCCGCATTTGATTACGATGAAAAAGCAAGCGAACCGTCCCAGAGATCATGAGGACATCGCTAAACTCGAGGAAATCCAGAAAGCAGGCATGGGCTTGGATCCTAAACTAAAATGACAAAAGAACAGCAGGATGATCTGCGCTGTACGTTCGAGGACGCCGAACGCAATAACTTATTGGCTGGCATGCGCATGAGTACGCGCGCCAAAATCGAGTTCTTCGAGGAGATGATTGATTTAGCCTGGCGTACCGGAGCCATCAAGCCGCTGCAGCAAGCAGGCAAACCGCCCGCGACCGCAACAACAGCTTCGTCTCGTTCATGGAAGCGGTGAAGTTCAATTCACTGGAGCAGATATCCCACGCGCTGTACGAGGTGGGCGGGGAATACCGAAGGAATATGTGAGCAGCATGTCCAGGCTTGCCGAACAGATCCAGCAGGCTGTGGCTGCCTTTAGCGGATGCAAGACGCCGCCCGCGCTGATCGGTGGTGTGGCGCTGGCGGCTCACCAAGTCGTGCGCGCCACCCGCGACGTGGATTTCCTGGTGGATGCCACGGATGCGGATCACGTCCACAAGGCGCTGATCGGACTCGGATACCGTTGCGCGTATCGCAGTGAGGATGCCGCCAACTACATGCGGGAAGATGAGGGCCTGGACCTGCTTTATGCTCACCGTCCCATGGCGCAACGTCTGTTGACCGAAGCCAAAGACCGGGATACCGCGCTGGGCCGGGTTCGGGTCATCAGCGTCGAAGGTCTCATCGGCTTCAAGCTGCAGGCGCTGACCAATAACCCGTCCCGCCTGCGGGACCGGGACGACATCCTTGCCCTGTTGCGCACGCACCGGGGCCGGCTCAATATGCAGGAAGTGCGCGGCTACTTCGCCCTGTTTGACCACGAGGCACTGTTGGATGAATGGCTTGCTGACATCGCCAAAGAAAACGGCTGACACCGATCGTCAGCCACTGGTCGGTGGCGATGTGGTGGCAACATCATTGTCAGCCAGATCGGACCTCGCCGATTGGGTTGACCTGATGGAAGTTGTCGAAGCGCTGTGTCCGAAATGGCCGGCGCGCACGCCCGAGAAATACACCGTTTTCAAACTCTAGCTGCCTGATTGATTTGTGAGGTTCCCGTCATTCAGGCATAGGCCGGAACCCGGTCTAAGAAGGGTTTAAATAACATCTAACCGGGGAGATTCAAATGGCACAACAGATTGTGGTTTCAGAAGGCATGCTGGAAGCCTTACAGGCCACGCGTCCCTGGGTGAAGTTCATCGCAATCGTGTGGTTTGTGGGTGTCGCCTTCATGGCGCTCTTCGGTGTGGCAATGACCACCGGCATATACAGGGGTTTCTCAATGCCGGGAATGCCGGTGTTCTTCGGCAAGGTGCTCGGCATTTTCTATATCGTAATGGCATTGGTTTATGTGATGCCGGCCCTGTACCTGTACCGCTACGCAAAAGCCATTGTCGGCGTCCAGGGTGTCGTGACGATGGCGGGGTTCGAGGACGCGCTCAAGCAGCAAAAATCCTTCTGGAAATACTTCGGCATATTCATCATCATTGTTCTAGCACTCTATGTACTGTTTATCTTTGGATTCATGATCGCAGGGATGTACCTGGTGGCCCATCATCACTGATCGTTTAACGGCAAGGCTCGTGCATGGGCAAAGCGATGATTCCCAAAACATCCAATAACCGGGGTATTGAAGATGAACGAACAGATCCTGGTTTCTGAATCGGCGCTCCAATACCTGAAGAGTACGAGGCCATGGGTACTATTCCTGGCCGTGCTGGGATTCATAGCGACGGCGTTCATGGTGCTGGCGAACCTATTTATGTTTGCGGGGGCCGCGCTTGCGCCTGCAAACTCCAAGCTGCCGGCGGCTTTATTCTTTATGTTAGGGACCGTTTATCTTGCGATGACACTGCTTTTTTTCCTCGTACCCGGCATCCTGTTGATACGCTACAGCAGCGCCATCTCCCGCATTCCGGAATCCGGACAGGTGGCCCTGGAAGATGCCCTCGCGAGGCAGAAAACCTTCTGGAAGTATGCGGGGATTTTTACGATTGTGATGCTGGTATTCGATGTGCTGATCTTTATCGGCGTATTTGGTTTTGGGCTATTTCACGGAACATACTTTCATCCGTGATGGTGTCAATGCCTCCGGCCAGACGGCCAGGGAAGACGCGCTCCGGCAGCAGAAACCCCTGTGGAAGTACCTGGGGATGTTCACGATTGTCATGCTGGTAACCTATGTGCTATTAGCCATCGGCATGATTGTGTTTGCCGTTATTTATGGATCAATGCATCATCTCTGATTGGGACTGATGAAAATGATGAAGGGCTTCTTAGGTGGAACAGATTGGTTATGCGCTATCATGAGCGCGGGCGGTTAATGCAGAAGGAATAGGTAATTGCTTAGCGCGCCAAAACCAAAGTTACCGGCTCAGAACCTCATTGCGTCGTCTGATGCAACGAAAGTGGATTTATCGCCTTTCTTGCCGGCAGAACTGATGGATCGTGAAGTCTCACAACAACTCATCCCCGCCGTCGCCAAGGACCTCAAGCTCATACGCCTGATTGAAGAGGCTGTCCGCGACATTCCGACTTGGCACACAATTTATCGTTCCGATGCCAGGTGCATGCCGTTTCTCAAGCCGGAGTCCATACACCTGGTGGTGACTTCACCTCCGTACTGGACCCTGAAGGAATACGAAGAGGTGGAAGGCCAGCTTGGGTATGTGGCGGATTACGAGGCCTTTCTGATAGAACTGGATAAAGTCTGGCGCGCGTGCTACGACGCACTTGTCCCCGGCGGGCGTGTCGTCATTGTCGTGGGGGATGTATGTCTTTCCCGCCGGAAGAACAGCGGGATTCACACGGTGGTTCCGTTGCATGCTTCCATTCAGGAGCATTGCAGGATGATCGGATACACCAACTTATCGCCGATCATCTGGCACAAGATCGCGAACGCCGTATTCGAAGCCAACGGCAACGGCGGCGGCTTTCTGGGCAAGCCCTACGAACCGAATGCGGTCATCAAGAACGATATTGAATTTATCCTGATGGAACGCAAACCGGGTGGCTATCGCACTCCAAGTTCGGTGGAGCGTCTCTTGTCGGTGATTCCGGAGGCTGAGCATAAAATCTGGTTTCAACAAATCTGGACGGGCCTCACCGGTGCTTCCACACGAGAGCATCCCGCGCCGTATCCCGAAGAGCTGGCTGAGCGCCTGATACGGATGTTCAGTTTTGCCGGGGATACCGTCCTGGATCCCTTTGTGGGTACGGGTACCACAATGGTTGCCGCGGCGAAGTGGGGGCGCAGCAGCATCGGGGTTGAAGTAAGTGCGAAATATGCAAAGCTGGCCAGGCATCGGCTTGAGGCGGCAACGAACGGGTTATTCCATACGGCAAGTGTCCGCTACGTGGAAGACGGAGCATGAGCACGTTCGAAGCTCGCTTGCGGGCCGGAATTGAAAATGCGGTCCGTGTTTACTGGCGTACGCGCTCAAAACAAGATGCCAAACAGGGTAAAGCCACGGGTTCCCGTGACGCAGGCAACCGGGCCGCGGTCACCGCCGGCAAGCAATTGGATGGTTTTATCCAGCTCGTGCGTTCGTTGGTCATAGAATGTGGTGTGCGTGATGCGGACGTGCATACGGTCAATGCCAGGCTCCCCGGATTTTACCGCCCCGCAAAGGATTGGGACTTGTTGGTGCTTGTGGATAAAACCCTGCTGGCAACCATCGAGGTTAAATCCCAGGCAGGCCCGTCTTTTGGCAACAACTTCAACAACCGCATTGAGGAAGCACTTGGGAATGCGACGGATTTCTGGGCGGCTTACCAGCAGGGCGCGTTCAAGCCGTCCGCGCGCCCGTTTCTCGGCTATCTGATGCTTTTGGAAGAAGACCAAGGCAGTACCGCTCCCGTCAAGGAACGGAGACAATCGCAATTCCCGATTTTTCCGGAATTCGTGAATACGTCCTATGCAGATCGTTATCGCCTGTTCTGCCGCAAAGTATTGCGCGACAGACTATACGACGCCGCATGCCTGCTGCTCTCCAATAAAACCTCCGGTAAGAAAGGCATGTATAGCGAGCCTGATCCAGAACTTTCCTTTCAAAACTTTGCGCTGGGCTTGATGGCGAGAGCTACTGCGTATGTGAAGCAGGGGCGTTCTTGAGCGGAGGAGTACAGCTCACTGGGGCACGAAGGTTCCCGGCTGGAAGAGATCTTTGGCCCGATTGCCGGCGCGGTGGAAATCATCATGGCGGGGTTCTTCTACCTGATCCCCGGCGTGTTCCTGCTGCGCTATGGTAACGCCATCACGCGCGTACCGGACTCCGGCCAGTCGACCCTGGAAGACGTGCTCCGCCGGCAGAAATCCCTGTGGAAGTACGTGGGGCTTTTCACAATTGTCATGCTGGTGACCTATGTGCTATTAGTTATCGGCATCATTGTGTTTGCCGTTGTCTATGGGTCGATGCCTCATCCGTGATGATTATTTAGATATGTCGGCATGGTGAAAGAATGAAGAATAAGGGTAGCGTCCCCTTTTTCATCTTCTATTTTTCAGGGTGATTCTCGAATGGGCGCAGTGGCATGCACTCGTCGAAAAACTCAAGGCGGAGAAGGTGAAATTTCTCATCGAGCCAGGCATCCGCTTCCGGGGCCAAGTAGGCGAACAAGCCACCATGTTTTTCAAGGATCCCAGCGGCAATGCACTGGAGTTCATATCATTCAACGATGATTCGAAATTTTTTCGCATTGAAAACTCACATTTTGGAATATGGGAAAACATGAACGAAATACGGGTAAACACATTTTATGAATTTCTAGATGTGGTACTTAAGCACGATAGGGGCTACTACCGAGGGGTCAAAAATAGTGCTTATACTCTTTTAACAAAATTAGGTCGTGCAGACTTAACAACAGCGATTCGTCTAGGACTTAACAAAGATCTGAGAGATTTTGAGAAAACGGTCATCGATACATTCAAACGGTGTGCTCGGCCATTTATTGATAAAACCCCAAACTCAGATTGGGAATGGCTTGCTCTAATGCAGCATCATGGTGCGCCAACCAGGCTGCTAGATTGGACCGCAAATCCATTGGTCGCCCTCTATTTTGCAACAGAGGACATATGGAGAAATAGGGGCCAAATATCCGACAATGACGCCGCGGTTTATTACTATGGCGTAAACAGAGTAGTTAATACCCAGACACATTCTGATCCATTTGCAATACAAGAAACCTGTGTTTTTGCTCCTCCTCATATAACGCCAAGGGTGGCAGCGCAACAGGCATATTTCACACTGCATCCCATTCCAGAGCAGCCATTTGATACGAAAGAAATAACAAAGATCGTTTTTGCAAAGAACGTAAAGTCATTATGCAATGACGCGATTAGGAGACTTGGCATCGAAAGAGGTAACCTCTTTCCGGGGCTTGATTCGATTGCAGAAAAATTCAACGTTGTTTGTAATCTGCTATATGCCGATTAGTAGGTTGTTGATTTTCTCTGCGGTAATTACCGAGTCAACTATACTTGTTGGGGCGATAACTCTTGTAGAGGAGTGAGCGATGCGTGGAGCGGACGTGATGCAGGAATCTTTGTTCACGACGGTGCAACTGGAGACCTTCGTGCCCAAGGATCACCCGTTACGTGGAGGGGAAGTAATGTCAGACACCACATGCTCCTGATTAGTCCGCATGCCAGTTATCTACAACTGGGCGCCACGGCTGAAAGCCGCCAGCAGGCTTATCGAAGCTTGTTCCAACAATCTCTTGAACTGGGAGTGCTGGGCTCGATACGCGAAGTGACGCACCATGGTTGGGCGCTCGGTGGCGAGCGATTTCGGGCAGAGATTGAACGGCTTTCACGGCATCGGGCACGGCGGTTACCCAAAGGCCGTCCGTGCAAAAAACAGGAGTAGAATAATTATGTGGTGTCTGACCCTACTTCCCGGAATGAAGTGGAAATGCCCCAAAAATACCCCAAAATGCCCTTAATGGTCCCAAACTTAGTTTTAGACGTGGTTCGCTGATGTATGCTTACCCAAACTACCTACCTGCAAGACATCTCCGGGTGTCCGCCGTGGGGTAGAGGTGGCCGCCTTGCCGGGGATGTGTCGCTATTGCCCCCATGTTCTGGGTCGGCCGATATAGCCCTTAGGTCGATAGTCTCAATTGGCACTTATCGCGATTTTAAGCCTTCAATCTGAATATTTTATGTTAGGGACATGAACAAAAATAAACCTTCAGTTCCGCGACGAATGCCTGAAAGACCGGGAGAGGGGTTCGCTGTAACATCAACACGTCATAATGTCGTAAACGTTGACGGAGTAACAGGCGTTTCGCTCACCGCTGATTTTTCAAGTGCGCCTGTTCCGGATAGACGCTATGTGGCCGATGTTGCATCAGTTGTTCGAGTTGACGATATTGTGCAGCTAATTTTTGGTCAGCAAAAAGTTGGAACGGACGACCTGCGATCGTTAGTAGTAATTCATATGTCATGCAGCGCCATACGTAATTTTCTCGATAACTCAGAAACCATAAATACAGCAATGCGTCTAATTAAAACAAAATTTAGTCTTTCGTCAAGAAAACTGATCGATATAAAGCACGAACCGACGCAGACTGTGGCGCTTGCCGCGTCGATTATCATGGCTTCTGTTTCGGGTCGAGAAGCCTGTTTGGATTTTTACTATTCTTCCCCCTATGTTGCCGTTCAGGTCGCACAAGGTGGCAAGTTTATGGTTGACCCTACGGCAAGAATTATGCTACCGGTCAATCTGTTGCTTTCGATATTGGAAAAACTTGACGAGATAAAGGCTGATTTGCCAACCGACGCGGTGATGAAAGCTGATTTGCCAACTGATGAGGTAACGCTATGAAGCAATTCGAAAATTATATGCCGGACGCATGGCAGGTTGAGGGCCTAACCGTTCCGCTTTACAATTCTAGCCGTGCCCCGAAAGCGCCTAAGCACGCTGCAAGCACTAAGGCCGCTGTTGTGGCATTTGCATTTTCTGCGGGCGTTTTTTTATTTAGCTTCAATGTACCTATTAGTGCTGTAACCACAGGCGGAATAACAGGCCGGTACTCATATATGCAACATAGGTATGGCCGTGGCAACACGTCTGAGGTCTTTGATGGATATTGGGCACAACTGGTATCGGTTCTTCGCAATGCTCCCGTATTGCCAGAAGAACCGGAAAATGAGCCGGAACCCCTAGTTTAAATCGTGAACGCTAACTGGTGGCTGCCTCAGTTGGCGTCAGAGTTGTCTCAAGGAGACATACTGTCACAAGTCATAGTTGGGTCAAGCGTTTCGCCGCTCATTTCTTTGTCGAAGACCACGATCAAAAATAGTCAGCAAGCGTGGTTGCCAAATTCTGGGTGGAAACCTGATAACAATCAGTATGGACATTACCTGTCAAAAGGGAAGATGATCTATGCGCTGGTTATGTCTCACGACTGTGAAATAGATAAAAATAGCAAAGGGTCTCGTATTTTGGTTTCCGCTGTTTCTCCGCTTGACGTGGTAAGTAATCAGGAAGTCAGGCAAGCTATTCTTGAGCAGCGGTATTTCGCATCCATGCCCTTACCGGGTGTGCCAAATATCGGCGATTGCTATGCCGATCTTCGGACAATGACGCATCTTGATCGCAATCTTGTTGATCGAAGTAAACGAGTTGCGTCTATGACGGAGAGTGCAAGGATACGGCTACAAGCGCAATTAATTGGTTTTTTTACGCGACGGAAATTATAGAGTATTTTCTAGTGTTGTGTCCCACCGATAAGTTGTGAAATCTGTTGGGCCTTGGCGAGGATGAACTCGGCGGTGGCGGTCCAGGTGAAGGGGCAGGCCTGGGCGTTGGGCGGGCGATATAAGTTTGGATCTGGCGCACGAGATCCGGGACGTTGTGGAAGGAGCCGCGGCGGATGGCTTGCTGGGTAACCAGCGTGCGGCGCCTGATCCGGGTTCGAACCAGCATAACCGCTTGATAAGCCAACGAAACATGCAAAAATAGCGCCTGAATCATCGCTTAAGCGGAACTTTAGGGTCAGATACCGTCTTGAATGGCAAGCCCCCGCATGGGTATTGCAGCGTTGCATTGCGTTTTGGATTTCAGCACACCGTGATCATGTGGATCAGTCTCCGCATGCTGGCACCCACGATTGCTTTTGGCGCCATGCCCCGTGCTTCCAGGCGTTTTGCCATGGCTGTGATAACGGGATTGTGTCGTTTTGCGACGAGCCCGGGCCTGTAAAGCGCCTTGCGCGCCGCGGTGTGGCCGGCGCGTGAAATCATCGTTCGTCCCTTGACTGAGGT
>JAJYUH010000005.1:77997-160886 GCA_021792635.1 Natronospirales bacterium | reverse complement strand
ACAATCCCGTTATCGCAGCCATGGCAAAACGCCTGGCAGCACGGGGCATGGCGCCAAAAGCAATCGTGGGTGCCAGCATGCGGAGACTGATCCACATGATCTACGGTGTGCTGAAATCCAAAACGCAGTGCAACGCTGCAATACCCATGCGGGGGCTTGCCATTCAAGACGGTATCTGACCCTATATCTTCACGCTTTGAAGCCCTAGAAAAAGCGAGATCTGCTGACTACCGCCGCCTCAGACGCGGGGAGGAACTTCCGACTAGCCGGGCGTAACAATGCCTGCGATAGCAATGGAAAACATTATTAAATATATAAAGAAAAACACACGTAAAACTGTGCATTGAATTCTAATTGTGGATTGATCAAGATCTCGATAATTTCCTAATAGCACATATCCCCAATATCTCCACGCTTTCCTAACGCTTGTAATCGGAATATTTTGTAAATTGAATACCTTTGGATATGCGCGTTCGCAACGCGCAAATATTAAATAGGTAATGACCATACCGACAGGTGTAAGTACAAAACCACCAATTACGCACACCGTCCATATATTGTCAAAATTGAACATCATCTCTACCTCAGAATTTTATGGATGTATACTTTCAAGCCAAGAATAGTTGGTTGGTGTCGCTGCATTTAGTATTTCGTCATACGTAAAAGAACCACCTTCATACCCAAATACACCTTGCACACCCGCGCCGAGATTATAACCAATAGTTGACTCCATAATTAATCCAGACGCGCCTGCACCTAGCAATAAATCCCCACCAAATCCATATATACCACCAGCAATATCCACGCCGCCATAAAATCCTTGCACATCATTAAAAAGATTGGCTGAACCCCCAGCGCTAAAATCTAAAGCTATGCCTGGTGCCCATGCAGCGCCCCATGCGACCCCTTGGAGGTTAAAGCTGAGATTCAGGATAACTCCAGGTCCATACGCAAGATGAAGCGAAAGATCCAGTGCTCCGTGTTTTTTCAAAAAGGCCGATATCTGCGCTCGATCTCCGTTTGATTGATCCGATGAGCTAGATTGATCCCATGAGCCCAGTTGTTCTTGTAGCAACTGCAGTCCGATATCATTGAATGGTGCGGTGACCTGAATGGGCGGAAGTACCATGCAAGTTGTGAAGGCGCAACTTCCCAGACCGGTACCGCCACCCGTCAGGCTGCTGCCGACCGATGTTCCGCTACTGCGGGAACCCCCGCGCGCCGTAGTCGATGCGCTGCCACTTCCGTACTGGCTCCCACCGGTTGTGATGCCGCTGCCACCGGTAAAGACATAACCCGAATTGCTACCACAACCTGAACAGCCGGTATGCACCCCCGGAATGTGGCTGCCGGTTTCTGGAGTTTGATTCTGGCCGCTGCTTCCTGAACCATCCACCTTCTTACAGGTCAACGGACCGCCGGGGCACACCGGGTCCTTCGCTCCACCAAACCCACTCGGATCCGTGAATTCCAGCGGACTGTTATAGACATAGCTGTACCGATTGAATGCCTGACTATTGAGCGGCGCCGGCACCGTCGGATCCGCCGAGATCATTCGACCGGTGGTCGGGTCATACACCCGCCCGTTCATGTCCACCAGGCTCAGGTTGTCCAACTGCTCCTGGTCGGTATAGCCGCGGTCGGTGTAGTTTTTGAGCGTGGATATTGTATTCTGACTGAGATCATAGTCCCAGTTGTTGGGGTCGCGCCTTTGCCCGAACGCATCGAAACTCATGGTCTGAATCACGTTGCCCTGATCGTCGGTGATGGTGTCCACGCTCCCCAGTTGGTCATAGTGCAGGTAATCGGTGTAGGCGTTGCCGCTCTGATCAATCGTGTGTACCGCCACGATTTCCCCGTCCGCGATGATGTTGTGGCGGTATTCGGTGGTGGTTGAGGTCGAGACCACCTCGAACAGCCCGCCGATATAGGTGGTGTCCGTGGTCACGCCGTTGAAGGTGGCGGCCTGGGAATAGCGATTGCCGTCCGGGCCGTAGCTGAACGTGCTCGAACCGCTCGCTGACGCGATGGATTCCGGCAGATTGTCCACCGTCCAGGTAATGGGGTAGCCATTGCGGGCGGTCATGTCGCCGTCCGCGTCGTAACTTGCGCTGTAGAGTGTGCTGCCGCCGCTGGTCACCGTGTCCACCGCATACGGGTGGTAGGGATCGTAATTATAGGTTTCGCTCGTTCCGGCTATGGTCCGGGACGTGATATTGCCCATGGCGTCATAATGGTAGTCGTTGGTCGGGCCGTTGTTGGCGGGGTTCGTGACCGTGGACTGGGTCAGCCGGTTGAGTCGCACTCCGTCACCTGTCTCCCACAGCTGATACAGTTTGCTTGCTGGGCCCAGGGCGAGAGATATTTATCTCTTTATGTATCCCATATTTCAAGATTTTTCTCACAAAAGGATTGCTTCTGCTGAAATAATTTATCAGGCTGAATGGATACCCCTCCTTTAAGAACGTATCACCGAAATAATTTGTAATGTCGTGGAGCGTAAGAGCATATACCTCATGAGTTTCTTCGATGTACACGAAGGTACGTGGGTAATTTACGTCAAAATTTGCAATCACAATATGCAGAGGTGAGGGATACTGAAACTGCTCCTCGCGGTTAACCTGCTCGACAAAATCGGTCATCGTGTTCACGATGGCATTCACCATCGCGGTCTTCTCTGATGAAGGTGGAAAGGTCATCACGCACTGGCGAGGAATTGTGAAGTCAAATTTTTCAGCAGAAACGGATACCAATCTCTTTGGGGCGATAGCAAAAGGACCACCCATACCAATGATTGCTGCCATATGATTGGAATAAGCTCCATAATAATTATCGGTAAGAGAGGGGTGGTGTAGCTCTATTGAATACTGCAAGTCATCGCCCCATACATAGAATTTCTTCTCATCTTTACTGACCGCCAGCGACAATATGACAGTCTTCCCAAAGCGGTAGAGCATCCCTCCATGGGGACCACCGCCCGCCCAGCAAATCTCATAATTGATGTAATTGTTTAATGCTGTCCTGATCAATAGCAATGATGGTGGTTCGTCGTTCTTAGCTTGCGCATAAAACGATGCGGAAAATAGCAGGATAAGAATAAGTAGGAATCTGTCGACGCGACTGAGCATATTTAACCTCCAGGAGGCGTCGGTTTGAAGAAAAGATTTCCACCACCAATTGTATTGGGAGGGATTAATTGTATTGTCCCATTTTGCAATCCATTGCTCAGCCAACTCGGATAAGGTACGTTATTCGTCCACATCCACAATGCACCGAAATTGTAGGCCGTGCCACTGAGGTCAGCTTGCGCGGCCAAGGACGAGGCCATGTAAGCGGCAGCATTCGCACCGGTGAGTGTTGATGGATCCATAGCCATATTCCAATTGTTTCCACCTACCGCAGCGAACTGTCCTTGCTGGTAAATATTGCCCAGTATGGTATCGGAAAAATATGAAAGTCCGCTGTTTGCCCGGTTAATCGGGATATATCCCACCTGTTCCAGTGCAGTTGGATTTTTATAATCTATGCCGTCTTCAGCAAATATCAAATCCGTCAGGGCAGTCGCCGTCCCCATCGTCCCCAGCAGCGGCCGGCCATTCAGCATACGCCCCATCACAGAACGTTTTGGCATGTTTTTTAGCGCGTCTCGGATATTTTGGCCATTTCGAAGGAATCTAATTCCGATAGACGGATCAAATCGTTCTTGGGGATCGTAATTCGGGGTAGACGCCATGCCGACAAACGCAAAGCAACCTGCATCACAAAGCTGCCAACCGGCCATTGAATTCCCTACCTGATTGTCCCCTCCCATGTTGCAGTCGCATTGACTGGGTGATAGAGGAGGCAAAGGCGCAAGTCCACCGGATGGCACAGAAGCGGTTCCGCCGGTGCTGACTGGCGCAGCAAGAGTCGTCATCCCAGTGGAATTATCTGCTATGAAAGTTGACGCCACTGCAATATCAATTGACGCGACTTCGGCTGCCATATTGTTGGCAACAATAATGTCATTGGCTAGGGCGGAAAGCGTTGATACCGGATGGAAAGCACACGCGTAAGTACAATCAAAATAGGTGTACTGGCCCTCAGGGGGGCCGTACCCACTCGGATCAACGTATTGGAACGGGCTGTTATAAACGTAACTGTACCGGTTGAACGCTTGGCTGAATAGCGGCGCCGGCACCGTGGGATCGGCGCTGATAAATCTACCGGTGGTCGGGTCATACACCCGCCCGTTCATATCCACCAGAGAGAGGTTGTCCAGTTGCTCCTGATCGGTATAGCCCCGGTCGGTGTAGTTTTTGAGCGTGGATATTGTATTCTGGCTGAGATCATAGTCCCAGTTGTTGGGGTCGCGCCTTTGCCCGAAGGCATCGAAACTCATGCTCTGAATCACGTTGCCCTGATCGTCGGTGATGGTGTCCACGCTCCCCAGTTGGTCATAGTGCAGGTAATCGGTGTAGGCGTTGCCGCTCTGGTCGATGGTATGCACCGCCACGATTTCCCCGTCCGCGATGATGTTGTGGCGGTACTCGGTGGTGGTACTGGTCGAGACCACCTCGAACAGGCCGCCGATATAGGTGGTGTCCGTGGTCACGCCGTTGAAGGTGGCGGCCTGGGAATAGCGGTTGCCGTCCGGGCCGTAGCTGAAGGTGCTGGATCCCGCTGCCGAGGCCATGCTCTCCGGCAGGTTGGCCGCTCCCGGCATCCTGCCTCCCGCGGCACTTGTACATCCCTGTACATCGTCCACAGTCCAGATGATGGGTGAGCCGTTGCGGCTGGTCATATTGCCGTCCACATCGTAGCTCGCGCGGTACACCGTGCTGCCGCCGCTGGTCACGCTGTCCACCGCATACGGATGGTTGGGATCGTAAGAAGGCTCCAAGTAATCCATGCGTAAATGCTCCGCAATTCAGGCCACTATGCCGCATGATTTAGAACAGCAGTGCTCCTGAATGATTGCCACGAGAATAGATTGAAGTGGATGGTGCCGGCGGAGAGAGTCGAACTCCCGACCCACGCATTACGAATGCGTTGCTCTACCAACTGAGCTACGCCGGCTTCTTGGATATACACAATCTGCCATCCCGGCGCAATTCCGCCTCATCGGGATGTCCCGGCCCTGACATTCTGTCAGGGCGTTCGCCGCTTCGCGGCTCACCCAATTGAGCTACGCCGGCAATTTATAAATTTCAAGCTTCGCGTGTAACTGAAAAGCGCGAAAGTATAGCAAAAACGACGATTTCCCCGCCGACAATTCAGGGGCGAGTGGCGCGTTTCACCCGCACGATGACTTCGACGCCATCCTGTTGCGTACCAGGCGGTGGCGCTGGGAGTCGGGCAAACTCGATATGCTCCGGCGCAATATCAGCAAGCTCACCAGTATCGGCGTTGTAAAAATGGTGATGCGAACCGGTGGTGGGGTCGTAAAACACCCGCGCCGGATCCACGATCACTTCCCGCACCAGACCCTTCTCGGAAAACAGCCTGAGAGTGTTGTATACGGTCGCCTTGGAAACCCGTGACTCATTACGGTTTACGGCGGCAAGAATCTGTTCCGCGGAAAGGTGCTGCGGCTTGTGGAACAATACCTCGGCGATTTCCAGCCGCTGGGACGTGGGGGTCACCCCATGGGCGGCAAGATGGGCCGCCAGGGTTCCGCCGGTTATTAATGCAGAAGAATCAGACACTTGAGTTGTGACATAAGCCCGGACTGGGTCCAGTATAGGCGCAGAATTCAGCCACTGTCTATGCCCGCTGCCCGGGTGAGCGTATAGGGTGCCGGATCCATAACCGGTTCCCACCCCACGAGGAGATCCGCCAGCAGCCGCGCCGATGCGGGGGCTGCGGTGATACCGTTAGCATCATGGCCGGTGTTGAAATACAGCCCTTCAATTGCCGGCGGGGCGCCGATATAGGGGCAACCGTCTGCGGAACCCGGGAGCAGCCCGGACCAGTGGCGTTGCGGCTGCACTCCCTGGAGCACGGGAAGTAAGTAGCTCCTGTGCCACCTGCATCAGCTCCGTGAGCGCACTATGCGTCAGGGAGCGGTCAAACCCCACCCGCTCCCGGGTGCTGCTTACCACGATCTGCCCGGTGCGACGCGCGAACAGATAATGTTTCCCGTTGTAAAGAATGCGTTGTACCAAACCCGGCGGAGCGTCAAATTCGATGATCTGCCCACGCACGGGTTCCACCGGGATTTTTGTGCCGGTTCCCGCCGCCAGTCGGCTGCTCCAGGCCCCGTAGGCCACCACCCCTCGCCCGCCACGCAGTGCGCCCGCAGCCGCGCGCACGCCGGTGATACGCCTGCCTTGGCGCAGGAAACCGGTGATTTCCAGTTCCTCCCGCAGCGGGATGCCTTCATTGAGCAGAGTCTCGCGCAGGGCGCGCATGAGCCGGGCACATGAATATGCGCGATACCCGGCAGAAATGCCGCTGCTTGCATGTCGGCAGCCAGTGCCGGCTCATGGCGCCGCACCTCCTGCCGATCGAGCACATCCAGGGTGTTGCCCGTGGCATTTGCCCAAGTCAGTGCCGTTTCCATGGATCCCTCACCCAGACACAGCAGCCCGCTGACGGTCCATTCGGGATCAATGCCGCTGCCGCGTCGCAGACCATCGGCCAGCACCGGATAATGGGCTTGGCTCCAATGCAATAGCGTGCCTATGGCGGACGGTACTTCCCAGGGATAGAGTGCCGAAAGGATACCGGCAGCGGCACGTGAGGCTTCCCGACCGGCCTTGCCCCGCTCCACCAGTATTACCGAGAGGCCGGCGCCCGCCAGCTCGCGTGCGCTCAGCATGCCGATAATACCGGCACCGACCACAATGACATCCGGCTGCCGCCTCATGACCCTTTGCTTCCCATGGATGTTGTTATAGTCTTACCTTTGAACAAGGGCTGCGAAACTCTACTGCATTGAGGACGGCGGGGAAAGCCTCGTGATCCAGCGGTACACTGGATGTATGCCAGGGAGAATCGGATATGTGCAGGGATGCGGGATTCACTCTTCTGGAGTTGCTTGTGACACTGGCGATTGCGGCCATTCTCGTCACGCTCGCCGTTCCCGACTTTACCGCCTCAATACGGCATAACCACGCCGTGGCGCGGGTTAATGAACTTTCCGCCGCACTCAACTACGCGCGCCACACAGCGATCAGCCGCAACCACTATGTAACGCTATGCAAGAGTACCGACGGCAGGCGCTGCAATCATGCACTCCAAAGCTGGAATAACGGCTGGCTGATATTCGAGAATCTCGATCACGATAGTCCCGGCCAGGTGGATGCCGGCGAATCCGTATTGCGCAGGCACGGGCCAACCACATCCAGGGCGCAAGTCATCAGCAACCGGGTGTCCTTTACCTTCCGGCCAATGGGGCTGCGCAGCGTTAACGGCACCTTCCTCTACTGCTCGGAAGACGGCAAACATGATCGCACACTGATCGTGAACGTGATGGGACGGGTGCGGGCTTCCGACAGACCCAACGCGGACACCACGTTGCGCTGTCCCTGAAAACACACGCAGATTTTCACTGCGACACAAACCGCCGGCGGCTGCACGCCAGACCACCGAGCACTACCAGCGTCAGCCAATCCAGTGCACCCCCCCCACTGTTATTGCCGGTCTGCGTCGGTACAGGAGGGGGAACCGAATTGATCATCAGTGTCACAATCGCCTGATTAGAGGTATTGAAGCTGTCGCGAGCATCAAAGGTGAAACTGTCGTTGCCGGTATAGTTCGGGGTTGGTGCGTAGGTAAATGCGCCGCTGGATGAATCCAGCAGCACGCTGCCGTGCGCCGGCTGCTGCACGATAGTATAGGTGAGCGTCTGCGTGGGATCGGGCTCACTGACCGCCAGTGCCGCGTGAATCAACTGGTTTTCGTTGACGCTGTAGCTTGCGGCCTTCGCCGTCGGTGCCGCATACACCGTCAGATTCACCGTCGCGGTGTTGGAAGGGTTGTAACTGTCCTTGGCGTTAAACGCGAACCGGTCGCTGCCGGTGTAGCCGGCGGTGCTGGTATAGATGTAGTCGCCGGTGGTGGAATTCAGAGCCACGCTGCCGTGCGCCGGCAATACCACCAGGCTGAACACCGGCGTCTGGCTGGGATCGGGATCCGTGGCGGAAAGCTGACCGGAGCCTTTGACATGCACGGTGAGCGTGGCATCCGAGGCGGTGGGTGCCGCATAGACCTGCAGGTACACACGCGCGGTGTTCGAGTTGAGGTAACCGTCATTGGCTGAAAACGTGAAGCTGTCAGGCTGGCCGCCGCTCACGTTGCCATAACCGTTGCTGGCGTTGTAGGTGTAAGCGCCGCTGGCGGGGTCCAGCACTACGGTGCCGTTGGCTGGATTGCTCACCAGGCTGTAGGTCAGCGGTTGATTGCTGTAGGCCAGCGTCACCGGCAGGTTGCCGGAATAACTCACGTGCACCGGTATGGCGCTGGCAGCGGCATTGCTGACCGCGCTCGGCGCGTCGTCCACGGTGACGTTAACACCGGCATTGTTGTCGGCACTGTTGGTCTCCAGCTGGTCGGCACTCACGGCCGCGTTCTGATTGTCCACCACCGACGGCGAGGCGCCGGTGGTGACGGTGATGGACGGCTGCCACACGCCGCCCGCTTGCAGGCTGGAAAGCGTGCAAGTCTCAGTGTTTCCGCTGCCGACGCAAAAACCGGTGGTGCCACTGGGCGGATTGAGAAAGACGGATTTGAACGACACCCCGGCGGGCAGGGTATCCGTCAAAACCACGTTGGTGGCATTCGTGGTTTGTGTCTGACTAACGCCGTTCACCGTCAAAACACCCTGGTTGGTAACGGTAAACAGGTAACTGAATTGGCCGCCGAGCGGCGCCGGGCTGGGATTGGCGGACAACTGCAGCGACAAATCCACGGGGTTGAAATAGAAATCGGCGCTGCCGGCGACCACCTCGGACGTGGCCGTGGCCTTGGGAACGCCGACCAGCGCCGTACCATTGACGGCCGACAGCGCCACGGCGCTGCCAAAACCGAAGCCAGCGGCGGCACCGTTGGCGGTGGCATTCAATGCATCCGGATCGGAAAGCGTGTAGGCGGGCGCGCTCCAGGTGCCGACCGAATAGACATAGCCCTTGCCGGCGCCCGCGGAGGTGTAGATCGTTCCGCCATGGTAGCGCTGATGCTGGTGCCCGGCGAGCCGATGATTGCCAAGCTGCTGTCTCCGGAAAACCCGAGCGCCGCAGCGAAGCGGTCGCCGGCGACCTGGCCGCCTGACTCGGTAATGTCCGCCACCAAACCGAGCGCGCTGCCGTTCCAGCTATATAGATAGGCGATGCCGGCAGCGGACGCCGCGTCCGGCACACCTGCGAGCAACAGCGCGCCATTGCCGGACAGCGCCAGGACACCGCCGAAATGATCATTAGCGGTGGCAGCCGGATCGTCCGCTTCCACTAGCGCTCCCCAAGCGGTGCCGGTCAGCGCCGAAAGATACATCTTGCCCGCGGCGGTCGCCGAAGTGCTGGCATAGGGCGCGCCAAACAGCGCGGTGCCGCCATCCGCGGAAATCGCCAGCGCGGCGCCGAAACGGTAACCGTTGTCCGCGCCGTTGCTGGTGGTGGACAAGGCATCCGGATCCTGAAATTCGGCGGGACTCGCAGCGGCCGCCGTGCCGTTAGTGACGTCATATACTCCGCTTGATTCAGGTGCCCGCCTGCCGATCAGCGTGACGCATGAAAAGACCTTCGAGGATGAGCATGACGGCACCGACGGTGATGGCGGAATCCGCCACATTGAAGGCGGGGTAATACCAGTTCTGGTAATGCACCTGGATAAAATCAATCACGTAGCCGAGCCGTACGCGGTCAATGACATTGCCCAGCGCACCGCCCAGCACCAGTGCCAGCGCCGCCGCTCGCCAGCGATGCCCCGCACGCGGCAGGTGCCGCAACCAGATAATGATGACGACGCTCACCGCCAGCGCCAGCAGTATGAAAAACCAACGCTGCCAGCCGGAAGCGCCGGCGAGGAAGCTCCAGGCGGCGCCGGTGTTGTGCAGCAGCACCAGGTTGAAAACCGGCAGCACGCGGATGGAATCATACAGTGCCAGATGGCCGGCAACGATGTATTTGCTCAACTGATCCAATACGATTACCGCCGCAGATAACCACAACCAGGGCCATGCGCCATGCTGCGTGGTCCGTAATTTGTCGTCGGCCTCACTCATGCAAATCTCCTGGTTTCACCCCGTCCCGCCACGTTCTCCACGCAACGGCTGCAAAGTCCCGGATGTTCCGGGTGGGCGCCCACGTCCCTGCGATGATGCCAGCAGCGCGCGCACTTGACATGGTTTGACGGCCGCACCACGACCCATAGCATCTGCGGCAGCCATTCGGATTCGACAGCGTGCGATGGGCGTTTATTGCCGTCGTGCAGGCGCGCATCAGAAGTAATGAGTACAAAACGCAACTCATCACCAACAGTGTCACGAATTGTTGCCGGCAAAGGTGCATCGCAATACAAGTCTACTTCTGCATCCAGCGAGGAACCGATGCTGCCGGCGATGCGGAGCTTCTCCAGTTCCTTGCGTACTGTATCCCGTACCTGCATCAGCGTAGCCCATTCGGCTCTGCGCTCATTGGCCCCATCTGGCAGCTGATGCCATTCTGCGAGAAATACGGAAGTCTCGCGCTTGCCTGGCATATATTGCCAGGCTTCCTCGGCGGTGAAACTCAGAATCGGCGCCAGCCAGCGTAGCATGGCTTCCGCCACATGGTACATGGCGGTCTGGCAGGAACGGCGCGCGCGACTCGCCGCTTGCGTGGTGTACTCGCGGTCCTTGATGACATCCAGATAGAAATTGGAAAGATCCACCACGCAGAATCCGTAGATCTTTTGATAGATCAAATGGAACTGGAAATTCTTGTAGGCATCCTGTATTTCCGCATCCAACCGTACGGCGCACGCCAGCAGCCATTGATCCAACGCCAGCAGTGTTTCAGGTGCAAGCTGGTCGCGGTCCGGATCAAAATCGTAAAGATTTGCCAGCAGATAACGCAGCGTGTTGCGCATCTTGCGGTAGGCTTCCGCCATGTGCCTGAGGATGTTGTCCGACACTGACAGCTCGCCGCTGTAATCCGTGGCCGCCACCCACAGGCGCAGCACATCGGCGCCCAGGTGCTGGATGACTTGCTGCGGTGCCACCACGTTACCCAGGGACTTGGACATCTTGCGGCCCTGCTCGTCCACGGTGAAGCCGTGGGTGAGCACGCCCTTATAGGGAGCCTTGCCGCGCATGGCGACGGAGGTCAGCAGCGAGGACTGGAACCAGCCACGGTGCTGGTCGGAGCCCTCCAGATACAGGTCAGCCTGTTGCGGGGGTCCCAAATCAAGGCGTTTCTCGCCCACGCAGTAATGCACCATGCCGGAATCGAACCACACATCCAAAATGTCCGTTACTTTTTCGTACTGGGTTGCGTCTTTGCCCAGCAGTTCAGCCGCGTCCATTTCGAACCAGGCATCAATACCGTCCTTGTCCACCCGCTGTGCAATGGCTTCCAGTAATTCCACGGAACGTGGATGCCGCTCGCCGCTATGCTTGTGCACGAACAGCGCGATGGGTACACCCCAGGTGCGCTGGCGTGAGACGCACCAGTCCGGTCGGTTAGCCACCATGCCCTCAATGCGTTGTTGGCCCCAGCCGGGCGTCCATGTCACACCTTTGATTTCCTCAAGTGCCTGCTCGCGCAAGGTGAGCGGCGACACGGCATTTTTCTGATCCATGCCGATGAACCACTGGGGTGTGGCGCGGAAAATCACCGGCGTCTTGTGCCGCCAGCAATGCGGATAACTGTGCTTGTAGGGCGCATGCTGTAACAGCCGGCCGCGTTCGCGCAGCACTTCAATGATGTGGAAGTTGGCCTCGAACACGTGCTCCCCGGCGAACAGCTCCGTAGCCGGCACAAACACGCCGTGGCTGTCCACTGGATTATCCACGGTCAGCTTGTACTGCATGCCCAGCACAAAATCTTCCTGGCCGTGACCTGGCGCTGTGTGCACCGCACCGGTGCCTTCATCCAGCGTCACATGCTCGCCCAGCACGATCGGCACGATACGCTGATAGAAAGGATGATGCAGTTTCAACCCCGCCAGATCGGAGCCTTTTGCCTGCGCCACGGTCCTCACCGGGGATTCCTTGAGGCCGCATTGCTCCAGTACCGCATCCCGCAGGCCCGCCGCCACCAGTATGCGTTGATGTGAGCCGTGGACCGTGACTTCCACCAGCACATAATCGAAATCCTTATTGACTGCCACCGCCTGATTCGCCGGTAATGTCCAGGGCGTGGTGGTCCAGATCAACACCGAGACCTGGCCTTCACCCGATGATGACCCGGCGCACATCCTCACCAGCAATTCTTTTGCATCCGCTGCCGGAAACATCACATAGACAGACGGCGAGACCCTGTCCTGGTACTCGACTTCCGCCTCCGCCAGCGCCGAACCGCAGTCCAGGCACCAATGCACCGGCTTCAGTCCTTTATATAGGTGTCCGCGACGGATGATCTCCGCCAGAGCCCGCAACTGGTCGCCTTCATAGCGGGTGTCCATGGTGAGATAGGGGCGATCCCAGTCACCCAGTACCCCCAGGCGCTGAAAATCCTCCCGCTGATGGTTCACCTGCTCCTGCGCATAGGCTCGGCAGGCGGCGCGGAAGGTTTTCGCGTCCACCTTCCGGCCCGCCTTGCCGATCTTCTTTTCCACCTGCTGCTCGATGGGCAGGCCGTGGCAGTCCCAACCCGGAATATACGGCGCATCCATGCCGCCTAAACCGCGGGACTTCACCACCATGTCCTTGAGTATCTTGTTGACCGCGTGGCCGATGTGGATGTTACCGTTTGCATAAGGCGGGCCATCCTGCAATAGAAACTTGGGCTTGCCGGTGCGTGCCGTACGGATCAGGCCGTAAATATCCCCGCTTTGCCAGCGCCGCAGTATTTCCGGCTCACGCTGCGGCAGATTCGCCTTCATGGGGAAGTCGGTCCGCGGCAGGTTCAAGGTATTTTTGTAGTCGCTCACTGCTTGTCCTGTTTCGCAATCATGAATAAAACCATTCAATCCATTCCCTGCTGTTTCAACCAGATGCGTGCCGCCGCCACATCGCGCGCCATCTGCGCCTGAAGCGCCTCCAGGCTCCCGAAGGAGGCGTCACCGCGCAATTGGTGCAGCAGCTCCACGTGCAGACGCTGGCCGTACAGCTCGCCCGCAAAATTGAAAATAAACACTTCCAGCATGAGCTGCCGGCCGTTCACCGCCGGCCGATTGCCCACATAGGCGGCGCCGTAATGCGATGCGGTACCGATGCCGTGCACCGCCGCCACAAAGACACCCTGCAGCGGAGCACGGCGCCGCCGCAAGGGGATATTCACGGTGGGAAAACCCAGCGTGCGTCCCAGGCGGTCACCGTATATCACTCGACCGCTCAATGAAAGCGGCAGCCCGAGCAGCCGGTTCGCCAGCTCCAGATTGCCGGCCGCGAGGCATTCACGGATATGCGTGCTGCTCACGCGCTCGCCCGCGAGCATCAGGGTGTGCGTATCCGCCGCCTCAAAACCATACGCCGCACCCGCCGCCTTAAGCATGGCGAAATCCCCGGCACGGTCGCGGCCGAAGCGAAAATCGTCCCCCACCACCAGATAGCGCACTCCCAGGCCGAGAATCAGGACGCGTTCGATGAACTCCGCGGGCGGCATTGCGGCAAGTTGCCGATTGAAACGCAGGCACAGCACCCGGTCCACACCACATTCCGCCAGCGCCTGCCACTTTTCACAGAAACTCATGAGGCGTGCGGGCGGCGCTTCGGGTGAAAAATATTCCTGCGGCATAGGCTCAAACACAGCCACGGTCGAGCACAAACGCAGTTCGCGGGCGCGGACACCCAGCCCGCGCAGCACCGCCTGGTGGCCGCGGTGCACACCGTCGTAATTGCCGATGGTGGCGACACAGCCGCGATGACGGGGTTTCAGGTTAATCAGGCCGCGAATCAGTTCCACCGGGAGTTCCTGCGATTACATATATTAAGGAGTGCGCCCCACCCCGTCAGGCCGGATACGTCCGCCGCAGATGGCGGGGGCGGAAGCCGGTGAGGAACAGCACCACGAAATACACCAGCATCGCGGTCGCTATCCAGAAGGCAAGCCACAGGCCGCGGTGCAATGCGTTGCGCGCCAGCCATTCGCCGAGATCTCCCGCCCGCCACCATAGCAGTCCCGCCATTACCAGGTTGGCGATCATCACCTGCCTGAGGAGCGGCCGCCAGCCGGGTGTGGGCGTATATACGCCGGTACGGCGCAGGCCACGGTACAGCAACCAGGCGTTGATGAATGCCGCAAGCGAGGTTGACAGAGCGAGGCCCGCATGCGGTGCCGCCCAACCGCTCATGGCCCAGGGTATGGTGATGAGGATATTGAGCACCACATTGGCGATGACGGAAATGACGCCGATCTTGACCGGCGTGCGCGTATCCTGGCGCGCGTAGAAACCCGGTGCGAATATCTTCACCAGGGTGAATCCGAGCAGGCCCACCGCGTAGGCCATGAGGCTGGCTTCCGCCATGCGTGAATCGTAGGCATTGAAACGGCCGTAATGGAACAGGGTAACCAGTAGCGGACCCGCCATGCAGAACAGGCCCACCGCCGCCGGCAACGCCAACACCACCGCCAGCCGCAGCGCCCAATCCATGGTGGCCGAGAAACCCATGGCGGATTTGGCGGCGAAATGTTGCGCAAGATTGGGCAGAATCACGGTACCCAGCGCGATGGAAAACACCCCCAGCGGAAATTCCATGAGGCGGTCGGAATAATACAGCCAACTGACGCTGCCGGTGGCCAGGAAGGAAGCGATCACCGTATCCACCACCATATTGATCTGCGACACGGAAGAACCGAACAATGCCGGCAACATGAGTTTCATGATGCGCGTCACCGCTTCGTGGCCGGCCGAGAGTTTCGGCCGTGGCAGCAACTTGAGCCTGAGCAAAAACGGCACCTGAAACAGCAGTTGCACCACGCCGGCAATGAACACGCCCCAGGCAAGCGCCATGCCGGGATTGGCGAGATGCGGGGCCAGCCAGACGGCGGCGACAATAAGAACGATATTCAGCAGTACCGGCGTGAAGGCGGGCCCGCCGAACTTGCCGTACGTATTGAGAATGCCGCCGGCGAAGGCCGTAAGCGAAATAAACAGCAGGTACGGGAAAGTCACCCGCACCATGGCGACCGTGAGCTCGTACTTGCTTGCGTGGATGCTGAACCCCGGCGCGAAAATCCATACCAGCACCGGCGCGGCGATCACGCCGATGAGAGTGATGATCACCAGTACCAGGCCGAGGCTGCCCGCCACCCGGTCGGCCAGCTCCTTGACCTCATTGTGCTCACGGGTGGTCTTGTATTCCGAGATCACCGGCACAAAGGCCAGTGAAAAGGCACCCTCACCGAAGCTGCGACGCATGAAATTGGGAATCTTGAAGGCCACGAAGAAAGCATCCATGACCATCCCGGCACCGAAATAGCGCGCCAGCACCATGTCCCGGGCAAAACCCAGGATGCGCGAGATGAGGGTCATGCCCCCCACCAGGGAAGTGGCCTTGAAGAGCGCGCGGGACATGAGGCTAAGGTCCTGAAAATCAGGGAATTCTCAAGCTGCGCATGATACCGGCCTTCGACTCCCACCGCCATGCGAGTCCCGCGGGATAGCGTGCGGCAAGGCGGCGGGGCAGATACTGTTTGCGTTGCGCGACGGAGGTGAAATCCGTATAGTACGCAGCCTTTCCGGCCGCCCCCGGGCGGTCCAACAGCATTTTTCAGGAGTGCCCCTTGGCTAACACCAAGCAAGCGAAGAAGCGCGCCCGCCAGTCAGTGGTCCACGGCGAACACAACGCAGCCCTGCGTTCCATGGTGCGCAGCTACATCAAGAAGGTGGCGAAGCTCGCCGCCGAGGGCAAGAAGGCGGAAGCTGAAGCCGCCTACAAGGAAGCGGTACCGGTCATTGACCGCATCGCCGACAAGGGCTTGATTCATCACAACAAGGCGGCGCGCCACAAAAGCCGCCTGAATGAGCGTATCCGGGCCATCAAGGCTTGAGTTGACTGTACCAAAAAGTAAAAAGCCGGCTTAATGCCGGCTTTTTGTTGCCCGCCTGCCGCGCGCGTGTCATAGTTTCTTTTTCCGCGATTCTCATCATCATCAATGGACACGGGGGCGCGACCATGAAAACCGGAATCCTGCTTGGCATTCTGCTGTCCACCGTCCCGTTCGCCTGCTTCGCCGCGGACATGAATCAGGTTCCACCGCGAACCCGTGCGGATATTCTGGAACTCATCAATATGACGGGCGGCGCCCACATGGGGTTGCTGTTCGGCCGGGCGCTCTCCCAGCAAATGATCAACAATCTCCAGGCCTCCCACCCGGACGTATCGCCCAAGGCATTCACCATCATCAAAGAAGAAACCCGGAAAATGCTGGCGGATCCGCGCACCATGGACCAGCTCATCGAGAAGCTGGTGCCGATCTATGCCAAGTATTACAGCGATCGGGATGTGCGCCAGATGATCGCTTTCTACAAAACGCCCCTGGGAAAGAAAATCATCCGCAACAATCCCGGGATCGCGCAGGATTCCCTGCAGCAGGGAGAACAGTGGGGCAGAAATGTGCTGGCGCCGGAACTGGTAAAGCGTATCCAGGCGCGCCTCAAACAGGCTGGCATCAACCTCGACCGGCCTGCGGGCGGATCCTCGCATTAAGACAGTAAACGGCGCCTGAACCAATAAAGCCGGTCAGTGACCGGCTTTATTGTCCGTGTATCCAGAATGCAGTGCAGAAAGTGCCGGTTCAGCCCTCCTTCGGCACGACGATCCCGCATGTTGAGATGGGGTGCGTATTACCGATTTCAATTCGAAACGAATGACCGGAGATGACCCATCCCCGCCGTTGGAATTGTCTGAAAGCGGCCATTCGACGTATGAAATCGTGAGTGTCACTCTGTCTGCGCGGAGTGTCTCAAGACCTATTCGGCATTGGAATAATGCCACCGCGAATGCTCCATAATCTATGCCGTTACACAAGATGACCGGGAACATCAACCCACGATGCACGATCCGCGCGTACTGACGGGTGGAAACATGGGGTAATTTCACCAGGCGGCCAGGGAACAAATCTGCTCCGGCTTCAAATTCGCCATTTTGATCCATGCCAGACGGCCGACCGGGTCGGCTCGGTCAATTCGGACTGCACGGGATATCGGGTCTTTCGCTGCACGACCAACGCACGGGGCAATATCTGGTTGCCGTGCGTCGCGTCACCAACGCGCAGGCTCACTAGATCGCAGCCACGCAGCTTGCTGTCGATCGCCGGGTTGAAGGGGGCTAGACCGCGAACCCAGTGTTCGTTTTGGAGGTGGACATCACGCTTTAACTCCAGTCAACTTTCTATATCAGTAGCAATAACTGCTTCCGGCCGGAAGCCGGCATTGATCCAAGCCGATTCAATACCGGATTGCCGACACCCTGTTATTCCACTTCGGTCCGGGTAGCGGTCGGTATTGATGCCTTTTGCATGTCTTCCAGGCGTTGCATGATCTTCCGGCACAACTCGCGGGTACCCTCGCCCGCCAAACCCGACACTTGAAACACCGGGCCTTTCCATTTTAGGCCTCTCACGATCTGTGCACAGTGCCGACTGCGTTCGGCCGGCGGCAACAAATCTACCTTGTTGAGCACCAGCCAGCGTTCGCGCTGCGCCAGTTCCGGGCTGAATTTCCTTAATTCTTTCGCGATCGCCTGCGTACCCTTGACCGGATCGCCGCTGCCCGCAGCAGGCGCCACGTCCACGAGATGCAGCAACAAGCGCGTGCGCTGCAGGTGCTTGAGGAAACGGATACCAAGTCCCAAGCCCTCGGAGGCGCCCTCAATGAGACCGGGAATATCCGCCATCACAAAGCTCTGATGCTCGCCTACCGAGACCACACCGAGATTGGGATACAGTGTGGTAAAGGGGTAATCCGCCACTTTGGGCCGCGCCGCCGATACTGCGCGGATGAGCGTGGACTTGCCGGCATTGGGCAGGCCCAGCAAACCCACGTCCGCCAGCAGCTTGAGTTCCAGTCTGAGGGTACGACGCTCGCCGGCCGAGCCGGGCGTGGACTGGCGTGGTGTGCGGTTGACGCTGCTCTTGAAGCGCGCATTGCCCAGCCCATGGAATCCACCGCGCGCCACCAGCAGCCGTTGTGCATTTTCCAGCAGATCACCCAGGAGTTCCCCGGTGTCTGCGTCGTACACCAGCGTGCCCACCGGCACCGGCACAATCCGATCCTCGCCGCCCCGGCCGGTCATATCGCGGCCCATACCGTTACCGCCGCGCCGCGCCTCGAAAGTGCGGGTATTGCGGAAGTCCGCCAGGGTGTTGAGGCCGGTCTGCGCAAGCAGATATATGCTGCCACCGTCGCCGCCGTCGCCGCCATCCGGCCCGCCGAAGGGGATAAATTTCTCACGCCGGAAACTGACGCAACCGTTACCGCCGTCGCCGGCAATGACCTTGATGATGGTTTCGTCAACGAACTTCATGGCTGGGTCATTGAGAAGTGAGGCGTGAGGAGTTAAGAATAAGACAAAAATATCATTTCAGTGGCTTGTTTTAATCTTAAACCCCGCCCCTCATCATGGCGATAGAGACGAAAAGCCCCGGTCGTGCCGGGGCTTGATATCAGTGACTGCGAGCCGCTTATTCCGTCACCACGCTCACGTAGCGGCGCTGCGGTTTGCCCTTGACGTCAAACTTGACCTTGCCGTCCGCCTTGGCGAATAGCGTATGGTCACGGCCCATGCCCACGTTCACGCCCGCATGAAACTGGGTACCGCGCTGGCGAATGAGAATATTGCCGGCCACCGCCGCTTCCCCGCCGTACAGCTTGACGCCCAGGCGTTTCGATTCGGAATCGCGGCCGTTGCGGGTGCTGCCGCCTGCTTTTTTATGTGCCATATTTGCTTACCTCAAAAACCTCAACCGGACTGGATGCCGGTGATCTGCACTTCGGTGTAGGCCTGCCTGTGACCTGCGCGACGACGGTAATTCTTGCGCCGACGCAGCTTGAAAATGAAAATCTTGTCGTGGCGTCCCAGCGCCTTGACGGTGCCCGTGACCTTGCCACCTTGCACAAAGGGCGTACCCATCAGCGGCGCGCTGCCGTCGCTGCCCAGCAGCAGTACGCGGTCAAATTCAACCGCGGTGCCCGCCTCCGCGGCGAGTTTCTCGACACGGATGACGTCGCCTTCACTTACCCGGTACTGCTTGCCACCGGTTTCAATCACGGCGTACATGGGAATCTCCGGAAATCTTCGGGAATACCGCCAAAGGGCGCGAATTCTAAGGCTTGAGAGCCCGCGGGTCAAACCCATCGGATGGGCGACAACAAAAAGCCTTGCCGGCTGTGCCTTGACACCCCCATGGGTCGCCCCTAGCATCGCCTTTCCCGCGGCCACCTCAAGACCGCAGCCCCGGCACACCCATGGTTCAAGCCTCCACATTCCCCCAGCCCGCCATGGCCGTGCCGGACCTGGGCGCCCTGCGCAACCTGATTGCCGATGATTTCCGCGCCACCGATCGGCTGATCCGCGATGAACTGCGTTCGGATGTGGCCCTCATCAATCAATTGGGAGGGTACATCATCAATAGCGGTGGCAAGCGCCTGCGACCCATGCTGGTACTGCTGGCGGCGCGCGCTTGCAGCATCCGCGATAACCGTCACATCAATCTCGCCGCCGTCATCGAATTCATCCACACGGCGACGCTTCTGCACGACGACGTGGTAGACGCCTCCGGTCTGCGCCGCGGCCGCGAAACCGCCAATGCCGTCTGGGGCAATGAGGCGAGTGTGCTGGTGGGCGATTATCTCTACTCGCGCGCCTTCCAGATGATGGTGGCGGTGAACAGCATGCGTGTCATGCAGATCATGGCCGATGCCACCAATCTCATCGCCGAGGGCGAGGTATTGCAGCTCCTGAATTGCCACGACCCCGACACTACCGAAGCGCGTTACCTGGAAGTCATCCGCCGCAAGACCGCGACCCTGTTCGAAGCCGGCGCACGTCTCGGTGCGGTGATTACGGAACGGCCCCAGGCCGAGGAAACCGCGCTTGCCATGTACGGATTGCACCTCGGTATAGCCTTTCAACTGGTGGACGACCTGCTGGACTATCGCGCCTCCAGCGTGGAACTTGGCAAGAATATCGGTGACGACCTTGCCGAGGGCAAACCGACACTGCCGCTGATCCACGCCATGCAGCGGGGCACACCGGAAGAACGACGGCTTATCCGCACTGCTATCGAGAACGGCGGCCGCGAGTATATCGAGGATATCCTGCGCATTACCCGGGCCACGGGTGCCCTCGATTACACCTATGCCTGTGCGCAACGGGAACGGGAGCGCGCACTGACGGCCCTGCAGACGCTGCCGGACTCGGTGTACAAGGCAGCCCTCAAGAAGGTTACCGACTTCACTCTGGAGCGCGGTTCTTGACAGGGTGCTGAAGCGGGAAGTCCGACCCGTGCATCCCTGCGTGGGCGTTCGGGGTTTGCTCCCCTCACCCGGATTCGCTCCCGGCCAGGCTGCTTTTTATGCAGCCTGTTAATAATCCCCGGCATCTCAGTAACGGCGCACCGGCTTGACCATGCCGGCGCGCAACAGCACGGCACAGGCGTCGGCGGATACGGGACGGCTGTAGTAAAAACCCTGGACTATGGTACAGCCTGCGGTACGCAGCATCTCCGCCTGGCGTGCCTCCTCCACTCCCTCCGCCACGACCCCGATCCCCAGTGCGCGGCTCATAGCCACCACGGCACCGACAATCGCCGCATGTTTTGGGTCCAGCGACATGCCAACGACAAAACTACGGTCAATCTTGATGATCCTGATGGGGAAACGACTGAGATAACTGAGTGACGAATAACCTATGCCGAAATCATCCAGAGAAAAACTGATGCCCAGCGAGGTCAGTTGCTGCATGTGCTGCAACACTCCCGGGTTGTCCGTCATGAGGGCTGTCTCGGTCAGTTCCAGATGCAGGTGATGGGGATCAAAGCCGGTGCGCTCCAGGATGTCGCTCACCATGCGCACCAAGTTATCCTGCAGGAACTGCCTCGCGGAAATGTTCACGGTCATGGGCACCAATCCGATTCCCTGGTTTTTCCAGGCCATGCCCTGACGACAGGCGGTCTCCAAAACCCAATTGCCAAGTACCACGATGTCACCGCTCTGCTCGGCGATAGGTATGAACTTTCCGGGCGGAATCAGCACGCCGTCCTCGGTGCGCCAACGCAGCAGCGCCTCCAGGCCGGTAATTTTGCCGGTCCCCAGTTCCACCTGCGGCTGGTATTCGAGATAGAACTCACCCTGCAGCGCCGCGCTGCGCAAACGCCCGCGCAGCATCAGGAATTCCTCCACCAAGGCCTTCATCTCGGCGCTGTAGAAACGCAGGCCGACCGGGGTATCGCGCTTGGCATCCAGGAGGGCGCTGTCGGCATTGCGCAATAACTCTTCGCTGTCATTTGCGTCCATCGGCGCCACGGACACGCCTGCACTGAGACGGATGTCCAGATGGCTGCCGGAAATCTGCAGCGGCGCCTCAAGAATATTCTTGATCTCCTGCAGCTTGGTGCGCAGGCTGTTCCGGTCGGATTCCCCTGTCAATACCAGAGCAAATTCATCGGCACCCAGCCGCGCCACCGCATCCTGATTGCCGCCGGACAAAGCGGACAGGCGCACTCCGAATGCACGCAATACGGCGTCGCCCGCATCATGCCCGAGCGCATCGTTGATGATCTTGAATCCATCAATATTGAACAACACCACGGCCACACACGCGCCTTCCTGGCGATTGGCAAGCTGATCACGCACGTGCTCATGCAACAGTGCACGATTTCCCAGGCCGGTCAGTGGATCATAGAATGCAAGATAGCGCAGACGCTTCTCGCTTTGTACCCGCTCGGTTATATCCGTGACCACAGTGATCACGCCGTTGACCTTGCCGGCCTCATCTCGGCTGATCACCGCATCCACCTGCACATCAATGGAATGACCATCGGCGGTCAAATAGCGGCTGGTAAACGCCTGCGTGAAAGCCTCCGCCTTGATCAGCATCTGGAGACGGCGCCCGACCTCGGCCCGCCGCGCCGGATCAGCAATGAGATCAAACACGGGTTTGCCGATAAGTTCGCCACGCTGGTATCCCAGCATCTTGTGATGTGACTGGTTTGCGTAAGTGATGGTGCCGTCCACGGCTATTTCCGTAATGCCGTGCGGTACCGCTTCCATGAGGCGGCGATAACGCCGTTCACTGCGGCGCAGTGCGGTTTCCTGCTGTTTCTGCGCAGTGATGTCCTGGAAAATACCGAATACCGCCTCGCCTGCCTCCGCAGTGGGCGGACTGTACTGACCGATGATACGCACATAACGGATTTCTCCATCAGGCCGCAGAACCCTGGCCTCGAATTCCGTGCCTTGATGATTTACCGCCACGTCGCTGATGGCGCTGCTCACCCTTTCCCTGTCCTCAGGGTGAAAGGTATTGAGTGTGCCGCGGAAATCCCCGGGTGCGTCGTTCGGCGACATGCCGCGGATCAGATATATTTCTTCGGATCGCCACAGCCTGTCCGCCCGGATATCCCAGCGCCAATGACCGAGATGCGCCAGATGTTCCGCTTCGCCCAGCATCTGTGTGCGTTCCTCCAGCATGTCGCGGATACGCACACGCTCGCTGATGTCCGTAAGCACACCCACATAGAAACGCAGTACTCCGTGTTCGTCAAATACCGGGCTGATGGAAAAAGAGTTCCAGAACTTCTCGCCGTTTTTCCTATAGTTGACAATATCTATCTGTTCGGACTCGTGCGCCTGGAATGCGGCACGAATTCGCTGACGCGCACCGTCACTGGTAACAGTCATCTCCGCAAACAGACGCCAATCCTTGTCGCGCACATCCGCGGAGGTATAGCCGGTTATGCGTTCGAAGGCGGGATTGACGTAGATAATCGGATATTTCCCCTCCGCGGACTGCGCATCCACGACCACCACACCCGCGGAGGATTGTTGTGTGGCAGCCGCCAGCATGATGTGTTCTGACAGCAGCCTTTCCAGTTCCAGCTCACGCTGCTTGAGGGTGGTAATGTCGGTATAAATATTGATGAAACCGCCGTCGTGGCTGCGGCGTTCCTTGATAAGCACCCAACGGCCGTCACCAAGCTGCTGCTCCAGACTGCCGGAAGCGCGTCGGTGGGCTGCAAGCCGTTCTTGCAGCCACTTATCATTCTTGCCCCTGGCGGATTTAAACCGTTCCCCCTCGATCCCGGCCCTGAGAATGTCCTCGAATTTGCTGCCAGGCACAAGCACAGCGGCAATTTCCGGGTACATGCGCCGCAACTGTTCGTTACACAAAACCAAGCGGTCTTCGGCATCAAACAGAATGAAGCCGTCTTCAATGTACTGCAACGCATCGGCAAGCATATCCTCGGCATGCCGGCGCGCACGTGTCTCCCCGGTACGGACGAGCGCGGCATGTACCGCACGTCGCAGGCGTGCCATGTGGCGGGGGGTCTTGACCACGTAATCGGAAAGACCGAGACGCATGGCTTCCACCGCCACCTCCTCCGTTCCGGTGCCGGTGAACATGATGACCGGCACCTCTGGCCAGCGGATCTTTACCCGCTTCAGAACTTCCAAGCCTGTTATCCAGTGCAGGTGGAAATCAGTAATCACCAGATCAACAGCACCCGCCGCCAGTGCCGTATCCAGCGCGTCCAGGTCCAGTACTTCAGTGACCTCCAAATCCGGCATGTCCTTGCGCAACTCCCGGACTACCAGTGCCCGGTCATCCGGATCGTCATCCACGAGAAGCAGTTGGGTATTGGCGGACAGGCTCGTCATGTTAGGTATCCGGGTCCTGTTCTACGGTGCTGACAGCACATGCCACCGCGGTACACGACACGATAAGTAGCTCAACTGATATCGGGTTGTTCGCTCAGCATCAGCCAATAGACCTGTAATTGCCGCATCAGCGCCGCGAATTCCTCGAAAACCACCGGCTTCACCAGATACGAGTTGGCACCAAGCTCATAGGCGCGGTTGATATCCACAGGCTCCCGTGAGGAAGTAAGCACCACTACCGGCAGGCGTTTGAGCAGCGGCTGCCCACGCAACCACTGCAGCACCTCGTGCCCGGACAGCCGCGGCAGCTTCAAGTCCAGCAACAGCATAAACGGCAGGGGGTGCTGCTGCCGCTCAGCATATTGTCCGTCTCCCCTGAGATAAGCCACTGCGTCCTCGCCATTTTCGACACAGACGATGGGGTTAACGATGCGTGACTTGCTGAATGCCCGTTTGATGAGCATCACATCATTCTGGTCGTCCTCGGCCAACAATATGGTTGTTTTGCCGTTTCTACTCATGCCGGAACTCCTTTAATCGCACCCGGAACGTGCTGCCTGTCTCCCCTGATTCCACGTGTATCTCGCCATACATGCGCGCCAGCCCCTTCTTGACGATAGACAGACCGATGCCCGTGCCCGGATAAGCATCCGCACCATGCAACCTTTCAAACACATTGAAAATACGTTCATGATGTTCCGCGGAAATGCCGATTCCATTGTCGGAAACCGTCATCTCCACCCAGCCCTCGCATGCCCTTGCATGAATGCTCACTTCCGGTCTCTTGCCGGGCGCCACAAATTTTATCGCGTTACTCACCAGATTGAGGATAACCTGTTTTAGGGTCCCCCTGTGTGCCTGCGTCAACAGAGATGGAACATCTACGCGGATAACGGCCCGGCGCATTTCAATATCCGGCGCAAGCTCTGCAAGTACCTCCTCCGTCAGATCATCCAGCCGCACGCCTTCCATGACCATGTATGCCCGGCCTATACGACTGTAGGCCAGCAAATCCTGAATCAGCAAGTCCATGTTCCGTGCCGCGTTTACGATGCGCGTCAGATAATTGCGCCCATCCTCATCAAGCCGGGAACTGTAGTCTTCCAGTATCGCGTTAGCAAAACCGTACATGGCGCGCAATGGCGCTCGCAGGTCATGGGCCACGGAGTACGCAAAAGCATCGAGCTCCCGGTTGCTGATATCCAGCTCCTGAGTCCGCTCTGCAACCCGCTGTTCCAGTTCCTGCATATGGCGGTGTAACGCGTCGTTCAACTGCACATTCTCCAGACTCACAGAGGCGGTTTGGGCCAGTTGCATCAGCAGCACCTCATCCTGGATATCGAATTCCCCATCAATCTTGTCTGATGCCATCAATGCCCCCGTCACCGCACCGTCACGCGTTGTCAGCGGTACTGCAATCAGCCCATTAAGCGGTGGATGCTTTTCCGGGTACTTCCCGAATCCATGAAACTGCGGATGATTCAGCAGCTCGGTTCTTGTCAGGCGCACAGGGTGCAATTTTTGCATTACCAGCTTGTATATGCCGCTGCCATCCGGCGACACCCGGAAATCCGCCCAACGGGCATACTGCGGTGCGAGCGAGACACGCCAGATAACCTGCTCATGACTGCCCCGCCCCCAGTTGTGGGTCACGGCAAGGTTGGCCCGGATAAGTTGCCGGGTCCGGTCCGCAGCAAGTTGCAACACCTGCTCCATGGTTTGCGCACCCGCCATCTCCAGTGAAGCCGCGGTCAGAATGCGCAGTTCCTGTGTGCGCTTTTCCATGGCGGTGTGTACCTGCTTGCGCGGCGAAATATCATGCAGCAGAGCAAGATTCACCGGCCTGCCGTCCATCTTCATACTGCTGACATGCACTTCTGCATGAATCAGGCTGCCGTCCTTGCGCAGTTGCCGCCACTCGCCCGCATGCCGGAATGGTTCGCTTGCATCTACCGGTTTGAATTGCTGTTTAATGCGTTGTATGTCTTCCGGTAGATGGGGGTCAAAAATCGTCATGTTCAGGAATTCATCCCGCGAGTACCCGTAAACACGCACGGCCGCGGGATTGACTTCCAGGAATCGCCCTGTTTCGGAATCAAAAGCCCACATGGGTACCGGATTCCTTTCAAAGAAATTACGGAAGCGTACCTCGCTGCGGCGTATTTCGTCCCGTACTTCGCGCGTTTCCGAGTCAGCGCGCTCATGCAACCGGTGTGCCCAGCGACCGGCTATGATCGCACCCCCGAGTGACGTTCCGGCAAGCAGCAGTGCGAGTACCCATACAACGAAGTGTTGGACGTTGAATTGCGTCTGGATCTGGGCGCGCAGACCATCGGAAAGCGGCGCTGTCAGAATAGCGTGCGCACGCATGTCCTGCCAGCGATCATCCACCAGGATAAAGAGAGCCAGGCACAGCACGAACATGCTGACTGCGAGCAGCAGTTTCTGCATGGAAAACAATTCGACAGACATACGCTTAAAATAGCGCAGCTTGGCGCGTTCAATGACGGGTGAGAGCAGGTAAATTACCGGTCCATCAATGAACAGCGCTTGCAAAAACGCGTTGGGCCACCAGCCCATCCAATTGGACCAGAGCTCCGCACCGCTCACCGCGACGTTGAATTCCGAGATGAACGCTCCTATGGAACTCACGATAGATGCCAATAGCGATGCGGCGATGAAAATCAGCCAGGATTTCCTGCTGCGCAGTGAATACTCATTGTGCAGCCCGCAATAGAACAGGAAATACACCGCCATGGCCAGCGGGTTGTGCAGCGCGTTCACCACCGCGAGGTCAATCGGCATGCTGGCGTGCAGTGTTCCAAAGAGTGTCGCCAGATAGGCGGGTACCGCAGCCCACTCCAGGCCGAACCATATCACCAGAAGCACGCACAGCGACCACGGCAGATAAAAACCAAAGACCACGGGGGTGCCGAACAGGTCAACATGCCACAGGTTCCAGTTGAAACTGCCGCTGACCATGGCCCACCATATGCACACGGCAGTAATGGCAAACCAGATGACCGCCACTGTGAAGCCGGCATAATCAGATTGGCCCAATACGTTTGCCAGCGGCAAAGGCCGCCAAAACAGCCGCTGCGCGTCTGTTAGAGCCAGATGCGCCGGCGCCGCATTGGAATCCGCCGATTGCATACCCTGGTTATCCCACCAATGGCCCGAACGTCCTCCCTTCACCCGGACCGGATGTACAGATAAAGGCGCCTTCCCTAGAAAGGCAAGTACAATTGCACCCCCCATCGCCTTCCCTTATAGTATGCAGCCTTTTCGGGGTGTAGCTCAGCCTGGTAGAGCACTACGTTCGGGACGTAGGGGCCGCAGGTTCAAATCCTGTCACCCCGACCATCGTTGACACTTCACGCTCACACCACCTTCCCTGGTAGTTCCACCGGCCCACGCTTCCCTGCGTGGGCGTGCGGCCGGACCGGATGTCCGACCCGGGGCAAAATGCGCCGGATGTGTTTGTTTATCTGCCTGCGAATTGATCCAGGTCAAAGCCCACGGACCCACCTGGGTGTTATCTTCCACTTGCGGCGTTCTTCACAGGCTATACAGGAGGTCAGCCATGGGTGCTTTCTATGGAAATCTGCGGACCGGCAAAGCGGGCGCATTCACCCTCGGCGTAGGGATTTTGTTGTGGTGGCTGGGTAACTCGGCCGCCTGGGCCTTCAACTCCAACCTTCCCAACTCCCCCGCGAGCTACCGGCCGGATGCGAGTTTCACCCTCAAAACACATATCGGTGCCAAGGGCATGACTTTCCGCGGCGTCGGCAACGGCATTGACGGTGTGGACAATCCCACTCTCAAGGTGCCGCCGGGCGCGGTGGTGCAGATCACCCTCATTGACGGCGACGGCGCCGAGCACGATATCAGCGTGCCCGAGTTCCAGGCACTCTCGAATCATGTGGTGGGTATGAACGCCAGCACGGTGATTGTGTTCCGCGCTGACCAGACCGGTCGCTTCGATTATTTCTGCACCCTGCCGGGCCACCGCCAGGCCGGCATGGAAGGCAAGCTCGTGGTGGGCGAAGCCGCAGCCGTCCGGGCAGTGGAAGCCAGCGACATCAGCCGCGATCCGGCCGATATGCCACCGCCCGTGGGTGCTCGCGGCCCCGGACAGGTGCATTTCACGCTCACCACCGAGGAAGTGAAGGGCCGCCTCGCCGACGGCACCACCTATACCTACTGGACCTTCGATGGCAAGGTGCCGGGACCGCTGCTGCGGGTGCGCGTCGGCGACAGCGTGACCCTCACGCTGAAAAATGCGGCCGGCAGCCATATGATCCACTCCATTGATCTGCATGCGGTCACCGGCCCCGGCGGCGGCGCGGCGGTGATGCAGGTGCCGCCGGGGCAGGAACGCAGCTTCACCTTCAAGGCGCTGAAGCCCGGACTGTACGTGTACCACTGCGCCACGCCGATGGTGGCGGAGCACATCTCCAACGGCATGTACGGCATGATCCTGGTGGAGCCGGCCGGCGGCCTGCCGAAGACGGACAAGGAGTTCTACGTGATGCAGGGCGAACTCTACACCACCGGTGCCTACGGCCAGCACGGCGCTCAGGAATTCGACGTCAACAAACTGCTGGACGAGCAGCCCACCTACTTCGTGTTCAACGGTGAAGTGGGCGCACTTACGAAATATCACCCGCTGCATGCCAAGGTCGGTGACCGCGTGCGCATCTTCTTCGGCGTGGGCGGCCCCAACTTCACCTCCTCGTTCCATGTGATCGGCGAAATCATGGACCGGGTCTATGCGTGGGGTTCGCTGGTATCGCCGCCGGTGCGCGACGTGCAAACCGTATCGGTGCCGCCGGGGGGCGCGGTGATGGTGGAACTCACGCCCGAAGTACCCGGCAAGTATCTGCTGGTGGATCATGCGCTGTCGCGTCTGGAACGCGGATTGGTAGGCTACCTGGAGGTGAGCGGTCCCGCCAATCCGGCGATTTACCGCTCCAATTACCCACCGGCGCCCGGATCGGGACACTGACGCTCAGACGGCATCACGGCATCGCGCAGCAGGCTGGCCCGCCATCCGGAGCACGATGCGGTTGCCTATGCGCCTTCAGGCTTTGCCGGATTCCGGCGGCTGTTCCCCCCGCAACGATCAGTGAGGTCGGCGAGTACATTCATATACGTGATGTAAGCGTCATAGGGCGATTCGTAGGGGCTGAAATATTTGTGCACGTCGCCGTCCGCCCAATGTTTGGTGGACATGTAATACACATGGTCGCTGCTCAGCAGGCGCCGCCATTCCTCGATCAGCTTTGCGCCCTCTTCGGGATCGGCGGCCTGGTGGCGCAGCAGCATGGGTTCGAGTGCAAACGCCGCCTGCAGTGCGGACTGCTGGATGCGGTTACCATTCCAGGCCGTTGTATCCCGTTCCAGATCAGCCCAGGATACCGGCGTCGCCAACTCGAGCACGTCAGTCTGTGCGGGGGTGCGAGCCACGGCCTCGGAGGGAGTCACGAAGCGAAATCCCGGCCGCGCGAGAACCGCCGCGGGCAGTGCGCGCATGAATTCAAAGATGCCGGTGCCGGCCCACTGGTGCTCACCGAATGTCTCATAATCCATGAACAGGCCAAGGAATCCATTGTCCGGTGAATGCTCTGCTTCGGTCTGCGCCAGCGCGTCCAACCATTGCACGAAGCGGTCTGCGGTGAGTGGCCACTCTTGCCAGTCACGGTCCGAAAACCGGAAGGCGATATCGTCACTCAGCCGGTAATACCGCGGCAGCGCCGCCAGTCCGGGAGCGGCGGCAAAACGGTAAGGCCGCAGCGCGCTGCGGCCCCGCAACAGGCGATCAGCACCCTCAATGCAGATGCCGCGAAAATCCAGGGCGGCAACCCTGGATGCGATCGCGTCGCTTGTGATGAGTTCGGTATTGCGAAACACGTTTCCCGGGACGCCGAGCAGGCGTGCGCACACGGCACGATGGAGTTGCACTTGCGCCGCGAACTCCGGCGCGCTATACAGGGCAGCCAGACTGTGATGGGAGGTTTCCGTCAGCAGTTCCACGCCGCCGCCGGCAACCAGCCTGCGAAAAGAGGCCAGAGCTTCGGGGGCGTAGGCCTGCATCTGCTCCAGTGCGGTCACGGTGATGGAGAAGCTCACGCGGAATGCCGGGCCAAGTGTCCGGATCCGCTCTGCCAGCAGCTCATTCATGGGCAAATAGCATTTCTCGGTCACCCTGCGCAGAATCCTGGCGTTGACCTCCTCATCGAAATAGTCATGGCGGGAACCGACTTCCGCGTAGCGGTAAGCACGCAACCTCCACGGTTGATGCACCTGGAAGTAAAAGCACACATCGAGTTCCATGTGGTCTCCGGGGTTACCTTGCAGTAATACCGGCTGTCGGGATGCCGGTAACCTGCGCGTAGGCGGTGAGCACCCGTTGTGCGGATTCCTCCCAGGACAGCCGGACCAGTTGCTCGCGCCCTTCTTCCACCAGCTGGGTCGCCAGCACCGGCAGACGCAGCACCGCAAGCATCTGCTCCGCAAGTTTTTCGTGATCCCAGAAATCCACCTGCAGACTATGGCCCAGCACCTCGCGGACCCCGGACTGTTTCGACAGGATGACCGGAGTACCGCAGCGCAATGCTTCCAGCGCCACCAGGCCGAACGGTTCTGACACGCTCGGCATGACCAGTAATCGGGCGCGCGACAGCAGGCGATCCACTGCGGCCGGTTGCAGGAAACCGCGAAACTCGACCCGCTCGGCGATCCCCAGGCTGCCGGCCAGCGCGCGCAGCGCAGGCAGCATGTCGCCGCTGCCGCACACCAAGAAGCGTGCCTCGTGATTCATCTGCGCCACCCGACTCGCTGCGTGGAGAAAATGATCCGGCCCTTTCTGAAAGGTCAGGCGGCCGAGGAACACTATCCAATGCGGGCGCGTCGAACCCTGTACCCCCAAGGCTGCGTCGAGCGAGAAGATTTCATCATCGGGAGCGTTGTACACCACCGTGATTTTCTCACCGGGAATTCCGTAGCGGGAGATGAGCACGTTGGCGGTGTAGTGGCTCACCGCGAAGATGTGGGCGGCGCGCTCAAGCGCGACCCGCTCGATTTCGGCGATGGCGGGATTGACTGCTTCGCCGCTGCGATCGTACTCGGTGGAATGCACATGCAGGAATACCGGCAGCGACCGCGGCGCTGCCGCAGCCAGCGCCGCGGGAAAGCTCATCCAGTCATGGGCATGGATCAGGTCGGCGCGGGTACGGGCCGCCAAGCGGCCGACGTGTAATGCAAATCGCGTCACCTCGCGTCCGAGACCGCTCCCGTACAGTCCGGTGGCAGTATCCCCCGCGCCGGCTCCCGCAACCGTGGCACGGGAAGCGCCCGGCCCGGCGCCCCGCGCGGGCGCCTGGTAAGGGCGTAACCGCGCCGGTACGCTCAATAATCCCAGACGGCCGGCGCCTGATGGCTGGCGCGAGCTGATTGGATTGCGGCCCTGCAACAACCACTCCCGTGCCCCGGTCACCCGCAGACGCGGTGCTGCGCGGCGTGGCCTGAAGCTTGGAAGTACGAACAGCACTTCGGTACCCAGTGCGGCAAGCCCACGGGCGATTCCCTGGCTCGCCTTGCCGAGTCCACCCGCGAAACGCGGCGGATATTCCCAGCCGAGCATCAAAACCCTCAAGGGTCCGTGGCGATTCACATTTTCTCCCATTCATTCCTGACAAACCCGCCGGTTCGCCACCCGTAATCCGGCGGTCGTCATGCATTGCCTTGCACAAATACCAAGGGATTGCCGATTCCGGCGATCAACCCGCAACGGGAAACGCGCTGATCAGCCGGGAGTGTGTTTCAGAGCGGCAGCGGCCGCGCGATCCAGCCACCAGACCAGTTGGCCATGGGCCGGCGCGAGACCCTGTACTGGCAATACCTCCGGCAGGAACGGTCCTTCCAGGACGCGCTGCAGCACGCCTGTCTTGGCCGCACCCTGGATCAGTACCCAGACGGCCGCGGCCGCATTCAGCAGCGGCAATGTGAGGGTGATGCGCCATTCCTGCTGGGATTCCACATACTGGGGAACAACCAGGCGTACGTTCTCGCGCAGCGCCGCGCCGCCTGGAAACAGCGAAGCGGTGTGTCCGTTTTCACCCATTCCCAGCAGAATGAGATCGAAACGCGGCGCATCCACGCAGCGGAAAGCTGCCTGCAACTCCTGCACATAGTGCAGTGCCGCAAACGCAGGATTCTCTTCCCCGCGGATACGGTGGATACGATCCGCCGGCAGCGGCACGTGTGCGAGCAGCGCGTCGGCCGCCATGCGGAAATTGCTGCGTACATCGTCGGGCGGAACACAGCGTTCGTCACCGAAGAATACTTCGGTACGTATCCAGTCCAATTGCTCAGAGAACTCCGGGGACGCCAGCAGTTCATAGAGCGGACGCGGTGTACTGCCCCCCGCGAGCGCCACGGTGAACCGGTCGCGTGCATTCATGGCCTGCGTCGCGCAGGCAACGAGTTCCGCGGCGACGGCCCGATACAGGCCATGCGCATCGGGAAAGATCCGTAATTCGCCGCCGCATGCCGCGGTCATGACGCCGCCGCCTTCCCCGGCAATGCCGTGACCAATTGCACCTGCCAGTCGCGCCCTTCCCAGCCCTGCGCACCGAGAAACCGCCGGGTGAACTCCAGCGATTGCCGGGCGGCGAGCTCCGCCACAACGAGTTGCACACCGTGCAGTTGGAAGCCGAGCGGACTGCTGGCAAGTTCGGTCACACGCTTCCAGCCGTCCACGCCGAAGCGCAGCACAAACGGCTCCTCGGCCTCCACCACCAAGTGCGCGTCGTGCGGCAGTTCCGCACAGGGCGCCAGGGCGCGCCAGTGCACTGCCGTGCGGGCACGGCGCCGGCGGTAGCGCCGGCTTACGGCTTCCAGTCGCTCGATGGGGCTGCCGCCCTGCACCGCAGCTGCGAGCTTGAGAAATTCCGCATGGGCCCACACCAGCGGCATGGCGCTGCCGGTGGGACGGCCGGGAAACAGGAACCGCTCTGGGATGGGTTCGGTATCCCAGACTTGCTCGGGGATCATGCCCCCCGCACTGGCGGCGGCATGCATGGCCCGGAGATAAGGCAGGGGATCTTCACCGGCAGCGAGAGCGTAATGCCCGCGTTCCCCCGTGAGCAGCGGCCAGGCACGGCCGACACCGTTGCCGTCAAATGCGCGGCCGTCGGCATGCTCACCGTAGCCGTCTTCATTGTAGCGGTGATAGAACGGGCCGCTGGGAGTTTCCACCCGCAGCAGAGCGTCCACCAGCTTGACCGTGTCACGAATACGCGGGTCATCCGCAGTACGCAACCCGAGACGCGCCAGATAGAGAAATTCAAGCCCCAGCAGGTTGCGCGCCGGCAGTGTTTCGCCGGCACGGTTGCTGAGCACCACGCGGCCGCGTTGCGCGCTCTGCCCGGGTGGGGAAACACGCACGTAGTGGCCGCGGGTGCCGTGCTCGCGGTCGAGTTCGGTGTCGCGTGCATACACCCAGGACTCAATGCGTGCATTCCAGTCATCGGCCAGAGAGAGTGCGTAATCCCGGTCTGCATCCTCCAAAAACCCGTGCCCGGCGCCTGCCGCCAGAGCAGCGATGATCACCGCCAGCGTGAAGGGATTGGCGCCGGCATTTTCCTCCCAGCGGTCCTGGGGGCTGAAGGGACCGGTACGCGCCACAAACGCCAGCGCCGCGCGCACCATGCGGGTGGCGTCGCGCCGCAGATCGCCCAGAGCGCCGATCTCATCGAGTTTGGCGGCCAGCAACACCGGCAACGCGGCTTCGTCCAACTGGATACCGCTCCAGAACGGACGGCCGTCACAAAAGAAGTTCTGCGGCCAGTGACCGTCCGGCTGTTGTGTGGCGATCAGATAGGCGAGCATGGCGCGCGCCTCGTGATGGTGGCCGCAGGCGAGGAACGCGAGCCCCGCCTCCACCGCATCCCGCGGCCACACCAGATGGTAGCCGCCCGGATCATCGCGCGTGGCGCCCCATGGCACGCTGAGACTCGCGACAATCGCACCGGGGTACGTCCGGTCATCATGCACCTTGAGCACCATCGCCGAGCGACGTGCCGCACGCGTGAGCGCAGGTGTGGGTGCTTTGCACTTCAGCTCGCGCGCCCAGCGCCGCCAGTTGGCGGCAAAGCGATCTCGGGCGGAATCAAATCCTTTCGCGAGCGAGGAATGCGCGAGCGTCCGGGCACCCTCCACCGTGGCGGCGAACGCCAACGCCAGGGTGCCTTCGGTTTGCGCAAGTTCACCGAGCAGTGCCACATTGCCGTCCGCGGCTTCGGTGTATTCCCGGGTCATGGCATTGTGCTGATGGAAATCCTGCCAGCCGTCGGATGTCCCCACATAGCCGGCGCTGCCGCGCGCAAATCCTCCCTGCGCCGCCAGCGCCAGCGCGGAAGCATCTTTAAATGCGATCAGTTCGTGCGGCTCCACCCGGGCGGAGTTGCCGTGGCCGGAGCCGCCGAGGTGAGGCGCAAGCAGGGCGTACAACTTCAACCCCTCGCCCTCCAGACGATAACGGATCAGTACCACGTCGCGCAGCGGATCAGCGATGAACTCCAGATGCAGGCGATAGCGGTCATGCTCATGCACCACACTCGCCAGCGGAATATCGGCGGCGGGCGTGGTGAGCCGGTAGCGGTGTTCGCGCTTGACCTCGGCCCAGAACCCCTCGCCGGCGACGATGAACCCGAGATCACGAATCTGTGGCTCGCTGCAGGAAGGCCAAAACACCTCGTTCAGGATGCCGTAACCCAGAGTGAACCAGACCCGACTGGCATCCAGTGCCGTGCTCACCAGATCCTTGGCGCTGCTCGCCCAGGTGGGGGCAACCCCGGGCCGGCCGGGGGCATTCATCGCGGTGCTCCTGCCGGCAGGCGGATGGACCGCCAGTGATGCCCCGGGGCCAGCAACCGCTGCTGCTCGATCGGGCCTTCGCTACCGGCTGCATAAAAAGCCGGGTCACCCTGCTGCCACGCATGCAGCACGGGATCAATCACCCGCCAGGCCCATTCCACCTCGTCAAAACGGAGGAAATGCGCACGTTCACCGCTGAGTGCATCCATCAGCAACTGTTCGTAGGCGGAGAACTCCGCCTCACCATCACGGGCATAGGGGGCACTCAACACAACCGAATGCCCGGCGAGTTTCAGACCGGGCCGCTTGGCGGTGGCAATCAGATCCAGACACTCACGCGGACGGATGCGGAAAATCATCCAGTTGTTGCCGGCGGCGACCGCCCCCGGCAACGGGCCGGGCACCTTACGGAACTGCACCGCGATTTCGGAACAGTCGCTTGCAAGACGCTTGCCGCTGCGCAGATAGAACGGTACCCCCTGCCAGCGCCAGTTATTGATCTCCAGCCGCAAGGCGGCGAAGGTCTCGGTTCGCGAGTCACGCGCCACGCCCGGTTCCCGGCGATAGCCGGGAACCGGGCTCCGGCCGATGCGCCCCTGCCGGTATTGCCCGCGCACGGCACACGCTTTGACCGTCCCGGCATCGAGCGGTGTGACCGCGCGCAGCACCTCCACCTTGTGATCGCGCAACAGGTCGGCATCCCAGGTAGAGAGGGGTTCCATGGCCGTCAGACTGAAGAGCTGCATCAGGTGATTCTGCAGCATGTCGCGCAACGCCCCGGCGTGTTCGTAGTAGGCGGCGCGATGCTCAACCCCCAGGGTTTCAGCGAAACTGATTTGCACCTGCGCGACATGTTTGGTGTTCCACACCGGTTCCAGAAAGCGGTTGGCAAAGCGGAAGACCATCAGATTCTGAGTGGTTTCCTTACCCAGGAAATGATCGATGCGCAGCACCTGTTTCTCATCCCAGCAGCGGTGAATCTGGGTGCGCAGCGTCTCGGCTGATGCCAAGTCCGTGCCAAAGGGTTTCTCCACTACCAGACGCCTCCAGCCCCGGGCACTGTGCGCGAATCCCGCCTCGCCCAGCGCCAGTGCGGCGGTACCGAACAACGGCGGCGGCAGTGCAAGATAAAAGAGTGCGGCTGGGGTCAACCGGCCCTTGAGGGCAGCGAGCTGGCCGGCGCTGAGATCACCGGCCACGTAATCCAGACAACGGCTGAAGCGCCGCCACTCCGCCGGCTTGAAATCCGGTGCAAAGGCCCGCAGGCCTTTCTGGATATGCCGTTCGAAACGTTCCCGATCCCAGCTTTCCTTGGCATAGCCCAAAATTTGCAGCCCGGGAATGAGATCGAGACGGTGCAACCGGTAGAGCGCCGGCATGAGCAGGCGCTGGGTAAGGTCGCCGGTAGCCCCGAGAATAACCAGTGTTGTCGCTGCCATGGTATCAATCCTTCGCGCTGTCGGGCTTGATCTCATCGTGCCCGCCAAATGCGTTACGCATGGCCGAGAGCAGCTTGTCGGCGAACAGTCCGTGGCCGCGCGAGTCAAAGCGCGCATAGAGTGCCGTGCTCAATACCGGAACGGGGACACCTTCCTCGATGGCCGCCAGCGCGGTCCAGCGGCCCTCACCGGAGTCCGACACCCGCCCCTCGAAGGCATCCAGTCGGGCATCCCGTGCAAATTCAGCGGCCGTGAGATCGAGCAGCCAGGAACCAATCACACTGCCCCGGCGCCAGACCTCGGCAATATCGGCAAGTGCAAACGTATACTGGTAGCGCTCAGGATGTTCCAGCGGAGTCGTTTCCGCATCGGTACGCTGCTGCTCCCGGCTGCCGACATCGGCGTGCTGCAGCACATTGAACCCCTCGGCGTAGGCTTCCATCACGCCATATTCGATGCCGTTGTGGACCATCTTGACGAAATGCCCTGCACCGTTCGCTCCGCAATACAGGTAGCCCTGCTCGGCAGGTGTCGGGTCGCCGGATTTTCCCGGTGTGCGCTGCGCGGCCGCATGCCCCGGGGCGAGTGCTGCGAACACGGGCTCCAGACGCCGGTAGGCCGCCTGCGGGCCGCCGATCATCTGACAATAGCCGCGTTCACGCCCCCAGACACCCCCGCTGACGCCCACATCGAGATACTGCACTCCGCGCTTGCCCAATTCGGCGGCACGGCGCAGGTCCGCGTGGTAATGGGAGTTGCCGCCATCTATCACCACGTCGCCCGGGGAAAGATGCGGCACAAGTTCCTTGAGTACCGCATCCACCGCCGCCGTGGGGATCATGAGCCAGACAGCGCGGGGGGCGGGCAATTTGGCGGTCAGATCGGAAAGTGAGGCCGCTGCCAGCGCAGCGTATTTCGCGGCTTCCTGTCGTACTTCAGCATGGGTGTCGTACACTACGCAGGAAATGCCGGCGTCGACAAGCCGCTGCACCATGTTGAGTCCCATGCGGCCGAGGCCGATAAAGCCCAGTTGCAGATCATGCGGGCCCGCGCTCGCCTTCGCCGTATTCATGCGTCACTCTCCCACAGCCGGAAACCGCCGGTGAAGGCATTGCGGTTGTCACCGCGACGCACACCTTCCGGCAACTTTGAAAATTTGTGCACATTGCCGCCACCCAGCATCACGTAATCGGGTTGCAGCGCCGTGCGTAACAGTTCGATCACCTCAAGCACGTGCTTGCGCCACTTGCTTTTGCCGAGCCGCTTGAGACCGCGCTCGCCCACGTAGTCCTCATAGGTGGACTTCTTGTACGGCAGATGGGCGAGCTCCATCGGTTCAATATCCCCGTTGACCACCATCGCCGAGCCGAGGCCGGTACCCAGTCCGAGAAACAGCATGCGCCCGCCCGCATAACTGCCGAGAGCCTGCATGGCGGCATCATTGACGATGCGCACCGGACAACCAAAGGCTTGTGAAAAATCAAAGCCCACCCAGCCCCGGCCCAGGTTGGGCGGCTCCCGCACGATGTGACCGTGGATGACCGGACCGGGGAAACCGATACTCACGACATCGTAGTGCCAGGCAGCCGTGGCCTGGTGCAGCTTGCGTACCATGGCCTCAGGCGTGAGTTCGGGACCGGAAATGATCTTGACCTCGCGTTCCTTTCCGGAGGCCAGGGCCTTGACGTGGCTGCCGCCGACATCCAGTACCAGGATGCGGCGACGGGATGGCTCGCGCCGGCCGGCGCGCCGGCGCGCGCGGTACCAGGTGATCCCTGCATTCGTTGAACAATCGTGTTCCAGGGGTGCCTTGGGCTGCTCGATCTCGCGTGCAATGCGCTGCGCAAGCTGCTTGCCCAGTTCCACGCCCCATTGGTCAAACGGATTGATATCCCAGATGGCGGCCTGGGTAAATACGCTGTGTTCGTACAGCGCCACCAGGCTGCCGAGAGCGGTGGGTGTCAGCCGCTCGGCCAGCAGCAGACTGGAGGGCTGGTTACCCTCGAACACCCGATGCGGCACCAGCGCCTCCGCCACGCCCTCGGCACGTACTGTCTCCGCCGTCCTGCCGAAAGCGAGTGCCTCGGCCTGGGCCAGCACATTCGCGAGCAGCAGGTCGTGGTGCCGCCCGCAGGGATTGAGCGACGCGGCAAACGCGATGAAATCACAGGGAATGAGGTGAGTACCCTGATGCATCAACTGATAGAAGGAGTGTTGCCCGTTGGTGCCTGGCTCGCCCCAATAAACCGGACCCGTCGCATAATCCACCGCTTCGCCGGCCAGCGTCACGTGCTTGCCATTGGACTCCATGGTGAGCTGCTGCAGATACGCCGGGAAATGCTTGAGGTACTGTTCGTAGGGCAGCACCGCGACAGTTTCAGCGCCGAAGAAATCCGCGTACCAGACCGCAAGCAATCCCATGATAACCGGCAGGTTGCCCTCCAGCGGTGCGGTGCGGAAATGCCGGTCCATGCTGTGGAAGCCGTCAAGCATCTCGGCGAAAGCTTCCGGGCCGATGGCCATCATGGTGGAAAGTCCGATGGCCGAATCCATGGAGTAGCGTCCGCCTACCCAGTCCCAGAAGCCATACATGTGCTCGGGTGCGATGCCGAAGGCGGCGACCGCTTCGCGATTGGCGGACACCGCCACAAAATGTCGTGCCACGGCCTGCTCGTCGCCGGCGGCGGCCAGCAACCAGCGACGCGCACTTTCGGCGTTGGTCATGGTCTCGATGGTGGTAAAAGTTTTGGAGGCCACGATAAACAGCGTCTCATCGGGTCGCAGCCCACGGACTGCTTCTGTGAAATCGGTGTAATCCACGTTCGAGACAAAACGGAAGGTGAGTCGCCGGTCGCTGTAGTGGCGCAGCGCCTCGTAGGCCATGACCGGGCCCAGATCCGAGCCGCCGATACCTATATTAATGATGTTACGTATGGGTCGCCCGCTGTAGCCGTGCCAGCGACCCTCACGCAGTGCGCGGGCTGATTCCGCCATGCACGCCAGCATCGCCTGCACCTGTGGCACCACATTCCGCCCGTCTGCCGGAATTTCCGCATCCGCCGGCGCACGCAAGGCAGTATGCAGCGCCGCCCGCTGCTCGGTGACATTGACCGGCTCGCCGCGGAACATGGCATCGCGGCGGGCTTCCAGGCCAATCTGCCGTGCCAGCTTGAACAGCAGTTGCAACGTTTCGTCGGTAACGCGGTGTTTGGAGTAATCCAGCCGCCAGCCGGCGGCTTCGACAAGCATGTGCTCGGCACGGGCGGGATCCCCGGCAAACAGTTCGCGCAAATGCCGTCCCGCAATTCCATGATAGTGGGCTGCGAGCGCCTGCCAGGCCGCCTGTTTGCTCAGCATGCTCATGACGATGCTCCAGTCGCCCTGCTTACGGCAGCGGGTGGATCACCCGGGGATTTTGCCAACGCCGCCATAATTACGCACTGCGGGTTCTGCCCAAGTGAGCCGCTGGCCATGCCCGGTGCTCCGCAGCGGGTGATACCAGCGGCGGTGGTACCGTCAGGCGACGTCGCTTTTCCGGCTGGCCGCGGGCCGTGAACGCCTGCAATGATTTTTCCGGCAGCGCATGGATTGATGGCAAGCGGTGCAACGATCGGTCCCTCATAGAGTATATCCCGTGTATCCGCATCCCCGCTGCCGGTACTCGTCTCCGGCAAAGGCATGGTTTTCACGATACTGGAGGATATGCCGTTGACGCGTATGCCGCGATCGAGCCACATGCTCCAGTCGAGCCGGTGCGGCCCCCTGGTCTGTCTGCTTATCATGAAAAGGTGGTCCTTCACGGGTTGCCTGGCGGGTATTCCACGGTATTGAAGCAATATCCTCAGGCTGCCGGTTGTTTGTTACATGCGTATCACAGGATCGGGGTTTGTGCGGCCCATACGGGCCGGCAACCCCGGTGTGCGAGGTTGGGGCGGCGGGCCCGGATGTTTGCGGGCCGCGGTCGGATAACCGGGATTAACCCCGTTGTTTAGCTTATCCGACCACCTGGCCCGGCATTTGTTCCCGCGGACGCCGATTCATATCCGGCGCGCTTGTCCGGCTCGGGAAACCCGGCGGCAGTGGCGGCCATTCAACCGGCGATTCCGCCCCTGAGCGGAGAGGTGCAGCGCTGAAACAAGCGGGGCCGGCGCAGTCTGCATGACTTGCCGCTCATCTCAGCGGTGAGATGATCTGATCCAGATAGTCCGGCCGGGTCTCTATCCGCCGCAGATGCGGGTACTGCAGTCCGCCGTGATAATCCACGCTGTATATCTGATAGAAGTCCTGATTCTTCACCAGCAAACGGATGGGTGCCGTCGCGCCCTTGGCTTCGCGAATGGCCTCCCGGAATACCTCCGGCGTGAAGGCACGGCCATTCACCGCGATGATGCGCATGCCGGGACCGAGACCCGCCTTGAAGGCCGGACCGTTCCAGAGCACATCCTGAATCATACCCCTGCGGTGCCGGGCGGTGCTCACCTGCAGGCCGATGGAGAACATCGCATACAGTTGTTTGCGCAGCTTCTCGCTTGCCTTGATGAACCGGGACGGCTGACCGGTGTACACCAGTTTCCAGCCGCTGCGGGTAATGCCGTTGAGCGGTGCGTGATACTGCTTCGTATCGAGGATGTGCTTGAGAAACCCGGCCCAATCGTAGGGCTGCACTTTGTTGAGGGCCCTGACCACATCATCGAAGTCATAGGTCACTGTCACATAACTGCCGTTATTGATACCGAAGAACTCACGCGCAAAATCATTGAGTGAACGGCGATCATGGCTGAGTTCGCGGATCTTGGTATCCACATCCAGCCACATCAAGGTGCCTTCCGCATAGAAATCACCGGCACTGCGGCGCCAGTTGTGCCACGCGTCCGGAACGAAATACAGGATTGAGGCCTCATCGGCGGTATCCTGCAGCGGCCGCCAAGTGCGGCCCGGCATGTGGTCCATGGTGGCGGCCGTCAACGCCAGCGCCTGGCGGTAATCGTCTTTGGTCCACAATCCGCTGCGTGCCGTCATCACCTCGCCCCAGTATTCCGTCAGGCCCTCATACACCCACAGCAGATTATCCTTCTCCGGCACGGAATTGAAATCCGGCGTCCACAGATCATAGGGTCGGCGGAACTTGCCGTTCCAGGAATGGGTATATTCGTGGGGCAGCAACCCTGCCGTCACCAGATTGGTATCGGGGTTGATGAAATAATTCGCGAAAATACGGTCGTCACTGGACTGGTGATGTTCCAGACCGAAATGACCGGTGCTGTCCGACAAGGTGAACAGAAAATGATAGGAAACGTAATGGTGCGCACCGAACATCCTGTATTCCTGCTGCACCAAATTGCGGTAATGCTGTACCTGCTGCGGTGTGATGGCGAGATCTTCGGGCCCGTCCGCCACGATATCCAGGTGCACCGGCACCCCGGCCCCCGGAGCCAGGTTCACCTGGCGGAAATACTCACCGGCGATGAGCGGTGAATCCACCAGATTGTTGAGCGTTACCGGCCGGAAATGAATTTCGCCGCCGCGGCCGCTGTGGGGTTCCAGCGCCGTGGCATATTGCCAGCCGGCCGGCAGCTTCACACTGGCGCTGAAGGTGAGGGCCTTGGAGGCATAGCCCGCGGGATATAGCAGTACCTGATTCCACTCCAGATCAACGATATTGGGGGTAGCCGACACGCTCTGGCCGAATTCGCCACCGCTGGTGGGCGAGAGGAAATCGAATGCCACATCCAGCACATGTACTCCCTGCGGAATGTCCAGATGGATGGCGTACATGTTCACCAGGTCACGACGCCAGGGAAGCGTTTGCCCATTGGCGGTAAAGATGAGACCGGCCATATTCTGCAGCGGGCCGCTCGGAGCGTGCTCGCCGGGAATCCACTTGGGGTAGTAAAGGGTGAGCGGCCCCGGACTGACCGGAATACCCTCGCGGGTGCGGAAAATCTTGCGCGGCGCGTCGCGCAAATCCACGTTGAGGGTGACCGGCCCGAAATAGGGACGAGTACTGTCCGCGGCGGCCGCCGACCCTCCCCATCCGACCGCCAGGACGGTGGTCAGCAACGTCACTGCACAAGACATCGCTATTTTCATGGACCCACTCCTTCGTATCGTGTCTGATCGGTGGCAAGACAACACGTGCTTTAACGCAACCCTTCGAGAGGGGGCAGTTTACTTAAAGCGGTGGCATCGCTCCAGAGAATACTGGATAGGGCCGCTGTCGGCTGCAAACGACCCGAAAGCCACAAATGCAGGTTCCGGTTTCCCCGGTTTTTCAATCAGTTAGCCCCATGGGAAAACGCCGGCCGGTCTTTCCGGCTGTACCGGAGACGCGCTATGTTAGTATCCGATTTTCTGGGGTTGAACGTAATGGCTGGCTGTTACCCGGCAGGCATTGCCCACGCGCTTCGGATTACGTGAATATCTAAGACAAAGACCGCAAGTCTGGCGGTGAGGTAACGCTTTGCTCTTACATATATATTTAAGAATGGAGGCTTTATGCGATTGACCGGCTATCTTCTCGTGGGAGCGCTGTGCGCGGCCCCACTCAGGGTACTCGCCGCCGGTGAACCCATGAACCCGGCCGTCACCCCGGCACAAGTGCAGAGTTTGCATCTCAACTGGCTCGACAGAAATGTGAGCCCGGCGCGGAATTTCTACGAATATGCCGACGGTGACTGGCTGCAGCAGAATCCCATCCCACCCGCCTACTCCAGTTGGGGCCAGTTCAGCATCCTCTACAGGCGGAACCAGAAGTTTATCCATCAATTGCTGGAAGACGCCGCCAAAAACGCCCGGTCCCAACCCGGCAGCGATGCACAGAAGATCGGTGATTTCTACTACAGCGGCATGAATACGGCGGCTGTCAATGCGGCCGGCGTTGCGCCACTGGCAGCGGAGTTCAAACGCATAAACGAAATCACCAATCTCGCGCAGTTGCAGGCCGACATCGCCCACCTGCAGATGATCGGGGTAAACGCCCTGTTCAGCTTCGGCCAGATGCAGGATTTCAAAAACAGCAGCGAGGTCATCGGCGTGGCCAGCCAAGGTGGTCTGGGCCTGCCGGATCGGGATTATTACCTGAAGAAAGGTGTGAAATTCGCCGAGATCCGCAAGGAATACGTGCGGCATGTCGCGCGCATGTTCAAACTGCTGGGTGACAGGAAGGATACGGCAGCCTGGGAAGCCGGGACTGTCATGCACATCGAAACACAACTTGCCAGGGCCTCCATGTCCGACGTGGAACAGCGCAATCCGCGCGCCGTGTATCACGTCATGGACCTGGCCAGGCTTGACAAGGAGACGCCGGGCTTTTCCTGGCGGGCCTATTTCGCCAACGTGGGCTATTCACAGATCAAAAGCATCAACCTCGCCATGCCGAAGTTCTTCCGCGCCATGGGCTGGAACCTGAGGAGTGTGCCGCTCAGCAGTTGGAAGACCTACCTCCGCTGGCAACTGATTGACGCATTTGCGCCGTACCTCTCCAAGCCGTTCGTGGATGAGAACTTCCGCATGCAATCGGAGCTTACGGGCGCCAAGAAACTTTTGCCACGCTGGCAGCGTGTGGTGCGAGCGGAAGACAATGCTCTGGGCTTCGCGGTCGGCAAGTTCTATGTCGAGAAAAAATTTCCGCCGTCTTCCAAGGCGGAAGCGCTCACCATCCTGCATAGCATCCGTGCCGCCCTGAAAAGCGATCTTGAAACCATCTCCTGGATGAGCCCCAAGACCCGCAAAGCGGCTATCAAGAAACTGGATCTTATGGGTGAACGCATCGGCTATCCGGATAAGTGGCGCGATTACTCCTCCCTCGATATCAACCGCGGCCCCTACGTGCTCAACGTCATACGCGCCAACGAGTTCGAGAATCGGCGGGAACTCAACAAGATCGGTAAACCGGTGGACAGAAACGAGTGGTACATGACACCACAGACGGTGAATGCCTACTACGACCCGTCCATGAACAACATCAACTTCCCAGCCGGTATCCTGCAGCCGCCGTTCTTTGATCCCCATGCACCCATGGCGGTGAACTACGGCGCCATCGGTGCGGTGATGGGACATGAGATGACCCACGGTTTTGACGACCAGGGCAGCCAATTCGACGGTTACGGAAATCTGAAGAACTGGTGGACCGTGCTGGATCGTCTGCACTTCGACAGGAACGTCAGATGCATCGTCAAGCAATTCTCCGGCTACACTGTGGACCGCGACCTGCATGTGCAGGGCAAACTGGTGACCGGGGAAGCCATTGCGGATCTGGGGGGGCTGAAGCTCGCCTGGCGCGCTTTCCATACCTCGCCCTACTACAAGGACGCGCCCACCATTGACGGTTTCACGCCGGACCAGCAGTTCTTCCTTGGTTTCGCCCATTTCTGGGCGACCAACATCCGTCCTGAGGAAGCGCGCCGGCTGGTCACCGTGAATCCGCATCCACCGGCTCAGTACCGCGTGAACGGCACGCTCGCCAACCTGCCGCAATTCCAAGCGGCGTTCCATGTGCCGAAAAAAAGTCCCATGGTCCACAAAGACCGTTGCGTGATCTGGTAATGGGTATTTTCAAAACGGCAGGATAAAACGGCGGGCCGGAGCCCGCTGTCTTTTCGCCCGGTGCACTACACATCTGAATCATTTGTGAAAAAACACGCTGTGCCGGTAAACCCGCGGGAAAATGCTATAACCGACCTGCGTGCCATATTCACACTGGGGTTCACGCCATGGCGAAGAAAAATCGGTATAAGCGCCTGTATCCGGCTATCCTGGTCGCGAGCCTGTTACTGGCCGGATGCGGCGGAGGCTCCAGTTCATCGTCCACGACCTCCCCGCCACCCCCGGCATCCCTGTCTCCGCCGGGTGCGCCCCTGGTGCGTGTATCCGGCCCATCACCCTACCCCGCCAGTTGCGGCGGCGGCATGGCCGGGAGCGTGAACTACGAAAACGCCGAAGTGGAACCCTACGTGGCGGTCAACCCCACCAACCCCTCGAACCTGATCGGCATCTGGCAGCAGGACCGCTGGTCCGACGGCGGCGCCCACGGGCTGGTGATCGGCCGCAGCCTGGACGACGGCAAGACCTGGAACGAGCAAACCATCCCGTTTTCCATCTGCGGCGGGGGCGACAGCACCAACGGCGGCGGCTATGCGCGCGCCTCCGATCCCTGGGTGACTTTCTCCCCCAGCGGCGTGGCCTACGTGATTTCCATTTCCTTCAGCGGCAACATCATGGCCCCCGGCTCCTTGAGCAGCGTGCTGGTGAGCAGCTCCACTGACGGCGGCGCCACCTGGAGCAATCCGGTAACCCTCATCCTGGACGGCGCCAACGCTTTCAATGACAAGGAAACCATCGCCGCCGATCCCAATAATGCGAATTACGTGTATGCGGTCTGGGACCGGCTCGACAGCAGCGGCTACGGACCCGCGTATTTCGCGCGCACCGCCAACGGCGGCCAGACTTGGCAGGCCGCCGCGCCCATCTACGATCCCGGCTTTAACAACCAGACCATCGGCAATGAAATCGTGGGGCTGTCCGACGGCAGTATCGTGGACGTGTTCGAGGAGATCGACGGCACCTCCAGCAGCAGCACCACGGGGGTCATCAAGGTGATTCACTCCACGGACCAGGGCGCCACCTGGTCCGCACCGGTGTCCGTGGCCCAGGACCTATCCGTCGGCACCCGTGACCCTAATACCGGCGCACCGGTACGCGACGGCGGTTTCCTGCCGCAGGCGGCCGCCGGACCCGGCGGCGAGCTGGTGGTAGTGTGGCAGGATGGGCGCTTTTCCAATGGACAGCACGACGGCATCGCCCTGTCCCGGTCAATGGATTATGGCCAGACCTGGAGTACGCCGGTGGAAATCAATTCGGTCCCGTCCGTGCCCGCCTTCACGCCCAGTGTCGCGGTACTCGCAGACGGCACCATCGGCGTGAGCTACTTCGATTTCAGGAACAACACCAGCAACCCGGACCAGCTCATCACCGATTACTGGTTCACCTCCTCCACCGACGGTGTGCACTGGAGCGAGCAGCACATCTCCGGCCCCTTCGACCTGGACCTCGCCCCCAATGCCGGAGGCCTGTTCCTGGGCGACTACCAGTCGCTCGCCGTCATCGGCCAGGCGTTCGTGCCGTTCTTCGTGCAGACCAACAACCAGGGCACCGCCAACCGCACCGATGATTATGTGCTGCCGCCGCAGCCGGTGCCCCTGGCCCTGACCCGCCGCATCACCAATGTCGCCGTGGCCGCACCAACCGAAGTGAATCTTAATGCTGCGTTCCGCCGGCGCGTGCATGCACACGTCGTGCAGTTCCTGCGCGCCGAAATTCCGGGGTGGGAAAAATTTCAGGCAAAGCGGCAGCAGACGAACCCGCCATGAGCCGCTGATCAGTTCCTAAAACATAACTTCTGATGCCTCTTAACCATCTGTCTGTAAAAACGGGGGCAGCTCATTCACGCCGAACCCAACGCTACACCAAACAGATGGCCCACCAGAAAAGTGACGCCGGCGGCCAGCACGCCGATCAGCACCATGCGCACGGCGCTCCACAGCATGCCGCGTCCGGTAAAGAGGCTCACTGCGGCGCCGGTGACGAACAGCGCCGCCGCCGTGAGCGCGATGGACCATATCAAACCGTGCTGCGGCTGCGGCCAGAAAAAGGGAGTCAATGGAATCAGCGCACCCGCGGCGAAGGCGATAAACGAGGAAATCGCAGCGCCCCAGGCCGAGCCCAATTCCCGTGGATTGAGTCCCAGTTCCTCGCGCGCCAGCGTGTCGAGGGCACGCTCAGGATCGCTGGTGAGCGTATCCGCGAGCTGGCGCGCCTCGGCGCTTGCCACGCCGCGTGCTGCGTAAATCAGCGCCAGCTCTTCCGCTTCCTCCTCCGGATAGGCCGCCAGTTCGTCCCGCTCCAGACCGATCTGGTATTCGAACATTTCCCGCTGGGAACGCATGGATACATACTCACCCGCAGCCATGGAGGCCGCGCCCGCCAAAAGGCCGGCGATGCCGGTGAGCAGGATCACGTGGCTGTCGAGCGCGGCTCCGGCCACGCCCAGGATCAGGCTGGCGTTGGACACCAGACCGTCGTTCACACCGAATACCGAGGCACGAAAACTGCCGCCGCCCGCGAGCCGCCGGTGACGCATTTCCGGCCGGCCGGCCACCGGTGCGTCGTGGCCCGCGGCTACCGTATGCGTGTATACCGACAGGCCCCGCACCTTCATGGCAGCGAGCATCGGCAACAATCGCTGTGGCCCCAGCCACTTCACCAGCCGTGCCACCAGCCGCGCACGCAGTGCCGGGCGAAATGGTGACGGCAATGTCATGCCCTTGTCCGCTGCCAGGCGCTGCCAATAGTGCGCCTGGCCTGCGGCCGTTTCTGCCAGTTTCATGAACAGGGTGCGCAATTCCGGTGCGGGTTCGTATTCCGCGATGACCCGGTACAGAAACGCCGACTGTTGCTCCTCACGCCAACTGTCACGTTCATTCATGGGCTGATCCGCTCACTTATGTTTTATGTTGGTGACGCCATGGGGCACGTGACCGGTCGCCACGTAGCCCGCCGCCGCTTCCACATGGCCTTTCTGGTCATCGAAAAAGATATCCGCACCGAAGGTCTTGAGGAACGCGCCCTTGGGCAGGCCGCCGAGAAACAGGGCTTCATCAATGCGGATGTTCCAGGCCCGCAGGGTGCGGATGACGCGCTCATGGGCGGGCGCGGAACGCGCTGTCACCAGCGCGGTGCGGATGGGCGATTGGTCCAGGGGATAGTCCGCCTGGATGCGCTGCAGCGCGGCCAGGAAATTCTTGAACGGCCCGCCGCTCAGCGGCGCCCGCGCCTGGGCTTTCTCGCTCTTCGCAAAGGCCGCCAATCCCTGTTCCTGATAGACGCGTTCGGCCTCGTCGGAAAACAACACGGCATCCCCATCGAAAGCGATGCGCAATTGCCCGGACGCGACGGTTTCGGCGCGTGACGGCACGATGGCGGCTGCCGCCCGGCCCGCATCCAGCGCCGCCACCACGTCTTTCGGCTCCGCCGACAGGAACAAGTCGGCGCTGAAGGGTTCCACGTAGCGCCACGGAGCCGCGCCGTTGGTGAAGGCGGCGCGCGTGATATCGAGCTGGTAATGCTGGATGGAATTGAAGATACGCAGACCCGTATCGGCGCTATTGTGCGACAACAGAATCACTTCCACCCGCTTGTCCCGATCGGAGCTGTTGAGCCGCAGAAGCTTGTTCACCAATGGAAACGCGACTCCCGGTTCCAGCAGGTCGTCTTCGTGCTCGATCTGATAGCGCGAATAGGCTGCGAGCCCCTGCCCGGTGAACACACGATGGCTTTCCTCGAGACCAAACAGCGCCCGTGAGGAGATCGCCACCACCAGACAATGCGCGAGGCTCTCAGCCATCGGCGGGTTCCCATTCCACGAAGCGCCGCAACAGCGGGAAGTACAATCCTACTTTAACACGCCGCTGTTCCAGGCCGCGTATCAGCTTGGCGTAACCATCCAGTTGCTTGCGGTAGCGCGTCTGCTCCCGCACCAGAAACGCCTCAACATCGCCGCCGCGATGGCGGCTGGTTTTGTAATCCACGATCCAGCGGGTGCCGTCCTCGCTAACGAAGGTGCGGTCAATGACACCCGTGGCCAGGCGCTGTCCGTCGAAATGGCTCAGCGCGTATTCTGAGCGCGCCTGCGCATGCCGCGGGTCCAATATCCATTGACCTCGGGTATCCGCGAGGGTCGCAGTCAAAGCCTGCGACACATCAACCGCAGCAGCATCCAGTTCCATTTCTGCGACGCCCAATTCCAACAACCAATGTGTGATCAGCGGCATCAATGCGCGCACGCGTGGCTCATCCCAAGGGGCTGCATCATCCGCGGCGATGCGCTGCAGCAGGCGGTGAACTACGCTACCCACATGTCGCAAGGTATCCCCGACCCACTCGAATTCCAGGAGTTCCCGCTCTTCAGCCGCCAGGGTTTCAGCAGCCACCGGCCAAATAATGGAGCTATCCGGCGCAGGCATCTGCCAATCCGGGCGCAGACGCCGCAGCGGCATGGAGACCGTGCATTGTTCCTCCGGCACCGGCGCCATCGCGTCCTGCCGGTGGAGAGCCGTTTCGAAATCTCCCCTGACCACCGGCCACAGCAATCCCAGCAACGATTCGGCACGCGGCTCCGCCAGATTGCGTTCGCCGTCCTTTTCCCGCACCGTGGTGTGACCGAACAGATGCAGCTTTTCCCGCGCCCGGGTAGCCGCCACATACAGCAGGCGCGTCATCTCCAGATGCTCCTGCCCGCGCTTGAGGGAGAGGATGAACTGGTAAATGGGGTCTTGCTCGCCGCCCTTGGGTTCCAGCGGCGCCAGCAGCAGGTCATTGCGGCCCGTGGACCGCGGACGTTCCAGCCAGGTGAGCAGCGGCTTATCGCGCCTCCCCGGCCCGGCACCCAGAGCGGGCACCATCACCATGTCGAACTCCAATCCCTTGGCCTTATGGATGGTCATGAGCTGCAGCGACTCATCCGCGCGTGGATCGGGGCGCGCGAACAGATCCGTGAGGGCAGTTTCCAATTCCGCCTCATCCCGCAGTTCGCCGCCGTCATCCAATGTTTCCAGCAACTCCAGGTAGGCCTCGGCGTCCGCCAGATCTTCGACCGACTTCAGCGTGGCGGGCGCCGCCAGTTGCAGCCATACGCCCTCCACCTGTGCCCGCAGGCTGCCGCGCCGGCGGTCGGCAAGCGCCTCCAGCAGGATCCCACGTACCGATTCGAAACGCGTCCCGTCCACCTGCGGCTGGAGACTGGCCATGAGACCTTCATCATGCAACCGTTCCGGAATCGTCATGGCCTCATCGCGGCCCGCCAGCGCGTGCAGCGCCGACAGGCTGAGCCCGCACCAAGGCGCACGCAAACTCGCGAGCCACGCAGTCCGGTCCGCCGGATGCAGCAGCGCCCGGGTCAGGGCCAGCAGATCCTGCACCACCGGCCGGTCGCCCAGTTTCTCCAGTTCGACCGCGCGGAAGGGAATGTCCAGTGTCCGTAAACGGCGAATGATGAACGCAAGATGGGCTTTGGCACGGGCCAGCACCGCGATGCGCATATCCGGACGTTCTGCCCGTGCTGCCGTGATAACGGCCGTCACCTGCGCCGCTTCGGTGATGGGATCGCGCTGCAGCAGCGTGTGCAGGCTGACCGCCGCACCCTCCATCGCCATGTATTGTGCGCTTGCCCCGGCATAGGACACGGCACCGCTGGCGATGTCATCCTGATGCGGGAATAGTTGCTCAAAGGTGTCATTGAACCAGCGCACCAATCCCGCCTGGGAACGGAAATTCGCGCTCAGGGTCAGGGGCGTGAGCGCTATCTGACCCAGGCCCGCCTGCCTTGCCCGCAGGAACAGGCCCACTTCCGCCTCCCGGAAACGGTAGATGGACTGCATGGGGTCGCCCACCAGAAACAGGGTACGGCCATCATCGGCCTGCCAGCCGGCGCTGAGCCGTGTCAGGAGATCGGTTTGATTCACCGAGGTGTCCTGGAACTCGTCCACCAGGATATGCTGCAGGCGGTGATCCAGGGTCAGATTCAGGTCCGTGGGATCATCCTCGGTGCCCAGTGCCTGCAAGGCACGCAGAGATACCTCGGCGTAATCCACTTCGCCGTGTTCCATGAACACCAGTTGCAACTGAGCTACCGCCAGCGGCAGCAGACTCAACAACGCATCCAGCACCTGCCATTGGTTCTCCGGGTAACGCGGTTGTGGCAATGTGCGCGCACGTTCGAGCGAGTCACGCAGGGACTCCAGTTCAGTGAAACGTCTCAGCAGTTCCTGTACGCGCGTCTTGTCATTACGGCCCTCCGGCGGGAAGCCCTGCCTGGCATTGATCTGCCGGCGCCACTCATTGCGGTCGGTGAGAAAGAGTTCGGCGATGCCGCGCCAGGCCGGCAAATCCTCCGGGTTTGTGCTGGGCAGGGTTTTAAGGTCCGCACACGCGACGATCTCCGATATGGCGGATTGAAGGCGCAAGCTTGCGGCGGCCTTGCTTGCCAGTTCCGCCAGATGTTCACGGCAATCGGCGGGTATGGCATACAGCAACTGCGCCAGCGCCACGCGCACTTCTTCCTGCAGCGCGAGTTCCAGCTGCTTGCGTCTCAAGCCACCGGACTGCACAAGCGTATGCTGCAACCATTGGTCGCGGCGCGGCAGCATGTCGGCAATCAGCTGCATCACCCGCGGCAAGCTGTTGTCCAGATGCACAAGCAAGGCGCTCACGGCCTGGGTCTGCTGCGGCTCACCGTCTTCCAGCAGGGCGAGCGTGCGGCGCGCTGCTTCCAGATACAGCGGTTCAGGACGTTCGACGATCCCCGGTTGTGTGCCGAACTTCGACAGCAACGGCATGCGCCGGGTGAGCTCGGCATTCAGGGAATCAATGGTCTGGATACGCAGACGCGCCGGATGGCGTACGATGTTCCAGCCACGCAGCCGGTCGCGGGCACGCGCGCGTTGCGCCAGTTCCCAGGTATGCCGTTTGTGCGCTTCCGCCGGCGCCTGGGCATCATCCAGTTCCAGCGCGCGCGCGACGCGCATGCGCATCTCGCCGGCGGCTTTCTTGGTGAAAGTGATGGCCAGGATCTCTTCCGGTTCCTCCACCACCGCGAGCAGTGTCAGGAAACGCTGGGTCAGGAGTTCGGTCTTGCCGGAGCCGGCCGGCGCCTGCACGATGAACGACTGGCGCGGATCCAGGGCGTGGGCGCGCACAGCGGCATCCGCTGGTGGATGATCACCCTTGCGCATCATCGCCCTCCCTGCTCAAAGCATCGCGCTCATAGATTCGACACAGTGCTTGCAGATGGCAGTAGCGGCAGGTATCGGCGCCGCATTTTGGAGCCACGCGTGCGACCCCCTGCACGAATTCTTCCGCCAGCGCCGTCACCGCGACTTGCCAGTGCGCCAGCAATGCGGGCCAATCTTGCGGGTCATCCGGTTTTTTGCGCGCAGAGCCATAGTCTCCGACCTCCGGCACCAGCCCACCCTGTTCGGCAACTCCGCGATAACGCAGATCGCCGGCGCGCAGCTGTGCGAACAACACCGCCGTCGGCGGTTGCGGATCCGACACCGCATAGATCGGCAGCTGCGGTTCATCCGGCCGTACACCCAGCCAGTCGCGCGGGTCGGCTTCACCGCTTTTGTAGTCGATGACCACATGCGCACCGTCCGGCAGCCGGTCAACGCGGTCCACACGGGTGTTGAGCCTGAGACGGCCTAGCGTCACGCTCCGCTCCTGCTCAGGCTTTTCGACACTGAACGGAGCGCGCATTGCTTCGATTTCAAGCCACGCTGCGATCAATCTCGTGAGGCGCTCCTTTTCCAGTCGCTTGAAATTCGGTGTGAAGACATCGGGATTGCGCGACGCAAACTTGTTCACCACCTGGGTGACGCAGTCTTCGACCTGCTGCACACGCTCGCCAGTCGGCAAGCCCGCGAGAGTGGCGTGATCCCTGAGTCGCTCCCACAGACGTGCCAGGACTTCGTGCAACAGTGAGCCGCGTGCCATCGGGCTAAGTCCGGGCGACGGCCTCGCCAGTGGCTGCGCGCCCAACCTATATATAGCGAAGCACTGGAACGGACAGGCCGCCTGCGCCTGCAGCACCTTGGTGCCGCCCGCGACGATACCGGCCTCCGCCAGCGGCGGCCCCTGTTCATCCGTGAATTCCGTAAGAGCCGCGGCAGCCTCTTTCTGCAGGCGCTCATGCCAGTACTGCGCCGGACTTTGCAGCAGATGCGCTGGCACTGTCAGTTCGATATCCGCCAGCAGCGGACTGCAGCGCAATTCCGTATCCGCATTACGCTGTGGTGTGCTCACCACCACATCGGAAGCGCTGTTCAGAAGACGGGCCGTGAGACGGGTGGCGTAATCCAGCTCGCGTGCAGCGCTGGCATGCGGCAGCTGGTGACGCCGCTGGATCGTCCAGGGGATAAACGGATCGGGACGCGGACTCGGTGGCCACACATCGTCGGTCAACCCCATGATCCACAGGTGGTCGAATTGCAGACCGGCGGTTTCCGGAATGCCGAGCACCTGCAACGCCACATCCGCGCTCGCCGGCTGGAACTCGCGCTGCGAGACCAGCCGCGTGAAACGCCTGAGTGCGTCCTCCGCCTGGATGGGTTGTAACACCGCATCCAGTCGAGCGAAATCCCCCAGCACTTCACGCAAGCTCTGCACCGCCTGGTACTCGCCGGCATCGGGGGTGCGTTCCCCCGGCCAGCGGAATGCCTTGAGTAACGCAGCAAAAGACTTCGACCAGGCGCTGGGCAGTTGCCGCGCCGGGGTGGCGCGCAGCAGTTGCAAGACCGCCTCCAGCGCCGATTTCAATGTCTGGGTTTCACCGCCTTGCTCCGCCAGCATCAGCAACCGTCCGAGGCCCACCTGCTCGAGATTGGCGTCGCGGAGGCTGATATCGAGGCGCGCGCGCGCCGGCGATTCACTGTCACCGGCCGCGATAAATGGCGAACGCAGCAGGCGGCTCGCCTGTGCAAACGGCAAGTGCCGCTGCAACGATTGCAGCACGATCAGTGCATCGCTTACCACCGGGCAATCCGCGAGCGCCCGGCCGATGGAGAGGTTGTAGGGACGCGGAGATGGATTACCCGGCAGCCTGCCGGGGCACAGAACCTGATCGAGAATGCGGGCAAATGCCTGCCGCTGTTCCGTCAGGTCCCGGGCAACGATGCCGATGCGCGTGGTGGGTGAACGTTCCAGCAGCGCCCGTGCCCAGCGCGCGGCCGCCTGCATCTCGGCTTGCGCATCCCCACAGGCAATGCGTTGACGGCTGTTCGCGCACTCACCGGACACCGGCAGCTGCTCGACTTGGCTGCCCGCCGTACGCAACGCAGCCAACAGCCGCTGCTGCTGTGGCGTGAATTCCTCGAAACCGGCGAACAGGCAATGCAGCGGCGGCGCGATCTCTCTCGCGATCAGCCGCGTTGTCAGATAATCCGGCAAGCGCGCCGGATCCAGAAGGCCGTGTGCCTCGCAACGCTGTACGAAATGTTGTGCCCATTGCGCGAACTGGCGCGCATCGTCACCGGCCGCTGCCTGCGTCAGCTCGATAAGGGAAATCCCATAGGCCTGACACACAGCCCAGGCGGCGTCGGCGGCACTAGCCGTGGCCGCCGGTTGCAGCAGCGCGGAGCCGGCGTGGCCCGCGTGGATCACGGTCTCCCACAGGGTTTCCGCCTGATGGGCGCCCAGAAGCCGGGGGCCGGGTTGCAGCCGGGTTTCTTCATAGACTGAGAATTGTCGCTGGAGGAACACGCCCCAGCTGAGTACCTCGGGACGCTCCCACACCTCGGCAGCGCGCGCCCGTGCCGCCTCCGCCTGGGCCAGACGCACGGCCCGGGCCAGCCGCTCGCTGGCCGCCACTACCGTTGCGCCCGCCTCCAGCGCCATGAGAATTTCGCTTTCATGCCAGAGGCGTTGCGTCACGCAGGAACATCCCCATATATAATGTGTCTCACAGTTTAACCCGGCATCGCCATTGGACCGACCCCAGAGCGGTAATTGACGGTTGCTCAAACTCAAGCGCCCGCGAACTAAAGGTAAATCAACATGCCCATGAATCTTCCCCAGAAAACCGGTAATCCGGCCCTCCGGGCCAAGGCCTTCCAGAACCAGGGCGTCATTACCGGCGAACGCATGACGGTCAACGGCACCATCGGCAAGAGCCTGATTCTGCTGGTGCTGGTGATGCTTACCGCCGCCTGGTGCTGGTCTCGGCTGTACACCACGCACGACAGCGCCGCGGTCATGCCGTATGTAATGGGCGGGGTCATCGGCGGCCTCATTTTCGGCCTTGCCACAGCCTTCAAGCCCACCTGGGCGATGATTACCGCGCCCCTGTACGCCATCTGCGAAGGTTTCGTGGTGGGCGGTGTTTCGGCGATTTTCAATATCCAATACCCGGGCATCGTCATCCAGGCGGTCGCCCTCACGCTGGCAGTGGCCCTGGGGATGCTGGTCCTGTATCGCACCGGTGTCATCAAAGCCACACCCTGGCTTTACAAGATGGTGGGCGCGGCCACCCTCGGTATCGTGATTTTCTACGCGCTCACCTGGCTGGTCAGTATGTTCCATGTGGACACGTCCATGCTCTTCGGCCACAGCGGCCTGTCCATCGGCATCAGCCTGTTCATCGTGGCCGTCGCCGCTTTCAACTTGGTGCTGGATTTCGACATGATCTCAAAACAGGCGGCTGCGGGTGCACCGCGTTACATGGAATGGTACGGCGCCTTCGCCCTCATGGTGACGCTCATCTGGCTGTATCTGGAAATCCTGCGCCTGCTGGGCAACACCCGACGTTGATATTGCCATCCTTAAGATCAAACAGCCCCGCTTATGCGGGGCTGTTTTTTTTGGGTATTCGGAATTCACTGTTGGATTTCGGGTTTAAGGTACCCCGTATCAACGCCTCTGTATGCCGGATTTTACTGTTGCTTTAGGCTCAATTAGCCGGTAACTTCCAGGAGGTCGTCCACTGGGGAAATGGAATGACCGACCTACTGAATTTGCGTTCTTTGGGTGGACGATGGCGAGAATGCTGCACCCGGTTGGGATTACCCCACCGGTTTCGGCAGCCTGATTGGCAACCAGATCGTCGCCACCTATTGACCCGAACGGCAACCGGGTAAGCGTCAACGGCCAGACTGTGGCGACTTATGATGATCAGGACCGCGTGCTGACCTACGGCGGCAATCGCTACAGCTACAATGCCAACGGCGAGCTGACCGGCGAGACCCTGCCCACCGGCACCCTCACCTATGCCTATAATGCCCTGGGCAATCTCACGGACGTGACCCTGGGGAGCAAGCAGATTCATTACATTTATGACGGCCAGAACCGGCTGGTGGGCAAGGAAGTGAACGGAACACTGACCGAAGGATTTCTCTACGATGGGCAACTTGAGCCTGTTGCCGAGCTGGACGGCTCGGGGAACATCGTGGAGCAGTTCGTGTACGGCACGCGGCCCAACGTGCCGGATTACATCATCAAGGCTGGCGAGATGTATCGGGTGATCTCCAACCAGGTGGGCAGTCCGGTGCTGATCGTGAACGCCAGTACCGGAGCGATTGCCGAGCAGATCAGTTATGACGCGTGGGGCAACATCACCGCCGACAGCAATCCGGGATTTCAGCCGTTCGGGTTCGCCGGCGGGCTCTACGATCCCGACACCGGCCTCGTGCACTTCGGCGCGCGGGATTATGACCCGGAGACGGGGCGCTGGATCAGTCGGGATCCAATCCTGTTTGCGGGAGGGGAAACCAGTCTTTATGGATATGCCGGGAATGATCCGATTGAGTTCATTGATCCATCCGGGCTATACCCGTATTCATTGGGGCAGTTGTCCGCGATTATCTTCAACGAAACCCAGTCACTATCAGGTCCTGGAATAGATACGGCACGGCTGTATCTCGCTTATGTAGCACTAAACAGACCAAACCTCGGTGGAATTGCTCCTGATTTTCTTACAGCAATGGACCTCGCGGAAATCCGGAACGGCAATCCCGCCGCAATCGCGGCATATAGGAGTTCGGTCACTGCCGCTGCCTGCGCTCTTGATTATCCACAAAATAATCCAATTCCTGGGGCACAAGGCTTTAATCTACGAGGCAATCCATCAACAATTCCACGGAACGGTGCCCTCGATATCGCGAACTTTGGACCGCTCAATAACAGCTATCCAACCATCAGTAATCCAGGCGTACCTCGGATTGAGCAACTTCCCGCGATCGGCGTGTACGCAAATTTTTACAAATACTAAGGTGATGATATGAGAGTCCGCGCAATGTTTATTGCATTGGGATTTTGTCTCCCATCTTTAGTCGCCATCGCTGCAAATCAGGTGACATTCACGTCAGATACCCAATATATTAATTATTACCTTGATGGCATGGTGCAAGATCATCAAGCTGCCTTTGTAAGTACCTGCGCGGTACTTTACAAGGCGGCGAAGTATCAAGCAGCCATAGTGTTCTTCCCAATGAAGAATAAGGGCATGTTCATTTTCACTGATAAGAATCATGTTGTATTGAATTCTGGCGATGTGGAATGGGATCCAGATGGTCAATGGGATATGGGTAACTTGGAAGGGGGGGTCTATACGATTATGGTTATGAGTGACCTGTTTTATAAGCTAACTCGATTGCCATTCTCATGGGCTTCCCCCAAAGATGTAAAACGCATGTTGGCAGCTAAGCCTCACAATTCCTGCGCATTGCTGAATGGCCAGGTACCTTGATACTTGAACGGTTGCTGTACTAGACGATTGAAAGTGACGCTGCCGAACAGCACGAGCGTCCAGTATTACTATGATAGAGAAGGCCGGCTGGTGGGCAAGGAAGTGAACGGCAAACTGACCGAAGGATTTCTGTATGACGGTCAATTGAACCCGGTGGCCGAGACCGATGCCACCGGCCAGATTGTGGAGCAGTTCATCTATGGTACTCGGCCGAACGTGCCGGACTACATCATCAAGAGCGGAGTGGAGTACCGGGTGATTCCCCACCAGGTGGGCAGCCCGGTGCTGATTGTGAATGCGAGCACGGGTATGATTGCCGAGCAGATCAGCTATGACGCGTGGGGCAATGTGACATCCGACTCGAACCCGGGATTTCAGCCGTTCGGGTTTGCGGGCGGGCTCTACGATCCCGACACCGGCCTCGTGCACTTTGGGGCACGGGATTATGACCCGGAGACGGGGCGCTGGATCAGTCGGGATCCAATCCTGTTTGCGGGAGGGGAAACCAGTCTTTATGGATACGCTGGAAACGATCCGATCAATTTCATTGATCCCAGTGGGTTGTATTGCTTAAGTAATAGAGCAATTTTAGCAATATCAGGCGCTATAGGTGGTGCACTTGCTGGTGCAGCTGCCACATCGGAAACCGGTCCTGGCGCAATACCCGGCGCTCTCGTCGGTGGTATTGGAGGCGCCATAGCTGGTTACTTTTCAGCGGATACAGCGGCAAACAATGTTGCTGTCGGTTTTATAGCCGGTGCTACAAGTAGCGGTGCACAAGTGGGTCCTGGCGCAGTCGGAGGAGAAGCTGGTGGTTTAGTAACCTATGGGCTCCAGCAAGCTGGTGCGCCTCCTGCAGTAGCAGTCCCAGCCGGCGGTGCCGCTGCTGGAGTCGTTTCGTCAGCCGTTGCCAACGCAATCGGATTAGAGGCTAAATTTGCGGAGGGTGGTGCAATTGGTCTGGCAGCGGGCGCTGTTTCGGTTGGAGTTGCCGCAGCCTTAACAGCGGGCAATGATTGCGGATGCGGGAAGTAATAATGATTAGGAGAGCTATTATCACCGTTCTGATATTGATTCCAAGTTTAATTTTCACTGGGCTTGTAATCCGTTGGATAAAGCATATGGCCCCGCGCGCACTTGGATTTCAACTTCCAGATATTGCGTTTGTTATTCTCTTTATCGGGGGATTTTCAATTGTTTTCAGCCTTGTGGTTGGACCTTTTTTTAAGAGTGTTCGAAAGATTTCAAGAATTGAATTGTCCCGAGGGAGTATAGAAAATTCGACCCTGGGTTCAGGTTCAGAATCAAGCCAACTAATATTGTCCCGTGCGCATTCCTATATTGACCGCCTTCGGGCATACCAAGTACATATTGACGGCATGCCTGCTGGCCAGATTCTTGATGGCACGAAAAAGACGTACATGCTTGATCCAGGCGATCACGAGATAGCTCTCCAGATTGATTGGTGCGGATCCGCACCAATCAAATTTCACCTTAATTCAGGTGAGAGGAAATATCTGTCATGTGGACCGAGTCTCGACGGAATTCGATTCCTGCTATTACCATGGTACGTTACGTTTGGAAGAAATCAGTATATTCGGTTGAAGTGGCAATGAAATGTTTATGGTCGTTCAGACGTCTCATTGCTTGCAAAGGCAGCCTGGCTTTGGAGTACGGGGTGACCATGCTGGTCATCTTTCTCAGTGGGTTGGCTTGGGGAGGTAGTGGACAGGCTTGGGGCGTATATAGTCTCCCCGGCTACCCCCCTAAGCCGTGGGTCATCCACAGTTCCGCGTGGCCCAAAATCCGCCCCGTGGAGCGACACTACACGTTCAAGGATGGCCCGCATGCGGGTCTGGAGTTGCCGATCTATGGTACCGATGGGAGAAAGCTCTATCGGTTGCGGTGCCATACGTATTTATATACCGACCCCAATTTCGACTATTCCGGGGATTTTGAATGCATCCTGTCCGCGCTATATCATGCGAAACGTGGAGAACCTCTTTCGACGCCAGTACATTACTACAATTTATTGGTTGAGAGACAAGAACCGTATGGTGACTGGGACAGCCGGGGGCGGTTTTTGATCCCTGATATTCTCGGTGCCTGTACACGCTATCCTCAGTATGGGCTGACGCGGAGCTTCAAACTGCGGGGCATGAAGATCACGCTGAGGATGCGCGATCCGACGATCGTGAAGAAGCCGGGCAAGCCAAGCGTGGAATGGACCCTGGCATCGTTCCGCTTCACCGTCCAGGTGGTACCGGATCCCCGGGCGCGCCGCTCGATTGCGCAGAGAACTCGGTATCTGCCACCATTGACTCTGCATCCGAATGGGCCGAATAGCTATGCATTGAATTGCGCGGTCGTGCGCCTGCGCAAACCGGCCGGAGCGGCGAAGCATTAGCCAGTTGTCACTTTCCGCCCTAATGGAGCCAGGGATTTTCGGCGTAATGGCGCCACCTGGACATGTGGATAACGGGGGCTCGAACCGGGTTTAAGATTGCTTGGTTTTAGCTCCTACATTTATGATGGACAGAACCGCTTGGTGGGCAAGGAAGTGAACGGCAAACTGACCGAAGGATTTCTGTATGACGGGCAGTTGCAGCCGATTGCCGAGATGGACGCTGCGGGCCAGATCGTCGAGCAGTTTGTCTATGGTACGCGGCCGAACGTGCCGGATTACATCATCAAGGGCGGGGTGGTGTATCGGGTGATCTCCAACCAGGTGGGCAGCCCGGTGCTGATTGTGGATGCAAGTACCGGCGCGGTGGTTCAGCAACTCCGCTACGACGCCTGGGGCAACGTCACCCAGGACACCAACCCCGGGTTCCAGCCGTTCGGGTTCGCGGGCGGGCTCTATGACCCGCTGACGCATCTGGTGCATTTTGGCGCGCGTGACTACGATGCGGCCACGGGCACCTGGCTGCAGCCCGATCCGGTGCTGTTCCAGGGCGGCAGCAGCAATCTCTACAGTTACGTGCTCGACGATCCCGTTGACCGCATGGACCCGAGTGGACAGGATCCAGTCTCTGCTATTGCTGGCACTGCGATCGGCATAGGGTTCGGTCTTGTGAATGGTTATCTCAACGGTGATCGCGGAAGTCAACTGGTTCATGATGCATTGATTGATGGATTAGCCGGTGGCGTGGCCGGTCTCTTGGATGATCCGGCGGCGGCGGTCGCGGTGGAACGGGATTTGATTGCTGCGACCCTCGACACCGGCTTGAGTGTCGGGGTCAATACCAGCGCCGAGATTGCCCGGCAGGAGCTCAACTACGGCTGCGTGCGCAGCCTGACGGATGTGGCCGCGGCCGCCATCGGCGGTCTGGGGGCGCATGCGGCGACCTCGGCGGACGATGCCGGGAGGGCGGTGCAGTCGCTCGACCAGACGACCGCCGTGAATCTGCACCGGCTGGATTTTACGGAAGGGCACGTCTTGGCCGGTGCGGGCGGTGCGCTACGAATCACTCTGAGCTCACAAGCGGGAGGCGGTCCGTGAAACGCAAACCGTTCTTGACCGGATGAAGTACCGATGGGTGTAATCGGCGCGTATCTGCTTGCCTCCCTGGCGTTTCTGGTGTTTGCCTGGCTGGCCGGGCGGAGTCGCCACGAGTCGGTGGGCGGCCTGGATGTCTATGCGTTCCCAAGCTACCTGAAATGGTTTTTTTATTTTGGGACAATCTTATCCTTCGGTGTGGTTGTTTATGGCATAACGTTAATAGATTCGAGTACCCATATAAAACTAAAGGATTTAATTACTTTTTGGGTACTTATTGCGATGCTCTTGTGCATATTCATTAGAACGATTTATGTGTTTTTAATTGAGATCATGCTTACGGACCATGGGATATACCGCCAGCGTTGGCGGCCGGTGCGGTTTGCGTATACCGAGATACAGAAAATCCTGCTGACGCGACAAAACGCTTACGTCGTTGGTCCGGGTGGAAAAAAGATTTACATCAGTCTGATGATGAGGGAGGCGGACGATTTGATCCGCAAGCTCCACGTACGTTGCCCGCAGGCGCCCTTCGTGGATCGCATCACAGGGCGGCCGATTGAGAATTTCTGATGGAAGGGTGGTGGGTACCAACATGACCGATAGCCTCGCCGTCGCCAACAAACCGATTATGATCCCAACCACCCGTATGCGGTGGCGAGCGTGACCGACAGTGCCGGGACGGTGGTCTACAGCGCGAGCTACGACGCCGACGGCGACATGACCACGCCCTACGGGACCACGGACTACACCTTTTGAATCACAGCTAGCCGTGATTGACTCGATACTAAGACAATTGGTTGCCCAAGCGCATTCAGTCAATGGGAAGCAATAAAGTGATCGAGCGTGCGGATGCCAACGAGTGTCGGCACTTCCTTTAGCCAATCGGTAAGACGGCGATCCGCTACCGGACGGCTCAGAAATCCTGCCATAGGCTCGGAAACGATCAACCGAGAAGAGATTGTCAGGTAGGGACTTTTGAGAGCCAAAATCAACCAGAAAATCCGGATACCCTAGATATAAAAACACGCACGCTTAAAGCCTGTTCGAGTCCCAATAATGGCCCTTCCAGGTGGCGCCATTAAGGCGAAAAGTGACACCCCTGGCGCAGCCGCGAGCCTATCCAGAATTTTGTGTGTGGGCCCTCGTTAGTAAAGTGCCGCACTGAAACGCTCTCCAAACAGTAGCAGAAACTGGGTACGAGCGGCGGACCAATCGCGTGCCGCCCTGGTCCAATCCTTGGAGACTTCGCGCAGGACCAGATAGATCAACTTTGTGGCCGCTTCGTCGTTGGGGAAATGCCCGCGCACCCGCACGGCGCGACGCACCTGGCTGTGCAGGCTTTTGATGGCGTTGGTCGTGTAAATCAGCCGCCGCACTTCCGGAGGATAAGCAAAAAACGGAATGACCTGTTCCCAATGCCGGCGCCAACTGTCGGCAATCGCCGGATAGCGCCGTCCCCAGGGGCCCTCGGCAAAGGCCTCTAAAGCCACGCGCGCTGCCTCGGCATCTTTGGCCCGGTAGACCTCCTTCAAGGCGGTGGCCACGGGCTTGCGCTCTTTCCAGCTCACACAGCTGAGCGAGTGGCGGATCAGGTGCACGATGCAGGTCTGAATCTGGGCCTCGGGAAACACCGCAGTGATCGCTTCGGGAAAGCCTTTGAGGCCATCCACCACGGCAATCAGTATATCCAGCACGCCGCGGTTTTTGAGTTCGTTCATCACCCGCAGCCAGAACTTGGCACCCTCGGTTTGCTCGATCCAAAGCCCCAGGATCTCCTTGGTGCCATCACCACGCACCCCGAGCGCCAGGTACACCGCCTTGTTGCGCACCAGGCCTTCGTCGCGGATCTTGACACGCAAGGCATCAAAAAATACCACCGGGTAGACCGGTTCCAGCGGTCGATTCTGCCAAGCACCGACTTCCTCCACCACCGCGTCGGTGACGCTGCTGATCAGCGCCGGGGAGATCTCCACCCCATAGAGTTCCTCCAGATGCCCCTGAATATCGCGCACCGTCATGCCGCGCGCATACAGCGAGAGCAACTTGGCATCGAATCCCGGCAGCCGCCGTCGGTACTTGGCAATCAGCGCCGGTTCAAACGTCCCCGCCCGGTCCCGCGGAATCGATAGCGGTAGCTTGCCATTCTCGCTCAGCACTGTTTTGTCGCTGTAGCCATTGCGGTGATTGCGTACGCCGCCCTCCGGCGCATCGTGCGCCTTGAGATGCTCATCCATCTCAGCGTTCAGCATGCGCTCGGCCAGTGCCTTCTTCAGCTCCGTGAGCAAGCCGTCCTTCTCAAACAGCTGCTTGGAATCGGCTCCCTGCAGCAGCTCGTCTAATACCTCGGATCGTATTGCCATACCAGGTCCTCCTCATTAAGGGTATGGCCCAGAAAACACGAAAATCTAGACAGTCCCGCAGCCGCACCAGGATCTGTCGGTACTGATACCTCTCAAACGTCCTCTTGCTCATGGCGGCTCCCGGCAAAAAGCCGGCAGCCTACCGCTAAAGAAAACGTTCGAGCCTCAGATCCCCCTCGCCACTGGCTCCATTAGTGAAAATCCACTGGTGCCATTACCTGAAAATCACCTGGCTCCATTAGCTGAAAACACCGTGGCTCCATTCGGTGAAAATTGACACCGGCAGATGACCGTTGCGCACCACCGCCGCACGACCCGCCGCGTCACGCTCGCCTACATACCGGGCCAACAACTCAGCCACCTCGGCTTCCACCGCTTGCCGGATCAGCTGTCGAGCGCCGGTGCGCAGTAGCTCCGTCAGCGGGTCTTCCACCCGTGCCTCTGGATTCAGAAAGGCAACTACAGTAGATTCGTTCATGGCGTACTCCTCTTGCTGAAATGGGTCTTGGTAAACACATTGTCAGCAGGTACGCCGCCTTTTTCAAATCGTCCGTACACCAGATTCAGTTATAGCTCTCCGCGCGGTTTACTTTCCCTTCAGCTGCGCCTTTACTGAATCCGGTCAATTATCTCGAATCTGTAAAGCAATTGGAGTTTTCAATGCTTTATATATAGCTGGAAAAGCGCCTAGAATACTTATAACGACGGCATATAAGATTGAATAAGTAATGGAAGAAGTTGATATGCTGATATTAAAGGCAATCTGATACGATGAATTCAAAGAACCACCGAAATTCATAGTGCTAAACTCGCGGTGATTTAGTGTGAAATAGATGATAACCGAAGCTGCGGTACCTCCAAGCAATCCCAAAGTCACATTTTCAATTATGAGAAATCCCGCAATAAAACTGCGCGAATATCCTAATGCTCCTAACGTTGCCATGTCGCGAGTTCGTGTTCGTATTGCATTACGCAATATATTAGCTGATGTGAGAGTTGCCGAAACACCCATAACGGCGGTAATTATTATTGCAATTAGAGACATAAATTCCAATGTATGCGCTGCTTGTCCCTTGTAGTAGGTTTTCTCTGACACAACAGAGATACTTGTATTTGGTATTTTGTTTAGCCTTTTTCTAAGCATTCCAATGCTGCGTGCATCCGCTAACTCTACTAGTAGCGCTGAATAGTTATTACCGAGATGTAGTGCGTCTTGAAGATCAGCGCTATCTGTCCAAACTTCGGATTCAAATAACGAATGATTTGCAGTAAACTCTCCAACAATCTGCCATCTTCGATCGGCAGCCTTCACATAGTCACCAATCTGTAAATTCTTGAAACGTAACGCTGCTTGTTTACCGACAATTACCTCATCGACTCCGGAATTAAAACTTCTGCCCGCGATTACTCGAATAAATGGATGCATTCTCCAATATCCCGGCGTAATACCCCGAAATAGTATAGTTGCTGGTATATTTGTAGATTTGTATTCAACCCGAAGTGAAGACACAATTTCTGGAGCCAACAAAAAACTCGTATTGGAACCGGAAGTTCCTGATATCTGATTTATGTCGCTAATTAGACGAGCTGGAATCATGCTATCAGTTTCATTCTTTACACCAGATGATAGTATTACAGCTATGCGGTTACTTCCGCTATTAGAGAATGCCTGTGCGTAACTTTGCCGGAGTGCGAACATCGAAAGAAACACAACAACCGATGCAGAAAAAGCGATGACTGTTACGATAGCTGAACCCGGCCTGGAGACAAGATACACAAAACTAAGCCAGATAGATGCAGTAATATATTTTAGGGACCGATGTATCACTACATGCCTCGTAGTGCGGCTTTGGGCTGCAGCTTGAGAAGCGCAAGTATTGGAACCATTAAGGTGAAAAACAATGTCGCGATTGCAATGCAACCACCAATAATCACACTGTGTAAATCGATATAAAAATATGGCAACATTTCTGGGTGTATAAAGTGAGTAGCAATGACTGCAATAATCATGCCTAATGTGAATCCAACCATCATCAAGAATGCGTGTTCAATAAATAATAGAAATATGATGTTTTGCTTCGTGAATCCTAAAGCTAACATAAGTGCATAATCATATAGTCGCTGACGAACTTCTTGCACTACAGCAGTAGCGATCGCTAGGCCAATACTGATTACGCAGATTGCGATTGCTATTATCGAGTAAATACTTACATTTCCTATACGATTAACCCACTGCTGCATCAAAATATCGTATGGTTGTGTAGTGGTAGGATATGGATAATTTCTAAAATAATAATCAATGGACTGCGAAACTACGGTTGGATTGGAAGTTGATTTTATCGATACTACGTAAACAACGAAATTACCAAAATCTGGCGGTAGCCAGTGCTTGTAATATTCAAGATGGATCAATAATTGCCCAATAATAATTTTATTATTTTCTGAAGAGGGAATGATTCCATCAACCTTAACATATAGGGGACTATGAAATGTGGAGCTGGAAGGAAGCAAGGGAATAACTGATCCAACTTGCCAGTGAAAGTTCTCTGCTAAAGATTCAGATACAATAGCTCCAGTTTTGTCCGTTAGCCACGCGAGTTTTTGGGCTTCAACTAATTTAAGATCTGGAAATAATTTCAGATAAGACTGTGGATCTACAATCCCAACATACACGGTGTTGCGTGGGAACTGATAATAAAATGCGCTGCTTGATACCGGGCAAACAACTTTGATATCTGGATTGTTGGCAAGCTTTTGCCAGTAGGAAAGTGGTAAAGATTCATGCTTGCTTAAGACTATTAAAAGATTTGACCCTGGAAATGATGTGTGTGAGGTGACAAAACTTTGATGAAGGGCAGACAACAAGCCGTAAAGCATCATACTCGATGTCATAGCCAAGATGATGAATAACGCTTGACCAGAATTGCGCCGTATTGCAGTTATTACAAGTAGTGCATAGTTGGCCATAAAATATAGAAAAAGCGCCCATGTGAGGGCGCGCGCATCAGGGGCTTTTTCTAATAGTTGGTTTGATACTTAAATTATTAAACGTAGTTATCTTAGAATTGACAGAGACAGCAAATACCACAAATACAACCGCTGCTAGTGCAACAGCAGCCGACGCCACAACTGCAGGCTGCCCATGCCCCAGTGCTGCTAAACGCTAGAGCCGTGAAAAGAGCGACACCAAAAAGTGTCTTACGAAGATTAGCTTTCATGGTTTTTATCCTCCATGTCAGAGAACTAGTTATGCTGTGGACATTGTGGACACTCGATGCTCACATCCAGAACATTAGCTCTTAATTTTGGATGCATGTGAAGGAAGTTATTCAGATCTTTATGTACGAGCACGCAAGACTTACATGTACTTAGACCAATATAAACGACTGTTGGCAATGATTTGTCCAATTGAACCGCCTTAAAAGGCTGTCCCTTATCATCTTTCATTAGTGTGAAAAGTTTGTTAGCAGACTGATAACCTGTTAAGGAACGTAGGTTTTTCAGCTTGGCAGGTAGATCCTTCAACGCTTTCTCTGCTTCGTCCTGTCCCGCTGCAAACAGCGTAGCATTCCCCTTGGCATCAAACACTTCAAGAACAGGTATCATTACGTTCTGCGGTATGCCGCCCGCATGTTCACTTGTCATACCAAAACCAGCATTAAACCAAGCTGTAAGTAACATGTTGACGCGTACAACATTCGCGGCGCTGACAGAGGTGAGCACAAGACTTGTCCCGATAAGCACGATGGATATTAAGATGCGTGGGTATTTCTTCATGAATCCTCTTACTCTAGCGTCCGTTGTTGGAGTCCAGCTAGTATAAGGATAATACTACACCCACTCTCCGAGCCATGGGGGGCTGGGCAGAGCGGACGCCCAAGAAATAGGGGATTTGGAACGAGCACATGGTTTTCAGGGATAGAAGGCTGGTTAGATGTGATGAAATTATGACGAGATCATGGCTGCGCCCCCTCCCTGTCAGATATAAGTCCCTCAAACTGATGGATTGGACTGACTGGCCCCGGAATCAAAGGGCAGCTTGAGCGGCGCACCCAAACCTTTCCAACACTTGATGAAAGGCGCCAATGGCCTCAAGCAGTTCACCCGCATCAGCAGTTATGGCCTCGTTAGAATTTCAAATGTTTGTAGAAGATGAGGATACGGAGACTCCTCTCCCTTCGACCGGGTGACGTAGAGCGCCACTTTATTGAGAACCACAAACCCGGCCTTTCAACTCCATTCTCCCGCTTTGATCAAGCGCAACAGTTCCGTGGTGTTCACCCACTGCGACAGGATCTTGAACTCGTCTTTATCTGCCGTTACCGTGGCCATATACATCAGATCAGCGGTCCGTGTCTAGTCCTGTTTTGGTCGGGGTTGGAACACGATACGCTTGACTTGGGCGGCATGTGGTTCGAGCACGATCTTGGCGCGGATCACCGGAAAGCTGTAACCGCGGCCCAGGCGGTTGGCGATGCGGATCAGATTGTTGGCGGATTCGGTGGCGGCATTGGTGATGCGGTGATCGAAGTAGGTGAAAATGTGGGGTGCCCAGTTCCGAACGGTGGTCCGGAACTGCCCAAAGGCCGGCACCGGCTCTCGGTCCAAGGTGCGCTCCCACTCTTGCCAGCGCTGCTCCGCTTCGCGGCGGTCCGCAGCGTCATAGAGGGCATAGAACGCCTGCCGCGCGCCATAGGCTTTCTTGAGCAATGGGTGGTTCTCAAACCACAGCGACAGCCGGAGCACTTGCGTGGGGGTGAGGGCGGATTCCCGCTTGCGCATGGCCTTGGCATCGCGCAGCAGCCCGCGCCGCTGATTTTTGGGCAACGTCTGCCCAATGTCTTTGCGGATGCGGTCCAAGGCGAAATCTGCGAGCCGCAAAACATGGAACTTGTCCACCACAATGGCGGCTCCCGGCAGCGCCGCCTGAACCGCCTGCCGATAGGGCAACCACATGTCCATTGCCACGCCCCGGATGCGCTCCGGGTTCGGCAGGGATGGGAGAAACCGGATCACGGTTGGTTTGTGCCGGTCCGGGAGCAGGTCTAGGACGTGGCCGGTTTCCAGATTGGCGAACACCGCCCGTGACCGTCGCAGCAGATGGATTTCATCCATACCGAGCCAGACCGGCGTATCCAGGGTACGGGCTTGCTCCAACCGCGCGGCGTAGTCATCGCACACCCCACGGATGGTCATGCGGCTCAAGCCCGTCTCCTCGGCCAGGTGCACAAAGGTCTGGCGCAGGGTCAGGGGTTCCAGCCACGCGATCAACCGGGCGGTAATGCGGCGTTTCGGGTAGACCGCCGGCAGCGCTTCATAGAACGCCCGCCCGCAGCCCTTGCAGCGAAAGCGCCGGGTGTCCACATACAGGCCCACCCACTTGCCGTGAGTGGACCTATCCCGGATTACCTGGGTGCGTCGGCCGAAGCCGGTGAAATCCCGGGAGTGGCACGCGGGGCAATGGTTCGGTAACGCCAGGGTCTCCACCCGGATGTGGTAAGCGCCGGACTCCTCGTGAAAATCCAGCGTCCGATACCCGGGCAGTTTCAACAGGTCTGGCAGTGCGTCCAGCGGGGGTTCCCGAGAATAAAACCGCGTGAACCGTACCGGACCGCCCGCCCGGCGTCAATCACGAAACTGCATTTTTACGTGCCAAATTGGCTGATAATTACTCAATCCATCACGAGATTTACTTACCCCAAATTATATTGGGCTTCCTCCAGCGTGGCCCGAGCGGCAGTGAGGTCCGGGTTGTGCGCCAATGCCTGGGTTACCAGCTCGTCCAGGGCCGGCGAACCGAAATTCATCCACCATTCCGGGTTGACGTTTGCGCCATTCGAGAACCGCTGCGCACCGGCTGCGAGACCGGCAACGGATTGGGCGGGGGGAATCGCAGGCGCCATCGGCACAGCGATGTAGCCCTTCACCGCAGGCGGTGCCGGCCTCCGGTAGCCGGAGCCGACGGCGCAGGCGGAAAGTCCGGCAAGCAACAGGGCCATGACCGCGATCCGACCCGGCTTGTCTGCCGATAAACGCAATACACGACCCGCGGGGGTGGCTTTCATTGTTTGCCCGGGCACACGCATTGGCAGTTTATGCACGGCAGGCTTTCGCGATCATGGCCACGGCGTTGTCTATATATTTCTCCTGTATTTCCCTGGAAGGCGGCGGCTCCATGCCCCAATCCACTCGCATCCAGCAACTGTAAAGCATGCCAAAGAACTGTTCCGCGGTGATGCGGGGATTATCCACCCTGAGCACCCCGCGCCTGGTCTGCTCGGACAGATAATCCGCGATGAACTTGCGGGTCACTTCCGGACCGGATTGGTAATAAATGCGCGCAAGCTCGGGGAAGCGCGGCGCCTCCGCCATAAGAATGCGGCGCAGGGATTGCTTCTCTTTCGAGGAAATCATCGACATGAAAAGGTGGGCGATGGTGCGCAGTGTCTTCTCTGGATTATCGTCCTTGGTGGCTTCCGTAAATGCAGAAATCATCTGATCACACGAACCCCGCACCATTGCGGCAAACAATTCTTCCTTTGAGCCGAAATGGTTGTAAACCGTCTGCTTGGAAACCTTGGCCGCGTTGGCGATGGCATCCATGCTGGCGGCACCGAAACCCACTTCAAGAAACATTTTGCTGGCGGCATAGAGAATGACTTCGCGTTTGGCCGGATTATCGGGAGCAGGGTTCATGCAATTTCCTCCTGACGCCGGCACATCATGGCTGGTGTGCGGAAACAGTTGCATTCGGGAGATGCAACGCATCCGCGGTGAGCCGGCCGGTGGCGGCCTTGAGAGCATAAGCCGCCACCAGTTGATCCCGTTGCGCGCGAACCAGGTTCACGCGTGCATTCAGCAGTTCCTGGTCGGCGTTGAGCACATCCAGCGTGGTACGTTCGCCCACCGCCGCTTCATCACGAACGCCGCTGGCGGCAACTTGTTCAGCCCGTATCTGGCTGTGAATTGCGGCCAGCTGTGCATTGGCCGTTTGATAGGCCTGCCAGGCATTCACGGCATCGAGCCTGGCCTGACGTTGTGTGTCCAGCAGATCATCGTTTCTCGCGACCGCACGCTGTTCGGCGGCGTGTTTCTCCGCATCCAGTGCGCCACCCTCGTAAATAGGCATGGAAAAGGTCAGCATGATGGAGCGTGTATCTATACGGCTGAAGCCGATTTCCGGATCACGCGCTTCCAGCAGTTGCCCGGTGAGCGCCACGGTGGGTTTTTGCCTGCCACTGACCGCTGCGATCCGCTGTTGTGCGGCGTTTTCGGCGTAGCGCGCCGCAAGTACCGGGTAATTCTTCTGCGCGAGCTGTGCCGCCTCCGCCTCGGTGGCGGGCAGCCCCTCCGGCATGACAGGCTGCTCCAATGTGCCCGGCGCCACTCCCACCATGCGTACATACGCGGCCTGCGACGCTGCCAGGGATCCCCGGGCACGGATCAGGGAGGCTTCGGCACCGGCGAGCCGCGCTTCGGCCTGGGCCACATCGGTATGTGTGACCTCGCCGTTTTCAAATTCCGCCCGGGTGGCGCCGAGTTGCTTGTTGAGCACCCTCACATTGTGTTGTTCGAGCTTCAGCACCGCCTGATCGCGCACCACATCCGTGTACGCCGTTGCCACGTTCAAGAACACCTGCTCTTCCGTGGCGCTCAGCTCGGCGAGCTGTGCCGACCGGGCGTTTTCTGCTGCATTGACATTGGCTGACACTTGGCCGCCGGTGTACAGCGGCTGGGTGATGATGAGGCCGGCAGTTTTGGTGTTCTGTGGATAGGTGCTCACGGGGAAAAACGGCGAAGCCAGGTCGTTGTGGGCGGTGCCCACGCCCGCCTCGAAACTGATCTGCGGCTTGTAGCCCGCCCGGGCCTGGTCCACCTGATAGCCCGAAGCACGCAGTTGTGCCTGCTGGGCCCGAATCGCAGCGTTGCTGTTATAGGCCTGCGAGAAGGCCTGACCCAGGGTATCCGCCCACAATGCCGGCGCGGCTACCAGTAACATAGCGATCGTCACCAGCGGCAAGCCAACGCCGGCAAGAATTCGTCTGTGTGCTCGATGCCTGAATCGCAGTGCTTCGATTGACATGGGATGCTCGTCAAATTAGACTAGACCGTCCAGTCCATTATGCTACCGCCCAAAAGGGATGTCAAAAGCCATGAGTGCTTTCAAGCGTCTGTTCAAAAATCCACGCGCCGGCCGACTGCTGCTGATGGTGATATTGCCTCTGCTGCTCATCATCCTGGGGCTGTGGTACTGGGCACACTCCACACGCTACCAAAGCACCGACAATGCCTATATTTACGCCAATCAGGTCAGCGTGGCCCCGCAGATTTCCGGCCGTGTAAAGGCCGTGCCTGTGATGCAAAATCAGGCTGTGGCTCCGGGTCAGGTGCTGCTCAAGATTGACCCCCAACCCTTCCAACTGGCCCTGAATCAGGCCGATGCCAACCTGAAAACCGTCAGCGACCAGATACGCGCACAGATACAGGCGCTGCGCGCCGCACGGGCGGAGCTGCGTAGTGCGGAAGCAAGCGTGGCATACCTGAAGCGCGATGTGCGGCGCAAGACTAACCTTGAAAAACGCGACGTGGTTCCCGCTGCGCGTCTGGATGACATCAAGACCAATCTCACCATGGCGGAACAGAAAGCCGTAGCGCTGCAAGCACAGATTGCGCAAATCGAAGCCGGTTTGGGCGGCAATGCCGGCCAGCCTATCACTCGCCAGGCGGCATACCAGCAGGCCGTGGCAGTGCGCGACCGGGCGCGACTGGAGCTGTCCTACACCACCATCAAGGCACCGGCTGCCGGTGTGGTAACGGAAGTGAATATAAAGCCCGGCGACATCGTGACGGCCGGACGGTCGGTATTTGCACTGGTCATGGGCGGAGAGCGCTGGGTAAACGCAAACTACAAGGAAACCCAACTGACCCATATTCACGTGGGTGACAAGGCAACAATAACTGTGGATACCTACCCCGACCGCACCTGGCAAGGCACCGTGGTCAGCATCTCCCCGGGTACCGGCTCGGTATTCTCGGTATTACCGGCACAGAATGCCACGGGTAACTGGGTGAAAGTGGTGCAACGCATTCCGGTGCGCATCCTTATTGACACCAGGCCGGGCGGTCCGGATCTGCGCGCCGGCATGAGCGCAGAAGTAACCATTGACACCCATTACTACCCGCTGTTCGGCATGAGCGGTGCCTCGGCCCACTGACGGCGAGCATGAACTTCAGTCTGCGAAAACCCGTCGGCGGTGAACAACACACCGCAATGATCACCATTGCGGTGATGCTGGGCACCCTCATGCAGGTGCTGGATACCACGATTGCCAATGTGGCCCTGCCCGACATGGAAGGCACGCTCTCCGCCACCCAGGACCAGATATCCTGGGTACTCACCTCTTATATCGTGGGTGCGGCCATCATGACGCCGCCCACCGGCTGGCTCGCCGGCCGTTTTGGCCGCAAGCGCATCTATCTCATCAGCATGCTGGGCTTCGTAACGGCCTCGTTCTTGTGCGGTACCGCTACGTCGCTCACCGAAATCGTGCTGCTGCGCGTGCTGCAAGGTCTGTTCGGCGCCTCCATGGTGCCGATCTCCCAGGCTATTCTGCTGGACAGCTACCCGCGCGAAAAGCACGGCATGGCCATGGCCATCTTCGGCATCGGCATCATGCTGGGACCGATACTGGGACCCACTCTCGGCGGTTACCTCACGGAATATTACTCCTGGCGCTGGGTATTCTGGATCAACATCCCCATCGGCGCACTGGCAGTGCTCATGACACTGGCGTATGTGCATGAAACACAAATCAGCAAGACACGCACATTCGACGGCTGGGGTTTTCTGTTCATGAGCATAGCCATCGGCGCCTTACAGATGATGCTGGACCGCGGCCAGCAAAAGGACTGGTTCAGCTCGGCGGAAATCATCATCGAATTTGCCCTGGTACTCACCGGTCTGTGGCTGTTCTTTATCCATGCCTTCGCGGAACAGCATCCCTATATCGAACTCAAGTTGTTCAAGGATCGAAATTTCGTCCTGGGCAATGTAATTGGCTTTATCGTATTCATCAGTCTGTTTTCGGTGATGGCGCTGATCCCGCCTTTCGTACAGAACCTGCTTGATTATCCGGTCATCATCACCGGTCTGGTGCTCATGCCGCGCGGTATCGGCACCATGATTTCCATGATGCTGGTGGGACGGCTGTCCAGCAAAATGGATCCACGCTTCAACATGGTCGCAGGACTCGCCGTCATGGCGCTGTCCATGTATTTCATGAGCCACTTCGACACCCAGATTGATACCTGGGCCATCGTCTGGACCGGGTTTGTGCAAGGGCTGGGCATGGGACAGGTGATGGTGCCGCTGATGACCGTGGCTTTCTCGACCCTGCCCAGCACACTGCGCACCGAAGGTACCGGCGTCTATAACCTCATCCGCAACATCGGCGGCAGCGTGGGCATTTCCATTGCTTTCACCCTGCTGAGCCGCAACACCCAGATCAATCACGAAGTGCTGGCTGCGCACATCAACCCTTACAACCAGGCCATGGCACTCTCACCCATGGCCTCGATGAATCTGCATAACCCCCATGATCTGGTTATCATCAATGGACTGGTCACCCGGCAGGCAGCGATGATCAGTTTCAATGATGATTTCAAACTGATGATGCTCATCAGTCTGGCGGCGATTCCACTGGTATTTTTCATGAAACAGCCGAAATATGGCGAGCAAGCCGGCAAAAAACAACCGGCCATGGTCATGGAATAGCCCATGGCTGCACGGCGACTCCCCAGCCTGTTCGTATCCCACGGCTCCCCCATGCTGGCGGTGGACGTCACACAGCCGGCTCACGGTTTTCTGCGGAATCTTGGCGATATCCTACCCAAACCCGAGTCCATCTTGGTAATTTCCGCGCACTGGGAAACGCCGGCCCCGAGTGTCACCGGAGCGATGCACCTGGATACCATTCACGATTTCTATGGCTTCCCCGCGCCGCTCTACGAACTGCGCTATCCGGCGCCCGGCAGCCATGACCTTGCCAAAGAGGTAGCGCATCTGCTCGGAACGGCGGCGGGCGTTGATCTGGTACGCGGCCTGGATCACGGCGCCTGGGTGCCGCTATTGCTCATGTACCCGCAGCACGACATCCCGGTGCTGCAATTATCGCTGCAAACATCCCTGGGTCCCGCCCACCATCTGAAACTCGGTGACGCGCTCAACCCGCTGCGCGAACAGGGCGTGCTCATCATCGGCAGCGGCGGCGCCACCCACAATCTGCGTGAGTATTTCCATCCAGCCGGCGATCAGCAGCCTTATGAGGATTTCGCCGCCTGGCTGCACGATACCCTGACACGCGGCGACCGGGACGCGCTCCTCGATTACCGCCGGCGCGCCCCCCAGGCGGCCCGCAATCACCCCACGGAAGAACATTTCCTGCCGCTGTTCGTGGCATTGGGTGCCGGCGGCGTACAGGCAAAACGGCTGCATCACAGCTTCGACCGCACGCTTTGCATGGATGCTTATGCCTTTGAAGACTAGAATTATCCGGCCTAATCACAGCGGTGGGGTGCAGTCATGCGGACAAAACTTCTGATGGCGTTCGGCATCACGGGCGTGCTTGCTGGCTGTGCCACTACTCCCGCCGTTCCCTATTGGGACAATCCGAAATGGGTCAATGAACTAGGCAAAGTGGTCCAAGATAGCATTCACTATCCAAAGAACGCCTCCAAAGAGAATTTTCCAGGCGGAAATGCCATCGTTCTTTTCACTTATGACAACGGGCACCTCCGATCACCCACCATCCTGATATCCACCGGTTCGAAACTGCTGGATGCTGCGATTCTCGAACAAATATTGTCCATCTCTCCGCCCCAAGCACAAGGGCTGAATACCGAAACACCACATGAATTTGAAATGAAAGTTACAGTGTATCCCGTGGAAATAAGTCTGTTCAGGACAATCCAAGAGGAACTGCAAACTCATATCCAATATCCACAAAGAGCAATAATAGTTGGTGCTACGGGGGTGGTTGTGGCGAGCTTCAGCTACCGAAACGGCTCAGTTTTTGATGCGAAGATAGAAAGCAGTAGCGACAACCGAGCCTTAGATCAAGCTGTGCTGTACGAACTGCAAACCATTTCCTTTCCCAAGCCACCGGTTTGGCTCAAGGATAAAACTTTCAGTTTGCGCGTGCCTGTCTGCTTTGGCCTGGGACAGGTCGTGTGTCCAAAAGCAGAAACCAGATACGTCTCCACAGATACAACCATCGCTCCACCAAAGCCGCCTTGTGTGGAGATCGGATACAAATACGCGCACGGGAAAATTTCAAACGTCCATCTGATTGCGTTGAGCGGCGACGCTTCTTTTGATAAGCGCGCATTAACTGCGGTGAACGAAGGGCGAATTCCGCACGATTCGCGTTCGGACAGCGGCATAAAGCACTACAACATCTCCGTATGCAATAACAGCGGCCTCACAAATGCATCCGCCACAACCAATCAGCACTGAATCATGGGAAAAGTGCAGCCGGTTTCGTATTGGCGCTTAGACCCAGCGGTTTAAGACCGTAGAAGTCTTCGATGGTGCGCAGCACGCTGTAATGGGCCACATACTGGCCAGTGCGACCAGGTTTGACGCGCGCGCCAACGACAATCAGTGGTATCTGATTCGTCATACTGCGTGCATCGCTTTCATCCCAGGTGATGATCAGCAGACTGTTGTGTTTCTTGGCCCAGCGGACATATTTGCTCATGTGCGCCCCCAACCAGGCGTCACCCTCTGCAATGGTGCCGTCGTGCATGTCGTCCATCATGTTGGGGATCACGAAAGCCACCGTCGGTAATTTGGAATAATCCCGCGGGAAATTGCGGAATGGCTGATTGAGCGCAGCCGGCAGACCCGCTGCCTGCCAGTCCACCACCGGATTGTGTTTGCGCCGATAGAGCCCGCCGGAGCCTGAACAGCCCGCATAGCCAACGGCAGGCAGGTTTTCCGAGTAGATGGCGAAGCTCAGCCTTTTTGCCAGTAATTCGCTTGCCAGATTCGGGCCGCTCAAATCGTGGGGGCAGGAATCGTCCGTCAAACCTTGGTTGGACCCGGAAAAGAGCGCCACGTAATTCGGCCCGCTGGGATGCATCACCGCATGGGCGTCAATGAACAGCAGGCCTTGGCTCGCAAGTTCATTGATATAGGGCGCATCGGCACTGCCGATAATCGTTGCGAACGATTTATTTTCCTCGATCACCACCACCACATGGACGGGAGGAGACCATGAGCGAGCGCGCTGCGCAGCTGCCGTGGTTGCTGGTTTAGCCGCTGCCGCCGCGGCGCTGGCGGAAGCCGCCAATACGCCCAACCACAACAGACCCTGAGCCAGACGCACTAACTTCGAGAACTGCATAACCACTCCCAAATCACTGTTGCCGGTAAACATCGTCATTGCGTATCTCCATCACCCGCTCCGGCCGCGCCAGCGGCCGGAAACCAAAACGGCGATAGAGGTCATGGGCATCGCGGGTCGCCAGCGAGAAGCGGCGCGGGTTATGCAACTGTGGATGCTCCATTACATAATCCATAAGCCATTTTCCTAACGGCTGGCTTTATTCCAAAGCCAGCCCCTATGAATATCACTGCCAGTGTGTATGACTGGGCTCGGGCCTACATTGAGAGGAATCACGCCGCAGCAGGCCGATGCAGAGGGCGACATAACCAATTATGCTACTGCGCTCTTGCAACCAACCTTATATCAGAGTCGGTAAAGTCCGGAGCTAAACCCCCTCTCAACAGTGCATGGGCGAAGCCAGGGATGGCGAGCCAGCCCGACCCCGACATGGATGCTCTGTGAGGGCTGCCCCGAGGACGCGAGCAGCGAGGGCTCGTCGCACCGCGACGAGCGGGCGGACAGGGATGTCCGCCCTGGTCAGGCAATCAGGGACGATTCTGTGCGCAAGCAAGCGCAGACTTATCGGAGCGCGCTTCTTTTCGTCCACTTTCTTGTTGCGTAACAAGAAAATGAACCTGCTTGCCGGTGCGCGATGTACATGGATGCACAAGTGTCGCGGGAGGCAGGATGCCGGAAGCGACGGAACCGGCATCAATTCACGCGGCGAAGCCGCTTATCATCCTTCCAACCAAATCAACGTCGCCATACGCCCGCATTCTCCATCGCGGCGATAGGAGAAGAAACGCCGGGATTCCGTGAACGTACAGAATCCACCACCATATATATGCCGCACGCCTACCGACCGCAGACGCAGCCGCGCCAGGGCGTAGAGGTCGCAGAACCATTTGCCGGAGCACGACGGTTCAAACGTCTGTTCCGCTTCAGGCCGGTCTTGCGCCAGCGCTGCGCGCACATCCTCGCCCACCTCATACGTTTGCGGCCCGATGGCGGGACCCAACCAGGCGAGAATTTCTCCGGGTTCTATCTGCATGGCCGCGACTGTCGCCTCCAGCACACCCGCCGATATGCCGCGCCAGCCGGCATGGGCGGCGGCCACGGTTTTTCCGGCTGCGTCGCACAACAGTACCGGCAGGCAGTCCGCTGTCATGACGACACAGGCTTCGCCGGCTTTGCTGGAAACCGCCGCGTCGGCAGATTCAGTAATTGCTGCACCTTCCAGACGCACGACCCGAGCGTCATGCACCTGATGCAACCAGCACGGCTCGTGCGGCAAACCCAGGGTCTCACGCAAACGCCGCCGGTTTTCCACCACCGCCGCGGAATCGTCGCCGACATGCGCGCCGAGATTGAACGAGGCATAGACGCCCGTGCTCACGCCGCCGGTGCGCGTGGTGCTCAGCGCGCGCACGTTATGGGGCACCGGCCAATCCGGAATGATCCAGTCATTCAGCATGCACGGAGTGCCCGGGTGAATCCGCCGCCAGGGCGCGCAACAAATGCTGCATATCCGGCGGCAGCGGCGCTTCCCAGCGCATGACTTCTTCGCTTGCGGGATGCGGTAAACCGAGGCGCCGCGCATGCAATGCCTGCCGCTTGAACGCGCGCAAGGCCTCAGTGAGTGTGAGGCTCGCGCCGGCGGGAATCACCAGCCGGCGCCCGTACACCGGATCACCCACCAGCGGATGGTGAATGTGGGCGAAATGCACGCGGATCTGATGAGTGCGTCCGGTTTCCAGTTTCACGGACACATGGGTATGGGCGCGGAAACGCTGGATCACCCGGTAATGGGTCACGGCTTTCCGGCCGCCGTCGCGCACGCTCATGCGCTTGCGGTCCACGCCGTGGCGTGCAATCGGCGCATCCACGGTACCGCCGCCGGTCATGACGCCATTCACCAGTGCTTCGTATTCGCGCTCGAAGCGGCGGTCCGCGAGCGCCGCCACCAGACACGTGTGCGCTTCCAGGGTGCGCGCCACCGCCAGCAGTCCCGAGGTATCCTTGTCGAGGCGATGCACCAAGCCGGCGCGCGGCACATGTACCAGCTCGGGTGCGTGATACAGCAGCGCGTTCTGCAGCGTGCCGGCGGGATTGCCGGCACCGGGGTGCACCACCAGACCGGCGGGCTTGTTGACGATAATCAGGGCCGCATCCTCATACACGATGTCCAGCGGCAATGCTTCCGGCTCAAGTCCCGTGAGCGGCTCCTCCACCGCGTTCAGGCGCACCCGCTGGCCGGTCATGACCGCATCCCGGGGTCGCGGCGCACGCTCATCCAGCAGCACCTGTCCGTCGCGCACCCATTGAGTAAGACGACTGCGGGAGTATTCCGGGAACAGGCGGGCGAGCGCCTGGTCGAAGCGGTATCCGGCCAGCTCGGCCGGAATCAGGCATTCCTTCACTGCGCCTCGTGTCATGCGGGGTTCCGTCATGCGACAGCAAAATGGCAGTTTACGTTATACTTACCGCCCCATGCGACCGTCACCCCCTGTCAGGACTGATCCCGCCATGCGCCTACGCCTCGTTTTGTTGACCTTCGCGACCGCGGTGCTGCTGCTCGCGGGCTGCGCTTCCCAGCAAAGCAAGGATGAGACCCTGGCGGCGGCCGCGCTCTACAAGAGTATTGAAGCCAATCTTGCGGCGGGAAACTACCGGACCGCGATCAGCCGCCTGCAGACGCTGGAAGCGCGCTTTCCGTTCAACGACTACGGTACACAGGCGCAACTGGATCTCATCTACGCCAACTACATGAATGGCAATTACGGCAGTGCCGAGGATGCGGCGGATCGTTTTATCCGTGAACATCCGCGTCATAAGGATGTGGACTATGCCTACTACATGAAGGGCGTGGCCTATTTCGGTGAGGCGCCTGGTCCGTTCATGAAACTCTTCGGGCATGACACCTACCAGCGCGAACCGTCCAACGCGCAGAAATCCTTCCAGGCGTTCCAACTGCTGCTGCAGAAGTTCCCCAATACGAAATACGCCGCGGATGCGCGTCAGCGCATGCTGTATCTGCGCGACCGGCTTGCCGATTACGAATGGTCGGTGGCGGACTATTACATGCGGCGCGGCGCCTGGATATCGGCATTGCACCGCGCCGATTACATCGTGGAACACTATCCGCAAACGCCGCGCGTGAAAGACGCGCTGCAGATCATGGTAACGGCCTACAACAAACTCGGGCTTATCCGGCTCGCGGCGGATGCACAGAAGGTGCTGGAAACGAATTTCCCCGGCACGTCACCCGTTTACAAGCCCCACGCCCCGGCCTGACCCGGTGCGCGGCATCCTGCTTTTCTTCGTCGGAGCGGTGTCATGCACTGCGACCGGATTTCAGTCGCAGCGACACTCGCCGCACAAACTCTATCCCGAATCGCGACGCGGCGCCCGCAAGCCGCCGCTCCGGCGCCAGCCGCTCAGAACCGCTTCAGCGATAACCCGAGGTGATGGGATAGCGCCGGTCGCGGCTGAAGGCGCGCCGGCTCACGCGCACGCCCGGCGGACCCTGGCGACGCTTGTATTCCGCCTGCTGGATCATGCCCACCACCCGCTTGACCGTGGCCTCGGCGTAACCCATGGCCACGATCTCCGCCACGGTTCTGTCGTCCTCCACGTATGCCGTAAGTATCGGATCGAGGATCTCATAAGGCGGCAGGCTGTCCGAATCCTTCTGCCCCGGCGCGAGTTCCGCCGAGGGTGCGCGCTCGATGACAGCTTGTGGAATGGCCGGTGACAGCGCATTGCGATAGCGCGCCAGGCGGTACACCAGCGTCTTGGTCACATCCTTGAGCGGCGCGAAACCGCCGGCCATGTCGCCATACAGCGTGGCATACCCCACCGCCAGTTCGCTCTTGTTGCCGGTGGTAAGCACCAGGCGGCCGCTCTGGTTGGAAATCGCCATGAGCAGCACACCGCGGCAGCGCGCCTGGAGATTCTGCTCGATGACGCCGCCCGTGCCGCCCTTGAGCGGTTTGCTGAGTGACTCCAGGAAGGCCGCAAAAACCGGTTCGATGGAAACAAGATGGTATGGCACGCCCAGCGCCCGTGCCTGGCTTTCGGCTGCCTCCCGGCTCAGCTCCGAAGTGTAACGGGACGGCATCATCACTGCGGTAACGTTCTCCCTGCCGAGCGCATCCACGGCGATGGCGAGCGTAAGCGCGGAATCAATGCCGCCGGAAAGCCCCACTACCGCGCCTTTGAAATGATTTTTTCTCACGTAATCGCCGACGCCGAGCACAATACCGCGATAAACGCTTTCCTCCTCACTGCCGTCCACGTGCACTGCCCCGGGGAGCGGCTGCAGGCAGCCGTTATCCAGCTTGAATTCCACCGCGTACAGGCCTTCCTCGAAAGACGGAGCCCGCATGATCACCCGGCCCTGCGCATCCATTGCCAGCGAACCGCCGTCGAATACCAGCTCGTCCTGGCCGCATACATGGTTCACGTAAATGATCGGCAAGCCGCACTCCCTGGCGCGCGCCGCCAGCATCCGCTCGCGCTGCTGCTGCTTGCCGATCTCGTAGGGCGAGGCATTGATATTGAGAATGAGTTGCGCACCCGCCGCCGCCGCCTGCGCCGCGGGCTGCCTGTGCCAGATGTCCTCGCAGACGGTGAGCGCCATGGGTACGCCGCCGGTATTCACCAGCGTCGGCCCTTCGCCCGGTGTGAAATAGCGCTTCTCGTCGAACACGCTGTAGTTCGGCAGGCATTGCTTGCGGTAGGTGGCGATGATTCCGCCGTCGCGCAGCAACGAGGCCACGTTGTAGATGACATGGTCCGCATACTGGGGGTAACCGATCAGTACGGCGATGCCCTGCGCATGCGTACACACGTCAGCCAGTGCCGCGCTTATTTCCCGGCGAAAACTCGAATGAAACAGCAGGTCCTCGGGAGGATAGCCGGTGAGGGTCAGTTCCGGGAACATCACCAGTTGTGCGCCCAGTTCGTCGCGCGCGCGCGTGATTGCTGCCTTCACCTTGGCCGCATTGCCGTTCACATCCCCCACCAGGAGATTGATCTGCGCCATGACGATGCGGAGCGTGTTGGTCATCGCTGAACTAAAAACAAATCCCCGCCTTGACGGCGGGAATTTTACTCCTCTCGATGCATGCCAAGTCAGTGCTAAAGATCACGCCGCCAAGCGCTGCTTCATGGCCGAACCGAGATCTGCCGGCGAATGTGCGGTGGTGACGCCCGCTGCTTCCAGCGCCTCGAATTTGGCCTGAGCGGTACCCTTACCGCCGGAGACGATGGCGCCGGCGTGGCCCATACGCTTGCCCGGCGGTGCGGTAACGCCGGCGATGTAGGCCACCACCGGTTTCTTCACGTTCTTCCTGATGAACTCGGCGGCAGCCTCCTCGTCGGAACCGCCGATCTCGCCCACCATGATGATGCCGTCGGTGCGGGGGTCCGCGGCGAACAGCGCGATCACATCAATAAAAGTCATGCCGTGCACCGGATCGCCGCCGATTCCCACGCAGGTGGATTGACCCAGGCCGTTGTTGCTGGTCTGGAATACCGCTTCATAAGTCAGCGTGCCGGAGCGCGACACGATGCCCACGCGGCCGGGCTGGTGGATGTGGCCCGGCATGATGCCGATCTTGCATTCACCCGGCGTGATGATGCCGGGGCAGTTGGGGCCGATAAGCCGGCAGTCATAGTCCTTGATGGCCGCCTTCACGCGGATCATGTCGGTCACCGGGATGCCCTCGGTGATGCACACGATGGTCTTGATACCCGCGTCCGCCGCTTCCAGAATCGCATCTGCGGCGAACGCCGCCGGCACATAGATCATGCTCGCCTCGGCGCCGGTGTCCTGCACCGCATCCCGCACCGTATCGAACACCGGCAGATGCAAGTGCTGCTCACCGCCGCGGCCCGGCGTCACGCCGCCCACCAGCCTGGTGCCGTAAGCGAGGGCCTGTTCGGAGTGGAAGGTGCCCTGCTTCCCGGTGAAACCCTGGCAGATAACCCTGGTGTTCTTGTTGACCAGAATGCTCATGATTCAATCCTCGGAATTCATTACCTGTCCCGCTGACACAGAACCATCCCTGGCGGGCCGACCAG
>JAJYUH010000005.1:0-77987 GCA_021792635.1 Natronospirales bacterium | reverse complement strand
CCCTGCTTCCCGGTGAAACCCTGGCAGATAACCCTGGTGTTCTTGTTGACCAGAATGCTCATGATTCAATCCTCGGAATTCATTACCTGTCCCGCTGACACAGAACCATCCCTGGCGGGCCGACCAGCCCGGCCTTCCATGGCCGGGCGCTCGGCGGCGAAACATGCCACCGGCATGTTTCGTTTACCCGCCTCGCCCCTGCTTCCCGGTGAAACCCTGGCAGATAACCCTGGTGTTCTTGTTGACCAGAATGCTCATGATTCAATCCTCGGAATTCATTACCTGTCCCGCTGACACAGAACCATCCCTGGCGGGCCGACCAGCCCGGCCTTCCGCGCTGTGCGTCCCTGCTCCGCTTATGATCCAGGGCGTACAGCCTTTGCGGGAGCGGTGATTCCCACCGCGATTGTCAGAGCGGTGTCACATACCGCGACAGGTTTCTGTCGCGGCGATGGCAGATTTTTGCTCCCGAAAAATCTGCATTGCCGCTGCTATCACAGCTCCTGCAGCTCGCGCTCTCATGGAGCATCGCTGCAAAGGGTTCCGCACCTCAGCTTGCTGCCGCCGCCACGACTTTCTTCGCGGCGTCGGTAAGATCGTTCGCCGGCGTGATGGCGAGGCCGCTGCCGGCAAGCAGCGCCTTGCCCTGCTCCACGTTGGTGCCTTCCAGCCGCACCACCACCGGCACCCTCACACCCACGCCCTCCACGGCGTTGATAATGCCTGCGGCGATGAGATCACAGCGCACGATGCCGCCGAAGATGTTGACCAGGATCGCCTGGACGCTCCGGTTGGAGAGAATGAGATTGAAAGCCGCGGTAACGCGCTCGGTGGTGGCGCCGCCGCCGACATCGAGAAAATTCGCCGGCGCGCCGCCGTGCAGCTTGATGATGTCCATGGTGGCCATGGCGAGCCCCGCGCCGTTCACCATGCAGGCAATGTTGCCGTCCAGCGAGACGTAATTCAACTCATGTTCCTTGGCCTCGCTCTCGCGGGCGTCTTCCTGGGTCTTGTCGCGCATCTCGGCGAGTTGCGGCTGACGGAAAAGCGCGTTGTCATCCAGGTTCACCTTGGCGTCCAGTGCCAGTACGCGGCCATCGCGGGTGACGATGAGCGGATTGACCTCCACCAGACTTGCGTCCTTTTCCATGAACAACCGGTACAGACCGCCCACGATCTTGCTGAACGTGGCCATCTGGGTTTTTTCGGTAATCCCCAGACCGAAGGCGAGTTCGCGGATCTGGTAGGGCTGGATGCCGGCGGCGGGGTGCACCGGCACACGGAAAATCTTCTCCGGCGTCCTGGCCGCCACCTCTTCGATCTCCATGCCGCCGGCGGCGGAGGCCATAAACACCACACGTTCACGGCTGCGGTCCACCAGCACCGAGAGGTACAGCTCACGCGCGATGTCCGACCCGGCTTCAATCAGCAGCATGTTGACGGGCAGACCCTCCGGCCCGGTCTGGTGGGTGACCAGGTGTTGGCCCAGCAGCGCTTCGGCCGCATGCTGCACCTCGTTCAGGGTTTTCACCAGCCTGACACCGCCGGCCTTGCCGCGGCCGCCGGCGTGCACCTGGGCTTTCACGACCCACGGGGCGCCGCCCAGGGCCTGGGCGGCTGCCACTGCCTCCGCCGGGGATGCGGCCGGACGACCGCTGGGAACGGGAATGCCGTATGCTGCAAACAGTTGTTTTGCCTGATACTCGTGCAGGTTCATGGGGTGGGAGTTTCGGAATGGGGATGAAAGCGTTATTTTGAAGCAAAGCCCCCGTATTCGCAAAGGCAGGAGTCCTGCGTGAGCCCAGCAGCGCTCATCATCCGCAAAACGGAAGCACCGGCATCCGCCGGCGCACCGTCCGTGGACGTGTTGTCGTGGCGCTTGCTGCGCTTGCTCAACATATACCGCATCCTGCTGTGCGTCCTGGTGGTATTGGTCTACGCCAGCGGCCCGTCACGGCTGCTCGGCACCGAGTACCCGAACCTGTTCCTGTGGACCGGAATAGTCTATTTCGGCTTCGGCATTCTTACGGCCTTCAGTCTGCGCGCGCGGCGGCCGGGCTTCGAAATACAGGTACAGGTCCAGTTGGTGGCCGACATCGCCGCGGTGATGCTGTTCATGCATGCGAGCGGCGGTCCCACCAGCGGCCTGGGCGGCCTGCTGTTCGTGTTCATCGTCGCCAACAGCGTGCTCCTGCCCTGGCGCACCAGCATCGCCTTTGCCGCCTTCGCCGCGCTTCTCATCCTCGGCGATCAGACCTACATGATCCTCTATGGCCCCGCGACGCCCAACGGCTACATCCAGTCGGGTCTCATCGGCGTGATCCTGTTTATCGCCGCACTCTCGGGCTCGTACCTGGGCCGCCGCCTGCGGGAAAGCGAGGCGCTGGCGACGCAGCGCGGCGTGGACCTGCAGAATCTGGCGCAACTCAACGACTACATCATCCGCCGCATACGCACCGGCGTGGTGGTGGTGGACGAAAATGACCGGGTACGTCTCATCAACGAAGCGGCGCTGGCCGATTTCGACAAGCGCCAGGGGAATAGCCTGAAGCTCGACGAACTCTCGCCGCGTCTCAGGCAGGAACTGGACGCCTGGCGCAAGGGCGATTACCGGCAATCCGCCTCCTTCAATACCGAGGGCGGCAAACCGCTGACCCCCCACTTCACCCGGCTTGCGCCCGGCGACAATACCGGCACGCTGATTTTCCTGGAAGACCTGAGCGAGGTAAGCGAGCAGATACGCCAGATGAAACTCGCCGCCCTGGGCCGCCTGACCGGCAGCATCGCCCACGAAATCCGCAATCCGCTCGCCGCCATCAGCCATGCCAACCAGTTACTGGCCGAATCCAGCGACCTGCGCGGCGAAGACCGGCGGCTCACGGAAATCATCAGCGAGCATGCACGGCGCATGGAACGCATGGTGGAAACCATCCTGCAGTTGTCGCGGCGCGAGGTCGCGCGCGCGGAGGAATTGGAGCTCGGCCGCTGGCTCAGGGATTTCGTGGCGGAATTCCGCGACCGTCAGGGCCTTAACGGCCAAGCTCTGGCAGTGCGCCTGGACACGCAAGACAACGTGCGCGTGCGCGTGGATCCGGCGCATCTCTACCAGATCGCCTGGAACCTGTCGGAAAACGCCCTGCGCTACGGGCAGCCCGCGGACGGCGACAGCGTGCCGCTCATCGAATACCGCATCGGTGAACTTGCGGCCCCCGGCGCCATCGAACTGGCGGTGCTGGACCGCGGGGTCGGCGTACCGGAGGACATCGCCGAGCACATTTTCGAGCCGTTCTATACTTCCAATCCCCGCGGCACCGGCTTGGGGCTGTTTATCGCCCGTGAACTCTGCGAATGTAACCGGGCGCGGCTCACCTACGAGCAGCGCGCGGAAGGCGGCAGTTGCTTCCGCATCCTGTTCGGCGCCCCGGAAAGCTGGCTGGCCTGAAGATGAACGGCAAACCCCTGGCTCTCATCGTGGACGACGAACCCGCCATCCGCGAATTGCTGCAGCTCACCCTGGAACGCATGGACGTGGAAAGCGCCGCGGCCGGCACCCTCACCGAAGCGCGCCGCCTGCTGCAGTCGCGCCCCGTGGATCTGTGCCTCACGGACATGAAACTGCCGGATGGCAGCGGTCTGGAACTGGTGAGTTATATCCAGCAGCACATGGCCCAGGTGCCGGTGGCGGTCATTACCGCCCACGGCAATGTGGAAACCGCCGTGCTGGCCCTGAAGAGCGGCGCCTTCGATTTCGTTTCCAAACCCCTCGACATCGGCGACCTGCGCGCCCTGGTGAGCACCGCGCTCAAGCTGCGCGACAATCGCGAGCCCGGCAGCGGGCGCGGCATGACGCGCCTGCTCGGCCATTCCCCGGCCATCGAGCAGGTGCGCGGCATGATCGCCAAGCTCGCCCGCAGCCAGGCGCCGGTGCACATCAGCGGTGAATCGGGCACCGGCAAGGAGCTGGTGGCACGGCTCATCCACGAGAACGGCCCGCGCGCGGAGCAGGCATTCGTGGCGGTGAACTGCGGCGCCATTCCCACCGAGCTCATGGAAAGCGAATTCTTCGGCCACAAGAAAGGCAGTTTCACCGGTGCGGTGGCCGACAAGAACGGCCTGTTCCAGACGGCCCAGGGCGGTACCCTGTTCCTGGACGAAGTGGCGGACCTGCCGCTGCACATGCAGGTGAAGCTGCTGCGCGTGATCCAGGAAAAGGCCGCGCGTCCCGTGGGCGCGGCCAGGGAAGTGCCGCTGGACGTGCGCATCCTCTCCGCCACCCACCATTCACTGGTGGAGCTGGTGCACGCGGGCAAGTTCCGCGAGGACCTGTATTACCGCATCAATGTCATCGAACTGCACGTGCCGGCCCTGCGGGAACACAAGGAAGACATTGTGGTGCTGGCGGAACATATCCTGGAACGCCTCGCGCACGCACACGGCCGCCCGCCGCTGCAGGCGGCACCGGACGCACTGGCGTTCCTGCAAAGCTACGCCTTCCCCGGCAATGTGCGTGAACTGGAAAACATCCTGGAACGGGCGCTCACGCTCGCCGAGGACAATCTGATCCGCGCCCAGGATATTCATTTGCGCAAAGCCGCGGAAACAGGAATCAACGGCGCCGCGCACGCACCGCTGCCTGCCGCGGATGAACGCACGGTTCCCCTGGGGAGTTACCTGGACGATGTCGAAAAAGACGCTATCCGCAAGGCGCTGGAACAGGCCAAATACAACAAGACCGCCGCCGCCAAACTGCTGGGCATGAGCTTCCGCCAGCTGCGCTACCGCATCAAGAAGCTGGGCCTGGAATAATCAAGCTGCTGTTTTTATCGGGTGTATCCGGCATTTCAATGTTGAACCCGAATCGGGTTATTGCGCAAATAACTCTTGAAGAACGTCCAGCACACGGTCGGAAGTGGGTCGGTCGAGCCTCCCCAGACTCTTCACCAGGCGTGTCTTGTCAACCGTGCGGATTTGATCCAACACGATTTGACCGCGCTTGCGCCGGAACACGACAGGCACGCGGGTCGGGTACTCGCGGCCATGCGTGGTCATGGGGGCCACGATTACGGTTCCGATATGACGGTTCATCTCATCAGGGGAGATCACCACACACGGGCGGGTCTTTTGCATCTCATGCCCCCGGGTGGGGTCGAGGCCCACCAGGAAGATTTCGAATCGCCTGATTACCAGCGCCATTCCGTACCGTCCCAGGCGGTTCCCGTGTGTGCATCCGCGTCCAACAGGATATCGTCGCCCGCTTCCCGCATGGCGGCAAAAGCTGTCTCCCAACCGGAACGGGGTTGGCGCACGGAACGGATCACCACCTGACCCTCGCGCACGTCCAAATCCGCTTCCTCGCCGAAGTGGCACTGCTCCAATACCGCCTTGGGAAGACGGATGCCTTTCGAGTTGCCTATACGGACGATTGCGACTTTCATGGCGGCACCGGTTGAGCAAACAGGATACACATTGTAATTACACCTGTCCGGGGAGTCAATCCGGTGATTTGTCGGCGTGTTACGTACAAGCGGCCTCTGGACGCGATTCTTAAAACCATCGCGGCGAATGTCGCCGCTCCCACGAAAGGCCTGCTGCCCCCAGTTGGCACGAAACCTGCATCGTGTACTAACAAAATCCAACTTGATGGGGATTATGTATCATGCAAAAGAAGCAGCGGGGGTTTACCTTAATAGAACTGATGATCGTGATCGCCATCATCGGCGTCTTGGCGTCCATTGCCATTCCCCAGTACCAGGATTATGTGGCCCGGGCGAAGATCATGGAAGGCCTCAGTCTGGCTCAAGCGGCCCGGACGGCCGTGGCGGTGAGCTTCCAATCCCTCGGGCACATGCCGGCAGGAAACAATACCGCGGATCCCAATAGCTTCAATTTGCCGGCGGCCGCCAGCCTCAGCGGCAAGTACGTCAGCAGCGTCACCGTCACCGGCGGCAGTGGCGTCATCAGCATTGTGTATAACGGCAATGTGGGCGGTGGCGTCACCAGCGGCCAGAAACTCACCCTGACTCCCCTGACGAGTCCCCGGGCGGCGATCGTCTGGGCCTGCGGCTACGCCAGCGTCACCGCCGACGGTCGAACCGTGGGCGGTCCCACCGCAGGAACCACCGTGGCCGCAAAATTCCTGCCGGGTACCTGTCGCCAGTGACAAATTTTGTCGGCAAGTGACAAAAGCGTTGGGAATAATTCCCTGTTTCGCCCCAATTGCGGAATTTCCCCCTGAAAGCCCGGTAGAAACCCAGTTGGCACGGGGATTGCTTGGTATAGTGCGAACGTGCCCCTGTGCACTCACCAGTCATTTCTCAGGAGTTCGTCATGAACAAGATGCAGAAGGGTTTTACCCTGATCGAGTTGATGATCGTCATCGCGATCATCGGCATTCTGGCGGCCATCGCCATTCCCCAGTACCAGGACTACGTGACCCGTTCAAAGCTCGTGGAAGGCCTGAATCTGGCCGCCGCCGCCAAGACCGCGGTGGGCGAGACTTATCAGACCCTTGGCTATATGCCGGCAACAGCTAATGCCAGCTATGGCTTACCCGCGGCTACCAGTATTTCCGGCCAGTATGTGACATCAGTCTCCGTTGCCGGTGCTACGGGCGTAATCACGATCACCTATAACAATACAACGTTGCCGCAATTGGGTGGTCTCAACTTATTGACGCTCACTCCAATCACCGAGCCGGGCGGCATTGCCTGGGCCTGCGGTAACACTACCGTTACAGCGGGAGGCATAACCAAGACAGGAGCAGGCACTAATGTGCCCGCTAAATATCTGCCGGCGAACTGCCGCGGTTAATCCAACTGAGCATTTGCTATCATTTCTGCCCCGGCCCTGCCGGGGCATTTTTTTAGCACGCTGACCAGACTCCATGCAGGTCGGATACCGGCAACGCCAGCGCCTGCTGCTGCTGTTGGCAACGGCGGCCATGCTCGTGGCCGCGGTGCTGGCCTATTACCCGGGCCTGCACGGCCCGTTCCTGTTCGACGACAATCCCAATATCGCTGACAACCCGGCATTGCGGCTTGCAAGCCTTGCTCCCCATGACTTGCTGCGGGCGGCATTTTCCTCCCGTTCCGGTGTCCTGTACCGGCCCATCAGCATGCTGAGTTTTGCTTTCAACATCTATTTCTTCGGTAACAACTCATTTTCCTTCAAGCTCACCAATCTCGTCATCCACCTCTGCAATGCACTGCTGCTGCTGTGGCTGACCCGGCGGCTGCTGTTGAACTGCCGGCGGCGCTATCAATTTGCCTGGCCGGACACCCGCATCAACTGGTTCAGCGTGCTGGTGGCGGCGGCCTGGATGCTGCACCCGCTCAATCTCACCTCGGTGCTCTACATCGTGCAGCGCATGAACAGTCTCTCGGCGCTGTTCACCCTGGCGGGGATGCTGGCCTATGTGTACGGGCGCGAGCGCATGCTGGCGGGCAAGACCGGCTGGCCGCTGGTGTGGCTGCTGACACCCGCTTTCGGCCTCATCGGCGTGCTCTGCAAGGAAGACGCGGCGCTCCTGCCGCTGTACCTGCTGGTGATCGAATGGCTGGTGTTCGGTTTCCGCAATCGGCAACCGGGAATCTCGAAAAACACCCTGGTGTTTTACCTGTTCGGGCTGGTGATACCCGGTGTTCTGGGTTTCGCCTTTTTGCTGCACAATCCCGGCTGGTTCCTGGGGGGCTACGCCGGCCGGAATTTCACCCTGGAGCAGCGCGTGCTGACGGAATTCCGTGTGGTGGCCTCCTATATCCAGTGGACGTTCTATCCCGACATCCGGGATTTTGCCCTGTATCATGACATCGCCGCGTCGCACAGCCTCTTCACGCCGCTCTCCACGCTCTGGAGTCTGCTGGCGCTGATGGCGCTGGCGGGAGTCGCTTGGCTGACGCGCAAACGCCGGCCGCTCTTCTGCCTGGGTATTTTCTTTTTCTTCGCCGGGCAGGCCATGGAATCCACCATCCTGCCGCTGGAACTGGTATTCGAGCACCGCAATTACCTGCCGGATTACGGCCTGCTGCTGGCCGCGTTCAGCCTGCTGCTGTTGCCCGGGCCGGGTGCGCAACGCCAGTCCAGGGCTGCGCTGCGCTGGGGCATCGCCGCGCTCAGCATCCCGGTACTGTTTTCCGTGACGCTGCTGCGTGCATCGGAATGGGATAATTTCCTGGATTTTTCCTACTATGAAGCACAACACCATCCTCATTCCGAGCGGGCGTTGTACACCCTCGGACAGGAGTATTCGAACCTGGCGCTTTCCGGAGCGATCCAGGATCCCGCCATCGCCTTTCAAGCACTTTCCCGGGCCGCCGCCTTGAGCACCAACATCATGCCGGATACCGCCATGATGATGGTGAGTGCCAAATTGAAACTGCCCGTCAATCCCGCCTGGCAGAAACACGCCGAGAATATCCTCCGCGCTTATCCGCTCAGTACCCAGGATACGGATTCACTGTCCAGCCTGGTGCACTGCATACACGCAAATTGCCAGGCCCTGACACCATCCGCCTATGCCATGATCCAGACCGCGTTTCATTCGAAGAATATCGAAAAATTACCCGGATCCCAGGCGGATTTATGGGCGATCTACGCGAATTACCTCACCTTCACGGGCGCACCCCTGGGTGAGATCGTCACGGCGATGCGGCACTCCGTCGAACTGGCACCGAATGAGTCGCAATATCGCATCAACCTGGCAAAAGGCCTCATCATGAGTGGAGATATCCAAGGTGCGGAAGCCCAGATTCTGCAGTTGTCGCGCCTGAATCTGTTCGGCAGCCTGGACCTCGAAATAAGAAAACTCAACGACAACCTGGCAGCAGCCCGTTCAACCATTGATAAGGCACGCCATCCACGCGGCGGCTGATGAACCAACACACCCCGCGCCCTTTTGAAGGGGAACGGAATGCGAGGGGCGGGCTGGCCGGGAGCGGCTGTCCCGGCGGCGTTCGATCCCGCATCGCGACGGAGACAGATTTTTGCTCCTGCAAAATCTGCATTTCCGCTGCTATCGCAGCTCACCCCCGGCGGTCGCCGTCGCTCCCGCGGGGCGTTTTTGCGAGAATAGCGGCAATCCCTCGCTTCCGGCCGGGGAACGGGGGTCCCGAGTTCCCATGTCTTCATCACGGATCTACCCTTATATCGCGCTGCTGGCAGCGCTGGTTCTGACGGTACTTGCCTACCTGCCGGGCCTGCACGGCCCGTTCGTATTCGACGATATCACCAACATCGTGCAGGACCGGGCACTGGTGATGCACAGCTTGGCATGGGACCAGCTCCTGCACGCCGTACTGTCTTCCCATGCGGGGCCGCTCCGGCGCCCCTTGAGCATGCTGTCCTTCGCACTCAATATCTACTTCTCCGGCCTGGATGCCGCCGCGTTCAAACTGACCAACCTTGCCATCCACCTGGCGAATGGCCTGCTGGTTTTCGCACTGCTGCGGCAGATTGTCGCGCAATGGTGCGAGCAGGGCGTGCTGCAGCGCAGCCGGGCAGCGGACTGGCTGCCGCTGCTGTGCACCGCCGCTTGGCTGCTGCACCCGCTCAATCTCACCTCCGTGCTGTACGTGGTACAACGGGAGACTAGCCTGTGCTCCCTGTTCATCCTGGCGGGTTGCGTGCTCTACCTGCACGGGCGACGGCGCATGCTGGCGGGAAAACCTGCATGGCTGGAGCTTTATGCCGGCACGGCCACCGCCGGTCTCCTGGCTGTGGCCAGCAAGGAAACCGGCGTGCTTCTGCCCGTGTATCTGCTGGTCATCGAAATTTGCGTGTTCCATTTCAGCTCACACGGCGCCGGCCGCTGGTCGCCGCCAACCCAAACCCCGCACGGCCGGGTAGGCAGTTCCCACAAAATCGGTTTGATGGTTTTCTTTGGATTATTCCTGGTGCTGCCGTTTTGCCTCGGCATGGCATGGCTGCTTGGTCTTTACGGCAGCTCGCCACTCAGTTATGCAGGCCGGAATTTCACCCTGGGCGAACGGCTGCTGACGGAGACGCGCGTGGTCTGGCTCTACATCCGCTGGACGCTGTTCCCGCGCTTGCAGGATCTCGGCCTGTACCACGATGACATCCCGCTTTCCACCAGCCTGCTGGCGCCGGTGACCACGCTCATTTCCATTCTCGGACTCATGGCGCTGGCGGCCACGGCGGTGCTGAGCCGGAAACGGCGGCCGTGGCTCAGCTTCGGCATCGCCTGGTTCTTTACCGGGCAGTTGCTGGAATCCACAATCATTCCGCTGGAAATCGCCTTCGAGCATCGCAATTATCTGGCCGATTTGGGCATCCTGTTCGCGGTATTCGGTTTCATCCTCACCGAGCCCTCGAGGTTGCTGAGGCTGCGCCTGCGCGTCGCTGTCGTGGTGCTGCTGCTGCTCACCTACGGCGCGATCACCGCCATGCGCGCCTATACTTGGCGCGATACTTTGTCGCTGGTGGAATCCGAAGCTTCCAATCATCCGCGCTCGCCCTATGCGACCTATGCTCTCGGACAGGAACTCACGAACTTGGTGCTGGCGGGAAACCGGCAGCTCCTGCCCCGGGCTGAAACGGCCCTGGAGCATTCCGCTTCCCTGCCGGGCTCCGGCATCATCGCCGGTGCCGCATTGGCGCTCCTGCAAAGCCAGGCCGCGGGCAAAAATGATGCGGCCAACTTCGCGCGCATGGCGCGGCGGCTGCATCACGGCGCCATCAGCGCCTCCGACCAGCAGGGGCTGACCGCCCTGGTACAGTGCGAAAACGCGGGTAACTGCCACTTCGCTGCGGGCGCGTTGCAGTCACTGTTTGACGCGGCCCTGGCCAATCCGCGCCTGCGGGAAACCCCTTCCACCTACGCCAATATCCTGACGACCTACGGGAATTACCTCACTCACGGCCCGGGACGCAATCTGCGGAAAAGCCGGGCTCTCATGCAACAGGCCGCGAGAGCGGTGCCCGGCGAATCCCAATATCGCATCAATGTGGTATTGCTGGATCTGGCGCTGCAGGACCCGGCCCTGGCTGAACACGATCTGCAGAAGGTCAAGGCCCTCAATCGCCTGGGCCAGTTCAGTCAGGTCATCGCCAATCTGGAGAAGCGCATTGCCGCACTGCGGACGGCACCCCGCGTTTCTCCTTCCAAAAAATAGACTCAGCCCCACTGCTGCCCCGCAAATACCCCCTTGGAAGTGAAGTGGATTCAGATAATGGCCCAGTGGAGCGTTGTGCCACCGAACGGGTGGCCCCTTTGGGCACGCCGCTGATTTTGCCCCCTTTGCGGCTGGTACGCAGCGCCGAGGTGCGCCTTGCGCCGACAGCCAAACGTGACTACAATCTGCTTTGTAGTCACATAGGAGTGGACACATGGAGGTTTCTGTTCGTGAACTGAAAGGCCGCCTGTCCGCCTACCTGCGCAAGGCCAACGCCGGATCGGAGGTGGTCGTGACCTCACATGGCAAGCCTATGGCGCGCTTGGTGGCGCCCCGGGGCGGGCAGAAGCCGCCGGTCGGCATCGAAGCGGGGGCCATCGCCTGTTTACGTCGCCAGCCCTGGATCAGGCCCGGCCACGGCAAACTCCGCGTCCCCCGGGCAACGGTGCGTCTCAAGCCGGGAGAAAAATCCTTGGCCGAAATCGTGCACGACCAGCGCAGATGATCCTGTATCTGGATACCTCAGCGCTGGTGAAGCTCCTGGTGCAGGAAACGCACTCGGAACGCGTGCGGGAGGTGGCAACGCGCAGCAGCGTGATCGCCACCCACCTCATCGCCTATGCGGAAGCGTGCGCGGCATTCGCGCGCTATGCGAGGTTTCGCAGGGACAAGACCCTCTTCCAGCGCCTGCGCCGCACCCTGGACAGGCACTGGCGCCAGTGGGACATCGTGGCGGCTGATGAAACACTGGTTCGTCGCGCCGGCGAATTCGCGGGTCGCTACGGTTTACGCGGTTACGACAGTGTGCACCTTGCGGCAGTAGAAGCCGTACGCGAGGCCAGTCAGGGTGCCGAGTTCCTTTTCGGGGTTTTCGACGCCGACCTGGCACATGCCGCCAGGCTTGCAGGCTTCTCACTGCTCGATTATTGATTGTGAGATTCCCGGGGAACTGCGCACCACGGGCAGAAACCCATACATTTGGGTATGGGACAACGGTGACTCGGCTCCCGCCGGGAGCCGTTTATACCCCGGCTCGTCCATGAAGAATGCTATATTGCCGGGCCATCGGCGACCGGAGTCAACCCATGCCGGAACCCTCGCAGACACTCAGTATCATCCTGCCGGCCAAAAACGAGGCTCCGGCCCTGCCGGAGTTGCTGGCCCGTCTGCGCGAACTCTATCCGCAGGCTGAACTGCTGGTGGTGGATGACGGGTCCACGGATGACACCGCCGGCGCTGCGAAAACGCACGGCGCGAGGGTGATACGCCACCCTTATTCCATGGGCAATGGGGCGGCGGTAAAATCCGGGGCACGCGCCGCCACAGGCCAGGTACTGGTCTTCATGGACGCCGACGGTCAACACGATGCGAATGACGTCCCGGCAATGCTGGGAAAGCTGCAATCCGGATATGCCATGGTGGTGGGTGCGCGCAACAGCCGTTCCCAGGCTTCACTCGGACGTGGTCTCGCCAACCGCATGTATAACTGGTTGGCGAGCCTGATGGTGGGTCATCGCATTCCGGATTTGACCTCGGGATTTCGGGCGGTCAGAGCGGAGTATTTCCGGGAATTTCTGCATCTTCTGCCCAACGGTTTTTCCTATCCTACCACCATCACCATGGCCTTCTTCCGGGCCGGCTACGGTGTGGCCTACATCCCCATCACGGCGCGCAACCGGGCGGGCAAAAGTCATATCCATCCGCTGCGGGATGGCGTGCGTTTTCTGCTGATCATCTTCAAGGTCGGCACCCTGTATTCCCCGCTCAAGATATTCTTTCCCATCAGCGTGGTTTTTTTTCTGCTCGGACTTGCCCGCTACCTTTATACTTTTATCGCCACGCATCAGCTCACCGTCATGAGCGCCTTGCTGTTCATCACTGCGATACTGGTATTCCTGATCGGCCTGATATCCGAACAGATCACCAACCTGCTGTTCACTACCCGGCAGCAACGCTGATTCAAGGTAAATAGCGCGTACCCTGATAGCATTTGACTGCCAACACTGACTGGAGATCACTTCGTTGCTCCCAAAGACCATCTGCAGCAAAACCGGTCATACCGTCAACAATGAGGCTTGTAGTTTCACGGCAGATAACAACAGCTTCCCAGATGAAAACGTATTTCATGAGCGCAACGCCTTTGATGATAATCATTGCAGGTTGCCCGACCCATCACATGCTGAGGTCAGACAATGAAAGCAGTCATCCTCGCCGGCGGTCTCGGCACGCGGATCAGTGAGGAAACCGCCACTCGTCCCAAACCCATGGTCGAGATCGGCGGCATGCCGGTATTGTGGCATCTGCTGAAAATCTATTCGCACCACGGGATCAATGACTTCATCATCTGCCTGGGCTACAAGGGCTATCTGATCAAGGAATACTTCGCCAATTATTTTCTGCATATGTCCGATATCACCATTGACCTGTCCACGAATAAACTTGAGGTACATCACAAGCACGCCGAACCATGGCGAATCACTCTCGTGGATACCGGTGAACAGACTCAAACTGGCGGACGCCTAAAGCGCGTTGCGGACTATCTTGACGGCGATACTTTCTGCTTCACCTATGGCGATGGTCTCGCCAATATCAATATCGCCGCAGAAATCGCATTTCACGGGGCCAAAGGCGGCTTGGCGACCATGTGCGCGGTACGGCCACCGGGCCGGTTCGGTGCGATTAACATCGAAGACAATCGCATCATCCGCTTCGAGGAAAAACCTTCCGGTGACGGCTCCTGGATTAATGGCGGCTTTTTTGTTCTGGAACGCGGTGTGCTCGGCTATATCAAGGACGACTCCACGGTATGGGAGCGCGGCCCGCTGGAAACGCTGGCGCGCGATGGCCGGATTTCCGCTTACATCCATCAAGGATTCTGGCAGCCCCTGGATACGCTGCGCGACAAAATCAAGCTTGAGGAACTTTGGCAAAGCGGCCACGCGCCCTGGAAGGTCTGGTCTTGAACAAACTGTTTGCCGGCGCCTATGCGGGACGCAAGGTTCTGGTCACCGGCCACACGGGCTTCAAGGGTTCGTGGCTGTGCCTCTGGTTGACCACACTCGGCGCGCACATCACCGGTCTGGCGCTGGCGCCGGATACCGAACCTTCGCACTGGACTTTGCTGGGTTTGAACGGGGTACGCGACCTGCATGTGGATCTGTGTAATGGCGCAGCGGTACGCCAAACGCTTGAAGATATCCGGCCGGAAATCATCTTCCACCTGGCCGCCCAACCGCTGGTGCGGCGCAGTTATCGTGAGCCGTTGCTCACCTTTGACACCAACGTACTCGGATTGGTGCATCTGCTGGAAGCCGCTCGCAATACGCATTCCGTACGCGCGCTGGTCAACGTCACCACTGACAAGGTTTACCTGGAGCAAGTCACCGGCGCTGGTTACCGTGAAGATCACCCGCTGGGCGGGCACGACCCTTACAGCACTTCCAAGGCCTGCGCGGAACTGGTAACCGAGTGCTATCGCAAGAGCTTCCTTGGTAATGAGGGAATACGCGTGGCCACCGCCCGTGCAGGCAACGTCATCGGCGGCGGCGATTGGTCGGAGGACCGCCTGGTGCCGGATCTGGTGCGCGCAGCGTCCAGCGGTGAAGTCGCGCAGATCCGCAATCCCGGCGCCGTTCGTCCCTGGCAACATGTGCTCGATCCGCTCTCTGGCTATCTGCAGCTCGGCCAAAAGCTGCTCGCCGGCGATCAGGTGGAAGGTCCCTGGAATTTCGGGCCGGTGGCCGACGCACCATTGTCGGTACAGGATCTGGTAGCGCGAATGCAGACTCAATGGCCGGGCCTGCGCAGCGCATATTATCCGGGTCCGCATCCGCATGAGGCGGAAGTTTTGCAATTGGATTGCTCGAAGGCCGCACAGAAGCTTACCTGGCGGTCAATCTGGAATGCCGACGGCGCGCTGCGGCACACCGTCCGGTGGTACCGTGCCTATTACGAGCACGGCGAGTTGCGCAGCGAGGAAGATCTGCGCGACTACGTGGGCGACGCTCATGCTGCCGGACTGGAGTGGGCCGTATGAAAACCTACGGCACTCCTCTGGCGGATTTGATGCTGATCGAGACCGAACCATCACGCGACGAGCGCGGCAGTTTCGTCCGTATTTTCCGCGAGACCGAGTGCGACGGGCTGCGGCCAAACCTGCATTGGGCGCAAATCAATCTTTCCAGCACCGCTCTCAAAGGCACGATACGCGGAATGCACTTTCAAGCTCCGCCCGCGGCCGAGGCCAAACTGATCCGTTGCCTGCGAGGCCGGGTATTTGATGTCGCCGTTGATCTGCGGGCCGGCTCACCAACCTTTCTGCGCTGGCATGGAATCGAATTGAGCGAGAACAATGCAATGCAACTTTTCATACCCGAGGGTTTTGCCCACGGGTACCAGACGCTTACCGACGACTCGCGGTTGTTGTATCTGCACACCGCCGCATGGAACCATGCGCACGAAGGCGGGGTACGCCATGACGATCCCGCACTGGCTATCGCATGGCCGCTGCCGGTGACACGAATTTCCGCCAAAGACTGTGATTTCCCATCGCTGACTCCGGCATTCTCCGGACTTCGGTTATGAAGTGCCGCTTCTGTGGAACACTTCTGCAGGATGTATTTCTCGACCTCGGCAGCGCGCCGCCCTCGAATGCTTTCCTGACGGCGGATGCGCTCAATGCGCCGGAAACCTGGTTCCCGCTGAAACTGTTCACCTGTGGAAAGTGCTGCCTGGTGCAGGTCGCTGAGGTGCAAGCGCATGCGGCGCTTTTCCCTCCCGATTACGCTTACTACTCATCGGTTTCACGTTCATGGCTGACCCATGCCGAGCGCTATGTCACCGGCGTCATACCCCGTCTTGGTTTAAACCGCAGCAGTCTGGTGATGGAGATCGCCTCCAACGACGGCTATTTGCTTCAATATGTGGCTGCCTGCGGCATTCCCTGCGTCGGCATCGAACCCACCGCCGGCACCGCCGCGGTGGCCCGGGGAAAAGGCATTGAGACGCTGGAGCGCTTCTTCGGCCGTGAGTTTGCCGGCGAGTTCGTGCGTGAACGACGGCCGGCGGACCTGATCATTGCCAACAACGTGCTGGCACACGTGCCCGATATCAACGACTTTGTCGCCGGTCTTGCCATGGCTCTTGCCGGGTACGGCACGATCAGCGTCGAGATCCCGCACCTGATGGAGCTGGTCTCAAAGCGCCAGTTCGATACGATCTATCACGAACACTTTTCCTATTTTTCATTGCACACTGTGCAGGAAATTTTCACAGCGCATGGTTTGCGGGTATGGGATGTCGAGCAATTGCCCACGCACGGGGGTTCGCTGCGCATCTGGGCCGCGCATGAGCGCAGTCGGCACATCCAAACACCCAAAGTTGCGGCACTGCTGACCATGGAAGCCCGGGCCGGCATGCTGGATGCGGACTATTACCAGGGCTTTCAGGCGCAGGCCGACGCGGTCAAGAACGGCTTCCTGGAGTTCCTGCTGAAGCAGCGACGCGCCGGGCGCAAGGTGGTTGGCTACGGTGCCGCGGCCAAAGGCAATACACTGTTAAACTACGCCGGAGTGAAACCCGATCTGCTTCCCTACGTGATGGATGCATCGCCGCACAAACAGGGTCGCTGGCTTCCCGGTTCCCGGATTCCGGTCGTCAACGAATCCCGGCTTAAGGCAGACCGGCCCGATTTCGTGCTGATCCTGCCTTGGAACCTGCGCGAGGAAATCACCGGGCAGCTCGGCTACATCCGGCAATGGGGTGGTCAATTCGTGGTCGCGGTCCCACAACTGGAGATCATATGAGTGGCGGCAATCCCAAGCCACGCATCCACTACACCAAACCCTCCATTACGGAACTGGAGATTCGCTACGCAACGGACGCCGCTGCCAACGGCTGGGGAGAGCACTGCTACGATTATATTCGTCGCTTTGAAGCGTTATTCCGCGAACATCTCGGGGTCAAACATGCCATTGCCACATCGAGCGCAACCGGCGCACTGCACCTGGGCATGGCCGGACTTGGGATTGGTCCAGGCGACGAGGTTATCCTTGGGGACATCAACTGGATCGCCTCGGCCGCACCGATCGTCCATCTCGGCGCAAAACCGGTGCTGGTCGATGTGCTTCCTGATACGTGGTGTCTGAATCCTGCTGAGGTGGAAGCCGCGATTACACGACGTACCAAGGCCATTCTGGCAGTGCATCTGTACGGCAACCTTTGCGATCTCGATGCACTGCGGGAGATTGGGAAACGCCATGGAATCCCGGTCATTGAAGATGCGGCCGAAGCTATAGGATCAATCTGGCACGGCCGCCGTGCCGGTTCCATTGGCATCTTTGGGGCATTTTCGTTCCACGGCACCAAGACCCTCACCACGGGCGAGGGCGGTATCTTCGTCACCAACGACGACGCGCTATATGAACGCGTACTGACATTATCCAACCACGGCCGTGCACGGGGTGAGACACGGCAATTCTGGCCGGAAACCATCGGCTACAAATACAAGATGTCGAATCTCCAGGCGGCAATCGGCTGCGCACAGATGGAGCGCGCGCAAGAATTGATTGCCGGCAAGCGGCGCGTGTTTGAATATTACAGGACAGCACTTTCGGGTTTGCCGCTCTGCATGAATCCGGAACCTTCCGATACCGTCAATGGCTTCTGGATGCCGACTCTGGTGGTTGACAAAGACGCGGCCTTTGACCGCGAGGCACTGCTGGCCGGGTTCCAGGCCGAGAATATTGACGGCCGGGTATTCTTCTGGCCGTTATCCATGCTGCCGATGTTCAGGCAGCACCCTCAGAACCGGGTAAGCCATTCACTTTACAGGCGCGCAATCAACCTGCCCAGCTATCATGACATCTCGAATGCAGACCAAGATCGGGTGATTGAATGTATAACCAAACTTGTTTGTGCCAGGCAATGAAAGATGTCATTTTTTGGGGGGCTACCGGTCAAGCCCGTGTCCTGCGCGAGGCCCTGGGTTCATCCGGATTTCGGCTGGTTGCCGTCTTCGATAACAGGCCATTGCCATCCCCATTTTCAGATATACCAATTTATCTCGGCAAAGAAGGGTTTTCATCCTGGTTGGCGGCCAGATCAGGCTCAGAAGACATTCATGCCTGCGTGGCCATCGGCGGAAGCCGCGGTATTGAGCGTCTTGCACTGCAGCAATGGCTCCAAAAGCAGGGCATAGAGCCACTGACTGTGATACACCCCAGGGCATTCGTAGCGGATGACGCCGAAGTCGGGCTCGGTTCACAGATACTGGCGATGTCGGCTGTTTGCACGAACGTAAAACTTGGTGACGCGGTCATAGTGAACACATCAGCTTCGGTAGATCACGATTGTATGATTGGCAGCGGCGTGCATATCGGGCCGGGCGCACATCTCGCCGGCGAAGTACAAGTCGAAGATCACAGCTTCATTGGTATCGGTGCTGTAGTTCTGCCACGATTGCGAATCGGCCGTGGTGCAATCATTGGTGCTGGTGCTGTCGTCATCCGTGACGTTTCACCGGGCCAAACTGTAGCCGGCGTTCCGGCCAAAGAAGTAGAATGCAAAACCGCCATGCCCCGTGAGTCATAACATGAATAACTTCCGAGAGGATTCAAAACAACGGGTCCAAGGCTTCCGCAACAATGCACAGCTTCAATCTGATTCCCGTGCGTTCGTGCGCTCATCGAGTGGAGCGAAGTACTCCTACAATTTCTTCTGGCAAGGCAGGCCGATTATTCAATGCCCGCAGGATATGGTTGCCATACAGGAGATCATCTGGGACGTTCGTCCCGACTTGATCATTGAAACCGGCATTGCTCATGGCGGTTCATTGGTTCTCAGCGCATCGTTGTTGACGCTATTGGATTACTACGATGCTGTCGAAACAGGAAACGTGCTTGACCCTCAGGTACCGCGGCGGAAAGTGCTTGGAGTGGATATTGACATCCGTGCGCACAACCGTACGGCGATTGAGGCGCACCCTCTGTCGAACCGCATTGAAATGATTCAGGGCTCGTCGGTTGCACCGGATACCATTGCGCAAGTTGCCCGAGTCGCGTCAGCTTTTGAACATGTCTTGGTCTTGCTGGACTCCAATCACACTCACGAACACGTGCTCGCGGAACTCGAGGCCTACGCACCACTGGTTTCACAAGACAGCTACTGTGTGGTGTTTGACACGGTTATCGAGGATCTACCCGCAGATTTTTATCCGGATCGCGATTGGGGTCCCGGCAATAACCCCAAAACCGCCCTGCACGAGTATCTGAGGCGGCTCCGCGACGAAGGCAGGAAATCAGTTGATGGTGCGCCGCTCCACTTCGCCATAGACAAGAATATTGAAGACAAATTACTGATCACCGTCGCTCCCGACGGCTATTTGCGACGTATTTAGCGGACAACTGATGCCTGTGTTACGGACAAATATTCTCGCTAACTATGCCGGACAGGTATGGATGGTGCTGATGGGCGTGGCGTTTGTGCCGCTCTATATCCGTGTGCTCGGCATGGAAGCCTTCGGACTGGTCGGGCTGATGCTGAGCATCCAGGCGCTTTCCATGTTGCTCGACCTCGGCATGGGTGGTGCGTTGAACCGGGAGCTGGCGCGGCGTGCCCATAACGAGGATACGGCCGGCACCATTGGCGATCTGGTCCGTACCTTTGAATGGCTGGTCTGGCCTACCGCCCTGGTGATAGCACTCGCGATCTGGGTTGCCAGCGGTCCATTGGCAAATCATTGGCTGCATCCGGTTCGCTTGACGCGCGTGGAAACCGCGCATGCCATCGCCATCATGGGGCTGGCGGTGGCGTTGCAATGGCCCAGCGGTTTCTATTCCAACGGTCTTTCCGGGCTTGAACGACAACCGGTGTTGAACCTGATCAACGCCGGCTTCGCCACTTTGCGCGGTGCCGGCGTACTGGCGGTGCTGTATTGGGTTTCCCCCACGATTGCGGCATTCATGTGGTGGTATGCGGCCATGGGGGCTTGCCAATCGCTGGTGTCCGCCACTGCATTGTGGCGTTTGTTGCCATCCGACACCCACAAGCGCCCGCGATTCCAACCGGAAGAACTCCGGGTCACAGGCCGTTTCGCGGGTGGACTGGTCGCCATCACCGCACTGTCGGTCGCAGTCACACAGCTGGACCGCATCGTGCTCTCGGCCATGCGGCCACTGGTGGATCTTGGCTACTTCAGCCTGGCACTCAGCGTAGCGGCAGGGATGGGCCGCATGATCCAACCCATGTTCAATGCGCTTTATCCGCGTTACAGCAAGCTGGTCTCACTCGGGGAGAACGGAGCGCTGACCCGCCTCTACCACCTGAGCAACCAGTATCTGGCGGTGATGGTGGCGGCAATCTCTGTGGTGCTGATGGTTTTTTCCAGGGATGTGCTCTATCTATGGACAGGCGACGCCGCCACGGCGGCGAAGGTGGCCATGCCTCTTTCGATCCTGATCGCCGGCACGGCACTCAACGGGCTGATGAATCTTCCTTATGCACTGCAACTGGCGCATGGCTGGACGCGGCTTACCGCCGGGGCAAACCTGGTTGCATTGATCCTGGGCATACCTTTTTGCATTTGGGCTGTTGGCCACTATGGCATCGTCGGCGCCGCCTGCCTGTGGTTCGGAATCAACCTCGGATTCGTCGCAATCGGCGTGCCGCTGATGCATCGCCGTTTCATGCGCGGAGAAATGGCCAGATGGTATCTGCAAGACATGCTGCCGCCGTTTGTTTCGGCCGCGGTGGCGGGCGTGTTTCTGCGCTGGCTGATCCCTGCCTTGTCACGAAGCCCGCAAGGTATTCTCGAATTGGCCCTGATATGCGGCATCACCCTTTCTGCCGCAGCGGTGACATCACCCGCGGTGCGCTCACTGGCAAGGCAAGTATTGCTGGCAACATCCTGATGACAGGGGCGCGGACATTTTTTCTAAAGAAACCTGGAAAAACGGCCATATTGTCTTCGTAACGCAACCCGCTTATACAGGAGTATCCGCTCCGCCGAACGGTATGCAGACGAATAGCACATCTGCAGAAATGGCAGTTTCATGCAAGCCAGGCTTAATCCGTCAAGAACGGCCGAGCGCAGGTTGTCCCGGTAATGTTTTGAAAGAATGGCTGCCGCCTCGCTACTGAATGCATAATCTTTCTTGGCCAGCGCCGCAGCCCCACGCCGGAACAACATGCGCCGCGCGTTTGCATTCAGTCCCTGTTCGATCGCGATCCTGTCCTGTGTTCCCAATCCTGCAGTGGCGCTCACGCTTCGTATCATTTCCTGCCATCCGGGCCAAAAACGTTTTAAAGGCAAAGTTTCGCTGAATGATTCCGGATTGAGCAAAAACAGTGCGGCTGGATGTTTTGACGCGATGAACGGGCTGCGCGCCGCAATCCTGAGCAGATACTCCAGGTCAGAGGGCCCATCCAATCGCTCATTCAAAAGACCGTACCGGCTGACGGCCGTTCGCCGGAAAAGCACGCTTGTCCAGCACGGCTGGCTGCCCTTGATCATCTGCAGCACACCTTCGGGCGGCGCAAGCAACCCGAACCTTGGCCAGTCCGCTGCGCGGGCGGCATAGAGGGTCCCGTCGGGCGACATTGTTACCGTTACTCCACACCAGAAAGCTGCGTCCGGAAATTCCTCCAGGTCTTTCACCGCTGTTGTATAAAAATCCGGCAGCAGCACATCATCATCCGAAAGGAACGAAAATAGCGGCGTTGTAACATGGGTCAGGCCATACTGAAAATTCGCCACACCGCCGATATTGCTTGGATGGCAGAAATACTTGACTCGCGGGTCTTCGGCGGCCAGCTCAGCGACAACGCCGGCCGTTGCATCGCCCGATGCATTGTCGTAAATGCATACTTGCAATGATGGACCCCTCTGCGCAAGCGCACTTAATATGGCGCGCCGCAGAAGCGTTGGCCGCCTGAAAGTCGGAATAATAGTTGTAATTTCAGGCGTCATCGAGATCCAGCATCCTTTAATACATTCATGTACAGGCGATACCTCGGCCTTGCGTGACATTATTTGCTCTGTATCATACCGGTCAATCTGCGCTTGCAAAGTCATGTGTCCTGATCCACAGGCGTACCGAACCGGCGGCTTGCCGGCACCATAAAATGCAGGACGGCATTCGGTTATCTTGGCTACTCTTGACCGATCTGCCGCCGGCAGAAATCACGCCTCTGGGATCCGGTATTGAAGAACGGTATATTGCCAGACTATGAGGAGCGGACGCCACTTCATATCGGAACAATTATCGCCACTCGTCACTGTTCTACCTGCGCTGTACAAAACGACGTTACAGGAAGTGTCAGCTTGCTGACAGATGGAAATGGCCGGTATGTCCGGCATGCTGCTCCATGAGCACCCGGGAAAACAGCGCTTCGGTTGCCATGTGTCAGACGCAGACTGCCGCTTGCACGATCCGGTCTCGGGACTTGCATGGTTGAGCCAGCCGCTTCCCGGAATGCCTTCACCAATTGAACAAGTGGTATCCCTGATCCCAGAATCATCACTATGACGTCTCTGAATATCGGTTATGGGATAGCATATGCACCCAACAAATGGGTATCCAGGTTCTCCAAGTCGGGTTCCAATGAGTGAAAACAACGCAAAGCCCAGGCTTCTCGTCCTCTCTTCCACCTATCCGCGTTGGCCGGGTGATGCAGAGCCCGGCTTTGTGCACGAGCTTTCACGCAGATTAACCGCCCATTTTGATGTGACTGTGCTTGCTCCCCATGCGCCAGGCTCATCCAGGAGCGAAAATCTTGATGGAGTCCGGGTCATCCGTTTCCGCTATTTCCTTTCCTCCATGGAAACATTGGTCAATCAAGGCGGGATTATTTCCAATCTCCGTCGACATCCATGGAAATTCATCCTGATTCCATTCTTCCTTGCAGGGTTATGTCTGGCTTTAAGACGTTTGATCCGGTCGCAGCAGGTTGATGTAATCCACGCGCACTGGCTTATACCACAAGGTATTGCCGCCGCCTGGCAGGCCAGACCGGTTTTGACCGGGGTACCTTTCCTGGTCACTTCTCATGGGGCAGATCTGTTCGCTCTTAGAGGGAAAGGAATGGCTATGTTGCAACGGGCGGTTATCAAAAGGGCGGCGGCGGTGACCGTAGTAAGCCAAACGATGCTGGAACGATTATGCGAAATTGGCGCGGATACCTCTAAAGTTCATGTGATATCCATGGGAGTTGATCTGACCTGCAGATTCACCCCCGGTACGACGGCTGAGCGCTCCACCACGGAGATACTGTTTGTTGGACGGCTGGTGGAAAAGAAGGGCCTGCGGCACCTGATTGATGCCTTACCGGCTATTCTCAAACAGCATCCCCGTGCACATCTCAATATAATTGGTTCGGGTCCAGAGAGCGCGCGATTACTCAGCCAAGCAACCAGACTTGGGTTGGTGTCGAAAGTTACCTTCATGGGCGCTCTTAGAAATGACGAACTCCCTTTCCGCTATCGTCAGGCCGCGGTATTCGCAGCGCCTTTTGTGATCGCGGACGGCGGCGACCAGGAAGGCCTGGGCCTGGTTTTGGTGGAAGCCATGGGTTGTGGATGTCCTGTCGTTACCACGACGGTACCGGCGGTCAATGACCTGGTTCACAATGACACAACCGGCCTGATAGTCCCCATGGGAGACGCGCCTGCTCTTGCCAAAGCCATCTGCCGCATACTGAGCGACCGATCAATGGCCGGATTGCTTGGCAAGCAAGCACGAGATTTCGCCGTAGATCGCTACGACTGGGCGGTAAAAGCCGAAGCCTATGCCGGAGTATTGAAGCGTATCGCCATGCGTGGAGATAAAATGCGGGATTGCAATAACTGACCAAGAACGCGCCATGATTTTATATCTTGAAAGCTTGAATATTGATCAGCGCTTCATTCTCACACAGGCATGTCGTTTTTCCGCTGCCGATCTTTTCCACAGGCCAACACTGTTCCATAGGCAAATGCCATGGCTGTGAATGCTCTTACGCATCCTGCACGTAAACGGAATGGAATAATTTCCATATGCAACATCTGGTCTGCCATGCGCACGCATGGCCCCAACAACCACCAAGAGGCATGGACTGATAATTTAAACAGTCTGCCATGCAATCTAACATCCACTTTTGCATAGCCCATGCGTGCATAACAGTCTGGATGTGAGGCCATAAACAGGGTTGATGTGCGTTGACCCGCGTTCTTCATTTTTGCACACACCGACGCAAGACTCAGATCCGCCTCATGGTAGGCCACCGAAGATTTCGCCAAGCCCATCTTCAGGCCTTTAGCACGCGCCCGAACGAAAAAATCCCGATCCTCAAAACCGTAGCTGACGTACCGCTCATCGAACCCGTCAATGACCCTGAATGCGCTCCTCTTTATGGCGTAGTTTGCAGCCGTAAAAGCTTCGATATCCATGCTCTTCTCAAGACGGGCCAGCCTGCGAGTTGAAAGTTCATTCTGGTAGCGTTCCCAGAAACCGGCCACATGGGCATTCACCCGCCCAACGCTCATGTCATGCTCCTCCAGAACAGATAAATGCGATGACAAGGCCAAATCTGATTCCAGCACGCAGTCAGAATCCAGGAATAATATAACTTCGCCACGCCCCTCATTTGCTCCGGTATTTCTCGCGGCAGCGCGTCCTTTATTGATGTCATGTCTTATGATGGTAATCCTTGCATCGCCCGTGCTTTCCAGAATATTTCCGCCTTCGGTGGACCCGTCATCCACAATGATTAACCGCAATTTTTTCGTCACCGGCAGTTTCTGGTTGAGGATCGAACGAATTGAGCGATGAATACGAGAATCTGCATTGAAAAATGGCAGTACAACGTCAACACCGGGCGATTCTGTTTTTTCAAATCTATGGTCCACTGCTCACCTGCTGCATACTCGGTTACGGTGATTATCTCAATGCTCACCATGCCCCACGTCAAAAGCCGGGATAAAATGAAGCAACCGGAAGCGGCATAAATATAATCGCTCCGGCAAACGCGCCCAACTTACGGACACACGGACGTTCCTGCCGGAACGTCACGCGCGGCGTATCATGGTCAGTATAAACCTGCAAAGCCGCACTCTGAACAATCAACGCCGCTGGCATGTGGCCCAAGATTGACTTGGCCGCCATGACCGCCGGGGGAAATTCAGTAGCCTTCGCCGTGGCCCATCAGGGGCACCGGGATACCAGCCCCGCTCCACCTCCCGGCCAGGCGCTCTGCTGCTCAGGTCCGTCCCTGGCTCTGCCGCAGGGCCGCGCCACACTTGGACATTTCCGGCCGATACTCTACTATCTAAAGCCCGCGGCGGTGGTTTGAGGCCGCCGGGACAAAGGAACGCGAATATGGCTACAACCACCGTCAGAGTGAACCTCACCGGCCTGCCCCGCAGGCTGGTGGCCGACGGTTTGCTGAGCGAAGCCCATGCCCTGGAAGTACAGCGGGAAGCGGCGCAGGAAAAACTGCTGCTGGTCTCCTATCTGGTGCGTCACAAGAAACTCAACGCCAACATCCTGGCGAGCATCGCTGCCGATGAATTCGGCGTGCCGGTGCTGGATCTGGACGCCGTTGACCTGGCCCACGCCCCCCTGAAGGAGATGGAAGCACAGCTCATCGAAAAGCACCACGTGCTGCCGCTGTTCCGCCGCGGCCGCAGGATTTTTGTGGGGGTTTCCGACCCAGCCAACCTGCGGGCGCTGGATGAAATCCGGTTCGGTACCGGACTGACGGCGGAAGCGGTGGTGGTGGAGGAAGACAAGCTCGCGCGCGCCATCGAAAAGGCGGTGCGTTCCATGGATACGGCCATGGGGGATCTCGACGACGACCTCGGCAGGCTGGAAATCTCCGCCGGTGATGAAGACGCACACACACTCGATGAACCGAATGCCGACGTGGATGATGCGCCGGTGGTGCGCTTCATCAACAAGATCATGCTGGATGCCATCAATAAAGGCGCATCGGACATACATTTCGAGCCTTACGAGAAATTCTACCGCATCCGTCTGCGCCAGGACGGCATGCTGCGTGAAGTGGCGCAACCTCCGGTGGCGCTGACGATGAAGATTGCGGCGCGCCTCAAAGTGCTGGCGCGATTGGATATTTCCGAACGGCGTATCCCCCAGGACGGCCGCATCAAACTCAAGCTGTCGAAAACCCGGTCCATTGATTTTCGTGTCAACACTTGCCCGACACTCTGGGGCGAGAAGATCGTGCTGCGCATTCTGGATCCCGCCAGCGCCAGACTGGGCATTGACGCGCTGGGCTACGAGGATTTCCAGAAGGAATTGTACCTCGGGGCCCTGGCGCGTCCTTATGGCATGATCCTGGTAACCGGCCCCACCGGCAGCGGCAAAACCGTGTCGCTGTACACCGGCGTCAACATCCTCAACACTCAGGACCGGAACATCTGTACCGCGGAAGACCCGGTGGAAATCCAGTTGCCCGGAGTGAACCAGGTGAACGTGCATCCCAAGGTGGGCCTGACCTTCGCCTCCGCGTTGCGCTCCTTCCTGCGCCAGGACCCGGACGTGATCCTGGTGGGCGAAATCCGCGATCTGGAAACCGCGGAGATCGCGGTCAAGGCCGCACAGACCGGCCATCTGGTGCTGGCCACGCTGCACACCAACGATGCGCCGAAAACCCTCACGCGCCTGGCGGACGTCGGCGTACCGCCGTATTCCATCGCCACCGCGGTCAACCTCATCATCGCGCAGCGTCTGGCACGCAGACTGTGCACGCATTGCAGGCGTGCGGTCAAAATCCCGCGGGAGGCGCTGCTCAAGGAGGGCTTCAGCGAGGACGAGGCCGCATCCGGGATGGAGATTTACGAAGCGGTAGGCTGTGACCAGTGTACCGACGGATACAAGGGACGCACCGGTATCTACCAGGTCATGCCTGTTTCCGAAGCCATGGGCCGCCTCATCATGGAGGGCGGCAACGCCATCCAGATCGCGGACCAGGCCGCCAAGGAAGGGGTGTGGGATCTGCACCGGGCGGGGCTGCACAAGGTCAAACACGGTATCCTCAGTCTCGCGGAATTGAACCGCGTGATCACCGAATAGGCAATAAAGGGAAGCAGCATCATGGCAGTCGCAGCAGTCAAGCAGGCAAACTTCTTCTGGGAAGGCACGGACAAGAAGGGCAACCGCATCAAGGGCAAGACCATGGCCTCCAGCGAGGCGGCGGTCAAGGCGGATCTGCGCCGGCAGGGCATCGCGCCGCTCAAGATCCGCAAGGAAAGCTTTCTGTTATCCGCCGGGCGCGGCAAGCGCATCAAAACCGCGGATATCGCGTTCTTCAGCCGCCAACTGGCCACCATGATGTCGGCCGGGGTGCCGCTGGTGCAGGCCATTGATATCATCGGCAGGGGGCACGGCAACCCGCGCATGCAGAATATGGTGCTCGGCATCAAGGCCGACGTGGAATCCGGCAACACCCTGGCAGACTCCCTGGCCAAGCAGCCGCTGTATTTCGACAATCTGTTTGTGAACCTGGTGCGTGCCGGCGAACATTCCGGCGCCCTGGAAACTCTGCTGGACAAAATCGCCGCCTACAAGGAAAAAACCGAGGCCATCAAGAAAAAGATCAAGAAAGCCATGTTCTATCCTGCGGCGGTGGTGGTAGTGGCCATCGTGGTCACCGCCATCCTGTTGATCTTCGTGATCCCGGAATTCCAGTCCTTGTTCAAAAGCGCGGGCGCCAATCTGCCGGCTTTCACCCAGATGGTGGTCAATCTGTCGAAATCCGTGCGCACCAAAGGCTGGCTGTACCTGATCCTCATTATTGCCGCCATTGTCGGCTTGGTGGAGGGCAGAAAGCGTTCGCCGCGTTTCCACGAATTTCTGGACCGGGTGCTGCTGAAGATCCCCGTCATCGGCATGGTCCTCAACAAGGCTGCGATTGCGCGTTTCGCCCGCACCCTGTCCACCATGTTCGCCGCCGGCGTGAACCTGGTGGAAGCATTGGCATCGGTGGCCGGCGCCACGGGTAACGTAGTTTATGAAAAGGCGGTCTTGAAAATGCGCGACCAAGTCTCTACCGGCCAGCAGTTGAATCTGGCCATGAGCCAGGCCGGCATCTTCCCCCACGTGGTGGTGCAGATGATCGCCATCGGCGAGGAGGCGGGCTCCATTGACACCATGGCAGCCAAGGTGGCGGATTTCTACGAAGAGGAAGTGGATAACGCCGTGGACAGCATGTCGAGCCTGATGGAACCGTTCATCATGGTGATCCTGGGCATACTGGTGGGCGGTCTCGTGGTGGCCATGTACCTGCCCATCTTCAACCTGGGCAACGCATTCTGATCCTCTCCCGTTCCAAGGGGCGCTGACCGCGCCCCTTTTCTCAACCGTTCTCACAAGGCTCGCGCATGTACCTGGTGTCTTTCCTCGAGACCACTCCGCCGGCATTTGTCGTCGTGGCGGCATGCCTCGGCCTGATCGTGGGCAGCTTCCTGAATGTGGTGATTCACCGCCTGCCCGTCATGCTGGAACGGGAGTGGCAGGCGCATTGCGCGGAGCTGCAGGGCGCCACGCCGGCGGCGGCGGAACCCTACAACTTGGTGGTGCCCCGTTCCCGCTGCCCGCACTGCGGTCATCTCATCGGCGCGCTCGAGAACATTCCGGTAGTGAGCTTTCTGCTGTTGCGCGGCCGCTGCCGCGCGTGCGCCGGCCGCATCTCGCCACGTTATCTCGTGATTGAAATCCTTTCCGGCACGCTCTCCGGCTGGCTGGCCTGGCATTTCGGTTTCGGCTGGCCGGCTCTGGGAGCCCTGCTACTCACCTGGGCGTTACTGGCCCTGGCAGCCATTGACCTGGAGAAGCAATTGCTGCCGGACAACCTGACCCTGCCCATCCTGTGGCTCGGCCTGCTGTTCAACCTCGGCCATACCTTTACCGATCCCCGCTCCGCCCTCATCGGCGCGGCGGCGGGGTATGTGAGCCTGTGGTGCGTCTATCACGCCTTCCGGCTGCTGACCGGCAAGGAAGGCATGGGTTACGGCGACTTCAAACTGTATGCCTTGCTGGGCGCCTGGCTTGGCTGGCAGCGTCTGCCGCTGATCATCCTGATTGCGGCGGCGACCGGCGCGCTGGTGGGGATAGGACTCATTCTCAGCCGCCGCCTGCAACGCGGTATCCCCATCCCCTTCGGGCCTTATCTGGCCGTGGCCGGCTGGATCGCGCTCTTGTGGGGGCACGAACTTACCCGTGCTTATCTGGGCCTGATGGGGGGCAATTAACCCCCGTGTTCAAGGTGGGGCTCACCGGCGGCATCGCCAGCGGCAAGTCCGCGCTGGCCGCGGAGTTCGCGCGTCTCGGCGTACCGGTGGTGGATGCGGATGCCCTCTCCCGGGAACTTACCGCGCCCGGCAGCCCCGTGCTTACGCAACTGACTGCACTGCTCGGCGGGCCATGTCCGGACAGCCAGGGCCGGCTCGATCGCACCCGCCTGCGCCGGCAATTGTTCGGCGACGCGGAGCTGAGGGCGCGGGTGGAAGCCCTGCTGCACCCCCTGATCATCCGGCGGCTGCGACACGCGCTCGCTGCGTGCCGCGCTCCCTACGCCATCGCCGTGATTCCGCTGCTGGTGGAAAAGCCGCAGGCCCGGGCGCTCGTGGACCGGGTGCTGGTGGTGGACTGCCCCGAGCCGGTGCAACTGGCCCGGCTGATATCACGTGACGGTGAAAGTGAGGCGTCCGCCCGCGTCATGCTCGCCGCGCAGGCGGACCGGCAGCGGCGCCTGGCAGCCGGAGATGATATTCTGATGAACACCGGCGAACAGGCGGAACTGGCCGCCTCCGCGGGTAAGCTGCATGCGTTGTACCTGGATATCGCCGGGCATCCGCAACGTCACTACCCGGGTGTACGGCTGCCCTGAGCGAGGCGCGTTTTCATGCTGAGCATCGAACCCACACCCATCGAGGAACTTCTGCCCGCCGAGTGGCTGGCCTACGAACAGCCGCTGACGGAACGGATACGCACTTTCCTGCGCCTGGAATTCCTGTTCGAGCAGTGCGAGCATCATGCCGGCCTGACATCACCCTGGGACAGCCGCGCCGCCGTTACCGCGATCCTTGAAATTGCTGCATTGCTTATCCGCGGCGACGTGCGCACCGAGGTGCTCAAGGAACTGGAACGCTGTCTGCTGTTCCTGAATCGCCTCAAGCACAGCCCCGAGGTGGACGGCGCACGCCTGCAGTCGGTACTGACCGAGCTCGAAACACTGCGCCACGCCATGAACGGTGATGGACGGCAACTGGGCATGGGACTCAAGGAAAATGAATTTCTCAATACCATCAGGAACCGCCTGGCGATCCCGGGTGGCACCTGCCAATTTGATCTGCCCGCCTATCACGCCTGGCTCTCCCAGACACACGCCAAACGCGCGCGCGACCTGCAGAACTGGCTGGAGGAAATCCGGCCGCTGCGCGATACCATCAATCTGCTCATGGCACTCACGCGGGAAAGTGCGTTGCCCACCCGTGAAGTGGCTGAACAGGGCATGTACCAGCACGTTTTCGCCGGCCCTGCCTGTCCGCTGGTGCGTGTCATGCTACCGGTAAGCAGCGGCGTGTTTCCGGAAATCAGCGCCGGCCGCCAGCGCATTACCATCCATTTCCTGGAACGCCAGGACGCCAACAGCCGCCCGCAGCAAAGCAAGCGCGATATCGGCTTCAAGCTGGTCTGCTGCCAGCTCTGACCCGCGTGGACGAGAGGCCGCATCTCCCGACAGTGGTGAAATGCCCACGCTGCGGCCTGGCGGTGCCCTGGACCGCGGAATCGGCATGCAAGCCGTTCTGCAGCGAACGCTGCCGGCTTATTGATTTGGGCGACTGGCTGCAGGAAAAACGTGCGATTCCCGGCGAGGCGCGGCCGTCCGAGCCGGCCGGATCCTAGTTTTCCGTTTCTTGCCACAGGGCACGCATGGCGGCGAGGCCGTAACCGCCGTGCGTGCGCACCGCTTCCAGCTCGGCGGGCGCCAGGCCGCCGATGGCATACACCGGCACTCTGCTCCCTGCCGCCAGTTCGGCGAATGTCTCCCAGCCGAGCGGTTCCTGCCCCGGATGACTCGCGCTCGGCCGCACCGCGCCCAGCACCACGTAATCCAGCGACCGCTGCGCCGCCCTGCGGATGTCCGTCGCCTCATGGCAGGAGGCGCCCACGAGGAATTCCTGCGGCAGCGGCCGGCGGGCAAGCTTCCCGAGCTTTGCGCCGCTGAGATGTGCGCCATCCGCACCAAGTTGCCGCACCAGTTCCGGCTCGGCATTCAGCACCACCCGGGCGCCATACTCCCGGCACAGGCGTATGACTTCCCTGGCGACTATGCCGTACTGCCGTTCCGGCAGCGCCGGTGCGCGGAATTGGACGAATTCCCGCCCCTCCGCCAGCCGTCTTTCCAGGGTCATGAGGAAGCCGCTCCCGTCTTCCGGTGACGGCGTCACCAGCATGCACGGCGGCAGGCGCAGCCTCTGCACCACAGGCGTGTCGGCAGGCAACAGCCGCCAGCGGGAGAGTTCATCCGGCTTCACCCAGGCAATCGCCTGGGATTCCCGTGCACAGGGTGCCCCCTGCCAGCGGGTAACCCGCCAGACAGCCAGTTCCACCCGGCGCTCCGCATAATCGTGAGAGAGTTGCAGCAGCGGCCGCGCTTGTTGCACATCCAGCCCGAGTTCTTCCCGCAGTTCACGCTGGAGTGCCGCAAACGGCGGCTCACCGGATTCGAGCTTGCCGCCGGGAAATTCCCAGTATCCCGCCAGCGGCTTGCCGGCGGGGCGCTGCGTGACCAGCACGCGGCCCTGCACATCCTTCAGCACCGCGGCCACCACAGGAACGGTCTGCATGTTGTCTGCCTTCACGGCTGCCGGGATTGCACCTGGACCAGGCACTTTCAACAGCCTGCTGCACTGGCGCCGGCGGAAACGGGTTCCGCTTGAATTTGAAGCGGACAAAAGTTTTTCAAGAATTCCCTCCGCTCCGCGCTCTGTCCCGGGCGCCGGCGGGGAACAAAATGACCAGACGCGGCTGCGCTCTTTCTAACTCAACCGCCCGTGACATTGCTTGTATTTCAATCCCGAGCCGCAGGGGCAAGGTTCATTGCGGCCCACCTTGCGGCCCTCGCGCACGAAGGTGGCGACCGGCGGCGGTGGCGGAGGCTGAGCCTCACCAGCCACCTCGCCGGTGGTGGCGCTGGGGGCTTCGGCGTGCTGGAATTGCATGGCGCGAATGCGGCGGCGCTGTTCCTCCGCCACCTGCACATCTTCCTGGGTACGCACCTGCACCTTGGCAAGCATGCCGACCACCTCGAGTTTAAACCGGTCCAGCATGCCCGCAAACATTTCGAACGACTCGTGCTTGTAGGCCTGCTTGGGATTCACCTGTGCATAGCTGCGCAGGTGGATGCCCTGACGCAGGTAGTCCATGTTGGCCAGATGTTCGCGCCAGAGATTATCCAGTACCTGCAGCATGACCGCCTTCTCGAACTGGCGCATGACTTCGGCGCCGGTCTGCTGTTCCTTCTCCTGATACGCTGTCATGAAGGCATCAACAATCTTGCTGCGCAAGGTTTCCTCATGCAGGGTGTTGTCACTGTCCAGCCAGCCCTGAATGTCGAGCTTGAGGGTGAATTCGCGCTCCAGAGCCTCGACAAGGCCCTGAATGTTCCATTGCTCCTCCACGCTCTGCGGTGGAATGTATTCATTAATAACGCTGTTGATCACATCGGAAAAAATGGCATGGATGGTTGCCACCACCTCGGTTGCCTGCAACAGCTCGTTGCGCTGTTCGTAGATCACCTTGCGCTGGTCGTTGGCGACATCATCGTATTCCAGCAGTTGTTTGCGGATATCGAAATTGTGGGCTTCCACCTTGCGCTGAGCGTTTTCGATGGCCTTGGTCACCCAGGGGTGCTCGATGGCTTCATCACCCTGCACGCCAAAACGTTCCATGATGGCTTTCACCCGGTCGCCGGCGAAGATGCGCATCAGGTTGTCGTCCAGGGCCAGATAGAAGCGGCTGGAACCCGGGTCTCCCTGGCGTCCGGAACGACCGCGCAACTGGTTGTCAATGCGCCGCGATTCGTGACGCTCACTGCCGATGATGTGCAGCCCGCCGGACGCCACCACGGCGTCGTGACGTTGCTGCCATTCCTGGCGCACCGCTGCACGCTGCTCCTCGGTGGTCTGCGGCGGCATTGCCTTGAGTTCCACCTCCAGGCTGCCCCCCAGCACGATGTCCGTACCGCGGCCGGCCATGTTGGTGGCGATGGTGACGGTGCCGGGACGGCCCGCCTGGGCGATGATCTGGGCCTCCAGCGCGTGCTGCTTGGCGTTGAGCACCTGATGCTGGATCTTGTCTTTTTTGAGCAGCCCCGAGAGGTATTCCGAGGTTTCAATGGAAGCCGTGCCCACCAGTACCGGCTGGCCGCGGCCATGGGCTTCGCGGATATCGGCGATCACCGCCTGAAACTTGCCCTTGGTGGTGAGGTACACCTGATCCGGCATGTCCTTGCGGATCATGGGCTGGTTGGTGGGGATCACCACCACTTCCAGGTTGTATATCTCGTGGAATTCCGATGCTTCGGTGTCGGCGGTACCGGTCATGCCGGCGAGTTTCTTGTAGAGACGGAAATAATTCTGGAAGGTGATGGAAGCGAGTGTCTGGTTCTCCGCCTGGATCTTCACCCCGTCCTTGGCCTCGATGGCCTGGTGCAGGCCGTCGGACCAGCGGCGTCCCGGCATGGTGCGGCCGGTGAATTCATCCACGATGACCACTTCGCCGTCCTTGACTATGTAATCCACCTCGCGGTGATAGAGCGCATGCGCACGCAGTGCGGCGTTCACGTGATGCATGAGGCTGATGTTGCCGGAATCGTAAAGTGATTCGCCTTCGTTGAGCAGTCCCGACTTGACCAGCAGTTCCTCGATATGCTGATGGCCCTCTTCGGTGAGATACACCTGCTTGGCTTTCTCATCCACGCTGTAATCACCGGGGCCGTCTTCCGTCTCCTGTTTGGTCAGGCGTGGCACCAGCACGTTGACCTTGCGGTACAGCTCGGTATTGTCCTCCACCGCGCCGGAGATGATGAGCGGCGTGCGCGCCTCATCAATGAGAATGGAATCCACCTCGTCCACGATGGCGTAATGCAATTCCCGCTGGACTTTATCTCCCAGATGGAACGCCATATTGTCGCGCAGGTAATCAAACCCGAACTCGTTATTGGTCCCATACGTGATGTCGGCGCCGTAGGCCGCGCGTTTGGTGGCGGGTTCCTGCCCCGCAAGTATCACGCCCACGCTCATGTCAAGGGCCTCATACACCGGACGCATCCAATCGGCGTCGCGCTGCGCCAGATAATCGTTCACCGTGACCACATGCACACCATGCGCGGGGATGGCATTGAGATACACGGCCAAAGTCGCCACCAGGGTTTTACCTTCGCCGGTGCGCATCTCGGCGATCTTGCCGCGGTGCAGGGTAATGCCACCGATGAGCTGCACATCGAAATGGCGCATGCCCAGATTGCGCCGTGCCGCCTCACGCACCGCCGCGAAGGCCTCCGGCAGAAGTTCGTCCAGGCTCTCGCTGTTGGCATGACGCGCACGGAATTCCGCAGTCTTGGCCCTGAGGGCCGGGTCCGATAGGGCCTGCATCTGCGGCTCCAGCGCGTTGATGCGCACCACGCTGCGCTGCATGCCGCGCAGCAGCCGCTCATTGCGGCTGCCGAACACTTTCTTCAGTAAACTGTCTGCCATGGGTTATTCCGCTTGTTCCAACTGTGTCGCTGTCCGGGCGCTCATAGTCTGCAGGCCGGCGTACCCCGTGGGCACGCCGGCCTGCTTGCAATAGGGTTCCGGTAAGGTTTGACTGCCGCGGGTCGAGGCGGCCGGGCAAGGATGAGGGCTAATCCATGCTGCGGGGCATCATGGCCAGCCGAGACCGCCCCGTGGCATTCACAAACCGCGCCGGGTTGATCGGCTTTCCATTGTAAAGGACTTCCAAGTGAACATGGGGCCCCGTGGAGCGGCCGGTGGAGCCCACCAGCGAGATTTCCTGGCCTTTCTTCACCACCTCGCCCACATGCACCAGAATTTTGGAGTTGTGACCGTACATCGTCACATAGCCGTTGCCGTTGTCGATCTCCACCAGATTGCCGAAGCCGCCGTCGGGTGCGGCCCAAGTCACCACTCCCGCGGCCACCGCCTTCACCGGTTCACCTTCCGGTGCCGCGAAATCTATACCCGGATGAAAGGAAAGTTCGCCGGTGAAAGGATCAATGCGCATACCGAAGGGCGAACTGATGTACCCCTCCATAACCGGCGGTCCCGAAGGCAGGGACCGCGCGCGCACATTGCGGTTCATGAACAGGCTTTCCAGCACTGTGAGCTGCTGCTCTCGGTTGTTGATCTGCGCGGAAAGCTGGTCGAGATTATTGAGAAAGTCGGGCAGCGCCACATGCTGCACGGGTCCGCTCAGGTCCGGACCACCCTCGGGTGGGGGTTGGCTGAAGTTGAACTCACCGCGCTTCAGGCCCGCCATGCGCGTAAGCTGTTGACCCAGTGCATCCAGGCGGATGATGTGCGCCTGTAACTCACCCACCTTGGCGGACAGGGCGTCAATGTTGGCCTGGGCATGCTGCCTGGCTTGGGCCACTTCCCGCGCCTGAGCGCTGATCTGGGCCTTCCAGTACTGGGCCCGTACCGAGGACTGGTCCAGCCAGGCGGCCACGCCGTAACCCGCCACAAAAAGCGCGCCAGCGGCAAGCGTCGCCAGAGCCACGCTACTGCCCCAGACCAGCGGCCTGCCCAGGTCCACCTGGCGCACCCGGCCGTGTTTTATGAATAAAATAAGACTCATCCGCTGCGCTTCCTGAACCTCAAGTGAATACCCGCCTGTGACAGCTCCCAAATCCCGCTCCCTCGGCGCATTGCTCAACCCGCAGAGCAATTCCCCGCTCAAGCTGCTGACGGCCGAGGCACATCGGCTCTGTCAGTTGCGCGGGCAAATACGCCGTCAGCTGCCGCCGGCGCTGACATCGCATTGTCTCGGCGGCGAACTGGAGGCCGGCACGCTGGTCATATACATGGACAGCGCCGCCACCGCGATGCCTGTCCGCTATCAGCAGCAGCAACTTCTGCAAAGGCTCGCCGCCGCCGGCCTGCGTTGCACCGCAGTCAAAGTCAAGGTTCTGCCCGAGCCGCCGCTTCTTCCCGGACCCAAATCGTCACCCAGGACATTGCCGGATGGTGTAGGTCAAATCCTTGAAAATACCGCCGCCGGTCTGGAAGACGGGCCGCTCAGCCGCTCACTTCGACGTCTTGCCCGTAACCGCGCACCGCGGCGTTAGGTCCCGGAACATGGGGATTTCCTCACAACCCTATAAAGCGTGCACCGGCGTCATGTAGGAAATGGGCGCAGTCGCCGCATCATCGAAGGTGACTTCTTCCCAGGCGGACTGTTGCGCCAGCAGCGCACGCAGTAAAGCATTGTTGAGACCATGGCCGGATTTGTAGGCGCTGAAGGCGCCGATCAGGCTGTGCCCCAGCAGATAGAGATCACCGATGGAATCAAGAATCTTGTGTTTGACGAACTCGTCCTCGTAACGCAACCCGTCCTCGTTGAGAATGCGGTAATCATCCAGTGCGATGGCGTTATCCAGCGATGCGCCCAGTGTGAGATGCTGCTGGCGCAGCATTTCAATATCACGCATGAAACCGAAGGTGCGCGCGCGGCTTACTTCCTTCACGAAGGAAGTCGTGGAGAAATCCACGCTTGCGCTCTGTGTGTGTTTCTTGAATATGGGGTGATTGAAGTCAATCTGGAAGCTCACCTTGAAACCGTCGAAGGGTTCAAAGCGCGCCCACTTGTCGCCGTCGCGCACTTCCAGTGAATCGCGGATACGGATAAAGCGTTTGTGGGCGCTCTGCTCCTCGATGCCGGCGGATTGCAGCAGAAACACGAACGGCCCGGCGCTGCCATCCATGATGGGCACTTCCGCAGCGCTCAAATCCACATGGGCATTGTCAATGCCGAGACCGGCAAACGCGGATAACAGGTGCTCCACCGTGGACACGCGGATGTCACCGTTCACGAGGGTGGTGCCCAGCATGGTATCGCCGACATTTTCAGCATTGGCACGGATATCAACGGGTTTTTCCAGATCCACGCGGCGGAAAACAATACCGGTATTGGGTGCCGCCGGGCGCAGGGTCATGTAAACCTTTTCACCCGTATGCAAACCCACGCCGGTGGCGCGGATACAGTTCTTAAGCGTACGCTGTTTCAGCATGCCGTTCGTATTACCAAATGCCAGCGGAACCCCGCGTTGCGCCCCATCGTGCGGGCAGGCGCTTACCCTGAGCCACCGCGATACCCCCTCAGACATGGCCGGGGGGTGCCATCTGTTCACAAACCGCGGGCGTGTACGGTAGCACAGGGACACCGCGTGAAACAAGGTTTTTCAAGACCTTACGGTGCTTTCAGCACACCGCTCCTCAGTCCGCCTGCCGGCGCAGGAAGGCCGGGATGTCCAGATACTCCTGGCTCTGGGGGTCCGGCTCGTCCTTCTCCCGTTGCCGCACATAGGCGGGCCGCTCCAGCTTCTTCCAGTCGGGACGGTCATCCGTGCCGGTGCGGGCCAGGGGAACCAGCTGGGGTGCCACCGCCACCGGCTTTGCCACCGGCGCGGCTTGCGCCTGCGGTCGGGACAGTCCGGTAGCCACCACGGTCACCCGGATCTCGTTGCTCATGGAAGGATCCAGCACCGTACCGACCTTGATGGAGGCATCCTCCACGGCGTAACCGTGGGCGATGTCCATGACCTCTTCGTATTCGCCCATGGTCAGGTCCATGCCGGCGGTAATGTTGACCAGAATGCCGCGGGCCCCCTGCAGGTTGACATTCTCCAGCAGAGGGCTGGTGACCGCCGCCTCCGTGGCCTTGCGCGCGCGCGCCTCGCCGCTGGCCTGGCCGGTACCCATCATGGCCATACCCATCTCCGACATCACGGTGCGCACGTCGGCAAAATCCAGATTCATGAGACCCGGCCGGGTGATGATGTCGGCAATGCCGCGCACCGCCCCGTGCAGCACCTCATTGGCGGCCTGAAAAGCCTGCAGCATGGGGATGTCCCGGCCGAGCACCGCGGATAATTTTTCGTTGGGGATCACGATGAGCGAATCCACATACTGCCCCAGCTCCGCCAAACCCTGTTCCGCCACTTTCATGCGTTTGCTGCCTTCGTGGGGAAAGGGTTTAGTGACCACCGCCACCACCAGCACATCCAGTTCCTTTGCCACCTGCGCCACCACCGGCGCGGCGCCGGTACCGGTGCCACCGCCCATGCCGGCCGTGATGAACACCATGTCGCTGCCGCGCAGCACTTCCTCCAGACGCTCGCGATCCTCCAGTGCGGCCTGCTTGCCGGTTTCCGGATTGGACCCCGCACCCAGACCGCGGGTGAGATTGCTGCCGATCTGCAGCGTAGTGCGCGCATTGATCTTTTTGAGCACTTGCGCATCGGTATTGACGGCGATGAAATCCACGCCTTCAATGCCGCTGGCCACCATGTGTTGCACGGCGTTGCCGCCGCCGCCGCCCACGCCGATCACCTTGATTACGGCGCTCTGATGTACATCTTCTTCGATTGTCCAGTTCATGTCCCGGTCTCCTCTGCAAGTTCATTAAACCAAAACAACTCAAAACGAACCCTGGAACCACTGCTTCATGCGCTGCCAGACGTCCTGTATCTGCATGCGGGGACGCCGCTCCATGCCATCCCGCGGCAGGCTCTGTGCGCCGAACAGCAGTAGTCCCACGCCGGTGGCGTGGATGGGATTGCGTACCACGTCCACCAGCCCGGTAACGTACTGCGGCACACCGAGCCGCACCGGCGCATGAAACACCTCCTCCGCGAGTTCCACCGCGCCCTCCATCTTGGCGCTGCCGCCCGTGAGCACGATGCCGGCGGGTACCGCGTCCTCGAAACCACTGCGGCGCATCTCCGCCTGAATCAGGCTGAACAATTCCTCGTAACGCGGCTCCACCACCTCGGCGAGGGTCTGGCGCGCGAGCCGCCGCGGCGGGCGGTCGCCTACGCTCGGCACCTCGATGGTTTCATCGGCACTCGCCAGTTGCGGCAGGGCGCAGGCGTATCTGATCTTGATTTCCTCGGCATGGTGCGTGGGCGTGCGCAGTGCCACCGCGATGTCATTGGTGACCTGATCGCCGGCGATGGGGATCACCGCCGTGTGACGAATGGCGCCATCGGTAAATACCGCGATGTCCGTGGTGCCACCGCCCACGTCCACCAGGCACACGCCCAGTTCCTTTTCGTCCTCGTTGAGCACCGCGTAACTGGAAGCAAGCTGCTCCAGGATGATGTCATCCACCTTGAGACCGCAGCGTTCCACGCAGCGCACGATGTTTTGCGCTGCGCTCATGGCGCCGGTGACTATATGCACGTGTACCTCGAGGCGTACGCCGGACATGCCGATGGGTTCGCGGATGCCGTCCTGGCCGTCAATAACGAAATCCTGGGGCAGAATGTGCAGAATTCTCTGATCGGCTGGAATGCTTACCGCGCGTGCTGCGTCAATGACGCGCTCCACATCGCCGGCAGTCACTTCCTTGTCGCGGATAGCCACGACCCCGTGGGAATTGAGGCTGCGCACATGGCTGCCGGCGATGCCGGCGTACACCGAATGGATCTGGCAGCCGGCCATCAGTTCGGCCTCCGCCACCGCACGCTGGATGGACTGCACGGTGGATTCGATATTCACCACCACGCCGCGCTTGAGTCCGTGCGACGGGTGCGAGCCGATGCCCACGATCTCGACACCACCGTCTGCCAGCACCTCGCCGACAATGGCCACCACTTTGGATGTGCCCACGTCGAGACCCACGATCAGTCGCTTGTCAGTCTTTCTAGACATTCGGTCCAACCTCTTTGCTTTGTGTGACGCCCGCCGCCGGGACCGTCTTCCAGCCCACCGCGAATCCATTGGTGTAGCGCATGTCCACATAGGCGACCGCCGCGAGTTTCGTGCTCAGGGTCGGCAGCGCGATTGCTGCGAAACGCTCCAGACGCGGCTCTGCATCCTCCCGCCCAAGGCGCACCTGGATACCGTCGCTCAGTTCCACGGTGGATTCACCGCGTGCATCCACATGCAGTTGCATGATCGTCAAGCCGCGTGACGCAAGCAGCGAGACAAGCGTGTTGTATTCCGCCAGTACGTCCTGCTCGCTGCCTTGCGCACCGGTCAGGAGCGGCAGCTTTGCCCATTCGCTGCTGTGCGTACGCACGAACACTTTGCCCTGCGCATCCATGAGGCCGTCGGTGTTCCAGCGCGCCACCGGCACCTCCTCGGTGATGTCTATATAGAGCGTATGCGGCCAACTGCGCCGCACCGCCGCACTTGCCACCCACGGCAGTTTTTCCACCGCCGCCCGCAGCGTATTCACATCGGTGCTGAAGAAACCCCCACCCAGCACGGGCAGCACCGCCGCGCGTACCGCCTGCGGCCGCACATGGATAAGCTGTCCGCTGACCACCAACTCCGTGAGTGCCGGTCCCGCCAGCAACGGTTTCGCGAAATAGGCGGCAAACGCCGCCAGCAGCATTAACGCAATCAACACCGCACTCCCCGCGAGCAGCAGGCGCCGCCGTTGCGGTATTCCGTTCTCATGCCGGGCTGCATGCCGCATCAAGGTTGCCGCTCCGCCGTTGCCGGTTTTGTCGCTTGCCTGTCCGCGAAATGCCGCGGCAATTCCGCCGCCATGCCGCCGATATCGCCGGCACCGAGTGTCAGCAGCAGATCGCCGTCCTTGAGTACGCCCAGGAGCGCTTCCGGCAGGTCCTGCACCTGCGCCACGAACACCGGATCCACGCGTCCGCGATTGCGGATGGAGCGCGCCAGGGAGCGCCCGTCGGCGCCGGCGATGGTGGCCTCGCCGGCTGCATACACTTCGAGTAACAGCAGCGCATCCGCATGGGACAGCACCTCGGCGAAATCATCGAAGAGATCGCGGGTGCGCGTGTAACGGTGCGGCTGGAACGCCACCACCAGCCGCCGCGTGGGCCAGCCTTCGCGCGCCGCCCGCAGCGTGGCGTCGAGTTCGCGCGGGTGATGACCGTAGTCGTCCACCAACAGCACGCTGCCGGAAGGTATGCGGACATCGCCGTGAATCTGGAACCGGCGCCCCACTCCCTGAAAACCGGCGAGTGCCTTCAGTACGGCGGCATCGGCAATGCCCAGGTCCTGGGCGATCGCCAGCGCCGCCAGCGCGTTCAGCACGTTGTGCCGGCCGGCAAGATTGAGCGTGATGTCGAGCGGTTTTTGCTGCCCCGGTTTCCACGCCTTGAAGTGGGTCAGGCGCCCTTCACGGCGAACGTCGCCGGCACGGAAATCCGCTGTTTCATCCATGCCGTAAGTGACCACGGGTCGCGCCACCTCGGGCAATATGCCGCGCACTTCCGCATCGTCCAGACACAGCACCGCCAAGCCGTAAAACGGCAGGTGATGCAAAAATTCCACGAAGGCACTGCGCAGGCGGGTGAAATCACCCGCATAAGCGCCAAGATGGTCCGCATCTATGTTGGTGACCACGGCGATCAGCGGTTGCAGATAAAGAAACGAGGCGTCGCTTTCGTCCGCTTCCGCGACCAGATAGTGGCCGGTGCCCAGGCGCGCGTTGGCGCCGGCGCTGATCAGCCGCCCGCCGATGATAAAGGTGGGGTCAAGACCGCCTTCCGAGAGCACACTGGCCACGAGACTGGTGGTAGTGGTCTTGCCGTGGGTACCGGCCACGGCGATGCCGAAACGGAAGCGCATGAGTTCCGCCAGCATCTCCGCGCGCCGTACCACGGGGATGCGCCGCGTGTGTGCCGCCGCCACTTCCACGTTGTCGCCGGTCACCGCGCTCGACATCACCACCACATCCGCATCCGTCAGATTCCCCGCGCTGTGGCCAAATTGCACCTGCGCGCCCAGGCCTGCCAGACGCCGGGTGATGGCGTTTTCCCTGAGGTCGGAACCGCTGACGCGGTAGCCGAGGTTGATGAACACTTCGGCGATGCCGCCCATACCGGCGCCGCCGATACCGACGAAGTGCACATGACGGATGCGCCGCATGAGATCGTTCATGCCGCTCCTCCCGCCTGTACGCAGGCTTCGGCGACCTTCGCCGCCGCATCCGGTTTGGCCAGCGCACGTGCGCGCTGCGCCATCCGCATGAGTCTGCGCCGGTCACCCAGCATGCCGCTCAGTACCGGGATCAGGGTTTGCGCCGAAAGTTGCGTCTGCGGCAACAGTTCCGCCGCCGCTGCTTGCACCAGGAACTCCGCATTGCGGGTCTGGTGGTCATCCACCGCCGCCGCGAACGGTACCAGCACGGCAGCCAGTCCCACCACCGTCAGTTCCGCCACGGTGAGCGCCCCGGAACGGCACAGAGCCAGATCCGCCCAGGCATAGGCCTGCGCCATATCTTCAATGAAGGGCGCGACCCGCGCCGGTATCCCGTGCGCCTGATAGGCGGCCGCAACACTCTGTGCATCGCGCGCGCCCGTCTGATGCCATACCTCGGGGCACAACGTTGCATCGAGCTGTGCCAGGGCTTGCGGTACGCAGTCATTGAGCACCTGCGCACCCTGGCTGCCGCCGATAACCAGCAGACGCGGCCTGCCGCTGCGTGCGGCCAAGCGCATTTCCGGTGGCGGCAACGCCGCGATACTCGCGCGCACCGGATTGCCCACATATTCCCCCCGCCGGGACGGGGCAAAACTTCCGGGAAAACCCTGCAGCACGCGTGCGGCAACCTGACTCAGGATGCGGTTCGTCATGCCCGGCACCGCGTTCTGCTCATGCAACACCAGCGGGCAACCTGTAAGCCTTGCCGCGAGGCCGCCGGGTCCACTGGCAAAGCCGCCCATGCCGAGTGCCGCCGCCGGGCGCAGGCGCCGGAAGATGCCGAGCGCCTGCGCCAGGGCGTACGCAATTCTCCAGGGTGACTGCAGCAGTGTGGCCATGCCCTTGCCGCGTACGCCGCCCACTTCGATCCATTCCATGGGAAGGCCGGCGTCGGGCACCACACGCGCTTCCAATCCCTGGCGTGTGCCGATCCAGGCGACCGCATGGCCGCGCGCGCGCAGCACGTCCGCCACCGCAAGCGCGGGAAAGACATGACCGCCGGTACCGCCCGCCATGATCACGATCTTCATACCTCCGTCTCTTGCCAATACAGAACCATCATGCGGCCATGCCCTTTTCCAGCCAGGAATGCCCCGCGCGGGTTTCACGATCCACGCGCAAAATGAGGCCGATGGCGGCGCATACCACTACCAGACTGCTGCCGCCGTAGCTCATGAGCGGCAGCGTCAGGCCTTTGGTGGGCAGCAGCCCCATGTTCACGCCCATGTTGATGAACGCCTGCAATCCGATCCACAGACCCAAACCGAAGGCGAGATGCGCGCCGAACGTCTGTCCCTGCTGTGCCGCACGCCGCGCGATGACAATGGCGCGCCAGGTGAACACGAGAAACAGGGCAAGCACGGCGAGACAACCCAGCAGTCCCAGCTCCTCGGCGAGTACCGCGAACAGGAAGTCGGTGTAGGCTTCCGGCAAATAGAAAAGCTTCTGCACGCTTTCACCCAACCCCACGCCGAATAACCCGCCGCGCCCGATGGCGATGAGCGACTGGGTCAGCTGAAAGCCGCTGTCGAAGGGATGACTCCAGGGATGCAGGAAGCCGGTGATACGCTCGAGGCGGTAGGGGGAAGCTACCGCCAGCGTCACGAAACCGATCACGCCCAGCACGGTAAACAGAATGAAATCCCGCAAACGTGCACCGCCAAAAAACAGCATGGCCATGGCGGTGACGATGAGCACCGTGGCAGCGCCGAAATCCGGTTCCCCCAACAGCAGCACGGCGGCGAGGGCCAGCAGCAGCATGGGTTTGAGGTAACCCGTAAAATGCGCCGCCAGCTCCGTTTGGCGGCGGACAATGTAACCGGCTATATATATGAGGATAAGCAGCCGCGCCGGCTCCGATACCTGCAGCCGGAACGGGCCCAGCACCACCCAGCGGATGCTGCCGTTCACCTGCCGGCCGATGCCCGGTACCAGCACCACGGCGAGCAGTGCGAACGCCAGAAGCAGCAGCAGATAGCTGCTGCGCTGCCACCAGGCGAGTGGCAGCCAGTACGCGGCGACGCCGAAGCCGAAACCCAGCACCGAATAGGCCAACTGGCGTTCAAGATAATAGAACGGATTGCCGGTCAGCTTGTCGGCGAGGGTGATGGAGGCGGAGCCCACCATCACCAGACCGACGCCCAGGATCACCGCCGCCGTCAGGAGCAGGATACGATCCGGTGTGGGGGCAACCTCGCCGCCGGCAATGGGTTTTACTTCAGCCATCGGCGAGCCTCCGTACGGCGGCGGCGAATACCCGGCCGCGGTGTTCGAAATTGTCGAACATGTCGAGGCTGGAGCAGGCGGGCGACAGCAGCGCCACGTCACCCGCTTGGGCAAGCTTGGCCGCGGTCTGTACGGCGGCGTCCATGTCCTTCACCTGCCGCAGCGGCACACGGCCGGCAATCGCCCGCTCAATGGCAACCGCATCCTTGCCAAGCAGCACCACGGCGCGCGCCTTGCCCGGCAGCGCGTCGGCCAGCGGCTGAAAATCCTGGTTCTTGCCGTCCCCACCGGCGATCAGCACCAGCGGGCCGGAGAGACCCGACACCGCCGCCAGAGTCGCGCCCACATTGGTACCCTTGGAGTCGTCATACCAGCCGACGCCGTTCACCGTCGCGATATATTCCATGCGATGGGGCAGACCGCGGAATTCCCTGAGCGCGGCAAGCATCGCCTCCAGCGGCAGGCCCGCTGCCTCGCCGAGAGCGAGGGCCGCCAGCGCATTTGCCGCGTTGTGGTCACCACGGACGCGCAATTCACTGATGCGTAACAGGCGTTGGCTGCCGCGCGCGAGCCAGCGTTCGCTTGCGTGCATCACCACGCCGTAATCGGCGCCGGCCGGCATCCGCAGACCGAAACTCACCTGCCTCTGGCCCACCCTGGGCATGGCGCACACCATGGCATCGTCACGATTCACCACCGCCACATCGCAGTGGGCGAAGATGCGCGCCTTGGCGGCGGCGTAGTCTGCAAGCGTGGCATAACGATCCATGTGATCCGGCGAGATGTTGAGCACGGTCGCCGCCATGCAGTGCAACGCCGCGGTGAGCTCCAGCTGGAAGCTGGACAGTTCCAGCACGTACAACTGCGGCTGCTGTTCCCGGATCAGCTCCAGAGCCGGCGTACCGAGGTTTCCGCCCACGCGCACCTCGCGGCCGGCGCGCTCCGCCATGCGCCCCACCAGCGTCGTTACCGTGCTCTTGCCGTTGGCGCCGGTTATGCCTACCACCGGTGAATGCGCCGCCTGGGCGAATAATTCGATGTCGCCCAGCAGCGGCAGACCCAGGGCGCGCGCCTTGGCAATAAACGGCGTATCCACGCCGATGCCGGGGGAAAGCACCACCTGATCCGCGTGCCGGAGCGCCTCCTCGGAAAAACCGCCCACAAACACCGCCGCGTCCGGCAGGGTGTTGCGCAGTTCCCTGAGGCCGGGAGGATGCTCGCGGCTGTCGGTGACCGTCACCTCCATGCCGCGTTCGGCCAGGAAGTGCGCACAGGACAGCCCGGTTTTGCCGAGACCGACGATGAGCGTCTTCATCCTGTGCTGCGGCAGGTGCATGCGCGGCGCCTCCTCAACGCACCTTGAGGGTGGACAGACCGATGAGCACCAGGATCACCGTGACGATCCAGAAGCGCACGATAACGCGCGGTTCCGGCCAGCCCTTCAATTCAAAGTGATGGTGCAGCGGCGCCATGCGGAAGATGCGCCGGCCGGTAAACTTGAAGGAAGTCACCTGCAGGATCACCGAGACGGTTTCCATCACGAATACTCCGCCCATGATGAACAGCACGATTTCCTGGCGCACGATGACCCCCAGGGTGCCGAGCGCCGCCCCCAGCGCCAGCGCGCCGACATCGCCCATGAATACCTGCGCCGGATAGGCGTTGAACCAGAGGAAACCCAGCCCCGCACCCACCAGTGCACCGCAAAACACCACTACTTCGCCGGCACCGGGAAGATAGGGGATGGTGAGGTAATGGGCGAATACGAAATTGCCCGAGGCGTAGCCGAACACGCCGAGCGCACCGCCCACCATGACCGCCGGCATGATGGCGAGGCCGTCCAGGCCGTCGGTAAGATTGACCGCGTTGCTCATGCCCACCACCACGAAACAGGTGATGAGGATGAAGAAACCGCCCAGGGAAACAGATACATGTTTCAGCAGAGGCAGGATGTAATCAATTTCACTGCTGCTGCGATGGCTGAGATACAGCGCGATGGCCACCGCCAGACCCAACAGCGATTGCCAGAAATATTTGCTGCCGGGCGACAATCCCCTGGAATTATGCAGCACCAGTTTCTTGTAGTCGTCGGCGAAACCTATGAGGCCGAAAGCGAAGGTGACGCCGACCAGAATCCACACGTAACGATTGCGCAGATCCGACCACAGCAGCGTGGTAACAATGATGGTAACCAGAATCATGGCACCGCCCATGGTGGGCGTGCCCGCTTTGGACAGATGCGACTGGGGGCCGTCATTGCGCACGCTCTGGCCGATCTGATAGGAAGTCAGCCGTCGGATCACGCTCGGTCCCGTGATAAACGAAAACAGCAACGCGGTGAGCACGCCGAGGATGGCACGAAACGTGAGATAGGAAAATACGTTGAACACCGAGTAGTAGCGTGTCAGGTATTCGGTAAGGAACAGCAGCATGCTTCAACTCCCGTTTACGGCCTTGCCCACGGCCTGTTGTTCCCGCAGGGCTTCCACCACGCGCTCCATGCGCATGCTGCGCGAGCCCTTGATCAGCAGCGTGATTCCGTGGCGCAGTTCGGTGCGCAAGGCGCTGATCAGCGCTTCCCGGTCCAGGAAATGTTCCGCCCCCGCGCCGAACCGTTCCGTCGCGTGCAGGCTCAGGCTGCCGAAACTGATCAGGCGCACGATGCCGAGCTGTCTGGCCAGCGCACCGCACTCCGCGTGCAATGCCGCCGCGCGTTCACCCAGCTCACCCATATCCCCCAATACCAGCCATACGGGATCGCCCAGACTCAGGGCGAATTCCATGGCTACCCGGAGGGACAGCGGATTGGCGTTATAGCTGTCGTCAATGAGGCGGCAGGCGCGCATCCCAGGCATGACTATCAGCCGGCCGGCGGTCAGCGGCGTGTTGGCGAGACCGCTGCTTACCTCTTCCAGGGTGGCGCCGGCGGCCGTGGCGGCGGCGGCGGCGGCAAGGGCGTTGAGTACGTTGTGCCTGCCGGGCAGCGACAGGTGAATGCCGGTTTCCCCCAGCGGTGACACCAGCCGGAATTCCCATACGCCGGTCGGCAACTGTTTGAGTGAATCGGGCTGCACATGAAAATCCGCTGTCTCCGCCAGGCCAAAACTGCGCTGCACGCGCGTGCCGGCCATGCCCCGCCACAGGGACGCCTGGGCATCGTCCGCATTGATGACGGCTACCCCGGCGGGGCGCAATGCGGCAAACAACGCGCCTTTTTCCAGTGCCACACCCTGTGCACTGCCGAGCGCCTCCAGATGGGCGGGGCCGGCGTTGGTCACCACGCCCACGCCGGCGGCGGTTAGCCGCGCCAGATATTCAATTTCGCCGGGGTGGCTGGTGCCCATTTCAATGACTGCGGCGCGATGCTGCTCATTCAGTTCCAGCAGCGTGAGCGGCACACCGATGTCGTTGTTCATGTTGCCGCGGGTCGCAAGCGTGGCTCCGCGGCGGTGCAGGATGCTGGCGATCATTTCCTTGACCGTGGTCTTGCCGCTGGAGCCGGTGACGCCGATCACCGGGATGCTGAAATCGCTGCGCCAGTGGGCGGCATAGGCGCCCAGCGCCCGGCGGGCGTCGCGCACCACCACCTGCGGCAGATGGCAAGGCACGGGGTGTTCCACCAGTGCGGCGGCGGCACCCAGTTTTTCGGCCTGGGTGACGAATTCATGGCCGTTGAAGTGCGCTCCCCGCAGCGCCACATACAGTTCACCTGCCATGAGCTTGCGCGTGTCGGTGCCGACACGCAGGAATTCCCGGTCGGCGCCCACCAGTCTGCCGCCGGTCACGGCCGCCACCTCGGAGAGCCGGCGGGTACTCATGCATGTATCTCCGCAAGTACTGCACGCACGGTATCGCGATCGCTGTACGGCCGGCTGTCGTCGCCGATGACTTGGCAGGTTTCGTGCCCCTTACCGGCCACCAGCACCACGTCGCCCGGCGCGGCGTCGCGGAGCACCCGGGTTACCGCGCATACGCGGTCACGCTGCACCTGTACGCGCCCGCGGTCGCGGATCCCGGCGAGGATTTCGGCAACGATCACATCGCCGTCCTCATGACGCGGGTTGTCGTCGGTGAGGGTCACGCGCTCCGCCAGCCGTTCCGCGATGGCGCCCATTTGCGGGCGCTTGCCGCGGTCGCGTTCACCGCCACAGCCGAACACGCACCACAACTGTCCCCGGCAATGGGCGCGCGCGGCGATGAGCGCCTTCTCCAACGCGTCCGGCGTATGCGCGTAATCCACCACGACCAGCGGCTGCAGGGTGCCGCCGCCGAAGCATTCCATACGACCGGGCACGGTGCGCGCATGGCTCACGGCGCGTAACGCATCCATGAAGGAAATTTCCAGCGCCAGCAGCACCCCCACTACCGCAAGAAGATTCTGGGCATTAAAGCGGCCCAGGAGCCGTGAATCTATATGTCCGTGCCCCCATGCGCCCGTCACCTCCAGACGCAAGCCGTGCGCATGCGGCTCGACGCGCGTGGCCAGGAGTATTCTGCCCGCGGGAACCTGTGCGGGTTCAAGTGAGTAACCGATGCGGGCTACGTCGCCGGGTAGCCGCTGCGCGAGTTCCCGGCCATACGCATCATCCAGATTAATGACGGCATGTCGCAGACCCGGTGTTTCGAACAGCCGGCGTTTGGCGGCGGCATACGCTTCCATGCTGCCGTGATAATTCAGGTGATCGCGGGTGAGGTTGGTAAACACGGCAACCGCCACACGCACTCCCGCCATGCGTCCCTGATCAAGAGCATGACTGGATGCTTCCATGCTGACGTACTGCGCGCGACGCGCGCGGAAACGGGCAAGCCACTGCTGCACGCTGACCGCATCCGGTGTGGTATGGGTCGGCGTTTCCAGCTTGTCGTATACACCGTAGCCGAGTGTGCCCAGCACACCGCAGGGCCTGCCCAGTTGCGTAAGCGCCTGAGCGGTGATCAGACTCACGGACGTCTTGCCGTTGGTGCCTGTAACCGCCATCACCTGCTGGCTGGCGGAGGGATCGGCATAGAAGCGTGCGGCAATATGACCCGCACGCTGGCCAAGACCGCGGATCGCAAACGCCGGAAACCCCTTGAGTGCGGGCAGAAATTCCACCGCGTCCTCGGGATCATAAGCCACGGCCACGGCGCCGCGCGCGCGCGCATCGGCCAGATGCCTGAGCGCGTGATGATCATGGCCGCGGCAGGCAAGAAACAAATAGCCTGCGCGTATCCCGCGGCTGTCCATGGCCAGTCCCAGCACCGGCAGGTCGCGTGCAGACGACACCTCCGCCTCGCCGTGCAGCAGTTCCATGATGCGCGCGCCGCCGGGATTTTGCGCCCACGCCATCACGAAGCATGCCCCAAATTCACCACGTAGGCGGTGGTGGTAAGGTTGCCCAGATCATCCGGCGGGATATCCAGCAGCCGCAGGGCGCCGGTCATGACGCGTGCGAACACCGGGGCCGAAACCAGGCCGCCGTAATACTGGCCGCGGCTCGGCTGTTTGATGTCCACCACTATGACCAGACGCGGATCCGTGGCGGGGGCCATACCGCAGAACACCGACATATAGTTGTGGGCGGAATAGCCGCCGTTCTCGGCGATATGCGCGGTACCGGTCTTGCCCGCCACGTGATAACCCGCCACGGAGGCGAGTTCGCCGGTACCCTGGTCCGAAACCACCGTCTCCAGCATGTTGCGCAGCGTGACGGCGTAACGTGCGGGGATCACGCGCCGGCCGACGGGCGGTACATCCAGGTGCACAAACGTCGGCGGATAATGCATGCCGTTGTCCGCAATGATGTCGTAGGCGTCCGCCAGTTGCAGGGCGGTGACCGCGACGCCGTAACCGTAGGCTATGGTCGCCTGGCGCGCCTTGCTCCAGGACTGGTACGCGGGCAGTGAGCCGGCCGCTTCACCGGGAAAACCACTGTCGCTCACGCGGCCGAAGCCGAAATTCGTCAGCGTCTGATACAGCAGTTGCGGTTGCAGCGACAGTGCGATCTTGCTGGCGCCGACGTTGCTGGATTTCTCCAGGATGGTGGTGAGATTGATGGCGCCATAATCGCTGTCGTCCCGAATGGTATAACCTCCCACCTCATAGAAACCCGGCGCAGTATCAATAACGGTGCCGGGGGTGTAGCGGCCGGAAAGCAGCGCCGCGGCGATGGTGAACGGTTTGAGACTCGAGCCCGGCTCGAACTGGTCGGTCACCGCCCGATTGCGATACAGGTTTGCGGAATAATCCCGGCGATTATTCGGATTGAACGAGGGTTGGTTGGCCATGGCCAGCACCTCACCGGTCCTGGCATCCATGACGACGATGGAGCCCGAGCGGGCGCCCTGCTCCAGCACCGCCTGCTTGAGCGCGCGATAGGCGAGATACTGCACACGCAGATCTATGCTGGTAACCAGGTTTTTCCCGGGCCGCGGCGCACGCAGGCTTTCCACGTCCTGCATGAAGCGGCCGTAGCCGTCCACGATAACGCGCTCGGCGCCGGGAATGCCGCGCAGCCAGTTGTTGTAGGCGAACTCCAACCCCTCCTGCCCCACGTCATCCACATTGGTAAATCCCAGCACGTGGGCCGTGACTTCACCCGCCGGGTAATAGCGGCGGTACTGGCGCTGCGTATATACACCGGGGATGCGCAATGCCAACAGTCGCTGTGCGGCATAGGGATCCAGATCGCGCGCCAGGTATACGAATTGCTTGTCACGGTTCTCGCGCAACAGTGTCATGATGTCATGGGTATGCAGACCGAGCGCGTGCGCCAGTTGCGGCACACGTCCCAAGACAGCGGAGATTACTTGCGGATTCATCCAGATGGAGTCCACCGGCGTGCTCACCGCCAGCGGTTGACCGTTGCGGTCGAGGATCATGCCGCGGTGCGCGGGAATCTGCACCACGCGCAAATGACGTTCCTTGCCCTGATTCTGCAGGAACTGGTTGTCAAATACCTGCAGGTACACCACCCTGCCCAGTAACGCCGCGGCGGCGAGCGTGAACACACCCAATACCGTGGTGCTGCGCCAGCGCCAGGAGGTATTGCCGTCGTCGCCGTGATTCATGGATGTACCACCACGATCTCGACGTGCTGCGGCATCACCATGTCGAGCCTCCGGGTGGCCACCTGTTCAATGCGCGCGTGGGTGGACCAGGTACTCTGCTCCAGCAGCAGTTGGCCCCATTCGACATTGATCTGATCGCGCTGCTGGCGCAGTTGCTGAAGCCGGGCGAACAGCATGCGATTTTCATTGCGTGCATCAATTACCGCAAGTGCGCTGAGAAACGTCGCCACGATCAGCAAAGCCAGCATAGCGCGGGTAAGTTTCATGGCAGGCGCTCCGCCGCGCGCAGTACCGCGCTGCGGGCACGCGGGTTCAAGTTGATTTCCTCTTCGCCGGGACGAACCGCTCTGCCCAGGACGGACAATTTTGGAGATTCATGGGACTGTACCCAGGGGGCCTGCGGATCCGGCGGTGCCAGACGCGCATGCGCGCGGATGAAACGCTTGACCAGGCGATCTTCCAGGGAATGAAAGCTGATGACCACGAGCCGCCCGTGCGGCGCCAGTACGCGCAGGCACTGATCGAGGCAATTCTCCAGTTCTTCCAGTTCGCGATTGATGAAGATCCGTAAAGCCTGAAAAGTGCGTGTGGCAGGATGTTTTTTGCGTTCGCGGGTAGGTACGGCATGGCTCACAATTGCGGCGAGCGGCCGGGTTTCGGCGATCGGGGCGGCAGCGCGTGCCGTGACCACAGCACGGGCGATGCGTTTCGCATAGCGCTCTTCGCCATATTGATAAATGACATCGGCAATCTGCTTTTCACTCGCGCGATTGAGCCATTCGGCGGCACTCTCGCCTGCATCCGGATCCATGCGCATGTCGAGAGGGCCGTTGTGCAGGAAACTGAATCCGCGCCGGGGGTCATCGAGCTGCGCGGATGAAACGCCCAGGTCCAGCAGCACGCCGTTCACCCGTCCTGCAACCGCCGTTTGCTGAGCAATACGCTCCAGCATGGAGAACGCACCTCGATATATTACAAACCGCCTGTCATCACCCCACTGCACCTGTGCCGCCGCCACCGCCTGCGGATCGCGATCCATGGCGATGAGGCGTCCTGCCTCGCCGAGGCGCGCGAGGATCGTGCGGCTGTGTCCGCCGCGCCCGAAGGTGCCGTCCATATACACACCCCCGCTCCGTACCCCGAGCCGTTCCACCGCTTCCTGCAGCAACACCGGCCGATGGCCGCCCTCGGCAGTCCTGTGGCTCACAGCGAAAGCCCGGCCAGCTCCTCCGGCAGGCCGCCACCCGCACCGTGCTCACCCGCGAGGCTTTCCGCGCGCTGCGCGTCCCAGGCGGTCTTGTCCCACAACTCGAATTTGTTCATGAGCCCGAGCAACACCACGTCGCGCTCGAGTCGGGCGAATTCGCGCAATGCCGGCGGCAGCAGCACCCGGCCATGGCCGTCCATGCTGACTTCCGTGGCATGCCCCACCAGCAGGCGCTGCAATTCGCGCACTTGTGGATGCAGGCTCGGCAGGTGCACCAGTTTGGTTTCGATTTCTTCCCAAGTGGGCAGCGGATAGATCAGCAGGTAATAGCCACGATCAATAGTGACCACCAACTGGCCGTTGCATGCCGCTGTGAGGCGTTCGCGATAACGTACCGGGACGGCAAGCCGCCCTTTGGCATCCAGCGTCAGGTTGTTCACGCCGCGAAACACATGCCCACTCCGTTATAAATTCATCCCATTTCATTCCACTTTTTCCCACCCAACACACTATAGGAAGCAGGTAACACCACGTCAAGGGCGAAACAGAAAAAAATTGCTTGCAAGACAGAGACTTAGAAGCGATTTGGCGTGAATTTTCTATAAAATAAAATACGTGAAATCAGTGGCTTAGGAAGTTATCTTAGAGAGCACGTTAAGTCTATTTCTCGCAGTTTGGTAGCCTTACACTGTATCGCTTTCACGCACCAGGGAACTGTCACAGCGCCTGCTGGACCGGCTGGGAGCTACCTGAATGGGCAAAATCTCACCATCTGAAATGATGTCTAACTGACTTTGAGTCATTATCAGAAATGACTATTCCCCCGGTATCGGTTCGGTGATGGCCATTTTGGCCCCTGATCCGGCCACAGAGATCGGCCGGGGGCCGGAACCGTCGCGGGCAACCCTGGCACTCCCGTTTCAAGGCGAAGGCCGGGGCAATCGGAGAATTTGACGGGCCATTAAGACGAAAGGAGTCGGCCTGTAAGCCGGGTTCTGTCAGGGACAGCCATTCATCTGGGATGCGCGTCACCGCGCACCTCAAGCGACCTACCCGGAAGCCGTGCGGACCGCACGTGCGGCACAAGTCCGCGTGCTTCCCTATTTGGTCTTGCTCCGGATGGGGTTTTCCGTGCCGCGGACGGTTACCCGCCGCGCGGTGCGCTCTTACCGCACCTTTTCACCCTTGCCGGCGCTTGCGCGCTTGGGCGGTATGTTTTCTGTGGCACTGTCCGTGGGCTCGCGCCCCCCAGGCGTTACCTGGCATCCTGTCCTGTGGAGCCCGGACTTTCCTCGGCGCTTGCGCACCGCGACTGTCCGGCCGACTCCGCAGCGCACAATACGCAATGCGCCCGGCTTAAACAATGGCCGCGCTCCGGCATCACGACAACCGGGCGCGGGTGGCGGGCAGCCCAGGCTCACGGCATACTTCATGCAAGTATCCGCAAGCCGTATCACTTGCAATGACACACCACGATATGTCTCGTCGTTCGCCGTTACGCCGGCTGACAGCCAGGCTGTACGGTTTCTTCAATATACTCGACTTTAAAAGCTCGGCAGAATACTGGGAGAAACGCTATGCTCACGGAGGCAACTCCGGAACAGGCTCCTATGGCAGACTGGCGGAATTCAAGGCGGAAATCATCAACAGTGTCATCCATCGGCACGGCATTCGTTCCGCGGTGGAATTCGGCTGCGGCGACGGCAACCAACTGGGTCTGCTGGACAGCAAGGTGGATTATCTCGGCTTGGATGTATCCGCCACGGCGGTGGCCCATTGCCGCGCGAAATTCAGCGGCGACAGCCACAAGCGCTTTGCCATCTACGATGGACGCCGGGATCTGGATCCGGCCCTGGGAATCAAAGCGGAGCTGTCCATGTCCCTGGACATACTGTATCACTTGGTGGAAGACGCGGTATTCGCGCAATATATGCGGAATCTCTTCGCTGCTGCTGAGCAGCTTGTTCTGATTTATTCCACCAACCAGAACGCGCGGACCACACGCCCCCTGTCCCATGTGCGACATCGCCAATTCAGCGATTACGTCACCGCCACATTTCCGGCCTGGGCACCGCTGGAACATATGCCCGCCAGGTATCCACTGGCGCAATACGCGGATGGCTCGGATGCGGAATTCTTCCTGTACGGGCCCAGTGGCTAAACTCACGATCTCTGCGTTTTAGTGATCTCCAGGGCGCGCTGGTACAGCGCGTTGCGTTTCCCGCCGGTCAGTTTCGCCGCCAGGGCCGCCGCCTGTTTGACGGGCAGTTCCTCCAGCAGTACCGCCAGCACCGCATCCGCATCCCTGCCGTCGCTCTCCGAAGCCGCGCCAGCCACCAGCATCACCACTTCGCCCTTGCCGACGTAACTGTCGCTCTTCGCCCAGGCGGCAAGTGCCCGCAGCGTACCGTTGCGCAGACTTTCATGCAGCTTGGTGAGTTCCCGTGCGATCACCGCACTGCGTGTATCGCCGAACGTCTGCGCCATATCGCCCAGGGATTCCACCAGGCGGTGTACCGACTCGTAAAAAACCAGCGTGCGCGTCTCCCCGGCCAGCTTCACAAGCCGCGCCCGGCGCGCTGCACTCTTTTGCGGCAGAAATCCCTCGAACACAAAGCGGTCGGTTGGCAGGCCGCTGGCGGATAACGCCGCGATCAGCGCACAGGCTCCCGGGACCGGGCTGACACGGATGCCGGCGGCGCGTGCGGCGCGCACCAGTTGGTAACCGGGATCGCTGACCAGCGGCGTGCCGGCGTCCGACACCAGCGCCAGAGAGGCGCCTGCCGACAGTTTTTCAAGCAGGCCGGGGGTCCGTTCCGCTTCATTGTGGTCGTGCAGCGAAACCAGCGGCGTGCGGATGCCGCAGTGACTGAGCAGCTTGGCCGTGTGGCGCGTGTCCTCGGCGGCAATGAGCGCCACCTGCGCGAGCGTGTCCCGGGCCCGCGGGGACAGATCCTCCAGGTTGCCGATGGGCGTGGCCACCACGTAGAGCACCCCCTGGTTCCTTTCCGTCATGCTGCCCCCTGGTTTTCCCGCGGCCTGTCTGTAAAAGGTATGATTACGCCGTCGTCCATCCTGCACCGGAATCCAAAACCCATGCAAGGCAAGCCGCTGCCTGCTTCTGTCCGTCGTTTCTGCCTGCCGGCACTCCTGCTCGGGTTACTGGCGGGTTGTGCGATCGCTCCCTCGCGGCAGACCCCGCAAGGTAAAGCCGCTGAGGCGGCGCAATTGCAGCAAGCAGACAGATTTGCCGACGCCGCACAGATTTATGCAAGCCTGGCGGCGACTGCCCGGGGACAACAGCGCAACGAATACCTGGTGAGTGCCGCGGAAGACTGGTGGCAGGCCAACCAGGGTCAGCAGGCATGGAAACTGCTGGGGCAGGTGCACAAGCAGAACCTGTATCCGGCGCTCAGCGCCCGCATTGAACTGCTCAAGGCGAATCTCGACTTTACCGCGCAGCACCCCCACGCCGCCCTGAAGCATCTGCATTTTCCGCTGGCGCCGCTACCCGATGCATTGAAAGCCAGGACACTGTTATTGCGGGCCCGGGTCCATGCCGCCCTGAATGACACGGTCGCGGCGGTGGAGGATCTGAGTGAACGGGAAAGTTTCCTCGGCAACAACAGCACCGTCATTCATGCCAATCACCGGCGCATCTGGCGGCTGGTGACCCAGAGCCGCACCCCGGTCAATCTCCTGACACTGCCAAAAACCGTTTCCGCGACGGTGCGCGGCTGGCTGGTGCTTGGTGACATAACCCGCAATATCTGGCAGCAGCCGCAAAACCTGCTGCAACAGATCAAGGCCTGGCAGGCGGACTACCCCAACCATCCGGCCAATCAGGACATCGTGCCGGAGCTGATCGCAAAACAGAAAGAATTGGTGACCTATCCGGCGCACATTGCCGTGCTGCTGCCGTTTTCCGGTCCCTACCAGTCCGCCGCCGATGCCATCCGTGACGGCCTGCTGACGGCCTACTTCCAACTGGCAAAGGACGGTAACGCGCCGATCGTCACCCTGTACGATTCCGGCGGTACCGCAGCAAGCGCGCAAGCAGCCTACCAGAAGGCGGTGGCAGCGGGCGCCGACATGGTGGTGGGGCCGCTGCTCAAGGACGCGGTCGGCGGCATCGCGGCGCTAGGCTCCCTGCCTGTGCCGGTACTGGCACTCAACACGCTGGCAACCAACCAGCCGGTGCCGTCAAACCTCTACCAGTTCGGTCTGCCTCCCACGGACGAAGCGGCCCAAGTAGCGGACCGCCTGATGGCGCAAGGACTTACCCGCGGAGTGGCGCTGGTACCGCAGAGCAACTGGGGTACACGCGTACTCAATGCCTTCTCGGCGCGCTTTACGCAACTTGGCGGTACCTTGCTCGGAGCCCAGACCTATCAGGCCGCGGCCAGCGATTACTCCGTGCCCATCATGCGCCTGCTCAACCTGGACCAGAGCCAGTATCGCGAGGAACAACTCGCCGCGTTCCTCGGCACACATCTGCAGTTCGAGCCGCGCCGCCGCCAGGACATCCAGTTCATTTTCCTGGCGGCACGTCCCGGCGACGCCAAACTGATCCGCCCGCAACTCCGGTTCTACCATGCCATCAGCGTGCCGGTGTATTCCATCTCGCAGGTGTACCAGCCCGGCGAACCGGCGGATACCGATCTGGACGGCATCACCTTTGATGACATGCCGTGGACGCTGGAAAGCAGCGGCGCGGCGGCTGACACCAGCAAAAAGGTGGCGGCGCTGTGGCCGAATAATTTCCACGCCAACGGCCGCCTGTACGCGCTGGGTTTTGATGCCTGGCGGCTGGTGCCGCTGCTGTACAAGGGCCGGAACTTCACCGCGCCGGTGCAGGGCATGACCGGACTGCTCAGCATGGACAGTGCCGGACGCATTCATCGCCAGTTGGACTGGGCCACCTTCAATGGCGGCGTACCCGAACTGCTGGCGCCCATGTCGCTGATGCCGGTTCCGTCCGTGGCGGCGGCGCCCGGCCCGCCGCCGTGAATCGCGCTCCGCACCTGGCCGCCGGACAACGGGCCGAGGATCAGGCGCTTGAATTATTGCGCCGTGCCGGTCTCACGCTGATCGCACGCAACTACCGCTGCCCCCTGGGCGAGCTGGACCTGGTGATGGCGCACGGTGAAATGCTGGTGGTGGTGGAGGTGCGCTATCGCCGCGACCGCGGTTTCGGCAGCGCCGCGGACTCCGTGGATGCGCGCAAGCGGGACAAACTGCTGCGCACCGCGCAACATTTCCTCCAGCAGGATGCGCGCTACCGCCGCCGGCCGCTGCGCTTCGATGTGGTGGCCATCAAAGAGACCGGCGCTGATCAGGCCGAGACGGATTGGATTCAGGACGCCTTCCACGCTGATTGACCGCAACAGCCAGAGGAACACGCATGGAACTCAATGCACGTGTGACGCAACTTTTCAACGACAGCATCGCCGCCAAACAGGCGGCACTGCGGATACTGGTGCCGCCTATCGTGAGCGGCGCCAGCCTCATGGTCGAGGCGCTGAACGGCAACCGCAAAATCATGAGCTGCGGGAACGGCGGCTCGGCGGCGGATGCGCAGCACTTTGCCGCGGAACTGCTCAATCGCTTTGAGCGCGAACGGCCGGGGCTTGCCGGCATCGCGCTCACCACCGACACCTCCACGCTCACCTCCATCGCCAACGACTACGAGTACAACGAGGTGTTCGCCAAGCAGGTGCGCGCACTCGGCCAGGCGGGCGATGTGCTGCTGGCCATCTCCACCAGCGGCAATTCACCCAATGTGATGCGCGCCCTGGACGCCGCCCACGAAAAGGGCGTGCGGGTGGTGGCGCTCACCGGCCGGGACGGCGGCAAGATGGCGCCGCTTCTGAAATCCACCGACGTGGAGATCCGCGTACCGGCCAGAATCACGGCTCGTATCCAGGAAGTGCATCTGCTCTGCCTGCATTGCCTGTGCGACCTGATTGACGAACAACTCTTCAGCGGCATGCATTGATTCCGTGATCGAAAGCAAGAAACTGCCGGCGGAATTTCTCGCGCGTCTCGCGCGCGTCGTCGGTCCGGCAGATCTCTTCACGGATCCAGCCGACCGCTGGCCATACAGCTACGACAACAGCCGCCGCCAGGCACAGCCGGACGCCGTGGTCTTTCCCGCGAATCACGACGAAGTGCGCGACTGCGTGCGCCTGTGCAACGAGTTCAACGTGCCGCTGCTGGCGCGCGGACTCGGCAGCAGCACTACCGGCTCCGCAGTACCCATCGCCGGCGGGCTGGTGCTGGCGCTGGAACGCATGCGCCGCATCTTGAACGTGGACCCCGCCAACCGTGCGCTCAGCTGCGAAACCGGCACCACCAATGCCGCGGTGCAAACAGCGGCCGGCGCGGCCGGCTTCTTCTGGCCGCCGGATCCCACCTCCTCTGCCTACTCCACGGTCGGCGGCAACCTCGCCTGCGGCGCAGGCGGTCCGCACGCGGTGAAATACGGCACCACGCGCGACAACGTGCTGGCGCTGCGCGCCGTGACCGGCGCCGGCCAGGAACTGCGCACCGGCGTCTATACCACCAAGGGCGCCATGGGTTACGACTTCACGCGCCTCCTGATCGGCTCGGAGGGCACGCTCGCGGTCATCACCGAAGCCACGCTCAAGCTCACACCCAAACCGGAAGCGGTGCGCACGCTGCGCGCGGTGTACGCCGACATGACTGCGGCCGCCGCAGCCGTGTCGCGCATCATGGCCCAGCCGGTCACGCCCTGTGTGCTGGAATTCATTGACCACGCCTCCATCGAAATGATCCGCGGCTATGCGGACACCGAACTGCCGCGCGATGCCGGCGCGCTGCTGTTGATCGAGGTGGATGGCATGGCCTCGCAGCTCGACTACGCGGTGTCAGCAGTGGAAACTGCCGCTCGCTGCGAAGGCCTGGTGGAACTGCGCATGGCGCGGGACCAGCAGGAAACCGACGCACTCTGGACCTCGCGCAAGGCGCTGTCGCCGGCGTTGCGCAAGATCGCACCCAGGAAAATCAACGAAGACGTAGTGGTGCCGGTGTCGCGCATGGCCGATTTCATCGGCCGGCTCGGCGAGCTGTCCACGCACTACGGCATCCAGATCATCAACTTCGGTCACGCCGGCAACGGCAACATCCACGTCAACCTGCTGGTGGACCCGGACAATCCCGAACAAATGAAAAACGCCGAGCCCTGCCTGAAGGAAGTGTTTCAGACCGTGCTCGACATGCACGGTACGCTCTCCGGAGAACACGGCGTCGGTATCGAGAAACGCCCGTTCATGTCCATGGAATTCGACGCCGCGACTCTGGATCTCATGCGGCGCGTGAAACAGCAGTTTGATCCGATGGGGATTCTTAATCCGGGGAAATTGCTGCCGGATAATTGATTATCGTTGGGGTTCGCTGCGCTCACCCCAACCTACGCGCTGAATCCCGAAGAATGCGATTGCGTCGCCTTGAACAGTGCCGTATGATTCCGTCTCGACCGTTTCATGACTCTACCTCCTTGTATGTTGATCCCGTGTATGTTCATTCCGATTGAATATATAGGTTGTTTAGCCCTGTAGACCGTTGGCTCCTGGGTGGCGAACACCGTAGGCGAGCGTGGGTCGCCGGGCTGTTCATCCGCAAGCCCGAACAGTTGCTGGGGTCAAGAGCCCGCATTTCTGCAAGGTTGGGAGGTGGACTATGTCTGAGTCTGAGTTTTGTGTCATCGGAATCGATATTGCCAAGGACAGTTGCGAGCTCGCCGTGCTACCCGGTGCCGAGCGCTGGTCGAGTGCTACGGCGCCCGAAGCCTTGGGTGAGCTGGTGCAGCGCTGCCGGGTGAGGCAACCGAATCTGCTGGTGTGCGAAGCCACCGGTGGGTATGAAGTGCCGGTGGTCAGCGCCTTGGCCGCCGCGGCTTTGCCGGTCGTAGTGGTCAACCCTCGCCAAATACGCGACTTCGCCAAGGCGCTGGGGCGGCTCGCCAAGACCGACCGGATCGATGCCGCGGTCATCGCCGAGTTCGGCCTAAAGGTACGCCCGGCGATCCGGCCGCTGAAAAACGATGCAGCCCGGGCGTTGCAGAGCCTGCTCGCCCGTCATCGCCAACTCGTCGAAATGCGAGTGACCGAGCAGAATCGCTTGGCGCAGAGCCGGGGGCGCGTGCGCACCGGAATCGAAGCACACATCGCGTATCTCGCCGCCTGCCTGCGCGATACCGACCGGGATTTGCACGATCGGCTGCGTGAGAGCCCTGTGTGGCGTGAAAAAGATGATCTGCTGCAATCCATCTGCGGCGTAGGCCCCTTGACCAGCGCTCAGTGCTTGGCCCAGCTGCCAGAACTCGGCCGCTTGAATCGTCGCGAAATCGCTGCCCTTGCGGGTGTCGCTCCCTTCAACCGCGATAGCGGCACCCTCCAGGGCCACCGCACCGTCTGGGGCGGTCGCGCGCCGGTGCGCTGCGCGCTGTACATGGCCACGCTCAGCGCCGTGCGCTGCAATCCAGTCATCCGAGCCCACTATCAGCATCTGCGCGACACCGGCAAGCCCCCGAAAGTCGCCTTGGTCGCCTGCATGCGTAAATTGCTCGTGATCATGAACGCTATCCTCAAAACTAAAACCCCATGGCGATTTCAAACCACTTGACAACAAACACAGTTGCTCACCTCGGGGTAGAGCCGTCAATCCACTTACGCTAGTGTCCAGTTTTTGGGGTCCAGCTCACTTCCATGTATGCCCGTTCGTTGCTATCGCAACTAACCCCTGGCGGTCGCGCCGGAATGACGAAACCAAATGCACGGGAATAACGAAGATGATCACGCCGCCGCCTCAGACTTTTGCCCCCAGGAAGCGGTTTGACAGACTCACCACGACGTAGTAACGTTCCTACATCTCTACTTTCCTGCGGACGTAGCCATGCGCCCCACCACGTTTTCGAGCCGGGAATTCAATCAGGACAGGGGCCGCGCTAAAAAAGCGGCTTCCAAAGGTCCGGTCTTCATCACCGACCGCGGCCGACCCGCGCATGTGCTCTTGAGCATTCGGGAGTATCAGCGTCTCCTCGGCCGGCAAGCGAACATGATTGATAACCTCGGCCTACCCCCGGGCATCGAGGAGATCGAGGTGGAGTTCCCCCGCTCGCGGGAATCCGCCCGCCCGGCCGCTCTGCCCTGATGTTTTTGCTCGATACCAACGTTCTCTCCGAGCTGCGCAAGGCAAGAGCGAATAAGGCCGATCCGCACGTCACCGCATGGGCGCGAACGGTGTCGGCGGATAGCTTTTTCCTGTCCGTCATCGTCGTCCAAGAGCTTGAAATCGACACGCTGCTCGTCGAACGGCGCGATCCGGCTCAGGGTGCGATTCTGCGCTCATGGTTGGATGGGCACGTGATGCCTGCCTTTGCCGAGCGCATCCTGCCCGTGGATCTGGCCGTTGCCCGTCGCAGCGCAGCCCTGCACGTGCCCGCCCCGCGTCCAATCCGCGGCGCACTGATTGCCGCCACGGCATTGGTGCATGGTTTGACCGTCGTCACCCGCGACCTGAGCGATTTTGCGCCCATGGGCATTCCGCTGCTTAATCCCTGGCACGGCTGAATCCAGTCAGCAAAATGACAAGCGAGTGGTTTTCCCAGCCACCTCCAGGAAGTGGCCATATCAATTCGCCATGAGGGAATAATTCCCGCACTGAAATCCGCAAAATCAAAAGAAAAACCCCGCCGAAGCGGGGTTTTTCTTCCAACATTCCTGTCGGTTATCAGTAATCCATGTCGCCCATGCCACCGCCGCCGCCGGGCATGGCGGGTTTTTCTTCCTTCGGCAGCTCGGCCACCATAGCTTCGGTGGTGATGAGCAGGCCGGCCACGGAAGCGGCGTTCTGCAGTGCGGTGCGGGCCACCTTGGTGGGATCCAGGATGCCCAGCTCCACCATGTCACCGTACTCGCCGGTGGCGGCGTCGAAACCGTAGTTGCCGCTGCCACTGGCGACCTTGTCGAGTATCACATCCGGCGCCTCGCCGGCGTTGGCCACGATCTGGCGCAGCGGTTCCTCGATGGCGCGGGCCAGGATGGCGATACCGGCGGTCTGGTCATCATTCGAGCCCTTCAGCTTGGCGACCGTCTTGTGGGCGCGCACAAATGCCACGCCGCCGCCCGGCACCACGCCTTCCTCGACCGCCGCACGGGTGGCATGCAGCGCGTCTTCGACGCGGGCCTTCTTTTCTTTCATCTCCACTTCGGTGGCTGCGCCGACCTTGACCACGGCAACACCGCCGGCCAGCTTTGCCATGCGCTCCTGCAGCTTCTCCTTGTCGTAGTCCGAGGTGGTTTCCTCGATCTGCGCCTTGATTGCCTTGATGCGTGCCTCGATGTTCTTCTTCTGGCCGCCGCCGTCAATGATCGTGGTGTTTTCCTTGTCCACGATCACTTTCTTGGCGCTGCCCAGATCATTCAGGCTGGCTTTTTCAAGCGACAGGCCCACTTCCTCGGCGATTACCGTGCCGCCCGTGAGGATGGCAATATCTTCCAGCATGGCCTTGCGGCGGTCGCCGAAGCCCGGCGCCTTTACCGCCACCACCTTGACGATGCCGCGAATGGTGTTGACCACCAGCGTCGCCAGGGCCTCACCTTCCACGTCTTCGGCCACCACCAGCAGCTGCTTGCCGCTCTTGGCCACGGCCTCGAGGATCGGCAGCATCTCGCGGATGTTGGAGATTTTCTTGTCATGCAGCAGGATGACCGGGTTCTCAAGTTCCGCGCTCATGCTCTGCTGGTTGTTGATGAAATACGGCGACAGATAACCGCGGTCGAACTGCATGCCTTCGACCACTTCCAGCTCGTTGTCAAGACCGGAACCCTCTTCCACGGTGATCACACCTTCCTTGCCCACCTTGTTCATGGCATCAGCGATGATCTTGCCGATGGATTCGTCACCGTTAGCGGAAATGGTCCCTACCTGGGCGATGGACTTGTTGTCGGCGGAGGGTTTGGAGAGCTTCTTGAGCTCGTCCACCACCGTGGTCACGGCCTTGTCGATGCCACGCTTCAGATCCATGGGATTCATACCGGCGGCCACGGCCTTGAGGCCCTCGCGCATGATGGCTTGGGCCAGCACGGTGGCGGTGGTGGTGCCGTCTCCGGCGTCGTCGGAGGTGTGGGATGCCACTTCCTTCACCATCTGGGCGCCCATGTTCTCGAACTTGTCCTTGAGTTCGATCTCCTTCGCCACGGACACGCCGTCCTTGGTGACGGTGGGGGCACCGAAACTTTTATCCAGTACCACGTTGCGGCCCTTGGGGCCAAGGGTTACCTTGACCGCGTTCGCCAGAATATTGACGCCGCGGAACATGCGCTGACGCGCATCATCACCAAATTTCACGTCTTTAGCAGCCATTGCTTTAATCCTCTAATGAATTTCATGTTGAAAGTGGGACAGCGGCAGCGTTACTTGCTTTCGATCACTGCCATGATGTCTTCTTCTTTCATCACCAGCAGTTCCTCGCCATCTACCTTGACCTCAGTGCCGGAATACTTGCCGAACAGTACCTTGTCACCGGCCTTCACATCCAGGGCACGGATCTCGCCGTTTTCCAGGATCTTGCCGTTGCCAACGGCTTTGACCTCGCCCTTGATGGGCTTTTCGGCCGCGGTATCGGGAATGACGATGCCGCCGGGGGATTTGGTTTCTGAATCCAGGCGCTTGATAATCACCCGGTCATGAAGTGGACGTAGCTTCATAAGATCACTCTCCTCACGAAATGATTTCTCAGGTTTGACGGTCTGATGTGGAAACGGGTCGGGCGGCTGTTAGCACTCTCCCGAACTGAGTGCTAATAATAAGGGCGAATCCTACAGAGTCAAGAGCTGGAACTGGTAAACGATAAGGGATATTTTATGCTTAAAGATCAATTAGTTATACTTTCTACCTTCCCTGACCGGGAGTCAGCGGAGCGTATGGCTACCACCTTGGTGGAAGAACGCCTCGCCGCCTGCGTGAATCTGGTGCCGGGGCTTACCTCTATATATCGTTGGCAAGGTACGCTGCACCGGGAACCGGAGTACCTGCTGCTCATCAAAACTACCGCCGCCCGGTTCAAGCCGGTGCGCGAGCGTATCCGCGCCTTGCATCCTTATGAAGTCCCGGAGATCATCGCCCTGCCCATCCGGGACGGCGATCCGGCTTATCTGAATTGGCTCACCGAGAACACCCAAGTGCCATGAAAAAATCCGCCTTTTTGATTGGGCTTATCGCCCTCCTGCCCGGGCTGGTCCATGCCGATGCGCAGCCGCTACCGCCGGACCAGGTGTATCGCCTGCAGGTACAGCCGCAGAATGGCGTCATCATGGCGCACTGGGACATCCTGCCGGGCTACTACCTTTACAGGAATAAATTCCAGTTCGCCAGCCACACGCCCGGAATCACCCTGGGTATGCCGCAATTTCCTCCGGGTGAAATGCACCACGACCCGTTTTTCGGCGATCAGGAGATTTACCGCAACGGTGTGACCGCCAGCGTGCCGTATACCGGTTCGGGACCACTGCGACTGGAAGTGGATTACCAAGGCTGTGCCGACCTGGGCTTCTGCTATCCGCCGCAGAAAAAAGATTTCGTGCTGCGGTTGGCGGCTGCCGCAGCCGTCGGCGTGCATCCGCCGGACCTGGCGGCGCTGGTTTCCGGCGGCAGCGATCAAAGTTTTCCGCCGCCGGATCAGGTGTTTCATTTTGCGGCTTATGCGCAGGACAGCAGCACCGTGCTGGTCAGTTGGCAAATCGCCAACGGTTATTACCTGTACCGGCAAAAGTTCCATTTCAGCAGCGACAATCCCCACATCCAGTTGGGTATGCCCGGTTTTCCGCAGGGTGAAATCAAGAATGACCCATACTTCGGCACCAGCGAAATCTACCGCCACAGCGTGAACGCGCTGATTCCGGTGACGCGCAGCGGCAGCGCCAGTCGCTTCATACTGACCGCCAGCTACCAGGGATGCGCCGACCGGGGCCTGTGCTATCCGCCCATTACCAAGACCGTGGACATTGACTTTGCCGCACCGGGCGAAGTTTACGCACCAGCCACCGCTGTGCCGCAGGCCGGCACACCAACGGTGCCGTCGCCGGTGTCACAGCAGAGCCGGCTGTCCGAGCTTATCCGCAGCGGCAACCTCGCCTGGGTACTGCTGGTGTTCCTGGGCCTGGGGCTGGCGCTTACCTTCACGCCCTGCGTGCTGCCGATGATTCCCATCATCGCCGGACTGATCGCCGGCCAGCATGAAAAACCGTCCACTGCGCGTGCATTTTTCCTTTCACTGGTGTATGTGCTCGCCATGGCGCTCACCTATACCGTGGCGGGCATCGTGGTGGCACTCGCCGGCGCGAACCTGCAAGCCTGGTTCCAGAATCCCTGGATCGTGAGTGTGTTCAGCCTCATCTTCGTGCTGCTGGCACTGTCCATGTTCGGCCTCTACGAACTGCAGATGCCCGGCGTCATACAGACGCGTCTGGCGGGCCTCAGCAACACGCAGCAAGGCGGCGCGTTTGTGGGTGTCGGCATCATGGGGGTGCTATCCGCACTCATCGTCGGCCCCTGTATCACCGCACCGCTGGTGGCGGCGCTCCTGGTAATCGGCCAGAGCGGCGACCCGGTGCGCGGCGGCCTGGTATTGTTCGCACTTGGGCTGGGTATGGGCATTCCGCTGCTCATCGTCGGCACCTCAGCCGGGAAACTCGTACCCAGGGCCGGAGCGTGGATGGTCGCGGTGAAATACGTGCTCGGCGTAATCCTGCTGGCTGTCGCCATCTGGTTTCTGTCGCGCATCCTGCCGGGCGCCGTGACGCTCGCCCTGTGGGCGGCGCTCGCCATTATCTGTGGCGTGTATCTTATGCTGCTGGATGCACGCGCAAGCGGCTGGCGCACACTGTGGAAAGGTGTGGGCGTGCTGCTGGGTATTTACGGCATTCTCATGCTGGTGGGCGCGGCCACTGGCGGTGACGATCCATTACGGCCTCTGGCGCGGCTCAGTCTCACGACTCCCGCCAGCCCCGCCCTGCGCGGGTCCGTGGCAACACACGACTTGCAGTTCACGCGCGTGAAGACACTGGCTGACCTCAATCGTGCGGTCGCACAGGCGAGTGCAGCGCACAAGACCGTAATGCTGGATTTTTACGCGGCTTGGTGCGTCTCTTGCAGGGAAATGGCACACAGCACGTTTACCGATCCGGGCGTCAAGGCGGCACTCGCCCACACCGTGCTGTTGCAGGCGGACGTGACTGCCAATGACGCCGAAGATCGGGCGCTGCTCAGGCACTTCGGCATCTACGGACCGCCCAGCATCATGTTTTTCAACACGCGTGGGCAGGAACTCAGCGCCTACCGTGTGGTCGGCTATATGGGCCCGCGCGAATTTGAGCGGCGCGTCCAACAGGCTTTTGCCGGTTCCACGGGAGCACAGAAATGAAGCACGTCCAGGCCACCGGACTTGTTATCGCCATCCTCATCGCCGCCGCCGCGGCCGGTTTCGGTGTGTATGAGTGGCTGCAGCCCACCGGAGCATTATCCGACTCCCCGGCTGCACTGGTCGCAGTACCGGCCCCGGCACCGACGCTCAGTGCCACTCAAGCCATGCACTTGCCGTTGCAGGATCTGGACGACAATACCCACAAGCTCGCCGACTGGCGCGGCAAGGTGCTGCTGGTGAACTTCTGGGCTACGTGGTGCCCACCGTGCCGCGAGGAGATTCCGCTGCTGGTGAAGCTGCAGGCCCAATACGCCGCCCAGGGATTGCAGATTGTGGGCATCGCCACCGATGAACAAAATGAAGAGGACGTGCGCAAGTTCATGCGTACGATGGTGGTGAACTACCCCATTCTGATGAGTGATAAGCAAACCCCGCAAATCATCGCTGCTCTGGGTGGCGATTTCATCGGTCTGCCTTACACCATTCTGCTGGACCGGCAGGGCAGGGTGCTGAAGATTCATCCCGGCGAATTACAGCCCCATGAGGCGGAAAACCTGGTGCGCATGGCCTTGCACCTTCCCGCCTCCGTACCCGCCCCTACCTCCGCAACAGTAACTCCTGTGGCTGTAACACAGGCTAATTAGCAGCCAAATGCACCGATTCTGCCGCCTTCTGTCAAACTGGGCATGGACAAACCTGCCTGCCTAGCCCACAATCATTCCCGGCTCCCAGGCACGCTCTTGGAAGCAAACGCCGGATATCGGTAACTTCGTTAAATTTCATGAATCAGGTCTGGATCAGAAGCGTTTAGCACGCTTCCGACGTAGCTTAATCCCAGGCGATACCCCTTTCCCTGAAGGCATGACGTGATGCAGATTCTGCTTTTGAATGGCCCCAACCTGAACCTGCTGGGCGAACGGGAGCCACAGCATTACGGCCACGACAGCCTGTCCGCCGTGGAAAAACGCCTGCAGGAGCAGGCCAGGGCCCTCGGCCACGAACTCAACGCGTTCCAAAGCAACCACGAAGGTGCCCTCATTGACCGCATCCAGACGGCACGCAAGGACGGCACTGCTTTCCTGTTGTTCAACCCCGGCGGCTATACCCATACCAGCGTGGCTCTGCGGGATGCGCTGGCCGCCACCCGTCTGTCCTTCATCGAGATTCACATCAGCAACGTCCACGCGCGCGAGCCGTTCCGCCGACAGTCGGTTTTCTCCGACCTGGCAGTAGGCGTCATCGCCGGCCTCGGCATCCAGGGCTACGAACTCGCCTTGCTGGCCGCGGACCGTTACCTGCACAGCCAGAAAACCTGAACCTGATTTATCCGGGGTGCCCCATGGACATACGCAAGGTCAAGAAACTGATTGAGCTGCTGGAAGAATCCGGCATCGCTGAAATCGAGATTACCGAGGGCGAGGAATCGGTACGTATCAGCCGCTACGGCGGCGGTACGCCGCTGATATCCCAGGCTGCCGCACCCGCGGCGGCCATGGCGGCAACGCCGGCTGCTGCGCCGGCACCCGCAGCAGCGGCTCCCGCTACCACGCCCGCTGGCAAAGAAATCCCCCCGGGCCATCAAGTAAAGGCCCCCATGGTGGGTACTTTCTACCGCTCGTCTTCGCCGGGCGCCAAGTCTTTCGTGGAAGTGGGGCAGGGAGTCAAGGAAGGGGACACCCTGTGCATCATCGAGGCCATGAAGATGATGAACCAAATCGAAGCCGACAAGGCCGGTACCATCAAGGCGATTCTTGCCGACAACGGCGACCCGGTGGAGTTCGGCCAGCCCCTGTTCGTGATCGAGTGAGCCGCCGCTGTGGCCAAATCTCCACAACGCACTCCCGCCATGCTCGATAAAATCGTCATCGCCAATCGCGGCGAGATCGCGCTGCGTATCCTGCGCGCCTGCCGCGAGCTGGGCATCAAAACCGTAGCGGTGCATTCCACCGCCGACCGTGATCTCAAGCACGTGCTGCTCGCCGACGAATCCGTATGCATCGGCCCGCCGGCTTCGGCGGAAAGTTATCTCAACATGCCGGCCATCATCAGTGCCGCGGAAGTCACCGACGCGGTGGCCATCCACCCCGGTTACGGCTTCCTCGCCGAAAACGCCGATTTCGCCGAGCGCGTGGAGAGCAGCGGCTTCATTTTCATCGGCCCGCGTCCCGAGACCATCCGCCTCATGGGCGACAAGGTTTCCGCCAAACGCGTCATGCAAAAGGCCGGCGTGCCCACGGTACCCGGCTCCGAAGGCGCCCTGCCCGACAACCCCAAACAGGTGCTGGTCGCGGCCAGGCACATCGGTTACCCGGTGATCATCAAGGCGGCCGGCGGCGGCGGCGGGCGTGGCATGCGCGTGGTACACAGCGAGGCGGCGCTGATGGCGGCCATCACCACCACCAAGGCGGAGGCCAAAGCCGCCTTCGGCAACGACACCGTGTACATGGAAAAATTCCTGGAACGGCCCCGGCATGTTGAATTCCAGGTGCTCGCCGATGGCATGGGCAACGCGGTTCACCTCGGCGAGCGCGACTGCTCCATGCAGCGCCGTCACCAGAAAGTCATCGAGGAGGCGCCGGCCCCGGGCATTACCGAAAAACAGCGTCGCACCATGGGCGAACGCGTAGCCAAAGCCTGTGCGGACCTGGGCTATCGCGGTGCGGGTACTTTCGAGTTTCTCTACCAGGACGGCCAGTTCTACTTCATCGAGATGAACACGCGCGTGCAGGTGGAGCATCCGGTGACGGAGATGGTGACCGGCATTGATATCGTGAAGTGGCAGCTGATGATCGCGGCCGGTAAGCCGTTTACCCTGAAACAAAAAGACATCCACATGCACGGTCACGCCTTTGAGTGCCGCATCAATGCCGAGGATCCCAGGAAATTCACACCCTCACCGGGCCTGATCAAACGCTGGCATGCGCCCGGCGGTCCCGGCATCCGTGTGGATGCACATGCCTATACCGGTTACACCGTGCCGCCCAATTACGACTCCCTCATCGGCAAGATCATCGCCTACGGCGACGACCGCGCGAGCGCGCTGGCACGCATGCGTACGGCGCTGCTGGAAATTGTGGTGGAAGGCATCAACAGCAACGTGCCATTGCACCAGAATCTGTTCAACGACTCCGCGTTTATCGCCGGTGGCACCAATATTCATTACCTGGAGAAGAAATTGGGGTTATAAAGCGTGAGGCGTGAGGGCAGCTCCCGGTATTCTGCCTCTCGCGGCACTTGTACACCCCTGTGCATCGCGTGGGGCGTTTAAAATTGTGACTCTGGAAGTCCCTGCATCAAAATTTTCTTCTCTAAATAGCGCCTCACTCCTGACACCTCACCGCTCACTCTGCCATGTCCTGGCTACAATTCGAAATGACGCTGGGTAATCTGGCCGCCGGACGCGTCGAAGCAGCATTGCTGGCTGCCGGCGCGCACTCGATTACTTTCGAGGATGCCGGTAACACGCCGATTTACGAACCGGATGCATCGCAATCTCCATTATGGAGTGACACGCGCGTGATTGCATTGTTCCCCGCCGACACGGACACAAGCGCCGTGCGTGCCGTGCTGCTCGCAGCGCTTAAGCTCCCGCACCTGCCGCCTCACCGTACCACGTCGCTGGCGGAGCGCGACTGGGCACGTGAGTGGCTGAAGGAATTCAAACCCATGCGCTTCGGGAAACACCTGTGGATCTGCCCCACCGCCTATGCCCCGCCCGATCCCGACGCGGTCAATATCCTCCTGGATCCCGGGCTCGCCTTCGGCACCGGCACCCACCCTACCACTGCGCTCTGTCTTGAATGGCTGGATGCTGCGGAACTGGCGCACAAGACTGTGATTGATTACGGCTGCGGCTCGGGCATCCTTGCCATCGCCGCCGCACGTCTCGGCGCGCACCGCGTACGGGCGGTGGATAACGACCCCCAGGCGCTCGCCGCCGCCCACGAAAACGCCCGTCGCAACCCGACGACCCCGCCCATGGAAATCAGCCCGCCTGAGGCGCTGGCCGCCGTGCAGGCGGATGTGCTGCTGGCAAATATCCTCGCCGGCCCGCTTATGCAGCTCGCACCCCGTTTCGCGGGGCTGGTGAAGCCGGGCGGAGTACTGGTGCTATCCGGTATCCTTGTCGCCCAGAGAAATGAAATACAGTCTGCCTACGCGCCCTGGTTCCGGTTCAGCGGCGGGGCCCAACGAGAGGAATGGTTGCGAATGGACGGCCTGCGCCTGCCCGCGAGTATCTGAATGCTGACGACCTGCACCGCCTGCGGTACTCAGTTTCGTGTCACCACCGTGCAGTTACGTGTGGTGCACGGCCTGGTGCGTTGCAGCCGCTGTCACAGCGTGTTCGATGCCTTCGAGACCCTGCGCGAGGAATACGAGGCTGCACCGTCCGCCGCGCCTGTTATACCGGCCCCGGCCACGGAGGAAGCGAGCACGCCTGAAAATCAGGCTGCCGCCCCCGCCAACCAGGAACCGCCGCCGATGGCCGCACCGCCGGTAGCGGAAGTCGTGGAAATACCGGACTTGAGCATTGAGCCGCAACAGGAGCAGCAGGCGCCCCCGGTGGATGATCTGTTCGCCGAATTAACCACCGCGCCTGCGAAAAGCTCCGGTAAATCGGTGGACGGGGATACACCCTTGCTGATAGAGGACCACATCTCCAGGCCGCCGGAGCTGGCCCGGGACGCGGTACTGTACAAGCATGCGAAACTGCCACCGCCGGAACATCACGCCCCTGCCGCACCACGCCGGCCCCTGGCCATTACCGGCTGGGGAGCAGGGATTACGCTTCTGGCCCTAGTGTTGGGTCTCCAGGTGGTGAACGCCAACCGGCTGGCGCTGAGCCATAACCCAGTGCTGGGTTCGTCCCTGTCTGCGCTATACACCGCACTGGGTCACCCCCTCGCGCCGTCACCGGCCCTGGGTAAGTGGCTGATCAGCAACATCAATGTGACCTCGGATCCGGACACACCTGGGGCGCTGTCTATCACCGGCGCATTGCAAAACAGCGCCGCTTTTGCGCAACCCTGGCCGCTGTTGCGGGTGGAACTCACGGACCGCGATGGCGATCCGCTGCGGGCGCGGGATTTCACCGCCGGCGAATATCTGCCTGTCAGCCAGGCCAACACCTGGCTCGGTCCGGGCATGGCCACCCGTTTCCGCATTGATGTGGTGGATCCGGGTCCGGAAGCGGTGGGTTTCCAGGTTCAGCCTTGCCTGGATCTCGCCGACGGCCGTCAATGCAGCAGCCATGCCGGCGCGAGTGATTGATTTTGCACACAGTTTTGCGCGCGTTGCGCGCAGATTGCCGTAACATCATGCGCACCATTTCAACCCTGTGTGGAAGTGCGCATAAATCGCTGCCTGACAAATTTCAAGTTTGACAGACGTGCGATTGCAGTTATTATCTCCGTCCCGTTCCCGGCATAGCGCATCACGACGCATTTATGCGTATAGGGCCGTATTCTTCGCGTACCAACCTGGTACTGGCGCCCATGGCAGGCGTGACCGACCGGCCGTTCCGGCAATTGTGCAAGCGCCTCGGTGCGGGACTCGCGGTATCGGAGATGGTAACGGCCAGAGCGGAGCTGCGCGACAGCGCCAAGAGCCGGCGGCGCCGCGATCACGCCGGCGAGGTGGAACCGCGCATTGTGCAAATCGCCGGTGCGGAACCCGCCATGATGGCCGAAGCAGCCCGGTTGAATGTGGCCGAGGGTGCCCAGATCATTGACATCAACATGGGCTGCCCGGCAAAGAAAGTTTGCAACAAACTGGCTGGTTCGGCGCTGTTACAGGACGAGGAACTGGTTAGACGGATTCTAAACACAGTGGTCGCCGCGGTGGATGTGCCGGTAACCCTTAAGATACGCACCGGCTGGGATCGACAGCACAGGAACGGGGTGCGCATCGCCAAGCTGGCACAGGACGCCGGTATCCAGGCCCTCGCGGTGCATGGCCGTACGCGCGCGGACCTGTATACGGGCGCGGCGGAATACACCACCATCCGTACCATCAAGGCGGCGGTGAAGATTCCGGTGATGGCCAACGGCGACGTGACCACGCCGCAGCAGGCCAGGGCCGTGTTGCAACAGACCGGCGCGGATGCGGTGATGCTGGGACGCGCCGCCCAGGGGCGGCCATGGATCTTCCGGGAAATCGAACAGTATCTGGTGACGGGCCAGCATTTGCCGCCGCCGGCAAATGAGGAAATTGCCGAGATCATGCTGGGGCACCTGGACAATCTCTACAGCTTCTATGGCGAATTCACCGGTGTACGGGTGGCCCGCAAGCACATCACCTGGTATCTGAAGACGCAGCCGGAAGCGGCGGCCTTCCGGGAACGGGTGGTGCGGGTGGAAACGGCGCGGGAACAATACAGGCTCATCCGCGGGTTCCTCGCGGACAACAACAATGTAATGGAGCTGGCAGCATGAATACGCGAGCAACGGCGCAACGGCTGGAACTGGTGGATGACCCCCGGAAACCCCGGGAGCGGGATGACGCTATGCCCCATGCGATGGGCGCGTCCCATTGCCTGCGGGATTACGCGGAAAAGACCCTGCGACGTTATTTTTCTGACCTCGACGGTCACGACCCTTCCGGCCTGTACGGTTTCGTAGTGGGTGAAATTGAGCAGCCACTCCTGAAGACGCTCATGGAGTACACCTGCGGCAACCAGTCACGCGCCTCGGAAATCCTGGGTCTCAACCGCAGCACGCTGCGTAAAAAGCTGCGCCAATATAAAATCAACACCTAGCCGCACTCTGTGCGGCTATCATCCGCCGCGCCACACGGGCGGGTGCCTTGCCAGGCTATTCAGGGAAAAGCCACGTGCAGCCCATTCAACGCGCGCTTGTTTCCGTTTCCGACAAAACCGGTCTGGTGGAATTTGCGCGCGCGTTGCACGCGCTCAAAGTCGAACTCCTCTCCACTGGCGGCACCGCCAGACTGCTGCGGGATGCCGGTATCCCCATCAGGGAAGTCTCCGAGTACACCGGCTTTCCGGAGATCATGGCCGGTCGTGTCAAGACCCTGCACCCGAAAATCCACGGCGGCCTGTTGGGCCGGCGCGGCACGGATGATGCGGTGATGCGCGAACATGGGATTGCGCCCATTGATCTGCTGGTGGTCAATCTCTATCCCTTCGAAGCCACGGTTGCAAGATCCGGTCACACCCGCGACGAAGCCATCGAGAACATAGACATCGGAGGTCCCGCCATGCTGCGCGCCGCCGCGAAAAATCATGCGCATGTCACGGTGGTGGTGGATCCGGCTGATTACAGTCGTGTATTGGACGAGATGGGTTCCAATGCAGGCGCCGTCGCGGATACCACGCGCTACGCACTCGCCACCAAGGCCTTTGCCCACACCGCCGCTTACGATGGTGCCATTGCCGACTACCTGGGTGCACGCACTGCGGGAAAGGAGTCACGGCGGGTTTTCCCGGATTTCCACACCATCCGGTTCCGCAAACTGGCCGAGCTGCGTTACGGCGAGAATCCGCACCAGCGCGCCGCGCTTTACGCCGAACCCGGCGAACTCGACGGCACCCTGGCCGGCGCAAGACAATTACAGGGCAAGGAGCTCAGCTACAACAATCTGGCCGATGCGGACGCCGCACTCGCCTGCGTGCGTGCCTTCGATGCACCCGCCTGCGTCATCGTCAAACATGCCAGTCCCTGTGGCGTGGCGCTGGGCGCAAACTTGCTGCAAGCCTATGACCGCGCCCACCAGACCGACGCAGCCTCGGCGTTCGGCGGCATCATCGCCTTCAACCGCGAACTGGATGCCGCCACCGCTGTGGAAATCCTCAAACGCCAGTTCGTGGAAGTGATTCTGGCACCCGCTATCGCTGCCGCCGCCGCAACCGAACTGGCGAAGAAAGCCAAGGTGCGCGTACTGATAACCGGACCATTCAAGCCCGCGCAGCCCCCCTTCGACTACAAGTGCATCAGCGGCGGCCTGCTGTTGCAGGACACAGACCAGAAAACCATTACTGCGCAGGAACTGAAAACCGTCACCCGCAAAGCGCCTTCAGAGGAACAGTTGCGCGATCTGTGGTTCGCCTGGACGGTGGTGAAATACGTGAAATCCAACGCCATCATCTATGTCCGTGACGGCCGGACTCTTGGTATCGGCGCCGGCCAATCCAGCCGTATCATGAGCGCGAAAATTGCCGCCTGGAAGGCGGAGGAAGCCAAGCTCGAGGTGCGCGGTGCGGTGATGGCGTCGGACGCCTTCCTGCCCTTCCGCGACAGCGTGGACGCCGCCGCCAGCGCCGGTATCAGCGCCATCATCCAACCCGGTGGTTCGCTGCGCGACGCGGAAGTCATCGCCGCTGCGGATGAGTATGGAATTGCGATGGTGTTCACTGCAATGCGCCACTTCAAGCATTAGAAGTATTTATCCCCCGGTTGCTGTGTCGCAATCCGATAAGCGCACGCTTGCCTGCCGAAATCGAGTACCTGGATTTTTATTCAGCCGTGACTCAATTCTTTGATCTCCCGCTCATTCAAATATCGCCATTGCCCTTTGCCCAGATCGCCCAGCGGGATTGAGCCGATGGCGACCCGGATCAGGCGCAGCACACCGATATCCAGGGCGGCCAACATGCGGCGGATTTGCCGGTTGCGGCCCTCATCGAGGACGATTTCCAGCCAGGCGTTGCGCGAACCCTGGCGTAACAGGCGGATGGCCCTGGTTTTCAGCCACTCGCCCCGGTCTTCGATGCCATCCTGCAGGCGTGCAAGTTGTGCGGCCTCGGGTATGCAATTGATCTGTACGTGATAAACCTTCGCGATGCGGGCGGGACCGGAAACCCGCGCGGCCCATTCCGGATCGTTGCTGAACAGCAGCAGTCCCTCACTGGCACGATCAAGACGGCCGACCGGTGCGATCCAGGGCAGATCTGCACCCTCGAAACACCGATACACCGTGTCGCGCCCTCGTTCGTCACGCACGGTCGTCACCATTCCGCGCGGCTTATTCAGCATCAGATAGATTCGTTCAGCGGCATGCGCGTCCGCGCCGCCCACTTCGATGCGATCGTGCTCACCGGATACCGGATGCTCGGGATCGAATATCACCCGCCCATTGACCCGTACCTGTCCGGATCTCACCCAGTCTGCCGCCTGCACGCGCGAGCACAGGCCACGCTTTGACAACACCCGGGCGATGCCGTGGCGAGGACCAGCCGGTAAATCAGCGTTGGGTTTTTTCATGCCGGTAGTGTGACCGATGACCGGGGGTTGCTGTCAAAAGCAGTATGAAGGTAGGAAGATTTCAAGGGACAGGCGTGACTGAAACCCGTAACATAGGAGCCTGCAAAAGCAGTCTTGGGTATTCATGGCATGAAAGTATTGGTCATCGGCAGCGGTGGACGCGAACACGCGCTGGCCTGGAAGCTGGCGCAGTCGCCGCGCGTCGAAAAAATCTACGTGGCGCCCGGTAACGCCGGCAGCGCGCACGAGCGCAAGTGCGAGAACCTGCGCATTGCCGCCGATAATCTGCAAGGCCTGCTGGATTTCGCCTTGAGCCAGGACGTGGACCTCACGCTGGTGGGGCCCGAGCAACCTCTGGTGCTGGGCATCACTGACCTGTTCACTCTGGCGGGCCTGAAATGCTTCGGACCGAGCCAGACGGCGGCGCAGCTAGAAGGTTCCAAGGCCTTCAGCAAGAATTTCCTCGCCCGCCACCATATTCCCACGGCCGGATACCGCACGTTCGTGCGGACGGAGGCCGCACTGAAGTACCTGCGCGAACGCGGCGTACCCATCGTGGTGAAGGCCGATGGCCTCGCCGCCGGCAAGGGCGTGGTGGTGGCGCAGACACCAGCGGCGGCCGAACACGCGGTGCGCGACATGCTCGCCGGCAACGCCTTCGGTGAAGCCGGTCATCGGGTGGTGATCGAGGATTTTCTCGAAGGCGAAGAAGCCAGTTTCATTGTCATGGCCGACGGCGAGCACGTGCTGCCGCTGGCCACGTCCCAGGACCACAAACGTGTGGGTGAAGGTGACACCGGCCCAAATACCGGCGGTATGGGCGCCTATTCGCCGGCACCGGTGATAACACCTGAAATTCACGCGCGCGTACTGCGCGAGATCATCGGCCCCACGGTGCGCGGCATGGCGGCGGAGGGCGTGCCCTATACGGGCTTCCTGTACGCGGGACTCATGATTGCAAAAGACGGCACGCCAAAGGTACTGGAGTTCAACTGCCGTCTTGGCGATCCAGAGACCCAAGCCATCATGCTGCGGCTCAAATCCGATCTGCCGGAACTTTGTGAAGCGGCCCTCGATGGGAAACTCAATAAGGTAAAAGCTGACTGGGATACGCGTGTGGCTCTCGGCGTAGTGCTGGCGGCTGGCGGATACCCGGGCGAATACAACAAAGGTGACGCCGTCACCGGTCTGCCGCCCTTTAATATGGATCACGTCAAGGTATTCCATGCCGGTACCGCGGAACAGGACGGACGCGTCGTCACCAACGGCGGCCGGGTGCTGTGCGTCACGGCACTGGGCGACACGGTGGCGGATGCGCGGCAGCGCGCCTATCACATCGCCGATGGCATCCATTGGCCGGGGCGTTTCTTCCGCGGCGATATCGGCTGGCGCGCAGTGAGGCGTGAGGCGTGAGGCGTGAGGCGTGAGGCGTGAGGCGTGAGGCGTGAGGCGTGAGGCGTGAGGCGTGAGGCGTGAGGCGTGAGGCGTGAGGCGTGAGGCGTGAGGCGTGAGGCGTGAGGCG
>JAJYUH010000004.1:54571-161341 GCA_021792635.1 Natronospirales bacterium | reverse complement strand
ATGCAAGCCTTGACCGATGTTGCGCTTCGTAGTCGCCATCTATTGCCGGAGGTTACGGAGCATATTCAGGAGCTTTCGGTCATCGGCACTCCGGCTATGAAAGCGCGAAGCAAGAAGCTCCTTCGAGCGTTGGCGGAGGCGCTGAGCGGTCGGTGACATCGGTAACAAAATAGTCTGGGGACATGGGTTACCCCTTGTGGCGATTTAGTCTGCCATATTCATCCTCGATACGCCTGTGGCGCTCATGTAACCGTCCGATCTTGAGAGGACCGAAATAGACATTCCAGATTCCGTCATCGATTCCCTCAAGGCCGACGTATTCACCGGCGCAGACGATAGAAACATTGACCCAAATAGAGCGGGCTTTTGCGCTTATTCGGAGCCAACCGCGTATCGGCGCACTTGCGCGCAACGCGAGCCTCCCGGGCGTCCGGCGTGTTCACCTCAGCCGCGTCCACCGCCAGCTCTACGACCGCGTCATGTCCGATGCAACCGAGGTCCTTGTATTCTGGTACACAAGTCGTGGCCCTGTTCCGCCTGATTAGGGTGCCCATGGCACCCAACCCGGCGGTCAACACGGACGTCCCGCGTGCGCGGCTTTACCTGCGCGGCGGGCCGCCGGTTACCTTGGTTAGGCGCACAATCACCCAGCGTATTCCGACATTTCGTATGATGGGCAGACAGGATTCTCCGCAGAAAGCCATATGAACCGCCCAACTACAGCGCGCTGGTATTTCGATCTCATTTCACCCTTTGCCTACCTGCACCTGAAGCAGTTCCAGCGGCTTCCGGGCAATCTCAGGATCGAATACGTCCCTATCCTGTTCGCGGCACTGCTGCAGCACTGGAAACATAAGGGTCCGGCGGAGATTCCAGCGAAACGCATTTACACCTATCGCCACGTCACCTGGCTGGCCGAGCATCTGGGGATTCCGTTCAAGATGCCGCCTTCCCACCCTTTCAATTCCCTGCATGCCATGCGGCTGCTTATTGGCGCACAGCCGACGCAGGAGAATGTGACCACGGCCTTTGACATGATCTGGAAGGAAGGGCGCGATTTGCAGGAGCCGCAAGAGATTGCCGAATTGGGCAGTCGCCTGGGGATACCGAACATTGAGGCCATACTGGCTGATGAAACAATCAAGTCAAATTTGCGCGCCAATACCAAGGACGCCATCAACAGGGAAATCTTTGGAGTGCCGACGTTCGTGATCAATAACCAGATTTTCTGGGGCCAGGATTCGCTGGACATGATGCTGGATTATTTGCACAACCCCGGACTTTTCGACACTCCGGAAATGCAGCGTACATTAACATTGCCGGTGGGCGCTGCACGCCGGCAGTCCAAATCCTGAATCCGCGTGACGAACGGGGCTCAACCCGGTTTTGCGTGTGGCTTTCAAGTTGCCTGTGAATGATCCGGCCGCGGGAAAAACAGCATCTTCACGGCGATAAAGAATGCGCCGGCCGCGACTAGCAGGGACAGCACGGTCAAAACTTTGCGAAAAGTGTTGGTGCTCGCGGTATTGTCCGGATTGTTAACCGTGACGACAGCCTGCCCATGGATCAGCGACATGACGATCTGCCGGCGGTATATAAGCACGTAGAGCGGTTTGCCTATGGTGACATCCGGCAGTACATTGGGGCCGACAATCTGAAACGTCGGATTGTCCGCAAGCCCCGTGCTGACCGATATCAAATACTTTTGATGTGGCATTGTTGTCGGTCTGTATTCCGTAACCGACCTTTTGTCATCAACGGGCACCAAGGCAACAGTGCACGCACCTTGCCGGGCTGCGTCTCCCGCCAGGAGATTGGCCGCACTGCACGAGGGATCGGTATTAAATTGCTGCAGGCCCGGCGTTTGAGTCCGGCCGGTTGCATGCCAAATGAACCAGGGGACGACAATCGCGAACAGCAATCCGACCGTCAAATAGTGCCACGGCGAGAATGGGTGACTGGCCATGTTGTTACCTGCCGTTAATGGGGTTGACGCTTTGTGCACGGAGATAAAGCACTCATACAAGTATCCCGGTATGGCGATGGTGGCGCCATCCCAAGGCAGCCTGAGGCCCAGCAACCCGAATCCGCCGCCGCCTTTACCGCCTCCAGCGCTTACTGATCCGCCCGATGCCGCCTGAGGGCATTCCGCGATTCAGATTGCCATGCGGCACGGCCGGCTTCTGGCGGCAAAGGAAGCAATTGATGAATATCCTACACTCCAATTTGCCTGGTGTTTGCCGATTGCAAGCGTACCGGCTGCGGTTGATATCGTCATCTTTGACATAACAGGAAGAACAGGATCTGCGGGGTTCCGGCCAGGTTATATAATTTGCCGGGTTCCGCGGCCGGATGAGGAACGGACAGTATCGTCATGAGAGCGGCGCAAGGCAGACGAGTGCCAAAAATGCGAAGAGCGGGTGGGGGAACCGGGTTGGCGGATGCGCGTGGTTTTGTCTGTTGGTAGGGATTTTCGGTCAAAAATGCCAATATTTTTCCTATAGCCCTGTTTTTACTATCTTTATCATCCGGGGCGTGGTACAAAGACACGTTCTTACACAGACTGTGATATTCAGAAGCCATCTCAAAAACCGCTGCGCCTGGCAAAACCTTGTTACGCATCGGCTCGAAATACTCATGTACCTCCCCGTGCGCACCCTGCTTCTCCGCCACTACCCGTCGCGTTCCGCCGGCTCCCACGTTGTTTTCGAGATGGCTTCTGATGATTTCAATGTCGCCGGCTGCGGTTGAGAACGAACGTTCGAATTATCAATTACTTTAGAGAGATTGCAATGGAACAGAAGAAACTTTACGTCGGTAATTTCCCCTATACGATGGATGAAACCCAACTGCGCGGGATGTTTTCCCCGTACGGTGAAATTTCCGAAGTGGCCCTGATCATGGATCGGGATACAGGCCGCCCCAAGGGCTTCGGGTTCATCACGTTTGCCACCCAGGCGGCGGCGGAGAAAGCCCAGGAACTGAACGGCAAGGATGTCGGCGGCCGGCCCCTCAAGGTGAACATGGCCACTGACAAGCCGCGTCCCCGTAACGACGGCGGCGGCAACCGTTCCAGGTGGTAAACCTGGTTTTGGTCTGAGTCGGATTGCGGGAGCTCTGCCGTTCGCGGCAGAGCTTTTGCATCCCATTGAATTTTTGCACGCGCATTTCATCCCCGGATTGTGCCGGGCGCAATCGGTGCGCGAATAACTGCGACCCGCGGCGGTAACGCCTCATCCGGGTGTTCCGGCAGCCGGCAACCCGTCTCTGCCTGAGCGCATGATCCCTCGATCCCTCAAACGCCTGCGCCGCACCGACCTGCCGGTGGCCACGGCGGCGCTCGCGCGCTATCTCATCGGCAAGACACTGGTGCGGGAACTGCCGCGGGGCCGGATCACCGGGCGCATCGTGGAAACTGAAGCCTATCTGCCGGGTGATGCCGCCTGCCACGCCTTCCGCGGGCCCACCAGGCGCAATCGTTCGCTGTTCCTGGAACACGGCCACGCCTATGTGTATTTCATCTACGGCAACCACTTCATGCTCAATGTGAGCAGTGAGCGGGAGGGGGTGGGTGCGGGTGTGCTGTTGCGCGCCCTGGAACCGCTGGATGGAATCGCGTGGATGCGGAAACGGCGCGGCACCACGCGCGTGCATGGGATGACGCGCGGGCCGGGCCGGCTCGCCGCGGCGCTGCGCGCGAACATGCAATTGGATGGCCTGGATCTCTGCGCCAAAGGACCGTTGTGGTTGGGGACCGCGGTGCGGCCTGCCGGGCGCATCGGCAGGAGCGTGCGTATCGGCATTACCAAAGACGCACACCGGCGGTTGCGTTTCTACGAGCGCGGCAGTCCCTGCGTGAGCGGCCCGAAGCACTTGCGCGAGTGAGGTCTTGTGTCCCTCCCGCAAAGACGGGGACCGGATGAATTCCGGGTGGCGGAATTGACTGGAAGTAAGGCGGGATCCGCATGCGCCCCGCTTCCGGTATGGGCGGGAGCGAACTCTGCGCCGGCATTACGAAGAAGGAGCGCGGACTATTCAGTCACGCTTCTGGATTATGCGCAAAGGCGCCGCTTTGGCGAATATTTTTTCGTTGCATCCGGTCGGCGTGCACGCCTCGGGATGAGCTACGAGCATATCGCGCTCTTCCACGCGCCGCAGCTGTTCATTCTGGTTCACGCGCGCGAGGATGTGTGTGGCGCCTTTCTGCTGCGCGCGGCGCATGTGAACTTTGTCTCGCACGCGTTCTTTCAGGTTGCCCTGACCGATAAACACCGGGATCCAGCGGCCTTCCCGGGACTGCCGCGCCAGCATGTAATTGCCGAACTGATCATCTTTTGGGCTGAAATCCAGCGGAAATACGTAGTATGCGTAAGTCGTGCCGGAGGCACCCTGGAACTTCGAGGATTGGATAGCCATGGAGAAATCTCTGGACACATTCGACCAAAACGGCAGATATTGTACACGAAATGAGCACCCATGTTAAATCGGCGGCGAGCACGCGGCAGCTCGCTGCATTGTGGTTTACACTCAAATTCTTTCGAGTGCGGTCAGTGTGTGTTCATTTCTGAGGTTGCCGGTATTAAGCGTGGTCTTGGGTTCCATGAGCAGGATGTGGGTTTCCTCGCTCAGGGATTTGGGGCAGTGCTCGACGCCCTTGGGAATGATGATGAATTCGCCTTCATCCACCGTCACGTTGCCGTTCCGCAGTTGCATCAGCAGCCGGCCCTTGACCACCAGGAACAGCTCGTCCTCGCGGTCGTGATGGTGCCAGATGAATTCACCGCGGATTTTCACCAGTTTTATCTGGGCGTCGTTCAGCTCGCCCGCGATTCTGGGATTCCAGAAATCGTCGAAGCTGCGGAACTTCTCCAGGATGTTCACTTTATCCATGCTCATGTGAGTCTCCCTTCAGGCGTCTTCACCGGAGGCGAACACGCGCGTGGCAAGCCAGGTGAGCGTAGTGATGAATCCCGTCAGCACCGCGAGCGACAGCCACACCGGAAAAAAAGTGGTGTCGAGCACCGCGCCGCGCATCAAGTCCACGGCGTAGGCCACCGGATCAAAATGCGCCAGTATCTTGAGCCAGTGAGGCGCGTCGGCGAGCGGGTAGAGCGCACCTGAGAGGAAAAACATCGGCAGCAGCACGGCATTGGAGATGATGGGAAACACGGTAGTGGACTTGAAGCGCGCGGCGGTGGCCACGCCCAGTGCCGAGAACGTGATGGCGGCGATGACCATGGCGCCCAGCAAACCGAGAAAGCGCAGCCAGCCCATGTGCATTCCAAGCAGCGGCAGAAAGATCAGCAGCACCACGGCGGGAACCAGCGCCTGGATGGCGCCGGAGAGCACTTTGCCGATGGCAATGGCGGTGCGCGGCACCGGTGCCACCAGCACCGCTTTCAGGAAGCCGATCTGCCGGTCGAACACGATGAGCATGGCGGCGAACACCGCCGAGAACAGCAGCGACAGTCCCAGCACGCCCGGGAAAATGTACTGTATATACCTGCCCTTGCCCAGTACCGAGCTCGCACCCAGGCCGGAACCCAGCACAAATAAATACAGCAGCGGCTGAATCAGGCTGGAGATGAGCCGCACGCGATCGGTCTGCAGCCGCTTGAGATCCAGCATGATGACGGCGAACAGGCCCTTCATCGTGCGCCACCCATGATCAAGGCCGGTTTGGGCGGTACGGCCTCACCGTTGTCGAGCCCTTTGCCGGTCAGCGTCAGAAACACGTCTTCCAGACTGGGTTCATGCACCTCGGCACGCAGCGTCTTCACCGGCAGCGTGGTGAGCAATGCGGGCAGCACCGCGGCCGGTTCCGTGCTTACCAGCACGATGCCGCGTTCACTGGCTTCCGGTTTGTGCCCGTGCTGCATCAGCCAGGCGCACGCACGCACGTCATCCTCGGTGGCAAGCAGAATCACGCCGCCGCCGATGCGATCCTTGAGTTCCCGGGGCGTGCCCAGCGCGATAATCCGGCCTTCATTGATGAGCGCGATGCGGTCGGCCACTTCCGCTTCCTCCATATAATGCGTGGTGAAGAACACCGTGCGGCCGGAACGCACAAACTGGCGCACCTGCGCCCAGAAACTGCGGCGTGCGTCCACGTCGAGACCCAGAGTGGCTTCATCCAGAAACAGGATGTCGGGATTCGGTACCATGGAGCGCGCCAGCTCCAGACGGCGCTTCTGGCCGCCGGAGAGTTTTTGTGCCTGGCGCGCGGCGATATCCGTGAGTCCCAGGGTTTCCATGATCTCGCCGGTGCGCACGCGCGCGGCCTTCATGGACAGGCCGTAGAACAGGCCCATGAGCAGCAGGTTGTCGCGCACCGAGAGCTTCTGTTCCAGCGCCGGCTCCTGAAACACGATGCCCATGCGCTGACGCACCGCGGCGCGTTCGCGCATCACATCGAAACCCATGACGCGCGCTTCGCCGCCGCTGGGTTTGCGCAGCGTGGCGAGGATGGAGAACAGCGTGGTCTTGCCGGCGCCGTTCGGGCCGAGCAGAGCGAACATCTCGCCTGCATTCACCGTGAGATCAATACCGCGCAGCGCTTCGACCTTTTCGTAACGCTTGCTCAGGTCCCGGGTCTCGATGGCGGCGTACTGCATGTTCATGGAAATGCTTCCGCTCGGGCAGGATGCAATCCTGCGCGCAGGGGAAGCTGCTTCCCAGTGACAAACGTCATGCGATTTTCTGTGCGGTGAATTCGGCGTAATCGTCCGCACGGCTTGCGTTGCGCATGGCCTCCCGCAATTCCGCCGGCGCCGGGACCACTTTGCGTGCCGCCAGGTCCAGCCAGGCGCCTTGCACGCTGACCACGCAGACGAGTTCGCCGCCGGCACGGAAGATCCTGTGGCGGATGCGCCAATGTTTGCCGTTGGAGGACAGGCCGGTAATCTCGGTCGTAACGCTGATGCGTTCGTTGGCGCGCACTTCATGCAGGTACCGGGTCTCTTCCCGCAACAGCACCGGACCGATGCGCAGATGCTGAAAACGTTCCAGGGTGAAGCCGCAATCATGCAGAAAATCCACGCGTGCCTGGGCGGCGTAGTCCATGTAGGCGGTGTGGCGCATATGGCCGTTGGGGTCCAGATCCGCCCAGAGGATATCGAAGGTCTTGGAGGAGGGTGTGTTCATGTACCTCATCGCCGGTTGCGCGTGCAAGGGTCGCACCTATATTAACCCGCGTGTGCGGCAATGCGCGGCCAGCGCGGCCGGTAAAAATAAATCCTGCATCGCTTGTGCTAAATGCCTGATTTCCGTGGAGTTGAGTTGCCGCCATGCCGCGCGATGGGTTGCCCCTGTCCCGCCCATCGGTGAAAATACGCAATCGTTCCCTGCGGAGTTTCCATGCCCTCCCGTCGCGAACTCGCCAACGCCGTCCGGGCGCTCGCCATGGACGCGGTGCAGCGGGCCAAGTCCGGTCATCCCGGCATGCCCATGGGCATGGCGGACATCGCCGAGGTGCTGTGGAACGATTATCTGAAGCACAATCCGGCCAATCCCCACTGGCCGGACCGGGACCGCTTCGTGCTGTCCAACGGCCACGGCTGCATGCTGCAGTACGCGCTGCTGCATCTTTCCGGTTACGACCTGCCCATGGAGGAGCTGAAACGCTTCCGGCAACTGCATTCAAAGACGCCCGGCCATCCGGAATACGGCGTCACGCCGGGCGTCGAGACCACCACCGGTCCGTTGGGGCAGGGGCTGGCGAATTCCGTGGGCATGGCCATCGCCGAGAAAGCACTGGCGGCGCGTTTCAACCGGCCCGGTTTCAAGATCGTGGATCATTACACCTGTGTATTCATGGGTGACGGCTGCCTCATGGAAGGCATCTCCCACGAGGCTTGTTCGCTGGCGGGAACGCTGGGGCTTGGCAAGCTCATGGGTTTCTATGACGATAACCGCATTTCCATTGATTCAACCGAGAACCACATTGCCCTGTGGTTCACTGACGACACGCCCGCGCGCTTCGCAGCCTACGGCTGGCACGTGGTGGCGGATGTGGACGGCCACGATGCGGCCGCGGTGAAGCGCGCCATCGAGGCGGCGCGCGCGGTGACGGACAAGCCGTCGCTCATTTGCTGCAAAACCATCATCGGCTTTGGCGCACCCGGGAAACAGAATACCGGCCAGGCGCACGGTTCCGCGCTGGGCGAGGAGGAGGTGGCCGCAGCGCGCCGGCAACTGGACTGGAATTGGGCACCATTCGAGATTCCCGCTGAATATTACGCCGGCTGGGATGCGCGTCCGCGCGGCCGGGCTTTCGAGGACAACTGGAACCTGCTGTTTGCCGCGTATCGCAGCGCCTACCCGGAGCTGGCGGCGGAATTCGTGCGCCGCATGCAGGGGGAGCTGCCGGAGAATTGGCCGGCCCATGCCACACAGTTCATTGAACAGGTGGCGGCGAACGGGTCCGAGATGGCGACGCGCAAGGCCTCACGCAATGCCCTCAACAGTTACGCTCCGGTTTTGCCGGAGCTGATCGGCGGCTCCGCGGACCTGACGGAATCCAACAACACCAACTGGCAGGGTTCGCGGCCCATCACCCGGCAGGATTTCGGCGGCAATTACCTTTTCTTCGGCGTGCGCGAGTTCGGCATGTCGGCCATCCTGAACGGCCTGGCGCTGCACGGCGGATTCATTCCCTACGGCGGAACCTTTCTCACCTTCTCCGATTACGCCCGCAATGCACTGCGCATGGCCGCCCTCATGGGGGCGGGCAGCATCTATATATATACCCATGACTCCATCGGCCTCGGCGAGGACGGCCCCACCCACCAGTCCGTCGAGCACTTGGCGTGCCTGCGCATCATGCCGGGAATGGAGTTATGGAGACCCTGTGATGACGTGGAAACCGCCGTGGCCTGGGCGGCGGCCGTCGAGCGCCGCCACGGGCCCACGAGCCTGGTGCTGTCGCGGCAGAATCTGCCGCATTTCGCCCGCCTGCCGGTGCAGGTGGAGTCCATCCGCCGCGGGGGGTACATCCTGGTGGAATGCCCGGGGGAGCCGGATGCCATTCTCATCGCCACCGGTTCCGAAGTGGCGCTGGCGGCGGCGGCGGCGCAACAGCTTGCCGGAGAGGGTATCGCGGTGCGCGTGGTATCCATGCCCTGTACCAGCGTGTTTGACGTCCAGGATGTGAGTTACCGTGACCGGGTATTGCCGCCGGCCGTGAAAGCGCGCGTGGCGGTGGAAGCGGGCGTGAGCGCATTCTGGCACCGCTACGTGGGTCCGCAGGGCCGCATCATCGGCATAGACCGCTACGGCGAATCGGCTCCCGCCCGGGAGGTTTTTGAATACTTCGGTTTCACCGTGGACAACGTGGTGAAGACGGTGGAGGCCGTGGCCCGCAAAGACAGAGTGCTGAGTGTTTAGTGCTGCGTGCGGCGTGAGAACCCGTGTCTTTACTCAGCACCCAGCACGCAGCACCGGTTGAGCAAGTGCAGGTTGGGCGAAGGCTGAGCCGAAGCCCAACGTGGATCGAAGAGCGTCGGGGTTCGTAAAACTCACCCCAACCTGCACATGCCAAGCAAATATCAGGCATTGGAGACAGGAGCACAGATAACATGGCGATTAAGGTTGGCATCAACGGCTACGGCCGCATCGGCCGCAACATCCTGCGTGCGCTGTATGAGTCGCAGCGCACGCACGAAATCAACATCGTGGCCATCAACGATCTGGGCGATGCCGCCACCAATGCACACCTTACCCGCTACGATACCGCCCACGGCAAATTCCCCGGCACCGTGGCGGTGGAGGGCGACTGCATGGTCGTCAACGGCGACAGGATCCGGGTGTTCGCGGAACGCGATCCGGAAAAAATTCCCTGGGCGAGTGCCGGCGCCGAGCTGGTGGTGGAGTCCACCGGCCTGTTCACCACCAAGGCCAAAGCTTCCGCACACCTCGCGGGCGGTGCGAAGAAGGTCATCATCTCTGCGCCGGGCGGCGAGGACGTGGATGCCACCATCGTCTATGGCGTGAATCACGGGATTCTCAAATCCGCGCATACCGTGATTTCCAACGCCTCCTGCACCACCAACTGCCTGGCGCCGCTCGCCAAGGTGCTGCATGAGAAAATCGGTATCCTCGGCGGCATCATGAACACGGTGCACAGTTACACCAATGACCAGGTGCTGACGGATGTGTACCACAAGGACCTGCGGCGTGCCCGTTCGGCGACACACTCCATGATTCCCACCAAGACCGGCGCGGCCGCGGCCATCGGTCTGGTGATCCCGGAACTGGCCGGCAGGCTGGATGGCTTTTCCATCCGCGTGCCCACCCTCAACGTGTCCATCGTGGACCTCACCATCATCGCGGCGCGCGATACCGGCAAGGAGGAAATCCACAGGATCATGAAGGAGGCGAGCCAGGGGGAGCTGCAGGGCATTCTCGCCTACAGCGATCAGCCGCTGGTGTCGGTGGATTTCAACCACAACCCCGCCTCCTGCACCTACGACGCCTGGATGACCAAGGTCATGGGCCGGCTGGTGAAGGTCTGCGGCTGGTACGACAACGAATGGGGCTTCAGCAACCGCATGCTGGACGCCGTCGTGGTGTTTTGGAATGCGAAATAAATACAAGGTGCTGCGTGCTGAGTGCTGCGTGAGAGATTCCTGCTTTTAACGCAGCACTCAGCACGCAGAACGCAGCACGATTAGGCATTGGAACGAAGTGGAAATGCCGATCATCAAGATGACCGACCTCGATTTGAAGGGCAAGCGGGTACTGATCCGCGAGGATCTGAATGTGCCGCTGGACGACGCCGGCCGCATTACCAGTGATGCGCGCATCCGTGCCTCGTTGCCCACCATTCGGCACGCCATGCAGGCGGGCGCACGTGTCATGCTCCTGTCGCATCTCGGCCGCCCCCAGGAAGGCGAATACGATGCCGCCTTGTCGTTGGCACCGGTGGCGGAGCGTCTCACCGGGTTGCTGGGCGTGAAAGTGCCGCTGGTGAAGGACTGGATTGCCGGCATGGACGTGCCACCCGGAGGGGTGGCACTGTGCGAGAACGTGCGCTTCCTCAAGGGCGAGAAGCAAGACGACGAGGCGCTGTCCCGAAAGATGGCGGCGCTGTGCGATATCTATGTGATGGACGCCTTTGCCACCGCGCACCGCGCCGAGGCCTCCACCCACGGCGTTGCCAGATATGCGCCGGTCGCAGCGGCCGGACCGCTGCTGGCGGGTGAGCTGGAAGCGCTGGGCCGTGCCCTGGAACATCCGGCGCGGCCGCTGGTGGCCATCGTTGCGGGTTCCAAGGTGTCCTCCAAGCTCACGCTGCTGGACGCATTGAGCAAAGTGGTTGATCAGTTGATAGTCGGCGGCGGCATTGCCAATACCTTCATTGCTGCGGCAGGCCACAAGGTGGGCAGGTCGCTGTATGAACCTGGCCTGGTGGCGGAGGCAAAACGCCTGGCCGAGGCCGCGCGCAGGCGCGGCGGCGAAATTCCGCTGCCTATTGACGTGGTGGTGGCGCATGAACTGTCCGCCAATGCGGAAGCGGATGTACGCAGCGTGGATCAGGTGGGCGCCGACGAGATGGTGCTCGATATGGGACCCGATACCACGGAAATGTATGCGGGATTGCTGAAGAATGCCGCTACCATCGTATGGAATGGCCCGGTGGGCGTGTTTGAATTCGACCAGTTTGGCGAGGGTACGCGCGTGCTGGCCCACGCCATCGCCGAGAGTCCGGCGTTTTCCATCGCCGGCGGCGGGGACACGCTGGCGGCGCTGGACAAGTACGGCGTCGCGGACCGCATTTCCTACGTGTCCACCGGCGGCGGTGCGTTCCTGGAATTTCTCGAAGGCAAGACATTGCCGGCGGTGGCAGTGCTGGAAGAGCGCAGCGGTTGCAGGAGACAAGCCTAAGCTTCTTGCGTGCTGCGTGCTGCGTGCTGCGTGCGGAGCGAGTAAACTGTATTTTACGCAGCACTCAGCACACGGAACGCAGCACGATTTCCAGGCGATCCTTTGAAATTGGGTGCAAGGTATCCGCGAGAGTGTAATCCATGCCACGACGCACCAAGATTGTCGCCACCCTCGGTCCGGCCACCGATTCGCCCGAGACCATGCAGGCCATCGTGCGCGCGGGCGTGGACGTGGTGCGCCTCAATTTCTCCCATGGCGAAGCCGCCGATCAGCAGCGCCGTGTGCAGATGGTGCGCGAAGCCGCGGCCAAAGTCGGCAAGGACGTGGGCATTCTCGGTGACTTGCAGGGGCCCAAGATCCGCATCGAGAAATTCCGCGGTGGCAGGGTCACGCTCCAGGACGGCCAGCGCTTTGTGCTGGATGCGGAGCTTGCCGATGATGCAGGTACGGCCGAAACGGTCGGGATTACCTACAAAGCGCTGCCGCAGGATGTCAGGGCCGGTGACGCGCTGGTGCTGGGTGACGGCGAGATCGTGTTGCGTGTCCTGGACGTGCAGGGTGCGCGTATCACCTGTAGCGTGGAAAACGGCGGCGACCTTTCCAACCACAAGGGCATCAACCGCCAGGGCGGCGGTCTGTCCGCGGAAGCGCTCACCGACAAGGACCGGCGTGATATCAGGTTTGCGGCGCAGTTGGGGGTGGATTACCTCGCGGTATCGTTCCCGCGCGATGCCGGCGACATTGAACGCGCCCGCGAACTCCTGCAGGCGGCGGGCGGCAAGGCGGGCATCGTCGCCAAGATCGAGCGCGCCGAGGCCATCCAGAACCTGGACCCGATTATCCGCACCAGCGACGCGGTGATGATCGCGCGCGGTGACTTAGCGGTGGAAATCGGCGATGCGGAGCTGCCCGGCATACAGAAACTCATCATCCACCGGGCGCGTGACCTGAGCCGCGTGGTAATCACCGCCACGCAGATGATGGAGTCCATGATCCACAGCCCGGTGCCGACGCGCGCCGAAGTGCTGGATGTGGCCAATGCGGTCATGGACGGCACCGACGCGGTAATGCTGTCGGCGGAAACCGCCGCCGGCAAATATCCGGTGAAGACCATCGAGGCCATGTCGCGGGTGTGCGCAGGTGCCGAAAAACAGCGCATCATGCTGCGTTCGGGGCACCGCCTGGATCAGCGCTTCGAACGCGTGGACGAGGCCATCGCCATGGCGGTGATGTACACCGCCAACCACATGGATGTGAAGGCCATCATCGCCCTGACCGAATCCGGCTCCACCACCCTGTGGATGTCGCGCATCCGCTCCGGCATTCCCGTCTTTGCGATGACGCGTCACGAAGCCACACGCAGGCGGGTGACGCTGTACCGCGGCGTATATCCGGTGGCTTTCGATGTGATGCATACCAACCCGGACGACGTATGGCGCAGCGCCGCGGACGAGCTCAAGAAACGCGCCATCGTCAAGGACGGCGATTTCGTCATCTGCACCAAGGGCGAGTTCAGCGGTATTACCGGCGGCACCAACAGCCTCAAGATACTGCGTGTCGGTGACTGAGAGTGAGGGGCGAGGGGTTGGGACGGATATTCCGCCAGACGGAGCATGCCATGAAAAACTATCTGATAATTCCGGGATTGCTCGGCCTGCTTTGCGGCTGCACCACCATCACGCGAACACCCGCCGTCCGGGTTGCTCCGCCCTCCGCCGGGGAGGCAAAGTGGTCCGTCAGTGCAAAAGATGATTCCGGCGATGAGCCAGGGAAGGCGCGAAGCGCCGAGGCGAAGAGCCTGCGGTAGCCCCAGCGGCCGTAGCACAGCGTCCGCGTGGTGCGAAGGCCGCGCCGGGGCGTAAAGCCAGGGTGGAGGAAACCGTGCGAAGTAACGGTTTCCGAACGCCGGGCGTGCCGCAGCAAAGGAATGGGCCGTCGCTGGAGCGAGTGGCCGGGACGCCGGGACCGTACCGGCCATCACGAGCGACGCGACGCTATCGCCTTTTATCCGACGCAATCGATGAGCCAGGGAAGGCGCGAAGCGCCGAGGCGAAGAGCCTGCGGTAGCCCCAGCGGCCGTAGCACAGCGTCCGCGTGGTGCGAAGGCCGCGCCGGGGCGTAAAGCCAGGGTGGAGGAAACCGTGCGAAGTAACGGTTTCCGAACGCCGGGCGTGCCGCAGCAAAGGAATGGGCCGTCGCTGGAGCGAGTGGCCGGGACGCCGGGACCGTACCGGCCATCACGAGCGACGCGACGCTATCGAACCCTGTATGTGAATGGAACCCGTGTGGCCATGGGGACGGCAACTCCCTTTCGACATGCAATTCATCTGACAGGCAGCTACGAACAGCACGCCATTCTTGGCGACTGCAACTCGCTTGTTTCCACCGGAGAATATCAGTGCACCGTGTATATTGACGGGGCAAAAGTCACCCGCCTGACCTTCTGACACGTCCGTCCGGCGTGATAAGCAGCGTCAATGCCGGCCGCATTTCGCCCTGATTACCCGCCTTTGCCCGTCATGGGAGGAAATCCCCGTCCGGGTGTAAACTCTTTTGGCGTTGATCGTGAATTGCATATCCGCAGCTCCGTGACGGACAGGTTTTGAGGCGGGAGTATCCGAAAATGCGCGCATCCGGTGTGTGGAATGGCATGACCTCCGGGGGCTGCCGGCTGCCGGCGGGAACCGGGCTGCTCACCGCATGCGCGGCTCTGTTCTGCATGTTTTTCATCAGCGGCTGTGCCGGGGCGCCGCGCCCGGAAGATGCACCCGCAGCAGCGGCGAAAGTTTCGCCGTCGCTGACCGCAGCGGGCGCGCGACTCGAGTCCGGCGTGAATCCGGCCAGCTTCGCCCGCGGCGCCGTGCGCGCCGACTCCGCAGGGCGCCTGCAGGTGTATGTCTATGTGGATCAGTTGACGCCCGCGGTGCTGGCCGGGCTCGCTGCGCACGGACTGGTGCAGGCGGTCCCCAGTCCGGAATTGCATCTGGTACAAGGTTGGGTAAATCCGCACAATCTGCTTGCGCTTGCAGATCTGCCGTTCGTGATTCGCATTACTCCGCCACGCTATGCCTTGCCCCGTTAACGTGAATGACTCTGCCATGAACCTCAAAAATCGAAGCCGTCCCGGCCGGCTGGCGGTGCTGCTGCTGGCTGCACTGCCGTTGACCGTCGGCGCCGCTCTCCATGTCACCGCCGGGCAGAAGCTGGACCGGCGGCTTGCCGTCATTGCTGCGGCCGCCGGGCAGCACCGCACGCAACCCATGATGGCCGCGGCCATCACGCGGGAGCTCCTGCTGCAGAATTCACCGCTGGACGCGCGCTGGAACGCCGCCGGACAGGTACAGGTGTACTTGCACTATGACCGGCAGGGCGGTCCGCCCGGCAACGCCGAACTGGCAGCACTGGGCGCCAGCGGTATCCTCAACAGCCCGGCTTTGCGGGTGGTGCAGGCCTGGATTCCGGCCGGCCGGCTGGAGAACGCCGCCGCACTCGCGCAGGTGACCCGGGTGAGCGTGCCGCGCTATGCCTTCGTGCGGCGCATGCCGCCCGTTGCGGCGCTGCCGCGTACCGGTTCAGTGGATACCCAAGGCGATCAGATACTGGGTGCCGCACAGTTCCGTACCGCCACCGGTTATACCGGCCAGGGCATGGTGGTGGGGGTGCTCTCCGACGGCGACAGTGCGGTATCCACGGACCAGAAAACCGGAGACCTGCCGTCCAATGTCTGGAACGATCCCAATAACGCCACTTGGAAGAGCTCCGGCGCCGAAGGCACGGCCATGATGGAGATCGTCTATGACATTGCACCCGGCGTGAAGCAACTGGGTTTTGCCGGCCCCGCCACCAGCGCGGACTTTCTCACTGCGCTCAATGATTTTGCCGGCGACATCCATGCCAACGTGATCGTGGATGATCTGGGATTTCCCGGCATAGCCATGTTTACCAACGGCGGCTTTGCCACCGCGGTGCAGCAATTTGCCGCCAACCACCCGGCTATCCATCTGGTCACCGCCGCCGGCAATGACGGCACCGCATTTTGGGCGGGTACCTGGAATCCGTACACCTTGCCCACTCCCGTGACCATCAACGGTGTGAAATATACCGAAGCCATGAATTTCGGTACCGCGCTGGTTCCCGACACGCAACTGGCCATCACCGACGCCCAGGCGGGGGATGCCATCGCCTACGTGCTGGAATGGGACGATCCCTGGAATGACAACAGCACCACCAACGATCCCAATGATTACGATATGGTGCTGTTCGACGGCAGTACCAACCAGCCCATTGCCTGCAACCAGGGCATCAATATCGGACCCGCACCGGGCCACACCAGCGGCTGCAACCAGAGCAACACTCAACCGCTGGATACGCCCGGCCCGCAACCGGTGCAGGGAAGCGGCGCAACGCTGAGCAGCAGTTCGTCGAGCGCCTATCTGGAAGTTTTCTTCGGTACCGGCAATCCGCAGAATAATCCGGGTACCCATCTCAAGATCCTGGTGTTTTCCACCAATGCCAACCAGATTCAGGTATCCCCCAACACTTCCGCCGGAAGCATTTACGGCCAGTCGGCCGTGGGCGTTCCGGAACCTGGCACCGCCACGCCTGCTGAAACCACCGTGGGCGCCCTGTGCGCGGTTTCCGCCTGTGGCTCCACGAACACCATCGAGCCATACAGCTCCCAGGGTCCGGTGCAATTCGGCATTCCCGGCAGCGGCAGCGGTACGCAGCAGCCCGAGACGATACAAAAACCGGATTTCGTGGCGCCGGATTGCGTGAACGTGACCGGCGTCGGCGGGTTCAGTTCGCCTTTTTGCGGTACCTCCGCGGCCGCGCCCCACATCGCCGGTTTGATCGCCCTGTTGCTGTCCGCCTACCCCACCGGCGATGATCCCTACACGCTGTTGCAGAACAGCGCCTCGCAACCGGCCGGCGGTTCCAACCCGAACGGCATCTACGGCTTTGGAATGCCGAACCTGAACACGCTGCTCACATCCGGCACTTATCCCGTTACCGGCGCCGTCATTGAAAGCCCGGCCAGCGGCACAAGTGTGGCCAGCGGTCAAGGCGTCGATTTCACCGGCAACTGTCTGGGTTACGACGGCACCGGCGTTTTCACCTATCAGTGGAATTTCGGCACCGGCGCCATCCCGGATTCCCATTCTCCGACTCCCGCCGTAACCTACAACTCGGCGGGCACTTATACCGTGACCCTGACGTGCACCAACAAGGTGGGGTCCGGTTCGGCTACCAGCGCGATCACCGTAACGGCACCGCGTTTCGGCGGCGGCGGTGGTTCCGGCGTGTTTGATCTGGTTACGCTCATGGCGCTGTGCGTCGTCATGGTGCGCAGGCAGCACCGGCGGTTACCTTGAGAGGGGGTTGGGAGCAAGCAGCGGACAGAAAAAAGAATCTTGACACGGGGGAAACCGCCCGACACTTCTGAACACCTCACACCTCACGTCCCGCTTACAGCCAACCCTTCTGCCGGGCGATACGTGCCGCCTCGATGCGATTGCCGGCGCCCAGCTTGCCGATGGCCTCGGAAAGATAATTGCGCACCGTGCCTTCGGAAAGGAACAGTTGCCCGGCAATGTCGGCGCTGGTGAAGCCCTCGCCCGCAAGTCGCAGCACTTGGCGCTCGCGGTCGCTGAGGGGATCTTCCGTATCCCAGGCTTCGGCGGCGAGTTCCGGTGCGATCACCTTGCCGCCCCGGTGGACTTTGCGGATGGCCTCCGCCAGTTGCTCCGCCGGCGCGTCTTTCAGCAGGTAGCCTTTCACGCCGGCGTTGAGCGCACGCCGCAGATAGCCGGGCCGCGCAAACGTGGTAACGATGATGACCTGCGCCGGGTGTTTGTTTTGCTTGAGAGCGGCGGCGAATTCAAGGCCCGTCATGCCCGGCATTTCGATGTCGCTCACCACCACGTCGGGTTGTTCCTCTTGCGTGAGCCGCAGCGCGTCCCCGCCGTTGGTGGCGCGCGCCACCACTTCGAGGTCGTCCTCCATCTCCAGCATCGCAGCCAGCGCGCCCAGTATCATGGCCTGGTCTTCGACGACGAGTACTTTGATCCTGGTCACGCTGGCACCAGGCCGGCCGCCGGTTCCGGGGATTGCCGGGTCAGCGGCACGGTCGCGCACAGACAGGTGCCCGTGAGATTGGACTGAATTTCCAGCTCGCCATCGAGTGCGCGCAGCCGTTCACGCATGCCGCGGATACCGTTACCTTCCTGTGCGCGTCCCCCGCGACCGTCGTCCTCCACGTACAGCCGTGCCCGGCCGTCGGCCGCTTCCACGCGGATGACGCACTCGCGCGCACCGGAGTGGCGCACCACGTTGGTGACGGCTTCGCGCAGTACCAGCGCCAACAGCGCATCATGACGGGCGGGCAGCTCGGTGGCTACGGTGCATTCACTGAGCGCGATGTTGGCGGCGCCGAGTGCAATGCGCGCGTTGATGATTTCGCCCGCCAGGCCGCCGTTGCGGTAGCCGCCCACGGCTTCCCGCACCTGCTGCAGGGCCTCGCGGGAAATGTGCTCCACTTCGCGGATTTCCCGGGCCGCACCCGGCATGTCGCGTTCCGCCAGCTTGGCCGCCAGTTCCGCCTTGACGGTGATGAGCGTCAGCGTGTGCCCCAGCAGATCGTGCAGATCGCGGGCGATGCGCTCGCGTTCAGCACTGGCAGCGAGCTTGCGGATTTCTTCCTGCGATAGTTTAAGCGCGCGGTTCTTGCGGTACATCTCGCCGAAATACAGGTTGGCGAGACCGAGAACCACAACGAAAAACACAATATAAAACACTGTCCAGAAGTTCAGATGTACCAGCGCCGCGCTTGCCAGGGCGGCGGTAATCACCAGCAGCAGCGCCCGCAGTCCATTTTTGAATGAACCGAGGGAGCCGCAAAGGGCGGCGGCATAAATAAAAAATACCAGACCATTGCCGTCCGGCCACATGAATCCGCAACCCAGCAGCGTGATGGCAGCGATAATCCAGCCCAGTTCGCGCGTGTCACCGTGATGGGCGTCGTAGTAGGCGCGGAAATACAGCACGATGAATACCAGTCCCGCTATCGTATAGATCGTCCAGCGCAGCGGGCCGAAGGGTTTGTCGGTGTAATTCAGAAAGAAAAAAGTGAGATACGGCAGCCACAGATAAGGCGTCCATCCAAACTGCGAATCACTGGGCAGCAGCCGGCGATGGACCCAGAGGATGGGTCTCACCACCGGCTGCCAGATTTTGTTGACCGCTGCATTCATACGTTTAGTGCAGGCTCACTTGGTCCAGATCAAACCGGAACTTGCCGAGATTGCCGGCGCTGAAGGCCAGATAGTACACGTGCTTCCAGTTGGCGTTGGGAAAGTCGGTCGCCAGCGCAATATGGTATTCCTTCCACTGCGGAGTGGTCACGAAATGCGCATACAGCGGAATTCCTCCGGGTGCCCCGGCATCCAGCATGAGGTTGTAGCTGCCCGGTGTGCCGCGCGCCCAGAAGTCCAGCTCGTGTTCGGCAGAGAGGTCCGCGGGCTGCATCGGCTCGCGACCGGGGAACCAGATGACGCCGGCCCAGGGTCCGTAGGGGAAGCCAGCTTTGATTTCGCCGCTCACCCGCAGCGCGCCGTGGGTGCCGTCGGCGCCGGGGTGAATCAGCGCAATGCTTGCCACCGAATGGCCGCCGGCCATCTGATCGGTGGTGGTTGACCAACCCCAGCCGAACTCATGGCCGTGACTGAGTACCAGCGTGCCGTACTGTTTGTTCGGCGTGGCTTTGCCTTCAAAGCCGCCAATCAGCACAGTGCCGGCAGGCGCTACGCTTATGGTGGACGCATGCGATTGAGCAGCAGTTGGCGCGGCCGACGCGGACAAGGCAAATAGAATGGCCACACCCGCCGCGACGCTGATTGATGAGAACTGGGTGATGAAATGTGACATGGCATACTCTCCTCTGGTGTGTGTGAAAAGTCGTCTCCCGGTCCTCGCGATGATGTCTGAATCTACTTGGCCGCATCTTTGGGCTCAAGTTTGGCCAATGCTTTTTTGGCATCCATGTAATCCGGCTCGATGGCCAATGCAGCTTGGTAGTTGCTGCGCGCTTGTTGCACATCTCCTGTGTGTGCTTGTGCGTAGGCTAGCCAAAAATAGGCTTCGGCTTTACCCCAATCCGGAGCGTCGGCATCAGCGGCCTTGTAAACGTCGAATAGCATCAGTGATTTTTTGAATTCCGCTGTAGCGAGTTTCTTATCTCCGCCGAACAAAGCCGGTGTCTGGTAATCACTCTCGGCTTTGAGTAGCACCGCGCGCGGGTTGTCGGGATCAAGCCGCAAGGCCCTTGTGGAGGCGCTGCTTGCGATGAAACCGAGGTACATTCCCTTCAGGGGAGACAAGCTGATTTCCACGCCGTAACTGGAACCCAAAAGAGCTTCGGCCTCGGCGAAGTCCGGGTTAATCTTGAGCGCGTGCTTGAGCATGTCCTCGGAGGCGTCAACGTAACGTTCTGCCTTATCTGTGTGCTCGTAGAGCACGTCAGCGAGAGCGTAATTTACATACCCCAGGTAGTAGTAAAGGTATTTGCCCGGTCGAGGGGTGTGTTCAAGATCCTGTTCAAGCGACGTTTGCAATCTAATCAGCGTTTCAGGGTCATGTCGGTAATCCGCGCGCTCGATTTGTTCGCTGATCTCCGTGAGATTCACGGGAGGCTCGTGGTCGCTTGTTGAAACAACGCTGCCGGCGCGCGGAATGTTGCCGTGAACCGAAGCGCATCCACCAAGGGCGGCCAGTCCGATGACTAAAACAAAAGTGTTGGTTGACACGATACGATACAGTTTCATGGCGACGGACTCCATGGGAATTAATGGAGTGAGGTTTGCAAGAATGCCAGCACCTTGTTCCAGGCATCGCGGTCGGCGAACGCATAAGCGGTCGGACCTCCGCCGAAGGCGAAGCTGCCGCCCGGCGTGGCCACCACGCTGGCATTAGTCGGCCGGTAGGGCGCCGCGATGTCGTGACCGGCGCCGGCATAGCACAGCGATTCATCATGGTAGGCGTGATGGTGTGCGGCGAGTCGCTGCATGATCTGCCGCGCCATGAGCGTCGAGGGCCAGATCTGGTCGTCGCTGGCCGACACCAGCAATACCGGTGCGGCAATTTTTTCCACCGGAATGGCGGCTTTCTTTGCCCCCGCCGCATCTTTTAATCCGTCCCGATAGGGGCCGAGAAAAACCAGTGGCTTGCCGCTACTGAACATGGCCGGATTGATAACCGGATTGACCCAGGGCAGGGACTGGCCGTGCAACGTCCAAGAGGATGAAATCGGGCCGGGGCCGTTGGGTATGCCGGACCACACCACTGAACTTGGCATGAAAGTGATGACGGCCTGAAAGTCCTTGGGGAATGTTGCCGCCGTAATCAGCGCCGCTTCCGCGCCTTTCGACCAGCCGATGATGCCGACATGTTTCGGGTCCACGCCCGGCTGCTGTCTGAGCCAATCCGCCGCCCTGGTGAAATACTCCAGCGGAATGTTCATCAGCATCTGCGGCAGACCCGCCAGTCGCGGATCGAAGGACTGGAATCCCTGGAAATAGGCAAGCGCCAGCGCGGTGTAGCCGTGCGAAGCGAGCAGCGCCGCTTCCGGCGACGACGACAGCCAGCCGCCTTCTGAGCCACCCAGCACGACGATGGCGGGATGCAAACCGGGTGTGGCCGGCGTGTACAACTCGCCCACCAGGCCGTCGGTATTGACCTCGGTCTTGGTCACGCCCGGCGCTTGCAGATAGCGGGTGAGTGTGGTTTCAGCCAGTAACTGTTTGCCGGCCAGCGCTTCCAGTTTGAGCGGGTAGCTGGCGCTCTCTGGCGACGGGTCGTACAGGATTTCCCGCGGATTCTTGACGTTCTGCGGCAGCATGGACCAGACGAGGCCCATGGCGTGTATACCGGAATAACTGCCGTAACGCGGCGCCTGCCGCGTCACATCCACCACACCATCTTGGTCGGCAATGAACGTGGCCTGCGCGCTCCAGGTGCGGTGTTGGTAGTCCGGCATGCTGGCGCGCAATGTCACAGGTTCGCCTGGTTTCAAGCCGCTGACGCGGATCGTGAGCGGCTGATCCACCAGCGCCGATGTCGGTATGGCGCTAAGTGTGATTGAGCGGTCATACGTCCAGCCTTTCCACAGGCTGGCTGGCGCGCTGCTCGCCAGCACCGCCGGTGAACTGAAATCCGCCGGGGTCTTCAGGCAAACGGCGGATGTCGCAGCCTGAGCGGCCGCCGCTTCTGCCGGCCTGCCGGGTTTCGGCGTCGGCAGCAGAAACAGCACCACCACTGCGGTCGCGATCAGCAACAGGATGATCACGCCACTGCGAGCCAAGCCTTTTTGATGAGTGTTCATATTGGTTCTCCTTCAGCGATCCTGGATGCGCCGCCAGCCATGCTGCGCAAAGCCCAGACAGACGGCGGTGAAGATCAGCAGATAAATCAGATGCGCGAGAAAATCACCGCCGTCCTGGTGGACGATGCCAAGCGCGATCTGCCCCAGGTGGTAGGCGGGGAACACCTTGGCCAGTTCTTGCAGCCAATGGGGGAAAAATTGTAGCGGCACCCACAGGCCCGACAGGAACGACATGGGCAGATAGATAAGGTTGATGAGGGCGGCGGACGCCTGACCGCCGACGCGCACGCCGACCGCCAGGCCCAGGGCGCAGAACGGCAACGTGCCGGCGACCAGGGTGACCGCAAGCAGCCACCATTCACTGCGCGGCAGCGCCACGCCGCCGAAGGCCGCGCCCAGCACGAACAGCAGCAGCACGATGATGAGCGCGAACAACATGGCCATGGCCGCCTTGGCGAACAGATAGGCCATGGGCGGCATGGGCGCCACGCGCTTCAGCGCCAGAATGCCGTGTTCGCGCTCCATGGCCACGCCCACGCCGAAACCGAACAGTGCCGGAGCCATGATGCCGAAAGTGCCGTAGGTGGCCAACATGTAGGTCGCGACCTGCCGGTCGCCGCCTTTGGCGAACACCAGGCCGAAGAACACGTAGAACATGGTGGGGAACAAGAGCGTCGGCAGGGCGAAACCCGGCATGCGCACTAGGCCCCAGAACTGGAAACCGGCCTCGCGCAGATACACCCCCAGCGTGTCGCGCCAGATCCAGTGTTTGACGGCGACGGTATTCATGCTGCCTGCTCCTCGCGGTGGTTGTTGGTCAATGCCAGGAAAGCTTCCTCCAGCCGGGCGCCGGTGACTTCGAGATCGTGCAGCGCGGGATCGAGCTTGAGCATCTCGAACAGCACGCTCTCCGGACGCGCGGCCACGATGTCCAGCCGCGCGCCGTCCTGCAGCACACCGCTTACACCGGGCAGCATGCAAACCTGTGCGGCCTTGAGTCTGGTGATGCAGCGGATGTGGCGCCGCGCGACGCTCTGCTTGATTTCCGCGGGCGTACCCGCGGCGATCACACGGCCGCGGCCGATGACCACGATGCGGTCGGCGAGCGCGTCGGCTTCTTCCAGATAATGGGTGGTGAGCACGATGCTGCGGCCGGCCTGTTTGAGCGCGCGGATGCTGTTCCAGAATGCGCGGCGTGATTCGACATCCAGGCCAACGGTGGGTTCGTCCAGGAACAGCAATTCGGGATCGCCGCAGACGGCGAGTGCGAACATCAACCGTTGTTTTTGGCCGCCGGAGAGTTTCACTGCCGGCCGGCCCTCCAGGTCTTCCAGTCCGGCAAGGCGCAGCGTTTCGGCGAGCGCCAGCGGCTTGAGGTAGTAGCCGGAATACAGCGCGATGATTTCGCCGACGCGCGCGTGGCCGCCGAACTGGGCATCTTGCAGCATGGCGCCGATACGCCGGCGCGCAGCGACCTTGCGCGGCGGCAAGCCGAAGAGTTCCACCGCGCCGCTCGTTGGCCAGGCCAGGCCCAGCAGCAGGTTGACGCTGGTGGTCTTGCCGGCGCCGTTGGGCCCGAGCAGCGCCAGTACTTCGCCGCGGCGGATTTCAAGGTTCATACAGTCCACGGCGGTGACCTGGCCGTAGCATTTGCTGACGCCTTTGAGCGCCGCGATGGTTGTCCGGGTAACGTGCTTGTCTGGCATGACCGCCCTCCGTCGGGATGGCGGTCACTGTGGGATACCGGGCGTGCGCCCGCCAGTTCCGTGCGTCAGGACTTGACGGTGACGAATGTCATGCGGGAAGCCGATGGTGACATTCGTCATTCGTTAGAGGTGATGTGGCCGACTGGTAATTCTGTGCGGCCAAGGCAATAATTTCCCACCTTCTTACCGAAGGTGTCCGATATGAACCACAGTACTCCGAATCAAGGTCCGCTGGCGTGAAATTCCTGCCGCTGCTCTGGGCCAATCTGACGCGCCGCAAGACGCGCCTTATTTTTACGCTGCTATCGGTGGTGTTCGCGTTTTTGCTGTTCGGCATGCTCATGGCCATTCGCGAGGCATTTACGCTAGGCGCGAATTACGCCGGCACCAACCGCCTCATGACCATGAGTGCGGTATCGCTGACCGTGGCCCTGCCCATCAGCTATGCCGGGCGTATCGCGGGTGTGAAAGGCGTCGAGCAGGTCAATCCCGAGTGCTGGGTGGGTGGTTACTACCGGGATCCCCGCAATCCCATCTACGCGCTGGCGGTGCGCGCCGCCAATTTCCTCACGGTGTATCCCGAATACCGGGTGTCCACTGCCGAAAGACGGGCGTGGATCGGGGACAAGCGCGGCGTAATCGTGGGCGCGGCATTGGCAAAACAATACGGCTGGAAACTCGGCCAGCAGCTCCCGCTGCGCTCCAATATCTGGCGCGACAAGGATGGCAGCAACGCCTGGAACGTGACGCTGGACGGCATCTACACCAGTACACAGAAGGGCGGCGATACCCAGCTGTTCATGCACTACCGGTATCTGGACGACAGCCGCGCCTTCGCCAACGACACCGTGAGCTGGTTCGTGCTCAAGATCGCCGATCCGGCACGGGCTGGAGCGGTGGCTCAGGCGGTGGACGCGCTGTTCGCCAATTCGCCCAACGAAACGCGCACCGCGACGGAAAAAGCCGTTGTGTCGAACTTCGCCGCGCAGTTCGGCGACATCGGCGCCATCGTCACCGCGGTGGTGAGCGCGGTGCTGTTCACCATGCTATTGGTGACTGCCAACACCATGGCGCAATCGGTGCGCGAGCGCGTCGCGGAACTGGCGCTGATGAAGGCGCTGGGTTTCGGCAACCTGCGGCTCGCGGCTCTGGTGCTGGCGGAATCGCTGTTGCTGACGCTGGTCGGCGGGGCCATTGGCTTATCACTCGCTTATGCGGTGATCGCCATCATTCCCGGCGCACTGCTGGAATTCCTCCCCGGTCTTTATATTCCAGCCGCAGGCGTGCTGGTTGGCGTGTTGCTCATGCTGTTGCTGGGTTTGCTGGCGGCGCTCCTGCCGATCGGCCGCGCCGTGCGCCTGCAAGTGGCCGCGGCTTTACGGAGCGTCTGAGATGCGCAGCCTGCGCCAACTCCTGATGGTCAGCGTCATGAATTTCCGCAACCTGCGTTACCGGCTGGATTCTTCGCTGGTGGCGGTGGTGGGGTTCGCAGGCGTGGTGCTGGTGGTGGTGGCGATCCTCTCCATTCGCGCCGGCTTCCGCACCACGCTCGTCACCACCGGCTCGCCGGATGTGGCCATCGTGCTGCGCGGCGGCTCCGGCAGCGAGGTCAACAGCGTGCTCGGCGGCAACAGCAGCTATATCATCGGCCAGGCGCCGGGCGTGGCGCAGGACGCGGGCGGGCCGGTGCTGTCGCCGGAGCTTTTGGTGCAGATCAGCCTGAAGAAACGCCGCAGCGGCACTGAATCCAACGTCTCGTTTCGCGGCGTTACCGCCGACGCGCTCGCCGTGCACAACAAGGTACGCATCGTGGCGGGACGCATGTTTGCACCGGGGCTGAACGAGGTCATCGTGGGCGCGGACGCGGCGCGCAGCTTTCAGGGGCTGCAACTCGGAGAGGTGCTGCACTCCGGCCGCTACCACTGGAAGGTCGTCGGCATCTTCGATGACGGCGGCGGACTGCACAATTCGGAGATCTGGACCAGTCTGCCGGTGCTGCAAGGGGCCTACCAGCGCGGCAACTCGGTCAGTTCGGTGTACGTGAAGCTTGTCAATCCCGGAGCCTTCGATGCTTTCAAGCAATCGCTCACGCACAATCCGCAGTTGAACGTGAGCGTGCAGCGCGAATCGGATTATTTCGCCGGCCAGGCCGAGGGCATGAGCCTCTTTATCGGCATCGTCGGCGGCATCATCGCGGTGCTCATGGGCGGCGGCGCGGTGTTCGGCGCGATCAACACCATGTACACCGCAGTCGCGGCGCGCACCCAGGAGATTGCCATGCTGCGCGCACTCGGTTTCGGCCACCTGCCGGTACTTGCGTCGGTGCTGCTGGAAGGGCTGGTACTGGGACTGGTGGGCGGGGTGTGCGGCGGCATGCTCGCGTATCTCCTGTTCAACGGCTTCGAGGCGACCACTTTCAATCAGTTCACCGTCATGGCGTTCCGCTTTGCCGTGACGCCGCATCTGCTCGGCCTGGGCATCCTCTACGCGCTGGTGATGGGGTTCCTGGGCGGCATCCCGCCGGCGCTGCGCGCCGCGCGTCTGCCGATTGCCGCAAGTCTGCGCCAGAGCTGAAACATTTGGCGAACAACACCTGCCGGCGATACTATCCACTCATCTTTAACAACAAGAATATCGCCAGCCGTGAAACAAGCTGCAGTCAGCGTTTTGATCGCCATCGGCGTAATGGTGCTCGCCGTGATGATCGGCGGCACGCTGTTTTTGCGCGGCAGCGCGCCCCGGTTGGACGGTACGGTGAAACTGGTGGGGCTCACGGCGCCGGTCACGGTAACCCGCGACCACCTCGGCGTGCCCACCATCACGGCGTCTGATCGCCTCGATGTCGCGCGCGCCCTCGGTTTTCTGCATGCCCAGGACCGGTTCTTCCAGATGGACCTGATGCGCCGCCTGGCGGCGGGGGACCTGTCCGCCCTGGTGGGCCCGGCGGCACTGAAGGTGGATGAAGCCCATCGCCTGTTCCGCCTGCGCGCCGTGGCGCGCGAGGTGCTGGCTGAGATTCCCCGCAAACAGCGCGAATTGCTGGATGCCTACGCGGCGGGTGTGAATGCCGGCCTGCGCGCCCTCAAGACCCGGCCCTTCGAATACGGCATCCTCATGCAACGCCCGCGGCCGTGGCGTCCCGAGGATTCGGTGCTGGTCATCTTCGCCATGTATTTCACTCTGCAGAATGCCAGCGACAGCCGCGAATCGGACCTGGCGCTGATGCGCGCTACGCTGCCGGCGGCGCTGTTCGATTTTCTGAATGCGCCGGGCAGCCGCTGGGATGCGCCGCTCGTCGGTAAGCCATTCAAGACTCCGCCCATCCCCGGCAGCAATGTCGTGGATATCCGCAACTGGCCGGCGGCGGATTTCACCGCCGCGGACGGCGGCTCACCGCTGTCGCCGCCGGTGCTCGGCAGCAACGGTTTCGCGGTGGATGCGGCCCACAGTGCCGACGGTCATGCCATCCTTGCCAACGACATGCATCTCGGTCTTTCGGTGCCGAACATCTGGTACCGGGCACAGTTCGTTTATCCCGATCCCGCGCGGCCCAAACGTCATCTTGTGGTTACCGGCGTCACTCTGCCCGGCGTGCCGGTGATGGTGGTGGGCGACAACCGGCACATCGCCTGGGGATTCACCAACAGCTACGGCGACTGGGTGGACCTGGTGATGCTGCATGTCAAACCCGATGATCCCGGCTATTACCTCACCGCCGCCGGCTGGCGCGCATTCACCTACCACAGGGAAATCATCCGCGTGAAGGGTCACAAGGCTGCGGTGCTGGAGGTGCGCGATACCATCTGGGGTCCGGTGGTGGGCAACGGTCACAACGACGCGTTGCGCGCGGTGCACTGGATTGCGGATGACCCGGCCGCCACCAATGCGGAGCTGGACGATCTGGCGACGGCGCAGAACGTGCGCCAGGCCATGGCGGTGGCGAACCGCGCCGGCATACCGGCGCAGAATTTTGTGGTGGCGGACAGCGCCGGCAACATCGGCTGGACCCTCGCCGGCAGGATTCCGCTCCGCGCGGGCTACGATCCCGAATTCCCCGCTTACTGGGACAAGCCGGACACAGGCTGGGTCGGCTGGCTGCCGCCGGACCGATACCCGCGCATCGTCAATCCACCGGACGGACGCATCTGGACCGCCAACAACCGCGTGGTGGACGGCGCCATGCTGCGGGAAATCGGCGACGGCGGTTATGACCTGGGCGCCCGCGCGCGGCAGATCCGCGATGATCTGATGGCCAAAGATAAATTCACGCCCGCGGACATGCTGGCGGTCGAACTGGATGACCGTGCGGTATTCCTGGGCCGCTGGCGCGCGCTGCTGCTGCGTCTACTCACGCCGCAGAATGTGGCCGCGCATCCGCGCCGCGCCCAGTTCCGCCGTGAGCTGGAAAACTGGGGCGGCAGGGCCTCCATCCATTCCGTGGGCTACCGACTGGTGCGGGATTTCCGCCGGCGGGTGGATCAAACGGTGTTCAGCGCGCTTACCGCGCCCTGCAAAAAAATTGACCCGAAATTCGATTATCGTGTACTCACCCAGCGCGAGGGGCCGCTGTGGAAAATGGTGACGCAGCAGCCGCCGAACCTGCTGGATCCGGAATACAAGAGCTGGAACGCGCTGCTGCTCGCCGCCGTGGATCGGGTCATCGCCCGGTTGTGGCTGCCGGGAACCGGGCTCGCCACGCGCACCTGGGGCCAGCACAACACGGTGCGCATCCGGCAGCCTTTGAGCCGCGCCCTGCCGTTCCTGAGCCGCTGGCTCGACATGGCGCCGGTGGAATTGCCGGGCGACAGCAACATGCCGCGCGTGCAGGGCGTGCATTTCGGCGCGTCGGAGCGCATGGACGTGGAGCCCGGTCACGAACAGAATGGAATTTTCGAGATGCCCACGGGTCAAAGCGGCTATCCGTTGTCGCCGTTCTACCGCAACAGCGAGCCGGCCTGGGAGCAGGGCGCCGCCACGCCGTTCCTGCCCGGGCCGCCGGAATACACGCTCAGGTTTCAGCCGGCGGGTTGAAGCGGCGGTGGCGCCGCGGAGGAGGGCGCACGCTCCGCAGCCTGGCGCTGTTCCAGCCAGTCAATGAGCGCCTGCCAATCCCGCACGTCGTCACGCGCGGCGCGCGCGTCCAGTTCATGGATACCCATGCCGGCGGCGGACGCGCGCACGTAGTTCTGGGTGTCGCGCAGACTGGTCACGAAGGGGATGCCCAGGCTGTGCAGGAAGCGCTGCAGTTTTGCGTAAATCAGCGTGTTTTTCTTCACGCGGTTGGCGATGACCGCGACGCGTTCCGTGTACCGTTCCATGCGGCCCACCAACAGCAAATCGGCGATACAGCGGGAGACGGCGTGGATATCTATTTCCGACGGCAGCACCGGGATCAGGATGGCGTCGGCGTTGCGGGTCAACTCCTGCAGACGCGGCGGATCCAGGGCCGCGGCCGTATCCACGATGAGCCGTTCGGTATCGGGCGGCACACGCAACTGGAAACTGCGGGTCACGCGGCTGCTGCGCTCGTTGCCGGCGATACCCGCCACCGTTGCGCGCTGTGCATTGCGGTGCGCCAGCCAGTGCAGGCTGGAACCCTGCGGATCCGTGTCCAGCAGCGCGGTGTGATAACCGTGACAGGCATAATAGCCGGCGAGATTGGTGGCGAGGGTGGTCTTGCCGCAGCCGCCCTTGGTGTTGAGCACCACGATGCGCAGCAGCGGGCGCAGGACGGCGGGCGGTTGTGCCGCCCCCTCCGGCCTTGCGGCTGGATGCGTCGCGGATTTGGGGCGCCACAGGTTCAGGTTTAGCATGGCGTGGTGAATCGGGCGGGCCTGTCCGGCCTGCCCGCTGGCCCAATCAAGCAATTCCTTCAATACCCAGAGCTACGACCTTGAATATACATGATTTCAGTATTTCATACGCGGCCGTCCGGCGGCGCAGCCGGCGTCGGCGGGAACCGGCCGGCCGCGCATGATGGATTCGCCCGCGGCGCAGGTAAAAGTGGGCCTGGTGTTGCCGGGCGGCGGCGCGCGCGCCGCCTACCAGGCGGGCGTGCTCAAGGCCATCGCGGAACTGCTGCCCGCCGGGCACCGCAATCCGTTCCCGATCATCTCCGGCACCTCCGCCGGCGCCATCAATGCGGCGTTCATCGCCGGCAACGCGCTGCAGTTTCGTGAGGGGGCCGAACACCTCGCCGCGGTGTGGGCCAACATCCGCAGCGACCGCGTGTTCCGGTCGGACACGCTCAGCGTGCTCAAGACCGGCCTGCACTGGCTGCTGACCCTGCTGTCCGCCGGACTGGACCGCCACAATCCCCTCTCGCTGCTGGACAACGGCCCGCTGCGCCGGCTGCTGGAACAGCACATCGTGTTCGAGCGCCTGCAGCAGGCCATAGACGCGGGCGCGCTGGATGCGCTCGCCATCACCTGCTCCGGCTATACATCGGCGCGCGCCATTTGCTTCTACCAGGGCAGGCCCGGACTCAAGCCCTGGCACCGCACGCGCCGTCTCGGCCAGCCGGCGCAGATCCGTCTCGACCACATCATGGCTTCGACGGCCTTGCCGATGATTTTTCCGGCGACGCGCCTCGGCCGCGAATATTTCGGTGACGGCTCGTTGCGTCAGGCGGCGCCGCTCAGCCCCGTCGTCCACCTCGGCGCGGAGCGCGCGCTGGTGATCGGCGTGCGCAATGAACAGGCCAACAAACTGCCGGCGCCGGGCGAAGCGGTGCCGTATCCCTCCCTCGGGCAGATCGCGGGCTACCTGCTCGACGTGGTGTTCAGCGACAGCATCTATGCGGATCTGGAACGCCTGCAACGCATCAACGACACCATCAGCCATCTGTCCCGGCGCGAGCTGGAGGAACAGCCCCTCAAAACCATTGCGGCCATGGTGATCGTACCGAGCGAGGACATCCGCGAAATCGCCCAGCGTCACAAGCGGGAATTCCCCCGCAGCGTGCGCGTGCTGCTGCGCGGCGTGGGCGGGCTGCACCAGAGCGGCAGCCAGTTGCTCAGCTACCTTTTATTCGAGGGCGGCTATTGCCGCGAGCTGCTCGAGCTGGGACGCAAGGACGCGCTGGCGCAGGCCGACAAACTGCTGGCATTCCTCGGCGCGGAATCTGCCGCGGGCGGCGATACCCGGTACCCGGATCATGTTTGATTCCATTCTCGTCGTCTGCGCCGGAAACATCTGCCGCAGCCCCATGGCCGCCGGCCTGTTGCGCCACGCCGTGGGTGCAGGTGACGGAGCGCCCCGCGTGGATTCCGCGGGGCTCGCCGCCATGACCGGCGAACCCGCGGACCCGCTTGCAGTATGTAATTAATGCAGTAAGCATGCTGCTGAAAATCACGCTATCTGATAGTGACGCACGGATATATGGGAAGGTCTATTACCTGACCGATCGGGCGATTGATAGTGCTGATTGGATGAATGGTTTTTCACAGGCCCTGAGCGGGAAACAGATCAGGCGCGTTTCCTTACCGGTATGGCGTATGCTTGCCAAGGCCGGCGATTTGTCTCACACGATTGGACTGCGTTTCCCGATGTCCAGTGAAAGATTATTCAGGTTGTTTTCTTGCCTTGTGCGGGCCGGCCGACCCGTGCCCGTTTCCTGAAACGGCGCATTCTTTCCGCCCCGCTGAGGGCCTTGCCGCCCGGTTTGCGCCCGGGCCGTGCGCGGGGCAGAAACAGACCTTTTCCCCTGAGCGCTTCGCGCGCGGCGTAATCCATAAATCCATACGCCAGAATCTCAAGAATCCGCAACGCATCGCGCGGGGTGCCGCGGTATCCGGGCAGGGCAACCCCGATTTCATCCGGCATACCGACCGGATAGGCATGCGGCTCGCTGGCGAGAATGTGTACGCGGCGCTCCAGGTCGGGACCGCTCACCCGCGGGGGCATGCCCGCCAGAGTACAGAGGGCGTGGTACGGGATGACTGCCCGCGTCCGCGTGCGCGAAATCGCACGCCAGTCGGCGGGCTTAAGCGGCCGCGGCCTTGACGGCCAGACGTTCATGGGAATAGGCTTAGTCATTATCGTCACGGTGACGTTTATGGACAGCGAGCGGCAGGATAACGCCTGGCGGGAGGTCCTGCAAGCAGCGCAGACCCTTGAGAATGAATGTCCGGGAGCGGTATTGATCGGCGGCCTGGCGGTCTATCTGCATACCCAGAATCACTCCCTCGCGGCCGTGCCGGTGAGCCGTGCGCGGCTGGCTGAATTCAGCCACGATGTGGATGCCTGTCTTTCCCTGCAAGATCTCGGCGCGCTGCGGGATCTGTTCGAGGTGACGGCCAATGCGCGCCTGAACAAGCACCAGATCACCCTGGGCCGCATTGAGGCGGATCTGTATGTGGAACACAACAACAAACTCAGGGTGCCGTATGACGAACTGCTGGCCCACGCCGTGACCTACGGTTCGATGCGGGTGGCGGCCATCGGGCATCTGCTGGTGCTCAAGCTTGATGCTGAAGCAGGCAGAGCCGGTTCCTCCAAGGGGGACAAGGACACGCGGGACCTTGTGAAACTCACGGTGCTCGCCTCAGACGAAGACCGGAACCTGCTTGTGCCTTATCTCGATTCCCGTGGGTTGGCGCGGCTGAAAGAGGTGGGAGCAACGCCCAGTGCCTTCACGCTGATCGCCCGGGGCAACGCCCAGGAAGCAAAACAACTCAGGACGATCTTTAACTCCTTTGTGGACCGCCTCCAGGAACGGGGGCCGGGCAGCGATGAAAAGCCCGGCACCAGGCGCGCGCGCCGACAAAAGTCCCAAACACCACGCTAATCTGGATATCCTGAAAACAACACTATCGTAATCCGCAGTTGAAGTGGGTTTTTGTGAGGGGTGCAACAATGTCGGTTGACCTCTTAAAGAGCCGTGGGTCAAGAGGCACGCATGCGAATTTTGCTGAATGATTTTTCCGGACACCCGTTCCCGGTGCAGCTCAGCCGCGAACTGGTGCGCCGCGGACATACGGTGTTGCATACCTGGTGCGCCTCGTTTCTCACTCCCCATGGGGCGCTCGGCAAGATGCCGGATGATCCGGGCGCGCCGGATCCCCTTCATTTTCTGGCTGCAGGATTTGTATGGCGAGGGCGCGACGCGCGTGCTGCGCAGGCGCATCCCCGTGTTCGGCGCCGCTTTGGGACGGGCCTTCGGTTGGTATGAACGGCGGCTGCTTAAGCGCAGCTCGCATATTGTCGTCATAACCAGGGACTTTCTTGAGTATCTTCCGGGAGCCGCGCGGCAGCGGCGCACCACCGTCATCGAGAATTGGGCGCCCATTGATGCGCTGCCGGTGCTGCCGAAGTCGAATGACTGGAGCAGGCAGCAGGGGCTGGATGACAAGATTTGCCTATTGTATTCCGGCACGCTCGGCATGAAGCACAATCCCTCGCTGCTGCTGGAGCTAGCGCGGAATTTGCGCGAGCACCCCGAGGTTCGCGTGGTGGTAATTTCCGAAGGCGCGGGCGCTGAATTTCTCGAACAACAAAAGCTGGCCCTGGCCCTGGGCCTGGATAATCTGTTGTTAATGGAGTTTCAGCCATTCGAACGCATGCCGGAAGTCCATGCGAGTGCGAATGTGCTGGTAGCGATCCTGGAACCGGATGCCGGCGTGTTCGCGGTGCCTTCCAAAGTGCTCACTTATTTGTGTGCGAAACGTTCATTGCTCCTGGCGGTGCCCTCGGCTAACCTGGCGGCGCGCACGGTGAAACAGGCGGATGCTGGGCTGGCAGTGGAGCCGGACGATGTTGCCGGGTTTGTGGCAGCGGCCGGCCGGTTGGTGGACGACCCGGAATTGTGGAAGAATCTGGCGGCCAATGGGCGGAGCTATGCGGAGCGGACGTTCGACATCGGGACAATCACCGACTGGTTCGAGGCCATTTTTGCTAAAGTGACAGCCAGTCCTCAGGGTTTACTTGTAAACATAAAAGAAGAAGGGGTGTGACTGTGAAGACGGCATTGGTATGTTGAGCCGGCGGTTTCATCGGCAATCATCTGGTCAATCGCCTCAAGCGCGAAGGTTTCTGGGTCCGAGGAGTGGACCTCAAGTACAACGGGTTTGCGGAAACAGCGGCGGATGATTTCATCATCGGCGATCTGCGCGACTCCTTCGTATGCCGCCAGGCGGTGGACCGGCGCTTCGACGAGGTGTATCAGCTAGCCGCCGACATGGGCGGGGCCGGGTTCGTGTTCACCGGTGAGAACGATGCGGACATCATGCACAACTCCGCGCTCATCAATCTGAATATGGCGGAAGCCTGCTGGAAGCGCAACGTGCAGCGGATATTTTACTCGTCGTCCGCCTGCATGTATCCCGAGTACAACCAGAAGGACCGCGACAATCCGAATTGCGCCGAGGATTCCGCTTATCCGGCCGCGCCCGACAGCGAGTATGGATGGGAGAAGCTGTTCAGCGAACGGTTGTATCTGGCCTTCGCGCGCAACAAGAGCCTGGAAGTGCGCATCGCGCGTTATCACAACATCTTCGGACCGCTGGGTTCATGGAAGGACGGGCGCGAGAAGGCCCCGGCGGCACTGTGCCGCAAGGTGGCGATGGCCAAAGACGGAGGCGAAATCAAAATCTGGGGCGACGGCGAGCAGACGCGCTCATTCCTGTATGTGGACGAGTGCCTGGAAGGCACGCTGCGGCTGATGCGTTACGACTGGACCGGACCGGTCAACATCGGCTCGGATGATAATGGTCACCATAAATCAATTAGCGGAGATGATCGCGAAGATTGCGGGCAAACACATCAGGCTGAAGCATATTTCCGGACCGCTGGGTGTGCGCGGTCGAAATTCTGATAATCGCCTCATACAACAGAAACTGGGATGGGCGCCCACACAATCCTTGGCGGAAGGGTTGCGCAAAACTTACCCCTGGATTGCGGAACGGGTGGCGGCTCAAAAGCAGGCATGACTTAAGGCGCCACCGGGCATGAGTATGGATATCTGGCAGCGGATAACCGAATTCGGCGACAGTACGGATCACTACGAGCACCTCGCCATCTGCAAGGTTTCAAACAGATGCTCGCGTTGGGCGAGTAGAGATACGATGATTATTCGCTGCAAGAGCGGGAGATGGGGATGAATTGTCTGGCCAGCAGGACCTGACTCTGTGAGTTGGCATAAGCCAGCCGCCGGCGGGCGCTATCGCGCGCGGGGGTCGGAGGCCGAATCGGAGCCCGGTTCGGGTGGGCGCGTGCTGCGCAATAAGCTGAGCATCCGCTCGGTACGGGCAATGGGGCAACGCGAATCCGAGGCTTTACTTGCTGCGACGCAGCGGTTGATTGACGAGACTGACCGGGATCATCGCTTCACGGCCGAGGACATCCGCCATATGCACCGCCTGTGGCTGGGCGAGATTTATCCATGGGCCGGTGATTACCGACGGGTCAATCTTGCCAAGGGGGACTTTCCGTTTGCCGCGGCCAACCGGATTCCGCGATTGGTACGCGGATTCGAGCAGGGACCGCTGCGGGAATTTACGCCCTGCCGGTTTGCAGACGCCGCAAATCAGGCGCGGGCGCTGGCCGTGGTGCATGCGGAACTGATCCTGATACATCCGTTCCGCGACGGCAACGGCCGCTGCGCGCTTGCTGGCGATGTTGATGGGCCTGCAAGCGGGATTGTCGGCTCTGGATTTTGGCGGCATTCGCGATGCGGAGAGACGGCGCTATTTCGTTGCCGTGCAGGCGGCGCTGGATCGGGACTACACGCCGATGACGGCGGTGTTTGATCGCGTCATCGCGGGTCACCGCTGACATGAGGGAGCGGTTCTGGTTGCACCTGACGGCATTCGGTGACAGTACTGTGCTGCTGCCGTGCGCGCTGTAGACAAAAAATAAAGTTGTACCCTGAAAAGCCTGCAAGTCTTTGATCCCAAGTAGCCTGGCTTCTCGCTCAAAGCTGCAAAGTTGTATCCTGAGCAACGATCCCAATCAGCGGAATTTCGCCCCACCATAAAATAAAGTCGTGTCCTGAAAAATAAAGTCGTCGCCCGGGCTAAGCCACCCAACCATGGCTGACGCTCCGATGATCCAGTCGATAGCGGAGACCTTGTGGCCCACGGCCAGTCGTATTACACTGTCTTACATGAACACGATCACCATTCGGCTTGACAAGGATTTGGAACGCCTGTTGACACGCGTAAGCCGTGAGAGCGGCCGAAGCCGTAGCGATGTGGTACGCGAAGCCTTACGCCGTCAGCTCGCAGTCCAGGCTTTTGAACACCTCCGTCAGCGCACGGCTCCATTTGCCGAGGCCGCTGGGTATCTCACAGATGAGGATGTCTTTAAGGTTATTTCGTGAGGGTCTTCCTCGACACGAACGTGCTCGTAAGTGCTTTCGCTACCCGAGGCGCTTGTCGGGACCTCTTCCGGCTGGTGTTGGCAGAGCATGAGTTCCTGTGCGGAGAAGCCGTACTCGGCGAACTCCGAGAAGTGCTGAGTGGACGCTTCGGCCTACCGGAGCGCATTATTGCTGGAGTTATGAAGTTACTGCGTAGCTATCCAGTGACACCCAGACCATCCAGCCCGCCCGAGATTTCAGTACGCGACCCCGACGACCTTTGGATACTGGCCTCAGCATTGGACTCAAAGGCAGACGTGTTGGTCACCGGGGACAAAGACCTGCTGACACTGCCCGCTTTGCCAACGCTGCGGATTACCGACCCCAGAGGGTTTTGGTCTCTGGTCAAGGCAAATCCGGCACGTTGACGCACCATCCAGATCCCTCTGCCTCCCGTCTTTTACCCAGTGACTCCCCGTTTGATCCGGCTTTCACAACTTCGCAGGGCGCCCAAAAACCAGCAGTTTGGAATACAACACTATTCGTGAAGATACAACTTTATGCGGTCGCAGACAGAATACCCCGGGTTTACCCGGGGATGAATGAGCCCGGCGGCGGTTACTACCGCCGCCGGTTCCTGAATCCTGGTGTTTCATCAGGATTCAGGTCAGTTCCGTATGGAACTGTAACGGTAAGGACCCCGGCTTTAGCCGGGGGAATCTATTTTGTTTCCACACGCGCTGCTGATCGCGGCGTGGTTGCTGATGCGGCCAGTGACGCGGCGCTCCGGCTGGATATGGCTGGTTGTGGTGCTGACGGATGCCGGCGCCGTGGCCGCAAGCAAAGTCCTTTACATGGGCTGGGGTCTGCATCCGCCGGGACTGGATTTCATCGGTTTGAGCGGCCACAGCGCCCTGTCGTTCCTGATCTGGCCGGTGGTGGGCACGCTTGCGGCCGGATGTGCACGGCCGGGCCTGCGTGCCGGGGCGCTGCTGGCTTTGGCGGTGGCGGTCTCGCGCCTGGTGCTGCACGCGCATACGCCTTCGGAAGCGGTGCTGGGCGGCCTGTGGGGTGCGCTTCTGGCCGCGATATTCTTGTGGCTGACGCGCTGGCCGGTAGCGGTGCCGGCGGCGGGCAGATGGATCGCGCTCAGCCTCCTGTTGCCGCGGGTTGCGGCCTATGGGCAGACCTTTCCTTCCAATCCCCTATTAGGCTGGGTAGCCCTGCGGTTGAGCGGACATACGGCGATCTATACCCGGCGTGAGCTGGAAGTGCCTGCCCGTACCCGCAAGCCGGAGCCCGGCAACGCAGGGCCTTGACCGTCGGCTGCAGAGTCGGAACGGCAAGCAGGTGTGTCCACAACGAATCACTTATGTTAAGTTAAGCACCCACCGCAGGATGCGGTTAAGGGAGTACAGGAATATGAGTCGGCACGGGGGTGCTCTCAGGAAATATGCAGCCGGATTGTCGCTGCTGACCAGACTGCTGGATGTGTTTGCCTGCCTGGTTGCGGGTGTGCTGGCCTACACGCTGCGCTTCGGTTCTGACCGGATTCTGCATCTCCCGGGCTACGCCGCGCTCATGCTCATCGGTGCGCTGCTGATCCTCATCGTGTTTCCCCTGACGGGGCTGTACCGGTCCTGGCGGGCGCAGCATCTGTTCGCGCCGGTGGCGCGCGCCTTGTTCTCCTGGGTGCTGGTGTTCGTGGTGGTGATGGTGCTGCTGGTACTGGCAAAACAATCGGTGCGGTTCTCGCGCATCTGGATGGCGGAATGGTTCGGCCTGCAAGCCCTGCTGCTGATCCTGCTGCGGCTCGCGATCTACGGCACCTTGAATTGGCTGCGGCGCCGGGGGCTCAACCGCCGCTTCGTCGTGATCGTGGGAAGCGGCGCGCAGGCACGCGCATTGATCCGTCAAGTCCGGGAGTCCGCATCCTCGGGTTTTGATGTGGTCGCGGTATTCAACGGCGGGAACGGTGCAGAAGAAATCGAGAGCCATCGGGTTCAGCCGCTCGGGAGCCTGGCGGCGCATGTCCAGGCACATCCGGTGGATGAGGTGTGGATCACCCTGCCGCTGGAGCAGAGCCGGAAACTGCGGGAGGTGCTCGGGCAGTTGCGGGACGTGTCGGCGAACGTGCGCTATGCGCCGGATCTTCGGGACCTGTTCCTGTTGAACCACGGGGTGACGGAGATTCTCGGCTTGCCCATGATTGATCTGATGACCAGCCCCATGCAGGGCACGGGCAGCTTGCTGAAAGCTTTCGAAGATCGCTTGCTGGCGGCGGTAATTCTTGTGCTCATCAGCCCGCTGATGGTTTTGATCGCCCTTTGCGTGAAACTGAGCTCGCCGGGACCGGCGTGGTATCGCCAGCGAAGGCACGGCTGGGACGGGCACGAGATCGTCGTTTACAAGTTTCGTACCATGCAGTTGCATCATGAGAAGCCTGGCCGGGTAACCCAGGCCTCCCCGCGGGATCAGCGCCTGACTTCCCTGGGTGCGTTTCTACGGCGCACCAGCCTGGATGAGTTGCCGCAGTTCATCAATGTGCTGCAGGGGCGTATGTCCATCGTCGGGCCGCGCCCGCATGCGGTGGAGCACAACGCCGAGTACAGAAAGATCATAGACCGGTATATGCTGCGCCACATCGTCAAGCCCGGCATCACCGGCTGGGTCCAGGTCAACGGTTTGCGCGGCATGACCGATACCCCGGACAAGATGCGGCATCGCGTGGAGTACGATCTGTACTATATTGAGCATTGGTCCCTCTGGTTCGACATCAAGATCATCTTTCTGACTTTGTTCCTGGGATTCGTCAACAAGAATGCGTATTGAAAGCCGGAGGGGGAATGCCGTCAGCCGTTGATGCAATTGTGCCGGTGATTCTCTGCGGGGGCTCGGGTACCCGGCTCTGGCCGCTGTCACGCCGGGATCATCCCAAGCAATTTCTGCGGCTGCTCGGCGAACGCTCCCTGTTGCAGGAAACACTGCTGCGGGCGCAGACACCGGCGCCCGGGCACGCGCCGCTGATCGTGTGCAACGAAGCCCACCGTTTCCTGGTACGTACCCAACTGGCGGAACTGGGTCTCGAAGCCGCCACGCTGCTGCTGGAGCCCGCCGGGCGGAATACGGCGCCAGCGCTGGCGGTGGCGGCGCTGTATGCGCGGAGCCGGGAGCCCGCAGCACTTTTGCTTGCATTGCCCGCGGATCACCACCTCAAGGACACGCCGTATTTCACCGCCGCGGTCCGGCGGGGAGTCGCCGCGGCGCGTGCCGGCGCCATCGTGGTGTTCGGCGTGCGTCCCACGGAACCGCACACGGGATACGGCTATATCCGTACCGACGGCGCGGCCGGCCGCGATGGCGTGTGCGGCGTGGCGGAGTTCCGCGAAAAACCGGATGCGGCCACCGCCGCCCGCTATCTCGAGAGCGGCGCATATTTCTGGAACAGCGGCATGTTCCTGCTGCGGGCGGAGGTGTATCTGGCGGAACTCGGCCGGCACGCGCCCGATATTCTGGACGCGGCCACGGCGGCGCTGGCCGGGGCGCGGAGCGATGGATCGTTCCTGCGGCTGGAACCCGCGGCCTTTCGCGCCTGCCGCAGCGAATCCATTGACTACGCGGTGATGGAACACACACGCTCCGCACGCATGGTGGAATTGGATACGCCCTGGAGTGACCTCGGCTCCTTTGCCAGCCTGTTTGCGGCGGGTGCGGGGAGTGCTGACGGCAATGTGGCGGTGGGCGACGTGCGGCTTGCGGATGTGTCGGGGTCGTACGTGCATGCGAGTGGACGGCTGGTGGCGGCCATCGGCTTGCGCAACACCGTGGTGGTGGAAACCCCGGATGCGGTGCTGGTGGCGCCGCGCGAACGCGCGGAAGAAGTCAAAGCACTGGCGGCAATGCTGGAGCGGGAAAAGCGCAGCGAAGCGACAACGCCGGCACGCGTGCACCGTCCCTGGGGCTGGTATGAGTGTCTTGCCAGGGGCGAGCGCATGCAGGTGAAGCGCATCCGGTTGAACCCGGGGGCCAGCCTGTCGCTGCAACTGCATCATCAGCGCGCCGAGCATTGGGTGGTGGTGCAGGGCGAGGCCGAGGTGATCCGCGGCGAGGACCACCTGACCCTCAGGGAGAACCAATCCACGTTTATTCCCGTCAACACCCGGCACCGGCTCTTCAATCCGGGTCCGCTGCCGCTGGAGATCATCGAAGTGCAGAGCGGTGAGTATCTGGGCGAGGACGACATCGTGCGCTTCGATGACGAATACGGACGCGTTTGAATCACCTGGATGTCCGGGAAGCCCTGATTTATTCCGTTTCCCGAAACCGGGAGACGGCGACCGGATTCCGGCCTTTACTGGAAACTGTTCCCGCCGTTTGCCGTGATTCCCGGTGGCCTGCATCCGGTCGGGACGATGCACCCTCCATGAGGACCAAGAGCGCGGGTGGCTTGGCAAGTTGCTGACAGGTTTGGCGGTGGAGCGCTGCCGGCACGCTCCGGAAGCAGTCGCTGCCCGGGCCCGATTGTGGCCGCGAAAGATGAAAAGCTCAGGCGTCCTGCGCACAATATGCGGCCACCTCTGCATGGACCAACCGGGGGCGGTGTCAGCGGGCCTCGCGGCCGGTGGTGCCGGAGTGCAGGGCCCGGGGGGCGTACGAAACCGCTGATATTCCAGATACCATAACCGCCGCCAGACAGGTGCTTCAGGGCCAGGCCGGTCACAAGCCGCGCCACACAGCCGTTACGGCAGTCAGCATTTGCGTAAATGAAAAAGGTTCTGGTCATACAGTATTCCCAAAGCGGTCAGCTCAGCGAGGTGCTGCGGCATTTCTGCGCGCCGCTGGCTGACTCCGGCCAGATCGAACTGCGCGTGGAAACCCTGCGTCCCAGGCAGGCGTATCCATTCCCCTGGCCGTTCTTGCGTTTTTTTGACACTTTTCCGGAAGCGGTCTATCTGGACGCGCCGGAGCTGGAACCCCTGTCCCTCCCACCCGGTGAGCGTTTTGACCTGGTGATCCTGGGCTATCAGGTGTGGTTCCTGTCCCCCTCGCTGCCCGTCACCGCGTTCCTAAAAAGTGCGGCGGCGCGCGCGCTGTTGCAGGACACGCCGGTGGTGACCGTCATCGCCTGCCGCGATATGTGGCTCATGGCCCAGGAGCAGGTGAAGCGCCTGCTCGCCGCTTGCGGCGCGCGGCTGGTGGGCAATGTCGCGCTGGTGGACGAAGCCGGCAGCGTGGGCAGTTTTCTCGCCACGCCCATCTGGATGCTGACCGGCAGGAAAGGCCCGCTGCTGGGCGGGTGGATTCCCCGCGCCGGCGTCAAGCCGGAGCAGATTTCAGGCTGCCGGCGTTTCGGGGAGCGCATCGAGCGCGTGCTGAACGAGGCGCACCCGCTCGACACGACCCTGCTGCGCCACCTCGGTGCGGTGAAGGTGAATACGCGCCTGATTGCCACCGAACGCGCGGCCCGGCGCAGCTTCCTTGTCTGGGGGGCGCTGCTGCGCGCCCTGGGCCGCCAGGGCGCCTGGACGCGCCGCCCCGTGGTTGCCGTCTATTTTGTGTTTCTGGTCGCGCTGCTGGTCACGGTGCTGCCCTTGAGCGCCCTGCTCAAGACGCTGACGGCGCCCCTGCTGCGCAAACGCATCGCCGCCCAGACGGCTTATTTCAGCGCACCTTCGGGTGACTCAATCGGAATGTGAGCGTGACAGGCAAGGCATACATCACCAATCTTTCCGCATTCCTGCCCAATGCTCCCGTCAGCAACGAGGCGATGGAATCGGTGCTGGGCATGATCAACGGCCGTCCGTCGCGCGCGCGGCGCATCATTCTGCGCTCCAACGGCATCCAGACACGCTACTACGCCATTGATCCCGCCACGGGCAAAGCCACCCACAGCAACGCGCAACTGACTGCCGCCGCGATACGCGGGCTGGCGCGCGCGGATTTCAGGCTGGAGCAGATTGATCTGCTCGCCTGCGGAACCACCTTTGCCGATCAACTGGTGCCCAGCCACACCAGCATGGTGCATGGCGAACTCGGCATTCCGCCCTGCGAAACTGTGGCCACTTCGGGTGTGTGCATCAGCAGTACCACGGCGCTCAAATATGCCATGCTCGGCGTGGCCGGCGGCGAGTTCCGGCATGCGGTGAGCGCCGGCTCGGAGATGCCTTCGGCGGTGATGCATGCCAGGAATTTCCGGGCCGAGAGCGATGCGCAGATCGAGGCGCTGGAAAAACAGGCGGTGACGGCGTTTCAGAAGGACTTCATACGCTGGATGCTGTCCGACGGTGCGGGTGCCGCGCTGATTGAACCGCAACCCGCCGCCGCGGGTTTATCGCTGCGCATTGACTGGATCGTGGAGCGCTCCTATGCCAACGAACAACCGGCCTGCATGTATGGCGGCGCGGAAAAACTGGAGGACGGAAGCCTGAAAGGCTGGCCGGAGTACGACCCCTCGGAATGGGCGGAGCGTTCCATATTCACGCTCAAGCAGGATGTGAAGCAGCTCAACGAGCACATCATGGCCTACACCGTCGAGCGGCCGCTGCGGGAAATACCGCAACTGCGGAGCCTGCAACCCGGCGACGTTGATTTCTTCCTGCCGCATTATTCTTCGCATTATTTCCGCGAGAAAGTCCACGCGCACATGTGCAAGGCCGGTTTCGATGTGCCGTTCGAACGCTGGTTCACCAACCTGTATTCCAAGGGCAATATCGGCGCGGCTTCCATTTATGTCCTGCTTGAGGAACTGTTCCATTCCGGCCGTTTGCAACCGGGTCACCGCCTGCTGTGCTACATTCCGGAGAGCGGCCGTTTCAGTACCGCCTGGATGTACCTCCGCGTCTGCGGTGCGGACGGAAAGACCCCGTCTTCGCCCCCATGAAGCAAACCGAAGTTCCGCAACAGAGCGCCAGGGCGTTCCTGGGCCACAGCAAGCTGCTGTACGCGCTGGATGAGCACGGCCGCTACGCGGCGACGCCCTGCAGCGGCTGGGAAGCCGAGGAAATCGTCCTGGATCAGGCCATAGCGGAGTTCGAGCGCCGCGCCGCCGACGCCTGGCAACGCGCCCGGCAGGGCCGTGGTTCGGCGCTCGAATATCACATGTATCACCGGCGCATGGATCTTGTGCTGCTGGCGCAAAGCACCGGTTTCTGCAAATGGCGGGTGCGCCGGCATCTCAGACCCGGCGCGTTCCCCAAGCTGTCCGACCGGCGCAGGCAGCGTTATGCCGAGGCGCTGGGGTTGACGCCCGCCCAGCTCGACACGCTTCCGGAGCAACCGTGAACGCCGCCTCCCTGCCGCTTGAGGTCGAGATTCCCTTCGATCACCGGCAAAGTGCGCATTGTGAAAGCGGCGTAATCTCGTCCCTGCTGCGCCATCAAAACATGCCGATTTCCGAGCCGATGGCCTTCGGCATCGCCGCCGGGTTGGGCTTCGCCTACCTGCCGTTCATCAAATTCGGCGGCTTGCCGCTGTTTGCTTACCGCATGCCGCCCGGCAGCATCATCCGCGGCCTGACCCGGCGTCTCGGCATCGAGATGCACTTTGAAACCTTCCGGCAACCGGCGGCCGGCATGCAGGCGCTCGATCAATACCTGTCCCGGGGCCGGGCGGTCGGCCTGCAAACGTCGGCGTTCTGGTTGTCCTATTTTCCGCCGGATATGCGCTTTCATTTCAACGCCCACAATCTGGTGGTGTACGGAAAACGCGGCAATCATTACCTGATCAGCGACCCGGTGATTGATATCCGGGTGGAATGCGATGCGGATTCCCTGCGCAAGGCGCGCTTCACGCGCGGTGTGCTGGCGCCCAGGGGTCTGCTCTACTATCCGCGATACATTCCGCCCAGGCTGGATCTGCCGCGCGCCATCCGCAAGGCGATTCTCTACACCACCGGCATGATGCTCCACGTGCCCGTGCCGATATTGGGTGTGCGCGGCATCCGCCTGGTATCACGCAAAATACGCCGTCTGGACCCGCGCGAGGAGCATTACAACAGGCTGCTGCTGGGTCACATGGTGCGCATGCAGGAAGAAATCGGCACCGGCGGCGCCGGTTTCCGTTTCCTGTACGCGTCCTTCCTCCAGGAAGCCGCCGGCGTGCTGGGCAAGCCCGGCCTCGCGGTCATTGCGGATGAACTGACCGCGGTGGGCGACGCATGGCGGCGCTTCGCGCTGCACGCCGCGAAAATGTGCAAGGGGCGGATGCCGCTGGATTACGGCCTGCTGGCCGATGCCTTGCTGCATTGCGCGCAGCGGGAACGCAGCATCTATAAACAGCTACGCGCCGAGATAAAACAAGGACCAGCCGCGTTCCGGGCTCCCGTCCGCGAGAAATAGCGTCCCCGGCTCAGGGCTGGCGGCAAATGCCGCAAGCCACGCCGCTTCCAGGCTGTCGTGAAATGCAGCAGCCGGGTCCGGCCGGGCTCCGGCATCGAAATCCCGCCGCAACGCTCCGGCCACGCGCGCTTCCATGCTGCGGGCGCAACACAGCCGGTCGCCCGTGCGCCACACCGATTTCAGAAAATCCTCCAGCGCCGCAAACTTGGTGAAATGCTTCAGCTCCAGGGATCGGGAGTCACCGGTACCCGGCTGCAACAGCAGCCAATGGCTGCCTTCGGCCAGCGTCAGATCTCCGGGCAAGTGCTGACGCAGACGATGCTCCGCGAGCGGCAGCGCCACTTCCTCCACCACGCCCAGCAAAGCCTGCCCGACGACACCGCATGTCAGATCCGCGATGGCCGCGCTCAGCACCGCTTGCAGGCTGGCTCCGCGCCGGGAAATGAAAAAATTCTGCCCCTGCAGGCCCAGATTTCTGGCGACGTAGAATCCGGCGCTGCTGCCCAGCGTGTTGACGAAGTTGACCGGCTTGGGGATTTCCGCATCGCGTATCAATTGCTGCTGGGTGACGATATTATTGCCGATGGGTCCGAGACCGGAGCCGAGATAAATGCCGCAATCCGGCCGCAGGGTGCGGCCGGCCACGCAGCGCGCGGAGCCGAGCAGTGCCAACTGGATGAAGCGGTCAATGCGCCGAAATCGCTCCCGGCACAAATCCTTCAGGGCCGCTTCCAGCGGCGGCAGCGCGGCGCCGTCAGGCACCGGTTGCAGGTAATCGCAGGCGGATATCGCCCGGATCATGGCGCGGTCTTTTCCAGTACCAGCACGGTGTTGTTGCCGCCGAACCCGAAATGGTTGAGCAGATAGTGGCCGTCCGGCGCCGGCTCCGGCGCGGTGATCGGCTGCACGCCGAGTGCGGGATCGGGTGTTGCAAATCCGGGCGTGGCGGGCAGGAAGCCGCGTTGCAGCGCGCCGGCGAACAGGATCAGTTCGTTGATCCCGCATGCGCCCAACGTGTGTCCGAGACAGGGTTTGAGCACCGACAGCGGCGGCACACCGGCAAACACCTGCCGCATCCCCAGGGCTTCGGCGGTGTCGCCCGCGGGCGTGGCGGTGCCATGCGCCTTGATGGCGCGTACCTGGCGCGGCTGCAGATGCGTCTGTTCCAGGGCCTGACTCAATACCGCCGCCACGGACTTGCCTCCGGTGTCGGCGGTGGTGACGCTCCATGTGTCGCAATTGCTGGCGCCGCCGAGCACCCGCAGGCGGTTTGTGGAATCCGTTTCCGCCGACAGCACCACCGCACCGATGCCCTCGCCCAGCACGAGGCCCTTGCGCGCCGCATCGAAAGGGCGCAGCGCGTCTGCCACGATCTGCAGGCCCGAGAAACCCGCGAGCGTGGTGCGATTGGCCAACTCTGCGCCCACCACCAGGGCGTGCCGGTACCAGCCCAGTTCGATCATGTGCAGCGCGCCCAGCAGCGCATTGGCCGATGCCGTGCAGGCGGTGTTGTAGGTGTAGGTGTCGCCCCGGCAACCGAGCGTCTGTTGCAGGACCACGGCCATATCCTGATAGCCGCACAGGGGCATGGGTATCGCAGTTTGCGGTTGCTGCGCCAGCGCCGCGGCGTAGCGCGCTTCAGACACGCCGATGGAAAAACAGGAAGATCCGATGAACAGCGGCAGCCGGCGGATTTCCCCGGGCGTCAGTCCGGCCTGGGTCACCGCGGCGCGGGCCGCCGGGGGCAGCAGACGTGCGAGCCGTCCGGCATCAAACAATTCCGCGCGATCCGGGATGCGGTAATACGGCATCTGCACCGGCTCGGTGAATTCCTCCAGCCGCAACGCCACCGGGCGCATCTGCCGGCGCTGCAGGGCCGACACGCTGCTTGCCGCGTCCTCGCCCAGCGCGCAGCTCAATCCCATACCCCGAATGTACGCGCCTGCCATGGATGATTTTCAGGGTACGCCGTCCGGCAGGATAAAGTCGGCGAGCGTATTGATGGAAGTCAGTGCGGCGCGCGTCTGATTGTTGCCGTCAATGCGCTTGCCATACTGCTGTTTGACCGCCAGCGCGATCTGCAGCGCGTCCAGGGAATCCAGGGCCAGACTGCCCTCGCTGCCGATGAGTACGGCGTCATCCGGGATTTGCTCCGGGCGCAAGTCCTTTTCACATTCCCGGATAATCATCTGCTTGAGTTCGAGTTTGAGCTGTTCCCGGTTCATCATCCTTTTCCTTCCCGCCTGCCGGGCCGCAGACCCGCCAGCGCCAGACAGGCAAGACCGAACGCAACCAGGCGCAAGGCTTCCGGCGCCACCGTCCTGAGTCCGCCGTGCCGCAGGAACACGTCGAGAAAGCCCTCCAGCCCCCAGGCCATGGGGGAATACGCACTCAATGCCTGCATGAGCGGCGGCATCAGGAAGCGCGGCACCATGATTCCGCCCAGCGCCGCCATCAGCAGATTGGCCACGCCGGTGAAAATCGTCGCCTGCTCGCCGGTGGAAACCAGAGTCGCTACCAGCAGGGCATAGGTCACGGATGCGAAACTTACCGTCAGTGCCATGACGGCGAGGGCCGGCGGCGAGTGTCCCAGGGTGAGCCGGTCGCCTCCGAGCCAGGGCAGTACGATGAGTCCCACGAGCAGCATCAGGATCACCTGCAGGAGATTGATGCCGAGATACGGCAGCAATTTGCCCAGCAGCAGCGTGCGTGTGCTCAACCCCATGCTGCGCAGCCGCGCATAGGTGCCCTGCTGCCGTTCCTGCATCCAGGTGGTGGAGAGCGGAATGGCGATGAAAAACATGGCGAAAACCAGCCACGCCGGCACATTCTGCTGCACCGAAGAGGGGAATTCCGTCCGCCCGTGCGTCTGATACAGCGATGCGGCTTGCAGCAGCTTGTCTGCGGCATCGAAATCAAAGCCCGGAACAGCGGCGGAAACCGGAGCGGGTGCCAGGTTTCTCAGGCGCGCCAGCGCGCGTTGCGCATAGATCCGGCCGAGGGCGTTACGCAACGCAACCTCAAACAGCTTGTACACCGCCGGTTCGACTCCCGGTCCGGCCAGCATGCGCACCGGCAGCGGATGGACATGCAGCAGGGCCTGGCCGAAACCGCGCGGGATCACTACCAGGAACTGCGCCCGGTCGCGGCGCACCCGGGTTGCCAGCGCCGCGACCGGGGCCTGTGCGGGCAAAGCGCTGAATCCCGGCACCGCGAGCAGCCGTTGCGTCAGCGCCGCGCTGACCGGCCCCGGATCTTCATTGATCAGGTAGTAACGGATATGCACGGCCTGCTGTGAGGCAAAGCTGTTCTGCAAGGCGAGCGACATGACCAGAATGAATACCGCGGGCATGACGAACAGCAGCAGCAGCGCATGCCAGTCGCGCAGCAGCATGATCCATTCCTTTTTGACGAGGGAGTACAGCGTGCGCATTTCAGTCCCTCAGCCGGTGTCCGGTCAGATGCAGAAACAATTGCTCCAGGTTTCCATAGCCGTATTTCACCCGGCTCGGCTCGATCCCGTGATTTGCCAGCAGGGCCATGAGGCGGTGAAAATCCGCTGCGCTGCATGAGGGAACGCACAACTCGGAACCCGCGATTTCCAGCCCGGGCCGGGCAGCCAGCGCTTTGCTCTGTTCGGCGGTGAGCGGGGACGCGAGTCCCACCACCAGTTGTTTGCTTTCACTGCCCCCCAACAACTGCTCCAGGGTTCCCTGTACCAGCAGCCGCCCATTGTCCAGCACGCCAATTTCATCGCACAGCGATTCCACTTCCTCCATATTGTGCGAGGTGTACACCACCGTGGCGCCCCGGCGGTTGATGCGACGGATGGTTTCGAGAATAAAGTGACGTGACTGCGGATCAATGCCCACCGTGGGTTCGTCCAGAAACAGCAGACGTGGACGGTTCAACAAGCCGATGGCCAGATTCAGCCGGCGTTTGAGACCTCCGGAGAGTCTTTCCGCGCGCGCGCCATGGAAAGGTTCCAGACCCGATACCGAGAGGGCTTCTTGCATGCGAACGCCGGTATCTGCGGCCGGAATGGCGAGCGCACCGGCGAAAAACGCAAGGTTTTCCGCGACGCTCAGGCGTGGATAAAAGGCATAGTCCTGCGGCACCAGCGCACTGCATGACTGGATTTCCGGGCGCCGGGCGGGCAGCGGCTTGCCCTCAATCTGCACCCGCCCGGGCGGAGAGGGCAGCAGTCCCGTCAAAATCGAAATCAAGGTGGTCTTCCCCGAACCATTCGGTCCCAGCAGACCGAACAGGCTTCCCGGTCGCACGCGCAGCGAAAGCTTGCTGATGGCGTCGTTCTCCCCCCGGGGATAGCGGAAGCTCAAGCCGTCAATCTGAATCACGCCCCGCTCCCTCCCGTGTCGCGCCTGATCCGTGATTTCTTTTACGTGTACCGGCCGCAATTTAGCATGCCCGCCCGCGCTTGGGCAGCAGGCATTCCTCGCACCCCATGCGCGGTGCGCATGCGCCTGTGCCGCGAGGACATCCGCGCGCAATGGTACGCGGATCCCTGATGGGCCGGAGGTCGGCGGAGGCGTGTCAGGGACTCAGTGCAATCGGGTTGACCGGGAAAAGAAATGCCGGCATCTGAAAGCCGGAATTGCCCGCTGGCAGCAACGTGCCGCATCGCGATCCGGTGTTGCGGCGGCTGTGCGGCCGCTTTCACCAAAACCGGGGGCCGCTCAGTTTTGCTTTGCAGCGGCGCTCGATTTACCGTCACCGCATACGGGGATGGTGAAGTTCCGGTACTTTTTTATGAGCGGTGCGGGAGGAGGCGGGAACTTTGCCTGCGTCACGATGCGCAGTGCGACGCGGTCCAGGCCGGCGTCGCCGCTGGATTTCATCATGCGGACATCGGCTACTCTTTTTTATCCAGGTATTGGAAGCCGATTTCCGCACAAGGTGAACTCGTTGCGGCAGCCGTTTGGCCGCCGGCGACATAACGCACTTCCGTCATGTCTGACGGACAGGGGGGAAGCAAGAGAGAAACACACGCCAATTCTGAATTTCAATAACACATTACGCAGCACCGGGGGTGGCGCAGGAAGCTTGATAGTCGAGAGCTCAGGCACCGGCGGAGAGCTTGCACATGTGCCGAGCAGCGCCAACGCAGCGAGCAGTATTCCCCGGTGAATGCGCGCTTTGGTCAGCAGCATCGCCGTTTACCTGTCGTGAGCCACAGTTCCGCCGGCAACAGTCGGCTTGCGCGATTCAGGGTAATGCAGAATGGCGGTGGGCACCAGCCTGTCGCGTGTGGGAACGGCGGTACTTATCCCGGCAGCCGGAATCGGTTACCATGCAATCGCCGATTGGAAATTCCATGCGGCTGTTTTTGTGGAAACCGGACGCACATCCTGTCATGCCGGTCCCGCCGCCGGCGACTGTCGAAGCGCGGCGCGGCGAGTATCCCGATGAGTCATCGCGAACGCGGATAACCCATGAGCGACGCCCGCATCCAATGCTTCAAGGCTTACGATATCCGCGGGCGCGTGCCCGGCGAGCTGGATGCGGACCTGGCGGCGCGTATCGGCCGGGCGTTCGCCGAATATCTTGATGCACGCAGCGTGGTGGTGGGACGGGACGTGCGGCTGTCCGGTCCGTCTTTCGCCCAGGCGGTGTCAGCGGGCCTTGCAGCCGGTGGTGCCGAGGTACTGGACTTGGGCATGTGCGGCACCGAGGAGATCTATCACGCCGTCAACCATCTGGGATGCGACGGCGGTGTCATGGTCACGGCGAGTCACAACCCGCCAGACTACAACGGCTTCAAATTGGTGCGCGCCGGCGCACGCCCCCTGAGTGAAGACACGGGGCTGAAGGAGATCGCCCGGCGTGCGCTCGGCGACCGTCGCGCGGCTCCGTCCGGTGCGGCCGCGGTGCGGCCGGTGAGCACCCGCGATGCGTATGTGGATCAGTTGCTCGGTCTTGTGACGGGCACTCTGCGCCCGCTGAAACTGGTGGCGAATCCGGGTAACGGCGCCGCCGCTCCGGTGCTGGAACAACTGTTTGCGCGCCTGCCCGTGCAGGTCACCTGGTTGTACCGGGAACCCGACGGCCATTTTCCGAACGGCGTGCCCAATCCGCTGTTGCCGGAACACCGGGATGCAACGGCCCGGCTGGTACGGAAAACCGGGGCCGATCTCGGCCTCGCCTGGGACGGGGATTTTGACCGCTGCTTTTTTTTCGACGCCCGCGGCCGGTTTATCGAGGGTTATTACCTGGTGGGGTTGTTCGCCGGGATGTTCCTGCGCAAGTATCCCGGGTCGAAGATCATCCATGATCCGCGCCTTGTGTGGAACACCATCGAGATGGTGGAAAGTCTGGGCGGCATCCCCATCGAGTCCAAATGCGGTCATGCCTTCATCAAGGAGCGCATGCGGGCGGAGGACGCGGTTTATGGGGGCGAGATGAGCGCGCACCATTATTTCCGGGAATTCGCCTACTGCGACAGCGGCATGATTCCCTGGCTGCTGCTGCTGGAACTCCTGTCATCCAACGATACACCACTGTCGGAGCTGGTGCGGGCGCGCCAGGACCGATTCCCGGTAAGCGGCGAGATCAACCGCGGCGTGACGGATGCGGACGCCGCCTTGCGGCGGGTTCAGGAACGGTATGCGGGCGAGGCGCAACGTATCTCGTCGGTGGACGGCATCAGCATGGAGTTCACGGACTGGCGATTCAATCTGCGCCGCTCCAACACCGAGCCGCTGCTGCGGCTGAACGTGGAAAGCCGCGGAGACGCGGCGCTGGTGGAGCGCAGTACGCAGGCGATCTTGGCGCTGTTGGATGCCCCTGCCGCGCGTAACGGGCCAGGCTGAATGGCCACGCCGGTCAGGCGGGCGCCGGCCGCCTGTGGCGGGTGCGGAAGGAGCGGCGTGCAGGCCACGCGCATCAACCCTTCAATTCGTTATGCCGCACCAGCACTTCCCGCCCCGCGGCGCGGAAATGCGCCGCCAGTTTTTCCACCACGAACACCGAGCGGTGATAACCGCCGGTACAGCCCACTGATACCGTGAGGTAGCGGCGGTTCGAAGATTCGAATTGCGGAATCCAGTGTTGCAGGAACGCGCTCAGGTCCCCGGTGAACCGCTGTGCCGCCGCGCTGCCCTCCAGGAAACGCACCACCGCCGCATCCCTGCCGGTCAGTGCGCGCAGCTCCGCTTCCCAGTATGGATTCGGCAGGCCGCGGGCATCGAAGACGAAATCCGAATCCCCCGGCAGCCCGTGGCGGAATCCGAAGGATTGGAACAGCAGTGACAACTGCTGACGCGCGCCGCGGTGGATGCGTGCGCGCACCAGTTCCCTCAACTCATGCACCGAAGTACGCGTGGTGTCCAGCACCATATCGGCTTCGTCGGCGATGGCGCCCAGGAGATCGCGTTCCGCGCGGATGGCATCCCGCAGCGAGCGTCCCTCGCTGGCCAGCGGGTGTGGGCGATGGGTCTCGTTGTAGCGCTTCAACAGCACGCCGTCCTCGGCATGCAGGAATACGATGTCGCATTCGATACCCTGGGTGCGCAGATGGCGCACGGTTTCCGGCACGGACCTGATGTCCTCGATGCGGTTGCGTGCGTCAATACCTACCGCCATGTTGTGGTAGGCCGGATCGCTGCTCAACAGGGTTTCGCGCACCAGGTTCTGCAGCAGGCCGGCGGGGATATTGTCCACGCAGTAATAGCCCAGGTCCTCCAGCATGTGGAGAGCCACGGATTTGCCGGAGCCGGACAGGCCGCTGAGGAGAACCAGGCGCATGCGCGTCACACCTGAAAGTAAAGATCGCTCAGGGCCCTAGCATACCTGCTGGCGGCGTGAATGCAAAAAAACGGCGCGTCCGCATGACGCGCCGCTTTCCGCGCTTTGGTTGCCGCTGATCCCGGTCTAAGGCGCGGCGATGGTGCGCACGCTGGTACGGTCGCCATGGCGGGTGAGTTTGTCCTTGTGTTTCTTGATTTGCCGGTCGAGCTTGTCGGTGAGGGCGTCAATGGCGGCGTACATGTCCGCATCCGTGGTGTCGGCAAAAATCCTGCCGCGATCCACGTGCAGGGTCGCTTCAGCCCTGTGCTCCAGTTTTTCCACTGTCAGTACCACGTGAATGTTGATGACATGGTCGAAATGCCGCTCCAGGCGCTCGAATTTGTTCTCCACATAACTCTTGAGTGCGGGGGTAATGTTCACATGGTGACCGGTAATATCAATTTGCATGATGTCACTCCTGCTTATCGTCATGTTGTCACCTCGTTGCGAGGCGTTTGCGTTCGTGAGCCGGGGGAATGGTCATGGACTCACGGTATTTGGCGACCGTGCGTCGGGCCACGCGGATGCCGCGGCTTACGAGCTCCCTGGTAATGCGATCGTCACTCAGGGGGCGGTGTGGATCCTCCTGGGCAACCAGTTTGCGTATCAGGGCGCGGATGGCGGTGGCCGAGCGCGCACCGCCATCATCTGTTGACAGTTCGTTGGAGAAAAAGTGCCGGAAAGCGAGCGTGCCGCGCGGCGTGGCGAGATATTTATTCGCCACCACGCGCGAGATGGTGGACTCGTGCAATCCCAGCTCCGCGGCCACGTTCTTGAGCATCAGCGGACGCATGGCTTCCTCGCCCTCGCTGAGGAAATGAGCCTGATGACGCACGAGGCACTGCGCCACGCGCAACAGGGTTTCGTTGCGCATTTTCAGGCTGCGTACCAGCCAGCGTGCTTCCTGCAACTGACGCCCCAGGTCGCCGTGTTGCTCGCGGTGCCGCCGGCCGAGGGCGGCGGCGTACAGGGTGTTCACGTGCAGACGCGGCGCGGTTTCGGGATTGAGCTCCACCACCCAGCGGCCGTCGCGGCGCGACGCCAGCACGTCCGGTATGACGAAATCCACGGCGCCGGCGGCAAGCGCGGTGCCGGGACGCGGGTTCAGCGACTGGATCAGGGCAATGGCGGTTTCCAGTTCCGCGGCGCTCACCTCCAGTGTGCGGCAGAGCTGCACGTGGGCATGGGCGGCCAGCTCCTGCAGATGCTCATTGACCAGCGTGAGTGCCAGCTCCCGGGCAGGTGTGGCCGGCAGCGGGCGCAGTTGCAGGTCCAGGCACTCGCGCAGGTCGCGCGCACCCACGCCCGTCGGGTCGAAGCTCTGGAGACGGTGCAGCACCGCTTCCATTTCCTCCGGCTCCGGACCGCTGTCGTTGTCGCCGCAAGCCAGCCGCAATTCGTCCAGGCTTTCCGCAAGGTAGCCGTCGTCATTCAGGCTGTCGATGAGCAGGGTGCCGATGGCCGTGTCGCGGGCGTTCAGGTGCGCCAGATCCAGTTGCAACAGTAGATGCTCCCGGAGACCGGCTCCCGGCTGGGTTTCCGGTTCGGGAGCATCCGCCTCGCCGCCATCGCCCCCGGTCAGTATGACCTCGGTGCTGTCCCATTCCGCTACCGGCCATTCCTCCGCTGCCCCGTCCCCGGGGCGGCTATCCGCGTCCGGCGGCGGCCCGTCTTCCCCAGGGGTAGGGGGCGCGTCGTTGCTGTCGTCGATTTTTTCCAGCAGCAGGTTGTGCTCCAGCGCCTCGCGCACCGTATCGCGCAGCTCCAGGGCGGACATCTGCAGCAGCCCCAGCGCCTGGCGCAGCTCCGGTGTCATGCTGAGACGGTGGGTCTGGCGCAGGCTGAGGGAGGCTTTCAAAACCCGGAATCCTCATAACAAACAAGGCGTTGCCCGTATTCCCGCTCCCTGGCGAATGGGATCGCGGTCGCTCCCTGTACGGGGCCAGATGGGAGCGGCACGGGTGGTATAGAAGTTATAGCCGAAAATTCTCCCCCAGGTACACTTCCCGCACCTTCTGATCGGCCAGAATCGCCTCCGGCGGACCGGCGGCGATCACCTCGCCGTTGCTGATGATATAGGCGCGCGAGCAGATCCCCAGGGCTTCGCGCACGTTGTGATCGGTGACGAGCACGCCGATGTTGCGTTTTTTCAGGTGCTCGATGATGCGCTGGATGTCGATGACGGAGATGGGATCCACACCGGCGAACGGTTCATCCAGCAGCATGAAGGCAGGATCGGCTGCGAGCGCGCGCGCGATCTCCACGCGCCGCCGTTCGCCGCCGGACAGGGACAGGCCGAGGGAGTCGCGGATGTGGCTGATATGCAATTCTTCCAGCAATTCTTCCAGGCGCTTTTGCCGCTGTGTGCGCGTGAGTCCCGCGCGGGTTTCCAGGATGGCCAGGATATTTTCAGCGGCAGTCAGCTTGCGGAATATGGAAGCTTCCTGCGGCAGGTAGCCGAGGCCCAGACGCGCGCGCGCGTGCACGGGCAGGTCCGTTACTTCCGTACCGTTGAGGAAGATGCGTCCGCCGTCGGCGGGCAGCAGACCCACGATCATGTAGAAGGACGTGGTTTTGCCGGCGCCGTTCGGACCGAGAAGCCCCACCACCTCGCCGCAGGCGAGTTCCACGGAAACGTTGTGTACCACTTCGCGGCGGCGGTAACGCTTGCGGAGATTTTCCGCGCGCAGCGTGTTCATGGCGGACTGCTCTTGCCGCGGCTCTGCTTGGGCGGAATGAGGATGTGCACGCGCCCGCCGTTCTTGCCGCCGCTGGCGACCACGTGCTCGCTGCTGGTGTTGTAGCGGATGACGTCGGCGGTGAACAGGCGTGAGCCCTGCTGCAGATGCGCGTGGCCAAGCAGATTCACTTCGTTCCTGGTTGCGTCATAGATGATTTTGCTGGCCATGCCGTGCATCAACGCGCCGTGATCCGGCTGCTGCTGGAAGGTGGCCGGGTTCCCGGTCATGTCCGCTTGCTGCACCTCACCGTTCACCATGTCCAGAATCGCCTTGTCGGCGGTGATTTTGATGCTGCCCTGAGTGATGACGACGTGACCGGTGTAGACGCCGGTGCCGTTACTGCTGCTGGAATTGCCTTGAAAGTCGCCGTGGTCCGCCTGGATGTTGATGGGCTGGTTCTTGTCGGTCTTGAGCGCCCAGGCGGAAGCGGCGGCGCAGAGTGCGCCCAGCACCAGCAACAGGCGCAGTTTATGGCTTGTGAACATAAAAGCCTCGCACGTTTGAATCCAGCACCAGGTGGTTGTCCTTGAGGTCGGCCTGCATGCCCACCGTTGTGGTACGACTGCTGCCTTGCAGAATTTCCGCCGGGTCGGCGGTGGCGGCAATGTTGGTATTAAGATTAACGCTGATCTTGTCGGTATGGATGATAAGCGGCGGCCCGCCCGCGGCGCTCGCATGGGTCATTTCCACGTGGCCGTTCAGGTATATCAGCTTGCCGCCGGAGGGCAGCAGGCCGTGGTCCGCCTGTACATGCCAGGGTCGACTGCCCGCCTGGAAATATTCAATACGCGGCGCGAATACTTCCACGCTGTCGTCGTCCGGATGATGCACCATGCGTGGTGCGGTCATGATGGCTTCGGGTTTTCCCTGGGCGTTCAGGGTGGTCACCGTGGCGTCGGTGAAATAGTAGTCCGAGGTATGGCTCGGCGGTGCCGATGGTTGCACCGCAGAAGGCGCCACATGCCGCAGCAGCCACCAGGTGCCTGCTGCCGCGAGTGCCAGGGCGAATATCAGCAGCCAGAGCCTGAAGTTCACGCGGCCGGTTTCCGTGCCGCGAGAATCAGGTCGCAAACCTCGCGCACCGCACCCTCACCGCCGCGCGCCTGGGTGCACCAATGTGCTTTCGCGCGCACCAGCGGGTGGGCGTCGTGCACACCGATGGCGAGACCCGCGGTTTCCATCAGCGGTACATCCGGCAGGTCATCGCCCACGCAGGCCACCTGTTGCGGTGCGAGCCCGAGCTGCTGCAGCAAGCGCTGATACACCGGCGGCTTGTCGTCGCAACCCTGGAATATATGTCTGATGCCGAGCTCGTGCATGCGCCAGGTCACCATGGCCGAGGCGCGTCCCGAAATCACCGCCACCTGGATACCGTACCGCAACAGTTGCTTGACACCGTAGCCGTCGCGCACGTGGAAGGCCTTGAGTTCCTCACCGTTGGTGCCGTAATACAGGCGGCCGTCGGTGAATACGCCGTCCACGTCGAAGACCACCAGGCGCACACCCGCCGCAAGCTCGTGGATGTCCGCCATGTCACACCACGCCGGCGCGCAGCAAATCGTGCATATTGAGTGCGCCGATGAGCTTGCGGCCGTCGTCCACCACCAGCAGGGCGTTGAATTTGCGGCTTTCCATGAGATGCAGCGCCTCGCCGGCGAGCGTTTCCGGCGACACGGTGGTGCAGCGGCGCGTCATGACGTCGTCAATCCGGGTGCGGTGCACGTTGATTTCCTTGTCCAGGGTACGGCGCAGATCGCCATCGGTGAAAATACCGGTCACGTGCCGTTGCGGGTCCACGACGGCGGTCATGCCGAGACCCTTGCGGGTCATCTCCACCAATGCCTGGCTCAGCAGCGTGCCTTGCGGTACCGCCGGGATGGCATCGCCGTTGTGCATCAGGTCTTCGACCCGCAGCAGCAGGCGCCGGCCGAGACTGCCGCCCGGATGGGAGCGGGCGAAGTCTTCTTCGGTGAAGCCGCGCGTGGACAGCAAGGCCACGGCGAGCGCATCGCCCATGGCCAGCGCTGCGGTAGTGCTGGCGGTGGGTGCGAGATTCAGCGGGCAGGCTTCCTGGGCGACGGATACATCCAGATTGACGTTGGCGGCCGTGGCGAGCGTGGACTGCGGCTGACCGGTGAGGGTGACCAGTTGCACACCGAGGCGTTTGATGAGCGGCAGGATGGTGACGAGTTCACGGGTCTCACCGGAATTGGACAGCGCCAGCACCACGTCCTCGCCGGTGATCATGCCCATATCGCCGTGGCTGGCTTCACCGGGATGCACGTAGAACGCCGGTGTGCCGGTACTGGCGAGAGTCGCGGCGATTTTGTTGGCCACATGGCCCGATTTGCCCATGCCGGTCACCACCACGCGGCCGCGGCAGGCGAGCAGGATGCGGCAGGCCGCGGCAAAGCGCTCATCCAGACGCGGGGCGAGGGCGGTGACGGCGGCTGCCTCGGTTTGCAGCACCTCGCGGGCGAGTTTGAGCAGGTTGGTGGTATCGGTCCTGTTCATCCGTGCGGGTCGCTTGCCATGGCGGGGGAAGCGGTTTGAGATGTCATGATACACGCTTTGCACCGGCTTCCTGCGTACCCATTCCGGCGGGCGCGGCCAATCGGGTATCATGCTGGAACGCAGATTGCCCAGGCGTTCGCTTCCAACCCTTCCGGAGTGCGCTGTTGACCCCCGTCGATGTTGAACGCCTCATCAGCCAGGGCCTGCCATCCGCGCAGGTGCGCGTCCACAGCGACGACGGCACGCATTTCGACGCGCTCATCATCGCGGCGGCATTCACCGGCAAGCGGCCGCTGGCGCGCCACCAGATGGTGTACGCCGCGCTCGGCGAGCGCATGGGGAGCGAGATCCATGCCCTCAGCCTGCGCACTCTGACACCGGATGAATGGCGGTGCGAGCAGGCTTCGTGACGACAGACGCACAGCAACAAGGCGGACCTTTGGACAAGCTTCTCATTAACGGCGGCAAGCCCCTGGAGGGGGAAATCCGCATTTCCGGCGCCAAGAATGCCACCCTGCCGATTCTTGCCGCCACGCTGCTGGCGGATGGTCCCGTCACCATCGGCAACGTGCCGCACCTGCACGACGTCACCACCACCATCGAATTGCTGGGGCGCATGGGCGTGGGTGTCACCATTGATGAGCGCATGCGCATCGAGGTGGATCCCGCCAGCATCCGCGAGTTTTATGCGCCCTATGAACTGGTGAAGACCATGCGTGCTTCCATCCTGGTGCTGGGACCGCTGGTTACCAAATATGGGCGCGCCGACGTGTCGCTGCCGGGCGGCTGCGCCATCGGCACGCGGCCCGTGAATCTGCACATCTCGGGTCTGGAAGCCATGGGTGCCGACATCAAGGTGGAAAACGGCTACATCCGCGCCACCGCGGAGCGCTTGCATGGCGCACACATCATCATGGACACGGTTTCGGTCACTGGCACCGAGAACATTATGATGGCGGCCACACTCGCCGCCGGCACCACCGTAATCGAGAACGCCGCGCGCGAACCGGAGGTGGTGGACCTGGCCAATTGCCTGATGCAGATGGGTGCCAGAATCAAGGGACACGGCACCGATACCATCGTGGTCGAAGGCGTGAAGAAGCTGCATGGCACGAGATACAATGTGTTACCGGACCGCATCGAGACCGGCACCTATCTGTGTGCCGGCGCGCTCACCGGCGGTCACGTGCGCGTGAAGGATACGAAACCCGAGTTGCTGGATGCGGTGTTGGCAAAACTCGAGGAAGCCGGTGGCAAGATCAGCCGCGGCGAAAACTGGATCGAGCTGGACATGCATGGCCGCCGGCCGCAGGCGGTGGATGTGCGCACCGCGCCCTATCCGGCGTTCCCCACCGACATGCAGGCGCAGTTCACCGCGCTCAACGTGGTGGCCGCAGGCACCGGTACCATCACCGAGACGGTGTTCGAGAACCGCTTCATGCATGTGCTGGAAATGCAGCGCATGGGCGCGGATGTGCGTCTCGAAGGCAATACCGCCATCAGTCAGGGCGTGGATCACCTCACCGGCGCGCCGGTGATGGCCACGGACTTGCGCGCCTCCGCGAGCCTGGTGCTGGCGGGACTGGTGGCGGAGGGCGAGACGGTGGTGGAGCGTATCTACCACATTGACCGCGGTTACGAGACGATTGAAGAAAAATTGGGACAATTGGGCGCGAGGATCCGGCGCGTGCCGGCATGAACACCGGATCTTTGCCTTAGCTGCTGCTCTGCAGCGGCCGCTCCGCCACTCTCACTTCGACATGGAATGATTTGCCTCGGCGCACACCGCCCAGTACTACCAGGGTGCCGGGCGGTTTACCGGCGATGCGATTGAGCGCGTCGCGGCTGTTGTCCACCGGATCGCCGTCAATGGTTTGGATCACATCGCCCGGCATCAGCCCGGCCTTGTCTGCGGGACCGCCGCGCGCCACGCTGGTGATGATGAAACCCGCGGTGCTTTTCAATTCAAATGCCTGCGCCAATTGCGGCGTGATGTCCTGCGGTTCCACGCCCAGGTAACCGCGCCGTACCCGCCCGTAGGCGATGAGCTGCTTCATGACGCCGCGGGCGAGGTTTACCGGAATGGCAAAGCCGATGCCGTTGGAACCGCCGCTCGGGGAGAACAGGGCGGTGTTGATGCCTACCAACTGGCCGAGCGTGTTCACCAGCGCACCGCCGGAGTTGCCGGGATTGATGGCTGCGTCCGTCTGGATGAAGTTTTCGAAGGTGCTCAAACCCAGTTGACTGCGGCCGAGCGCACTGACGATGCCTTGGGTCACCGTCTGGCCCACGCCGTACGGGTCGCCGATGGCGAGCACCACGTCACCCACGTGCAGATCATCGGAGCGGCCCATGTGAATGGGCTTGAGATGGGGCAGGGCGATTTGCAGCAGCGCCAGATCCGTGTCCGGGTCCACGCCCACCACACGCGCTGACGCCGTGCGTCCGTCCGCGAGGTCCACCTGGATGGCGTCTGCGTCGCGGATAACGTGATAATTGGTGAGGATATAACCGGCGCGGCTGATAATCACACCCGAACCCAGGCTGGTTTCCAAGCGGTCCCGCTGCGGGCCATACGGGTTGCCGAAGTAACGCTGCCAGAAAGGGTCGTCCATGAGCGGACCGGGCACCTGCGTGCGGCGCGCGCTGTGTATGTTCACCACCGACGGCGAGGACAGGACCACGGCTGCAGCGTAGGAATCCACTGCGCCGCGAGCCGGCGCGCTGCGCGCGCCGGTGAGCAGGCCGGGACGGAAGTACACCACCACGAAGGCGATGGCGAGACCTACCACTACCGCCTGCAACAGGAACAGCAGGGTTCGACTGAGAAGTTTCATGCGTACTACGGTAGCACGGGTCCGGGACCCCGTCAGCCGCGCCCGGGTAGTGGGTCAGTTTGAACCATGAGTATCCGTCAAAGCTGCAATTTCTTCCAAGCTCCAAACATGGTCAGACAGCCCGGCTTCCATAGCGGGCGTGACTCTGAGCGTGGCATGGATGCGCCCGAAGTTGTAATACATGAAATGCAGGGCCACGGCAAAGGCCAGATTTTCGACCTTTTTTGAAAAGCCGTTGGTCAGGCGTGTGAACCGGCGCATGGACATGCGCATGGTCAGGTTTTGGCGCTCCACATAGGACGTAGAAACGCTTTTCGCATCCGGCTGCCCGGTGATCTTGTGGGCCTTGGCACGGACAAACTTTATAAGGGCTGTATTTGCGCTCCGGGTTCTTGGGGGAGCTTTTGCCCCGTACAGTTTGACCAGCATGGCATAGTCAATCTCGCCGCCGAAGGCGTTTTCTACCGCTTCCAGATAAGGCTTGTGGCCGTCGGTTGTCAGTTGGACGTGGTGTGTGAGCCGACCGGCCAAGTCCTTGATAAACACCTTGGCGGCATCCGCATCGCGTGTTCCAAGCATCCAGCACGGCACCAGCTTGGTATCCGCACACAACGCTGTCCATGTCCACACGTCGCCATAGCCGAACTGCCCCTTTTTGGCCTCCGGCACGTTCTTTTCCTTGGCATAGCAAAAGGACCATATCTCATCGCACTGGAGCCGCTTGCAGGGAAGGTTACGCAAGGCTTCGTCCTGGTAGGCGAGGCAGGCTTCCCCCACGTCCGCCAAGAGCTTAACCACGGTGTTCTTGGCCACACCTGTCATCCGCACGGTGGCCCGGATGGAATTGCCTTCCACGAGGCATCCGAGGACTTGGGCGCGATGTTGTAGGGGTAACTGGTTCATGGTTGACAATTTACTCTGAAAGGTTGACAATATTATAACTTAAGGTTGACAAATTTAAATTGTAAGGTTGACAATGAATAGGGTTAGAGCGAGGGGCGAAGATATACGACGCTTCATTCTGGAGCAGGTCGAAAAGCATCCGTCGGATATAGCCAAGGCGGCGGCTGAGAAATTCGGTATTTCTCGCCAGGCTGTAAATAAGCATTTCCAAAGGCTGTTTGCTGAGAAGGCTCTAGCTGTTGCTGGTAAGACTAGGAGCCGCCTTTATTCGCTCGCTCCCGTTGAGGATTGGTCCAAGATATATCCAATTACCAAAGAATTAGCGGAAGACGTTGTTTGGCGAGAGGATATTCTCGGCGTTATCGGCAAAATGCCGGAAAATGTTTTAGGTATATGGCATTACGGTTTTACAGAGATGTTTAACAATGCAATTGACCATTCTGAAGGTACAAACATATTGGTTGCGATCAAGAGAACGGCGGCAACTACGCAAATGTTTATAGTGGATAACGGTATTGGAATATTTAGAAAAATCCAAACTAATATGGGATTGTTAGATGAGAGGCATGCCGTTCTTGAGTTGTCTAAGGGTAAATTGACTACTGATCCAGAAAACCATACTGGGGAAGGCATTTTCTTTAGCTCCAGAATATTCGATTATTTCGGCATATTATCCGGGGGAGTCTATTTTTCTCATACATATGGAGAGAAAGAAGACTGGATTTTGCAGAGCACATTTGATGCAAAAACCGTGGTGCAGATGAGCTTAAATAACCATACGTCCCGAACAGTGCGGAAAGTGTTTGACCATTATTCATCCGGAGATGAATATGGATTCACTAAGACGGTGGTGCCTGTCAGGCTGGCGCAATATGGAAATGATGCTCTCATCTCCCGCTCGCAAGCGAAGAGAGTGCTTGCGCGAGTTGAATTATTTAAGGTTGTAATGTTCGATTTCGAGGGTGTTCAAACTATTGGGCAAGCATTTGCAGATGAAATTTTCAGGGTATTTGCCAACAAGCACCCTGAAATAGAAATACACGCAACAAAAACCAATTCAGAAATAAAAAGGATGCTTGATAGAGCTAAATCTGGAGAGGCAGCAGACAAGTAATTTAGGGCTATTTTTGCTTTCGCTTCTTACCCTTGGTGAAGGCCCGTTTTGGATGAATCTTTTGTGACTGATACAAGCTATAACCCTCAGTAGCAGCCCTGACGATGGAGCTTGCGAGCTGATTTATGTCCTTGAGGTTGCGCTTTTGGCTCATGGTCCCAGTTTAAACCCCCTCTAGTAGACCCCCAACAATGACCTTAAAAATCAAACTGACCCAATACCCGCGCCCGTCCGTACTGGCGGGTCTCAAGCGGCGCTGTGTATAATGCGCCGTTTCTGGTGTTGTCTTCCGCCCGGTTTCTCCCGTCACACGCACCCATTCGGTCCGTGGGCACCGGCTCTGAATTGTCAGGAGAGGGGTGAATGAGCGAAGAGATTGACAATAGCAAGCGTCACTTCCTCACCGTGGCGACCGTTGTTGTGGGTGCCGTGGGCGTGGGCATGACGGCGGTACCGTTTCTGTCTTCCATGCAACCCAGCGCCCGTGCCAAGGCGCTCGGCGGTCCGGTGGATATTGACATCAGCAAGATCGAGCCCGGCGGGCTGGTGAAGGCGAAGTGGCGCCTGAAACCGGTGTGGGTGGTGCAGCGCTCCCGGGCGGCGATAGCGGAACTGCCGAAGAATGCCGGGCTCCTGCGCGATCCCGACTCCGCCGAACCTCAGCAGCCGGGCTACTGCAAGAACGAATCACGCGCCATCAAACCGGAACTGTTCGTGGTGGTGCCGATTTGTACGCATCTGGGCTGCATTCCCCTCTATCGGCCCGAGCCGGGTGACCCCAGCATCGGGCCTACCTGGCCGGGTGGGTTCCATTGCCCGTGTCATGGATCGCTTTACGATTTGGCGGGGCGCGTTTTCAAGAATGTTCCGGCACCGCTCAATCTTCCGGTGCCACGCTACCGCTATGTCAACGACAAGGTGGTTCGCATAGGGGAGGACCCCGCGGGATCTCATTCCAGCTACCGGCAGCCGCTGATATGGTGAGCTGCGTCAACCTGAATAAAAATCCTCTTGAAAGTCACGGGGGGTCCGCTTGATGAGCAACGAGACGCAAAAACGTGATTTTATTGACGTCACGGGCGGGTGGCTGCACCAGTTGCGCGGCTGGATTGATGCGCGCTTCCCCATGAGCAAGCTCTGGAACGAGCAGGTGGCCCAGTACTACGCCCCCAAGAACTTCAACTTCTGGTATTTCTTCGGCTCCATCGCGCTGCTGATCCTGGTGAATCAGATTGTCACCGGCATCTTCCTCGCCATGAACTACCAGCCCTCGGCCACGGAGGCGTTTGCCTCGGTGCAGTACATCATGCGCGATGTGAACTGGGGCTGGCTGATCCGCTACCTGCACTCGGTGGGCGCCTCCCTGTTCTTCGTGGTGGTGTACCTGCACATGTTCCGTGGCGTGATCTACGGTTCCTACAAGAAGCCGCGCGAACTTTTGTGGATCTTCGGCATGCTGATTTATGTGGCGCTGATGGCCGAAGCCTTCATGGGGTATCTGCTGCCCTGGGGACAGATGTCCTACTGGGGGGCGCAGGTCATCACCTCGCTGTTCGGCGTGATCCCCGGCGTCGGCAACTCGCTCATGCAGTGGCTGCGGGGCGACTATGCGGTCTCCGGCATCACCCTCAACCGTTTTTTCGCGCTGCACATCGTGGCGGTGCCGCTGGTGCTGATCGGGCTGGTGCTGTTTCATCTGATGGCGCTGCATGAAGTGGGTTCCAACAATCCAGACGGTATCGAGATCAAGCAGCACAAGGGGCCGGACGGCATTCCGTTGGACGGTATCCCGTTCCATCCGTACTACACCATCAAGGACATCGTCGGGGTGACGGTATTCCTGGCGATCTTTGCGGCCATCGTCTTTTTCTCGCCCGGCCTGCACGGCTTGTTTCTGGAACCGGCAAATTTCGAGCCCGCCAATCCGCTGAAAACCCCGCAGGACATCCACCCGCTGTGGTACTTCGGCCCGTTCTACGCGATTCTGCGCTCCATCCCCAACAAGGCGCTCGGCATCAGCGCCATGGGGCTGGCCATCGTGCTCTTGTTTCTGCTGCCCTGGATTGACCGCAATCCGGTCAAGTCCATCCGCTATCGCGGCGCCCTTTACCGCGCACTGGTGGGTGCGTTTGCCCTGACCTTCATCGTGCTCGGCTACATCGGCATGCAGAAGGCCACCCTGTTCTGGGCGGAGATCGGCCAGCGGGTCCAGGAGCTGTATTTTCTGTTCTTCGTGCTGTCCTGGGTTTACACCAGGCCGCGTTCGCGGGGTTTCCTCGTGGGCACGTTCCTGGCCGTGATGGCCGTTATTACCCTCTTCGACTGGCTTGCCTGGGACCCGGGCATCGCCCGGCTCAAGATGGTGAGCTGGCTGATTCCCGGCGTTTACTGCGTGATTTTCCTGCTGTTGCCGGCATACTTCGGCAAACTTCTTGAGCCGAAGCCGGTTCCGGAGAGGGTGAGGTTCAAATGAGAAAACTCCTCTGCGCGCTGGTTCTGCTGCTGCTCCCCCTCTCCCTGCCGGCCCTCGCGCAGGATGAGGGCGTAACCCTGCAGCATGCCAACATCAACCTCAGCAATACCGCTTCGCTGCAGCGCGGCGCCAAGTTCTTCGTGAATTACTGCATGGGCTGCCATTCCGCCCGCTATGTGCGCTACAACCGCGTGGGCAAGGACCTGGGCCTAACCGACGTGCAACTGGAAAGCTATCTGATGTTTGCGGGCGGTAAGACTTCCGACACCATGGTAAGCGCCATGCCGCAGGCGGATGCCAAGAAATGGTTCGGCATACCGCCGCCGGACCTCTCCTTGGAGGCTGACAGCCGCGGTACGGATTGGATTTATACGTATCTGAAATCCTTCTATCTCGATCCGAAATCGGCAACCGGCGTGAACAATGTAGTGTTCCCGCACACGGCCATGCCGCAGGTGCTGTGGGAACTGCAGGGTACACAGAAGGCGATATTCACGACCGTAAAGAACCCCGATGGCTCCACCTACGAGGTATTCAACCGCTTGGAGCCGGTGACGCCGGGCAAGCTCACGCCCGGGCAATTCGACAAAGTGGACCGGGACATCACCAATTTTCTCGCCTACATGAGCGACCCCATCGCGCTCAAGAGCCGTGACCTGGGCCTCAGGGTCATTGGTTTCCTGATCGTGTTTTTCATCTTCGCCTACCTTCTGAAGAGAGAGATTTGGAAAAAAATACATTAATGAATGGTTTGTACAGGCGCATCACGTGACGCGCCCGTCTTCCCATTCGCAAGCGCCGTTTCCTGCTCACAGGCCGAACGCCATGACGCTATACTCCCGACCCACCTGCCCCCACTGTCACCGCGTGCGTCTGGTGCTCGCGGAGAAGGGCATTGCCATGGAGATCATCAATATAGAAGGCAGCAAGCTGCCGGAAGATCTGGTGGAGCTCAATCCCTACAGCAATGTGCCGACCCTGGTGGACCGGGAGCTGGCGCTCTACGACCCGCGTATCATCATGGAATATCTGGAGGAGCGCTTCCCGCATCCGCCGCTAATGCCCGTGGACCCGGTGGCGCGTGCGCGTTTCCGCCTGGCCCTGTATCGCATCGAGCGCGACTGGTACAGCCTGGTGGATGAAATCGAGCAATCACCCGGCAAACCGCACGTGCGCGCCAAAAAATTTCTGCGTGAGAGCCTGCTGGCGGCAGCCGATGCCTTCGCCGCCAAACCCTATTTCCTGAGCGACGAGTTCTCACTGGTGGACTGCAGCATCGCCCCCATCCTGTGGCGGCTGCCGCGCTACGAGATTGATCTGCCGGCCCAGGCCAAGGCGCTCGACAAGTACGCCGAGCGCATTTTCAAGCGTCCGGCCTTCAAGTCCAGCCTCACGGAACTGGAGCGCGAGATGCGCGACGCCGCCTGAGTCAGGTTTATCCCGGCGCATTTTTCTGCCCATGCTTTCCAGAAAGCCCTATCTGTTCCGCGCCATGCACCAGTGGATCGTGGACAGCGGCCATACCCCGCACATCGTGGTGGATGTAAACGTGACCGGCGTGAATGTGCCACCGGGCTACGCCAGGGACGGAAAACTGGTGCTGAATGTCAGTTACGACGCCACCCGGGGACTGAATCTCGCCAGTGAACACGTGGAATTCTCCGCGCGCTTCGGCGGTGTGCCGCGCCACGTGCATGTTCCCATGTCAGCGATCCTCGCCATCTACGCCCATGAAACCGGTCAGGGCATGGTTTTTGGCCCGGAGGACGAACCGGCGCCCACCGGCTCAGCGCAAAAGGATACCGTCAGATCCGGCAAGCGGGGCACCGCGAAGAAACCGAGTCTCAAAGTCGTCAAATAAACCCGCTTCCCGGTGATAGCTTCCCCTTGCGGGGGAAAAACAAGGGGAGTACTGCTGCACGGCCCATTCCCGCAAAGACGGATGAAGCCGACGAAGAACCGGTGCAATGCCGTATGCTGTGGGCCTGGATTCCAGAGAACCGCCCATGATCAAGGTCATCCAGTACGATATTACGCAGCTTGATGTGGATATCGTCGTCAACGCCGCGAATACCTCGTTACTGGGCGGCGGCGGGGTGGACGGCGCCATCCATCGCGCCGCCGGGCCGGAACTGCTGGCCGCCTGCAGGAAACTCGGCGGCTGTCCCACCGGCGAGGCGCGCATCACGCCCGGTTTCCGGCTCGCGGCCAAATGGGTCATCCATGCGGTGGGCCCGGTATGGAGCGGCGGTGGCCGCGGTGAACCGCAGTTATTGGAAAGCTGCTACCGCAGCGCTTTCCGGCTGGCAAAAGACGCCCAAGCCCGCAGCATCGCCTTTCCCTGCATCAGCACCGGCGTGTACCGCTATCCCAAGGAAGGCGCCGCGCACATTGCCCTGAAGGTCATGCACGAATACGACAGGGATTTTCGCAGCATCGTGGCCTGCTGCTTCGATGCCGAGAACGCGGCGATTTATCGCAAACTGCTCGGTGCCACAACCGGAGATGACGAGTAATGTGTAGGTTGGGGTGAGCGTAGCGAACCCCAACATCTGTGTTTGAATGTAAGCAATATAGGTTGGAGTGAGCCTTGCGAACTCCAACATTCCAAGGATGCGCAGGAGTGCAAGGGAGTGCGATATCGCCGAGCGAGGGTGACGGGCGGAACCTACTTCTTTACGGTTAATCTGTGTCGGACCGGCGTGCAACTTATCTCACAGACCACGTGGAAGTGCTGCGTAACTCGATTGAGTCAGTTAGAAGTGGCCACCCTTTCCGTATTGATGCGATAAAGGATGCCAAGAATTATGATATGCACGGTGGGAGTATCTTCAACACTCCTGGCAGGTCCAGGGATAAGGTGTATCAGTTCTACGAGCACAAGATCGTTGAATGGTTTTCCAACCCCCAGGTCGAGGCCGCGCTGCAGAACTGAACCCGAGAGCCTCCGCGGCTTCGTAAGTAAAGTCTGGATTGGGTTTTGGTAACCGCACACCCTCAACCAGTGCTCTTGATGTCGATGTGGGTGCCGAAAGATCAACCCCGCAAAACAAGCCCCGCATGCGCGGGGCTTCGACTTTATGGACGTTGTTCCTGCATGCGTCGCTGCATTTCCTTGGGTGATACGTCTTCAATGTGCGTGTGGATGTGCCAGCGGTGGCCATAAGGATCAATGAGCGTGGCGGTGCGGTCACCGTAGAACTGGTTTTCCAGTGATCGCTCGACCCGGGCGCCATTGTTCACAGCACGCTCGAACACCGCGTCTACATCTTTGACATACAGCACGATGCTCGTGGGTGGCGTGGTATTGCCCTGCGGTGCGCGGATACCCATTTCAGGATGTTCATCAGAGAGCATCACATGCGAACTGCCGATCATGATTTCGGCGTGGCCAATGCGGCCGCTCGGTTCCGGCATGCGCACTCTTTCCTTGGCGCCGAAGGCGTTTTTATAGAACTCCAGCGCCGCCGCCGCGCCGTTGATAGTCAGATAGGGCGTGACGCTGTGGTAGCCCTTGGGGATGGGCTGCACCCGGCGTGTCTTTTTGGACTTGGCTTTGCGCTTGGGCTTTGCAGCCCTGGATTTTCCGGATTTGGATTTTCTGCTGGTCTTGCGTGCCATAACAGCCTCCTGAAATGACCGTGGGGAAACTGCTAGTTTAATACCGACAAGTGCTGCCGGTACTGCCACCTGATATGTGCGTTTTACCTAATGCAAATCAGTCTGCCGCCGCCACACGGTCGTTGCGCATGAACCATTCGGGTTCAATGCTGAATTGCAAAAGTTTGCATTCCAGCGCGCCGTTATAAAAGGTGTTGATTTTGCGGGCGCGGATGCGCATCTGCTTGGCCAGTTCGGGATGGCCCACGATCACGCCGGCTCGCCAGCCGGAGCACTGGCTCCGGAGCCAGTGTCCGAGTTCGGCGTACAAAGGTCCAAGTTTTTCGGTTTCACCGAGCCGTTCACCGTAAGGCGGATTGGTCAGCACCAGTCCCGCTTTGAGTCCCGCCGGCAGCACGTTGTCAGCCAGCGCGCGGAGTTCAAAGTGAATGGAATCATGGAGTTCCGCACGTTTAGCATTGATCAGCGAAGCCGCAATGGCTTTCGAGTCATTGTCAAAACCAAGAATCACGGGAATCTTTTTCCGGCCTGAGTCGCTGCGCTTGCGCGCTTCCTGCAGCAGGTGTTCCCAGAGTTGCGGATCATGCCTGCGCCAGCCGCTGAAGCCCCAGTAATCCCGCAACAGACCCGGGGCGATATCCCCGGCCATGAGCGCGGCTTCAATCACCAGCGTGCCGGAACCGCTCATCGGATCCACGAAACTGCCACCGGCTTTGGCAATTTCCGGCCAGCCGCATTTGAGCAGCAGCGCGGCGGCAAGATTTTCTTTCAGTGGCGCCGCCACACCCTGTATGCGGTAGCCACGCAGATGCAGGCTGTCGCCGGAGAGATCGAGGCTCACGGTGGCGATGTCACGATGCAGATGGCAGTTGATGCGCACATCCGGCTGCGCGCGGTCGACATTGGGGCGCCAGCCATATTTCTCGCGCAAGCGGTCCACTATGGCATCCTTGATGCGCTGTGCACCGAATTGGGTGTGAATGATGTTTTCGTTGCCACCGGTGAAATCCACCGCCAGCGTGCCGTCCGGCGAGAGGTCGTTTTCCCAGGGCATGCGGTTGACCGAGGCATAAAGCTGATCGGCATCCCGCGCCGGAAAGCGCGCCAGCGGCAACAGCACGCGGTTGGCAGCACGCAGCCACAGGCAGGCCCGGTAGGCTGCCGCCAGCGACCCTTCGAAGGAGGCGCCGCCGCGTTCCTCCTTCACATTTGCCGCGCCCAGCGCACGCAATTCATCAGCCGCGATGGGCTCCAGTCCCCGGGCCGCCGTAGCGAAGAACCGCAGGGCGGTTGGGGAGCGGGGCTGGCGTGGAGCAGGCATGGGATTAGGTTACAGTGAAGTCAGGTTGCCGCCTAGAATCACCGATAATTCATTCCATCGTGACAACAGCAGACGCCATTCCGCAAGCTTTGCGCCCAACCTGGGAACGCTGGCAGCAGTCGCTGACGGCGCTCCCGGAATTGCCTGCAACGGTGCGGGCGTCGTTATCGCGGGTGTGGGTATGCAGCGAATTTGCAGCCCAGAGTTGTATCCGTCATCCCCGGTTGCTGACTGATCTCCTGGATTCGGGGACTTTGCATACCGCCGGCTCGCCAGCATCGCGGGTCGGCGCGATCCTGAGCCATGTCCAGAACGAAGACGCATTGATACCTGCGCTGCGCGACATCCGCCGGCGCGAGATGGTACGCATCGCCTGGCGCGACCTGGCCGGCTGGGCGGACCTGGAGGAAACCCTGCACGATCTTTCCGATCTGGCGGACGCCTGCGTGAACGGTGCGCTTGGCGTGTTGTCGTGCGGGCACGTGCAACGTCACGGCGTGGCGCGCAACGCGCAAGGCGAGCCACAGAGGCTGGTGGTGCTGGGTATGGGCAAACTGGGCGCCCACGAACTGAATTTCTCCTCGGATATTGATCTCATCTTTGCTTACCCAGAAAACGGCGCCAGCGACGGCCCGAAACTGCTCGACAACGAGGAATACTTCGCACGTCTCGCTCAGAAACTGGTGTGGGCGCTGGATGAGATGACAGCGGACGGCTTCGTCTTCCGCGTGGACCTCCGCCTCAGGCCTTTCGGTGAGGCCGGACCGCTCGCACTCAGCTTCAATGCCATGGAGACCTATTACCAGAATCACGGCCGCGAATGGGAACGCTATGCCTTCATCAAGGCGCGACCGGTAGCCGGCGACCTGGCCCAGGGCGGGCGATTGCTGGCCATGCTGCGGCCGTTCGTGTATCGGCGTTACCTGGATTTCAATGCCTTCGATGCGTTGCGCGAGATGAAGCAGCTCATCATGCAGGAAGTGGCGCGGCGCGGACTCGAGGAAAATATCAAACTCGGCCGCGGCGGTATCCGCGAGATCGAATTCACCGGCCAGGTATTCCAGTTGATCCGCGGTGGCCGTGAGCCGCAATTGCGGGAGCGCGGTATTGTTCCCGTGTTGCGCCATCTGGGGCGGGCCGATTATCTGAAACAGGCAGAGGCTGCTGCGCTTATCGCGGCGTATGAATTCCTGCGGCGGGTGGAGAACCGGCTGCAGGAATACAAGGATGAGCAGACCCATGAATTGCCAAAAGACGAAGAAAGCCGGGCAAGACTCGCCTGGTCCATGGGATATGCCGATTGGCCGTTATTCAGCCAGGTTCTGGATGGGCATCGCCGTCAGGTGCAGCGGATTTTTGAAAATGTGTTCGTCGCGCCCCATGCAGCGCGGGAACAGCAGCGCAAGGAATCGTCCTTTACGGCTTTGTGGCGTGGCGCACTCACGGACGCGGAAGCCGGCAGGCTGCTGGCCGATTCCGGGTATGCACAACCTGGGGAAATCCTGCAGCGGTTGCAGCAGTTGCGTGAAGGGCCGCTGCCGCGGGCACTGGGTGAGCGCGGGCGCAAGCGCCTGGATGAACTGCTGCCACGGCTTTTCGAGGTAGCGCGCAGCACTCCCGATCCGGGCGAGACTTTCAAGCGACTGCTGCGGGTGGTGGAAGCCATTGCGAAACGTTCCACCTATCTCGCGCTGCTCCTCGAGAATCCCACGACGCTGGAGCATCTGGCGCGGCTCGCCTCGGGCAGCGTCTGGCTTGCCGACATGGTGGCACGTGCGCCGCTGTTGCTGGATGAATTGATTGATCCGCGCGTGTTCAACGAATTTCCCTCCCAGGAATCCCTGCACGCGGAACTGCAAAGCGCGCTCGCCGGCATTGCTGCCGACGATCTGGAAGGTCAGATGGATGCGCTGCGCCAGTTCCAGCAGACGGCGGTGGTGCGGGTGGCGGCGGCGGACCTTGCCGGTAACGTGCCGCTCATGCGCGTCAGCGATTTCCTTACTTGGATCGCAGAGCAGGTGGTCCAGAAGGCGCTGGAGATCGCCTGGCAGCACCTGAGCTCGCGCCATGGCGAACCCCGGTGCCGTGACAGCGGGGGCGAGCGCCGTGCGCACTTCGGCATCATCGCCTACGGCAAGCTCGCCGGCCTCGAGTTGGGTTACGGCTCCGATCTCGATCTGGTGTTCCTGCATGACAGCGACGGAGAAGATCAGCAGACACGCGGTACGCGTCCGCTGGACAACAACGAGTTCTTCACGCGTCTCGCGCAGCGCGTCATCAATATCCTGTCCATTCCCACCACCTCGGGCGTGCTCTATGAGGTGGATACGCGCCTGCGGCCCAGCGGTGCGGTGGGGCTCATTGTCAGCGGACTGGAGGGCTTCGCCCGTTACCAGCGCGAGCAGGCCTGGCCCTGGGAGCATCAGGCTCTGCTGCGGGCGCGACCGGTGGCGGGCGATGCCGCGGTGAGCGAGGCGTTCAGCAGGCTGCGCTGCGAAGTGCTCGGCCGGCCGCGGGACGGCGAGGCACTCAAGCGCGAAGTTTCGCTGATGCGTGCGCGCATGTTGCGGGAGCATGCCCACGCCGGTGAGGAGTTCGATATCAAGTTGGATGCCGGCGGCCTCACCGATATCGAATTCCTGGTGCAGTATCTGGTGTTGCGCCATGCGGCGGCCCATGCCTCGCTGCTGGACTGGACCGACAACATCCGCAATCTGGAGGGATTGGTCAGCAGCGGCGTTCTGGATGCGGACACGGGCGAATTTCTCGCCGACACCTACCGGGATTTCCGGCGTATCGTGCACCGCCGCAGCCTGGAGGGCCGGCCGGCGCGCATGCCGGCGGCGGAAGCGGAACCCCGGCGCAGCCGGGTGCGGGTCCTGTGGGAGCAGATCATCGGCGCGGCTCCGGCCGGGAGTGCGGAGTAGCTTGATATAATCACGCCCCGTTTCATGGATTACCGAGGTGTAACCGTGACCAAAGCCGCCGTCGTCGGGCAAGAGGGGCAAGCCACCCCGAATGCCCGCCGTCATTACGCCGTGACCCGCAAGGATCTACCGCTGCACTGTCCCATGGACGGCATGAGCCTGTGGAACTCCCACCCGCGGGTGTTCCTGACCCTGGAGGCCGGCGGCGAGGTCGAGTGCCCCTACTGCGGGGCCGAGTACACCCTGGTTGACTAAGCATTCTCCGCGGGAGGTGTCATGATCAGTGCGCTTTCCCGTATTTCCGTGGTACTCATGGTGCGCGATGCAGAGGCGACGCTGGCCGCGACACTGGATAGCGTGCGCGAGTTCGGCGAAGTGCTGGTGTACGACAACGGTTCCCGGGACGACACGCTCTCGATCGCCGCACGCTATGCCAATGTACGCATCCAGCAAGGCGAGTTCAGGGGTTTCGGTCCCACCCGCAACACCGCGGCTGCGCTGGCGCGCAACGACTGGATTTTCTCGCTGGATGCGGACGAAGTGGTGGACGCGGGCCTGGCCGCGAGCCTGTCGGGCCTGGCTCTCGACAAACCGGAGCAGGTGTATGCGGTGGAGCGCTGGAATTACCTGCTGGGCAAGCGTGTGCGCCACGCGGGCTGGGGCAGCCAGTGGCTTACGCGCCTGTACCACCGCGGTACGCACCAGTTCACGGACGCGGCGGTGCATGAGAAGGTGGGGCTCGCGTCCGGCGAGCAGCCGCTGCGGCTCAGCGGCGCGCTGCGTCACACTGCCATGCGCGATGCCGGAGATTTCCTGGTGAAGATGCACCGCTATACCATGCTCAAAGCGGGCGAGTCCACGCGCACTTATCCGCCGGTTATCATTTGCCTCAAGACTGTCTGGGCCTTTATTCGCGCCTACTTTCTGCGACTCGGTATGCTGGACGGCTGGCGCGGGCTGCTGATCTCGGTCTCCGAGGCGAATGGGGTGTTCTATAAATATATGGTGATTTACTCGAAGCGAGAGCAAGCATGATTATCGTCACCGGCGGCGCAGGCTTCGTGGGCAGCAACCTGGTGCTGGCGCTCAATAAGCGCGGCCAGTCCGACATCATTGTGGTGGACGATCTCAGGGACGGCACCAAATTCAAGAATATAGTGGAGGCGGAGGTCGCCGACTACCGTGACAAGGATACCTTTTTGCAGCAGGTCGCAAGTGGCGTTGGCCTCGGACCCATCGAGGCGGTGTTCCACAACGGCGCCTGTTCCGAAACCACCGAGTGGAACGGCCAGTACATGATGGCAGTGAATTACGAGTATTCCAAGGCGCTGCTTGAACATTGCCTGGCGCGCAATATCCCCTTCCTCTATGCCTCTTCGGCATCGGTATATGGTGCAGGCACGGTGTTCAAGGAGGAGCGCCAGCATGAGGCGCCCCTCAATATGTACGGCTACTCCAAATTCCTGTTCGATCAGTACGTACGCCGGCGCTTGAAGACTGCGCCCAAGAGCCAGGTAGTGGGCTTCCGCTACTTCAACGTGTACGGCCCACGTGAGCAGCACAAGGGCGAAATGGCGAGCACCGCCTTCCACTTCAATAACCAGATCCTGGCGGACGGCAAGTGCCGGCTGTTCGAGGGCAGCGGCGGCTACGCGGACGGCGAACAGCGCCGAGATTTCATCCATGTGGATGACGTGTGTGCCGTGAACCTGTGGGCGCTGGACCATCCCAGGGTCTCGGGTATCTTCAATCTGGGCACCGGTTGCAGCCAGACCTTCAACGACGTGGCCAACGCCGTGATCAAATTCCACGGCAAGGGCAAGATCGAGTACATCCCGTTCCCGGAGAATCTCAAGGGCCGCTACCAGAGTTTCACCGAGGCCGACGTGAGCGCGCTGCGTGCCGTCGGCTGTGAGCAGCAGTTCATGACTGTGGAGCAAGGCGTGCAGAAGTACATGGAGTGGCTGAACCCCGGTAGGGGCTGAAGCGTGAACCACCCCCAGCACGCAGCACGTGGTACTTCTCCCCGTACCTTGATTGTCGGTCCCGCCTGGATCGGCGACATGGTGATGGCGCAGAGTCTGTGCATCACGCTGAAACGACGCTTCCCGGATTGCGAAATTGACGTGCTGGCGCCCGCCTGGTCGAAGCCGCTTTTGGCGCGCATGCCGGAGGTGCGCAGCGCGGTGACGCTGCCGCTGGGCCATGGCGAGTTCGGTCTCGGCGCACGCCGGCGGCTGGGTCGTTTGCTGCGGGGACGTCACGATTGGGCCATTGTCATGCCGCGTTCCTGGAAGTCGGCGCTGGTGCCGTTCTTCGCAGGCATTCCCAAGCGCACCGGTTACCGTGGCGAATGGCGTTACGGTCTCATCAACGACATACGAGCGCTGGATAAGACCAAACTTGCCCGGACGGTGCAGCGGTTCGTGGCCCTGGGTCTCGCGCGTGATGCACCGCTGCCACCGGCGAATATTCCCCAGCCACAACTGCGGGTGGACACGCAAAATCAAAATGCCCTACTGGACAAGCTGGCCTTGAACCGGGATTCGCCCATCGTCGCCATGATGCCGGGGGCCGAGTACGGACCTTCTAAGCGCTGGCCGGTGGAGCGTTACGGCGAGCTGGCAAAGCAGCTACTGGCTTCCGGCAAACAGGTGTGGGTGTTCGGTTCGGTGCGGGAACAATCCCTGGGTGAGGAAATCACGCGTATCGCTGGCGAGCGCGTGGTGAATCTTTGCGGCAGCACCAGGCTGGAAGACGTGGTGGATCTGCTGGCGCTGGCGGAAACCGCGGTCACCAATGATTCGGGCCTCATGCACATCGCCACCGCCGTGGGCGTGAAAGTGGTGGCTATCTACGGCTCTTCCTCACCGGATTACACCCCGCCGCTTACCGACAGGGCGGAAATCGTCTATCTGCGCCTGGATTGCAGCCCCTGTTTCCAGCGTGAGTGTCCCCTGGGACACATGAACTGCCTCAATCACATCAGCGTGGACGAAGTTCTCCGGCGCAGCCTGTAATCGTGCCGGCCGACTCCGGCTGTTTGACAGACGCAGCAGGTTGCCGAATAATCTCCGACGCATATGCTCACGAACAGCGCAACCTCCGTCTTCCGTCGCGTCTCTCTGCGTTACCCGCGGTGGCGCCGCGTCACGACCGCGCTTCTGGCCATCGCATGGCTGGGTTCGTGGGCGGTCTGCCCGCCCGCGCAGGCGGAACTGCCGGGTTCCGTCGCCGTGCATCAGCCGGCGGGTCATCCAGACGGCGATGTCTGCTTCCACCTGTTTGATCATGCGCAAGTTCCTACCGCGCGCTATGCCGTGCCGGTGGCGGGTCATCTGCGTTCCGGCACGTCAGCGCCAAGTGCTGTGCCGCCTCCCGCCCTGTCGGCTCTGCGGCGTGTGGTCTGGAAAACGCTACAGCCGTCATTTTCCTCTCCGCCGCCGCCATCACCGCGGTACATTTCTCCTCTCTGGCCCCACGCTCCTCCGCGCATGACTTGATCGTGCCGCCCATGGGCGGCTCCGCGTAACCCCGCGCAGACGCGGGTGTTCATGATCATCGTCATGGTGGAGTTTTATACATGTCATCGCTTATCCGGCGCCTGGTGCGCCGCGGCGGCCGGTTTCTGCCGCTGCTTTTGACGGTACTGCTCGCGTGGAGCGGTGCAGCACTTGCTCAGGGCCTCACGCTGGAGCGGGCCATGCTCGAGGCGCTGGTTCGCAACCAGGATCTGCGGGCGGCGCGCAGCGCCGTGGATGCGGCACGCGGCCGGCTGGAACAGGCCGGGCTCTGGCCCAATCCGCGGCTGGTCCTCAGCAACGATACCGGCGGACCCTTCAACAATGCCGACGAGTACACCCGCTCGGTCGGTATCAGCCAGGACTTTCCCATCGCCGGACGCATCAGCCGTGCCAAGGGCGTGGCCCGCGTGGATGTGGCGCGAGCGCTTGCCGAAGTGAACGAGGTGGAACGCCGGCTTTTGGGTGAAGTGGCGACATCATTTTACAACGTAGTCACTTTCGACCAGCAGATCAGCTTGCGTGACCGTCTGATCGGCATTGATGAATCGCTGGTAAGTACCTCACGGGCGCGACAGAGGGCGGGCGAGGTCTCCGAGCTGGATGTCAACACGGCATCGCTCGAACTGGAGCGGCTGCGCCAGGAGCGTACCGTGCTCACGGGCGAGCGCATCGCGGCACTTGCCACGCTTGTCGCGCTGCTGGGGCTGCCGCCGAGTGCAACGCCCACACTCGATAGCACGCCGCCACCCGCCGCACCATTGCTGCCATTGACTCAACTCACTGAGCAGGCGCTCAGCGAGCGGCCCGATCTGCGTCTGCTGGCTCTCACCGCCGATCGGGCGCAAGCGGAACTGGCGCTCGCCAAGTCCTCCGCTTGGGAGGACTGGAGCGTGGCGCTGGGTGTGCAGCAGAACCAACGCGTGATTGTGGGTGCCCCGTATCAACCCGCAGACAAGACCCTCATGCTGTCACTCTCCATTCCGTTGCCGCTTTTCAACCGAAACCAGGGAGCGACTGCGGCAGCCGCGGCTGACGAGGAAAGGGCGCGCGAGCAACTGACGGCCTTGCGACTGCGCATTGAGAACAAGGTGGCGGGCGAATACGCGCAAGTGACACGCTTGCTCACCGCGCTCAACGCCTACACTAGGCGTACCTTGCCACTCAGCCGCCGCAACGCGGAATTGGCGCGCAATGCTTATCGCCAGGGGCAAGTTTCCATTGTCGAAGTCATTCAAGCCGAACGCCAGGAAAACGAACTCAACACCGCCTATACCGATGCCCTCGGTCAATATTTCCAGGCGCTTGCCGCGCTCAATACCGCTGCAGCCACCTGGACGCCACTCATGACTCATCCGGTGGATTCCTCTGCCGGTCAATCTGGAGGCCGCTAACATGCAGTCCATTCATAGTCACATGGTTGCTACAGTCGCACTGGCGCTGATTACCGCGGTCACGTGGCCAGCCACGGGATTCGCTCACGGCGAGGAGATCAAGCTCGGCGGTGCGACCCGGGGCTCGGTCTCTCTTACTGCCGCTCAGACCAAAGCACTGGGGCTCGAACTCGCACAAGCCAAGCCGCGGCCCATCGCCGATCTCCTCAAAGTCAACGGCGAAGTGAAAGCCCTGCCCGACGAACAGGCCGATGTGAGCCTGCGTATCAGCGGCCGGGTGGATGCGGTGTACGTCAACCTGGGGGAGGTCGTGCGCAAGGGCGACAGGCTTGCGCTGATCCAGTCGCGGACAGTCGGTAATCCCCCGCCTACCGTCATGGTGCGAGCACCCATGAATGGGGTGATTGATGCGCGCAACATTATCGTGGGTCAAGCTGTGGATCCCAACACCACGTTATTCCGTTTGAGTAACCGCACCCGCATGCGCGTGGTCGGCAAAGTGTACGAAGAAGACTTGGAGAAGGTGCACGTGGGGCAGAAGGCCTATGTGGAGCTGCTGGCTTATCCGGACAAGACTTTCACCGGTACCGTCAGTCTGGTGGGGCCGACACTTGATCCGCAGACGCGCACGGTGGTCATCTGGATCGTGCTGGATAACAAGCAGGGTCTGCTCAGGCCGAATTTATTTGCTCGTGCCGATATTGTGCTGCACGACAACCAGGCGGCGCTTGCCGTGCCCAGTGCCGCCATTCTCGAGGCGAATGGCGAAAAATTCGTGTTCGTGCATGAGGCAAGCGAGTACCGCCGCGTGGTGGTGACCGTCGGTGCTTCCGACGGCGAATACACCGCAATTGACTCGCCACTCGTGGCCGGCGAGGAAGTGGTGATCCAGGGGGCGCGGGAGTTGTACACGCTGTGGCTTACCGGCGGACAGCTCAAGGCGGAGGACTAAGCCATGTTCAACCGCCTGATCGCCTGGTCTCTCAATAACCGGTTATTGGTGCTCGCCATTACGGTGGTCCTGTTCCTCGCCGGCGGCTACGCCTTGAAGCAGATGTCGGTGGACGTGTTCCCTGAATTTGCGCCGCCCCAGGTGGTGGTGCAGACAGAGGCGCCCGGACTCGCGCCCCAGGACGTGGAGGCCCTGATCACCTATCCGCTCGAAACCGCCATCAACGGCACACCGGGAGTGGCGGTGGTGCGTTCCTCGAGCTCCGTGGGGTTGTCCACCATCGTCGTGGTTTTCAAAGACGGCACGAACATTTATCTGGACCGCCAGCTTGTCAACGAGCGCATTCAGGACGTTGCCAGCAGCCTTCCCGCCGGCACCCGCCAGCCGATCATGCTGCCCGTGACCTCCGCGGTGGGTTGGCTGGTGAAGTACGCGCTCACCAGCAAGACTGTCTCACCGATGCAATTACGTACGATTTCCGACTGGGAAATTCGCCCGCGCATCCTTTCGCTTGGGGGAATCGCTTCGGTCGTGTCCATCGGCGGTGACGTAAAGCAATACCAGGTGCGGCTCAATCCCGAACGCATGTTGGCCTACGGGGTGAGTGCCGAGGAGGTACGCCGCGCCCTGGAAAACACCAATTTCAACGTCGCGGGCGCCTTCCTGCAACGCGGCGCCGAAGAACTCATCGTGAGCGGCCAGGGACGGGTCAAGACCCTGTCCGATCTGAAGCGGACACTGGTTACCGAACGTGATGGCGTATCCATCACCATTGGCAACATCGCCGAAGTGCGCCTGGGCAGCGAGATCAAGCGCGGTGACGCTGCGTTCAGTATGCAACCGGCCGTTATAGGCACCATCTCAAAGATTTACGGTGCCGACACCCTCACCACCACCGCCAAGGTGGATAAGGCCTTGGCACAGATCAAAAAAGATCTACCTGCGGGTGTGGAGATGAATACCCGGGTTTTCCGCCAGGCGGACTTCATCGAAGCGGCCATCCACAATCTCAAAGTTGCGTTGCTGGAAGGTGCGCTCATCGTTATCGCGGTGCTGTTCCTGTTCCTGATGAACTGGCGTGCATCTTTCATAACCTTCATCTCCATGCCCGCATCTTTCGTGGGGGGCATCATCGTAATGTACTTCCTGGGGGTTGGGATTAACGCCATGACACTGGGGGGCTTGGCGACGGCGATTGGCGCAGTCGTGGACAACGGCATCATCACCGTGGAGAACGTGGTACGGCGTCTGCGCCTTAACCGCAATGCTATAAAGCCCATGCCTGCCATGGAAGTGGTATTCGACGCCGTGCAGGAGATACTCAATTCGGTGTTCTACGCCACGCTCATTTTGAGCGTAATCTTCGTGCCCATCTTTTTCCTGCAAGGCTTGGCAGGCCGTATCTTCTCGCCCTTGGGTATCGCCTATATCGCCTCCATGGTCGCATCCCTGGTGGTGGCGGTGACTACGGTGCCGGCACTTTGCTATCTGCTGTTGGTGCGGCGGGATGAGAGGAAAGAAAGCGAACACCTGTCGTTGCCCCCCTCCACGGAAGCGCCGCCGGATCGTGGCCATCCACCCGTGAAGCAGCCGCCGGAACCCGTGGTGCTGCACCCCATGAATGCGCAGGAGCTCAGGGCGGATACCCCGACAGTGGGCAAGGAACGCGAAAAAGAAACCCGCTTCGTGATCTGGTTGAAAGGACATTTTCTCAAGCTGCTCAACGCCTCGCTGGCCCATCCATGCTGGGTGGTGGGTATCGCCGCGGCGTTTCTCGTGGGGGCCCTTGCGCTCCTGCCGTTTTTCGGCAAGTCCTTCCTGCCGGAATTCCACGAGGGCAACTACATCATTGCCATGACCACGTTGCCGGGAACCAATCTCAAGGAATCCATGCGGTTGGGCACCCAAGTGCGCAAAACGCTGCTCCAGTATAAGCAGGTAGTTTCCATTGACCAGCGCGCCGGGCGCGCCGAGCTGGACGAGGACGCGCAGCCGCCGAATTTCAGCGAGTTCGATGTGAAGCTCGATTTCGCCAAGGACCCGAACATGCCGCCGGATGAGCTGCTGCGCCGGGTGCGGGCCGATCTCGCCAATGTTCCCGGGGCGGTATTCAACGTCGGTCAGTTTATCGCCCACCGCATGGATGAGGTGCAGTCCGGTATCCGCGCCCAGGTGGCCATAAAGATTTTCGGCGACGACCTGGACGAGCTCTACACCCTGGGGCAGCAGGTACAGAACATCGTGCAGAGGGTGAAAGGCGCCGTGGACGTGAATCTGGAACAGCAAATCCGCGTGCCGCAAGTCAGTATCCATGTGGACCGGACGCGTGCCTCGCGCTATGGCGTGCAGGTGGGCGGGGTGCTCAAGGATGTGGAGATGTACCTCAACGGCGAGACGGTCTCCAAGGTTTTGGAAGGACAGAAAACCTTCGATCTCTACGTGCGCCTGGATAAGGCCGGCCGCAACAGCGTGTCGGCCATGCGGAACCTGCTGATTGACGCTCCCGCCCTGGGCAGGGGCGGAAAAATCCCCTTGCGGGAGGTGGCGGACGTCTCGGTGCAGGATGAGCCCTACGTCATCAATCGCGAAAACGCCAAGCGGCGCATTGTGGTGAGCTTCAATGTCCAGGGCCGCGCTTTGGGCAGCGTCATCGGTGAAGTGCAAACCGGGATCGCCAAGCAGATCAAGCTGCCACCGGGTTACTTCGTCGAATACGGCGGCCAGTTCCAGAGCCAGCAGGCGGCGGACTGCGTGCTCGCGGGCTTCGGACTGATTGCTTTGTTCGCTGTGCTCATGCTGCTCTACAAGGTATTCGGAAACTTCCGCGAATCCCTGTTGGTGCTGCTGAATCTGCCGCTCGCCATGATCGGCGGGGTAGTAAGTCTATTTCTCGCCGGCGCGGATATGAGCACCGCAGCGGTGATCGGCTTTCTCACCCTGTTTGGCATCGCGGCGCGCAACGGCATCATTCTGGTGACCCATTACAACCAGTTGCGTCGTGAGGGTAAACCGCTGAAGGAGGTGGTGGTGCAGGGCACCCTGGACCGTCTCGTGCCGGTGCTCATGACCGCGGCCACGGCGGCCCTGGGCCTGATTCCACTGTTGTGGGGCTCGCCGGTGGGCAAGGAACTGGAACGGCCTCTTGCGCAAGTGGTACTCGGCGGACTCATGACATCCACCTTCCTCAACATGGTAGTGATTCCCACGCTGTATAACCGCATTGAGCGCTGGCGCAAGTCGCGCGCCGTACCGAATGGTCCCCCGTCCAACGGAAAGTCAGAGGAGACAAGATCATGAAGATCAAATCACTCATCAATCCAGCCATCGCGATGCTGATTGCGACCGCGGCCATGCCGGCAATGGCTGCCGGGGGGTCATCGTCCTCATTTTGGTCCGGTCATCCGGGAGACGCACAGTAAAGTGAACCACGTGATCGCCATCAAGGCCGGAGACATATTTCTTTATCCAAAAACGGTCATGGTGAGAGTCGGCCAGACGGTCAAATTCATCGTCACCAACACCGGCAAGCCTTTGTAATCCGCCAATCGCTCGACGACTCTGCCCCGCACCTGGGTGCCGCCGGCGTTATCGAAGAATATCCAATCGCTCTTGAGTGCGGGGAAAGAGTCACGTACCCGGGCCAGGTTAAATTCGGACCTATATTCCCCCGCCGTGACTACCTCGGCGTGCGCGCAGACTTTCACGCGCGGCGTAAATCTGCAATGTCCGCGACCGCCTGCTGCTCCACCAGTGCCCGCAGGGTGATGTTTCCGAGAGCGCTGTCAACGGCGCGGTCGAGTTTTTTCACCACCTCGTCCACGGAAGTCACCACATTCAGATAGCGGTCCACATCCTCGGCGCTGGGTGGATTGCGCCGTATGGCGTTGATAATGTCCCGGAGCATGATGGTGCCCATGTCGCGGGCCGGCACGTAACGGCGGATGCGGCCGGAAACCAGCATCACCAGTCCGGCTTCGTGCAGTCGCCCCAGTGCATCCAGAATGGTATCGGTGGGCACGCGCAGGCGTCGCGCCAGTTCCTCCCTTGACCAGGGCATCTTGCTGTCGTAATAGCCGCGGCCGATGAGGTACATGATATGCAACGCCACGCGTTCCAGCGTGCGTCCGCCGATATCCCCGCTGCCGCGGGCATGACGCACCAATTCAGGGTTCTGTACATAGAACGCCACTTGTGCACCGACAAACAGTATGAGCCAGCAGAGGCACAGCCATATCATGAACATGATAAGGATGGCGAAGCCGGAATAGATGACGGTGAGACGGGTGGAGGAGACACTCAGTACGGCAAATGCCCAGCCGGCGAACTCCCACAGCACGCCGGCAAAGATACCGCCCGTCAGCGCGGCGCGAAATTGCACGTGGGTGTGGGGGACCACCGCATAGATAAAAGTGAAAGCGGAAATGACCAGCAGATATGGCAGGATCTTTGCGGCCAGCACCAGCAGCCAGCCGAGCGGAGCAAGGTCAAGGATATGCTGCACCAGCGTGTCGCTGCTTGCTGTGGCGGTGATGACGAGCGCCGATACCAGCAGCAGCGGTCCGATGAGCAGGATGCTCAGGTAATGGCTGAAACGTTCGCTGAACGTGCGCACCTCGCGTACGCGCCATACATAATTGAAACCGGACTCCACTTTTTGTACGAGCGCCACGATGGCATAGAGCAGGACCAGCAGACCGATGATGCCGAGCACCCCGGCTTTTACGTTATCCACGAAGTGGATGATTTTCGCGGAGATTTCCTCGGCCTTACCGCCCAGGGGGGCGAGAAAGTTGAGCAACAGCGGTTCAAGATCGTCCTGTACGCCGAAAGCCTTGAGTATCGCGAAGACGAATGCCAGGAGCGGCACGATGGAGAGCAGTGTGGTGTAGACCAGGCTCATGGCACGCAGCGTGATTTCGCCGCCGGCGAGATCCTGGATCAGCAACTGCAGCATGCGCAACCAGAAGATCAACACGCGTTTGTGCGCCGGCATGGAGTGCAAATCGCCATGCCAGACGCGCCGGTCAAATGCCTGTTGAATTCTGCTCAGCACAGGATGGTCCTCATGCGTGCCGGAGGGATCATGCCAGCCTCAGACCGGGCGCCGGCGGTCGAGGCGGGCGATGAATTCCCCGAGGATAATGCGATACAGCTCGTCCTTGAGCACGGCATCCTCCACACCCGCCTCGATATTGGGGTTGTCATTGACCTCGATAAGGTACACGCCCTTGTCGTTCTGCTTGATATCCACCCCGTACAGGCCGTCGCCGATGAGGTGGGCGGCCCTGAGTGCGGCGTGCATCACCGGCTTGGGCACGTCTCCGACCGGCAGCGTGCGGGAGTCACCATCCTTGAAGCGCCCGCCGCCCTCGTGCTTGAGGATCTGCCAGTGGTTCCTGGACATGAAGTATTGGCAGGCATAGAGCGGCTTATGGTTGAGGATGCCGATGCGCCAGTCGAAAGCGGTGTACACGAATTCCTGAGCCAGGATCAGGTCGGATTCCTCGAATAGTTTCTGTGCCAGTGCCTGAAGTTCCTCCGGGTCATCGGCCTTGAACACACCCAGGGAGAAGGAGCCATCCGGGATCTTGAGCACGATGGGGAAAGGAATCTGGCTCGGCAGCGAATCCACCGTGTCTTCGGACACGATCACGGTTTTAGGCCGGGGGATGCGATGGGAGCGCAGTAACTCAGCGAGATAAATTTTGTTGGTGCATTTCAGAATGGAGTTGGGGTCGTCAATCACCACCATGTCCTCATTCTCCGCCTTGCGGGCGAAGCGGTAGGTGTGATTGCCGATGCCGGTCGTCTCACGGATGAAGAGCGCATCGTATTCCGGCAGCTTCGCGTAATCCTTGCGTTCAATCACTTCCACGTTGATATCCAGTTCTTTTCCGGCGCGCATCAGGCGCGACAGGAAACGCTGGTCGGACGGCGACATGGAATCGTTGTAGTTGTAAAGCACCGCGAGGTCGTAACGCGCGGAGTTGCGTGTCCTGGGCGAGTGCCAGCGTTTACTGAAGTAGCTGTTGAGGGCGGAGGCGAACTGCCCGCGCTGGATATCGCTGAGCTGGTTGAGGTGGAAGGCCTTGATGCGGCTGATGGACCATTTCTGATCGCGTTCGAATTCGATGCGCAGCAGCGGACATGGGAACATGTCGAACACCTGTTGACCGACTTCCTCCAGCATCGTGTCGCTGCACTGGCCGAAGAAGACGTTGATGCCATAGCTGTCGCGTACCAGCCGTCGCAGCCGTTTCTGCACCATGTAGTCGAGGTCAGCGGATTCGAGCTGGTAGAGGGATTTTCTGCTGAGTTCGGAGATGGTCTTCACGTTCGGCACCACCTTGTGGCGGCGCGCCTCGGCGAGCAGCGAACAGTAGTAACCGGTGCTCAGGTAATTGTAGCTGCGGCACAGATTGACGACCTTGATGCCTTTCTGCGCGAAGTACTCATGCTGCGAGAGGTAGTCCTTCGCGAGCACGGTGACATGATGGGGGAATTCCGGTTGCCAGTCGCCGCGGTTCTCCACCACGATGATATGGGTCGGGGCCGTCTGGGATTGGGGAGGGTCGGAGGTCATGTGACTCCATGGGCGGGTTGTGTGGCGTTGCCCGTCATGGCCGCAGGTGCGGGCGGTATCAGTGTTTTTTCCATGCGCAGGGCGTCCATGTGATCGGCGTAGTAATTGAGATAGGTGCCGAACGGTTGATAACCCATTTTCCCGTACAGCCGCGCGGCCACGTGGTTGTCCTTGCGGATTTCAAGCCGCATGCTGCTGGCGCCGTGTTTGCGCGCCGTGTCCTCGGCCGCCGTGAGCAGTGCGCGGCCGATACCCCGGCTGCGATGCTCATGATCAATGGCGATGGAGTAAAGCCGTGCCCGCGCCGAGCGCGCCTGGAAGCGAATCAGCGCGTAACCGCACAAGCCGTTGTGCTCCTCATCCACCAGCAGCATCGCGTGTCCGCGTGTGAGCAGATAGTGAAAACTGCGCCGCGACACACGATCGGTGTCAAAGCAGCGGGCTTCAAGCTGAACCAGTGCGTCGAGGTCGCTCAGGTTCGCGGGGCGGATCATGCAGGCGGGTGGGGTAGGAAAGCAGGGAGAAATTTCCGTATGCGCATAATGATGACACCACACGCGCTACAGGTCGAGGGCCAGGGGCGATTCCTCCAGCATGGGCACCTGTTCCCGCAGTACCTGGATGTGCTCCTCCCAGTAGCGCGGCCCGTCGAACCAGGGGAAGGCGCGCGGAAAAGCCGGGTCATCCCAGCGGCGCGCGATCCAGGCGGCGTAATGCAGCATGCGCAGCGCCCGCAGCGCTTCCACGAGATGCAGTTCCGCCGGGTTGAAGTCGGCGAATTGCCGGTAGCCTTCGATGACATCCCTGAGCTGGCCTTCCATGTCGGCCCGGGAACCGGAGAGCAGCATCCACAGATCCTGTACCGCCGGGCCGGTAGCGCAGTCGTCGAAGTCCACAAAATGCGGTCCGGCGTCGGTCCACAGCAGGTTGCCGGGATGGCAGTCGCCGTGCAGGCGGATGTTCTGCACCCGGCCCGCCCGTTCGAAACAACGGTCCACACCGACCAGCAAGAGCTCGGTTACCTCCCGGTAGCGGGGCGCCAGTTCCGCCGGCAGGAAGCGGCTCTCCAGGAGAAACGCCCGGGGTTCCCGGCCCAAGGCGTGTGCATTCAGGGTCAAACGGTGCTCGAAGCGGCGCACGGCGCCTACCGCATGGATGCGGCCGATGAGACGGCCCAGCCATTCGAGCTGCTCGGGGCGTTCCAAGTCAGGGGCCCGCCCTCCCTGGCGCGGGAACAGCGTGAAACGGTAAGCGGCATGTTTCAGCAGCGTCGCGCCGCCGGTAGCGACGAGCGGTGCCACCACCGGGATTTCCTCTTGCGTGAGTTCCTGCAGGAAGGCGTGTTCCTCAAGAATGGCCTCATCCGGCCAGCGGCCGGGGCGGTAGAACTTGGCGATGACCGGCGGACTGTCTTCAATGCCCACCTGATACACGCGGTTCTCGTAGCTGTTGAGTGCCAGCAACGTGCCGTCCGTGAGCCGTCCGGTGCTTTCCACCGCCGTCAGCAGCGTGTCCGGTGTCAGGTCCTGATAAGGCGTGGTGGAGGGCGATGCGTCTTGCATGGATGCAGTGTAGCGGGAAGCGGGTGGTGCTTCAGCTTTCCTGGGAAGGTTTTGTGCGGCCTGCGGCCGCGAGTAATGGAACCGGGGTTCTATCCCAGGGGGCACGAAAACCCAATTTCCTGAACAGGACGGCTTCAAGCCATGCACTTTCTAAATCCTCGTTCAAGAGCCGGGGTGAGAGCACTGAATTCGGTTACCCTGGTTTCCCCGCAACCGTTCCATTGCAAAGCACATGGCGTATGACAGTTCACTATCCCGAACGCATCGTCTGCCTGACGGAAGAAACCACCGAAACGCTGTATCTGCTGGGTGAGGATCGGCGTATCGTCGGTATCTCCGGCTTCACCGTGCGGCCGCCTGAAGCGCGGCGCGAGAAACCCAAGGTGTCGGCGTTCACCAGCGCCAGGATCGAAAAGATTCTGGAACTTAAACCCGATCTGGTGCTGGGCTTTTCGGACATTCAGGCGGACATCGCCGCGGAACTGGTGCGCCGCGGCATCGAGGTGCATGTTTTCAATCAGCGCACGGTGGCGGAAATCCTGCGCATGATCCGCATGCTGGGCGGCATGATCGGCTGCGAAGCGAAGGCACACGCATTGGTGGAACGTTTGCAGAACCGGCTGGAGGATATCCGCGCTCAGGCAGCCAAGCTGCCACGGCATCCCCGCGTCTATTTCGAGGAATGGGACGAGCCGCAGATTTCCTGTATCGCCTGGGTGTCGGAATTGATCGGCATCGCCGGCGGCGAGGATAGCTTCCCGGAACTGGCGAAACAGGCGCTGGGGAAGAACCGCATCATCGCCGACCCGCAGGATGTGGTGCGGCGTCAACCGGACATCATCATCGGTTCCTGGTGCGGCAAGAAATTCCGGCCGCAAGCTGTCGCCGCACGGCCTGGATGGCATGCCATAGCTGCGGTGCGCCATAGCGAGTTGTACGAAGTGAAATCCTCCATCATCCTGCAACCGGGGCCGGCTGCCCTGACCGACGGCGTGTCAGCCTTGCAGCGGATCTTTGCCCGCTGGGCAGAAGCCGGTGCCGCAGCCGGCTATGATGGTACGCGCTGAGGCGTTGGGCCGGGGAGGGCAGCCATGTTCCGCAGGAGAAAGAAAAAACAACCGCCCCATGAGATTCTTGTGCTGCTGCATCATTCGATGATCCGGGATATCGAAAAATCCGTCGTCAATCTGGGAATCAATCTGCTCCTGGGATTTATCGCCTCCCTGATGATGCTGCACTTGCACCAGGAGGCGTACAAGACTTTTCGGAACTTCATGAACGGCGCCGTCAGCCCCGATATTCTCCTGGTTTTGACGCCGGTCTCCATGATCCTGATCGGCATCGAGTTCCTGTTTCTGGCCTTTGCTCCGTACGAGAAAGGCCGGGTACCGCGGTTTTTTACCAGCCTGATTCTGGGTATCAAGGATTCCATCGTGGTGGTTTCCGGGCTGTCCATGGGCATGGCCTGCGCCACCTTGCTCCACGATTTCTCTACTGCTTGGAGCGGCTTCCTGGTCTCGATGTTCTATTTTGTGACCGCCTTCTTTCTCGCCTTCATCTGCTTTGCACCGTTCTACACCGATCTCAGCGGCTTCAAGACCCGTCTGGGTTTCCTCGTCGGCGGCGCCGGCTTTCTGGCGCTTGCGGTTTACTACCCGTACCTCATTGACGAGATGGCCTGGCTGGGAAAGTGGATTTATTCGGGTAATTTTCCGTGAGTCACTCTATTTTCCCGTGGCGAGTATTCGGCAGGCAGTTTCAACCGCCGTCAGATACGGAACACTGAGAATGACAAACGCTACCGGGTTCTATTTTGCGCTGGACCGGTCGGGATTGACGCAGAGGCCCGGTTGCGGGTAGCGCTTCTCCGGCAGGAAGCGCAGCGTACTTGCGTTCCAATGCCAGGTTTCCGCCGGCAGTGTTTTGCTCGAAGACGGCATCGGGGACTGGGAACCGTCCTTGCGGTAAGAGTAAGCCAGGATTTTGCCGGTAACCTGAATCGTCTTTCCGTCATCGCTGAAGCTCACAGCATAGTTTTCGGTGACAAAGCCGTTGAAGTGCGTTTTGGCATCGGTCACATTCATGCCCTGCCGGTAGCCGTGTTTCCACAGGGAAACGATGTTGCCATCCCGGAGCGTGAGAATTTCTATCGAGTCATGTACGCAGTCGCCGGTTTCCGCGTCCACGTATTCAGCCATGACCGTCTGCCCCAGGACCGGCAAGGCGGGTCCGGCGCTGATCTTGCCGATGGCCCCATCGGATCGGGCCGCGAGCGGCCTGCCATCACAGTTCACCGCAAACAGTGCGCCCGATTCTGGCGAGAGCCACGCCAGACCGATCCAGTGTATGGGCGGCTGCTGCGTGCGGAAAACCGCGAACGGGTGATAGATCGCTGAATTGCGCGGGCTGTACCGCAGGGGTTTGTCCGGATAGGCAGTGTGGTACCAGGCAATCAGAGTTTGTACCGAAGGCGTAGGGCAGTATTCTGCGGTGCGGGCGTGTGCACAGCTGATACTGCAAAACAGCAGGATCAGGCTTGTACCGATGACTCCCGCAGTACGCATAATGCCGTTGGGTTTTCCTCTGTACTGCCGGTCAGCCGCCGGCAGGCTTCCTGGTATTTATCCCCGGTCCTGGCGATGATCTCCGCTCGCAGATGCGCGAGCCGGCGGCACCATCGCGCATGGAATTTAAGCTGAAGATTCCGAAACTTCGCACATTGCACTTTGAGACCGCGATTATCGAGCGCCACCCCCGTTCGCGGCGGAGCACAAAAGATTGTATCCTGTAGACCCTCGATGCTGCGACTATGGATCAGAACGCTTCTCATTCAGTTGCGGACGCCGGTACGAGGCCGGCCACTGCGAGCCGGTTCCACTCGCTTTATGCGAGGCTCCTCTATCGCGCGTGGCGGCTGTTAAGGCCGCTGCTGCACCCACTTTACTGGTGGTATGAACGGCGACTGGCGCGCCAGGTGGCCGCAAGACCGGCACCTGCGCACATCGGACTGATCCTTGACGGCAATCGCCGTTTCGCCCGTGGCATCGGGCTCAAGGCCACGCTCGGGCATCAGTTCGGCGTGGACAAACTGCGCGAGGTGCTGGAATGGTGCCTCGATCTCGGCGTGCGTCATGTCACGCTCTATGTATTCAGCACCGAGAATTTCAGCCGTTCAAACGCCGAAGTGGAATATCTGCTGGATCTGTTCGTGCGTGAGAGCGCCCGGTTGATGGAAGAGCCGCGGCTGAAATCCGAACGCGTACGCGTGAAAATCATCGGTCAGCGCGAACGTCTGCCCGAGCGGGTCGTGGCGGCGAGCGAAGCGCTTGAACTCTCCACTGCGGAGCACGACGGCATGCTGCTTACCATGGCGCTCGCCTACAGCGGACGCGAGGAAATTACCGACGCGGTAAAAAGCCTGCTCGCCGAGGCGGCGGCCGAAGGGCGCTCGCTCGAGTCGGTGGCTTCCGAGTTGAGCTCCGAGGCTCTTGAACGCTACCTTTACACGGGCGGCATACCGGATCCGGACTTTATTATTCGCACCAGTGGTGAGCAGCGATTGTCCGGATTTCTTATCTGGCAGGCAGCCTATAGCGAATTTTATTTTTGCGACGTATTGTGGCCGGCCTTCAGACGCATTGATTTCCTGCGCGCCGTGCGCACCTATCAGCGTCGCAATCGCCGCTACGGCCGTTGAGTGGGACAGCCTTAATATTCAAGTCCGGTTCTGGTCGTTTCATCCGGTCGTAACGGCTGTCAGGTACGGTAAGGGTGTTACCCATGCCTGCGGTCCATACAGGGAGAGGGGAAGAGGCGAGGGAGATTTTGCCGGCGGCCCGTGGCATTTTGTCAGCAGACGCTTTTTGTCATCTTGGCTGATGTTCTGAACGAAGAATTATCTATGTAGTCAGCCGCTTATACGCTTCGCGGTATTTTTCCGCGGTTTTGGCGATTATTTTCGCCGGCAACCGGGGCGCGGGTGGTTTTTTGTCCCAGTTCAGGGTTTCCAGATAATCGCGCACGTATTGCTTGTCGAAAGAGGGCGGGCTGATACCGGGGTGGTAGGTGTCCGCCGGCCAGAAGCGTGAGGAGTCCGGCGTCAGGGCTTCGTCAATCAGCATTAATTGATCGTCTTTATCGAGACCGAATTCGAATTTGGTGTCGGCGATGATGATGCCGCGCGCGAACGCGTACTTGGCCGCATAGCTGTAGAGGCCGAGGGCGGTGTCGCGCACCTGTTCCGCCAGGGGCCGTCCCAGCAGTGCGGCGGTTTCTTCAAAGGAGATGTTCTCATCGTGCTGACCCTTTGGGGCCTTGGTGGCGGGGGTGAAAAGGGATTGTGGCAGTTTGTCCGCCAGTTGCAGGTTCTGCGGCAGTGCGATGCCGCAGACCGCGCCGGTTTTCTGGTAATCCTTCCAGCCGGAGCCGATAAGATAGCCGCGTACCACCGCTTCGATAGGCAGCGCCTTGAGCTTGCGCACCACCATGGCCCGGTTTTCCAGCAGCAACCGCTCGGCCGGATCCTTTACCACATCGGCGAGTGTGAGGCGGGTGAGCTGGTTGGGAATGATGTGCTGCGTGCGCTCGAACCAGAAGCGCGAGATGCCGGTCAACACCGCGCCCTTTCCGGGAATGGGATCCGGCAGCACCACGTCGAAGGCCGAGAGCCGGTCGGTGGTGACGATCAGCAGGTGTTCCGCTCCGGCATCATAGATATCGCGCACCTTACCGCGATGGATCAGCGGCAGATCCCTGAGGTGGGTTTCAAAAAGCGTGGCGGGTTGCACAGACATACGCGCGTCCTGGAACGAAAGAAGCCGGGGGCGCCTATCTTCCGTGAGCCTGGAAATTCTGTCCAGCCGCAGATGCGGCGGCTGCTAGAATGTGCGCCTTTTTCGTTGCTTAAGGATGCCTAATGGGTTGGTGGGGAATGCTGATCGGCGCCGCGCTGGGCTACGCGCTGGGGGGTCCGCTGGGCGCGCTGCTCGGCGCGGCATTGGGCTACAGCCTGACTTCCGGCCGCGTGCGTGCCGGCTGGGTAGGCGGTCACACCGAGCGCGCGCAGGCGGTATTCTTCAACACCACCTTTTCGGTAATGGGCCACATCGCCAAGGCCGACGGCCGCGTATCGGAGAACGAGATCCGCGCCGCTCGCGCCATCATGGCGCAGATGAACCTGAATGCCGAACAGCAGCATGCCGCCATCGAACTCTTTAACCGCGGGAAACAGCCGGATTTCCCCCTCGACGCCATGCTCATCCGGTTTCGTGACGAATGCGGCGATCACCCCGCACTGTTGCGCATGTTTCTGCAGATTCAACTGCATGCCGCGTTTGCGGACGGCGTGCTGCGCCCCGCTGAACAGGCCATTTTCAACCGTATCTGCGGCGTGCTCGGCATTCCACCCATTGAACTGCACCGGTACGAGGAATTTATCCGCGCCCAGCAGGCTTTCGGCGGGGAAGAAGCTCCCTCCCAACTGCGCCCCGACAGGCTCGCGGCCGCCTATCAAACCCTGGGTGTGAAACCGGATGCCAGCAATGAGGAAATCAAGCATGCCTACCGTCGGCTGATGAAACAGAATCACCCTGACAGGCTGGTGGCCAGCGGTCTGCCGGAGCAGATGCTCAAACTCGCCCAGGAAAAGGCCAAGCAGATCAATGTGGCCTACGAGACCCTCAAAGCGGCACGCGGCATGAAATAAGATGTTGCTTTGTATACACTCGTACGAACCGCAGTGAAGCGGGGTGAGGTGAGCCATGCCCGACGACTTGTGGCGGCCCGCCAGGCATGAACGCCGGCCAGGGGAGTTTGTTCCCGAATCCCGTTTCGGCTTCTGGTTTCTGGGTACCTACACCTGGGAAAAGCATGTCGTCGAGATCACGCTTGATGAACTGGTAGGTCTGATCAGCGAACCCCGGGCAAGTTATCCCGTGGTACTGGACGCGGGTTGCGGACAGGGCAAGGCGTTCCGCCTGCTGCACGGCAAATTCCGGCCACGGCGATTGATAGGCCTGGATGCGGAGGCCAGAGGGTTGCTGCGCGCCCAAGATACAGCGGCTGAACAGGGCATCCCGGTGGAATTGCTGAGGAGCGATTGCAGCGCCATCGCGTTGCCGGATGCCTGTGTTGACCTGATTTTCTGCCATCAGACTTTCCATCATCTGGTGCACCAGGAAGCAGCCCTGGCGGAGTTCCACCGGGTGCTGAAACCCGGCGGTGTGTTGCTGTTTGCGGAATCCACCCGTGAATATATCTGTACCTGGGTCATCCGCATTCTGTTCCGTCATCCCATGGAAGTGCAGAGAACCGCAGATGAGTATCTGAAGATGATCCGCCACGCGGGATTTGTCTTTGAGCCACGCAATGTTTCGTTCCCGTACCTCTGGTGGAGCCGCGCCACTGCTGCCGGTCTGCTGGAATGTCTCGGATTGAGAAGTGCACCGCCACCGGGTCAGCGGAAGGAAACCCTCGTATATGTGGTGGGCGTCAAACCGGCTTGAAAAATTTGCGCAGCTCCCGCGGGTACACACGTTCGCCTGCGCAGGATCGCGCTCAGTCGTAAAACGAGTAGGACCCCGTGGTCGCCACGAAGATCACGATCAGGCCCAGGACCAGGTTGACAAGAATGACGATGCGGATCTGGTTCATGGCCTTCCTTGCCGCGGTTTCATCGTTGGTTTCCACGCTGTGACGCAAACGCCGGTAAGGTGCAAAAAACACATGTGCGAACAGCAGCATCATGAGAATGCCGAGCGTCAGCATGACGTACATGTACAGCGGTATCTGCCGGAAGCCGCCGAAGGCCGTGAAGATCATGAAAAATCCGGTGACCAGCAGCATCGTGATGCTGAGCCACACCCATGGGAAGAAGCGCCTGAACACCGCGACCCAGAGATGGGCGCGGGCGAGTATGCTATGGTCCGTCAACGCGGGTCGCAACGCCAGGTAGGCGAAGAACATGCCGCCCACCCAGATGACGGCGGAGAGCGAATGGAAAGCGATGGCCATGGCCATGGCGAAAGCGTGCATGAGGGCGGGTTCCCCGCGGTTTGTACTGAAGCTCGCCAGCGGTGGTCGTTGGGCCGGCCGATAGGGTAAAGTGTAGCGCCTTTTCATACGGAAACCGGTCGGGACTTCATCATGCGGGATTTTCGCATCGCGCCTTCGATTCTTTCCGCCGATTTTGCCCGCCTGGGTGAAGAGGTGGATGCCGTGCTCAAGGCTGGCGCGGACCTGATCCATTTCGACGTGATGGACAATCATTACGTGCCCAATCTCACGATCGGGCCGGTGATATGCGCCGCGCTGCGCAAGCACGGTGTGACGGCGCCAATTGACGTGCACCTGATGGTGAAACCGGTGGACCGGCTGATCGGAGATTTCGCCGCGGCGGGGGCGAGCTACATCACTTTCCATCCGGAAGCCAGTGAACACATCGATCGCAGCCTGCAACTGATCCGTGACAGCGGCTGCAAGGCGGGGCTGGTATTCAACCCCGCCACCCCGCTCGATCTCCTCCGGTATGTGATGGACAAGCTGGACATGGTGCTGGTCATGTCCGTCAACCCGGGTTTTGCCGGCCAGTCATTCATCCGTTCCAGTCTCGACAAACTCCGTGATGCGCGTGCACTCATAGAAAAAAGCGGTCGTGACATCCACCTGGAAATTGACGGCGGCGTGAAAGTGGAGAACGTCCGCGAGATCGCCGCGGCCGGCGCCGACACCTTTGTGGCCGGCTCGGCCATCTTCGGCGCCAAGGATTATGCGGCCGTCATCCGGGCGATGCGCGCCGAAGTCGCACATGCCGCGGGCGCATGACGCGAATCGGGATGGTTGCGTTTGATCTGGACGGCACGCTGGTGGACAGCGTGGCGGATATCGCGCATGCGCTGAATCAAATGCTCCGCGAAGTGGACCTACCGGCGCCCAGCGGCGACAAAATACGCGCCTGGGTGGGCGATGGCGTTCGGAGGCTGGTAAAACGCGCGCTCACCGGCACACCGGACGGGGAACCGGAACCCGGCTTGTATGCGCGCGGTTTTGAGGCCTTTCGCCGCGCCTATCACGCGCATCTGGCAGTGGAGACGCGGCCGTATCCGGGTGCGCTGGATGTCTTGCAATCCCTGCGTGAGCGGGACTGCGCCATGGCCTGCATCACCAACAAGGCGGCGGAATTCACCGAACCGCTGCTTGAGGCGCTGGCGCTGCGTTCCTATTTCGGAGTGGTGCTGTCGGGCGATTCGTTGACGCAGCGCAAACCGCATCCGCTGCCCCTGTTGCATGCCGCACGGCAATTCGGCGTCACGCCGCAGCAGGCTTGCATGGTCGGCGACTCCAGAAACGACATGCTCGCGGCCCGGGCCGCGGGCTTCGGCGCCGTAGGCGTGCGCTATGGTTACGGGCAGGACGTGAGCGTGCTCAGACCGGACGCGATGCTGGACTCCCTCGCGGAATTGCCGCCTTTGCTGGAAAAATGGGCGGCGGGGCTTGCTCCCGCGTCCGCGAGCCGGTATGTTTAACTGCATGGCGTGTCCCGCACGCCGTTGATCAAAGGCCGTTACCCCATGTCTTTTCCGGTCAACCTGAACGGAGTCGAGAAATTCCGCACCTGGCGATGGTGAGGTCGGCGTTTTTGCGTTTCACGGCAAACCGTCGTTTCCGTTTTCAGGTGACCGTTCATGGACCAGCAGCGTTTTGATGCCCTCCGGGCCGCCGGCTATAACCTCATCCCCGTGGTCAGGGAGGTTCTTGCGGATCTCGACACGCCGCTGAGCGTCTATTTCAAACTTGCCGACGCACCGAATTCGTTCCTGCTGGAATCGGTGGAAGGCGGCGAAACCTGGGGCCGGTATTCGATCATTGGCCTGCCGGCACGCACGGCCATCAGTTACCTGAACGGCGTGTTGCGGGTCCGCAATGGTCAACACGAGGAACAATTGCCGACTGAGGATCCGCTGGCTGAAATTGAGCAGCTGCGACAACGCCGGCGTGTACCGATGATCGAAGGGTTGCCGCGTTTCAGCGGCGGACTGGTGGGTTACTTCGGCTACGAAATTGCGGTTTGCATCGAGCCGCGCCTGAGCATCCGCGGCCCCAAACCGGACAGGCTCGGCTGTCCGGACATCCTGTTGCTGGCAGCCGAGGAACTGGTGATCTTCGACAATCTGCGCGGTACTTTGCAATTAGTGGTGCACGCGGACGTGGAGAAAGCGGATGCGCTGGTCGAGGCGGAGCGACGGCTGGAGTATCTGGCGGCGCGATTGCGCGGACCCCTGCGCTATCCCTCCTTGCCGGGCTATGCAGGCAGCGTAGCCGGCGAATTCCAGTCCGGCTTTGACAAACACGCGTTCTGCGCCGCCGTCTCGAAGGCGCGCGACTATATCCACGACGGCGACATCATGCAGGTGGTGCTGTCGCAGCGGCTTACTGCGCCATTCGCCGGCAGTGCCCTGGACGTGTATCGCGCGCTGCGCGTTCTGAATCCATCGCCTTATATGTATCATCTCAACTTTGACGGTTTTCAGGTGGTGGGCTCCTCACCGGAAGTGCTGGTACGCGTGGAGGATGGCAGCGTAACCCTGCGACCCATTGCCGGTACCCGGCCGCGCGGGCGTACGCCGGCGGACGATGCAGCCCTGGCGAAAGAACTGTTGGCGGATCCCAAAGAGCGCGCCGAACATCTGATGCTGCTGGATCTGGGGCGCAACGACGTGGGACACATCAGCGAGACCGGCAGCGTGCGGGTCACCGACAACATGGTGATCGAGCGTTATTCCCACGTGATGCACATTGTGTCCCAGGTACAGGGCAGATTGCGCGCCGGCCTTGGGCCACTGGACGTGCTGCGCGCCTGCTTTCCGGCGGGCACCGTGAGCGGCGCTCCCAAGCTGCGGGCCCTGGAAATCATCCACGAACTGGAGCCGGTAAAGCGCGGCATTTATTCCGGCGCGGTGGGCTATGTCGGCTGGAACGGCAACCTGGATACCGCCATCGCCATTCGCACGGCGGTAATCAAGGATGGCTATCTGCACGTACAGGCCGGCGCCGGCATCGTGCACGACTCCATTCCTGAACGTGAATGGGAGGAGACTTTGAACAAGGGTCAGGCGCTGATTCGTGCGGTGGCGATGACCAATGGGGAAGGTGCGTTGTGAACGCGCAGCGCGGTATTGTGCGGTCTGCGGCCGTGGAGATTTATTGCGGAATCCCCGGGTGTCTGAAGAAACGCTCACGCCGAATGTGAGCGTTCTTTCTTTGTCTCTCCGGTCCCCTTGGAGACCACCGAGTACTGGACCGAGTGAAGGGCAGGCCGCGAAACGGGCGAAGCCATGGATGGCGAGCCTTCGCAGCGGTGCAAGGATGCACCGTCTGCGAAGCCCCGAACGAGGGAAGCGCACAGGGAACCGCGAAGCGGTGGACTCCGGGGGCGTCTTTTCTTTTCGCCCCTTTTCTTTGGACAAGCAAAGAAAAGGGGTTCGTCGCAGGGGCGCGAAAGCCCCGGATAAATCACGCGGCCGAAGGCCGCACAGCTTTCTATCGTGGGAGGTAAGACATGCTCCTCATGATTGATAACTACGACTCCTTCACCTACAACCTGGTGCAGTATCTGGGCGAGTTGGGCGCTGAGGTATGCGTGTATCGCAATGATGCGATCACCCTCAGGGATATTGAAGCGCTGCACCCGGAACGCATTGTCATCTCACCCGGACCGTGCACGCCCAGCGAGGCGGGGATTTCGCTGCGGCTTATCCAGCGGCTGGGTGGGCACATCCCGATCCTGGGTGTATGTCTGGGCCACCAGGCCGTCGGCCAGGCCTATGGCGGGAAAATTGTGCATGCGGATCGCATAATGCACGGCAAGGTCTCGCTGATCCAGCATGACGGTAAGGGCGTATTTGCCGGGCTGCCCCGGCCTTTCGAGGCTACGCGCTATCATTCACTGGTGATCGCGCAAGACAGTGTGCCCGATTGTCTGGAAATCACCGCCTGGACCGAAAACCCCGACGGCAGCAGGGAAGAAATCATGGGCGTGCGCCACCGCCAACTGCCGGTGGAAGGCGTGCAATTTCACCCGGAATCCATTCTCACGCAGCATGGGCATGATCTGTTGAAAAATTTTTTGCAGCAATAGCATTCATCTTTTGCTTTCTTGGTACGCAGTGAGGAAGGCATGTCTCCCTCGACCCGCCTCTCCGGCAAGCGCGAGAGGGGATGATGGATAGGAGTGATTCACTTGGATATCAAAGAAGCGATCAGCCGCATCGTGGACCGGGAAGACCTGTCGCGCGCAGATATGGAATCGGTGATGCGGCAGATCATGACCGGCGGCGCCACGCCCATCCAGATAGGCGGGTTCCTGGCCGGCCTGCGCGCCAAGGGCGAGACCGTGGAAGAGATTGCCGCGGCCGCTACCGTCATGCGCGAGCTTGCGGTGCGCGTGAGCGTGAAAAAAGATTATCTGGTGGATACCTGCGGCACCGGCGGCGATGGCAAGGGATTGTTCAATGTTTCCACGGCGGCCGCGTTCGTGGTGGCGGCGGCCGGCGGACGCGTGGCCAAGCACGGCAACCGCGCCATGTCCGGAAATTCCGGCAGCGCCGATGTACTCGAAGCCATGGGCGTGAAGCTGGATCTGCCGCCGGAGCGCATCGCCAAGTGCATTGATGAAGTGGGTCTGGGTTTCCTGTATGCACCCGCCCATCACAGCGCCACACGCTACGCGGCCGCACCGCGCAAGGAGCTCGGCACGCGCACGTTGTTCAATCTGCTGGGGCCGCTCACCAACCCGGCTGAGGCGCCCAATCAACTCCTCGGTGTGTTCGCGCAGCGTTGGGTGGAGCCGCTTGCCAAGGTACTGCGCATGCTGGGCAGCGAGCATGTGCTGGTGGTGCATTCCTACGATGGTCTGGATGAAATCAGCGTCGCCGGGCCCACCTGGGTGAGCGAGTTGCAGCATGGCCAGATTCGCAGTTATACCGTACGGCCCGGGGACTACGGCATCGCGCCGCAGTCACTTGGTGGCCTGCATGTGCAGAGTGCGCAGGAGAGCCTGGCGTGTATTCGCCAGGCGCTGGCCGGTCAGCCGGGGGCGGCATTTGACATGGTGGCACTGAATGCCGCTGCGGGCATCTATGCGGCCGGCCTGAGTTCGACACTGGTGGAGGGAGTGGAACAGGCGCGCCAGGTCATGCGAAACGGTGAAGCGGAGCAAAGGCTCAAGCGGCTGGTGGAAGTCACTCAGTGAAAGATACACCGGATATATTCAGGCACATCCTCGCCGACAAGGTAGTGGAGGTGGAGACACGCAGCCGGATGCAACCACTCGCCGGCCTGCGTGCTGCGCTGGAAAGCTTGCCACCGACACGCGACTTTCTCGGCGTGCTGACGCAGGCAGTGCGGAATAACCGGCCCGGCGTCATCGCCGAGATCAAGAAAGCTTCACCCAGCCGTGGCATGCTGCGGCAGGACTTCGACGTGGCAGCCCTGGCCGCGAGCTATGCCGCCGCCGGCGCCACCTGTTTGTCCGTGCTCACGGATGAAAAATACTTCCATGGCGATGTCGCTTACCTGCACGTTGCGAAGCAAGCCTGTCCACTGCCGGTGCTGCGCAAGGACTTCATTATTGATCCCTGGCAGGTGTATGAGTCGCGGGTGCTGGGCGCGGACTGTGTCCTGCTGATCGTGGCGGCGCTGGGTGACGCCATGCTCGGCGATCTCGCCATGCTGGCGGCTGATCTGGGCATGGAGGTGCTGGTGGAAGTGCATGATGAAACGGAGCTGGAGAGTACGCTAAGATTCGATGTGCCGCTCATCGGCATCAACAACCGTGACCTGCATACGTTTCATACGGATGTGCAAACGACCCTGTCCCTGCTCCCGAAGATTCCGGGTGATCGCCTGGTGGTGACGGAGAGCGGTATCCGCACGCGCGCGGACGTGGCGCACTTGCGCGCCCGGGGGGTCCAGGCGTTCCTGGTAGGCGAAACCTTCATGCGCGCGCCGGACCCGGGGGTAAAGCTGCACGAGTTGTTCGCCGACTGAGGCGTTATCGGGCACCGCTATTTTCTGGGGGGTCTTTTTGCAGAAACCGGCCTGTATGGGAGGCGCTTTTTTCGTTGCTGCCCGGCCGGGCGCCCAATACCACGATAGTCTTGCCGGCGACCGAGATCAGCGACTGCTCTTCCAGGGACTTGAGTACCCGCCCCGCCATTTCCCGCGAACAACCCACGATACGGCCGATTTCCCGACGGCTGATGCGGATTTGCATGCCGTCGGGATGGGTCATGGCGTCCGGCTGCTCACACAGATCCAGCAGCGTGCGCGCGACGCGGCCGGTGACATCCAGGAACACCAGATCCCGCACTTTGCGGGTGGTGACCTTGAGGCGTGCCGCAAGCTGGCCGGCCAGCTCGAACAGCAGGTCCGGATCGCTGCGGGCCAGTTCGCGGAAGCGCGTGTAACTGATTTCCCCCAGCAGGCATTCGCTGCGGGTGCGCACCCGGGCGCTGCGCGTTGCTTCTGCCTGGAACAGTCCTATTTCGCCGAAAAACTCGCCGCGGTTGAGGTAAGCCATCACGATCTCGTTGCCGTCTTCGTCTTCACTGATGACGGCCACCGAGCCCTCCACGACGAAGAACAGCGAGGTGGACGCCTCACCGACGCTGATGACCACCGCCTTGGCGGGCACACGCCGAACATGGCAATGACTCAGGAAACGGTCAATAGCCGCCAAGCCGGAATGCCGTGTCTGCCCGTGTTGCATGCCTGTCTGTTCCCGTGTACCCCAAGACTCTCTAAGCCAGCATGTTCCCGGCGATCGGCCCATGCAGCCGCAGGGATAAATTACTTCTGCGGACAGCGTTCAGCGTGACATAAAGCGCGGGTTGCCCGGGTCTCTACGCGCGGGCTCAATAAAGGTTTACCTTGTTCCGGTCCCCGCTGGGCAATTGCGGATAAAATAGGCGCAATGTGCGGCGCGTTCCCATAAATCCGGCCGGGGGCCCCCAGCATTGGCACCAACGCTCAACAGGCTGAAACTGCACGGTTTCAACAATCTGACCAAGACCCTCAGTTTCAACATATACGATATCAACTATGCGCTCAACGAACGCCATCAGAAGGAATACATCGAATACATTGACGAGGCCTACAATGGCGAGCGCCTGACGCAGATTCTCCGGGATGTCTCCAATATCATCGGTGCCACGATCTTGAATGTTGCGCATCAGGATTATGACCCCCAGGGCGCTTCCGTCACCATGCTTATCTCCGAGGAACCGATGGCGTCTCAGGCGCTGGCCACCGCCCACGGCGGCGAGTCACCGGGTCCGTTACCACGCACAGTGGTGGCACATCTGGACAAGAGCCACATCACCGCGCACACCTACCCGGAGAGCCATCCGGACAACGGCATCAGCAGCTTTCGTGCGGATATAGACGTGTCCACCTGCGGGCGTATCTCACCGCTCAAGGCGCTGAACTATCTCATCCATGTGTTCGAATCTGATATTGTGACCGTGGATTACCGCGTGCGCGGCTTCACCCGCGACATACATGGCACCAAGCATTTTATTGACCACAACATGGATTCCATCCAGAATTTCCTGTCGGAGGACACCCGCGAGCGTTACCGCATGGTGGATGTGAACGTGTACCAGGAAAACGTCTTTCACACCAAGATGATTCTCAAGGACCTGGATCTCAATAATTATCTCTTCGGTACCGGCGTGGGTGAGCTCAAACCCCGGGAGGCGGGGCGCATCCGTCAGCGGCTGGAAAACGAGATGCTGGAGATATTTTCCGGACGTAATATCAGGAAAGGCAGCCGGGCTGAAATACAGTAAGTGGACAACGGTACGGGAGTTTCAGCATGTCATTGATAAATACCCTGCTTGTTGTTGCCGGTGCGCTTGCTTTAATCTACGGCGCGCTGATTCTGTGGAGCGCATCCAGCAGCGACAAGGATGTGCAACGGGGAGATTGGCTCAAATCGGAAGAATTTGCCCACAGCAGGTTCAACAGTCTGAAAAATATGCGGCATCTGCTTCAGCCGGAGCGGCAGAACATCAGTTTCAGCCGCAGCCGGGGGCGCGGCTACGCCATGATTGCTGTGGGCATGGCGCTGATCGTGCTGGCGTTTGCCTGATTTGTGGCGGGGTTGCGTTTCAGCCCGGCCGTCATGGCTGGCCGTTCGCCATGATTTCCGCGCTAAATCCAATACGCCGTCGCGGTCATCATTTTTGCCGTGAGCCGCATGAGGGCACGCACGCTTGCCGGCATGGATTTGCCGCCGGCGCGGATTGCAGTGCTGCCGTGGCGCGCTTCATCCTCTTTCATCTGTTGCAAGATCACGCGACTTTTTTGATCGCCAGCCGGCAGGCGTTGCAAGTGTCCCTGCAGATGCTGCACCACCTGATGCTCGGTCTCCGCCACGAAACCGAGGCTGAACTTGTCACCCACGAGTCCCGCCAGGGCGCCGATGGCGAACGAGCCCAGGTACCAGAAGGGATCGAGCCGGCTTGTGGAAGCACGCAGCTCCTGGAGACGCTGTTCACACCAGACCAGGTGGTCAATCTCCTCCGCGGCTGACTGTGCCATGCCGTTGCGCATGTCGTCACTGTGGGCGGTGAAGGCCTGTCCCTGGTACAGCGCCTGGGCGGCCACTTCACCGGCGTGATTCACGCGCATGAGACGGCCGGAGAGACTGCGTTCCTGTGCGCTTAACTCATTCGCCGGTTGTGCAGCGGCCGGATTCTCGCGTGCGGCGGTGTGGAATGATGCAGGACAGGCGGAGCGCAATGCCCGATCCAATTCGGCAATGAACCGGTCCAGGGGGCTGAGGCAGCACGCAGTGCGCATCCTGAAATTATAGCGCCATTTTATCCGCCAGTTGACGCGCAAGGATTTCCACGGGGTGCAATAGCGGGGTGCCGAGACCGCGACGTTGCAGCGCCGCCCGCAAGTGCAGGGCGCAACCTACATTCGCCGTGACCAGCGCATCCGGCCGGATGCGTTCCACCGCCGCGGCGATGGTATCCGCCAAGTGGTCTGCGGTTTGCGCCTGGGTGAGCATATAAGCGCCCGCTGCGCCGCAGCAGCCGGTGCCGGTAGGCAGCGTTTCGACGTGCAATCCGGGGATGCAGCGCAGCAATCCAGCCACAGCCTTGTCGGCCTTGAGCACATTTTTCAGTGTACAGGGGGAGTGCACCAGCACCCGTGCTTGCCAGGGTTTGAATTGGATCTGGCCAAGCCGGCTCTGGCCTGTGAGGAAACTGCTGATATCACGAGTGCGCGCGCTGAATCCAGCGGCACGCGCATCCGTAACCAGCAGCGGATACTCATTCAGAGTTGCCCCACAGCCGCTTGCGGTATGCAGCAAAGGCGTGCCGGTATCCGTGTCGAAGGCGTCAAGATTTTTCGAAGCGAGTGCTGCTGCCTGAGCAGGTCGGCCCGCATGCTGATCCAGCGCGCCGCAGCAGACCTGCCCCTGTGGGATTCGGACACGATAGCCGAGCGCGTTCAGCACGCTGATGCCAGCCTGGGTTACGGCCGGCTGGGTCACGCGGGCGATGCAGCCGAGGAACAGCGCAACTTCCTGCGCATTTTCCTGAGGCGGCGCGTACACGTCACGCCAGCGGTGCGGGGCAGACAACCGCGGCAGAGCTTTCACAAGCCGGGTCAGGCGGGGCGAGATGACAGCAAGCCTGGGCAAACCGAGGCGTTGTGCAAACCACAGGAAACCGTGCAATGCACGCAGCAGCGTGGGGCGACGCATGCAGGCTGCAAACAGGCGCACAGCGGGCGGTTCCCCGTGCCCTTGCCGGACGAATTCCAGGTGTGTGGCATCTATGAGCTTGCCGTAGGGCACGTCCGCGGGGCACACCGCTTCGCAGGCACGGCAGGCAAGGCAACGATCCAGATGCGCCATAAGGCGAGGAGTGATTGCCAGCGCGCCGCTGGCGAAACCCTGCATCAGCGCAATGCGTCCGCGCGGCGCTTCACCTTCGTCGCGGGTTTGCAGGTAGGTGGGACAGTGAGGCAGGCATAGCGCGCATTTCACGCACTTATCGGCGTCGGCAAGGGGAAAATCCGGAAAGGTCTGCGGCATGAGAGGCAACGCCAACTGTCAGGGCGCGACAAATGCGTTATGATACAGCCTGCGACGCCGCTTACTTCATCCGGCCGGATACGCTTGGAAAATCCTGTTTGGTTGTTCCTGTTATCTGCTCCAGGAGGAGCCTGCATGTGCCCAAGGCCTTTATTGGCAGTGGTTGCTCTGTTGCTTGCGCTGACCGGCACCGCGTACGCGGATTCCTACTGGGCGCAGATAGAGGCGAATGCCGATGCCGCCAGGAAGGTGGCTACCAAACCGGGTTGGCAGGGTTCCGTGTCGCTCGGTTACCTGGCCACCACCGGCAATACCAATACCCGCAGTCTGAACGGCCATGCCCTGGTCGGGTACAAGAATGGCAAGTGGCAGGACGCGCTTTCCTTCCAGGGCATCAATGCCAGCCAGAACAGTACCACCACCGCACAGAGCTATGAACTCAACGGCCAGAGCGATTACAATTTCACTGACAGGGATTACGTATTCGGTATGGCGGATTATCTGCGGGATACCTTCAGCGGTTACCGGCGGCGTACCTCCGAAATTCTGGGTTACGGCCGTCGCCTGTTGTCCACCGCTACCCAGCAACTGGACGTGGAAATCGGCGGCGGTGCGCGTCAGACTCAGTACACTAACGCTACCGGCAGCAGCGAGTTCGTGGAACGGCTGGCCGCCAGTTATCTGTGGAAATTCAGCGGGAAGAGCAACTTTTCCGAGAATATCAGCGACGAGCATGGTACGAATAACACCTTTATCCAGTCCATTACCGCGCTTACTACCAATCTGGCCGGCAATTTCGCTCTGTCCGTGTCCTACACTGTGAGATACAACAGCAACGTTCTACCCGGTTTCAAGAACACCGATACCATCACCTCCATCTCGCTCGTTTACACATTCTGAACGGCAAGGCGGGGGGCTGAAATGGACGGACTTTGACGGTGAGACCAGATTTTTCCATGCCCTACTATCGGCGCCATATTTTTTTCTGCACCAACAAGCGCGAGGACGGCTCGCCCTGCTGCCAGAACCATGATGCCGAATACCTGCGCGGCTATGCCAAACAGCGGGTGAAAGCGCTCGGCATCGCCGGGCCGGGCGGCGTGCGGGTAAACAAGGCGGGCTGCATGGATCGTTGCAGCGAAGGACCCGTCGCTGTGGTGTATCCTGACGCGGTCTGGTACACCTATTCCGATCAGGATGACATCAACGAGATCGTCGAGGAACATCTGCTCCATGGACGGGTGGTCGAACGTCTCAAGATATAATAACTGGCTGATTCAATTGATTATTTAGGATAGCCCTGTACATGCCCTGGGCCCCGCGGGTGCGTCCGAGCGGTTGAAAAATCAGGGGGTGTCGCGTAGCATTGCGACCTTTTCCGCAGCTTCCCCGGAGTTCTGGTTCATGAAGACTTTTTCAGCCAAGGCGGAATCCGTCAAGCGCGACTGGTATGTAGTGGACGCCAGCGGCAAGACCCTCGGCCGCCTGGCCACCGAGCTGGCGCGCCGCTTGCGCGGCAAGCACAAGCCTGAATATACGCCGCACGTGGATACCGGTGATTACATCGTGGTGATCAATGCAGACAAGGTGCATACCACCGGCAACAAGGTGCGGGACAAGATGTACCACCATCATACCGGCTATATCGGCAATATGAAGCACACCAGCCTCGGCAAGCTGCTGGAGACCCACCCGGAACGTGTCATCGAGATCGCCGTCAAGGGCATGCTGCCCAAGAATCCGTTGGGCCGCGCCATGTTCAAGAAGCTCAAGGTATATGCCGGTGCGGAACATAAACACGCGGCGCAGCAGCCCCGGAAGCTGGATATTCAATAACCTGATTTTCCCAAGAGAAAAACCCAATGGCAGTGAGTACCAATTACGGAACCGGCCGCCGCAAGACCTCCAAGGCGCGCGTGTTTGTGAAGCCAGGCAAGGGCCGCATCCTCATCAACGGCCGTCCGCTGGATGAATATTTCGGTCGCGTGACCGCACGCATGATCGTGCGCCAGCCGCTCCAGGTCGTGAACCAGCTGGATAGCCTCGACGTGAGCGTTACGGTGGCGGGTGGCGGCACCACCGGGCAGGCGGGCGCCATCCGTCACGGTCTCGCCCGCGCACTGATTGATTACGATGCAGTTCATCGTTCGCCGCTGCGCAAGGCGGGTCTGGTGACCCGCGATGCCCGCGCCGTGGAGCGCAAGAAAGTCGGTCTGCACAAGGCCCGGCGCGCACCGCAGTACTCCAAGCGTTAATCCGGAGCAGCACGGTTCCACTGTGGAATTGTCTGGCGGCAGGGTGAGGCTGGTGTTTTCAGTCGAGATGCCGGTGGCGTTTCGATCCGGCCGAACGCGAGGCATGGATGCCGAGCTGGGAGCCGGTCAAGGATGGCACCGTGAGCATGCTTGATACAGCCCCGAATCGGTAGTATTTCGATCCCGGCGAGCGCCACGACACGGATGTCGGGGCCGGTAAGTGCGCCAGGAATGGTTTCAAGCATGGCAGGGCTCGTCGCACTGCGACGAGCGGCTCGGCAGGATACCGAAGTTGGTCGGCTCACCAGGGACGGTTCCCTGATAATTTGGTGATTGTTTGGGGGATCGTCTAGCGGTAGGGCCCATCGCAATGCGATGGGCGCCGAGACAGGATGTCGAGGCCGGCAAGCCCACCAGGGACGGTTCCCTGATAATTTGGTGATTGTTTGGGGGATCGTCTAGCGGTAGGGCCCATCGCAATGCGATGGGCGCCGAGACAGGATGTCGAGGCCGGCAAGCCCACCAGGGACGGTTCCCT
>JAJYUH010000004.1:0-54561 GCA_021792635.1 Natronospirales bacterium | reverse complement strand
CACCAGGGACGGTTCCCTGATAATTTGGTGATTGTTTGGGGGATCGTCTAGCGGTAGGGCCCATCGCAATGCGATGGGCGCCGAGACAGGATGTCGAGGCCGGCAAGCCCACCAGGGACGGTTCCCTGATAATTTGGTGATTGTTTGGGGGATCGTCTAGCGGTAGGACTGCGGACTCTGACTCCGCCAACCTAGGTTCGAATCCTAGTCCCCCAGCCAATTTTGCTACCCGTAAGTTCCAGCAAAATCCGGCGCAGTCCCGACCCACTTCAACCCCGTATCGTCCGTACCCCGGTTGACTCGCCCACCAGCAGCACATCCGCCGGGCGGCGGGCGAAAATTCCCACGCTGACCACGCCAGTGATCTGGTTGATTTCGGTTTCCAGCGCCGGCGGGTCGAGTATCGTGAGGCCGTGCACGTCCAGGATATGGTTGCCGTTATCAGTGATAAAATCCCGACGCCAGTCGGGCCGGCCGCCCAGTTTTACCAATTCCCGCGCCACATGGCTGCGCGCCATGGGGATTACCTCCACCGGCAGCGGGAAGCCACCGAGTACCCGCACCAGCTTGCTGTCATCCACGATGCAGATGAAGCGCTTGCTGACAGCCGCCACGATCTTCTCCCGCGTCAGCGCACCGCCACCACCTTTGATCAGCTGCAGGCGGGAATTGGCTTCATCGGCGCCGTCCACGTATACCGGCAATGCTCCTGCGGCGTTCAGATCCAGCACCGGGATACCCATCGCTTTGAGGCGCTGGGTGGAAGCCACGGAGCTTGATACCGCGCCATCCAGGCGTCCCCGCAGGTCTCTCAGGGCATCAATGAAATGATTTACGGTAGAGCCGGTGCCGACACCGATGAGCCGGGCATCGTCCAGCCATTTGAGGGCTTCACGGGCCGCCCGCTGCTTTTTGTCTTCCGTACCCATATACACTGACCTCCCGCAGGCAACCGGAAAAAAATAGGCCCGCCAAAGCGGGCCTATTTAAGCAAAGCCTTGCGGCTTTACATCGCCGCGTCAGCGGCTTTCTTGCGACGGCGACGACCGCCTTTCTTCTTGCGGCCACCGGCTTTTTTCTTGCGGCCGCCTTTCTTCTTGCGGCGTGCGGCTTTCTTCTTGCGGCCACCGGCCTTCTTGCGACGACCGCCACGACGGGCGGCTTTCTTTACAGCGGCCTTTTTCTTTTTCTTGGCCACAACTTTCGTCTTCTTCGCTTTACGCTTTGCCATTTCAAAGATCCTCCCGGTTAGATCACACGCACTTGAGTATATACAAGAAAAGGCAAATTTCCAGTTTTGCAAAGATTTTTTGCCGGTTTAGAGCGTAATTTTGCCGTTTGCAGGCATCTTGGAGTGCCATGTGCGACCACCAACGGCATTTTGCGGATGGTTTTCGCCGTGCTTGCATCTCCGTCAGGTGTCAGCAGCCAGTTTGAGGATGAAATGCCATTGTTTCGCGGTGACCGGCGTGATGGACAGACGGTTGCCGCGCCTCAGGATGAGCATGTTCTTGAGTACCGCATGACGACGCAGTTCGGTGAGTGTGATCGGGCGCGGGAAGCGCCTTACCAGGGTTACATCCACCATGTACCAGAGAGGTTTTTCCGGGCGGCTGCGCGGGTCGAAATGAGGATTTTCCGGCACAAAAGCCGTGAAATCCGCGTATCCCGCTCGGCTTACTTTCATGCTGCCCACGATGCCGGGTACGGCGCAACTCGAGTGGTAGAAGAAGGCGAGGTCACCCTTGCGCATTTGGTCCCGCAGCATGTTGCGGACCTGAAAATTGCGCACCCCGTCCCAATGAGCGGTCTTGCGTGGCATCCGGGCCAGCGCCTCGATGCTGAAGGCATCGGGTTCGGATTTCATCAGCCAGTAGTTCATGGATCGGCTGGTGGGTTTTCCGCAAAAAAATACACGTGGCTTTCCGTCACCACTCCCGCCAGCGGCACGTCCCAGGATTCCCCGTATAACGGATCGAATCGCTGAAATTCGTAGGCCAGTCCCAGCAGCAGCGGCTTGGTTATACCCGTCTTCAGGAAGGCGAAAGTACGGTCGTAATACCCCCCCCCCATCCCCAGTCGCCGCCCGCGGTTGTCGAAAGCCACCAGCGGGGTGAGTACCAGATCCAGCAGCCGGGGGGCGATCGCGGTGTGCCCGGAGGCGGATGGTTCGGGAATGCCAAGCCGGTTTGCCTGCATGCGCAGGCCGGGCTCCCAGGGGAGAAATCCGAGAGTCGCATTGCGTTCCCGGGGCAGCAGCGGAAGATAAACATGTTTGCCGTCAGCGTGTGCGCGCCGCAGCAGTAACTCCGGATCCAGTTCACCTTCCACGGCCACATACGCAGCCACGTGCTGTGCCGACCGGTAGCAGGGTAAGGCGGTGACGATGGTCAGCAGTGATTCCGCCGCTTGTCGGCGCGTCGCACCATCCAGCACACGCCGGCGGGCGCGTATTTTCTGGCGGAGGGTGGTACGGGTAGTCACGCGCAGCAGATCAAAGAGGCGTCTCCCATCAGTGCCGTTACAGGCTTTCGCCCTTGAACCAAAGGTTCAGGTGGAGCCGACCGTGATGCTTTAGGCTTTCCGCTGCATGGCGGACCTGCACACCGACGTCAACGGGCCAACTCCGGGGTTTTGATTTAGGCTCAAAGAGTAACCCAGCCCGTATCGCACACCATAGGAGACGCCATACCCTGAAACAAACCCGGTCGCATTTGTCGCGCGGGTCCGGATGTTAGTGTGCCGGACCGCCGCTGGCGGCAGCCAGAGTCAGCCGGTCATTGAGTATGCGCAGCCGGCCGAGCAGAGACTGATCCGCCTCGTTCGCCGAGTGCTGGTTCTGCAAAATCTCATGGGAAAGATTGAGGGCGGCCAGCACCGCGATGCGGTCCAGGCCCACTATCCTGCCGCTTTCGCGGATCTCTCGCATCTTGCGGTTGAGGAGCCCGGCGGACTCCAGCAACGCCTCGCGTTCGTCGTCCGGACAGGCCACCTGGTATTCCTTGTCGAGAATGCGCACCGTAACGCGGGCAAGTTCCTCGCTCATGTGCTTTCCTCCAGGGCCTTGAGACGGATAATCATGGCCTCCACCCGCCCGCGCACCTGCTCGTTCTTGGCCAGCAGGCCGGCACGCTCCGAGCTGAGGCTTTCCAGCCGTTCCCGCAGGGACTGATTATCCCCGCGCAGTTTGCCGCAGGCCGCAACCAGTTCTTCCACGCGGACTTCCAGCCGCTTGAGTTCCTGTTCCAGCAGTTCGCGTATTTTATCGCCGCTCATGCAAACACTATAGAGCGGCACCCGTGAAGCGGTCAACGCGGTCAAGTTCATGTACGGGGCGGGCGGTGCTAGCATAGTGCCCTCCCGTCTGCGTCGGAGCCGCGTTGTCACCCGCCAATTTCAATCTGCTGCAGGATGCACTCAGGCGCGCCGGCACGGACGCTGATGCGGCGGAATGTCACGGCACCGTATGCGGGATCGTATGCGCTGCCGGCAATGGCTGGCTTGAAAACGTCTTGGATGCAAGCGTCGCAGGCGATGCGCCGGCGGCGGAATGCCGGGAGCTGTTATTGGGCCTCAGTGAGGAGGCGCGTGGGTTACTGCGCGCGCCCGACATGGGCTTTTACCCCCTTTTGCCGGCGGATGACACCTCCCTGCCGCAACGGGCAACGGCCCTGGGTGAGTGGTGCCGGGGATTTCTGTATGGCCTTAGCCTGGGGTGCACGCCCGGCGTGCTGGAAAACCTTGCGGGCGATGCCGGTGAGATATTGCGCGACATGACCGAGATCGCCCGCGCCGGTATTGAGGCGCAGGACAGCGACGAACAGGACGAGAACGCCTATACCGAAATCGTGGAATATGTGCGCGTGGGTGTGCAGCTCCTGTTCGAAGAACTCAATCCACCGCAGCCCGGTGCGCACCGGGCCGCTCCCGGCTTACATTAACCCCCCCTGAAAACCCGGAATCGAGATGCAGCCAGCAGAATTTTCCAGACGCCGTCGCGAACTCATGCGCATGATGGGACACGACACCATCGCCATCGTGCCTGCGGCGCACGAGAAGATTCGCAACCGTGATACCCAGTATCCCTTCCGTCAGGACAGCGATTTCCACTATCTCACCGGTTTCCCCGAAGCGGACGCGGTGGCGGTACTGGTGCCGGGGCGCAAACAGGCGGAATACATCCTGTTCTGCCGTGAGCGCGACCCGCTCATGGAGACCTGGAACGGCCGGCGTGCGGGTCCGGAGGGCGCCTGCCGCGCGTATGGCGCCGATGATGCTTTCCCCATCAGCGATATCGGCGACATTCTGCCGGGCCTCATGGAACGCTGTGAACGGGTGTTTTATACCATGGGCAATCATGCGGAATTCGATCAACGCATCATCGGTTGGGTGAACGGCCTGCGCGCCCAGGCCAAGACCGGTATCCAGTCGCCGCAGGAATTTGTGTCTCTGGATCATTTTCTGCACGACATGCGACTCTACAAGAGCAGGCAGGAACTCGCCGTCATGCGGCACGCGGTGTCGGTTTCGGTCAAGGCCCATGAGCGTGCCATGCGCACCTGCCGCCCCGGCATGAATGAGGGCGAGCTGGAAGCAGAACTGCTGCATGAATTCCGCCGTCATGGCGGCACCACCGCCTACAATCCCATCGTAGGCGGCGGCGGGAATGGCTGCATTCTGCACTACGTGGAAAACAACAGCCCGCTCCAGGACGGCGATCTGGTGTTAATTGATGCCGCCTGCGAATACGATTGCTATGCTTCCGACATCACGCGCACTTTCCCGGTGAACGGACGTTACACGCCGGAGCAGTGTGCGATCTATGAATTGGTACTCAAGGCGCAACTCGCCGCCATCGCCAAAGTACGCGCCGGCAATCACTGGAACGCGCCCCATGAGGAAGCGGTGAAGGTGCTCACCACCGGCCTGGTGAAACTCGGTCTGCTCAAGGGTACGCCATCCAAGCTCATCAAGGATGAAGCTTACAAGGCCATCTACATGCATCGTACGGGGCACTGGTTGGGTCTCGACGTGCACGACGTGGGTGACTACAAGGTAGGCGACGAATGGCGTGAACTGGAACCCGGCATGGTGCTCACGGTGGAGCCGGGCATCTACATTGCTGCCGGCACCAGGGGCGTACACAAGCGCTGGTGGAACATCGGCGTGCGCATCGAGGACGACGTGCTGGTGACGCGGGGTGAGGCGGAAGTCCTCAGCGGCGCACTCATCAAGCAGCCGCATGAGATTGAAGCGTTCATGCAACGCAGGTCGGTGTGATATGGCTCCGGACGGGTAGTGAGGAGTGAGGAAGTGAGACGCACCACCGTAATCAAACCCCGCCTTTCCCCGGGAAGGAGCGGGCAGGGCGAGGGGGATAACCATCCGCCCGCCGGCGATTACGATGTCCTGATCGCCGGCGGCGGCATGGTGGGTGCGAGTCTCGCGGCGGCATTGGTATCGCTGCCGCTGCCGCTGAAAATTGCGGTAGTGGAAGCGGTACCCTTCGGCAGTCACGGCCAGCCGAGCTATGATGAGCGCATCACGGCAGTGTCCTGGGGCAGTCGCCGCATCTTTGAAAGCATCGGCCTGTGGGAACATATGGCGCCGGAAGCCACCGCCATCCATCACATTCATGTATCCGACCGCGGCCATTTCGGCATGACGCGGCTGCATGCGCAGGAGATGCGTGTGCCTGCGCTGGGTTACGTGGTGCCCAATCGGATTATCGGCCGGGCCCTGGGTGAATTTCTGTTGCGCCAGCCGCGCGTCACCCTGCTGGCGCCGGCGAAACTCGGCGCAGTGAATGTGCAGTGCGATGCGGTTACCGCAAAGGTAGAGGGAGCGGATGCGCGGCTCCTGAGCGCACGCCTGCTGGTGGCGGCGGACGGTGCCAGCTCAACAATCCGCGAGCAGCTTGGCATCGCCACGCGCACCTGGGACTACGGCCAGAGTGCCATCATCTGCAACGTGAGCGTGCAACGGCCGCAGCCGGGCATAGCCTTCGAGCGCTTCACCGACAGCGGCCCGCTGGCGCTCCTGCCCATGGGCGAGGATCGTTATGCGCTCATCTGGACCGTAGCGAGCCGGTGTGCACCGGCGATGCTCGCCATGACGGACACGGAGTTCCTGGAGACCGCGGCCGATCGTTTCAACGGGCGCTGCGGCAGGTTCCTGAAAGCCGGCAGACGCCAGGCGTATCCCCTCAGCTTGGTGCGCGCCGGGGCGCAGCTGCACCGCCGGGCGATTGTGGTAGGCAATGCCGCCCACAGCCTGCATCCCATCGCCGGCCAGGGGTTCAATCTGTCGCTGCGTGACGTGGCGGTCCTGGCCGACACGTTGGGGGATATCGCCGCCAGCGGCGGTGATGTGGGTGAGGAGCAGCGACTCGCCGCCTATATACGGGCACGCCGGTGCGATCAGCTTGGCACCTCCCTGTTCACAGACTTCCTTGCGCGCGTGTTCATCAATCCGTTGCCGCCAGTGGCCTGGGCGCGTAACGCCGGATTGCTGGCGCTGGAGCTGCTGCCGCCGGCCCGCCACTTGCTCACGCGTCGCAACATGGGTCTCGCCGGCCGCCTGCCGCGTCTTGCCCGCGGTGTCAGCCCCACGCGCATATGAAACGCGATTTCGATCTCATCATCGTGGGGGCCGGCGCCGTCGGCGGTGCCTTGGCTGCCGCACTGCGGAACAGCGGCCTGAGCATCGCCATTCTGGATGCGCGTGAGCCACCGCGGTTCTCGTCCGAGGCGGAGGTGGATATGCGGGTGTTCGCCATCTCCCGCGCTTCACAGCGCATCCTGGACGCTTTGGGTGCCTGGGAAGCCATCCGCATGGCACGTGTCTCGCCGTATCGCGAAATGCACGTTTGGGATGCCACCGGCGGCGGCAGCATCCATTTTGATTGTGCCGACGTGGGCGAACCGCTGCTGGGGCATATCGTCGAGAACCGGCTGATTCAGCACGCCCTGTGGGAACAGATCGGAAATGGCGCGCACATCACACCTATCCATCCGGTCACACCCGCCGCGGTGGAATTCGATGCGCAGGGTGTGACGCTGGTGCTGCGCAGCGGGCGGCAATTACGCACGCACCTGCTGGTGGCGGCGGACGGTGCCGAGTCAGTGACGCGCAAGCTGGCGGGCATCGGAACCCGCGGCTGCTCCTATGGGCAGCAGGCCATCGTGGCGCATGTGGCGACGGAAAAGCCCCATCGTTGCACCGCCTGGCAGCGTTTCCTGCCCAGCGGCCCCCTCGCACTGTTGCCGCTCCAGGACGGCCGTTCCTCGGTGGTCTGGTCGCTGGATGAAGGGCGCGCGGGCGAGATACGCGCACTGGACGACACCGGTTTCTGCGCCGCCGTCACCGAGGAGAGCGGGGCCATCCTCGGAAAAGCAACCGCCACCACGCTGCGCGCCAGCTTTCCCCTGCAACTGTTGCACGCGCGCGCATACGTACGCCAGGGGTTTGCGCTCATTGGTGATGCCGCTCATGTGGTACATCCGTTGGCGGGACAGGGGGTAAATCTGGGCTTGCTGGATGCCGCCGCACTCGCGGAAGTGATTCTGGATGCACACGCCCGTCAGCGTGACATCGGTGATGTGGGCGTGTTGCGCCGTTACGAACGCGCGCGCAAGGGCGGTAACCTTGCGATGATTACCGCGCTGGACGGCTTTAAACGGCTTTTCAGCAATGATATTGCACCACTGTGTCTGCTGCGCAATGCAGGATTGAGCGCTGTAGACCGTTTTACGCCGCTTAAGAACGCATTTGTGAGGCGTGCCATGGGTCTGCAGGGGGATTTACCCGACTTGGCGCGTTGAAACCGCCTCTTTAATGCCTCACAAGAGAATCCATGCACGAGGTGTCCGGTTACAGTGATGCATCGGGCGCCAATTCCGGAATCCGCTTTCACGTTGCGGGCATCAGCCCAAATTCATGACGCCGTGCCAGACCGTCCCTATTTTGCCAGTAGCTTGTCCACCTTGGCAGCACAGATGAAATCGTTCTCCGACAGGCCGCCGATGGCGTGGGTGGTATAACGCACCAGGCAGTGGTTGTAACCCACTTCCAGGTCCGGATGATGGCCCTCTTGGTTGGCGATCCAGGCAACGGCATTCACGAAGCCCATGGTGCCATTGAAGCCCTTGAATTTGAAATCCTGCTGGATCTGCCGGACGTCCGCGGACAATTGCCATTCCGGCGCAAGCTTCTTGAGATAGCGCCCGGCTTCTTCGCGGGTCAGGGGTTTGACGCCGCCCTCGCAGGGTACGCAGTGTTTTTCGGCCAGTTCCGTCATGAGAAGACCTCGTGGTGGGTTCATCCAGAGTGGATTTGGGTGGCGGTCGCAGGTTCAGGCCCAGGAAACTTTCTTTTCAGCCGGCGGAAAATTAGGCTCATGCATGCCCAGCCGCCGTGCCTCGTTGATGAGGCCGATCAGGTCCATGTGAGCCAGATTGAACATGTCTTCCAGGCTGTTGATGATGAAGTACGTGGTCTGGAAGATGTCGATGCGGTAGGGGGTGCGCAGCGCATCCACCGGCTTGAAAGGCTTGCGCACCGGTTTATCGCTGTCAATGGAATAGGGGGTTTCTCCGAAGGACGAAACGATGCCGGCGCCGTAGGTTTTCAATCCTTTGCGCGTGTTTATTAATCCGAATTCCACTGTGAACCAGTAGAGCCGCGCGAGCCACACATGGTCTTTCTTGTCGGCGCGCGCCCCCGTCTTCCCGTAAGCATGGGTGAACTCGGCAAAGCGCGGGTCGGTCAACAGCGGCGTGTGGCCGTATATCTCGTGAAAGATATCCGGCTCCTGCAAGTAATCCATTTCCTCACGGCTGCGGATGAAGGAGGCGGCGGGGAATTTCTTGTCCGCCAGCAACTGGAAAAAGCGGTCGAAGGGGATCAGCGCCGGCACTGGCGCCACTTCCCAGCCGGTGTGCCGGCGCAGCACGGCAGACACTTCCTGGCACTGGGGGATGCGGTCCGTGGGGAAGTGCATCCGTTCCAGGGCCTGCAAGTAGTCATCGCAGGCGTACTTTTCGACGCTGGGGCGTTGGCGGGTAATGAGGTCGTGCCAGACAGCGTGCTCTTCCCCGGTGTAGGGGATGAAACCGTTCTTGTCCGGGACCTTGGCGACGTATTTGCTGCTTTTGCCCATGAATTCCCTGCCTTGCCCGTAATTCTACCAGCTAGAATTCGCAGGCCGGTTTTCCACCTTATATAGTTCTTTCTTCAGCCGCGGGGTTGAGAAGTGATGACCTGAGGTCAGTAAGAAACTTGAAAGGGAATGCAGACCCAGGATGCATAATGACTTCTCACATACTCTTCTGCGATACGCTGGAATTCTGTTGCAATCTTGTTGCCTTTGAGCGTGATTGTCTTCTTTCCATCCACAAACACTGGTGCTACGGGGTTCTCCCCGGTGCCTGGCAGGCTGATGCCGATGTTGGCGTGCTTGCTCTCACCCGGGCCGTTCACCACGCAACCCATGACCGCCACCTGCATACTCTCCACCCCCGCATAGGCCTTTTTCCACTCCGGCATGCGCACGCGGATGTAAGCCTGGATGTCCTGGGCGAGCTGCTGGAATACGGTGCGGTGGTACGCCCGCAGCCTGGACAGGCGGCCACCAGCGGCATGAAGGCCCGGAAGCCCATGGTTTGCAGGATCTCTTGGGCCACGATCACTTTGTGGGTACGGTCGCCGCCCGGCTCCGGGGTGAGGGAGATGCGGATGGTGTCGCCGATACCCTGCTGCAAGAGCACCGCCAGGGCGGCAGTGGACGCCACAATGCCCTTGCTGCCCATTCCGGCTTCCGTGAGCCCTAGGTGCAGTGGGTAATCGCAGCGTGCGGCGAGGCGGGTGTAAACACCGATCAGATCCTGTACGCCACTCGTTTTGCAGGACAGGATGATCCAGTCGCGGCCAAGTCCCAGCTCTTTGGCACGCTGCGCACACAGCACTGCCGAGGCAACCATGACTTCCTGCATCACTACCCTGGCGTCCTTGGGGCTGCGGCCGCCGCATTCTCGTCCATCATGCGCGTCAGCAGGTCCTGGTCCAGGCTGCCTCAGTTCACGCCGATACGCACCGGCCGTCGGTATTTGAGCACCACCTCGATCATGGTGGCAAATTGCGAATCGCGTTTGCTGCTGTGACCCACGTTGCCCGGATTGCTGCGGTATTTGGCCAATGCCTCGGCGCAGGCAGGATAAGCGCTCAGCAGTTTGTGGCCGTTGTTAATGGAAGTCGCCGATGAGCGGCAGCTGAATGCCCTGCGCATCCAGCCGCTCGCGAATGTGAGGCACCGCCGCCGCCGCGGCGCCGGTGTTGACGGTGATGCGCACCAACTCGGAGCCGGTACGGGCGAGTTCCGCCACCTGACGCACAGTGGCATCCACATCCGCCGTGTCGGTGTTGGTCATGGACTGCACCACGATGAGCGCACCGCCGCCCACCTGTACGGGGCCGACCATGACCGCCACACTGCGGCGCCGCTGCCCGGGTAAGGTTGCGTCGTTCATAGAGTTTGAATAACGGCAAAGCCGGAATCCAAGGGCCTTTAATGATAGTGGATTCCCTCTGCCCAGGCGGAAGCCGAGTGGCGATGGCCATCTGGCCGCGGTTTTCAGAACCCGTATCACCGGGCTTGGCCGCTGGGGTAAAGTTAGTTTGGAGCGCCTTTTCAGTTGCGGCTATACAGCCGCTACATTTGGAACACCACGTGGCTGAAACCAAAGAAACCGTTATCTTCGTCCATGGCCTTTACATGACCGGCCTGGAACTGTCATTGCTGCGTTTGCGCGTGAGCCAGGCAGGTTTCGACACTCATCAGTTTCACTACCATACTGTGCTGGAGCCGGTGCGTGCCAACGCCCAACGGCTGGCGGATTACATCGCTGGTCTTAAGGCGAAAAAGCTGCACCTGGTCGGCCACAGTCTCGGCGGTCTTGTAATTCTGCGCATGTTCGAAATGGGTGTGAAAATTCCACCTGGTCGTGTGGTGCTCATGGGCTCGCCGGTGCATGGCAGCCAGGCCGCACGAAATCTGGTCGCTAAAAATCTTGGCTGGATTCTCGGCCAAAGTGGTCCCGATGGCCTTGCCGAGGAATACCATCCCCAATGGCACGGGCAGCGCGAACTCGGTGTGATTGCAGGCACGGCAGGCTTCAGCCTGAATCCGCTGCGTCCCGATCTGCCTGAACCGCATGACGGCCTGGTGTCGGTAGAGGAAACCCATCTGGCCGGCGCTACGGATTACGCCGAAGTCAAAACCACTCATACCGGCCTCCTGTTTAACCCAGAAGCTGCGGAGCAGGTAATTGCATTTCTTCAAAATGGGCGGTTTCAGAGCGCATAACGCCGAGGTCGGTGGTGTATCGGTAAATTGCATGTCCAGCGCAATTCGTCTGTCCAGAGCCAGCGTGCTTGGTTATCTGAGCGAAACGGTGCTGCCCACTTACCTCTAGCCACCCGCGGTATCATGCGGTGTGTGTGGTCAGTACTTGCCCTGCTGTCGTGGTTCAAACCGCATTCCTATGGAGGGGTGCACTATGAAATTTCATCTTCTGATGGCATTGATTGTATTGGCGGGATTCTTGCTTAGTGGAGCCTCAGCCGCAACACCCGATTTCTATGCAGGTTTCCATAATTTGCCGACGTCAGTCAGTGTGTATCACTACAAGGTGCCAGATAGAATTCTCCTGGCACAGGTCGTGGCGGCGATGAAAAAAGCCATGCAAGAGGGAAAGGCCCGAGAGGCAAAGGCCAGGGAACAGGCTGCGCATGGCACGGCCAGCGCGACCGTCAGCGTTTTCGTTTTACCGCAACTTTATCTGTTTGATAAAAATGGCCAAGAAATATTCGCACGTACGGCCGCATCCAATAACCTCGGTAGCCTCCTGGATCACGCATTTTCATTTCCTGTTCCGTTCCGAAATAGCAAATCGCTGAGCGCTCGACTTGGTGTTTTGGCTCCTGATGGTAAATCCCCTACCATCGGGCCCAGCGCGGCTGGCAGATTTACTCTGCTTGAATACTGGGCACCATGGTGTGAGTACTGTTTTGTCGAACGCGATCAGTTATTGGCATATTTCAGAAAACACAAAGATCTTCGCGTCAATTGGATCACCGTCAACGCTGATATATCCAAAGTGACAGGCTTGCCATCCCGCACAATTCCTCGAACTAACGGGCGCAACACGGCCAAGTTGGGCTACGCTATTATTTCCATAAGTACGCGGAGCGGATCAGCAACAAATGGAAAGCTGAATTATCCGGCAATGGAAATTAACGGAGCGCGGTCGAGATTCTGACCGGCAAAAGCAGAGGTTCATAATTTCATTTTCAGTTTGTAGAGCAAATCGAGTGCCTGTTTGGGCGTGAGGTTTTCAGCGTCCAGGTTGTGAAGTTCCGCCAGCACCGGATTCTCCGGCGCAAATAAGCCGAATTGTGGCGGTGCGGCTTTGGACTCCCTGTTTTCCCGCTGGCGAGATTCAGCTTCCATGGCTGCCAGCCGGCCGCGGGCTTCGGTGATGACTGCCTTGGGGATGCCCGCGAGTGCCGCGACTTGCAGGCCGTAGCTGCGGTCCGCCGGGCCTTCCTTGACCGCATGCAGGAACACCAGCGTGTGTTCGTGCTCGGTAGCGTCCAGGTGTACGTTGGCGCAGCCTTCCACCAGTTCAGGCAGGGCGGTGAGCTCGAAATAATGGGTGGCGAACAGGGTAAAGGCGCGGAGTTCGCGCGCGATGTAACTGGCTGCCGCCGAGGCGAGCGATATGCCGTCATAGGTGGAGGTGCCACGGCCGATTTCGTCCATGAGCACCAGGCTTTTGTCGGTGGCGTTATTGAGGATGTTGGCGGTTTCCACCATTTCCACCATGAAGGTGGAGCGCCCGCCGGCCAGATCGTCCGATGCGCCGATGCGCGTGAAGATGCGGTCCAGTGGTCCAAGGACGGCTTTCTGCGCCGGCACACAGCTGCCGATATGGGCCAGGATCACGATCAGTGCCGCCTGGCGCATGTAGGTGGATTTGCCGCCCATGTTGGGGCCGGTGATGATGAGAATGCGGCGCGCATCGTTGAGTTCCAGATCGTTGGGCACAAAGGGCACGTCAATCACCTGTTCCACCACCGGATGCCGGCCGGCCTCGATGTGCAGACAGGGGGCATCCGTCAGTTCCGGTGTCGTGAATTTCAGCACGTCGGCGCGTTCTGCCAGGTTGGCAAGCACATCCAGTTCCGCCACAGCCCCCGCGGTTTTCTGCAAGCCGGGCAGCTCGGTAATCAGCCTGTCCAGCAATTCGTCGTACAGGGTTTTCTCGCGCGCAAGTGCCCGCTCGCGCGCTGACAGTACCTTGTCCTCGAAACTTTTCAGCTCCGGCGTGATGTAACGCTCCACGCCTTTGAGCGTCTGACGACGCAGATAATCGGCCGGCACTTTTTCTGCCTGGGCGCGGGTGACTTCAATGTAGTAGCCGTGCACGCGGTTGTAGTTGACGCGCAGCGCAGGGATACCGGTGCGCCGGCGCTCATGGGTTTCGAGATCGGTAAGATACTGATCGGCGTGCTCGCTGAGCTTGCGTAGCTCGTCCAATTCCGCATCGTAGCCTTCGGTGATCACGCCGCCGTCGTGGGCCAGTGCCGGCGGATTTTCTACGATGGCCTTGGTCAGCAGCACGTGGATTCCAGGATGCTCGCCGATATCGCTTGCAAGCGTGACAATCAGCGGCGAATCCAACGGCTTGAGTTGAGTTTGCAACGCCGGCAGCTCGCCGAGGGCGTAGCGCAACTGCGCGAGATCGCGTGGACGCGCCGACTTGAGCGCCACGCGCGCCAGGATGCGCTCCAGATCGCCGATGCCGCTCAGGGTTTCACGCAGCGGTTCATAACGCTGGTCCTCTCGCAAGGCGGCAATGGCGTGATAGCGCAGCCGGAGCAACGCGTGATCGCGCAATGGCCGGTTAAGCCAGCGGCGCAGCAGCCGCGCACCCATGGCGGTGACGGTGCGGTCCATGACGCCGGCAAGCGTGTGTTCCGGCCGGCCGGCGAGGCTCGCTTCGATTTCCAGATTGCGACGCGTGGCGGCGTCCAGAACCAGCGCCTCATCGCGGCGTTCGACGGAGAGGCCGGTGATGTGCGGCAGGGCGGTGCGCTGGGTTTCCTGCACATATTGCAACAGCGCACCGGCCGCGGCGATGGCCACCGGCATGCCTTCGCAGCCGAAGCCGGCGAGATCATGGGTTTTGAATTGCGCAGTCAGCAGTCGCGTGGCGGTGGCCGCATCGAAATGCCAGGGCGGACGGGCGCGCCCGCCCGCGCGTTCCGTGAAGGCGCGCGGCAACATCGTGTCCTCACCGAACAGCAGTTCTGCCGGCTTGAGGCGCTCCAGTTCCGCATAAAGGCCCTCATCGCCGTCTGCTTCCAGCAGCGTGAAGCGGCCGCTGCCGAGATCCAGTGCGGCGATGCCGTAGAGTGTGCCGCTACCGTGCACCGCGGCCAGTAAATTATCGCGATGTTCTTCCAGCAGCGCCTCGTCGGTCAGCGTGCCCGGCGTGAGGATGCGCACCACCTTGCGCTCCACCGGGCCTTTGGCCGCCGCCGCATCGCCCATCTGCTCGCAGATAGCCACGGACTCGCCGAGCCTCACCAGCTTGGCGAGATAACTTTCCGCCGCGTGGTAGGGCACCCCCGCCATGGGGATGGGGCTGCCGGCGGACTGGCCCCGCTGGGTCAGCGTGATGTCCAGGAGGCGCGCCGCCTTGCGGGCATCGTCGTAGAAAAGTTCGTAAAAGTCACCCATGCGGTAGAACACCAGGATATCCGGGTGCTCCGCCTTGACCCGCAGATACTGGCGCATGACCGGCGTGTGGTCGGTGAATGCGTCGTCGCTGGCGTCGTTCATGGGATCGGTCGCTTCCATGGTGAGTGGGCGATGCTAGTGACCGCGACCAGCGATGGCAAGAGACCGGTGTTACCCTTGAGTCCATGGGATGCCGGGGGAAAACGCTGTGAACAAGACCGACGATCCAGCTCTCACACTGTTGGCCGCGGAGCTCGGGCGGCGGCTGATGACGAAAAATCTCAAGCTCGCCACCGCGGAATCCTGCACTGGCGGCTGGATTGCCAAGTGCGTCACGGACATCGCCGGCAGCTCCGGCTGGTTTGACCGTGGCTTCATCACCTACAGCAATGCCGCCAAATCGGCCATGCTGCGGGTACAGGAAAAAACCCTGACTGAGCAGGGTGCGGTATCCGAAGCTGTCGTGCGGGAAATGGCTGCGGGGGTGTTGACTCACAGCACCGCCACAGTGGCGGTGGCAGTGAGCGGCATTGCGGGGCCGGACGGCGGATCGGCGGCCAAGCCCGTGGGCACGGTCTGGATCGCCTGGGCGTGGCCGGACGGGGAAGTAACCGCGACGCACTTCAGGTTCAGCGGCGGACGGGAAGCGGTGCGCCGGGCGGCGGTGGAGGCGGCGCTGCAAGGGCTTCTGGATGGCGTGGGTGCCTGAAACCGAACGGTTGTTTTTTACCCTCTGGCCGGACGCAGTTGTCCGCCAAGCTATATATGAAGGCACCCGCCAGGCAGTGCGGGCGAGTGGCGGCAAATCGGTGCCGCCGGAGAATTTCCATATCACCCTGGTCTTTCTGGGCAACCTGGATGCCGCGGCGGCTGCGGCGGCGCGGGAGGCGGCTGCCGACGTGCGGGGCAAAGTCTTCAGCCTTGCCCTGGACCGGTTCGGATTCTGGCCAGGGTCCCGGCTGGCGTGGTTCGGCCCCAGCGAGGTGCCGGAGGCCGGCAGGATGCTGGCGGCGATGCTTATGACTGCACTGCGGGTCCGCGGCCTTACGCCGGATGCGCAGTCCTTTTTTCCGCATGTGACTCTCGCCCGCAAGGTCAGCAAGCCCGGCGTGTTCGGATGTGCACCCATGGTCCCGTGGCCGCTGGAGGAATTCGTGCTGGCGCGCTCCATCACGCGTCCGTCGGGCAGCGAATACCGGGTGTTGGCCTCGTGGCCGCTGGCTGCGGGGCAGCGTGAACTATGAAATAATCGGACCCTGCGTTTTCCATCAATGATTTTTCAATCAAATACGGGTGCACCATGGATGAGAACAGAAAGAAAGCGCTGGCTGCGGCGCTGAGTCAGATCGAAAAGCAGTTCGGCAAGGGATCGGTCATGCGCCTCGGTGACCATATCGCCGCCCGTGATGTGGAAGTGGTGTCCACCGGCTCCCTCGGTCTTGACATCGCGCTCGGCGTCGGCGGCCTGCCCCGCGGACGGGTGGTGGAGGTCTATGGCCCGGAGTCCTCCGGCAAGACCACCCTCACCCTGCAGGTGATTGCCGAGGTACAGAAGAAAGGCGGCACCGCCGCCTTCGTGGACGCGGAGCATGCGCTCGACCCCGCTTATGCGGGCAAACTCGGCGTTAACGTGGATGACTTGCTCATTTCCCAACCGGACACCGGTGAACAGGCGCTGGAGATCGCCGACATGCTGGTGCGTTCCGCCGCCGTGGATGTGGTGGTAGTGGACTCGGTGGCGGCGCTCACGCCCAAGGCCGAGATCGAGGGCGAGATGGGCGACTCCCATATGGGTTTGCAGGCGCGCCTCATGTCCCAGGCACTGCGCAAACTCACCGCCAACATCAAGCGTTCCAACACGCTGGTGATCTTCATCAACCAGATTCGCATGAAGATCGGCGTCATGTTCGGCAATCCCGAAACCACCACCGGCGGCAACGCGCTCAAGTTCTACGCCTCGGTGCGTCTCGACATCCGTCGCACCGGCTCCATCAAGAAGGGCGAGGAGGTCATCGGCAGCGAGACCCGCGTCAAGGTGGTGAAGAACAAGGTGGCGCCGCCGTTCCGCCAGGCGGAATTCGAGATCCTCTACGGCGAAGGTATCTCGCGCGCCGGGGAAATCATCGAGCTGGGCGTGACGCAGAACATCATCGAAAAGGCCGGCGCTTGGTACAGCCACAAGGGCAAGAAGATCGCTCAGGGCAAAGAAGGCGCCCGCGAATATTTCCAGCAGAACCCCGAGGTCGCCGCCGAGATCGAGCAGGCCATCCGCGACAAGCTCCTGCCGAAGAAGGTGAAGGCAGCCGTCAGTGAGCCTGTTGAAACCGAAGAAACCTGAAAGCGGGGATGCGCGTGATCCGGCGCATATACGCGCGGCGGCGCTGCGGCTGCTGACCCGGCGTGAGCATTCCACCGGGGAATTGCGTGGCAAGCTCGCAGCACGCGGTTATGAGCCCGCCGCGGTCACGGCGGTGATCGAGGCGCTGGCGGATAGGAACCTGCTGTCCGACGGGCGCTTCGTGGATGAATTCGTGGCCAGCCGCCTGCGCCGTGGCAGCGGGCCGGTGAAAATCCGCGAGGAACTGCGCGGCCGCGGGGTAGCGGAGTCCCTGGTGGATAATGCCCTCAGCGAGCGCCGCAGCGAGTGGCTCACCAATGCCGAGGCGGCGCGTCGCAAACGCTTCGGTGCGCCGCTGCCGGGGGATTTTGAGGAACGCGCCCGGCAGGCGCGTTTTTTGCAGCAGCGCGGATTTACCGCCGAGCAGATCCGGCAGGTGTTGAAAGGCGATATCGAATTTGAAGATTAGTGCTGCGTGCCAAGTGCTGCGTGCTGCGACAAAGCCACGCCGCCGGTTTTTTTACTCAGCACTCAGAACACAGCACGCAGTACCTTATTCATGATGACCAGCAACCAAATCCGCGAATCCTTTCTGGAGTTCTTCCGCTCCAAGCGTCATGCCATCGTCCCCGCAAGTCCGCTGGTGCCCGCGAATGATCCAACGCTGCTGTTCACCAACGCCGGCATGGTGCAGTTCAAGGATATTTTCCTGGGGCGCGAAAAGCCCGCGCAGCTGCGCGTGGCTGACGTGCAGCCCTGCCTGCGGGCCGGCGGCAAGCACAACGACCTGGAGAACGTGGGCTACACCGCCCGCCACCACACTTTCTTCGAGATGCTGGGCAACTGGTCCTTCGGCGACTATTCCAAGCGCGACGCCATTGTCTGGGCCTGGGAGCTGCTGACCCGGGTCTGGGAACTCCCAGCGGACCGGCTCTGGGTCACGGTGTACCAGAGCGACGATGAAGCCTACGACATCTGGACGAAAGAAATAGGCATTCCGCGGGGACGCGTGGTGCGCATCGGCGATAACAAGGGCGCGCCTTACGCCAGCGACAACTTCTGGCAAATGGCGGATACCGGCCCCTGTGGCCCGTGCACCGAAATTTTCTGGGACCACGGCCCCGGCATGCCCGACGGTCCGCCCGGCAGCCATGAGGAAGGCGACCGTTACGTGGAGATCTGGAACCTGGTGTTCATGCAGTTCGACCGCGATGCGGACGGTAAACTCACGCCCCTGCCCAAACCCTGTGTGGACACCGGCATGGGCCTGGAGCGTATCGCCGCGGTCATGCAAGGCGTGCATGACAACTATGACACAGATGTCTTTAAGTACCTGATTTCCGTGCTTAAGGACAGCATGGGTTTGTCAGAGACAATGCACAATCTTGCGCCTCGCGCTTCGCTCAATGTGATCGCTGATCACATTCGCGCAACATCCTTTTTAATTTTGGATGGCGTGTTGCCTTCCAATGAAGGCCGTGGCTACGTACTGCGCCGCATTATGCGCCGTGCGGTACGGCATGGGCATAGAGTCGGATTCAAGGAACCATTTTTTTATAGGCTTGTTGGACCTCTTGCTACACAGATGGGAGAGGCCTATCCAGGCTTGAATCAAAAGCGTGAATATATACAGAGCATCATTCTTAGAGAGGAGGAGGGGTTTGCAGAAACGCTGACCAAAGGATTGCATCTGCTTGAAGATGCGATAGGAAATGCTCGGAGTGGAATTTTGACCGGAGATCTGGTTTTCAAGCTCTATGACACATTTGGTTTTCCGGTAGATATGACCAACGACATCGCCCGCGAGCGGGGCTTGAGCCTCGACATGGCCGGCTTCGAGAAGGAGATGGAGGCGCAGCGTGAGCGCAGCCGGGCGGCAAGCCAGTTCGGCGCCGAGTACGGACAGGAAGTGGAGATTGAAGGCGAAACACAGTTCACCGGCTACGAGACGCTCAAGGACAAAGGCAAAATCGTGGCGCTGTTCCGCGACAAAGACGCGGTGCAATCGCTCAAGATGGGCGAGCAGGGCATGGTGGTGCTGGATCGGACGCCGTTCTATGCCGAATCCGGCGGCCAGGTGGGCGACAAGGGCGTGCTACGCGCGGCCGGTGCTGAGTTCAGGGTGGACGACACCCGGAAACGCGGCGGCGGTGCGCATGCACATCTCGGTACCGTCCTGAAAGGCGAATTCAAAATCGGCGAGAGCGTAAACGCGCAGGTGGACGAGAAACTGCGTACGACCACGGTGCTCAACCACTCCGCTACGCATCTGCTGCACGCGGCGCTGCGCAAGGTGCTGGGCATGCACGTGACCCAGAAGGGCTCGCTGGTGGCGCCGGACCGGCTGCGCTTCGATTTCTCCCACACTCAGCCGGTGACACCGGAGGAATTGCAGCGTATCGAGGATTTGGTGAACGCGGAAATTCGCAAGAATTCCGAAGCCGACGTGCGCCAGATGGCTTACGACGATGCCATCAAATCAGGCGCCATGGCGCTGTTCGGCGAGAAATATGGGGATACCGTACGGGTGATGAAGTTCGGCGATTTTTCCACCGAGCTGTGCGGCGGCACGCACGTGCATCGCACCGGCGACATCGGCCTGTTCAAGATCGTGAGCGAGGGTGGCGTCGCCGCCGGCGTGCGCCGCATCGAAGCGGTTACCGGGGACGGCGCTTTGCAATGGCTGCATCAGGCGGAACAAAAGTTGCGCGGCGTGGCCGAAATCACTAAAGCCAGCTTTGACAACGTCGAGGAGAAAGTGAGCCAGCTGGTGGAGCGTAACCGCAAGCTGGAGAAGGAACTGGAACAGTTGAAAGGCCGGATGGCCAGCCGCCAGGGCGGCGATTTGGCCTCCCAGGCAGTGGACGTGCACGGCATCAAGGTACTCGCCTCGCGTCTCGACGGCGCCGATGCAAAAACCTTGCGCGACACGGTAGATCAATTGAAGAACAAACTCGGTTCCGCAGCAGTAATTTTGGCGGCTGTCGAGGACGGCAAGGTGCGCCTGGTGGCTGGCGTGACCGCGGACCGTACCGCGAAGATCAAGGCAGGAGACCTGGTGAATGCAGTGGCCGAACAAGTAGGCGGCAAGGGCGGTGGCCGGGCGGACATGGCCCAGGCGGGCGGCACCGACCCCTCGAAACTCGACGCCGCGCTTGAGTCCGTGCCGGAGTGGGTGCGGACCCATCTCGGCTGAGTGAACACTTGTCCGCATCCCCCGTGAGCAATAACGAGAGCCGGCTGTGACGCTGATCGTGCAGAAGTACGGCGGTACCTCGGTGGCTGATGTGGGTCGCATCGAGCACGTGGCTGACAAGGTGGCGGCTGCGCGCCGTGCCGGCCATGATCTCGTGGTCGTGGTTTCCGCCATGGCGGGGGAGACGGACCGGCTGTTGGGTCTCGGCAAAGGTATTTCCCTGCGGCCCAGTGCTCGCGAGATGGACGTGCTGCTTTCCGCCGGCGAGCAGGTAACCATCGCGCTGCTGGCAATCGCGCTGGAGAAGCGCGGTATAGCCGCATGCTCTTTCACCGGTGCCCAGGTGCGCATCCGCACCGACAACGCCCATACCAAAGCGCGCATCCTTGCCATAGACGAAGACAAGTTGCGGGATACGCTCGCGCACGGCAGCATACCCGTGGTGGCGGGCTTTCAGGGTGTGGACGAGGCGGGCGACATCACCACGCTCGGCCGCGGCGGTTCTGATACCACCGCGGTGGCGTTGGCCGCGACGCTCAAGGCTGACGAATGCCAGATCTACACCGATGTGGAGGGCGTCTATACCACCGACCCGCGTATGGTGCCGGAGGCGCGCCGATTGGAGCGCATCACCTTCGAGGAGATGCTGGAGCTGGCGAGTCTGGGTTCCAAGGTGCTGCAGATCCGCGCCGTGGAGTTCGCCGGCAAATACAATGTTCCCCTGCGGGTACTGTCCACCTTCAAAGAAGGCGAGGGCACGCTCATCACTTATGAGGATGTCACCATGGAAGCCGCCGTCGTCTCGGGTATCGCCTTCAACCGCGATGAAGCCGAAATCACGCTCATCGGCGTGCCGGATGCGCCCGGTGCGGCTTATCGCATACTCGGACCCATCTCCGATGCCCACATCGTTGTGGACATGATCGTGCAGAACGTGGCCCGTGAAGGCCGGCTGGATTTCACCTTCACCCTGCATCGCAACGACTATACCCAGGCTCTGGATATCCTGGAAGCCAACCTCAAGCACATGGGCGCCAAACGGGTAATAGGCAACGATCGGGTGGTGAAGATTTCCCTGGTGGGAGTGGGTATGCGTTCCCATTCGGGCGTGGCCACCAGCATGTTCCAGGCGCTTTCGCAGGCAGGTATCAGTATCCGTCTGGTGGCCACCTCGGAGATCAAGATCTCCGTGGTGGTGGACGAGCGGCATCTGGAAGCGGGTGTGCGGACCTTACACGAGGCGTTTCATCTGCATGAACCGCCACAGCAGGACTATCTTCCCCAGCCGGCGGCTATGCGCAAGGGCGGCGCGACGGGTTGAGTGCGTGGTCGAAAACCTTCAGAATACGCCATCCTGCCCGCCTGCCGGGTTGGCTTTTACCGGAAAAACAAGACTAAAAACGGAATTTTCATAACAGAGTGATTGAGTGCAACCAGGAGTAAACCACATGCTGATTCTGACCAGACGGGTAGGGGAGACGATAATGATCGGTGACAGCGTCACCGTCACGGTACTGGGCGTCAAGGGCAACCAGGTCCGCGTCGGTGTCAACGCCCCCAAGGATATTGCCGTCCACCGCGAGGAAATCTACGAGCGCATCAAGCGCGAGCAGGAAGGCGGGCAACCCCCGGCAGCGGAAGCCTAAAGTCCCGCGAAAGCACGGATTTTTGACCCGTCCGGCGGGGGCCAGTATCATGCCCCGCCATAGTGGTTGGTTTTTCCCGGAGAGATGGCCGAGCTGGTCGAAGGCGCGCCCCTGCTAAGGGCGTATACGCGCAAAACGCGTATCGTGGGTTCGAATCCCACTCTCTCCGCCATTTTCCTTGACCCGATTTCGGTACTGCCGGATAATCTGCGCCCCAAATTCGTGCCTGGGAATGCAGTCGCGCGTTACGCAGTTAACCAAACACCGATCCGGTTGGGGGTAAACCGCCAGGATGGTCGGCTGGCGGTCCGGAAAGACGATTACTGTCATCCACGTCTAAGTCTAATAAGCGCCCGTAGCTCAGTTGGATAGAGTACCTGGCTACGAACCAGGGGGTCGGGAGTTCGAATCTCTCCGGGCGCGCCAGTTTTCAACAATTTATCACGTTTCCCTGATTGCCTCCGTCCCGACTGTGCCGGGAAATATATGGTTCCGTGCTTCCGGCCGGCACAACGTCTCGGCATAATCGGCGAGAGGCAGCGCCGAGAGATGGGCGTACCGCAACACCACCTCGTAGCTGCTCCAGCCGTCGAGTTTCTGCACCTGTAACAGTGTGCCTCCTTGCACGTGCTACGAGGCCCACGTGTGACGCAGATCATGCCAGCGGAAGTGCTCGATGCCGGCCCGCGTCAAGGCCTGTTTCCAGTGTTGATTGCCACCCCCATTTGACCCATCTTTTCATTTTGCGCTGACCCGCCGCGCCTGAGCTTGAACGTTGATCGCATTCATCTTTGCAGGGAGTCAGGTGGGTCAGCAAATTTGAAAATCCAGGGTCACATTGTGATGGAAATCAACAGACAGAGCCTACTTGGGCTCCGGACCGTCGAGGAAGAGTGTGCGTCGTATGGTCGCACGGAGCAGCGAATGCACAGCCCGTCGTACAACGTGGCACCATACCGACTCGATAGTGCGGCAGTTGAACCGAATGCTGCTGGGCCGGGCCAATTACTTTTGTTTGGGTCAGGTCAGCAAGGCGTATCGGGCTCTCGACGCCCATGCTACCCATCGGCTGCGTCGGTGGCTCTGCAAGAAGCACAAGGTCGGCAACGCAGGTATCTCCCGGTACTCGGACGCGCACCTGTATCAAGAACGGGGGCTCGTTCGTCTGCCGATGCTCACGCAGAGGCTTCCGTGGGCGAAGGCATGATGTCTTGTCCAAGAGCGGGATGCCGGAAATCGGCCCGTCCCGTTCGACGAGCGGGATGTGGAAACGGAGCCACGGTTTGTCAATTGCGACACCGCCAGACGAAAGGAGCGGAAACGGTTGCGACGCACCTACCGCCACCGCGCCATATCTCTACTCTACTCACGAGGAGCCGGTGTGAATGCATCCGACCGGATTGCCGAGCGCTGGAGCGTCATATGGAATATTTCGCACAAAAATAATATATTGTGCTTGCAAGTAGTTTATTGTCTCTAAGGATACTAAGCAACCCGACGAATCGAGGTTCACGGTGGTGCGATTTAACTTTCCATTCAGCCGGCCTGCACGGCTTGCTTGGGCGTACGTGCTGGTCTCCATCGCCTGGATTCTGCTCACCAATGAAATACTGCGGGCGCTCCATCTTCCAACCGGGGACAGGAGTGTGGTGGAGGATATCAAGGGCATTGTCTTTGTGCTGGTGTCCGGCTTTGGTATCTACCTGCTGCTCCGCTACCTGCAAAACACGACTGCACGTGCGAGAACCGGCGAATACCTCGCTACCCATGATCCGCTGACCCGTCTGCAGAACCGGGCGAGCTGGAAAGACCATGTACAGGAGAGAATCAGCAGTTTCAAGCAGGTGCCCAATCGGGGGACTGTGGTGCTGGTGGATATTGACCATCTCCGCGATGTCAACAGCGGCATGGGCAACCGGGTAGGGGATTTCGTGCTGCGCCGGGTCGCGAACACCCTGGAGCGTTGCCTGGGCAGCGGGGATATCCTGTGTCGTTCCGGGCACAGTGAGTTTGCGGTTTTTCTGCCGGACGAACCCGGTCAGGAAAATATTCTGGCGCTGGCCGAAAAAATCCTGGCGGAGTTCCGCCCGCCCCTCCATGTTGGACACGATTCCTTTCGTATCGCCTTGAGTATTGGCATCTCCACGTACCCGGATGACGGTGCGGAGCCCGACATGCTCCTGGTCGCTGCCACCATGGCGCTCAGAGAAGCCAAGAAACGCGGCGGCCGGCAATATTTCCTCTACAAGGGTGAGCTCACCGCCGGTCAGGTGATGGCCTTCCGGCTCGAATCGCAACTGCATGACGCCATAGATGAGAAGCAATTTGTTTTGCATTATCAGCCAATTTTCGCGTTGCCGGATCTCGAGATGGCCGCTGCCGAGGCATTGGTGCGCTGGCAGCATCCCAAATATGGCCTGATTCCCCCCGGTCAATTCATCGCCGCCGCGGAGCGTGCGGACCTGATTGACCAGATCGGGAATATCGTGCTCCGCGGTGCGTGCCGTTCCGCCCTGCTGTTTGCAAAGACGGCCGGGCGGGATATCACTTTTGCCGTGAATCTCTCCGCAATTCAACTCGATAAGCCGCTGCTGTTTAAAAACGTCAATGACATCCTTATTGAAACCGGATGCCCGCCACAGCTACTCACCCTTGAAATCACGGAATCCGCGGCCATGCGGGAGCCGGAACAGATTATTCGCACCCTCACGGCGCTGCGCGAGGTGGGTATCCGCATCGCGATTGACGATTTTGGCACCGGCTATTCCTCGCTGGCCTATCTTCGCAGGCTTCCCATCAACGAGCTCAAGATAGACCGTTCCTTCATATCGGATCTGGATAAGGGCGGGGAAAGTTCCGCTATCGTCAAAGCCATCGTTGCACTTGGGCACAGCCTCGGGATGGAAGTGGTCGCGGAAGGCGTGGAAACGGAATCCCAACTGCGACAGTTGACCGAACTCGAATGCGACCGCATCCAGGGTTTTCTGTTGGGCAGGCCCATGGAATATGCGGAGCTGGCACAACGGTGGGAGAGGACGCCGAAACGGCTGTCAAGCAGCGGACAGGATCCGCTCAAGCAGGGGATCGTCTAGCAAACCGTGCGCAGCCCGGTGCCGCATGGGGCGGTCCGCCACGGGAAATCCCGTCTCAAAAGGCAAATTGCCCGGTCTTGAAATCCATAAGGGCATCCTGCTCACGGAGGAAAATCGCCTGCGTATATGTCCACCGACCTGCGGGCCGACACCCGCCTGTGGCAGGCTCATGGCGCCGATCAACCGGCTCAGGCTGCAAGCAGACATATACAATCCATGCTTGCGGGCACGGGGGCACCACTTTTATGTGGTTAACCCCCAACACCTCCAACCCCGGGTATTGCCGGGCTTGAGCACACGCCAGGCAATCGCAAACGCATACAGGTGCACATTCAATTGAATACACGCCGCCAAAAGGTGAAGTCCCGGTTTTGCGTAGCCCTGATCTCGACACCTGCCAGGTAGGTGTTTTCACCGCGCAGGGGCACACACCACTTGGTTTCACCGGTCAAATGAAAGGGATTAACATACCCTTCTATCTGCAAAACCACATCTACCGGCTCACCCGGCAGCAATGCTTTTCTGAGGCGCACCTGCAGGCCGCTCGGTGAAATATCAACGGTTGAGCAGTAAAGTTCGGCATCAGGCGGGTCGTCGTCGTTCAACTTGCGGAGGATAACGCGTTCCTCCCGGCGCAAACGCGCATATTTCCGGCGTTCTTGTAACTTGACCATGTGATTCCTTCCCGTACCGGATGGTTCCTATTATTTGATCTGCCGGGCAGTGACACCGGTATGCGCCCCGGTCACTAAAGTAGCGGAATCAGATTGGTTGTACAACCAGTGTCGCACAATTCATAGGCGCCGGATGCGGTAGAGGAGCCATATCATGGCTGCGCAGATGGCGATGCAAGGCACGAAAGCGGCTGCTAAAATGTCCAGATCGGGTGGCAGCAGCCACCGCAGCGGGAGAGCTGCCACCGGCATCACTGAACCGGCCACGATCAACGCAAGACCGCCGAGCCGATTTGCTCTCGGGATTATCCGGGCCGCATGCGTGCTTGTGATTCGCATTATGGAGCACGATGGGTGTGGCTGAGCCATGTATGATTACCGTGAAAATGAGGTGGCCCGGCGGCATCCCCGCCGAGGCGAATACGTTCATGACACGCACCACCTGAACCGGACCGTCGCTGACGTCAGCCTGGTAACTTCGCCGCTTTCGTCAGATTGAAAACCGCCCTGTACATCACGATTTTGGAAGGGTGTACTCCCGTATCGGGCAGCAGGTGGACGGAGCCCGTGCCCGCTATGGCCGGGTACCGCCAGAATCCCGCTGTTTTATTGAACAACCTGCTAGAATCAAGACACCTTATGACACGACTCGCAGATTCCACTGGCTGCCTCAGCAGGATATATTTTATGCAACGCAGATGCAGGATTATCCGGGCTTTGCTGTTGTGCGTAATGTTGGGAATGACGTTTTTACCCGCTGCCCGTGCGGATTCGCCGACGGGGCTGCTGCCGCTTTCGGTCATCAAGAGCGGACAAGTGCAGTACGCCATGCTCAGGGGGCGGCCCGTGTATGGGTATCTCAGCCAACCCGCCGATGCCCGGGGAGTGCAGCCAGGCGTCATTCTGATTCACATGTGGTGGGGGCTGAACCAGCACATGCGCGACCTGGCCGTGCAGTTGTCGCGCCGGGGTTATGTGGTGCTGGCAGTGGATCTCTACAATGGCCGTACCACCCGGGATCCGCAGGTCGCCGCACGCCTCATGGATATCGCCAACCAGAATCCCGGTGCCCTGCTGTCCAATCTGGAACAGGCGGTGGCCTACATGAATGTGACACAAAACGTCAATCGTCTCGGCGTAATCGGCTGGTCGATCGGTGGCCAGTGGGCATTCAAAATCGCCAGCGACTTGCCGCAGGCTTTTGATGCCTTGGCTGTGTTTTATGCGGCACCCTATACGGAGCCCTCGCAACTCGCGCCGCTGCGTATGCCCATACTGGCATTTTTTGGCGGACGTGATCCGTTTGTACCCCTGGCAGTGGTGGATAAATTTCAGTGGGCGGCGGGGCTCGCCAGCGCACGCGTGACGATCCATATTTATCCTCATGCAAAAGCGGCGTTTGATGATCCCGACTCTACCGCCTACGATGTGCATGACGCACAGGACGCCTGGCGGCAACTGCACGCTTTTCTGGCGCATTATCTCAAGGGCAACACCAGATTGAGCAAGGCTTCCGGCTGAAACTTGCACCCGCAGCCGGACAGGATAGGGACGGCGGACGCGGAAATTGGATTTGGCCGGCAACCTGGCGGATTGGTTTTCAGCAGCCCGCTAGATTTTTGGCACGCTGCGGCACAGCGCGCCCAATCGTTCCAGGTCGAGGATGTGCACATCGCGGCGCTCGACTTCAATGAGGCCATCCTCCTGAAATTTTGCGAATACGCGGCTCACGGTCTCGGTGGCGAGCCGCAGGTAATTGGCGATGTCGCGGCGCGTCATGGCGAGGATGAACTCCGCGGCGGAATAGCCGCGTAGCTGCAGGCGGCGGGACAGGCTCATGAGGAAGGCGGCCAGGCGTTCCTCGGCGGTGAAGTCACCGGCCAGGGCATGGGAGCTGGCGATATCCTTGCTCATCAGCCGAAACATCTGTTTCTGCAGGCTCGGCACCTGCAGGGTGAGTGCGGCAATATCCGTATATTGCAACGCGCACACCGTCACCGTATCCAGGGCCATCGCGTTACACTGGTGGCGGTCCGGGTAGATGGCGTCGAGGCCCACCAGTTCCCCCGGCAGGTGGAAGCCGAGCACCTGCTCACGGCCGGTGTCATCCACGATGTAGGTCTTGAGACAGCCCGAGCGGACCGCGTAGAGCGCATGAAACGGTGTATCCACCCGGTACAGGTGTGCACCCGCATGCAGGGGGCCGGTGGGCTGGACGATGGAGTCGAGGCGCTGCAGATCCTGGCGGTTCAGGCCCATGGGCAGGCATAATTCCGCAAGAGAACAACTGCTGCAGACCTTGCGCAGGCGCTGTAAATCAAGGCGGGCTTCGGCTGCCGGCTGGGCCATGACGGCGTTTCCTGGGGCGTCGGACACTACACTACCCTACGCTGCGATGCGATGACAATTGACCACCGCTGACAATACCGGCCGCTGGCAGCAGGTGTGATGCGTGTTTTGCCGGCCTTGGCTATATGACCTTTGAAAACCGCGCCGGCTGGGCCTGCGGTTGCCGCAAGTAGGCATCAAACACCATGGCTACGGCGCGCATCAGCAGACGGCCCGCGGGCGTCAGCTCGAAGCCGTCATATCCCATCTTCACCAGACCATCGGCAGTGAGGGGTTCCAGTGCCCGCAGTTCAGCGGCGAAGCATTCCCGGAAATTGATGCTGAAATGCTTTTCATATAACGGAAACGACACCCGCCCTTGGCAGGTAAGCTGCTGCAACAAGGCACGTCGCAGACGATCATCTTCATTCATGACCAGGCCACGGCGAATCGCCAACTGTCCGCTATCCAGGGCATCGGAATATTCCTGCAGGTTTTTGGCGTTCTGACTGTAGGTATCGCGAATAAAACCGATGGCGCTCATGCCCAAGCCCACTGTGTCGCATTCCGCGCCGGTGGAGTAACCCTGGAAATTACGCTGCAACGTACCTCGGTGCAGGGCATCCACCAGCGGGTCGGAGGGCAGGGCGAAGTGATCCATGCCGATATATTCATAGCCCGCAGCCGTCAGTTTTTCGATCGTGAGGCCGAGCAGGCGCAGCTTGGTATCAGCGTCGGGTAAGGTGCTTTCGGCAATCAGCCGCTGCGTCTTGAACAACCGCGGCATGTGTGCATAGTTGTAAATGGCAAGGCGATCGGGCCGGACCGCAATAACCGTGTCCAGGGTCTCACTGAAGGTTTCCAGCGTCTGGTCGGGCAGCCCATAGATGAGATCCACGTTGACGGATGTGAAGCCGGCGCGGCGCGCCGCACCGATGAGATTCAGCGTATGTTCCTGTGGCTGGATGCGATTGACGGCCTGCTGCACCCGCGGGTTGAAATCCTGGACACCCAGGCTGATGCGGTTAAAACCGAGTTCCGCGAGTCCCTGTACGGTTTCCGGGGTCACCGTGCGCGGATCCACCTCGACGCCGAATTCCCGCCGCGGGTTGCGTGACAACGTGAAAAACCGGTCCAGTACGTCCATCAGTTCCTGCAGTTCCGCGAGCGTCAGGAAGGTCGGTGTACCCCCCCCCAAGTGCAGTTGCCGTACGGTGCGGTCGCGATCGAACAATGCCGCCTGCAGTTCGATCTCGCGGTACAGGCGCGACAGATAGGCTTGCGCCTTGGCGTGATCGCGGGTGATGACGCGGGTGCAGGCGCAGTAATAACAGGGACTCCGGCAGAAAGGGATATGCACGTACAGAGACAGCGGGGCGGGGATGGGGTCATCATTGCTGCTGCGTGCCGCCTCCGCATATTCCATGGGATCGAAGCCATCAAGAAATTGCGCCGCCGTCGGGTAAGAGGTATAGCGCGGCCCACGCAGGTCGTAGCGGCGAAGCAGCTCGGCATTGAAATGAACGGATGTATCCACGGAGGTTGCTCAGGATTGTCTTTCGGCACGCTACACCGGAACGCTGCGGCGGGAACTGATCCAGGTCAAGGATTGGGCTCGGGCGGCACCGGGCCCGCCGCCAGCCTTGCCTGCGAGGAGATCCGGGCCGGAAAGTTGATCTATATCATGGTGTCCCCACCGGGGTAGTTTATGCTGGTGTGGGTAAATCGTGGGCGGACCGCGCCTGGGTTTGACATCCGGCTGTATTGGGAGGGTGGATATGTACTGCAAGCGTCTTGTCCGACTGATCATCGTTCCCGTTGCCATTGCGACCGTGCCCCTTTGGTCCTCGCCGGCGCAGGCGGTGCCGAGCTTTGCCAGGCAGACGGGCATGTCCTGCGCCGCCTGCCATACGGTGCCGCCGCAGCTCACCGCCTTCGGCCGGTACTTCAAGCTGCACGGTTACGTGCTCGGGCCGAACAAGCTGCATGGCGGCAGCGCCAAACTCAACATAGACAAGTTCCCGCCGTTGTCGGCCATGATGCTGCTCTCGGACACGGTCACCCGCACAACCCAGCCGGGCGCACAGAACAGCAGTGCGGCCTTCCCGCAGCAATTGAGCTTTTTTTATGCGGGCGCCATCGCCGAGCATATGGGCGCCTTTGCGCAGATCACCTACACCTCGGATTCGGACCACTTCAGCATGGATAATACCGATATCCGCTATGCCCGCGATGCCAACTGGGGCGGCAACAGCATCGTTTGGGGGCTGACCGCCAACAACGACCCCAGCGTACAGGATGTCTGGAACAGCACCCCGGACTGGGGTTTTCCGTTCCTGAGTTCCGCGGCCGCAACGACCCCCACTGCTGTCCCGGTGATGGTGTCATCCTTCAACCAGCAGGTGGCGGGACTGGGCGCCTACGTGTGGATGAACAATTCGCTGTACGGCGAGATCAGTCTGTACCGTTCCAGTCAGTTGGGGGTCGCCCAGCCTTACACCAGCGCCTCTTCCAATATCATCTCGGGCCTGGCTCCCTACTGGCGCCTGGCTTACGAACATGCCTGGGAAGGCGGCGGAAGCAGTCAGAACGACTGGGAGATCGGCGCCATCGGCATGTCGGCACACATATTCCCCGGCACCGGCACCCCGCTGAGTGGCCCCACCAATGATTTTACCGATGTGGGGATGGACACCCAGTACCAGCGCATTATGGGCAGTGATTCCTTGACCCTGCATGGCATATATATACACGAAAACCAGAACTGGCATGCCGGCACGGTACTCGGCACGGCGTCGAACCCGACGGATCACCTGAACTACTGGAAGGCAGATGCCAGCTATTACTGGAACAACAGCTATGGTCCCACGCTGGCCTATTTCCATATCAGCGGGAGCACCGACCCGTTGCTGTACGCGCCCGCCGCGGTCACCGGCAGTGCTACCGGTTCCCCCAACAGCGACGGCTGGATCATGCAATGGACCTGGGTGCCGGCCCTGAATGTGCAGCTGTCCGCCCAGTATGTGCTCTACAATAAATTCAACGGTGCCAGCAGCAACTACGACGGCGCGGGACGCAGCGCCTCCGATAACGATACCCTGTACCTGGCATTGTGGCTGCTGTGGTGAGTGCCCAACACGGGGTTCCGTAGCCGGGAGACTGCGCGGTTCCGGAGGCTGGCCATGGGACACAGCAGGTGCCGGTGGATGGTAGCTTTCGTCATGCCAGGCGCGCAAGGATTGACGAGAGTATCGCATCGCACTGCCTGAGTCCGGCGGTGCGACTACTGCCCGGGAACAAAGTATGCCTGTCAATATCATAGATAAGTTGTATCGGGAACACGCCAACATGCGGCGCATACTGATCCTGGTGCGCCTGCAGCTTGATCTGCTGGAACGGCAGGGGATGCCGGACTTCGTGCTGCTGGCCAATTCCCTTTACTATATGCGCAAGTTTCCCAGTATGGTGCACCACCCCAAGGAAGACCTCATTTTCGGGAAACTGCTTGCTGCCGACTCGTCAGTCAAGCAGGAAGTGGATCGGCTGCGCCGGCAACATGAGGAGATTTATGCGCTTGAAGACCGGCTCATCAATCTCGTGCTTGAAATACAGGCCGGCAAGCTGGAGCTGTGCTCAAAACTGCTGGAGTTGGGCAAGCTGTATCTGAAAACCCAGGCTGAGCATGTGGAAGCCGAGGAGAGAGTGCTGTTTCCGAGGGCGCAGAGAGTCCTTAGACAGAAGGACTGGAAGGAAGTCCGTGACAAGTCGGCAGGTATTGAAGATCCCTTGTTCGGCAACAAAGTGACTGAACGCTACCGCTATCTTTACGATTACCTGCTGCATGAGGCGGCAGATCAGGGCTTGCCACTGCCCGGCGCAAGCCAGGATCCAGAATCCAGTTCCGCCAAGATCAGTTTCTCCAGATAATCACAATACCGGTCCAGATAGTTTCTGCCCGCCACCTCCTTGAGCAGCCAGGGATTCATCAAGGTATGGCGCAGCAGAAACAGGCTGTCCGCCTGTATCTCCTGATCTTCAACCAATGTAACGAACGTGCCCGGATCAATGCCGATGGCGGCAAGCACCCGCGAGAGATCCTCCGCATCGAGCATGTCACGGCCCACGCTGGTGCGCGAGCTGAAAAATTCCCGCAATTGCACCGGCTGCGTGCGGTCAATGCCGAGATGGGCATAGAGCCGCTGCCCGAAGCGATTCAGCGCAGCCAGTGAACGATTACCCTGCGGATTGATCGCGAGGCATAGCAGGTTGGTATCCGGCTCGAACGGCACTATGAGCCGGGCGCGGTCCGCAAGACGTTGTGCCAGTTGCGGCAGGCGGTCATGGAAATACTCGCTGGCACGGATGGTGTGGCATTGCAGCCGGCCGAGATGCGCGCGGTCCAGGGGCAATACCCTGTGGGTGACCCAGGCCGCTGCCGCGGCGGCGCCCGGCTTTGAACCCTCCAGAATGAACTGGCCGAGCTGCGTGTGTTGGTTGGCCGGTGAAGTCTCGTCGGCCTGATTGAATACATACGGCGCCTTCTCGCCGAGAAAATCCGTGATGCGGCTGTCCCGCCACACGATGCCGCCGATGCCATAAGGCAGGTAACCGAGCTTGTGCGGATCCACGGTGACAGAATCAGCCTGTTTCAGGGCGGCGAAACTTGCGTACACGGGAGCGGAGGGGAAATAGCTGAAGCCGGCATGCACTGTTTCGTGGGATGCCAAACTGCCGTCAGCTTCACGGAAGATGCTGGCAAGATAACCGCCCCAGGCGGCATCCACGTGCAACGCAAACTCCAGTCCACACGCCCGGAAACGCTCGCGCAGCGCCACGATGTCATGCAGGGGATCAATGGTGCCGAATTCGGTGGTGCCAAGCACGGCGATGACCGCGAGCACGGGGATCTTTTTGCGGAGACACTCTTCAAGACGCTGCGCCAGCGCCGTCACTGACAGCCGCATGTGACTGTCCACCGGTATCGGCAGCAACTGTCCGGTACCCAGGCCCAGTACCCGGGCAGCCTTGTGCCAGGAATAATGGGCTGTCACCGGCGCGAGCACCACCATCTCGGCGCACGCCGGATGACACTCCGCAAAGGCCACGAGACCGGTGGTCTCGACGCGTGCTTCCTGCAGTGCCAGCCGGAAAATATGCGCTTCGGCAGAGCTGGCCTGTACCCGCAGCGCGGTCGCGAGACGCTTTGGCAGCGCCAGGATTTCAGCCAGCGGGAGATTGAGCAGGGCCCAGTCGTCCAGTTCCTGCAACCGTTGCCCGCCGGGCATGTCAAGCTGCAGCGGCTGGCGGGTGGCGAGCAACGCGTCCTTGAGCGCCAGCGGATAGCAGCGCAGCGTGCGCAGGTTGACCAGGCTCTCGTAGTTGGCCAGCGTGCCACCGGAGGTGAGATGCCCCCAGGCACAGGGAATACGTTCGGGATCGGTATCAAAGCCGAGCATGCGGGCCAGTTGTGCAGCCACCTGCAACTCGAGATCGAGGGTGACGGGTGCGGCTTCCGGGGAGACGTTGTTGGGGTTATAGAGCGTGGTGATGAGCTGTGCCAGCAGTCCCGGCAGCAGCGTGTCCGATACCATATGGCCCAGATAGCGAGGATTGAAGAATGGCACCGAACGCTTGAGTGCCGCAGTGAGCGTATTGAGTTCCGTGCGCATGCGGTCCACAAAATCCACGTAACCTGGCTCGTGCATGGCCAGCATCGGTATCGGAGGCGGATCCTCGGGATGGAAGTTGCGCCGCCAGTACACATGGTCGCGCAGCAGTTCAAGCAATACCCGCTCAAACACCTCGCTGTTTTCACCGCCGGAGCCGAGGAAGCAGGGATTCAGGAATTCCGGCGTAGCGTCACCGTCCTGCGCTGTGTCGGCATGAATGCTTTTGTGGGGCACGCCGGTCTTTCCCGTTGGGCATGAATGGACTGCTATGGTGCCGGGGTGAAGCGCCGCCCGCTATGACGTAGATCAAGTACAGTCCGCAGTTCCGCAAGGAGATACAGTGGCAAGGCAGCGGTCAGTGCGCCGGAAAGGCCGGCCCCGGGTACGTTGGCGGAATGGTTATGCGCGGTGTTTGGTCGCCGGCCTTGGAGGGCGACGCAGGCCGGCCGGTAATCGCCGGAGTGCAAATGCGCCCCCGGCATGTGCCTGGCAACAAGCTCCGGGGAGACAGTGTCTGGGGCACGTTTGGCAGCCAAAATCCTGAAATAGCTGCAACCCCGCCACGCCGCCCTTGTCAAAGGAGCGGGCAAGGTCAAAACTTGAGCCGCTGCGGGTGCTACTTCAAAGGCGGGTAATCGTTTTCCAAAGAGGAGAGCTGCATGCTGCGTATCCCATTTTCCGCTGTTTCACGCTTGCTTACGGCAGGGATGCTGATAGCGATATTGGCGGGTGTACCGGCTTTCGGGGCCACCTCGCTTGCCCCCCTCTACTCCCAGCTTCACTGGCGGCAGGTAGGGCCGTTCCGCGGCGGCTGGTCCACCATGGCGGCGGGCATACCCACCGAGCCCAACGTATTTTATTTCGGCGGTGCCGATGGCGGGGTGTGGAAAACCACTGATGCCGGCCTGACTTGGCAGCCGCTGTTCCAGCACCAGGCTTCCATTGCCGTGGGCGCGCTGGCCATAGCGCCGTCCAATCCGGAGATGCTCTATGTGGGTACGGGCCAGGTGGCGGCGCGCTATGACGTGGTGGCCGGCGATGGCGTTTACCGTTCGGACGACGGCGGCAAGACCTGGACCCATGTGGGTCTTGAAAACACGCATCGCATCGGCCGCATTTGGGTTGATCCCCGAAACCCCGACACGGTACTGGTTGCCGCGCTCGGCAGTTATTTCAGCCCCAATCCTCAGCGCGGTGTATTCCGCTCGACGGATGGAGGCCGGCACTGGCAGCGGGTGTTATTCGTGAACAGTCGTACCGGTGCAGTGGATATCAGCGCCGATGATGCCCATCCCGACGTAATCTTCGCAGCCACCTGGCAGGCACGCATGTATCCCTGGCTGTCCTATTACAAGCCCCAGGCGGGACCGGGCAGCGGCATCTGGAAATCCACGGATGAAGGCAAAACCTGGGTGAGGTTGGCCGGCCATGGATTGCCGGCGGGGCCGCTGGGGCGTATCGGTGTGGCAGTGGCACCCGGTACCGATGACCGGCGCGTTTACGCCATTATTGATTCACGTGAACCGGCCGCCAACGGGCTTTACCGTTCCGACGACGGCGGTGCCGACTGGAAACGGGTCGGCGGCAAAGGTCTGGGTAACTCATATTTCGGCCGCGTTACCGTCGATCCCAGGAACCCCGACGTCGTGTACGTGATGAACCGCTCGGTGGCACGCAGTACCGATGGCGGCAGGACCTTCGCCTGGTTCAAGGGCGCACCGGGCGGCGATGATTATCATTTCATGTGGATTAACCCCGACAACAGCCGGTACATGATTCTTGCCAGCGATCAGGGCACCACCGTCAGTGTGAACGGCGGCCGGACCTGGTCCAGTTGGTACAACCAGCCCACCGGCCAGTTCTACCATGTGGCGACAGACAACCGCTTTCCGTACCGTATCTACAGCGGTCAGCAGGACAGCGGTACGGTTGAAATCAAGAGCCGCAGCGATTTCGGCGAGATTACCACCCGCGACTGGCATCCGGTGGGCGGGGATGAGCGCAGTTACGTAATCCCCGATCCGGGAGATCCCCGCATTGTTTACGTGGGCGGACTGGGTGGCCACGTGTCGCGCTTCGATTCCCGCACCGGCCTGGTGCAGAACATCTCCGCCTGGCCCATTTCCAGCTATGCCCAGCGGCCCACCGCGGTGAAGTATCGCTACACCTGGTTCTATCCGCTGGTGGCAGAGCCGCGCACGGCGCACACGCTGTATCTCGGTTCCCAGGTGCTGTTCAAGACCAGCGATGCAGGCATGCACTGGCAGGTTATCAGTCCGGATTTGAGCGGCACAGACCCAAAGCAGGCCGAAAATTGCGATGGTGATGATATCAGCCTCGAGGAGGCCAAGGCTTGCGGTTACGGCGTGATCTTCAGCATCGCGCCATCACCCGTCAACAAGGGTGAAATCTGGGTCGGCACCGATGACGGTCTGATTCAATTGACCCGCGACGGCGGCAAGCACTGGCGCAACGTGACGCCGGCAGGCCTGCCGCTGTGGGGCCGCGTCAACAGCGTGGATGCATCAGCGGAGAATCCCGCCACCGCCTACGCGGCGGTGGATACGCACCGCAAGGGTGATCGCGGCGTCTATATCTATCGCACGCATGATTACGGACGCACCTGGAAGAAAATCGGCAACGGCATCCCCGCGGACCAGTACGTCTATGTGGTGCGCCAGGACCCCATGGATCCGCGGCTGCTGTACGCCGGTACCGATACAGGCGTGTACGTATCCTTCAACGACGGAACCATGTGGCAGCCGCTGCAGTTGAATCTGCCGTCAGTACGGGTACGCGACATGACCGTGCACGGCAATGATCTGGTGATTGCCACCCAGGGACGCGCCCTGTGGGTACTGGATGACGTGACCCCACTGCGTCAGGCCGATGCCTCGGTTCTGGAGAAGACGGCGTACCTGTTCCAGCCGGAAAACGCCCTCCGTGTGCGCAACAACAACAACAAGGACACGCCCCTGCCTCCGGAAATTCCCGCCGGCCGGAACCCGCCGGCCGGTGCAATTATTGATTACTGGCTCGGCAAAGATGTTCATGGTCCCGTAACCCTGGCCATCTATGACGACAAGGGCTTGCTGGTGCGCGCATATGCAAGCAATGCCGCGCCCGCGAAACTCCATACACAGCGGTATTTTGCGAGCGGCTGGCTGTCGCCGCGGCAGACGCTTTCCGCGGCACCGGGTATGCACCGCTTCGTATGGAACTTGCGTTACGCGCGTCCCCGCACGATCCGCTACGGCTACTCCATCGCCGCCGTGTACGGTGTGGGCACACCCATCGTGCCGCAGGGGCCGCTGATACTGCCGGGCCGATATACGGTCCGGCTGACGGCAAACGGCCGGAGCTACAGCCGGCCGCTCACGGTGACACTTGATCCCCGGGTACACGTATCTGCGGTCGCCCTCGGGAAGCAGCTGAAACTTGCCAGGCAGCTTGACCGGGAAATGGAAGCGACTGCCGGAGCGTATGCGAGCCTGGGTCAGTTGGATTCACAACTGATGCTGCTCAAGCGGCAACTGGCGGCCAGCACGGCCCGGCGGGCGCTGCTGGTCGCGGTCAATGAGTTGGATGAGCGTGTGGAAGATTTGCGGAGCAAGGCCAAGCGGCAGAGGAACCTTGCCGCCATCAACCGTGCGCTGACTTCCCTCGCCACGGAAGTGAACGATGGCGATCGCGCGCCGCCTGCCCAGTATGTGGAGGCATTCAGGTTGTACGCCGGTTACGCCGGGGTGGCGCTGGCCGCATGGCAACGGCTTCAAGCCAAGGAGATTCCCGCGCTGAACGGGCAGCTCATGCGGCAGCGTTTGACGCCACTCAAGTTATAGCCGGCCCCGGCAGTGACGGCACAAAAGCAAACGCCCGGTGAGAACCGGGCGTTTGCATGGGGCAGGAACGAAACCCGGGAATTTCAATTTGTGCCCACCACCTTCTTGAGACACACCAGGATTTCATCGCTCATCTTGAGTAATGCAACCATGGTTGTGGGTGGTTGCATGACGTTCGGGCAACCGGCCTTTTTGGCGTAGGGCTGGAATGCCGGTGAGGCCACCAAGTTGCGCGCCTGATCCAGCCAGCTCTCCTGCAGGGAAAAGGCATTGCGATAATTGGCATCCGCAGTACGTACCTGCCCGGGCGCAGCCTGGATGTCATGGTTGTATTTGACAGCCCGTGCATTGAGATCATCCTGCTGCTTGTTCAGCTTCGGTAATGTCGTGTTCACCGCGGCAATGTCCGTGTTGATCTTCGCATTCATTGCCTTGCAGGATTTGTATTGCTCCTGGTTGAGCTGCTTGCCTTCGCAAGTTGATTTGTATTTGGCGGTTTCCGTTTTCACATCCGCCACCTGCTGTTTGTAGGCGGCAATGGCGCTCTGCAGTTGTTGTTGTTGCACGGTTATCTTTTTACCCTGCGTCGCCAGTGAATTGTTATATTGGGTGGCGGCATCCAGTGCGGCCTTGGTGGACCTCACCTTGTTCTGGATGCTCTCACCCTGGCTGATGAGATGGATGACCGACTCGGCGCCCCAGGCAGCGGTGAGCGCGCCGGCCAGGCCGAGTACGAGAGAAATCGAGATGAAACGCAATGTAGTCTTCATGAGAACCTCTTTGGATTAAGTCGAGCGGCTAATTGTAGGGGCATATTCCACTATCGCCAAATGGCGGGCAACGGGGCCGCCTTGTTTTCCCGGAGCTGGGCGGCCGCGGGCCGGCTGGATCCGCTGCAGGGGCGGTTTCCGGACACCCGCCATGATTGGGGGATGGCGGATCCCCCCGCGCCCCGAGGTCGCCGGCCTTTACCGCAGATGGGCTTCCCGTGCCGCCTTCCGCGTCATGCCATGCTGGTCCCGCGGCCCCCTGATTGGTGAACTCGCAGCAATGCCGTCCCAGCGTGGGGATGGCGGGATTACAGGATGGCGGCGTAGTCATCCTGAATCTGCGCCAGATCGAGTTTGTTGAGGAAATTGGAATAGCACATCCACGCGGCGATACCGTTCAGGTCCGCGAGCTGCGGCGGCAGGAAGCGTGGCGGCACAATGATGCCCTCGTCCACAAACTGCGCCAGCGTGCGTACATCTTCCAGAGTGGTCTTGCCGCAGAACAGGAGCGGGATGCGATTCAGCATGCCTTTGCGCACCGCCAGGCGGATATAGTTGTAGATCATGATAAAACCCTTGTTGTAGGACAGATCCTTGGTGAAGGGCTGGCCGGTGGGCGTGCTGCCGCGGAAAATGCGTGAAGCATTGGCGAAACTTTCCTCCTCGCCGAGGTTCTGTTCCAGAAAGAAGCGGTACACCTCGAGAAAATTCCCGCCCTGTTCGGCGATATGCACCGCACGGATGCGGTTTGCAAGCCGTTTGAGGCGGCTCGGATAGGACGTAAAGGTGATGATCTCCATGAGGATCGCCAGTCCCTCCTGGGTGATGGTGGAGGAAGGCGGACCTTTGCTCAGGAATGTGCATACGGGTTGGGTACTGCCATTGAAGGTGGTACCGAGATGCACCCAGCCCTCATGCACCTCCAGTACGCGCAGGTCGCGGTCGTTGAATTTCGCGTCCTTGCGGATCTTGATGTAGTCGGCACCGGCGGCCGCATCCGCCAGGATGCCGTCCGAGAGGATCACGCGTATGGTGCCTTCAGATTCCCTGAAGGCCAGATTGATGCGTTCCCGCAGTATTTTGACCGCATCTTCGCCGGAGATGGTTTTTTCCGCGGGCTTCAACAGGTCGCTTTGGGCGATATTGGCAATGGCGTCATCCAGCAACTTGCCCAGATCGGCCAGCGTGGGGCCGCCTTCGTGGAAGGCATCGCCGGCGGAACCATAGAGTTCCCGGGAGATGGCGGCGAAGCCCGGCGTACCGCGGGCTTCCAGCATACGCACTACCTGGATATATTCCCGGCACATGCGCCGCATGATGGTGCCCAGCGGGTTGTACTGGCCGAGCTCGCGGGCGATATCGCGCTCGATCGTCTGGAACTCCCGGCATTTGCCGGCGGCGTCAAAACCCAGCGGGCGGCTCGCATAATAGGTACGGTCAATTCCCGGCAATTCTCGGGCGCCGTTCCTGAAGAACTCTTCCTGGATACCGTTATCCCATTTGATGTGATCGAGGATGCGAATGGGTTTCTGCGCCACGACGATGCGGTCCGAGAGCGCATGCAGCATCTGCTTGTAGGCGGCGGTATTTGCGGGAGCTTCCATTGCGTCTGGGCCGGACAATGCGACGTTTGGCTTGCGCGTCAGCCAGCGCCGATACGCGCAAGTTTGCGGACTTCCTGCATGGCGACCGACAGGCTGGGGAAATCGGCAATGTTCGCAGTTTTCATTTCACCCAGTAACCGCTGCACATGCTGGATGCGCGAGGCGTGTTCGGAGAGCCAGGCATTCAGGTGCGGCATGGCGGCATGCGCATCGTCGCTTTTGGCAAGCGCCTGGGCCGTGAGCCGGCGTTGCTGGGTATAAAGGTCCTCACGCAGCGTGGCGCGCGCCACCGCCTGCCAATGACCTTCGACGGCGAGCGTTTCGATCTGGCCGCGCAGCCAGTCTATATCCAGTTCCCTGCCGATGTGGAAGTAAATGCGCGCCACCACGTCCACCGGGAGTTTGGTCTCTTGGGCCACGTCCACCATATCCAGAGCGGCATACAGAGGCGACAGTGCGGCGATGCGCCGGGTGAGCGTTTCCGGTACACCCACATCGCTATATTGCTGCATCATGCCGTGGTAGGTTTGCAGCTGGCTTTCGCTCAGCACCGCGGTCATGTGCGTGATGAGGGTTTCGATCCCCGGGCGATACGCTGGTACCGTGGCGGCGATGTCGAGCCGGCCGGGCAGATGGTCCAGCAGCCAGCGGGTAGCGTGCCTCAGCAAACGCGACGCCTGTACCGCCATGGATAGCTGCACGCTGGCTGGAACCTTGTTATCCAGAGCCTCAATCGCCGACCAGGTGCTCACCATGTCGAAACTCTCGCGGGCGATGGTGTAAGCACGCGCCACTGCCGAGGCATCCGCGCCGCTTTCTTCCTGTGTACGGTGTGCAAATGTGGGGCCCATGCGGTTCACCATGCTGTTGGTGATGGCCGTGGCAATGATTTCGCGGCGCAACCGGTGCCCGGGCATGAACTCGTGGTACTTCTTGCGCAGCGGGGTGGGGAAGTAATTTTCCAGCTCGTTGGCCAGATAAGGATCTTCGGCCACGTCTGAAGCCAGCAGCGCGTTGTAGATGGCGATCTTGCTGTAGGCCAGCAGCACGGACAGTTCGGGCCGCGTCAGGCCACGGTTGGCGGTGCGACGCTCCTTGAGTTCGTCATCGGATGGCAGGAACTCGATGGCGCGATTGAGCAGGCCGCTGCGTTCCAGCGTGCGCATCATGTAGGCATGCTCATTGATGCGTGCCCGTGCCTGGGATTCGGCGATGGACAGGGCCTGGGCCTGCATGTAATTGTCGCGCAGCACCAGCGTACCTACCTCATCGGTCATCTCCGCCAACTGTACATTGCGCCGCGCTTCCGTGAGGCGCTCTTCGCTGACGGCCATGTTGAGAAGAATCTTGATGTTGACCTCATGGTCGGAAGTGTCCACGCCCGCGGAGTTATCAATGAAATCGGTGTTGAGCCGGCCGCCATTGAGCGCGTACTCCACGCGGCCCAGTTGGGTGAAACCCAGGTTGCCGCCTTCACCCACCACCTTGCAACGCAGGTCGCGGCCATTGACGCGTAGCGCGTCATTGCTGCGGTCGCCCACCTCGTTGTTGCTTTCACGACTGGATTTTACGTAGGTGCCGATGCCGCCGTTCCAGAACAGGTCCACCGGCGCCTTGAGTATGGCGCGCATCAGTTCCTGGGGTGCGAGTTGATGGGCATCAATGGCGAGTGCCTGACGAACCTCAGCGCTGATTTTGATGAGTTTGGCGGAGCGCGGGAACACCCCGCCACCCGGTGAAATCAGCGTCGTGTTGTAATCCGCCCAACTGGAACGCGGCAGGGCGAACAACCGCTCACGCTCCTTGAAACTTGTTTCCACATCGGGATTCGGATCCAGAAAGATGTGCCGATGGTCAAAGGCGGCGATCAGCCGGATATGACGCGACAACAGCATGCCGTTACCGAACACGTCACCGGACAGGTCACCAATACCCGCCACGGTGAAATCCGTGGTCTGGGTATCGATGCCCATCTCGCGGAAATGGCGTTTGACGGATTCCCACGCACCCTTGGCGGTGATGCCCATCTTCTTGTGATCGTAGCCGGCGGAGCCGCCGGAGGCGAAGGCATCACCCAGCCAGAAACTGTATTCCCGGGAAATGCCGTTGGCGATGTCGGAGAACGTGGCCGTACCCTTGTCCGCGGCCACTACCAGATACGGATCATCATCATCGTGGCGTACCACCTGCGCAGGCGGGACGATCTTACCGTCACGGATATTATCGGTGAGATCCAGCAATCCGCGCATGAAGGTCTGGTAGCAATCCACCACTTCCTGCATGAGCTCCTCGCGGTTCTCGCTGCGCGGCGGCTGTTTCACATAAAAGCCACCCTTGGAACCCACCGGCACGATCACCGTATTCTTCACCTGCTGCGCCTTCATCAGACCCAGCACCTCGGTGCGGAAATCCTCGCGCCGGTCAGACCAGCGTATGCCGCCGCGTGCCACCTTGCCGCCGCGCAAATGTACCGCCTCGACGCGCGGCGAGTACACCCAGATTTCATACATGGGACGCGGCAATGGCAGTTCCGGCAATTGGGACGGGTCGAATTTGAACGACAGGTAGGCTTTGTGTTCCCCCCGTCCGATCGTCTGGAAATAATTCGTGCGCAGCGTGGCGCGCACCGCATTCAGGAAGCTCCTGAGAATGCGATCCTCATCGAGGCTGGAGACTGATTCCAGGGCCTTGTCCATCTCCGCCGTGTAACGCGCGGTCAGTGCATCGCGCTCCTTGGAACCTTTCGGGTCATGACGCGCCTCGAAGTATTTCACCAGCAGCGTTGCGATCTGCGGATTGCCGGTGAGGCTGCGTTCCATGTAGGCCGGACTGAAGGACAGGCTGGTCTGCAGCAGGTACTTGCAGTAGGCGCGTAACAACATGGCCTGCCGCCAGTTGAGGCCGGCGGAAAGCACCAGGCGATTGAAGCCGTCATTCTCAGCCTCGCCGCGCCACACGCGTGCGAACTGTTCCTGAAAGTTTTCCTTGACATCGTCCACGCCCAGTTCACCCGAGTGAATCAGCTCAAAATCCTGCACCCAGATGATGCTTTCGTCCGGCAGAGCCAGTTCGTAAGGGCGTTCGCTGATGACCCGTACCCCCATGTTTTCCAACATCGGCAGCGCGTCGGAAATGGGTATGGGTTGCTCGCGGTGAAAGGTTTTGAAGCGCAGGTATCCGCTGGGCGCGCTTTTGGGTTTGTACAGCGTGATGCGCAGACTTTCGTCGCCGTTGAGCGCATCAATCTGCTCGATATCGAAGACCGCCGCTTTGGCCTTGATTTCATCCTGATAGGCGGCCGGGAACTGGTTGCCATAACGGTCGAACAGCTTGAGACCGCGCTCCTCGCCGAATTTCTCAATCAGCGCCTCGCGGAGGTCATCCTGCCAGGAACGCACTGCCCGGGTGATCTCCTGTTCCAGGGCGGCATGGTCGTACCTGGGCAGCTTCCAGGGTGTGGTACGTACAATGATGTGGATGCGCGCCAGCGCCGATTCGGACAGATGTACATCGTGTTCCGCGCTTATTCCATTGAGCGCATCGAACAGAATCTTCTGGGTTTTGGCGCGTACCTGGCTGTTGTAGCGATCCCGCGGCAGGTACACCAGGCAGGAGAAGAAGCGGCCGAAGCTGTCGCGTCGCACGAAGAGCTTGACACGCTGGCGTTCCTGCAGTTGTACCACGCCTATGGCGGCTTCAAACAACTCATCGGTGGTGCTCTGAAACAGCTCGTCGCGCGGGAAGGTTTCCAGGATGTGCAGCAACGCTTTGAGGTCGTGGCTGTTGGAGGGCAGTTCCGAGCGGCGCATGACTTCCGCCACTTTCTCCCGCAGTACCGGAATCTCGCGCGGGCTGCGGCTGTAGGCGGTGGAGGTGAACAGGCCGAGGAAACGCCATTCGCCGTTGACATTGCCCTCCTGGTTGTAGCGTTTTACGCCCACATAGTCGAGATAGCCCGGGCGATGCACAGTGGCGACGGAATTGGCCTTGGTGATGATCATGAATTCCCGGGTATGAGCGCGCTTGCGCACATCCCGAGGCAGCACCAGGAAACTGGAAGAGACTTTCGCGTGCGTGTCACGCAGGATACCGAGACCGGAATCGGCCACGATTTTGAGTACATCCTCGCCTTTTTCTTCCACCAGGTCGTATTCGCGGAAACCCAGGAAAGCAAAATGGTTGTTGGCCAGCCACTCGAGGAAACGCTGCCCCTCATTTACTACCGCTTCACCGAGAAAGGCGCGATACCTGTCCACGGCCGTGCAGACGTCGCCCACCTTGTCGCGCATCGTGTGCCAGTCATTCACCGTGGCGCGTACATCGCGCATGGCAGACTGCAGCTCACCTGCCAGTTTCTCCAGTAATCCGGCATCGCTCTGATGGTCCACTTCGATATGCATCCAGGATTCCACCAAGCCGGTTTGATGCTGTTCATCCGCTGCATCCAGGCGTGTGATGACACCCTGCTGATCGCGTGCAAGGTACAGGATAGGGTGTACGGTAAGATGCACGCCGATACCGTTGCGGGTCAGCGTCATGATGGTGGAATCTACCAGGAACGGCATGTCGCCGTTCACCATCTCGATGATGGTATGCGGGCTCTTCCAGCCATCCTTCCTGGCATCGGGGTTGAATACGCGCACCTTGATCTCACCGGCGGGTCGTTCCAGACCGAATTTCCAGTGGCTGCGCGCGGCGCCGTAAAGGTTCTGTGGCGTATGTTCCAGCAGGTCTTCCTCGGCGATGTCGTCGTAGTACTGCCGGATGAACTTTTCAAAGATGGGAGAAGTGTCTTGTTTCTTGGCGAGCGTGATAACTTTGTCGAGATGCCTGTTTTTGGGGTTGGATTTGTGTTGCGGCATGGCGGCCATGGCCCTGCGGAAGGTGTAAGTTGATTGCGCGTATTTTAACGCTTTTTCACCTGCGCCTGCTTCACCGGAACAGGCGCCGCAAACGAAACGACAGCCTGAGTTGCCGTTTCATGGAGCAGATCGTGCCGAAACGGGCTATTGGGCTTTCTGCAGGTCGGCGATAACCGCCGCCAGCCAGCGGCAGGCGGTGCCGCCGGTGATGCAGCGATGGTCGAAGGTGATGGACAGGGGGATGCGCTTGTGCACCTCAATGCCGCCCATGACGGGTACCACGTCGTGACGCAGGCCGCCGGTGCCGAGGATGGCCACCTGTGGAGGTACCACCACCGGGGTGGCATAGCGGCCCGCCATCATGCCGAAGTTGGAGAGCGTGATGGTCGCGTCTTGCATGTCTGCCGGTGCCACACTGCGATTGCGGGTGGCTTCCTTGATGCGGTTGAGATCGGTGCGTAACTGCTGGGCGTTTTTGCGGCCCACGTCGCGCAGCACCGGCACGATGAGTCCGTCCGGAGTATCCACCGCCATGGCCAGATCCACGCGCTCGTGGAGGGTGCGCAGCAGTTTCTCGCCGTCATACCAGGCGTTGAGTTCCGGTTCGGCGCGGCAGCCGGTGACGATGGCGCGGATAATGCGCACGCTGACGTCCTGGCCCGGCAGCCAGTTGTGGATGTCGGCATCGTCGAACAGCGTGCACTCCATGACTTCATTGCGTGCGCGCGTCATGCTGGCGTGCATGGCGCGGCGCGGCCCGCGCAGCGGCTCCGCCACGCCGTAGTTGATGTCGGCACGCGGCGGCGGTGCGTCCCAATGCGCGGCCGGTGCTGGTGCATGGGCTGCGGTTGTACCTCCGACGCCGGCAAGACGACGCACGTCATCGGCGGTGACGGTGCCGTTTTTGCCGCTGGCCTCGCAGTTCGTGAGATCCACGCTGAGCTGCTTCGCCAAAATGCGCACCGAGGGCAGGGCCTTTACGTGCACCGGACCCTGGTTTTGTTTCTTGCGGATAATGGCGGTTTCCGCCACCACATCATCGCCGGTGGGCATGCTGCCCACCACCGTGCCGCTGTCCTCGGCCACCACTTCGCGTTTGGCCTCGGCGGGCCGGGTTGCAACCGGTTTGGCCGGTGCTGCGCCATCAAGATCAAATTCCACCAGTGGTGCGTGGGTGGGAATGATGTCGCCGGCCTGGCCGTGCAACTTGAGAATTTTCCCGGCCCACGGCGAGGGCACGTCCACCACCGCCTTGGCGGTCTCCACCGACACGATGGGCTGGTCCAGCTTCACGATGTCGCCTTCCTTCACATGCCAATTGACGATCTCGGCTTCCTGCAGGCCTTCGCCCAGATCCGGGAGGTTGAATGTCTTCATGGCTTAAGCCTCCAACACCTTGCGGATGCCCTGGATGACGCGCTCCACGCTGGGCATGTAGTCGTGTTCCAGCTTGAACAGCGGCATGGGGATGTCATAACCGGTGACGCGCTCGATGGGCGCTTTCAACGAATAGAGGGCTTTCTCGGCAACCGTGGCGGCGATTTCCGCACCCACGCCGCAGTTTTTCGGCGCTTCATGGATGATGGCCAGCCGCCCGGTCTTTTTCACTGATTCGAGGATGGTCTCGAAATCAATGGGACTCACGCTGGCGAGATCAATCACTTCGCAGCCCACGCCTTCTTCGGCGAGCTTTGCCGCGACCTGCAGGGTCTCGTGAAGCATGGCACCCCAGGATACCAACGTCACATCCTCACCCTCGCGCAGCACGAAGCAGGTATCCAGCGGCAGCGCCTCACCGTTGTCCTCCACCTCCTGCTTGTTGAGGCGGTACAGGCGCGTGGGCTCCAGGAACACCACCGGGTCCGGATCGCGGATGGCGGCGAGCAAGAGGCCGTAGGCACGCGCCGGCGAGGAGGGCATCAGCGTGCGGATGCCGGGCATGTGCGCGAACAGCGCCTCGTTGCTTTCGGAATGATGCTCCGGTGCATGGATGCCGCCGCCGGAAGGCGCGCGCAATACCATGGGTACGTGCAAGCGGCCGCGGGTGCGGGTGCGCAGCCGTCCCGCGTGGTTGATCATCTGGTCCACAGTGGGGTAGATGAAGCCGGAGAACTGGATTTCCGCCACCGGTTTCATGCCCTGGGCCGCCATGCCGATGGACATGCCGGCGATGAGCGCCTCCGCCAGCGGCGTATCCATGACGCGCTCCTTGCCGAAGCGCTGTTGCAGGCCGGCGGTGGCCCGGAACACCCCGCCGTTCACGCCCACATCCTCGCCCAGCACCACCACGGCGGGATCGTGTTCCAGTTCGTAGGCCATCGCCAGGGTGATGGCTTCCACCATCGTCACCTTAGCCATGTTGACGGCCCTCCTCGGCGGCGGCCTCGCGCTGTGCGATCAGGCCCTCCGGCAGATTGGCGAACATGTGGTCGAACATGGATTCCAGCGGTGGCTTGCCGGCATCTTTGTACAGCTTTACCTCGGTATCCACCTGCTCGGCGCATTCCGCCAGCAGTTTGTCTTCCTTCTTCTGATCCCAGGCGCCGATGTCTGTGAGGTACTTGCGGATGCGGATCAGCGGTTCCCTCCTCTTCGCCTCTTCCACTTCTTCCTTGTTGCGGTAGCGGCTGGCGTCGTCGGCGGTGGTGTGATCGCTGATGCGGTAGGTGAGGGCCTCCACCAGCGTCGGCCCTTTGCCGGAACGCGCTTTGTCGAGGCTGTATTCCATGATATCGCGCACGGCGATGATGTCGTTGCCATCCACCTGCACGCCCTCGATACCGGCGGCGATAGCCTTCTGCGCCAGCGTCTCGCAGGCGGTCTGGGCGGAGAGCGGCACGGAGATGGCCCACATGTTGTTGGAGACCACGAACACCGCCGGCAGCCGCCATGCGCCGGCGGCATTCAGGGATTCGTAGAAATCACCTTGCGAAGTGCCGCCGTCGCCGATCACGCTCACGGCGGCGCGTTTTTCCTTGCGCAGTTTGAAAGCCATGGCCGCGCCGGCGGCGTGATGACATTGGGTGGCGATGGGTACCGCCCAGGCAAAATCATGTTGGGGGCCGGAGAAGTTGCTGCCACGCTCGTCGCCGCCCCAGAACAGCAGCACCTCGTGGGGTTTCACGCCGCGCCAGAATTGCGCGCCGTACTCGCGGTACATGGGGAAAAAAGCATCCTCGGGCTGCATGGCGGCACCGATGCCGACATGGGTGGCTTCATGACCGAGGCAGGAAGCGTAGGTGCCCAGTTGGCCGGTGCGCTGCAGGGCGACGGCCTTGGTGTCGAACACCCGCACGAACGACATCATGCGGTACATCTTGAGGAGCTCGTCGCGGTTCTCGGCGAACCGGGGGAGTTTATTTTGGGTGAGCTTGCCTTCGGCATCCAGGTACTGGCTGTACTGGATCTTGAAACTGGCGACGGTCTTCAAATTGCATCCTCCTCGCGTTCGCGCCCCGGAAGCCTGGTTCCGGGCGGCGTAAGGTCAGGCTGATTCAGTCGGAATGTGGCCGTTCTGGACCCCCGCTTGCGGCGGGGCCCGCAATTATACATGACCCCTCCGGGGACTTCCGTCTTGAGGTGTCCGCCCGGCCGCGAGTGTCTTCTCGGCTAGAATGGCCGCACATCCCTCATGCAAAGGGCAGCCCCATGACCGCCAACAAACGCGAGCTGGAGCAGGGCATCCACACGGACCTCAAGGGCCGGCTGACCTATGCGGGCTATCTGTGCCTCGACCGGCTGTTGTCCGCCCAAAAGCCCCTGAGTGCTCCGCCGCACCACGACGAGATGCTGTTCATCATCCAGCACCAGACTTCGGAATTGTGGATCAAGCTGGTGCTGCATGAACTCGCCGCCGCCATCCGCCACGTGCAACAGGACCAGTTGGAGCCCTGCTTCAAGATTCTCTCGCGCATCAAGCAGATCCAGATGCAGTTGTTCAACCAGTGGGCGGTGCTGGAGACCCTGACACCCACCGAGTACGCCGAGTTCCGGGAGGTGCTCGGCACCGCGTCCGGCTTCCAGTCACCCCAGTACCGGGCCATGGAGTTCATGCTGGGCAACAAGGCGGCGGAGCTGGTGGAGGTGTTCCGCCACGATACGGCTGTCCATCAGGAACTGAGCGGGCTGCTGAACCGGCCGAGTCTTTATGACGAATTTCTGCGTTACCTCGCCCGCCGCGGCCTGCCGGTTCCGAAGGAACGCCTGGAGCGGGACTGGTCCCAGCCCTATGAGCGCCATGCCGGAGTCACCGCCGTGTTCAAGACCATCTACGAGGACACCCGCAAGTGGTGGGATGCCTACGAGATGTGCGAGAAGCTGGTGGACGTGGAGGAATACTTCCAGCTCTGGCGCTTCCGCCACATGAAGACCGTGGAACGCATCATCGGCTACAAGCAAGGCACCGGCGGCTCTTCCGGCGTAAACTTCCTCAAGCAGGCCCTGAATCTCACCTTTTTCCCGGAACTGATTGATGTGCGTACGGAGATCGGCATCTCCAGGCAGGGGCTTGACCCGCTTTAGGCTGCGTGCGGCCGGGCGGTATAATGAATTACCGGATATTCAGGCCGTTGGACCGGGCCGCGGATTAAGGTTTGCAGAGGTGCAGCGATGACCCAAGTCTATGACAACCCCATGGGAACCGACGGCTTCGAATTTGTGGAGTACGCCGCTCCGGATCCGAAGCTCCTGCACACCCTGTTCAGGAACATGGGTTTTACCGCGGTCGCCAGGCATCGCAGGAAAAACATCACCCTGTACCGTCAGAACGGCATCAATTTCCTGGTAAACGAGGAACCCGGCGGTTTTGCCGCCGATTTCACCCGGAAACACGGTCCCTGCGCCGTGGGCTTCGCGGTCCGCGTCAAGGATGCCAGGCTGGCCTTGGCCAGGGCGCTGGACAAGGGCGCAAAGAAGATTACCCATAAGCCGGAGACTGCGGCGCTCGATATCCCCATGATCGAAGGCATCGGCGGCAGTATCCTCTACATGGCGGATGGATATGAACAGGGCGACGTGTATGCGAAGGAATACGGGTATCTGCCGGATGTGGACCCGCATCCCAGGGGGGTCGGGCTCACTTACATAGACCATCTCACCCACAACGTGCACCAGGGCGAGATGAACACCTGGGCGGGTTACTATGAGCGCCTGTTCAACTTCCACGAAATCCGCTACTTCGACATCAAGGGCATGAAGACCGGGTTGTTTTCCCGCGCCATGGCCAGTCCTGACGGCAAGGTGCGCATTCCGCTGAATGAATCCGCCGATGACAAGTCCCAGATCGCCGAATACCTGCGCCAGTACCGGGGCGAGGGCATCCAGCACGTCGCGCTGTTCACGGACAACGTGTACGAAACGGTGGAAGCCATGCAGCGCAACAGGGTGGAATTCCTGGATACACCGGACGCCTATTACGAGATGGTAGATGAGCGTGTACCCAACCACGGCGAAGATCTGGCGCGCATGCGCAGGGACAGGGTACTGATTGACGCCGACCGGGAGAATCCCAGCAAGCAGTTGCTGCAAATCTTCACGCAGAACTGCATCGGTCCCATCTTCTTCGAGGTCATCCAGCGTAAGGGTAACGAGGGTTTCGGCGAAGGCAATTTCCGTGCACTGTTTCTGGCCATCGAACGGGACCAGATGAAGCGCGGTGTATTGTAATACCCCATGCCCGAGGCCCCCAGCATGCAGAGTACCTTGTACGCGGCAGCCAGAGTCACCGGCGGCACGCTGCTGGCGCTCGTGGCCTATGGCGTGGCGGTGGCGCTGCTCAACAACGTGGCGCCGGAAATCACCCGGTTCGGCATCGCCATCGGTATCGTGTGGCCGGACCATCCGCAAATGACGCACGCGCTGTGGGATTTCGGCGGATGGCTGTTGCTGCTGCTGGTCTCGGGGGCATTGGCCGCCGTCGTGCTGGTGCGGCTGTGCCGCCCGCGGATGCTCTGGTGCGCGCTGTTCATGGCCGCCGTATTGCTGGTCTTCGCCATTCTGCAGCGTTCCGACCTGTATCTCTCTCTGACCGGCGGGCGGGCGGCGACCGCCTGGGACGCCATGATGCGGCGCGATCTGCACAGCCCGGTGGGAGACTTCGAGTCGTTCGTGGTTTTCCCGTTCGCGCCGTGGCTGTGCGCCTATGTGTCCGCAAAATTTTCGGGTCGGCGGGCCGCACGGCAGGCGCTTGAACCGCATGCGTGAGCGGAAAATGCAGAGGCGGTGCAGCACACGCGACCGCAATGGCAGGAGCGGGGAATGAACCGGGAGCGGAACACGCTTGAACCCCACATGACACAGGTGGCGGCGCCGGCGCCGGATTATCAGTCCGGTTTCGGCAACGAACATGCCAGCGAGGCATTGCCGGGGGCGCTGCCGGCGGGCCAGAACTCGCCGCAGAAAGCGCCCTACGGCTTGTATGCCGAGCAGCTCTCGGGCACGGCATTTACCGCGCCGCGCCACGCCAACCGCCGCAGTTGGCTGTACCGCATTCGGCCGGCGGCGGTGCACAAACCGTTTGCCTTGCTCAAGGACGGTGCCTTCCACAACCGCTTTGACGAACAGCCGGCCACGCCCAGCCCGTTGCGCTGGAATCCGTTTCCGCTGCCCGTCAAACCCACCGATTTTGTGGACGGCCTGTTCACGATCGCGGGCAACGGCAGTGCGGCGACCCAGAGCGGCATCGGCGTTTATGTGTATGTCGCCAACCACTCTATGCAGGGCCGATTCTTCTACGACGCCGACGGCGAACTGCTGATCGTCCCGCAGCAGGGCCGGCTGCGCCTGGCCACGGAGCTGGGTGTGCTGGAAGTGGCGCCGCTGGAGATCGCCGTAATCCCGCGCGGTATCCGCTTCCGCGTGGAGTTGCCCGACGGCCATGCGCGGGGCTACCTGGGGGAGAATTTCGGCGCGCCGCTGCGCCTGCCGGAACTCGGGCCCATCGGTTCCAACTCGCTGGCCAATGCGCGGGATTTTTTGTACCCCATTGCAGATTATGAGGATGTGGAGGGCAAATTCGGATTGCTGGCCAAATTCCAAGGCCGCCTGTGGTCGGCGGAAATCGGTCATTCGCCCCTGGACGTGGTGGCCTGGCACGGCAACCACGCGCCCTACAAGTATGACCTCACGCGCTTCAACGCCATCGGCTCCATCAGCTACGACCATCCCGATCCTTCCATCTTCACGGTGCTGACCTCCCAGAGCGACACGCCCGGCACCGCCAACATGGATTTCGTGATCTTCCCGCCGCGCTGGCTGGTGGCGGAACACAGCTTCCGACCGCCCTGGTTCCACCGCAATGTGGCATCGGAATTCATGGGGCTCATCGCCGGCGTGTACGACGCCAAGGAAGGCGGCAAGAGCGGCGGCTTCGTGCCGGGCGGCGCCTCGCTGCACAACTGCATGAGCGGCCACGGACCGGACGCCGCCAGCTACGAAAAGGCCGTGGCGGCGGACACCACCAAACCACAGCACGTCACCGACACCATGGCCTTCATGTTCGAGACCCGCCACGTCATTCATCCGACGCAACAGGCCATAGAAGCGCAAGAGTTGCAATCTGATTACTGGCAGTGCTGGCAGGGAATCAGGAAGCATTTCGACCCATACAAGAAGTAGTGCTGCGTTCTGCGTGCTAAGTGCTGCGTAACAGAAGTGAGGATTCTTTCGCGCAGCACGCAGTACCCAGTACGCAGCACCTGAATTAAATGTGCATCGGTCGTCATTATATTTGGAGCAAATCAGAATGAAGTTTGCCAGTTTAAAGAACGGCCGCGATGGCGCCCTGATCGTGGTGGACAAAAAGCTGCAGCATGCGGTCGAAGTACCGGGCATTGCTGCGACCCTGCTGCAGGCCCTGGAAAACTGGACGGAAGTCGAGCGCAAGCTGGAACTTGTCTATGGTTCGATCAACTTCAAGGACAAGATCGCTGAGTACACCGAGACAATGACGGCGGACATGAAAGTACGGCACCGGGAGGTTGATGTGCCCGCATACCAGCAAGCCATGAAGGAATTATCTGAAACACTGGAAAATGGCAGGGTTACCAACACCTTTGAGTTGAATGTGAGCGACCTGGCTGCCGCGCTGCCGCGCGCGCCACAGTTCGTGGACGGCAGCGCCTACCTTGCTCATGTGGAGCGGGTGCGGAGGGCGCGCGGCGCGGAAATGCCGCCGAGCTTCCTGCATGACCCGCTCATGTACCAGGCGGTGAGCGACAGTTTTCTCGCGCCCACGGAGCCCATCCGCATGGCGGATGAAGCCTGGGGCATAGACTTCGAATCCGAGGTGGGCGTGGTGACGGACGATGTGCCCATGGGCGTGACGCCTACGGAGGCCGCCAAGCACATAAAACTGGTGCTGCTTATCAACGATGTGTCGCTGCGCAACCTGATTCCCGAGGAGCTGGCCAAGGGTTTCGGCTTCCTGCAAGGTAAACCTCGTTCAACCCTTGCACCTGTCGCCGTGACGCCGGACGAACTGGGTGATGCCTGGAAAGACGGCAAAGTACATTTGCCGCTGGTCACGCACCTCAATGGCAAACTGTTCGGCGAGCCCAACGCAGGGGTGGACATGCAGTTCAATTTCCCGCAGTTGATTGCCCATACCGCCAAAACCCGGCCGTTGGCGGCTGGCTCCATCGTCGGCTCCGGGACGGTTGCCAACCAGGACGAGTCCAAGGGCTCGTCCTGTCTGGCGGAGAAGCGCGTGCTGGAAATCATCAAGACCGGTAAACCCAGCACGCCTTTCATGAAATTCGGCGACCAAGTGCGCATCGAGATGCTGGATAAAGCCGGCGCTTCAATCTTCGGCGCCATTGAGCAGACGGTGGAGAAATACAAGGGGTGAAGGGTGAGGGGTATGGAACCGCAGAACAAGGCAATGGAACTTTATACTTACTTTCGATCATCAGCCGCTTACCGGGTGCGCATTGCGCTCAATCTGAAAGGTTTGAGGGCGGATTACCGCTACGTGCATCTGGTGAAGGACGGCGGCCAGCAGCACACGCTGGAATACAAGGCAATTAATCCGCAAGGCTTGGTGCCGGCGCTTGTGGATCAGGGGCATGTACTGACGCAATCCCTCGCCATCATTGAATACCTGGAGGAAACCCATCCGCAGCCGCCACTGCTGCCGAAGGATGCTTCCGGCCGCGCGCGGGTGCGGGCGCTCGCCCAACTCATCGCCTGCGACATTCATCCGGTCAACAACCAGCGGATTCTGAAATATCTGGAGAAGGAATTCGGTGCCGACGAAGCCGCCCGCAACAGGTGGTATCGCCATTGGATCATCGAGGGCTTCAACGCGCTGGAGAAACTGCTGAGCGGCAATCCGGCTACCGGCAAGTTCTGCCACGGCGAGCAGCCGACACTCGCCGATATCTGTCTGGTGCCGCAGGTGTTCAATGCCAGGCGTTTTGAGATTGATCTTGCCCCGTTTCCGGCTATCAGGCGCATCCACGATCACTGTCTGACGCTGAAAGCGTTCACCGATGCGACGCCGGAGAAGCAGGCGGACGCCGGTTAGAAGTGAGGTGCGAGGGATTAGGAGTGGGGAATTAAGAAAAGAATATCAAAGTACCTTGACGCGGAATAAAGCGCTGTCATACTTTTGCACGCCTCACGCCTCACGCCTCACGCCTCACGCCTCACGCCTCACGCCTCACGCCTCACGCCTCACGCCTCACGCCTCACGCCTCACGCCTCACGCCTCACGCCTCACGCCTCACGCCTCACGCCTC
>JAJYUH010000017.1 GCA_021792635.1 Natronospirales bacterium | reverse complement strand
CGAATACGCTCAGTGGAGATGCCAGCGGGGCGACGTACACCGTCACCGCGGCGAACGGCGGTAGCCTGCAGGATACGGGTTCCGCCCAGGTGTTGAACTTCGGCAGCTTCCAAAACCTCACCGGCGGGACGGGCAATGACACGTTCACGCTGGCGAGCGGGGTAGTGAGCTTCAACGGTTCGATCACGGGTGGCGGCGGTGTGGACACGCTGGCGGCGACCGACGGGAGCAACGCCTGGCAGATCAGCGGTGCGAATGCCGGTACCCTTAATACCACCACCACGTTCAGCGGCATCAGCAATCTGGTGGGTGGGACGGGCAATGACCGCTTTGTGTTCCTGACGGGTGGTAGCGTATCGGGCAGTGTGGATGGGGGCGCGGGTAGCAACACGCTGGACTATGCGGCCCTCGCCGGGCCGGTGAGTGTGACCCTGAGTTCCAGCAGCAGCGGTGCGGGTTCACAGATCGGTGGGACGTTCAGCGGCATCGGCACGCTGGTGGGCAGTGCGGGCAGCGACACGCTCACCGGGCCGAATCTGACGAACGCCTGGACGCTCAATGGTGCCAATGCCGGCAATGTAGATGGCTTCAACTTCAGCAGCATCGAGAACCTGACTGGTGGCAGCGGCAGCAATGCGTTTGTACTGAGTGGCGGCAGCCTGTCAGGCAATATCAATGGCGGCAGCGGGGCGGCGACGGGTAACAGCCTGCAGGGGAACAACAGCGCCAATACCTGGAGCGTCACCGGTGCCAACCAGGGCAGCGTGACGGGTCTGGGCGGCACGTTCACGAACATCGGTAACCTGATCGGCGGTACGGGTACGGACAATTTTATCTTCGCCAATGGCGCAAGCTTGAGCGGCAGTCTCAATGGCGGTGGCGTGACTTCCGGTAATGACACCATTGACTGGAGCGCTTACACGACGGCGCGGAATGTGGTCATCACGGGATCAGGGACGGTGGATGGAATGCAAGGCACGGAGACGAGTATTACCGGAGGCTTTGATAATATCACCGATATAGTGGGTGCGAATGGAGCGGTGGGACTGCTGAATAATCTTGCGGGTCCGAACAGCGTGAATATCTGGAATGTGACTGGCAGTAATGCAGGCACCCTGGATGCCGCACTTGCCTTCAGTGACTTCCAGATTCTGAGCGGCGGTGCCGGCGCGGATACCTTCAATCTGAGCGCCGGTGTGAGCGGTTCCATCAACGGCGGTGGTGGTGCAGACACCGTCAACATCGTGGGTTCCTTTATCGCTCCAGCCTCCACCCTGGCCATCAACAATGTGGGAACCATCGCCGACAATGCGGGAGCCACCGTGACTGCGGGTACCTTGGCCATCTCCGGCGCCACCAGCATCGGCTCCGCCAGCAAGCCGCTGCTTGGCAACCTCGGCAATCTGCAAATCGCCGCTTCCAATGGCAATGCCTTCATAAATACGGTGGGTAGCGTTAACCTGCAAGGCATCAGTTTGGGCAGCGGTACGCTGACGCTCGCAAGCGGCGGCGCCATCACGGACACCGCCGGCCAGAGCGTTGCAGCCGGCGCAGTCAACCTTACCGCCGCTTCGGGTATCGGTACAACGGCGGCATTGCTCAAGACCGTTACCGCTAACCTGAGCGCCGCAGTAAGCGGTATCGGCGATATCAATATCAGCAATACGGGCGCACTCACGCTGGGTGCCGTCAGTACCAATAATGGTGCCGTTTACATCACCTCTGCTGGCGCCCTGATTGCGAATGGACCGGTAACCAGCGGTGGCAATATCACACTCACCACCAGCAGTGGGGATCTCACTACTGCAGGCACCATTGCTGCCGGGGGCGGCAGCGATGTAAACCTGGTTGCGGCGGGCCAGTTGAATCTTGACAGCACAGTGAGTTCCGGTACAGGCATCCTGTCCCTCACGGGCGGCACTGGTGTAACCGGCAATATCGGCGGCAATCTTGCCGGCGGCATGGTTACCGTCACCGCCGCCAGCGGTGACATCACTTTCACCGGCGTGACCAGTGGCGCCAGCGGCGGTACCACCTTGCAGGCACCGGGAAATATTACCCTGCAAGGATTCAATACCACACGCGGCACGCTCACCATCCAGAACGGTGGCACCTTCATGGTCGCGGGACCGGTTAACCTGAACGGTGCGCTTGCCCAGACCGGCGCAGGTCCGGTAGTACTCGACAGCAACGTCACCGGCAATGGCGGCAGTGTGCAGTTGGCTTCAGCGACGGCCGTAGGCAGCGGAACAGCCGCCGGCATCACCACCGGCGGCGGCGCCATCATCTTCGATCAGGGTATTACAGGATCCGGCGGGGCATCGTCGCTGACTCTGGATAGCGGCACCGGGGATATCAACCTGCAAGCTGTGAGCAATCTGGGTAGTCTGACACTGCAGACCAGTGGCACGTTGTCATTGGGTAATAACATCTCGGCGAACAGTCTATTGGCCAGTGGCATAACGGGCAGTATTGCCATTACCGGAGCGAACGTCAGTGTCATTACCACCAATACTACTGTGGATTTCTCCCATGCAACCGGCATCAATGGTCTTACCGCCGGCGGCCAGGCTCTTGCCGTCAACAGCGGTAGCGGTAATGTTATTCTTTCACCGGTAGGTCAGGTCACGCCGCTGGCGAGTCTCACGATCAACGGCGGTACGGTTGCATTGGGCAATGTCACCACCAGCGCGGGTCAGTCCTATACCGGTGCTGTGCAGCTTGCCGGCAACCTGTCCAGTACGGTGAATGGCGGGGTAACGGTGAACGGCAATCTGGCGCTGATCTCCGACGTAGTGGTGAGTGCTGCCGGTGGCGGCATAAGCATCAGCGGTACGGTGGATGGTGCACACGCGCTTACGCTTACGGCCGCATCCGGCCCGGTAACCTTGGGTGGTGCCGTTGGTGGCAGCGCGCCGCTTGTCTCCCTTACGGTGAACAGTGCCGCGGTTACCCTGGGTTCCGTGACCACTTCCGGGAGCCAGAATTATCAATCCGGCTCCGCCAGCCTGGCCGGTGTGCTGAATAGCAAGACTGGCGCCATCAATTTCGGCGGCAGACTGGACATCACTTCAGCTTCGACCATACAGGCCAATGCCATTGGTTTTAATGGCGGCGCCGGCTCGGTGCGGGGCAACACCACGCTGACGCTTCTCCCGGAAACAAATGGCTTGGCAGTCAATATCGGCGGCAGTGGCAGCGGTCTCACGCTGAACACTATCGCCATGGATGGCTATGACGGTGCCCTGTACATCGGCGCCGGGCCGGCGCCCAACGGCGGTGTGGGCATCAGCCTGCCGGTCGCGGCCGGTAATATCACGGTGAATGGCAGTCTGACGCTCGGCAGTTCCGCATCGCTGGTACTGGTCGGTATGGGTAATCTATCCCTCGACAGCGGCACACTTACGGCCAATTCCGTGACTCTGGTGGCAGGCAGCCAGAACAGTGTGATGCAAAATCCGGGTGCCCCGCAGACACTCATCAACGCGAATACGGTAGTGCTGGTGTCCGGCGGCCAAATCGGCCAACTGGGTCAGGAACTCAATATCCAGGTGCCGAGCAGTGCCGCTCAGGTGCAGATTGCCACCGGTGCAATACAGTCATTCCTTGCACCGCCGACTCTGCCGGTGGTGATCGGTCCGTTAGCGGTAGTTGCCGATACCATCGCCGCCCAACTGGGACTTTTTGTACAGGCTAACAGCCAAGTCACCAGCATTGGCCAGCAGATCGCGGCACTTGCTCAAACCGGAGGGCTGTTACAGGGTGGTTTTATCGATGTGTCGCTTTTCCAGAATATTTCCCTATATGATGTCTTCGGGTCCGGTATTATGCTGCCTGCGGATCAGTGTGAGCGACCCAACAGCAAATCGTGTCACCCACGATCCACTGGAGGGCAAGTGTCGTCCGGGCACCGGGAAAGACGCACACGTCGCATGATTCGGGGCAAGACTTGAATGAGTGCCGATACTCATGTCTACCCTTAAGCACATTGTCGCCATTATTGGTCGCCGAACTTTGAAGATCCAAATCGGTGGCGTTAGCAAGGTTTTCGCTTCTCAGGAGGAATTTGTACGTTTCCTGAAGGCGCGTCTTGCCGTACCCGGCGATCGCCTGGAAGAATTCGCGCGGCTCGGTGAGCGCGCTCTGCAGCGCGAAGCCCGCAAGATGCTGCACGCACATCAGAATGTCATGGATGTCATGGTGAGCGCGAAGGAGAGTGGCGAACCCATTGCCAATCTGTGGCGGCGTCTCGATATCAGCAAGGTTCCGGATGATCATGACTGGCCTTCTATCCTGTTTACCCTTGGAAATGCGCAGCATGTCGCCGAGGATTATCAGCGTGAGGCCTTGGCACAATACCTGCGATTTCTGGAAACGCGCCGGGATGCTCTGGACGGGTTTCGCCAGCATCAGGAGCGGTCCGGGGGCAGCGAACCGTCTCTGACTGCTGCTCCCAGCCGAGCAGGGTTGGATGAAGTATCTGCACCATCCGCAACTGCTGTATTGGAGAAATACTCACGCCTGCCACATTGTCACACCGTGGAAGTGGATATGGATGAGAAGCCGGATATCACGCTGTTTCTGGGAACTAACCGCTATCGTCTGGCCAAGCGGGGTGGGGTTGTTTTGTTCAAGGAGAGTGAGGCGGGCAGCGCCTACCCGTTGAAAGTGGGACGCAACACCATCGGGCGTTCCTCCGAGTGCGATATTCACTTAAACCATGTGCATACTGATGTTTCCAGGCAACACCTGATAGTTGAAATCAGTGAGAATAAACGTATAAACCTGATGGATGTTTCCTCACGCGGTACCTACGTTCGGCCGGAATTGCTTGCCAGCACCCGCAGTGACACAGTGACGGAGCAGCAGGGCTAGGCTGCCTCTGTCATGCTGACGGAGAGCTTGCATCCAGAGGGGTTTTTATCCGCCATCAGGGAGGATTATCGGGATAAAGCGGCCGCCACCTGCCGATGTGCTTCCCTCAGTCTCGAGGGCAGGCGCTCGCCGTAACTGGAGAAATATTCATCGAGGATCTGCATTTCATTTCGCCATTTGTCAGGATTTACTTCCAGCAGTGCCCGCATGGTGTCAGCGTCCACATCGAGGCCGCGGGTGTCAATAGCCCCGCTTGCCGGCACATACCCGATAGCAGTCTCCCGGCCCCGTGCCTTGCCGTCGCAGCGGTCAAGAATCCAGCGAAGCACGCGCAGATTTTCACCAAACCCAGGCCACATGAATTTGCCATCCTTATCCTGACGGAACCAATTCACATGAAAAATCTTCGGCAGGGTTGTTGACTTGTCGGCAAATGACAACCAGTAATTCCAGTAATCGGCGAAGTTGTAACCGCAGAAAGGTTTCATGGCCATGGGATCGCGACGTACTACACCCACCCTGCCCGTGGCAGCAGCGGTAGTTTCGGAGGCAACACCGGCGCCCATCAATACGCCGTGAATCCAGTTCCGAGCTTCATACACCAATGGGGCTACGTCAGCACGTCGCCCACCGAAGATGATGGCGGAGATGGGTACGCCGCTTGGATCCTCTGATTTCGGTGAATAGCCGGGATTTTGCTGCGCCGATACCGTGAAGCGCGAGTTGGGGTGGGCGGCCGTACCATTTCTGCCATCGTACGGACGACCTTGCCAGTCCACTACCGGGGAACCTTCCTTCAGCCCTTCCCACCAAGGCCGGTTGTCCCTGGTCAGCGCCACGTTGGTGAAAATCGTATCGTGAGTGATCATGTCATAAGCATTCTTGTTGGTCTTGGGGTTGGTACCTGGCAGCACACCGAAAAACCCTGCTTCCGGATTGATGGCCCACAGCCTGCCATCCTCGCCGAGATGCATCCAGCAGATATCATCCCCGATGGTCCATATTTTCCAGCCCCGGTGGGATTCCGGCGGGATCAGCATGGCGAGATTGGTCTTGCCGCAGGCGGAGGGGAAGGCGGCGGCGATGTAGTGAGTTTCACCCTGGGGGTTTTCGACACCCATGATCAGCATATGCTCGGCGAGCCAGCCTTCGCGTTTAGCCTGCCAGCTGGCGATGCGTAATGCGTGGCACTTCTTGCCCAGCAGGGCGTTGCCGCCGTAACCAGAACCGAAGCTCTTGATGGTGAGTTCCTCGGGGAAATGCATGATAAAGCGGCGATCAGGGTTGAGGTCCCCCATGGAATGCAGACCCTTCACAAATTCGCCATCCTGCTCGATGCGTTTCAGCGCCACGTTGCCCATGCGCGTCATGAGTTTCATGTTGGCGGCCACGTAGGGGCTGTCGGTGATTTCCACCCCGCAACGGGATAATGGCGAATCGCTGGGCCCCATACAGTAGGGGATTACGTACAAGGTGCGGCCCTGCATGGAATCTTTGAATAGCGCATCAATTTTTGCATGGGCTTCCTGCGGGTCTATCCAGTTATTGTTGGGACCGGCATCTGCCTGGCTGTGGCTGCAGATGAACGTCAGATGTTCCACCCGTGCCACATCCTGGGGGTTAGAGCGGTGCAGATAGCAGTTGGGGTGAGTTTTCTGGTTAAGCTCCTGGAGCATGCCGTCTTTCAGCATCCCATCCACCAGACCCCGATACTCGATATCCGAACCATCGCACCAGTGTATGCGGTCTGGTTGGGTGTGGTTTGCAGTCTGTGCGACCCAGTCAGAAAGCGCTCTATTCGTGGTCATTGCTAGCCCGTGTGTTGGCAGTGAGTAAGAGAAGGCTGGGCGCGTCCCGGCGCCATTAAGCCAGTATTATAACGCCCACGGCGTGCAGGAGGTTATGGAGCCCCATACCGGTCGCATGATGGCACGCAAGCGGTGGACATGGATGCTAGAATGCTGCCGGGTGGTTTCGATGTTTTTGGCAGGAGTGGGTTATGGGCGAGCACACAATCAGGGAGGTTCTCAAGCGCCGCAGTGACGACACCCAGCGGGTGATCCGTCGGCGTCGCGAGCGAGCCACGAAACGATCGGCCGCTAAACACACGTCCCAGGGAGTACTTATTGCGCTGATGATCACGGTTCTGGTCATCTTGGCCGCGCTTGGCTACATGGGCTGGCTGACCCACGAGATTGACAGTCGCTTCGTCGCTGACCGCACAGCCAATGCATTAGGGCGCAATCGCGTGACCCTGAATTTGCAGACCACCACGCAATTTCTTCCGAATACATTGTTGGCCGCCATGGATCCGAATTTCTACAATAACAGCAATATGACCCTTAGCCCGCTGACCAGCCGTTTGGTGCGCGGGTATTTTCCAGATGCTTCCGCTCCCTCCATTGCCACAATGTCGGTAGCTTTGCAGTTGCGTTATTCCCGCACGGATATTCTTGAAGCCTTTATCAATGATGTCAATCTGGGGCAGCACAATGGTCAGCCGGTTCGCGGGTTTGCCGCAGCCAGCCTGGTTTATTTCAAGAAACCATTTGTGCAACTGCAACCGCAGGATATTGCGTTATTGGTCGCCTTGGCAGCTGACCCGGGGGACGTTGAGTCATTGGGAAACCAGGGTAAGGTCCTGGCACTGCGCAACGCCATACTGCAGATGGATGCCCAGCAGAACGTGCTGAGTCAGACGCAGGTGGACGCACTCAAGAAATCGCCCTTGGACCTTGCGCCCTGACAATCCGGACTTTAACCACGCAGGGCATGAGTTCTCCCGGAAGTACCCCAGACTGTTCCGGGTTACTGGGCGCGGATGGCGTATTCGCGGAGAAATTGCCGGGATTTACTCCGCGTACCACGCAGCAGGTACTGGCCCAGGCTGTGGGCCGTGCACTGTCAAGGCAGGAAATGCTGATTGCCGAAGCCGGTACGGGTACGGGCAAGACCTTTGCGTACCTTATACCGGCGCTGCTGTCAGGGAAACGTATCCTGATCTCCACCGGTACGCGTGCGCTCCAAGACCAGTTATATCACCGTGACTTGCCGGCGGTACGCGATGTGCTGGGCATGCCGGTGAAAATGACTCTGCTCAAGGGCCGATCCAACTATCTCTGCCGGCATCGTCTCGGGCTCATTTTAAACAGTAGCGAAGGGCTGTTTGATAAAACGGGGAGCAGGCGTGAACTCGCCTATATCAGTGATTGGGCGCGCGGCACACACAGCGGCGAGATCGCGGAGCTTGGTGTGGTACCGGAAAATTCTCCAGTTTGGCCACAGGTTACATCCACGGCAGAAAATTGTCTCGGCCAGGAATGTCCGGAGTATGTGCATTGTTGCGTGATTGAGGCGCGCCGTCGGGCGCAGGCAGCGGATATTGTGGTGGTTAACCATCACTTGCTGCTGGCCGACATGCTGCTCAAGGAGGCAGGCTTCGGCGCACTGCTGCCAGGTGTGGATGCGATCATCGTGGATGAGGCCCATCAGTTGCCGGATATGGCCATACAGCATTTCAGCATGGGCCTTTCCAGCCGGCAGCTCCAGGAACTGGTACAGGATACCCGGCGGGAATACCGGGCGGCGGCGGACATGCCAGGCTTTGAAGCTGCGCTGGCAAGGGTAGAAGTATCCCTTGCCGATCTGCAGCGGCATTTCAGTCAGGTGGCAATCCGAACCGAATGGCGGGAGCTGCATCCCCGGCACGGTCTGCAGACGGCACTACAAGTGCTGGGTACCGCTCTGCAGCAATCAGGACAGGCCCTGGAAATACTTGCTGAACGCTCCACAGGGATGGAGAACTGCCGGCAGCGGATGGCAGTCGTCGTCATGCGTCTGGGGCAGTTTGTCGAGGAAGAGCCGGATGGGGAGCAGGTGCGCTGGGTCGAGCGGCATGGCCGTGGCTTCAGCCTTAATCTGACACCGCTGGATGCGGCCGGCCGCTTTCAGGCATGTATGCGGGAGACGCATTGTGCATGGGTCTTTATATCCGCCACTCTGTCCATTCATGGCGGGTTTGGACACTTTCGCGAACGGCTCGGACTTGAGGAGGCACAGGAGCTGTTGCTCGGCAGCCCGTTTGATTATGAGGATAACGCGTTGCTCTATCTTCCCTCCGGCCTGCCGGATGTGAATACACCGGGCTATACTGCGGCGGTGGTGTGGGCGGCATTGCCGGTGATCCATGCAAGCGGTGGTCGCGCCTTCCTGCTGTTCACCAGCCACCGGGCATTGCAGGAAGCTGCGGAGCAACTGCGAGGCCGGCTGGAGTTCCCCCTGTTGGTACAGGGTGAGGCGCCACGGCGGCGCTTATTGGAGCGCTTCCGCGAATTGGGCAATGCGGTACTTTTGGGGACGGCCAGTTTCTGGGAGGGAGTGGATGTAAAGGGATCGGCACTGTCGTTGGTGGTGATCGACCGGCTGCCGTTCGCGTCGCCCGGCGATCCGGTTATGAAGGCCCGTCTTGCGACGCTCGCACGCCAGGGACATGATCCGTTCATTGAGTACCAGTTACCGCAGGCGGTTCTAGCCCTCAAACAAGGCGTGGGAAGACTTATCCGTGACGATACCGATACCGGTGTATTGATGTTGTGCGATCCTCGCATAACGCAAAAGGGTTACGGCAAATTATTCCTGGAGAGCTTGCCACCCATGCCGCGTACCAGAAAGCTGGAGGAAGTACAGGCGTTCTTTGTGCGCATTCTGCCGGTCAGCGTGCAGCGGGTACCGGCATGAGAATACTGGCAGTGGATACTGCAACGGAGCGCTGTTCCGCGGCATTGATGCTTGAAGATCATATTGAGGAGCGCTGCCAAACCGCGGTGCGTGCACATGCGGAGTTGGTTTTACCCATGGTGGAAGCCTTGCTTTCCGCGGCGGGCGTTTCGCTTGCGCAACTCGATGCTCTGGCTTTCGGACGAGGTCCCGGGGGGTTTACGGGCGTACGCGTCGCGGCAGCGATGATTCAGGGCCTTGCCTTTGGAGTGGATCGGCCGGTGGTACCGGTGTCGGATCTCATGGCTTTGGCAGTGGGCGCATACCGCCTGTATGGCAGTAACAGAGTACTGTCTTGTCTGGATGCACGCATGGGTGAGGTGTACTGCTGTACCTACAGGGTGTCAGCCGGAGGCGCTATCAGCGCCAGCGGTGAGGAGTTGCTGGTCACACCGGAAAGGATACAGTTGCCCGATGCGGGCCCCTGGTTCGCAGCGGGTCCGGGGTTGCGTGTTCATGGAAAGACGTTAATGGGGCGGCTGCACACGGAGCTGGCAGGTCGGGACGACACGCTATTGCCGGCAGCACGTGATGTTGCCACCCTTGCCGGACAGGCTCTGGCGCGGGGGCAGACCGTGGCTGCGGAGGCGGCGCTGCCCGTGTATCTCCGCGAGCGGGTGGCTTGGCCGAAGTCTCCGCTGTAACCGGCTTGTCACACGCCGCTGTTTTAATACAGCGGTCACAGAGACGTGGCAGATTCATGGTGGAAAAAAACATTCTGATCGTTGAAGATGAACGCGCATTGCGGGAAATGGTGGGCTTTGGCCTGAAGCGGGCGGGTTACCAGGTGATGGAGGCGGGCGACTGTGCTGCAGCGCGTACGGCGATTGCAGATCGGCTGCCGGATCTGGTATTGCTGGACTGGATGCTGCCGGACATGAGCGGACTGGAATTCGCACGTGCGCTGCGCCGGGATGAAGCCACGCGTGAACTTCCCATCATCATGCTTACGGCGCGGGTGGCAGAGGATGACAAGATCGCGGGCTTGCAGAGTGGCGTAGACGACTATGTCACCAAACCATTCTCCGCGCGAGAACTGGTGGCGCGCATAGAAGCCGTACTGCGCCGCACCAGTAGTCATGAAGAACGGCTGATGGCTGGAGCCATAGACATGAATATCGTCAGCCATCGCGTTACCATCAGCGACAGGGAAGTCACGCTTGGACCGACAGAATATCGTCTGCTCAAATTCTTCATGATGCACCCGGAGCGCGTGTTCAGCCGTGCTCAGGTTCTGGATCGCATGTGGAGCGGCATATATGTGGAAGAGCGAACCGTGGACGTGCATATCCGGCGCCTGCGGCGCGTCTTGGAAGAGCACGATTGTGCCCAGTATGTGGAGACAGTACGCGGCGCAGGCTACCGTTTCTCACCCGGTACACAACGGAACGGTAAATGAGCCAAAGTTGGCCACGGGAGATACTGCGTCTGGCGTTGCTGCTGGCAGCGGCAGCGTTGACGGGCGGAATCTTCGGCCATATTGGCATGTGGCTGTTTGTTGCGGTCTCAGTGTATCTTGTCTGGAACATCATCAACTTATACAGGCTGGAGCGCTGGCTGGGTCGCGGCCGGCGATTCAATGCACCGACGACCACGGGTGTCTGGGGCGAAATCTGTGACCATATTTACCTGCTGCGGCGGCACGGGCGCACACGCAAACGGCATCTGGTGCAGTTGCTGCGTGAAATCCGCAATTTCACCACCGCCATGCCTGATGGCGTCATCATCATGGATCACATGGGCGAAATCCGCTGGCTCAATGCAGCCGCGGGCCGGCTTTTGCATTTACGCGTTCCCCAGGACGTGGGTCAACGGCTTCCCAACCTGGTACGGCATCCGGATTTCATCCATTACCTGAACGGCAGGGACTATAGAGAACCGGTATCCCTGGTGTCGCCGTTTTCCCGCAGCCAGCATCTCAGTTTGCGTATCGTGCCCTATGGGGAAGATCAGCGGCTGGTGCTGGTGCGTGATACGACGCGCCTGCATCGGCTGGAGGAGATGCGCCGCGAATTTGTGGCCAACGCTTCCCATGAACTGCGTTCGCCGCTGACGGTCATGAGCGGTTATCTGGAAGCCATGCGCGAGGATGCACAGTTGCGCGCTGCCTGGGGCAAGCCGCTTGAGGCCATGCAACACCAGACCGCACGCATGACTGCAATCGTTGCTGACTTGCTGGAGCTGTCGCGTCTTGAAACTGAGCAACGCGAGGCACCTTATTCGCCGGTAGGCGTGCCGGCTCTCATCCGGCGCATGCGTGAAGAAGCCTTGTCCCTGGGTTGCGGTCCGCGGAACATCAGTTTGGAAGTGGATGAAATGCTGTTTCTGCTGGGTGCCGAACGCGAGATTTACAGCGCGTTTTCCAATCTGTTGTTTAATGCCATGAATTACACGCCAACTGGCGGAAATGTGACGGTGAGCTGGAAGCAGGAAGGTGAAGCCGCCCAATTCACCGTGGCTGATACCGGCATCGGCATTCCGGCGGAACATATTCCGCGCCTCACTGAACGGTTTTATCGCGTGGATAAATCCCGCCACCGCGACAGTGGAGGCACCGGACTTGGGCTGGCTATTGTCAAGCACGTACTGCAGCACCACGGAGCTTCCCTTGCCATCAGCAGTGAGCCCGGACGCGGCAGCGTCTTCATCTGCAAGTTTACGCGTGAACGCGTGCGCCGCGAAGCGGACAAAGCCGGTGCGAGTTGAGGCATGCGTTTATTCCCAAGCATGTGTATACTGTGAATCAGCGCTGTCGTACCGGTATTCCGAGGTATGCACCATGAACAAACTGAATCTGACGCATCATATCTCCCAGAAATTCAATGAAGAACTGGAAAATATCCGCAACCACGTGCTGACTATGGGCGGGTTGGTGGAGCAGCAGATCTCAGATGCCTTACGTGCGTTAACGGAGAGCGACAGCGAACTCGGACGCAGTATCGAGCAACAGGACTACAAGGTCAACCAGATGGAGGTTGTCATTGACGAGGAATGCAGCCGGATTTTGGCGCGTCGTCAGCCGGCCGCCAGTGATCTCCGTTTGATCCTTGCAATCATCAAGACTATCACCGACCTGGAACGCATCGGCGATGAGGCGGAAAAAATCGGACGTTTTGCCGCGCGGCTCGCCGAGATGGAGCGGGCCGGTGACCGTTATGTGGCCTTGCAGCATCTTGGCAGTCATGCGCAGGGTATGGTACACGATGCCCTGGATACGTTTGCGCGCATGGATGCCGAGGCGGCGGTGCATGTGGCACGCGAGGATGCGCGTGTGGATGATGAATACGAAGCTCTGACGCGGCAATCCATCACCTTCATGATGGAGGATCCGCGTACCATCCGGCAGGTGCTGGATATTATGTGGTCAGCGCGTGCCCTGGAACGCATCGGTGATCACGCCAAGAACATATGCGAGTATGTAGTCTATCTGGTGCAGGGCAAGGATGTGCGTCATGCCGGTTTTGAGGTGATGGAACGCGAAGCACACGAGCGACCCTGAAGCACCGGTTTCCGGGTTTTCAATGGAAAATCAATGCTGTCTTGCCTGATGTCAGACATGATTATGGTGAGGAGATTTGCATGCCTTTACGCCGCCTTGGAAATCTTGTCGGGTTCCTGATCTGCGTGCTGCTGATGGCGTATGCCTATTATTCGCAGTTCCACGATGGTCTGGAGCCCTGCGTGCTGTGTATCTTTCAGCGCATCGCCATGATTATTCTCGGCATCATTTTCCTGATTGCGTTCCTGCACCATCCTAAAGTCATTGGTGCGCGTGTTTACGGCATCCTGCTTATCATTGTCGCGGCCGCCGGCTCGGCGGTGTCCATCCGCCAGTCGTATCTGCAGCATCTGCCAGAATGGAAACAGCCGCCCTGCGGACCGGGGCTGAATTACATGTTCAGCAGCCTGCCGCTCAACAAGTTCATCGTTAAGGCGTTCACCGGCACCGGCGATTGCGCATTGATTACCTGGAAGTTTCTGGGTCTGACTATGCCGGAATGGGTGCTGATCTGGTTCGTGATTCTGGGTGTGGGCGGGCTGGTGGTGAATTGGTGTTGGTCACGTAAGCAGAGGATTGGGGAGGCCGCAGCATGATTAACTGTTGTCCGTCCCCTACTAATCCTGGTTCACGCTTAACTGCTGTTTTCAGTCATGCTTGCCGCTTGTGCCAGTGTTGGAGAACCTCAATCCATCGGGGCGGATACCTACATGATGACCGTCAGCACGTTCATGGAAGTCCATTCAGCGGCGGAAGAAGCGATGATGCCTATCTCAAAGGCAAACACGTTTTGTTCAAGTATGGGAAAGAAAATGCTTTTAGTCAGTACCGATTCCGGCCAATTCCCCACAGCTCACGCGGAAATAACATTCAAGTGTTTGGCACCCAATGACCCGGCTTTGCTCAAAGCCAATCCCAACCCCTTAAACAACGGAGGTTTTAGGTAACATGGGGTAGATCACAATTATTTTGGATTAAGTGTTGAATGTTGGGGTTCGAAGACTCACCCGCAACCTACATGAGTAGTTAGCCAGATAGCTTCAAAATAATTCCGCAGTAGATCTCAGAAAGCAAGTCAAGTTCGTTTACTGCTACACATTCATCAATCTTGTGAATGCTGGCATTCATAGGGCCGAATTCAATGACTTCGGCGCCGGTTGGAGCGATGTAGCGGCCATCCGAGGTGCCGCCGCCGGTGTCGAGTTTGGGCCGCAGGCCGGTTACTTTTTCTACCGCATCCTGCACCACGGTGCTCAGTTTTCCCGGTTGGGTTAGAAACGATTCGCCCATGGGCCGCCATTCCAGGCTGTAGCGCGGGCCGTGGTGTTTCAGTGTTTCTTCCACCCGGTCCCTGAGTTCCGCGGCAGTGACGGCAGTGGAATAGCGGAAGTTGAAGCGGATGGCGGCATCACCGGGGATCACGTTACCGGCGCCGGTACCGGAATGGAAATTGGAAATCTGGAAGCTGGTGGGCGGGAAGTGCGGGTTGGGCCGCGTGTCCCAGCGCGTCTCGATCAGTTCCGCGAGTGCCGGCAGCACGCGGTGAATCGGATTGTCAGCGCGGTCGGGATAGGCCACATGGCCCTGTACCCCATGGACGGTGAGCAAACCGGTCAATGAACCACGACGGCCGTGACGGAGGGTGTCGCCGAATTTTTCCAGGCAGGAAGGCTCCCCCAGCAGGCACCAGTCAATTTTCTCGCCGCGCTGTTTCAGCCATTCCATCACTTTGACGGTGCCGTCCACCGAGGGACCTTCCTCGTCGCTGGTGATTAGAAACCCAATGCTGCCTTTGAGATTTGGCTTGTCCGCCAGTAACTGCTCCACGGCGACGACCATGGCGGCCAAGCCACCTTTCATGTCGGCGGCGCCGCGGCCATAGAGCAGGCCGTCTTTGAGCGCGGGAATGAAAGGATCGGAGTGCCATTGTTCCTTCGGGCCGGTGGGCACCACGTCGGTGTGGCCGGCGAAGACAAGTAACGGTCTTTCGGTGCCGTAGCGCGCCCAGAGGTTGTCCACCTGGCCGAAGCGCAAGTGTTCGATCTTGAAACCGAGTTTGGCGAGACGCGCGGCGATGAGCTGTTGACAGCCGGCATCGTCGGGCGTGAGCGAGGGGCGGGCGATGAGTTCCTTCGCCAGTTCCAGCACCGCGCTCATCAGCGGATTCCGCGCAGCAGTTCGTTGATGCCCACTTTGTTGCGGGTCTGGGCATCCACGCGCTTCACGATCACGGCACATTGCAGGCTATAGCGACCGTCGGGCGAAGGCAGACTGCCCGGGACTACCACCGCGCCGGCCGGCACGCGACCGTAAAAAATCTCGCCGGTTTCACGATCGTAGATGCGCGTGCTCTGGCCGATGAACACCCCCATGGAGATCACCGCACCCTGTTCAATGATCACGCCCTCGACGATCTCGGAGCGTGCACCGATGAAGCAATCGTCCTCGATAATGGTGGGCGCGGCCTGCACCGGCTCCAGCACGCCGCCGATACCGACGCCACCGGAGATGTGCACGTTTTTACCAACCTGGGCACAAGAACCGATAGTGGCCCAGGTGTCCACCATGCTGCCGCGGCCCACATAGGCGCCGATATTCACGTAGCAGGGCATGAGCACCACATCTGACGCGAGGTAGGCGCCGTAGCGCACCGTGGCCGGTGGCACAATACGCGCACCCCCGCGCTGAAATTCCGCGTGGCTGTGGGCAGCGTACTTGAGCGGTATCTTGTCGAAATAGTGTGTGCCGCCGCCATCCGTGATCTGGTTGGACTGCGTGCGGAAATACAGCAGCACCGCTTTCTTCAGCCACGCATGCACAATCCAGTGGCCATCCCGCTTTTCCGCCACGCGCATTTCGCCCCGATTCAGCAAACCGATGGCCGCTTCCACCGCCTGATGCACCTCGGCGGTGACGTTCGCGGGTGTGATAACGTCGCGCCGTTCAAAGGCGGTATTGATTATCCGGCAGATAGTGGGGACCGACGTGGTGTTCATAGGGATCGTACATAGTTTCGTATGCGGCACGCCGCCTCGGTGCATTCCTGCACCGAGGCCACCAGAGAAATGCGCAGGCGGTTTTTGCCAGGGTCGCCCTGCGGCGTCGGACGGGAAAGGTAACTGCCGGGCAGCGCAGTGATGTTCTGCCGGGCGAACAACTCCCGGGCGAAACGCTCGTCGTCCATGGGCGTGCGCGGCCAGAGGTAGAATGCTGCCGGCGGGTAGTGCAGGTCCATGACCGGGTCCAGGATTTCCATGGCGGCGGTGAATTTTTCCTGATACAAGCGGCGGTTCTCCGTTACGTGCTGCTCATCGTCCCAGGCCAGCACACTGGCGAGCTGTACCGGCAGCGGCAGCGCACAGCCGTGATAGGTGCGGTATATCAGAAATTTCGCCAGCACTTCAGCGTCGCCTGCCACGAAACCGGAACGCAAGCCCGGCAGGCTCGAGCGCTTTGACAGGCTGTGGAATACCACGCAGCGCTTGAAATCGTGGCGACCGATGGATTCGCATGCTTGCAGCAACCCCGGGGGCGGGTTGGCCTCATCCGGGTAGATTTCCGCATAACATTCATCGGATGCGACAATGAAACCGTAGCGATCGGCGAGCCCGATAACGCGACTCAGATAGGCGATATCCATGACCGCACCGGTGGGGTTGCCGGGAGTGCAAATATACAGGAGCTGACAGCGATTCCACGCGCTTTCCGGTACCGCATCCAGATCCGGCAGGAACCCGCTTTCTTCCGGCGTATTCATGTAGCAAGGTTCTGCGCCGGCCAGCAAGGCCGCACCCTCATAAATCTGATAGAACGGGTTAGGCATCAGCACCAGAGGATTTGTGGATCGGTCCACCACTGCCTGGGCAAAGGCAAACAGGCCTTCCCGGGTGCCATTGACAGGGAGCACATGGCGTTCGGGATCCACACGCCCGGCCTGGAGACGGAAGCGGCGCGTGAGCCAGTGGGCAATGGCTTGGCGCAGCTCCGGCAGACCCCTGGCCAGCGGATACGCGCCGAGACCCTGCAAGTGTTCACGCAAGGCCTGCAACGCGAACTCCGGCGGCGCATGCTTGGGTTCACCGATGGACAAGGCGATATGTGCGAGCTCTGACGGGGGTGCGATACCCTGTTTGAGCTGCGCCAGGCGTTCGAAAGGGTACGGGAACAGTTTCTTCAGGTCGGGATTCATAACTGATGTTCGGTTGGGTTGTACGTTTCAACTCGCTTCGCCGATGCATGCCATGAGTGCGGCGTGTAATCGTTGCCGGACCGCCGGATCGTACAGCGGCCGGTTTTGGGCGTCGGTGACGAAAAACACATCTTCGGCGCGTTCGCCGACGGTAGTTATTTTCGCGTTCTGCAGGCGGATGTCGCAGGTCCTGAGAATCTGCCCTATAAGCGAAAGCAGGCCTGGCCGGTCGCCGGCGCTGATTTCGAGAACCGTGCGATGATTGATGGAATCTTCGGCGAATTGTATCTGCGTCTGGGTGGTGAACATGCGTACCTGTCGCGGGGCACGCCGCGTAACCGTAATAGGGGCAGCATTACGCCGTCTGATCTCGTGCCGCAGAGTCTGCCTGATTTCCCCCAAGCGCTCCGCATCGAGAATTGATTCTCCGTTATCCTCCAGCACTATATAAGTATCCAGGCGATCACTGTTGCGCATGGGAACCATGCGTGCTTCGAGTACCGTCAACCCCAGTTGTGCAAGGGCCGCTGTCACGCGGCCGAATACGGATTCATCCTGGCTGGAATAAGTGCACACGGCGGTGCCGCCACGCTGTACCTGCTGGCGCAGAAATACCACCGACCTGTTTTTGCCCAAGTGCCCGGCCAGGCTGAGGGTATGCCAGGCAATCTCATCCGGCGTATGTTGCAGGAAGTATTCATCCGGGAACAGCGTCCACGCTGCAAGCGCATCCTGTGCTTTCATGCCCTGGTCTCGCAGCAGTTTGAGCGTACTTTCCCGCACCTCGCACAGCAATTCGTCCTTATCGATGGGGTTTTCCAATCCATGGCGCAGCATTTGACTGGCATGGCGATAGAGTTCACTGAACAGGCTCGCCTTCCAGGAGTTCCACAGGTCCGGGTTGGTAGCGCGCACGTCGGCGACGGTGAGCACATAAAGGTAATCCAAGTGCAGTTGATCACCCACTTGCAGGGCAAAGTCATGTACCACCTGCGGATCGCCGATGTCCTTTTTTTGTGCGGTTGACGACAACAGCAGGTGATGCTGCACCAGCCATTTGACCAGATGGGAATCATAACGGCTGAGAGCATGATTCAGGCAAAAGCTCTCCGCTTCCTGTGCCCCCAGTTCCGCATGATCACTGCCGCGGCCCTTGGCGATGTCGTGAAACAGCGCACCCAGGTAGGCGAGCTCCGGTTTGGGAAGACGCTGCATGATCTGGCTGCAAAGCGGGAATTCATGGTCGTAACGCGTCAGGGCAAAGCGACGCAGGTGGCTGATTACGAACAGGATGTGCTCGTCCACGGTGTAGGCATGAAACAAGTCATACTGCATGCGCCCGACAATCCGACCAAATGCCGGCAGATAGCATCCCAGTACACCGTAGCGGTTCATGCGACGCAATTCGTGGGTAACCCCCCGGGGTTCACGCAGAATTTGCAAGAAAAGCCGGCGGTTCTCCGCATCGGACCGGAAGCGGTCATCAATCAGCGGCAGGCCGTGGCGTAATTGCCGGAGAGTGGCAGCACCTACGCCCCTGAGCCGTGGATGCTGTTCAAGCACGTGAAATAACTCCAAAAGAGCGGCGGGGCGGCGTGCAAACAGCCCGGAATCACGTGCATGCAGAAAATCGTTGCGTGCCTCAAAATCAGCCGTTAACAACAGGGTATCCGCCGTCGTGCCCAGGATGGCCTCCTCCAGCATTTGCATCAGCATCTCATTCAGCAGACCCAATTGCTTGATGGTGCGGTAGTAGTCCTGCATGAGTTGCTCCACCGCCAGGGATTGCGGTGTATCACGGTAGCCGAACTGGCGCGCCAGTTTCAGTTGTGCGTCAAACAACAGCCGGTCTTCACACCGCCCGCTGAGCATATGCAGAGCAAAGCGCAGTTTCCACAGGAAAAACTGTCCCTGCATCAGGGCGGTGTATTCGCTTTCCGTGAGAAATCCATGGCGTACCAGGTCATGCAGCGTTTCTGCGTGGAAGTGACGTTGTGCCACCCAGCCAATCATCTGGATATCCCTCAGGCCGCCAGGTCCTTCTTTCACATTGGGTTCCAACCGGTAGGCGGTATCGTGGAATTTTTCATGCCGTTGCTGCTGTTCACGCCGTTTGGCGGTAAAGAACTTCGCCGAAGGCCAGATTTTTGCCGGCCCAGTCAGGTTTCGCATGGAGTTGAACAGGGACCTGTCGCCGGCAAGCAGACGTGACTCCATAAGATTGGTGGCAACGGTCACATCCACCTGTGCTTGCCCGACGCATTCATCCAGGGTGCGTACACTATGACTCACTGCGAGGCCGGTATCCCAAAGCAGGGCGATGAATGCTTCGATGGCCTTGCGCTGCAATTCGTGGCCTTGCTCGCGCAGCAAGATCATGATATCCACATCGGAGTACGGGTGCAGCTCGCCGCGCCCGTAGCCGCCAACCGCTACCAGCGCCGGCTTGTCAGCCGCATCAGCGAGTTGCGCATCGAAGGCACGTGTCAATACCGCATCCACCAGTATGGCGCGCGCATGTACCAGTCCCCCAACCGGTACGCCCGCCGTGAAGTAGCGTTTTAATGCGGTATCACCCTGTTGCAGGACCCGACGCAGCAGCGGCAGCGGGCTTGCTCCGGTACGCAGGGCATGATCCAGTTCCGGGATGTCTGGAATCAGGGAGACATAATTGGGAAGCGCGTTCAAGCGAATTCAGCGGGCGACATCATATTTCGCCGCCCGCGCGTACGGTAAGAATCTCGTGACCGGTATGTGTGACCAGTATGGTGTGTTCCCATTGAGCTGAAAGCGCATGATCCTTGGTGACCACCGTCCAGCCATCAGGCAGCAGACGTACATGGCGTTTGCCGGCATTGATCATGGGCTCGATGGTAAAGACCATGCCGGATTGAAGTTCCAGGCCGGTTCCGGGTGTGCCGTAATGCAGTACCTGTGGATCCTCGTGATAAATGCGGCCGATCCCGTGGCCGCAATATTCGCGTACCACCGAGAAACCGTGATTTTCGGCGTATTGCTGAATAACGTAGCCGATATCCCCGAGACGGGCGCCGGGTTTTACGCTTTTAATGCCGGTCAGCATGGCATCGTGTGTCACCTGTACCAGGCGTTTCGCAAGTACCGACGGTTCTCCGGCGAAATACATCTTGCTGGTGTCGCCATGCCAACCATCCTTGATAACAGTCACATCAATGTTGACGATATCACCGTCCCTGAGTTTCCTGTCGTTAGGGATGCCGTGACATACCACATGATTAACGGAGGTACAGATGGTTTTGGGGAAGCCGTTGTAGCCTACGTTGGCCGGGATGGCCCGCTGGGAGTTGACGATATAATCGTGGCAGATCCGGTCCAACTCATCGGTGGTTATCCCCGGTTGCACGTGTGCTCCGATCATGTCCAGCACTTCGCCGGCAAGGCGGCCGGCAATACGCATCTTGTCCTGTTCTTCTGGAGTCTTGATGGTTACTGGCATGGGGATTCGTTCGCGCTGATGCTTACCGGGATGACGTAAACCCTTGCCGGCGTTGCTGTTACAGGCGCTATATGGTATAAAGCGCCGCCTTTTTTGGCAAATAACCCACACATACGTCGGCACATGTCGCGGGGGTGCCCGCCGGCTCGCAAGGGCCAGGGTTGCGATATGGGGCGTATGGAGGCTTAACCCCGGGAACGTTTTACGTTCCCAATCATCAGGAGTATTGACTCATGGCGAATCTGTCCATGCGCCAGATGCTGGAAGCTGGCGTGCATTTTGGTCACCAGACCCGTTACTGGAATCCGAAGATGGCTCCCTTTATCTTCGGTGAACGCAGTCGAATTCACATTATCAACCTGGAAAAGACGCTACCCCTTTACCACGAGGCGCTGGAGTTCGTGAAACGCCTGGTGGCCGATGGCGGCAGCCTGCTGTTTGTAGGCACCAAACGCGCGGCACGCGAAACCGTGGCCCAGGAAGCACAGCGTTGCGGTATGCCACACGTAAGTCAGCGCTGGCTGGGCGGTACCCTTACCAATTTCAAGACCGTGCGCCAGTCCATCCGCCGCATGAAGGAATTGGAGCTGCAGGCGCAGGACGGTACCTTTGAGCGTCTTGGCAAGAAGGAAGTTATTCGCCTGCATCGCGAGATGGAAAAACTCGAAAAGAGTCTCGGCGGCATCAAGGAAATGGGCGCGCTACCCGATGCGTTGTTCGTCATTGACGTGGGCCATGAAAAGATCGCCGTGAGCGAAGCGCGCAAACTCGGCATCCCACTCGTTGGCATCGTTGACACTAATAATTCCCCCGATGGCATTGATTACGTCATTCCCGGCAACGACGATGCCATCCGTGCGGTGCAACTCTATGCCCAGGGCATTGCCGATGCCGTATTGGCGGGTAAAGAGGCATTGCCGCAGCTCGCGGGCGATGAAGATGAGTTTGTGGAACTGGATGAACACGGTAACCCCAAGCGCGGCCGCGGCCGGAAAAAGATGACGGCCAAGAAACCCCCGGCCCGGCGCAAACCGGCGGGAAAACCCGCTATGGAAGCACAGGCGGAGTTGCAGCCGGTTGTGGCACCTCAGGCCAGTGGCGAGGAGACGGCGGTACCTAAAGCCGCAGCACGCCGCAAGATCACAGCTAAAAAGCCCACGGTGCGCAAGAAAGTTGCAAAGAAAGCTGCGGACGGTGGCGATGAGACCGCATGACCGCCGTCAAAGCGGTCATTGTATTAAATCAATTTTTTCAAGGTTCGGAGTTTATGATGATTTCTGCCGCATTGGTGAAAGAGCTGCGCGAACGTACTGGCGCTGGCATGATGGAGTGCAAGAAGGCGCTCACTGAATCTCTGGGTGACCTCGACTTGGCAATAGAAAGCATGCGCAAGGCAGGACTCGCCAAGGCCGACAAGAAGGCCGGGCGCATCGCAGCGGAGGGGCGCATTGCACTGCAAGTGACGGGTAACACCGCCGCCATGGTCGAGGTGAACTGTGAAACCGATTTTGTGGCGAACGGCGAGGACTTTGCCGATTTTGTCGCAAGTGTAGTGCGCGCCGTTCTGGAGAATGCTCCGTTGGGCACGCGGGAGCTGGGTGAGCTGCCGCTTGCCGGGGAAAAGACGGTGGATACCGTGCGCCGCGAACTGGTAGCCAAGCTCGGTGAGAATATCAACGTGCGACGTTGTGCCTGCTTCAAAACCAGTGGCGGGCTGCTGGGCAGCTACCTTCACGGCACCCGCATCGGTGTGCTGGTCGAAATGCATGGCGGTACACCGGCTCTGGCCAAGGATATCGCCATGCAGGTGGCTGCCAGCTGTCCGCTGTGCGTCAAAGCCGAGCAGGTACCGGCAGAAATATTGGAGAAGGAACGTGAAGTCATCCGTGCCCAGTCGGCGGAAAGCGGCAAGCCGGATACCGTCATCGGGAAAATGGTGGAAGGCCGCCTCAAGAAGTTTTTTGCCGAAGTAACGCTGTTGGGCCAACCCTTCGTAAAAGATGCCGATGTGACGGTGGAACAACTCCTCACCCGGAACGCAGCCCGGGTCTTGCGCTTTGCCCGCTTTGAAGTGGGAGAGGGTATTGAAAGAAAGCAGGAAGACTTCGCGACCGAGGTGATGGCTCAAGCGCGCGGAACATAAATTCGCACAAACCGTTCTGCGGGGTCTGGAGCTCGCGCTCAGCCGAATTTACGGTACAATGTCCAGGCCCGAGAGCCCCGCTTTGCGGGGCTCTGCTCATCCTTCACGCGTGAAACGGCTACGACATGCCAGATCAGATGCCCGTTTACCAGCGGATAATCCTCAAGTTGAGCGGCGAGGCCCTTATGGGCAGCGCCGATTACGGTATTGACCCGGTCGTCATACGCCGCCTTGCCGAGGAAATACGCGATGTACGCGACCTGGGTGTGCAGGTAGGCATCGTGATCGGTGGCGGCAACATTTTTCGTGGCGCAGGTTTGGCACGGGCCGGCATGGACCGGGTCACCGCCGACCACATGGGTATGCTGGCCACCATCATGAATGCGCTGGCCATGCAGGATGCACTGGAGCGCCTCGGTGTGCATGTGCGCGTGATGTCCGGACTGAGTGCCAACGAGCTCTGCGAGGATTATATTCGCCGTCGCGCGGTACGCCACCTGGAAAAGGGCCGTGTTTGCATCTTCGCTGCCGGTACCGGCAACCCGTTCTTTACCACCGACACGGCCGCCAGTCTGCGCGCCATCGAAACAGGTGCAAACCTGTTGCTCAAGGCCACCAAGGTTGACGGTGTGTACAGCGCCGATCCCAAGAAAAACCCCAAGGCTGCGCGTTATGCACACCTGACTTTTGACCAGGTGCTTTCTGACAAGCTCATGGTGATGGATGCCACCGCCATCGTCATGTGCCGTGATAACAATATCCCGCTCAGGGTTTTTGACCTCACGCACCCGGGTGATTTCATGCGTATCGTGCTTGGCGCAAGCGATGTGGGTACGCAGGTGGATAATGGAGGCGGTCATGATTGACGATATGAAGAAAAATGCTGCGGTACGCATGCACAAGAGCGCGGACACGCTCAAGGAAGCGCTCGCCAAGCTGCGAACCGGCCGTGCCCATACCAGCCTGCTGGATCATATTCGCGTGTCCTATTATGGATCCGAGGTACCGCTCAATCAGGTTGCCAACGTTGCCGCCGCCGATGGGCGCACGCTTACCATCACTCCGTGGGAAAAGCAGATGGTGCCGGTAATCGAAAAAGCCATTATGACTTCCGACCTGGGGCTTACGCCGGCCACGGCAGGCAATGTGATTCGCGTACCCATGCCGCAGCTTACCGAGGAGCGGCGTCGTGAGATCATCAAGGTGGCGCGCCAGGAGGCGGAAGCCGCACGGGTGGCGGTGCGCAATGTGCGCCGCGATGTCAACGCCGAACTTAAGACTCTGCTCAAGGACAAAAAGATCACGGAGGATGAGGAACGCCGGACCCAGGACGAAATCCAGAAACTTACCGACAGACACATTGCCGATATTGACAAGATACTCGCCGCTAAAGAGGCGGAGCTCCTGGAGGTGTGATGCCACAGTGGTTTTCAGCCGCGCGTTGTGCGGCGGTATCATCCAAACGGGGTGCGCAGCGGCATGGCCGGGACTGAAACTGCCGCTCTGCCGCGGCATATCGCCATCATCATGGACGGTAATGGCCGCTGGGCCAAACGTCGCCTGCTGCCGCGCCAAGCCGGACATCGCGCCGGACTCACCGCTGCCCGTCATGTCATTGAAGGTTGTGCGCGACTTCACATCGGTGCTCTTACCCTGTTTGCCTTCAGCAGTGAAAACTGGCAGCGTCCCCAGAGGGAGGTCGGTAACCTCATGGACCTTTTGATGCATGCTCTTGAGGATGAAGTCAGGGAACTGCATGCGAATAATATTCGCATACGTTTCGTCGGCACCCTTGAAGCCTTTTCTCCCGATCTGCAACAGGGCATGCGCCGCGCCGAGGAACTGACGGTGATGAATACCGGACTGGCGCTGAATATTGCCGCCAGCTATGGCGGGCGCTGGGATATCGTGTGCGCGGCGCATAAACTGGCCGCTGCGGCGGTCAGCGGACACATCCGGCCTGACCAAATTGACGAAGCGCGCTTGTCACGGGCGCTGGTGCTGCCGGAGCTCCCGGATCCGGACCTCTTCATCCGTACTGGCGGTGAACAGCGCCTCAGCAACTTCCTGTTGTGGAACCTCGCTTACACGGAACTTTATTTCACCGACCGTCTGTGGCCGGATTTCGACGAGCCGGCGCTGCAAACCGCGCTTAACTGGTACGCCGCGCGCCAACGACGTTTCGGCCGTACGCCGGAGCAGATGAAGGAAGAGGCGGGTGCTTAAGCAGCGCATCATCACCGCCCTGGTCATGTTGCCCGTCGTCGTGCTGCTGGTCCTGTTCGCACCCACGGCGTGGCTGGGGGTGCTGTTCAGCGCACTGACGCTGCTTGCCGCCTGGGAATGGGCGGCGCTTTCCGGTTATGTGCGTACGGGCGGGCGTATTCTTTATTGCCTGTTGACCGCGGTGTGGTGCGCAGCCGTGGTGCTTGCCGGCCTCACCTGGTCATGGGATGGGATACTCAGCAGCCTCTGCGGGATGGCAATCGCGTGGTGGCTGTTTGCGCTTATCTGGATTACGGCGTGGCGCACCGACTTTCCACGGCCATGCAAAGCGTTCAGCGGCTGGTTGACGCTGATTCCGCCCCTGTTCGCGGCACTCGCCTTGCAGGAACAGCGACCGGTACTGCTGCTCTTGCCGCTAGTGCTGATCTGGGCAGCAGACAGCGGAGCCTATTTCGCCGGTCGGGTCTTTGGCCGTCACAAGCTCGCCCCCGCGGTGAGCCCCGGCAAAACCTGGGAAGGGGTGGCGGGTGGTACGCTCAGCCTGCTGGTGGTGACGCTGCTGAGTGTGCGGCTGATACCGCCGGGTAACGCGCTTCCCTTTATTCTTATATGCATGCTGACGGGATGGCTGTCCATGGTGGGCGATCTTTCGGAAAGCCTGTTCAAGCGCCAGGCGGGGGTGAAGGACAGCGGCGTGCTGTTTCCCGGCCACGGCGGCGTGCTGGATCGCATTGACAGTTTGACGGCGGCGGTACCGGCCTTCTGGCTGGGAGTGTCGTTGCTGGGGTGGTTGCGATGAGGGGTATCACTATTCTGGGTGCCACCAGCAGCGTCGGCAGGCATACCCTGGATGTGCTGAGCCGTCATTGCGGCCATTTTCAGGTCATTGCCGAGATGGTGCGCCGCACGCTGGAGCAATGTCCTTCTTCCGCCCCTGATTCCATCGAAGCCGTGTTGGAGTGCGATCGACGCGCGCGTGTCATCGCGGCGGCGGCTACGGCCGGTGCAGCGGAACGTGTAGCGTGAATATCCTCATCAGCATTGTGGCATTCATGGTCGCCATTGGCGTGCTGGTCAGCGTGCATGAGTTCGGACACTTCATCGTGGCGCGCTTCCTCGGGATCCGGGTACTGCGTTTTTCAGTGGGGTTCGGCAAACCGCTGCTGCGCTGGCAACGCAGCCCGGATGCCACGGAGTATGTCATCGCCTGGTTACCGCTGGGCGGCTATGTCAAGATGCTTGATGAGCGTGAAGGCGAAGTACCGGAAGCGGACAGGCATCTGGCCTTCAACCGGCAGCCGCTGCCGAAGCGTTTTATGGTGGTGTTGGCAGGTCCGCTATTCAATCTGTTGTTTGCGGTGCTGGCTTACTGGGTGATTTTCATGATTGGGATTCCCGGCATCCGTCCCATCGTGGGCGATGTGCGACCGGATTCGCCCGCCGCGCTGGCGGGCATGGTGAAGAAAGACGAGATTCTTGCCGTCAACGGCCATACCACCCCCACCTGGGATAGCGCCCTGGTACGGCTTTTTGAGGGCGTAATGCAGGGCGGGCGTATAAATGTGCGGGTGCGGACGGTGCAGAACAGCGAAAAAGATCTGGTACTGCAGGTGACGCACGCCAAGACCCTCACCGAACCGGGGAAGCTGCTGACCGGCCTTGGGCTCGGCCAATGGAACCCCGATCTGCCGGCGGTGATCGCCCAGGTCGCAGATGGCGGCACAGCCAAGGCGGCGGGCTTGCGGCCGGGTGATCATATCGTTGAGTTGGGCAATATCCCGATCCGCTCCTGGCAGCAGTTGGTGGCTATTCTGCAGGCCTCTGCCGGCAAGACACTGGTCGTGACACTGGAACGGTATGGTCATACTCTGACCCTGTCCCTGCCCGTAGGGGAGGTGAAGGAACCGGGAGGGAGGTTGCTTGGCCATATCGGTGCCATGGTGCGAATTCCACCCGGATTCGGTGCGCGCCTGCGGGCGGAACAAAGGTATAATCCCGCGGTCGCGCTGGGGCATGCGTTTGCACGCACTGGGAGCCTTGCTTGGCTCACCCTGGATGCCTCCTGGAATATGGTGTTGGGCAAGGTATCCTTGCGCAACCTCAGCGGGCCGATAGATATAGCGCAGTACGCAGGCTACACCGCGGAGAGCGGCTTGGTGCCGTTCCTGGCGTTCCTCGCCATCGTGAGTATCAGCCTCGGAGTGCTGAATCTGCTGCCGATTCCGGTGCTGGACGGCGGCCACGTGCTTTATTACGTCGTGGAAGCGGTCAAGGGCTCACCCTTGTCCGTCCAGGCCGAGATTATGGGCCAGCGTGTCGGCATCGCGTTGCTGCTGGTGCTGATGTGTTTTGCCATATACAACGATCTGACGAGAATCATCGGGTGAGGAGGACTGCACTTGGGACTACTTAAAGGCACCGGGATCATTCTGGCTTTTCTGCTATTCCTGGTGCTGGCTCCCTCCATCGCCCATGCGGATGAGTCATTTACCGTCAAAAAGATCGAGATCGTCGGCCTGCAGCGTATTTCCACAGGCACGCTCTACGATTATCTGCCTATCAATATCGGCGATCATCTCACCGAAGCGCGTATTCAGGACGCCATCCGCGCGCTTTACAAGACCGGATTTTTCCGTGACATTGAAATGCGTCGTCAGAACGATACGCTCATCATCATCGTGCATGAGCGGCCGTCCATCGCACATTTCGTCATAACGGGCAACAAGCTGATCAAGTCCGATGATCTGTATAAGACTTTGAACAAGATAGGTCTATCCGAGGGACAGATATTCAACCGGGTTACCCTTGATCAGTTCATCCAGCAGCTCACGGACGAATATTACAGTCACGGAAAATACGGCGTGATAATCAAATCCGACGTTGCCAATGTCAGTGATAACAAGGTTGATATTTCCGTAAAAATTGCCGAAGGCACGACAGCCAAAATCCGTTCCATCAGTATCGTGGGTAATCACACTTTTTCCGAAAGCACCCTGCGTGACGTATTCAAGCTGAAGGTAGCGAGCATCTGGACGTTTTTTGGCAGTTCGGACGAGTACGCCCGCGAGAAGCTGGTGGGTGATCTCGAATCCCTGCGATCCTTCTATATGGACCAGGGCTATGCGGATTTTGCCATTGACTCAACCCAGGTGGCAATTTCGCCGAACCGCAACAGTGTCTATATCACGGTAAATATCTCCGAAGGCGGAGTGTACAAGATCAAGGATGTGAAATTGGCCGGGCAATTTGTGGTGCCTGAGGAAGAACTGAAAAAATATGTGCTGGTGAAGCCCGGAGAAACATTCTCTCTCAAGCGTGCCACTGTGAGTGCTGACCTGATTCAAAGGCGGCTTGGCGTGGATGGCTATGCCTTTGCCCAGGTGAATCCGATTCCCGATATTGACCGTCAGCGCAAGCTGGTCTCTATCACTTTTTACGTTGACCCGGGCCAGCGCGAATACGTACGGCATATCAATTTCAGCGGTGGTTCCGGTACCGATGATGTGGTATTCCGCCGCGAAATGCGCCAGTTCGAGGGCACTTGGCTGTCCAATACAGATGTGGAACGTTCGCGTGTACGCATTGATCGCCTGCCGTGGGTGCAGGATGCAAAAGTCAAGACCGTACGTGTACCCGGTTCACCTGATTTGGTGGACCTGGATTACAAAATAAGCGAACGCCCGGCGGGTACAGCCAACGTGGGAGTCGGTTACGGCAGCTATTCCGGCCTGGTGCTGCAGGGCCAGGTAGTCAATGCAAACTTCCTGGGTACCGGGGAGCGCTTCGCAGTGCAGGCAAGCCGCAGTTATATCGGGCACAATTACAACGTCAGCTTCACTGATCCATATTGGACGGTGGATGGAATCAGCCGGACGTTGAGTGTATACCAGAGCCAGATTTCTTCGCTTACCATCTATAGTGCACCGCTGACAACCCAGTCCTACGGCGGTCAGATAGGTTTTAATATACCGGTGTCGGAATACAGCGCCTGGGGCATCAGCGCTACTTACTCGCATAATCAGCTGTTTTCACAGTTTGGAACATCACAACAGTATGTGGCGTTTATATCCAACCCCGCCAATGGCCATGTCACTGATACGACGGGTGCATGCAGTGATCCGAGGGGATTTACATTTATTTGCGAATATCCGGCGCTGCAATACAATACTCTTGAGGCATCGCTGAGTTATGTGCGCGATACCCGCAACCGGATCATTTTCCCGGACCGCGGCGCGCGCGAATCCATCAGCCTGACTGCGGCGGTACCGGGATTTGACCAGGAATACTACATACTGAGCTATCAGCAACTGGCATTCATTCCGTTGTTCAAGGGATTCATCTTCGGCTTTAACGGCGAAGCGGATTATGGCGCACCCTACGGCAAGACCGCCACCTATCCTCCCTACAAGAACTTTTTTGTTGGCGGCCCGGACACGGTACGCGGCTGGCGAATCGACACCTTGGGGCCATACTCCTCAGGCTACCCGTTCGGCGGCCGGACCGACGTATGGATGCAGAATGAACTGATTCTGCCGCATTTCGGCAGCAAATCCGGATCGGAAAGCGGTTCCAGTCGCTGGGCTTTGTTCCTGGATGCGGGCAATGCCTTTACCGATCCGGGTGATTTCCGCTGGAATGCCTTGCGTATCTCCACCGGCGTGGCGGCTACCTTTCTGACTCCCCTTGGCGCCATGAAATTCAGTTATGCTTTGCCGCTGAACGCCCAACCGGGAGACCAGACTGAACGTTTCCAGTTCACGTTGGGTACCTATTTCTGATTTCTTTGGAGAGTGTTTATGAAAATTACACCAAAACTGTTCATCATGCTGGCGGCATTTGCTGCATTACTGTATGTGGGAGAGGTGTATGCGGCTGAAACAAAAATCGGCGTGGTGAACATGGCGAAACTGCTGCAGCAGGCACCCCAGGCGCAGGAGGCCACCAAGGTGATGCATGATAAATTCGATAACCGCAGCAAGGCGCTTCAGGCCGAGCAGGACAAGATCAAGAACCTTCAGGATCAGATCAACCGCAATGGCGCCATCATGAGTGCCGCACAATTGCAGAGTCTGCAGAACCAGTTGGACAGCCTGCAGCAGGATTTCAACCGCAAGCAGGTGGATTTCCAAGATGATGTCAATGCGCAGCGCAATGAAGAACTGGGTAAACTGCAACAAGCCATCCTCAAGGCCGTACAGGAATTCGCCAAAGCCCAGAAATATAATCTCATCATCGGTGAGGGCGTCTTTTATGCGGATGGCACCGTGGATGTGACCGACAAAGTGCTGGATCAATTGCAGAAGGATTTCCAAACCCGGCAGCATAAGTCCGGCAGCGGCGGTAAGTGAGGCGGGGCGACGTGTGCCGGTAGAATATACGTTGGCGGAATTGGCAAGGCGTTGCGGCGGTGAGCTGCGCGGTAACGGAGATACGCATATTCGCGGTGTTGCCACTATTCAGCGCGCCGCTGCCGGCAGTATTACCTTTCTTGCAAACCCGCATTACCGGCGCTATCTGTACGAGACGCATGCCTCGGCCGTGATTCTTGCGCCAGTCGACGTGCAGGCCTGCCGGATACCGGCGCTGATCACATCCAATCCCTATCTGCTGTATGCGCGTGTCGCCACCGTGCTCACGCCCGCGGCGCCGGTGCGCAAAGGCGTGGCAGCCGGTGCCAGCGTGCACCCTGCTGCACGAGTGTCCGTAGATGCCTGGATCGGTCCGGGGGCGGTGGTGGAAGAGGGGGCGGTGATCGCAGGCGGTGCTTCTGTCGGTCCCAATTGCGTAATCATGGCAAACGCGCGGGTGGCAGAGCACAGTTGTCTGGTGGCAGGCGTGACTCTCTGCCACGGTGTGCATGTGGGCAAGCGGGCGTTGCTTCATCCTGGTGCCGTAATCGGTGCGGATGGCTTCGGCATCGCCAACGACGATGGGGTGTGGTTCAAAGTGCCGCAACTGGGTTCAGTGGTGATCGGAGATGATGTGGAAGTCGGTGCCAATACCACCATTGACCGGGGTGCGCTGGAGGACACCGTCATCGGCAGCGGCGTTAAACTTGATAATCAGATTCAGGTGGGACATAACGTCCGCATTGGCGAACATACTGCCATTGCGGGTTGTACCGCTATTGCCGGCAGTGCAACCATCGGCCGGCGCTGTATGATTGCGGGGGGGGTGGGTATCACCGGCCATATCGAGATCTGCGACGATGTCACCATCACGGCCATGACGCTTGTCACGCATTCGATACACGAACCAGGTGTATATTGCGGCAGCATGCCCATGGATACGGCGGCACGGTGGCGCAAGAACAGCGTTCGCTTCCGTCAACTGGATATGCTGGCACGCCGGCTTGCATTCTTAGAGAAGAAATTGAAGGATTGAACGGTCATGTCAAAGGAAACCTTTCTCGACATTCACGCTATCCTGAAGCAATTGCCGCACCGTTATCCGTTCCTGCTGGTGGACCGGGTACTGGAATGCAAGCCGGGTGTATCGCTTACCGCCGTCAAAAATGTCACTATCAATGAGCCTTTCTTCCCCGGTCATTTCCAGCACCGGCCGGTCATGCCGGGAGTCCTGATTCTGGAGGCTTTGGCCCAGGCCACCGGACTGTTGGCGTTTGCCACTCTCGGTCATGCCCCCGACAGGAACACCCTGTACTATTTCGTCGGTATTGACAGCGCGCGTTTCAAGAAACCAGTGGAGCCCGGTGACCAGGTATTGCTGAAGGTGGAATATCTGTGGGACAGGCGCGGCATATGGAAATTTAAAACACGGGCGGAGGTAGAAGGAGCGGTGGTTGCCGAGGCGGAACTCATGTGCGCTGAGCGGGAGTTTGAATCTTGATTGATCCGCGAGCGGTCATTGATCCGTCGGCCCGTCTCGACGCGGGGGTGACGATCGGAGCGTTTGCCGTCATCGGTCCGCAAGTGGAAATCGGCGCCGGCACCCGGGTTGGACCCCACGCAGTCGTTCAGGGGCCGGCGCGCATCGGCCGCGATAATCGCATTTTCCAGTTTGCTTCCATCGGCGGCATACCCCAGGACAAGAAATACGGCGGTGAGCCGACATGGATCGAAATCGGTGATCGTAATACCTTCTTCGAATTCGTCACCGTGAATCGCGGCACCGCGCAGGACAGGGGCAGGACAGTTATCGGTAGTGACAATTGGATCATGGCGTATGTCCATATCGCGCATGATTGCGTATTGGGCAACAACGTCATCATGGCGAACAATGCCACGCTAGCCGGCCACGTTACCATAGAGGACTGGGCGATCCTCGGTGGATTTACCAAGGTGCATCAGTTCTGCCGCATTGGTGCCCATGGTTTTACCGGTATGAATGTGGACTTGAGCCGTGATGTGCCGCCCTATGTGATGGTCTCCGGTACACCTGCAGAGCCTCGCGGCATCAACAGCGAAGGTATGCAAAGGCGCAATTTCACCGCAGAACAAATCCGCAATGTCAAGCATGCCTACCGCATTTTGTACCGCTCGGATCTGCGTCTGGAGGAGGCCCTGGAAAAGTTGCGCGTGTTGGCCGCCAATCAGCCGGAAGTATCGTGCCTGGTGAAATTTCTGGAAGTGAGTCAGCGCAGTATCATGCGTTGATCCGGTTAAGGTTTTCCACAGACACTGATAAAACATGCTGCGTATCGGCATCACCGCTGGCGAGAGTTCTGGGGATATTCTCGGCGCGGGCCTGATCCGTGCCATCCGGGCACGCGTACCCGACGCACAATTCGAAGGCATCGCCGGTCCGGAAATGATCGCGGCAGGCTGTAAGCCGCTCGCCCACGCCGAAGCGCTGGCAATCATGGGAATCGCCGAGATACTGGCGCACCTGCCCAGACTGCTGTGGTTGCGGCGGCGTTTGCGCCGGCATTTCCTCAGGCAGCGCCCGGATGTTTTCATCGGCATTGACGCGCCGGATTTTAACCTCAGTCTCGAGGCCGGATTGCACAAGGCGGGCATCCGTACCGTGCATTACGTGAGCCCTTCCATCTGGGCATGGCGCTCGCGGCGGGTGTATACCGTAGGCGGGGCTACGGACCTGGTATTGACTTTGTTGCCCTTCGAGAAGGCCCTGTATGAAAAGCACGGATTTCGCGCGGAATTTGTCGGCCATCCGTTGGCGGATATCGCCCCGCGTATACCGGATCGGAGCGGATTGCGCAAATCCTTGCATCTGCCGCCGGAGGGTCAACTGGTGGCGATGCTGCCGGGTAGCCGCCGTACCGAAGTGGAACGGCTGGGGCCGCTGTTTCTGGACACGGCTCAATGGCTGGCCGAGGAACTGCCGGAACTGAAGTTCATCATTCCGGCCGCGACCCCGGCACTCAGTCGGCTCATCAAGAACCAGGTGCGTATGCTCAAGCCCGATCTGCCGGTGAGTGTGGTGGAGGGACATGCACGCGATGTGTTGGGTGCGGCGGACGTGGCGCTCATCGCTTCCGGTACTGCCACCCTGGAGGCCATGCTATGGCGCTGTCCCATGGTGGTGGCCTATCGCGTTGCCGCGAGCAGTTACGCACTGGTAAGGGGTCTGGGCCGGTTGCGCGTTACGCACGTATCGCTGCCCAATCTGCTGGCGGGCCGCGCCGTGGTTGCGGAATTTCTTCAATATCGGGCCATTCCTTACAACCTGAGTACGGCAATCCTGAAACTGCTGCGGAACCAGGCGGAGCGCGCCGTGCAGCTTGAGGCCTTTGCCGCGCTCAGCAGTATGCTGCAGCGCGGAGCGGACCAACGCGCGGCGGAAGCCGTATTGGAATTACTGGGGAAACATCCCGAGGCGGCGGGGTAAAATGACGACACGCGCACGCGCGGGAGCCGTCATGCAACTGATAACGTCTTGGGAGAATCGCGGCGTCATCGCCGGTGTGGACGAGGCCGGCCGGGGGCCGCTTGCCGGACCGGTAACTGCCGCTGCGGTGATCCTCGACCCAGGCAGGCCTATCTCCGGTCTCATGGATTCCAAGCAGCTCGCGCCGCTGCAGCGGGAGTTGCTCGCCGCGGCAATCCGCATCCGGGCTTTGGACTGGGCGGTGGGTTGGGCGGATCACGCGGAAATAGATCGCCTGAATATCCTGCAAGCTTCGCTGCTGGCGATGCGGCGGGCGGTGCTGGCGCTCTCGCTTGTGCCGGAGATGGTGTGGGTAGATGGCAACCGCTGCCCGGCATTGCCCTGCGCGGTGAAAGCCATCGTCAAGGGTGACAGCAAGGTAGCCGCCATCAGTGCGGCCTCCATTCTCGCTAAAGTGGAACGGGATGCAGCCATGCAGCGGTTTGATCCAGTATTTCCCCTGTACGGTTTTGCAGTGCATAAGGGCTATCCCACGCCGGCGCATCTCTCGGCCATTGCAGCACACGGTGTATGCACGATCCATCGGCGTTCATTCGCACCGGTGAGGCGCTGTCTGGAAGAGACCGCCTGAGCATGTCACCGCGTTTCGTTCACCTGCGTCTGCACAGCGAGTATTCGCTGGTGGACAGCGTTATCCGTGTAGCGGAGCTCATAGATACGGTGGCAAGCATGCACATGCCGGCGATAGCACTCACGGATCAGGGAAACCTGTTTGCGCTGGTCAAGTTCTACAAAGAGGCCCAGGCCCGCGGCATCAAGCCACTGATCGGTGCAGACCTGCGAATTCGGGACGCGGAAGCGGATCCGCCCCATGTTCTAACGTTGCTGTGTTGCGATGCAGAGGGCTATCGCAATTTGTCCGTGCTCATCACCCGCAGTTACCTGGAAGGCCAGCAGCGTGGTATGCCCCTGCTGGAGCGACAGTGGTTTGAGGGCCATAGCGACGGTTTGATCGCACTCTCCGGCGGACGTGAAGGCGACATAGGACGCGCCTTACTGGCGGGCCGCGAGACGCAAGCCCGTACTTTACTGCATGACTGGCTGGAGCTGTTTCCCAACCGCTTCTACATTGATTTGCAGCGTACCGGTCGCGAAGGCGAAGAGGGTTATCTGCAGGCGGCGGTGCAACTTGCCGCCGGCAGCGGAGCGCCGGTGGTGGCAACCAATGATGTACGTTTTCTCAAGCCTGGGGATTTCGAAGCCCATGAAGCACGGGTGTGCATCCAGGAAGGCCGGACCCTCAGTGATCCGCGCCGCCCCCGCCGCTACACTGAACAGCAGTACCTGCGCAATGAGGAAGAGATGCTGCGGCTCTTTTCCGATTTGCCGGAGGCGGTGGAAAACAGCGTTGAAATCGCCCGCCGCTGCAGTTTCGAACTGCGCCTGGGCAAGAATTTCCTGCCGGTGTACCCGGTTCCGGACGGGCAGAGCACCGAAAGTTATCTCCGGTCCGAAGCTCAGGCGGGCCTGGAGAGGCGCCTGGCGTCCTTGCGCCCCGGCGGCGGAGACAAGAAGACCCGTGCACAGTCCTATAAAGAACGGCTGGTACTGGAGCTTGACGTAATCCTGGGCATGGGTTTTTCCGGATACTTTCTCATCGTGGCCGATTTCATCCGATGGGCCAGGGAAAATGGTGTTCCTGTGGGGCCCGGGCGCGGTTCGGGCGCCGGTTCCCTCGTGGCCTATGCGCTTGGCATTACCGACCTGGATCCCCTGGAATACGATTTGCTGTTCGAGCGCTTTCTGAATCCTGAACGCGTCTCGATGCCGGATTTTGATGTTGATTTCTGCATGGAAGGCCGTGACCGCGTAATCGATTATGTCTCGGAGCGCTACGGCCGCGGGCGCGTCTCCCAGATCATCACCTATGGAAGCATGGCGGCCCGCGCGGTGGTGCGTGACGTGGGACGCGTACTCGGTCATCCATACGGGTTCGTGGATCAGCTTGCCAAACTGATCCCCTTTGAGCTGGAGATGACTCTGGACAAGGCTCTGGGGCAGGAGCCTGAGCTGCGCAAGCGCTACAAGAACGAGGATGAAGTGCGGCAGCTGATTGACCTGGCGCGCTCCCTGGAAGGGTTGGCGCGCAATGCCGGCAAGCATGCCGGCGGCGTGGTGATCGCCCCTTCCGAGCTCACCGACTTCATGCCGCTCTATTGTGAACCCGGCAGTACCCACCCGGTCACGCAGTTTGACAAGGATGATGTGGAATCGGTGGGTCTGGTCAAGTTCGACTTTCTGGGTCTGCGTACTCTTACAATCATCGATTGGACGGTTGGCATCATCAACCGGAAACATCAGGTAAATAATGCGGCGTCGGTGGACATCAATGCCATTCCGCTGGATGACCCGGCAACTTACGCGCTGTTGAGGCGTTGCCAGACTACCGCGGTATTCCAGTTGGAATCGCGTGGCACTAAAGACCTGATCAGGCGACTAAAGCCGGACCGGTTCGAAGACATCGTGGCGCTGCAGGCGCTGATTCGCCCCGGTCCGCAGCAGTCCGGCATGGTGGATGATTTCATTGCGCGTAAACACGGTAAGGCCAGGGTGGATTACCCGCACCCCAAGCTGGAACCCGTTCTGAAACCCACCTATGGCGTGATCCTCTACCAGGAGCAGGTGATGCAGATTGCACAGGTGCTGGCCGGCTATACTTTGGGAAGTGCCGACCTGCTGCGCCGTGCCATGGGAAAGAAAAATGCGGAAGAGATGGCACAACAGAGGGACGTGTTCGTGAAAGGCGCGATAGCGCGTGGTGTGAACCCGCGGCAGGCTACGCATATTTTCGATCTGATGGAGAAGTTTGCAGGCTACGGCTTTAATAAATCCCATTCTGCCGCCTATGCGTTACTTGCTTATCAAACAGCGTGGCTCAAGGCACATTATCCTGCAGCCTTCATGGCGGCTGTGCTGTCTTCTGACATGGAGCATACCGATAAAGTAGTGACGCTCATAAATGAATGCCGCGCCATGGAATTGGAAATTCTGCCGCCAGATGTCAATCATTCCGATTACCGTTTTGCAGTAGCAAATGAAAGCTCTATCCGCTACGGCTTGGGCGCCATAAAGGGCGTGGGGTTAGCGGCCATTGAAGGGGTATTGGAAGAGCGGGCACGCAATGGCGATTTCAAATCCATCGAAGACTTCTGCAGGCGTATTGATTTACAAAAGGCCAATCGCCGTGTGATCGAGGCCCTGATCCGCGCCGGTGCTCTGGATGTGCTGGGTCTTAACCGCGCCACGCTCATGGCGCGGTTGCCTGATGCCCTGGCACGCGCAGATCAGAACACGCGTGCAACAGCAGCAGGTCAAAACGATATGTTCGGTCTGGCGGGGCCGGAGGTGGCGAAGCCGGATGAAGCACAGACCGCCCCGCCAGTATCCGACTGGGATGAGGATGAACGCCTGCGCGGCGAAAGAGACACTCTGGGATTGTATCTGACCGGTCATCCCGTCAATCGTTATCTGGCTGACCTGCGGCATGTGGTTACCGCGCCGCTCGGCGAGCTCGCGGGCGAGTCGCCGCCGGAAAGCAACGGCGAACGCGGTTATGCTTATGGCGCGGCGTCGCGCGCTGTCATCGTGGCGGGTCTGGTGGTGGATCTGCGCAAGCGTGGCGGCCGTGTGAGCCTGGTACTGGATGATCGCAGTGGGCGCATGGAAATTACGTTGTTCGAGGACACCTATAACCGCTTTCGCGCATTGGCAGCAAAGGATAGTGTGGTGGTAGCGGAGGGACGGCTCGGGTTCGACGAATTCATCAACGGTTGGCGTGTTACCGTGAAGAACTTGTATGGAATAGACGAACTGCGGGAACGCTACGTCCGCCGTCTGGATATTGACTGGGAGCCGGCAGCAGCAGCGGATTTCGTCACACGCCTCAAGGACGTGCTCAAGCCCCATTTGGGCGGCCGCGTCAGCGTATGGGTGCACTACCGGGGGCAGGGAGCCAGCGTGCCGGTATCCCTGGGCGATGCCTGGCGGGTGCATCCGGCCGAGTCCCTCACCCGGCGACTGGGCGCCTGGCTGGGCGCAGAGCGGGTCACGCTGCATTACGGTACGCGCCCCGTCAGTCCTGCCGATGAAGCCGTCAGCGCCTGAGGGGCTTGTGCCCCGCGGCCCCAGCCGGTAACGTTTACCACCCCTTGAGTACCCCCTCAAAAGATGAACCTCAACTTTCTCGAATTTGAGCAACCCATCGCCGAACTGGAGGCGAAAATCGAGGAGCTGCGCTTCGTCGGCGACGAGTCCGCCGTCAGCATTACCGAGGAAATCGAGCGCCTGCAGGCCAAGAGCCGCGCACTTACGGAAACCATTTTCTCCGGCCTCAGCGCCTGGCAGGTAGCGCAACTGGCGCGTCATCCCCTGCGGCCCTATAGCCTGGATTACATTCAGCGCATTTTCACGGATTTCGAGGAGCTGCACGGCGATCGGGCATTCGGCGACGATCCCGCCCTGGTCTGCGGCGTAGCGCGGCTGGACGGCAGACCGGTGGCCGTCATCGGCGAGCAGAAGGGCCGTGACACCAAGGAAAAAGTACGCCGTAATTTCGGCATGCCGCGTCCTGAGGGCTATCGCAAGGCACTGCGCATCATGAAGCTCAGCGAACGCTTCCGCCTGCCGCTCATGACCTTTATTGACACACCCGGCGCCTATCCCGGCGTGGGTGCGGAGGAGCGCGGCCAGTCCGAGGCGATTGCGCGCAACTTGTTTGAAATGTCCACCTTGCGGGTCCCGATCATCTGTAGTGTGATCGGCGAGGGTGGTTCCGGCGGTGCGCTCGCCGTCGGTGTGGGCGACCGCGTGCTGATGCTGCAATACAGCATCTATTCCGTTATCTCGCCGGAAGGCTGTGCTTCCATCCTGTGGAAGAGTGCGGAGAAGGCCAGCGAGGCGGCGGAGGCCATGGGCATTACCGCCGAACGCCTCAAAAGCCTGGGACTGATTGATGCGGTACTCAAGGAACCGCTGGGCGGCGCGCACCGCAATGCGGATGCCATGGCGGCAACCGTCAAAAACGCCCTCACCGATAATCTGAGCCGGCTCGAGCATGTTTCCATGGATGAGCTGCTGGAAGCACGCTACAAACGGTTCATGTCCTTTGGCAGTTTCAGGGAATAGGCCGTCGGGCGTCTTCCCGTCCGGCCCGCCTGTGGAATTCACCCCTGCATACCTGGCGGACCGGCTGTGCGGACTACCGCCGGCACCACGCTATTGGGTGGCCTTCAGCGGCGGTCTGGATTCAACGGTATTACTGCACGCACTTGCGCGGCAGCAGGTGCGGCTTGGCGCCGAACTGCGTGCGCTGCACGTGAATCACCATCTCAACCCGAAATCAGATGACTGGGAACGGCACTGCGCACAAATTTGTGCCGTGCTGCCTGTGCCGCTGGATTGCCGCAGTGTCAGGGTGACGACCGCAACCGGCGAAAGTCTCGAGGCGGCGGCCCGTAACGAGCGTTATGCCGTATTCCGGGAACTGCTGCGGGAAGGCGGCATGCTGCTGCTGGCCCACCAGCGTGACGATCAGGCGGAAACCTTTCTGTTGCAGGCGTTCCGCGGTGCGGGGCTGCGTGGCCTCGCTGCCATGCCGGCGTTGGCAGCCTGCGGTTCGGGTCATCTGGCGCGACCGCTGCTCGCTTTTTCGCGTGCTCAACTGCGCACCTGGGCTGAGGCGGAAAAACTCACCTGGCTGGAGGATCCGAGCAATACCGATATCCGCTTTGACCGCAATTACCTGCGTCAGCAGGTCATTCCCGTAATCCGCCGGCGGTGGCCGGCGGCGGCTGAAACTGTGACGCGCAGCGCACGGCATTGTGCGGAAGCCGCGGAACTGCTTGCCACGGTTGCCGCAGAAGACTGGGAAAGACATGCGGGCGGGAAAATTTCGGCGTTGCCATTGCACGTCTTGCATGAGCTCGGCAAGGCACGGGCAAAAAATCTGCTGCGCCACTGGCTGGGAAAACTCGGCCTGCCATTGCCGCCAGCGCATAAACTGGAGCAGATTTTCAGCGAGCTGTTGCCGGCCCGGGCTGACCGCAATCCCTGTATTACGTGGCGGGGAGCAGAGGTGCGCCGTTATCACCGCCGACTTTACGCCCTGGCACCGCTGCCGGACCCGCCGGGGGAATTCCTGCTTCAGCCCGGTGCCGCACGGACATTGAGCCCAGGCCTGGGTACTTTGCGGCTCGCGGTCACCGGCGGCGCAGGCATCCGCCTGGCAAATTGCCCGCTGCAAGGAGTGCGCATCAGTTTCCGCCCCGGCGGCGAGATCTGTCAGCCGGCGGGTCGTGCCCATCGCCGGCCGCTCAAGAAATGGCTGCAGGAACTGGAAGTGGTGCCCTGGATGCGCGCGCGGCTGCCGCTCGTTTATATCGGTGACGAACTGGCGGCTGTGACGGGGCTGTTCGTCTGTGCACCCTTTGCGGCCGGGGAAGACGAACCGGGTTTGCGCATCGAATGGCAGTCGCACCCCGCATTGCACTGAAAGGCTGCCATGGCGCAAGGCGCAGGTGATTTGGCTTTTTTCAATCCCCTGATTCTGTTAGGCTGTGGTCCCGATTCAGCGGAGCCATCCCGGCACCGCGTCGGGAGTCCAGATGGCCCACTTCGTATTTGTCACCGGCGGCGTGGTTTCTTCCCTGGGGAAAGGCATCGCCTCCGCCTCCCTGGGTGCCATCCTTGAAGCCCGCGGTCTCAAGGTCACCATGGTGAAGCTGGATCCCTATATCAACGTGGATCCCGGCACCATGAGTCCGTTCCAGCATGGCGAGGTGTTCGTCACCGAAGACGGCGCTGAAACCGATCTGGATCTGGGCCACTACGAACGTTTTGTACGCGCCCGCATGGGGCGCAGCAACAATTTTACCACCGGCCGCATCTACGAAAACGTGATCCGCAAGGAACGCCGCGGTGATTATCTCGGCGGCACCGTGCAGGTGATCCCGCACATAACCGACGAGATCAAACGCTGCATTCGCGAGGGCGCGGGTAACGCCGACATCTGCATGGTGGAAATCGGCGGTACGGTGGGCGATATCGAATCGCTGCCGTTCCTGGAAGCCATACGGCAGATGGGGATCGAGATGGGACGCGGCAAATGTGTGTACATGCATCTGACGCTGGTGCCCTACATTCCCACCTCCGGCGAAACCAAGACCAAGCCCACACAGCATTCGGTGAAAGAGTTACGTTCCATCGGCATCCAGCCGGATATCCTGCTGTGTCGCGCCGCCAAACCCCTCCCGGAGGATGCGCGTCGCAAGATCGCGCTGTTCACCAACGTGGAAGAACGCGCCGTCATTTCCGCGCCGGATGCGGATGACATCTATAAAATCCCGCTGATCCTGCATGCGCAGGGGCTGGATGACATCGTGGTGGACCACCTGCGCATCAATGCGCGCTCCGCCAGTCTGTCGGAATGGCGGCAGGTGGTGGAGGCCCGGGCCAATCCCGATGCCAGCGTGAATGTGGCCATGGTGGGCAAGTACGTAAATCTGACGGATGCCTACATGTCCCTCAATGAAGCGCTCAAGCATGCCGGCATCCACACGCATACGGAGGTGAAGATTCACTACGTGGATTCCGAGGAACTGGTCAAGCACGGTACCAGCCTGCTGCGCGGGATGGACGCGATCCTGGTACCGGGTGGCTTCGGCGAACGCGGTATCGAGGGCAAGATCACGGCGGCGGGCCATGCCCGTGAGCAGCGTATTCCCTATTTGGGCATTTGCCTTGGTCTGCAAGTGGCGGTGACGGAATTCGCGCGCAATGTGTGCGGCCTGAAAGGCGCCCACAGTACGGAGTTCGAACGCGACACGCCCCATCCGGTGATCGCCATGATTACTGAATGGCGGGACCGCGGCGGTCAGGTGGAAAAGCGCAGCGAGAAATCCGATATGGGCGGCAGCATGCGTCTCGGCTCCCAGGAGTGCCGTTTGACGTCCGCCACCCTGGCCCACGCGCTTTACAACACGGATGTAGTCTTCGAACGGCATCGCCATCGCTATGAATTCAATAACAATTATCTGGAGTCGTTGCAGAAGAAAGGCATGGTCTTTTCCGGGTTTTCGGTGGACGGGCTGGTGGAGATTATCGAGCTGCCCGGACATCCGTTCTTTATCGCCACGCAGTTCCACCCGGAATTCACCTCCACACCACGGGACGGACACCGGTTATTCACGGGCTTTATCCAGGCGGCACGGGAATACTCTGCGGCACAGCCTGCGCTCAAGGCGGCACGCGCATGAAGCTCTGCGGCTTTGAAGCCGGCAACAGCCAGCCGTTTTTCCTTATCGCCGGGCCGGATTCGCTGGAAAGCGAACAATTGGCGCTGGACGTGGCAGGCCATCTGCGCGAAGTCACGCAGCGACTCAAAATCCCCTATATCTTCAAAGGTTCTTTCGACAAGGCCAACCGCACCTCGGGGAAAAGTTACCGCGGCCCCGGCATGGAGGAGGGCCTGCGCATTCTGGAAAAAGTGCAGAAGAGTATCGGCGTACCGGTGCTCACGGATGTGCACGAGGACACGTCTATCGTGGAAGTGGCTGCGGTAGTGGACGTGATGCAGACCCCGGCTTTTCTGTGCCGCCAGACCAATTTTATCCAGCGCGTCGCGAAAGCCGGCAAGCCCGTGAATATCAAAAAAGGCCAGTTCCTGTCCCCCGGCGAGATGCCCAACGTGGTGGACAAGGCGCGTGCCGCCGGCAACCGGCAGATTCTGGTTTGCGAGCGCGGTTTTTCCTTCGGTTACAACAATCTGGTGGTGGATATGCGCGGCCTCGCCATCATGCGCGATACAGGCTGTCCGGTGGTATTTGATGCCAGCCACTCGGTGCAACTGCCAGGCGGCCAAGGCGCCAGTTCCGACGGTCAGCGGCAGTTCATACCGCTGCTGGCGCGCGCCGCCATCGGCGCCGGTGTGGCAGGTATCTTCATGGAAACCCATCCGGATCCGGACCGGGCCTTATGCGATGGGCCCAATACCTGGCCGCTCAAACTCATGGAAGAATTGCTTATCACACTCAGGGAGCTGGACAATTCCGTGAAGCGTAACCCGTATGTGGAAATACGATTGCCGGCCTGAAGTGCTTTCATTCTGGTAACGGCGAGCAAAGAAATCAGGACCTGTAACCCATGACTAAGATTGCTGAAGTGCGTGCCCGTGAGATTCTGGATTCCCGCGGCAACCCCACGGTGGAAGTGGATGTGATTCTCGACAGCGGCACCGTGGGTCGTGCCGCGGTGCCCTCGGGCGCTTCCACGGGCTCGCGTGAGGCGGTGGAATTGCGCGACGGCGATCCGCGCCGTTACGGCGGTAAAGGTGTGCAAAAGGCCGTCGCCAACGTGACCGGCGAAATTCTGCACCGGGTGCGCGGCATGCAGGTGGAGAATCAGGGGAAACTGGACCGTGCGCTTATTGAACTGGACGGCACACCCAACAAGGCACGGCTCGGTGCCAATGCCATTCTGGGCGTGTCGCTGGCCGCGGCACGCGCCGCTTCCCGCGAGCACGACATGGCGCTGTTCCGCTGGCTGGGCGGTGAGCACGCGGTGACCCTGCCGGTGCCGCAGATGAATATCATCAACGGCGGGGTGCACGCCGACAATAACCTGGATTTTCAGGAATTCATGATCGTGCCGCTGGGGGCGCCGAGCTTCTCCGAGGCGCTGCGCTACGCCGCCGAAGTATTTCATGCGCTCAAAAAAGTGCTGCACGAGCGCAAACTCAGCACCGCGGTGGGCGATGAGGGCGGCTTCGCGCCGGATCTGCCGGGCCATGAGGCGGCGCTGGAGATCATTCTGGAAGCCATCGCACGCGCCGGTTTTACGGCCGGGCAGGATGTCTGTCTGGCCCTGGATCCGGCCAGCTCGGAATTCTTCCGGGATGGCCGCTATCAAATGGATTCCGGGCAGCGGCAACTGTCCAGCACCGAGTTGGCGGACTATCTGGCGAGGCTGGTGGACCGCTATCCCATCATCAGCATCGAGGACGGCATGGCGGAAAACGATTGGGAAGGCTGGAAGATTCTTACGCAGAAACTCGGTAGCCGTGTGCAGGTGGTGGGTGACGATATCTTTGTCACCGACACCAGAATACTCCAGCAAGGTATCCATGAAGGCATCGGCAACTCCGCCCTCATCAAGGTGAACCAGATCGGCACACTCACGGAGACATTCGCGGCCATCAACATGGCGGTGGACGCGGGCTACAGCGCGGTGGTGTCGCACCGTTCCGGCGAGACCGAGGACACCAGTATCGCGGATATCGCCGTGGGCAGCCGTGCCACTCAGATCAAGACCGGGTCCCTGTCACGTTCCGACCGGCTCGCCAAGTACAACCAGTTGTTGCGTATCGAAGAAACCCTGGGTTCCAGGGCGCGCTACCACGGTCGGGCGGCATTCCCGGCAAGCACGGCCGGAAGCTGACGTGCTGTCGCGCAGGCTACAATTGAAATTTCTGCTGCCGTTGCTGCTGCTGTTGCTGCTGCTGCTGTTTCAGTACCAGTTGTGGTTCGGGGAGGGCAACCTGCGTGGTGCCTGGAAACTGCGGCGGCAGGTCAGTGCACAGCGAGCGGAGAATGTCGAGCTCATGAAACGCAATCAGATATTGACCGCACAAGTGCAGGACCTCAAGCAGGGTCACGCGGCTATCGAGGAACAGGCACGCACCGATCTCGGCATGATCAAGAAGGGCGAAACTTTCTATCAGATCGTGCGGGAACCGCCGCCGCCCCGCCACTGAGCCTATGCAGTCCTGAACCGTGATTCTGGGCGGTGATTCCGGCCGCCGGCGTGGGGATGCGCATGGGGGGTGCCATCCCCAAGCAGTATTTGACGCTGGCGGGACGCATGCTGAGCAGGGCCAATTTCAATGGGTCCGCGCGCACGGCGCCGTTCCGGGCCGTGCCCGCCTGCGTACCACGCCCGAGGATTTTCGTGTGGAGGAAGTGCTCGGCTTCGAGACGCAAGGCGACGGCGAGCATGTACTGGTGCGCGTGGAGAAGCGCGGTGCCAACACCCAGTGGGTGGCGAAGGAACTCGCGCGCATGGCGGGCATACCGCCCCGCGATGTGAGTTTTGCCGGCCGCAAGGACCGGCAGGCGGTGGCCGTGCAGCATTTCAGCCTGTGGCTGGGCAAGCGCCCCGAGCCGGACTGGTCCACGCAGACCCACCCTGAATTCCGCGTGCTGGCGGCAGCGCGCCACCGCCGCAAGCTGCGCATCGGTGCCCTCAGGGGCAACCGTTTCCGCCTGCTGCTGCGCGACCTGACGGTACCGGCCGCCGCACTGGAGTCGCGGCTTGCACAGATCCGTCAGCGGGGAGTGCCCAATTATTTCGGTCCGCAGCGCTTTGGCCGCGACGGCGCCAACATTGCGCGCGCTGCGGCATTTTTCAGCGGCGAGTTGTCCATCCGCAAGCGCAATTTGCGCAGCTTGCTGCTATCCACGGCCCGCAGCCTCATCTTCAATGCCGTGGTGTCACAGCGTGTCGCAGACAATACCTGGGACAAGATCCTGCCGAGCGAAGTATGCATGCTGGACGGTAGCCACAGTGTGTTTCATGCGGATAGCGTGGACGCTGCCTTGGCAGCGCGTTCCGCGGCGGGCGATGTGCATCCCACGGGACCCTTGTGGGGCAGAGGCGATACCCGCGTCTCCGGGAATGTAGCGATGCTGGAAACCCGGGTGGCACGCGACTATGCTGCATTTGCCCGCGGCCTGGAAGCGGCGGGGCTGGAGTCCGCACGCCGTGCGCTGCGCTTGCCCGTGACGGATCTGCGGTGGCAGTCACCGGGAGAACGCGTACTGGCGCTGGAATTTTTTCTGCCGGCGGGCGCCTATGCCACGGCGGTGCTGCGGGAACTGGTGGATAGCGACTCTGCGGATGTGGGAGAGAGTGATGCTCACGAAGATTGAACACGGCGGGGTACTCGAACTGAGGATGACACGACCGCCGGCCAACGCCCTCAATCCCGCTCTGGTGCACGCGCTGCATGCGGCCATCGAGACGGCGCCCGCAAGCGGCGCCCGCGCGCTCATACTGTCCGGTGTGCCGGGCATGTTTTCCGCCGGCCTGGATGTGCCGGAGTTGCTGCAACTCGATGGCAACACCATGAGTACTTTCTGGCGGGAGTTCATCAGTTTGCTGCGTGTCATCGCCCTGTCGCCGATACCGGTGGCGGCGGCGCTGACAGGACACAGTCCCGCGGGTGGAGCGGTGCTGGCCATCTTCTGCGACACGCGCATCGCCGCCCAGGGAGACTTCAAGATCGGCCTCAACGAGGTACGTGTGGGCTTGCCGGTGCCGGCGGTGATTCACGCCGCCCTTAAACGGCTGGTGGGTGCGCATCAGGCGGAACGCCTGTGCATGCACGGCCTGCTGATCTCTCCCGCCGAAGCTCTGCGTATCGGTCTGGTGGATGCTCTGTCGGCCCTCGAGGAAACGATTCCGGCGGCACTCGACTGGTGTCGTGAATTGCTGTCCCTGCCGCCGCAAGCCGTCGCTGCGACGCGCAAGCTGGCCCGCACCGACTTGGCCGGGCTATTTTCGGAGTTTGGTGGGCGTAGCCATGAGGAGCTTATGCAAGTGTGGTTCAGCGCCGAGACCCAGGCGGCCATGCGGGCGCTGGTGGCGCAACTGGCCGCGCGCAAAGGGTGATGCCAGAGTGTCAGTTGATAATGAAGATGTGCAAGCCAAACAGGCTCATCAAGCCGAGTATCAGCAGGCCGATACCAATGACATAGCGCAGCGGCTTGAATCGTTCCAGAAGCCTGGGCCAGAACAGGACCATCAGGCCGCCGATCAGGGTGAAGATTACCAGCAGATTGATATTCAGCGTGATGTGCATGCTTGCTATCCTCCGAGGATGTGATCCGAGTAATCAGTGGCTGTTCAATAACACGTATACTGCGCCCGTGCCGCCGTCCACCGGACGTGCCGAGCAGAAGGCGATGACCTGGTCCCGCTGCCGCAACCAGTCGTTGAGTTTCTGTTTGAGCACGGGTCCGCGCGGGCCGGAACGATATCCCTTGCCGTGGATGATGCATACGCAGCGGATGCGTCGGCCGCGTGCATCACGCAAAAACTCGGCCAGGACAAGGCGCGCGTCCGCGCTGCGCAGGCCGTGCAGGTCCAGTTCCGCGCCGACACTGAAATGGCCGCGACGCAGCTTTCGCAGGAGAGCGTGTTGCACGCCGGGTTTGGCGTAGTACAAACCCTCGCCCACCAGCGGTTCGGCGGGGTCCGGCGGGCCCGAGATGCTCTCCTCCAGTATTTCCCGCTCGGCGGCTCGCGCGAAGCGGGCGCGCGGCCTGGGTCTGGGTCCGCGACGCAGTGGTTTGGACGACAATGGCCTGGCATCGGCCACCGCGTCGCGGAACAGCCGTGCCTCGCTGTCACTCAGTTTGAACCGGTCGCTCATCTGCTCACTTGGCCGCCAGTGTGAGTATATCAAGTGCCTTTTTACAGTATCCTAATGCCGCTGCTCCGCCGGCGGAATGCGCTACGTGAAAATCCTGCTCAGTAATGATGATGGCTGCCGTGCCGAAGGCCTGCGCTGCCTGGCCGAAGCGCTGCGCGGTTTCGCCGGCGTCACCATTGTTGCCCCGGACCGCAACCGCAGTGGCACCAGCCATTCCCTGACCTTGGATGCGCCCTTGCGGGTGCGCCAGGATGAGCCGGGGGTAGTATGTGTGGACGGCACCCCCACGGATTGCGTGCATCTGGCCATCACCGGCCTGTTGCAGGAGGAGCCCGACATGGTGGTCTCCGGCATCAATGCCGGCGCCAACCTGGGCGACGACGTGCTGTATTCCGGCACGGTGGCGGCCGCCATTGAGGGGCGTTTCCTCGGGTTTCCCGCCATCGCCGTATCGTTGGTCACGGAAACGCCCGGGCACTATGCCACGGCGGCACGTGTGACTTGCGATCTGGTGCGGCGGCTGCTCAGCCATCCGCTGCCGGCGGATACCATTCTCAACGTGAACGTGCCGGCGGTGCCGTGGACGGAACTGAAGGGAGTCGAGGCCACGCGTCTCGGCCATCGGCACCGTTCCGAGCCGGTCACCAAGACCACCGACCCGCGCGGCCGGCCCATCTACTGGGTGGGTCCGCCGGGTGCCGAGCAGGATGCCGGCCCCGGCACGGATTTCCACGCGGTGCGCCGCGGCTGCGTGTCGGTCACGCCCCTGCAGATTGATCTCACGCGTTACACCGCGCTCGATCCCCTGTCTCAGTGGCTGCAGGGGATGCCCTTGCCATGAATGTCACCGGTACGCGCGGTATCGGCATGACTTCCGCGCGCACCCGCGAACGGCTGGTGGTGCGTCTCAGGGAACAGGGTATCCGCGACGCCGCGGTGCTCAATCTCATCCGTTCCGCACCACGTCATCTGTTCGTGGATGAGGCCCTCGCCAGCCGCGCCTATGAGGATACGGCGTTGCCCATCGGTTTCGGCCAGACCATTTCCCAGCCTTATATCGTTGCGCGCATGACCGCCGCCCTGTTGGCGGAAGGCGCGCCGGAAAAGGTATTGGAAGTGGGTACCGGCTGCGGCTACCAGACCCTGATCCTCGCTACTCTGGTGAAACAGGTGTACACCGTTGAGCGTTTGGCGTCGTTGCAACAGCGCGCCCGTCAGACCTTGAGCGCGCTCAAGATCCGCAATGTGCGTTTCCGACACGCGGACGGCGGCTGGGGTTGGGCGCAACACGCGCCCTATGACGGCATTCTGGTAACCGCCGCACCCGCAGAAGTGCCGCCGGCGCTGCTGGAGCAGTTGGATGTGGGCGGGCGTATGGTGATTCCCGTGGGTGGGCAGAGCAGTCAGGAATTACTGCTCATCACGCGCCGCGATGCGGCGCACTGCACACGGGAAGTGCTCGACAGAGTCAGCTTTGTGCCGCTGGTTGGAGGTTTGGATTGAGCGGCCGTCTGCGGTGCTTCGGCGCGGCTGCCTTGTGCATCGGCCTGTTGACCGGTTGTGCCGGCGCGCTGACCTGGAATCCTCCCGCTGCCTATCCCTCTGCCCAGATAGGCGTGGCGGCGGAACCCATTCCCAACCAGTACACGGTGAAACCCGGCGATACGCTGTATTCCATCGCCTGGCGCTACGGTCTCGACTACCACGACCTGGCCGCATGGAACGGTATCGGCCCCGGTTACCTCATCAAGCCGAGCCAGACGCTGGTGCTGGCGGAACCGGCCTCCGCTCTGGCGCATACGGCCGCGGCGGCCTCTTCTCCGTCGCGTGCCGCGGGATCAGCCTCCATCGCATCCGAGCCGATACCGGATTTTATCCCGCCGTCCGGCTCCATCCGCTGGGTATGGCCGGCGCAAGGCGCGATCATCCGCATGTATCACGCGGGTAACCCGTTCGCCAAAGGCATTGATATCAGTGGCGTGCAGGGTCAGGACATCTACGCCGCCGCAGCCGGCAAGGTGGTATACACCGGCAGCGGTATCATCGGCTACGGCAAGCTCATCATTATCAAGAACAGCGGGCAATTCCTCAGTGCGTATGCCGATAATGCGGAGATGCTGGTGCGGGAAGGTGATATTGTGCAAGCCGGGGAGCGTATCGCCAGCATGGGACTCGGGCGCGACGGGCATCCGGAACTGCATTTCGAGATTCGCTATAACGGCAAACCCGTGAATCCCCTGAGCTATCTGCCGCGGCGGTGACACTTGCATCCGGGGTTAAACCGTTGGCAAGATTAGCCGCATACGTGTGCCGGGGAGAACCAAAGGTGTCATGACAGGCTTCAATCGCGACGGCATGCAGAAACCGGAAGAGGCGCTGTTTCCCGAACCCGAGGGAGAAGAGCCGTCGAATACCTGCGTCCTGCTGGAAGGTGACGCGGAGGAATCCCCGCTGGACGGCGGGGTAGCTGCGGTTTTCACGCCGGAACCGGCGGAGCCCGAATCGCAGTTCGGGGGCGAACAACTCGATGCCACCCGCATGTATATGTCCGAAATCGGCTATACGCCGTTGCTCACCGCCGAGGAAGAAGTCCATTACGGCCGCCGCGCCCTCAAGGGTGATGAAGTCTCGCGCCGGCGCATGATCGAAAGCAATCTGCGGCTGGTGGTGAAAATCGCGCGCAAGTACATCAACCGCGGCCTGCCGCTTCTGGATCTCATCGAGGAAGGCAACCTGGGGTTGATCCACGCGGTGGAAAAATTCGATCCGGAGCGCGGCTTCCGCTTTTCCACCTATGCCACCTGGTGGATCCGCCAGACCATCGAACGGGCCATCATGAACCAGACCCGTACCATCCGTCTGCCCATCCATGTCATCAAGGAACTCAATCTGTATCTGCGCGCCGCACGCAAGTTGTCCCAGTCTCTGGACCGGGAACCCACACCGGAGGAAATCGCCGAACTCATGGAAAAACCCATCGAGGACGTGAAGCGGCTCCTGGGCCTCAACGAACGGATCGCTTCCGTGGACACGCCCATCGGCAAGGATGGCGACCGGCTGCTGCTGGACGCCATTCCCGACGAGAACAACGCCGACCCCGCGCAGTTGCTTCAAGATACGGACCTGCAGACAATCGTGGAGAAGTGGCTGGCGCGCCTGAACGAAAAGCAGCGCGAAGTGGTGGAACGCCGCTTCGGCCTCAACGGCCATGAAAAGGGCACGCTGGAACAGGTGGGCAACCAGATCGGTGTCACCCGCGAGCGCGTGCGCCAGATCCAGATGGATGCTCTCAAGCGGCTGAGGCAGATTCTGGAAGACGAGGGACTGTCGGAAGAATTGCTGTTTGAATAGCAACGCTGCACTTTGGCGTATGCATAATTATCGTGTGACACCGGGGAAAACGAGTCGCAAATATACCGATGTTTTACAAATATAACTCCTTCGCAAACAAATCGGAAAGAACATACAAGGAATACTTGTCGCTGGCGCGAGATGATATGGACGCCCCCTCTCAATTCGGCATCGTCATGTGCCAGAGTGGACAGTTGAATGATTCCACCTCACATGAGAGAGGGCGTCACCATGAACGTTAGCATGATTGGATTGGATCTGGCGAAGAAGGTTTTTCAGGTGCATGGCGTGGATGCGCACGGGCAGGTGGTAGTGCGCAAAGCGCTGAAGCGCGCAGAGCTGGCAGAGTTTTTCGCCAAGCTCCCGCCCTGTCTCATCGGCATGGAGGCCTGCGGGACTGCACCCTACTGGGGGCGCAAGCTTGAGAGTTTCGGGCATACGGTGCGGCTCATGGCCCCGCGGCTTGTCAAACCCTACCTTACCGGGGAGAAGAATGATGCGAACGATGCGGCGGCAATCTGCGAAGCCGTGGGCCGTCCCTGCATGCGGTTTGTGCCGTTGAAGAGTGCCGAGCAGCAGGCGTTGCTGGTGTTGCACCGCACGCGCTCGGGGCTCGTGCAGGCCCGCACGGCGGCGAGCAACCGGGCGCGGGGGCTGCTCCTCGAGTGCGGAATTACCCTCAAGGTGGGTAGACGCGAGGTTTTGGCCAAGCTTCCCGGGATCCTGGAGGAGGCTGAGAACGGTTTGCCGCCGGTCGCCCGCGAGGGCTTGGCCATTGTGTTTGAGCACCGCCAAGACTTGCAACAGCGCATAGTGCAAAGCGAGCACGCGATCCGCACCTGGCACCGTCGCGACGAAGCCAGCCGGCGCCTTGCGGCCATCCCCGGGGTAGGGCTTCTCAGTGCCACGGCCTTGGTCGCGAGCGCGGGCGATGCCAAAGTATTCAAGAACGGTCGGCAGTTTGCGGCCTGGCTAGGGCTCGTGCCCCTGCAGCACTCGAGCGGCGGGCACGCTCGGCTCTCTGGGAGCAGCAAACGGGGGGATCGCTACCTGCGCACCCTGCTGATCCAGGGTGCGCATTCCGTGCTCCGGCATCGTGCCCGTGGCGAGGCGCCTTGGCTCGATCAATTGCTTGAGCGCCGCCACCGCAATGTCGTGGCCGTGGCGCTGGCCAACAAGAATGCGCGCCGCGCTTGGGTACTGCTCGCCGAGAACCGGGCGTATCAATCCGGTTAC
>JAJYUH010000029.1 GCA_021792635.1 Natronospirales bacterium | reverse complement strand
GGACGATCACGGACGAAATGATCAAGGAGTACATCGATGAGCAAGAAGGTGAGCAAATTGCGGATGACAGTCGATTTCCAATCGACAGTCCTTAAACCCCTCGCCTTATAGGCGAGGGTTGTTTAGTGATCTGCGCCCGCAGGCACGCTTCGATATCGCGCAGACTCTCCCGATAGGTGAGCTGAGCAAACGCCATGCACAAGTATTGATCCAAGCAGGAGAAGGAGATGACGTAGCGTTCGCCCTGGTAGCGAGCCACACACCGCCGGAATGTGGACAGTGGCAGATGCTGGGTCACCTGCGAAAAAACCAGTTTGCCCGTGTTCATCGACCACCCTCGTGAAAGACCTCTTCACAGGGTGGCCGTCAGACCTTCAGAATTCAAATCGAGACCAGAGAAAAAAGTGCTCAATAGATTTACAATCAATGAGTTACGCTAATCAATAGCGCAAACCTCCGGACAGCAGTGACAGCAAGTGAGAATTTCAGAGTGAATATCGCTTGTTTTACCGGTGGCTGGTTGCTTACTAAAATCGCACGTCGTGTGTAGTAGAACCCGTCGAATCAATTCTTCTAAATCGCGTTGACGCTTTTGCCAATCTTTCGGCCTATTTCTGGATTTGGCAAAACCGCTAATCTCGGCACGGGACTCAATATCACGGAAGTATTGCTCCAGGCCAACACCGCTCACACGCCCATAGAGATCAAAAACGTCTTTTATCACGCGCTTTGCGAGGAGTGGTGTTCCTCGGCCAGTTATTTGGCCGGCAATATCAAAAAAGTCATTATCAACTGGTGGTGGAGCCACCTCCTTCTGGAAAGCACCTCGTGTTGCACCAGCACCAAAGATTATTACAAGGCTGTGCTTTCTCTTCACGGGTTAGCCTGACGCTTATACGTAATAAAGAGTTGATCAAACTTTGTGTGCACGCTCATGTTTCCACAGTATTTCTGAATCGCCGCCCTGATGCGCAATCACGCGCGCCAGCACGAACAGTAAATCCGAGAGCCGGTTGAGATATTTGATGCTCTCGGGATTCTGCGGATGCTGCCTGTGCAGCGCCCAGGCACGGCGTTCGGCACGGCGGCACACGGTCCGGGCAAGGTGGCAAAGCGTAGCAGCGCGGCTGCCACCCGGGAGGATGAATTCCTTGAGCGGCGGTAGGTTTTCATTGAATCTGTCTAGTATGGTTTCAAGGCGTTGCACATGTTCCGCTGTGATCGCTTTGTAGCCCGGCAGGCAGAATTCGCTGCCGAGATCGAATAATTCATGCTGAATGGGCTGAAGCGCTTCCGCCACATCCTTTGGCAGGGGTTCTGCAAGTAAAACGCCCAGTACGCTGTTCAATTCATCCAGCGTGCCATAGGCTTCCACGCGCGGGTCATCTTTTGGCACCCGCGTGCCGTCGGCGAGTCCGGTGGTACCGTCATCGCCGGTGCGGGTGTAAATCTTGCTCAGCCGGTTACCCATGGATGTCTCGCCATATTTGTTGGTGCAGTCTGCGACATGGTTATGGCCATTTACGTGTATGGTGCAACACACGCAGAACCTGGATTAGGTCAAGTTGTACCCGATAAATAATAATCAAGGGTGTTCCGGATACCACAAGTTCCCGTGTGCTGCGGAGCCGGCCAGTGCGGCCCAAGGCCGGATGCGTCTCAAGATACTCTACCGCTTCCTGAACACGTTGGCCTATGAGTGCCGTCGCCGACGGATTATCTTTGGCGATGTAATTGCCCGCGTCGTCAAGGTCCCGAAGCGCGCTGGGGGTCCAGCTAAGCTCCACGTCTTCCCCAAGTCTTCAGACGCTTTACGGCTTCCGCGTGCGGCATGAGCTTGCCTGCGTCGGCTTCGGCCATGCCTTGGCGGATGGCCTTTACCTGCCATTCCTGCAAGGTCAGAAATTCTTCGATCGCCTGTCCCGCCACGTAGGACTTGGATCGTTCGGTCACTCCGGCAAGCTTCGCCAAACGTTTGGCTAGATCTTTCGATACGCGCACCGAGATTAATGTAGTTTCGGCCACAGGACACCTCCTTGGGCAACATCATCATTATAGATGATAACAGCATCAATTCTGATGTTGATGCGCAGATCCCTGCCATAGCGGCTTGGGGACTTATGCGGGAATGGCAATACAGCCGTTAATGCTGGCAATGCGGGCAGTAATAAGTCGAGCGCTGGCCGGTGAGGCGTGTAGCGATAGCCGTACCGCAGCGTTCGCAGGGCTTGCCTGCGCGGCCGTAGACCCGCAGGTGCTGGCGGAAATAGCCGGGTTCGCCGTCGGCGCGGCTGAAATCGCGCAGGGTGGTACCGCCGGCTTGGATGGCAGCGGTGAGCACCTTTCTGATGGCTTTGGCGAGTGCGGCGTAGCGTACGCGGGTGATGCGGCCGGCGGCACGCTGCGGATGAATGCGCGCCAGGAACAGGCTTTCGCTGGCGTAGATGTTGCCTACACCGACCACGATATGGCTGTTCATGATGAAATTCTTGATCGCCACTTTCCGTTTGCGGGCTTTGGCAAACAGGTAATCGCCGTCAAAATCATCTCCCAATGGCTCCGGGCCCAGCGTTCGTAGTAGTTTGTGGCGTCCGGGATCGCTCGTGGTCCAGAGCAGCGTGCCGAAACGGCGCGGGTCGCGCAGCCGCAACGCACGGCCGCTGTCCAGCACAATGTCCAGGTGATCATGCTTTTCCGCCGGCGTGTCCGCCGGCAGCACCCGCAAGCTGCCGGACATGCCGAGATGCAGAATCACGGTTCCGGCAGCGGTTTCCAGCAGCAGGTATTTCGCACGGCGGCGCACGCCGGTGATGCGCTGGCCTGGCAGGATACGGCGGATAGCGGACGATACCGGCCAGCGCAGCTTTCGATTGCGAATGCGGACTGCGGTAACGGTCCGACCCAGCAGATGCGGCTCAATATCCCGGCGGGTAGTTTCGACTTCCGGCAGTTCCGGCATGCGGCGGTTCCTTGTGGGCGGTGTGCGCCGGTTGCCGGGGATTGCTCGACGCGGCGGGCTTTGCCGCAGCGGTAGCCGGAGCCCTGGCAGGGTTTTTGAGTTCCAGTAAGGATGCCCGCTGATAGCTGTCAAGATTGTATTGCAATCCGAGGTCGGGGCGGGCCAGTACCAGGAATCCGGGCTCCCCGAGGATGGCAAAGCGCAGGGGTTTCGCCACGTGCGCAAGTTCAATTGCTACCTCGCCCTCGGATTTGCCGTGGCTGAGTTTGTCCACGCTGATGGCCTGGGCCGTGCTCCAGGCAGTCAGCAGATTCTGGATGGCGTCGGCGGATAGGGACGGATCAGCCGGGGCCAGTTGCCATTGGTCGCCTTTGAGCGTCAGCGTCGCGTCCGGGAGCTGCAGGCCAATGATATGCGCGTCCTTCGGCAGCAGGCGTTTGCTTACCCACCACATGGGGCCATGGGTGAGGCGGAAATAGAGCAGCCCTGGGGTCAGCCGGATGCTGTCACCGGTCTTCACATAGCGATAGTCGCTGATGGGCTCGGTAGCGCCGAAATCGAATTCCGTGTTGTTCAGCCACAGGCGTATATGCGGTGGATTGAGGCCGTATTTGCCGAGATCAGCCTGTTTCGCCGGAAAACTGCTTTTGACGCTTTCGTCAATGTCATCCAGCAGGCTTTTCACCAGATACTGGTCGGCCTGGATATTCAACGGTGCGGTCATCCGCCAGCTCGCGCCGTCGCGTACCAACTCCACGGTGGGGGTGTGGGCGCGGGAGATCCTGATGGAAGTAATATCCGCCGCTCTGAGATGGGTAAGAGTCGCGGGTGGCGCGGGTTTCTTGATGCCCGGCTTGAAGTAAATCAGTGCCGCCAGGACGGCGATGACGACGACGAGGGCGAGGTTGAGCCAAAGACGTGACTTCATGGTTGTGGGGAAAATTTTCAGGCCCGCCGCCGGCGCGACCAGATGAGGATGCCGCAGGCAATCAGGAACAGCGGCAAAGCGAACAGGAAGCCCAGACTGATGACCGACTCGGCCATTTTGGACAGGGTGAGCGTCAGGTCTGGCGCCGGCCGCGGATTGATGTTGATGAATCTGTCGTCGTGGGTGAGCCAGTTAAGCATATTCAGCCCAAGGTTCAGGTTGCCGCCGTTGTTGAGATAGGCGTTGGAAAGGAAGTCCCCGTCGCCCGTCACCACCACCCGTTGTTCCATGCTCTGCGGGGCGGTATCAGCGGATTGCTTGCCGTCATTGATAGCCGCCACCTTCACTTCGCGCGTCAGGCTCACGCCGATGGCAAGCGGCCCCTTTTTGTCGCCGCGGGCCGGATCGTACTTGATGTCGCCCTGCAGTTTGCCGGTTTCGAGCCAACTGCGCGGCAGGGTTTTGAGGAATGTATTCACCTGCCAGCCGTTTTTGGCATCGGTTTCAATGGCGGTAGCACCGGCGAACAGGGTGGCGGTATTGAAATCCCGCGTGATGGCATCATCGGGGTTGTACTTGGCCACCAGGATGATGGTGGGGTTGGTGATGCCGAAGAGCTGTGAATCCGGATCCACGATGGTGCCCTTGTCAAAGGTGACCCCCAGATCCCGCGCCAGCGGTTCGAGGCCGTAGAGCGGCCCCGGATCGCCAAGCCACAGGAGATTGCCGCCGTGTTTCACGTAGCCGCGGATGATGTTGACGCTGCCCGGCAGCAGGTTAGCCTGAGGTCCGGCGATCACCAGCACCGAGGTGTTGGTGGGGATGGCCGGCGTGGCGGCGAGATTCAGGGTCTCGATCTTGAAACCCTTCTGCGTGAGCTGGTTGCCGAAATCGCCCAGGTCGAAATTGTGCTGGCCACGGGGGTCACGCTCGCCATCGCCGGTGAGGAACACCACGTAACGGTCCGCCGCGCGCGCGATGCGTTCGATGGCGTTGGTCACATTGACTTCATTAATCTGCGTGATTTTCTCCGTGCGATCCTGATAACCGATAACCAGCTCGCCGTCCGTGGTGATGCCCAGGCGGCGGGTTTCCTGCGGATGGGTGTCCGGGTCCACGAATGTCAGGGCGGTATCCGGCTTAACCGCCTGGTATTTACCCACGAAACGGCGGATGGCATCGCGCAATGAGGGGTTCTCAGGCGTGAAGGCGGTGAAACTGAGAGGCTCCTTGAGGGTCTTGAGCAGGGTGACGCTGGCCGGTGACAGGGAATTACGGTGACCGTAAGTCCAGTCCGCCCGGTACACATACTGGGTACTGAGCCAGGCAAGCAGAACGATGACCGCCAGGAACAGAATCACAAAGCTCCAGTTCTGGATGCGGATGTGCAGACGGGATTTACGGGTGACGCGCATGCTGATTCAGCCCACCTCTTCAGTGTTGCAGGCGGTAGGCGTCCAGCTGGCGGATGCTGAATACCAGAAATGTGATAATGAACAGTAGATAATAGATTACGTCCGCCGTATTGAATGTGCCGCGCAGCAGTGAGCCGTAATGATCCAGCAGTGACAGATAATGGAATGTCGGGCTGAAGCGGTCATCGCCATTGCCTGCCCAGCTGATAACCCACAGCAACAGCAGCAGGCCGAAACTGCTGATCGCCGCCACGACCGGCTGTTTGGTCAATGTGGACATGAACAAACCCGCCGCAGCGAAGGCGCCCAGCAGCAGGCCCAATCCCAGGACGCCGGAGAACAGTTTACCGTAGTCGAGGTGCGTGCCAACCATCAGTGACAACGGCATGAGCGTGATGAGTCCGAGCATGACAAGCAGGAAGATCAGCAAGCCCAGATATTTACCCAAAATGATCTCGGTCATGCTTACCGGCGCGGACATGAGCAGACTGAGTGTGCCGCTGCGGCGTTCCTCGGAAATAAGCCGCATGCTCATAATGGGCACCACCATGAGCAATATCACGCTTGCGGTACTGAACAGCGGCGCGGCGACCGCGTCGGTCACACCCGGAGCATTGGCCATGCCGGCAAGTGACGGCGCGAACTTGAGGAAGTTATCAACCTGGATGAGGAACATCCAGGCAACGATAAACTGAATGACGGCGAGCACGCACCAGGCAAGTGGTGACAGGAACAGGTGTTTGAGCTCACGCCCGGCGATAGTGAAGGTCATCATGCCGCTTGTTCCTCCGGCACCGCCTCATCGGCGGCGGTAAGATCCACAAAAATCTGTTCCAGGGATTTGCGCTCCGGCGTGAGTTCCAGGAGCCCCCAGCCGCGTTTAACCGCTTCTGCTGCGACGGCCTCAGCCAGATTGGCATGCGTGGTGAAAGTGATGCGCAGACGATGTTCGTCCAGAGTTTCCACACTCTTTACATCCGGCAGCGCGTGGAGGAATTTCACTTCAGGTGCCAGCCGGCAGGCGAGCACCAGGCTCGTGGACTGCATGCGCTGCGTAAGACCGGTGAGAGTGTCATTGAATACCAGACGGCCTTTGTGAATGATCTGTACGCGGCTGCAGATGGTCTGTACTTCCGGCAGGATGTGGGTGGACAGAATCACGCCATGCTCTTTGCCGAGTTCGGTGATGAGTGCGCGGATCTCGCGGATCTGGATCGGATCGAGGCCGATGGTGGGTTCGTCGAGAATCACGACCGCCGGCGAATGGATGATGGCCTGGGCAATGCCGACGCGCTGCTGGTAACCCTTGGACAGGTTGCCGATGAGCCTGTGGCCCACCTCCTTGAGGCCACAGCGTTCCTTGGCCAAGGCGCGTGCGGCCGGCACCTTGCTGTGCGGCACGCGGTGGAGGCGCGCGCAGTAGTCCAGGTATTCGTTCACCGTGAAATCGGGATACAGCGGCGGCTGTTCCGGCAGGTAGCCAGTGGCCCTCTTGGCGCGTTTGGGCTCGTCGAGAAGGTCCACGCTGCCGATGAGGATCCGGCCGGCGCTGGGGGCGAGGTTGCCGGACAGCATCTGCATGGTGGTGGATTTGCCGGCGCCGTTGGGCCCCAGGAAACCCAGTATCTCGCCCTTGCGGAGCTCGAAGCTGAGGTCCTGTACCGCGCAGTGATCATCATAATAGCGATACAGGTTTTCCACTTTCACAAGCAGGTCATTATTGCTCATGGCATAAATCATATGGCTAAATCGGGTGAAAAGCGCAATCGTCCCGTTTTGCTCATGGCATCCGCCGAAGCGGATGCCGACGCCATATAGTCGCATGCACGGCCAAAAAGTTCCCCGGTGATGGCTCTTTCCAACATTGCATGGGCATTTTCAGGTGCCTGCCGTTGCCATGGCAAGTCCCAGGATTCTCCCGATGGACTCAGGAGCGGGAATCCTCTATAGTTTTCCGCAGTCCGTGCTCTTCCCGAGGTACCCCCGTTGTTTCTGATCCACGGTTTTTTGCACCTGCCGCTGTGGGGATATTTCATCATTACCCCCGTTTTCCTGCATCTCACTATTCTCGCGGTCACCCTCTATCTGCACCGCGATCAAACGCATCGCGGCCTGGACTTGCATCCCGTTGTCAGGCACGTATTCCGCTTCTGGTTGTGGATGACCACCGGCATGGTGACATGCGAGTGGGTCGCGATCCACCGTAAACATCACGCCCGCTGTGAAACCGAAGACGATCCACATAGCCCGCAGGTGAAAGGATTGCGCAAGGTATTATTCGAAGGCGCTGAGCTGTATCGGATCGAAGCCAAGAACGCGGAGACGATCAAGAAATATGGCCGCGGCACGCCGGACGACTGGATTGAACGGCACCTATACAGTCGCCACCCGACCCTCGGTGTGAGTCTGATGCTCATCATGGACGTGCTGTTCATGGGGGTGCTGGGCATCACGGTATGGGCGGTGCAGATGCTGACGATCCCTTTCTTGGCTGCCGGCGTTATCAATGGCATTGGGCATTACTGGGGCTACCGCAATTTCGAGACCAGGGACGCGGCCACCAATGTATCCCCTTGGGGATTGCTCGTGGGCGGCGAGGAATTGCACAACAACCATCACGCTTTCCCGAGTTCGGCAAAATTTTCCCTGCGACCCTGGGAGGTGGACCTCGGTTGGTGGTATATCCGCGTATTGGAATTTTTCCAGCTCGCAAACATACGCCGCGTTGCACCTACGCCCGTGATCAGCGAGAGTCGCCGGCACGTTGATCTCGACACGGTGCAGGCGGTCATTGTCAATCGCTTGCATGTATTGCGGTATTATAGCCGTGATGTCATCCGGCCGGTGGTGGCATCGGAAAAACACACGGCAGATATTGCGCACCGTAACCTCTTTGCAAGAGCCCGTCGGTTGCTCACACGTGACGAGACACTACTGGATGCGTTGAGCCGCGCACGTTTGCAGAAAACGCTCGCGCAAAGCCCAACATTGCGGACAGTGTATGAGTTTCGCCAGCGCCTGCAGGCGCTGTGGGGGAACAGCACGCTTTCCAATGAAAACCTGTTGCAGCAGTTTAAAGAATGGTGCGCTCAGGCAGAAACCACCGGCGTGGCTACCTTGCGGGAATTCGCTCTGCGTCTGCGCGGCTACACTCTGCAACCCATGTAAGCAGGTTTGAATTCAGAAACCTTTGATTTATTCAGAGGCTTCCTTCTGGAAATAAAAACCCGCCAAAAGGCGGGTTTCTTGTTTCGCATAATGCGTAGCTTCCGGCCGAGATCCTTATTTGATCTTCGCTTCCTTGTAGCTCACGTGCTTGCGCACCACTGGATCAAATTTCTTGATTTCCATCTTGTCCGGATGGAGACGGCGGTTTTTGGTGGTGGTGTAATAATGCCCGGTGTCGGCGCTGGAAACCAGTTTGATCTTTTCGCGCATGGTTTAATCCTCAGATCCTTTCGCCGCGGGCGCGGATTTCCGCAACCACCTGCTCAATACCCAGCTTGTCGATGATACGCATGCCTTTGGACGATACGCGCAGGCGCACGAAGCGTTTCTCGCTATCCAGCCAGAAGCGGTGGGTATGCAGGTTCGGCAGGAAGCGGCGCCGCGTTTTATTGTTGGCGTGCGAGACATTGTTCCCGGTGACCGGGGCCTTGCCTGTGACCTGGCAGACTCTAGACATGGCGGAAACCTCATGGAAATCAGCTCGCCCAGAGGGGCGAAGGGGGCGGTATTCTAGCAGCCGGCCGCGATTTCGCAAGCCACGGGCTGCTATAAAAGACCGCGTTCCGCGAACGAAACCGCCTCGCCATCGCCCACCACGAAATGGTCCAGCACCCGGATGTCCACCAGCGCCAGGGCCTCCTTGAGCCGCTGGGTGAGCCGCCGGTCCGCATCGCTGGGCTCGGCTATACCGCTGGGATGGTTGTGAGCAAAGATGAGCGCGGCGGCATTATGCTCCAGTGCCTTGCGGACCACTACCCGTGGGTGGACACTGGCTCCGTCCAGAGTGCCATGGAACAGTTCTTCAAGGGCAATCATCCGGTGACGGTTGTCCAGATACAGGCAGCAGAATACTTCCTGGGGCAGGTCCCGCAGCCGGGAGATGAGATAACCTCGGGTGATTTGGGGATCCACCAGAGGGTTGCCGCGTTTCAGGCTCTCGCCCAGGTGCCGGCGGGCCATTTCCAGCACTGCCTGCAGTTGGGCATATTTTGCGGGGCCGAGACCGGCGGCGGCGCATAGCCGGGTGCGGTCGGCAGCGAACACACCTCGCAGGCCGCCGAATCCGCTCAGCAGCTCCCGTGCCAGATCCACTGCAGTTTTGCCACGCACACCGGTGCGCAGAAAAATGGCCAGCAGCTCTGCGTCGGAAAGGGCGTGCGGACCTCGCGCCAGCAGCTTTTCCCGCGGTCGCTCCTCCACCGGCCAACTATTGATCGCCATCCTTAGCGCCTTTGTCCGTTTCGGTCTGAGTCTAGTGTGCACAAACCCGGCGGCGGCGTAAATGGAGCTGCGTAAACAACCGTCCTTTTCCAAGTACCTGTCGGCCAACGTGTCAAGAGGTTGACCCTCTGAGCAGCGCCCGTATAACCTCACGCTCCTTCACTGGACTGGGGGCGTCTGTAAGGCGAAAATCCTTTAGAATCCCGTTGACCGGCTATGGCCGACCTGTATAATGACCGGTCTGCTTGGAGCATTTCCAGGCCCGCTCTTTAACAGCATAATCAAGTAACTTGTGTGGGCGCTCGCGTCAGGGTTTGAGTATGCAAACCTTAAGACGATAGAGTGGCCCAAAATTGAGAACAG
>JAJYUH010000016.1 GCA_021792635.1 Natronospirales bacterium | reverse complement strand
TCGAGCCAAGAGCCATCAAGCGACGACCCAAACCCTTTCCGCTACTTACTAAACCACGCGAATTGGCGCGAAAACATGTCCGCATCCATAGTCACCCCACAAAGCTTAAGTAAGTGCCATTCGTGTCTGACCCTACTTTCCTTCTCATTCGAGATAAAACCGGTAATCGCTTGCGCCGGCGAAGCACGGCTGACGATTGTTGCCGCGTTAAATGACATGCTGCGGGATACCGGCTAAACAGAAGCGTGGCATATACACATCCTTGTGCATGATTCACGTCGTCATTCTAGCTCAGATATTCGCTCTGAAAATCATAAGTCGTCGCCTCCTAACCGGGGGCATCCTAAAGATAAACTCGGATGGGCTTACCACCCAACCAGGAGACGACGATGACACTGTACTGCGGAATAGATTTGCACAGCAACAACAGCATGATTTCATTGATTGACGAAGCGGATCGTGTGGTCAGTGAAAAACGTCTGGATAATACGCTGGAAGCCATTGAACACCATCTGCGGCCCTTTCAGGATGACATCAGCGGTATCGTTGTAGAGTCCACCTACCACTGGTACTGGTTGGTCGATGGGTTAATGGAGCAGGGCTATCCGGTGCATTTGGCGAACACCCTGGCCATCCAGCAATACAACGGCATCAAATATACGAACGATGCCACCGATGCACGGTTTCTCGCCCATCTGCTCCGGCTCAAGATCTTGCCGACCGGCTATATCTACCCGAAAGCGATGCGCCCGGTACGCGACCTGTTGCGGCGCCGGCTGTTGCTGGTCAAACAACGTACCGCGCAGTTACTGAGCTTGCAAGGGATGATCGGACGGCATACCGGCCAGCGTCTGAGTGGCCTTAAAATGAAGCAGCTCAAACCGGGCGACCGGGCCCGCCATTTCGGATCCGCCGCGGCCCTGTTTGCCGCCCAACAACACCACCGGCTGATCCAGCAGCTGAATACGCCAATTGAAGCGCTGGAGGCCTTTGCGCTGACGCGCTGCCAGGACAGTGAACCGTACGCCCTCCTCACCAGCACCCCGGGCATTGGAAAAATACTGGGTATGACGATTTTGCTGGAGACCGGTCCCATTGAGCGCTTTCCCCAGGTGGGCCATTACTCCTCCTATGCCCGCTGCGTGCCTTCCAACAAACTCAGCAATGGCAAATCCAAGGGCAAAGGGAATACGAAAAACGGTAACCGCTATCTGGCCATGGCCTTTGTGGAGGCCGCGCATTACGCCGCCATCTGGGAGCCGCGCATCAAGCGCTACTACCAGCGCAAGTGCCGGAAAGTGCCGGTGATGGTCGCCAAGAAAACGGTCGCCAACAAACTCACCCGCGCGTGTTATCACATGCTGAAAAACGGCACGGTTTTTGACGTGACGCGCGCCTTTGGGTAACCCGGTTTCAGGTGGTGAGATCGAAAGGGGTCTGGCGAACAGCCCGGTGCTCTGAATATCCATCACCTGATCTTGATGGCGGTTTTTGTGAAGTGCCCTCAGTGCAAGCTCGCGGGAGACTGACGACCAGTCCTGTACTCTGTACGCATTAGATACACTGGGGTACCGATTATTTAATGGGGCCGCAACGCGGCCAGGGGTCATCGCCCACCCGCCACACGGCGACGCGCATGACCTTGATCCGGATGGGTGACTGAAGCACTTCCTTGCGAAGTAGCTCAAGACATAAAATCGGACGCACGACACGCTCACCGACCCAGTAACATTTTTAGGGTGGCTGCACTTGGTTTTTTATCGCCCCCTTGACCACGGACGACTTATGGGTGACCCCTATGTCTCTTCTTCACCGAATCGTTACAACATCAATGGGTGTGACACCTAAAGACTCGCTATCGAAGAACGAAATCCCTTGATTTCTTTGATATCAAATGCAACTTTTGGTCCTGTGCAAAATACCCATATATCATCGATCGGTAAACCCATGACCTTATTGAACTCTCTCAGTGCGGCAACATTGGTTCTGCCGGGAAACAAATGCAGCGAAGCCGTGTGAATGCGCCGATTCTTCGAATTGAGCACAAATTTCTTTATTATCTGCATTTCAACCATGGCGGCAGCCAGATCATTGAAGGTCAGGTTTGATTTAAATTCGACGAATTGAACTCCATATCCTGGTCGCTCTATTACAAAATCGATGCGCTTCCGCTTTATGAGATTGCTGCATTTCTTGCTGTATCTTTTAGATAGATAATTTCCAATCTCCACCTCAGTCTTAAGCATGGTGTTCCCTGGTATGACGTGTGAGAATGCTTCACGAAATGCGCTCACGACGAAATAACGATCACCCCCCGATGCACTCCGAGAATTCGATGCCAGCGTAGTGGCAAAGGAAGACAGAAAATCCTTGCACCAAGGAGGAACACCGCTGCCGCTCGACTGCCCTTTTGCCGCTTCGATATAGGATTTTATATAGTGACTGCGTTCCATACATACCCCTCAGCGTGTGCGTTATCGCCATGTCAGGCAATGCCCCAAACTCGAGAATGTATAGGGGTCAAATCTTGACTTAGAGCATCTAACAAAATGAGTTTTCATGTGGTAGCCAAGAAACGCCAGCAGATGATATCACAACCGAGTTTGAGGAACGCTTCGTGAATGTCGGGGCGGCGTTCGTAGCGAACGCGCAGGCGTCGGAACTGATGCAGCCAAGCGATGGTGCGCTCCACCACCCAACGGGTCACGCCCAAGCCACTGCCGTGCTCGGTGTGGCGGCGAGCAATCTGGGTGCGAATGCTGCAGGCGGCCAGCGCCCGGCGGTGCGGTTGGGAGTCATAGCCGCGGTCGGCTTGAACCCAAATGGGGCGGTAGCGGGGTGCCCCGCGTTTGCCGGCAATCGGAGGGATGCCGTCGACCAGGGGCAACAGTTGCGTAACATCGTGGCGGTTGGCCTCTATCAGAATAGCAAATAGAGAAAGCAAATAGGGGTCAAATCTTGACTTAATATATTTTTGGTATATCACGCTGGCATGGGCTTGTCTTCGGTCAGATAAATCAGACCCCGAATGTGGCGGTAGATGCACCAGATCCACACGGTCAGAAACCGAACCAGTCCACCTAAAAGTCACTGAGCGCCAACATTCTTACGCACAACGATTCCTAATCGCGTGCTATGCAGTTAGCGCAATCTTGATCTCACGCCCGACCGCGGAAGCTGCGCGCGCGATTGTCTCCAATGTTACGGACGGGTTCGTGGGGTCGAGCAAGCGATCCAGTTGGGCACGGCTGGTTTTCATGCGTTTGGCGACAGCATTCTTGGTGAGATGCTGCGACTTGATGGCTTGCTCCAATTGCCAGGCGATCACACGTTTAAGGGCGATTGCGGTGCTTTCATCCAGCCGCCCTTCTGCGTGAAGGAATTCTTCGAAATCACCGCCAATATGTTTTTTGCTCATAACATCTTTCTCGCTATCTTGATGCGCGCAGGCGCCTCAGCCGATCACGCGCAAGATCAATATCGGTTTTGGACATTTTCTGGCTTTTCTTGATGATATGCGCATCCGGTGTCAGGTCTTGTATTCACACATTCTGATTATGCGGCTCACGCCGGCATGGGCTTGTCTTCGGTCAGATAAATCAGACCCCGGATGTGTCGATACACATACCAGATCCAAACAATCGCGAAACCGATCCACCCGACCGCGAAGCCGATGACCACCAGATAGCTCGCGCCGATCAGCAGGCACCACAGGATCGCCCACCAGAAAGTGCGGATCATCCAGGAATGATGACTGTCCATCATGGTGCCGTCGTCGCCACGTTTTACGTAATTGATGATAAGCGCCACGATGCTCAGGATGCCGGTGATGGCGCCCAGGAGATGCAGGATATACGCCGCGATGGCCATGCCGTGACCTTTTTGCTGATCTGTCATACAAGGGCTCCAAGTTAACCGTCTAAGTTCTAAGTTCTGTGTGCTGCGTGAAGATCGGGATGACGCTATTTTCCATCTTTCCGCAGCACTCAGCACGCAGAACGCAGAACGCAGTACGGATGAAAGAGCAAGGACGCGCTCAGTCTGCATGGGATGATGTGGCGCTGGGAAATTCCAGACGCACGCGCCGGTTCTGTTTGCCCTTCTTTTCAATCTTGCTGATGCGCACGCCGCCGATCTCGCCGATGCGGGCCACGTGGGTGCCACCGCAGGGTTGCAGGTCCACACCTTCGATGTTCACCAGTCGTATGCGGCCCACGCCGCGCGGCGGCTCGACCGACATGGTTTTCACCAGCTCGGGATGCGCATCCAGTTCCGTGTCGGTGATCCAGCGGAACGATACCGGCGCGTCGGAACGCATCAGCGCATTGAGTTTTTCGTTCACTTCATCCTTGTCGGGTGTCTCCGGCAGATCGAAGTCCAGCCGTCCGTAGCCGTCCCCCACTTGGCCGCCGGTGACCGGCGCGATGATGATGGCGGACAGCAGATGCAGACAGGTGTGCATGCGCATGAACCGGTAACGCCGCGCCCAGTCAATTTCTGTCGTGACGCACATACCGGGCTTGAGCCATGTTGCCGGTTGCGCCGGGATGTGCAGAATCTCGCCCGGTTGTGCGCCTTTGCGGGTGTCGGCGATGCGCACTTCGGGACCATCGGCCAAGCGCATCACGCCCATGTCGCCCGGCTGACCGCCGCCTTCCGGATAACACACGGTGCGATTCAAGCGGATGCCGCGCTCATCCACGGCCAAAACCGTCGCCTCGCAGGTGCGCGCATAAGCGTCGCTGCGAAAAATTTCCTCGGTCACTTCTTACCGTCGTCTTCCGACTCAAACTTGAGCGCGGCAGAATTGATGCAATAACGCAGCCCCGTGGGCGCGGGGCCGTCCTCGAACACATGCCCCAGATGCGCGTCACAACGGGCGCACACCACTTCCACCCGCTGCATGCCGTGACTGCTGTCCGTGTGCCGCTCCAGATTTGCCTCGCTGGCGGGTGCGGAGAAACTCGGCCAGCCGCAGTGGGATTCGAATTTGGCGGCGGACGTGAACACCGGATTGCCGCAGCATACGCAGCGGTAAATGCCGGCGGCCTGATTGTACAGATATGTGCCGGTGCCGGAGCGCTCCGTAGCCTGCTTGCGTGTCACCGCGTATTGCTCCGGGGTGAGTTCGGCACGCCAGACTGCATCGGGTTTGCGGATCTTGTCCAAACCGGTCACCACAGCAATATGCTGGGCTTTCTCCTGGCCAGGAAATAATCAATGCCCAGCACCCGGCCGGCGCCGGCGAACAGCAGCGCAAACAGGATCAGGATGAACAGGCTGTCATGGTTCTGCGGATCCCAGAAGGTCGCGCCCTTCATGAACCAGAAATTCAGCACCATGAACAGGCCCACCGCCGCGGCGAAGCGCGTGACCGCGCCCAGCACCAGCGCGATGCCGACGCACAGTTCGCCAATGGGCACCAGCCAGGCGAAAATCATGTAATGATCCGCGGCGAAACCGAGAAAGCCCCGGTAAAACCCGAAAGCGGTCTTGGCGGAAGCCTCCAGATAGCCTTGCAGACCGGCGGGCCACTGGCTCAAATGCTCGAGTTTGCCGCTCACCGCCACCAGCCACATGACGCCGAGCCCGATACGCAGCAGCGCAACGGGCCAGCCAACCACGCGATTGCCGAAAAAACCCTGGGCCATGTTCTTCTCCCGGTTGTGTGGAAGTTTAGCACTGGGGTTCGCCGTGGCAGGCGCGGCAAAATCGCACCGGCACGGAAACCAGACGCAGTGAGTATGCCCCAAGTCCTGCCGACGGTCATGCTTCGCCGAGCGCCGCTGCGAACGCCCGGAGAGGCAGCATTCCAGCGGCCATTCTGGTAATCTATGCGCCACTTCCGATACCGTTTTCAACCTTGGATTCATGGGAGACCATCGATGCGGAGCCGCATTGTTGCCATTATCCTTGCCTGCGCCGCGGTCACGGTGACGCTGGCCGCCCGCGCGGACGGCGATATCGCCAAGGGCAAAGTGGAGTCCCAGACCTGTCTCGGCTGTCACGGCATTCCCGACTACACCAACGTCTACCCCACCTACCGGGTGCCCAGGCTCGCGGGCCAGAGCGCCGCTTATATCGTGCACGCCCTGCAGGAGTACAAGGACGGCGACCGCAGTTTCCAGACCATGCATGCCCAGGCTTCTTCACTGACCGAGCAGCAGATGGAGAATATCGCCGCGTATTTCCAGAGTCTGGGCAAAAAACAGGATAAAGATCATTGAGAGGGCAGCCGTGATGAACCGCGCATCGCATATCGGGATTTTGGCTTTGGCGGTCTTCGCCGCGGCTGCGTTCGCCGCGGGGCCGGCGTTCGCCATCCCGCCCGCCGCCTCCCCCGCATGGGCCGCCCGGCACTTCAAGAACACCTGCTCCTCGTGCCACGGCGCCGATGGCGCGCATCCGATCCCGCTGCCGGGCAATCCGCCGCCCATCCTTGCGGGCCAATACGAGGATTATCTGGTTCAGGCGCTCAACGAATACCGTGACGGCCAGCGCAAGAACGTCATCATGGCGCCCCAGGCAAAAGCCCTCACGGAGGCTCAGGTCAAGGCGCTGGCTGCCTACATTTCCAGCCTGCCCGGCCCGCTGCATACGCTGCCGCGGCCGGACTTCGGCCACTGAAGCCACAAGCATCCCACGCCCCGCCCGACAGCAGGGCGTTTTCGTTTTAGCATAGGGCTGTGCAACCACTCCGCGGCAAAACCGTCATCCTCACCGGCGCTTCCCAGGGCCTCGGAGCCGTCATCGCCCGCGCGCTGGCCGCTGCCGGTGCGCAACTGGTGCTGACGGCGCGCTCACAGGAGAAACTGGACGCGGTTGCGCGGGAACTGGAACAGCAGGGCAGCCGCGTGCTCAGCGTAGCCTGCGATGTCACCCGCGAACCGGACCGTGACGTGCTCATCGGGCGCACGCTGCATGCCTTCGGACGCATTGATGTACTGGTGAATAACGCCGGGGTCGAGGAGATCCGCGCCTACGCGGAACAGGACCCCGCCACAGTGACCCGCATCATCGAGACCAATCTGCTCGCGCCCATGCTGCTGGCGCGCGCGGTGCTGCCGCTGATGCTCGCGCAAAAAAGCGGGCACGTCGTGAACATCGCTTCACTGGCGGGCCGTACCGGCATGCCCTACGGGGCAGCCTATGCCGGCAGCAAGGGCGGGCTCGCCGAGTGGAGTATTTCCCTGGCGACGGAACTGCAAGGCAGCGGCGTGGCGCTGTCGGTCATCTGCCCGGGCTTCGTGGCCGGCACCGGCATGTTCGCGCGCAAACAGACCCCGGCGCCCCGCGCTCTCGGTACCTCGCAACCGGAACAAGTGGTGGCGGCGGTATTGAGGGCGCTCTCAGGCAGCCCAATGGAAATCGTGGTGAACCCGAAACCGGTGCGCCTGCTCATGGCCCTGAAAGCGCTGTCGCCGCGGCTGGCCATCTCTTTGAGCCGGCGTCTTGGACTGGTGGCGTTTCTGCGCCGGCTGGCGCAATCCGGCCGGCCTATTTCCTGAAACCAACCCTTCGGCATTCAATGGCCGCCGAGAGCCAGAGACACGTTTCCGGTGTTGACCACGAGGCTGATGGTATCGTGGCCGTGGCCCCGGTAACTTACCTGGCTGCCGGCACCGGCCTTCTCCAGATCACCGGCGGGCACGCCATTCACTTTCAGTTGCGCATCGCCCACGTCCGCATTCAGCGTCACATCGCCGTAGTTCAGGGTATGAGCCTGAGCTTCGATCTTGCCCACGTTGGCGGAAACCTTCATGGCGCCGCCGGGCAGATCCAGCACCACCTTGCCCACGTTCAAACTGGCCTCCACGCCGCCTGCGATCCCGCTGACTTGCAGCTTGCCCACGTTGATATGGCTGTTGACATGCAGGCTGGGCGGTATCGCCAAGGTCCAATGTTCCTCTACGTCGCCGGCATGCGTATTACGGGGGTATTGCATCGCAAGCTTGAGCACGCCGTCGCTCACCGCATGACGGATGGCCGCCGCCCGGATGGCGTCCTGCCCGCCGAAGCTGATGATCCCCAGAAAACTTTTGGACGGCCTCAGAGCCACGTTCACATGCACACGGGCATCACGGCTGGGCGCAATGGTCACCGCACCGACGTTGGCCGCGAGGGCCAGCCCCGACACCCCGCTGCCGGGCAGCACCATTTCCAGGGTGCGCGCGGGCTGCTGCTGCACCGAACAGGCGGCCAGCGGTAACAGCAACAGGAAAAACACGGCGTTGCGGCGCATGGCATCCTCCGGATGAATATGTCTGCCCACGGCGGGCGGCAAATAATCACCCGTTCCGGGTGCCGCCGCAAGCCGCTACGCTTTACAAGCCCAGGGCTGAGCGAGATGCTTCCGCAATCGTCACCGGGGAATGCCTGAACCATGTCCGACCAGCCCGCCATCCGTCATGTATCCGATACGGCCTTGTGGGTGGCGGTGTACCGCGCCATGGAAAGCGAGCGCGAGGATGCGCTGTTCCACGATCCGTTTGCACGCCGGCTTGCGGGCGAACGCGGCACACAGATCGTCAACGAGCTGCCCCGGGCCAAAAGCTATTCCTGGCCGATGGTGGTACGCACGCAGGTACTGGATGAATTGATTCTCGACGCGCTGGAAAGGGATGGCTACGATACTGTGCTCAATCTTGCCGCGGGTCTGGACACACGCCCTTATCGTCTCGCACTGCCCGCCTCCCTGCGCTGGATCGAGGCGGATCTGCCGGAGATGATCGAATACAAAAATACCGCGCTCAAGGAGGTCCGTGCCTTCTGCCGGCTGGAACGCCATGCCGTGGACCTCGCTGACCAGAGCGCACGCTGCGCGCTGTTCGCCCGCGTCAGCGCCGCCGCCAATCGAGTGCTGGTTATCACTGAAGGCTTGCTTATCTATCTCGGCGCCGATCAGGTCAAGGCGCTTGCCGCCGACCTGCATCAGCAGGCACCGTTCAAGCGTTGGCTCACGGACCTGATTTCACCGCGCACTCTCGGAATCATGCGGCGCTATTACGGCAAGAAGCACACTGCGAGCAACGTGCGCTTCCAGTTTGCACCGGCGGAACATGTCGAATTCTTCCGGCCGCTCGGCTGGAAACCAGCGGCCTTCCATTCCATGTGGGATGAGGCGAAACGCCTCAAGCGCCGCGAGATCCCGTTCGCCTGGTTGGTGCAGGCACAGCTTGCCCTGATGCCGGGCAAGCGCGAAGAAGTACGCAGGATGGGCGGCATGGCAGTACTGGAAAGGGAATAGCGGGGATATTCAGCGGCGCGCGGCCGCCTCGATGCCATCCAGATAATCACTGCCCAGTTGCCCCATCTGATCCAGTATCCAGGCCTGCCGCCGCTTGAGATAGGCGGACGGGTCCGTCACGTTGAAGCGGTCCGGCGCCGGCAGGGCCGCCGCCAGCAGCGCCGCCTCGCCAGACGTAAGCTCGGCCGGGGTTTTGCCGAACAGATGCTGTGCCGCCGCGCCCACGCCGAACACATCACTGTCGAACTGGGCAATGTTCAGATACATCTCCAGAATGCGTTCCTTGGGCCATTCCATGTTCATAAGCATGGTGAAATACGCTTCCATCGCCTTGCGGAAATAGCTGCGTGCGCCCCACAGATACAGGTTCTTGGCGGTCTGCTGGGTAATGGTGCTGCCGCCGCGGATATGCCGGCTCACGCGGTTGTGCTGCAGTGCCTCCTCCATGGCTGTCCAATCGAAACCATCGTTATAGGGAAAATCCTGGTCTTCCGACGCCACCACCGCGAGATGCACGGCAGGCGCCATGTCTTGGTAACTCACCCAGCGGTAATCAATGCGCGCATGCGCATAACCCTGCGCATGCAGATACAGCAGACGCTGCTGCATGAACGCGGTGGTGGATGGATTCACCACACCGCGAAACGCCACGCCCGCCACCCCCGCGAGTAATGATAGCCACAGGATTGTCAGCACCCGCCATCCCAGCCGGCGCCACAAACCGGCGGCGGTCGGCGATTCCACGATCTCATTCATGCCGTATCAGCCCGCGACGCGTCAGCAAATACACGGCAAAGCTCGGCAACCAGTGGCTGCCCTCATAATGTTCCGCGGTCACCGCCGCCAGCCCCGTATCCCCGTGAGCACGTGCCGTGGCGAGCAGCACAGCCCGACGCCCGTCGTTCACAGGCAACGCATCGGCGATGCCTTCCAGCATCCAGGCGCGACTGAGATTCAGCCCGTCCAGATGCGCGAGCTTGCCGTCGGCGGGATCGCTTGACATGACCGGCTGCAGCCAGGCGTCACACTCTTCATCCGGGATCTGCGGCAGGAATTTCCCCAGCCAATTTATAAATTCTCTCTGTGACAATACGCGCCGCATGAGATCGGTTTCCGCCAGTGCGGGAGAGAGAAAATCGTGGCCGGAAGGCTCGTAAACCAGCGGTACGTTTACATCGGCCAAGTAAAACTCGCAGCTCCGGTTTCTCACTAACGCCCCAAGTGCTGCGTGCCGGGTGCTGAGTGCGTAATCACAGATAAGCCCCAGGGCAAAAGCGGTCTGCGAATGTTCGCCGCTGCGCACCGGGTGGCTCAGTTTCGGCAGCCATGCAATGAAACGCGCTACCGCCAGCTCTTCCAGCGGCAACAAGGCAGCGCGCCAGCGCCGGGCCTCCTCGTGATCCCACTCGGCCAGTTCCGCGGCCAGTTGCAACAGCCATGCGAGGCCATAAGGCCGTTCAAAGCCGGCGCGGCGTGGCGCCTCGAAATAGCGGCATTCCTCGGCGAGGTTTGCCGGCGTGAGATGCTGCTCCAGCAACGCATCAATCTCGGCAGAGAAATCCGCCTGCGGGAACAGGCGCAACAGACGCACCAGCAGCCAGTGGCTGTGCACCGCCGAATGCCAGTCGTAACTGCCATAAAATGCCGGATGCAGTGCGCGTGGCGGCAGGGCATCCGCGTCGCTGTTCAGCAAATGCGTGATATGGCTGGGGTATTCACGGCGCACGATGTCGAGTGCCATGTGCGCGAAGCGCGTGGCGGTGTTTGCATCGAGTCGCGGTGCAACGGCAGTCATAAATCCACCCGCTCCACATCCTGCGCCGCCAGCCGCTCACCCAAGAACAGACTGCCCACGCGTGCAAAGCGCTCGACACCGTCGGTGGCAAGAAAGCGTGCACCACCCCTGGTACTCTGACCGAGGGTGAGTCGCTGTTCGGCGAGTAATTTCTCCACCGCCCGCGCCACGGTCTCACCGGAATCCACCAGCATCACTCCCGCTCCCGCCACCTGGGCGATGGTTTCTTTCAGCAGCGGGAAATGGGTGCAGCCCAGCACCAGGCAATCGAGGCCGTCGCGTTTCTTTTCTTCAAGCAGCGGATGCAGATATTCGCGCACTACCGCCTCAACGAGCGGCCCGTGGATCCAGCCCTCTTCCGCAAGCGCAACAAACAACGAACAGGCCTGGGAGAACACCCGTGCGCCGGGGCACAGCGCCTTGATGGCACGCTCATAGGCACCGCCGAGTACGGTGCTTTCGGTGGCCAGCACGGCGATGTGGCCGCTCTGCGAGGTGCGCACCGCGGCCTCGGCGCCCGCTTCCACCACACCGATGACCGGCAGCGGTGCGAATTCCCGGACGAGCACCGGCATGGCGATCGCGGAAGCGGTGTTGCAGGCGATGACCAGCATCTTCACGCCGCGCTCCGCCAGGTGGGAAGCGGCCCGCAGCGCATAGCGGGTTACGGATTCCGCGCTCTTGGTGCCGTAGGGCAGACGCGCGGTGTCACCGAGATATAAAAGATGTTCGCCGGGCAGGCGCGCACGCAGGGCCTTAAATACCGTAAGGCCGCCCACGCCGGAATCAAAAATGCCGATGGGACGCTCCGCATGCCCGCATTGCAGCGATCTTGAAATATTCATGGAGGAGTGGTCCGGGAGAAATCGTGCGACTCATCATCGCATACCGGTGCGCGGGGCGGAATGCCGTGCGTTGCCTGCCGCCCCGCATACATGCCCCCCAGGATCGGATCGGCACGGGCGGGCTCTGCCGGTTGCATGGCTGTGTAATTGGCATCCGGATTGCATGTATTTCCCCGGGGGAGACGCGGGCCAGGTGCGCGCCGGCCGGCCACCACGGCCGGCAGCGCCCTGCGCGGGCGCCAGGCAGTGGCGCGGGGTGCATCGGCTTGCGTCAGAAATGTGACGGCTGACAAAAGTTGTCAGTACTGCCAAGACCGGTCAGGCACGCCGTCTGCGTTACGTTGCCAGAGATTTAAGGCGCAACACGGAGACAGGATGACAAATCACAACAAATGCCGCTTGTTGCTGCTCAGCAGTTCCCGCACGGTGGGCACGGAATACCTGGAGCACGCCCATGATTACCTGCGCAGCTTTCTCAATGCGCGGGCACGGACTGTGTTGTTCGTGCCTTACGCGCGCGTCTCCAGAAACTACGACGATTATCTGGAACGTGTGCGTACCAATTTTGCGGCTATCGGCTATGAAACGGTGGGGCTGCACAGCTTCGGTGATCCCGCGCGCGCGGTAATGCAGGCACAGGCGCTGGTGGTGGGTGGGGGTAACACGTTTCAGCTATTGCGCGAACTTTATGCCAACAAATTACTGGCGGTCATCCGCCAGCGAGCGCTGGCCGGTATGCCCTACATCGGCTGGAGCGCGGGCGCCAACGTGGCTTGCCCGACCATTTGCACCAGTAATGACATGCCGGTGGTCTGGCCGGAGCGCTGCGAGGCCCTCAACCTGGTACCGTTTCAGATCAACCCGCATTACACCGACACACGTCTGCCCGGTCACCAGGGCGAGACGCGTGCCGAGCGACTGCAGGAATTCGCGCATGCCAATCCAAAACTCCCGGTGCTGGGTCTGCGCGAAGGCAGTGCTCTGCGCATCGAGGAAAACAGGATCCAGTTGCTGGGGCTGTACACAGCGCGAATCTTCAGCTATGCATCTGCACGCGAAATTACGCCGCGCGAGCCCCTTGATTTCCTCATATCGGGAAACTTGGCCGCATAAAACCGCTTCCCGTCCAGTCAGTTTCTGAAAAATACCGGTCGTCGCTTTTTTCAATTCGTTGCAGCGCGGTGCGCGCTGAAACTTCCCGGTATCGCTATAATGAGTTTCCCAAGATGCCAGCATTTCACTGAGCGGAAGGAGAACGACATGGGCAAGGGCGACAAAAAGACGGCGCGGGGCAAGATCTGGCGTGGCAGCTATGGCAAATCACGCCCTCACCATATAAAGACAAAATCCGCGGTAGCCGGTGGCTTTGCCAGGAAAAAGAGGGTGTCCGGAAAATCCGGTTGATTTTTTGACTGTGGCCGGGCACGTGGCTGACGCGACCGGCGTCAAGGAGCAGTCTTGCCAGCGGGAGCCCGCAACCCGTCAGCGTGTCCCCATCAGCCGGACTCTGCCGCTCGTCGGTTCTCGCGCTCCCCACCGTTACGCCCCCGAGTGCGCAATCAGCCGCGCCGGGATACCTCCGGGCGGGATTTCTCGCAGACGTGATCAAGCCGATAATCCGGATCCCCCGGATTTTCAACTGCCCGGTGGCGGTCAGTCCAGGCGCTTGTGGAAGTTGAGCACCGCCAGCCCCATGAATACGGCGAAAAACGCCAGCAGCGCCCAAAGGTCCGCGGGCATGTCCGCGAGCGAAGCGCCACGCAGCACGATGCCACGCACCAGCCGCACGAAGTGGGTGAGCGGCAGCAGCTCGCCCAGCCAGCGCGCGAAACGCGGCATGCCGTCGAACGGGAACATGAAACCCGAAAGCAGGATGGACGGCAGGAAGGTGAATACCGTGAGCTGCACCGCCTGGAACTGGGTCCGGGCGAGCGTCGAGATGAACAGCCCCAGGCTGAGCCCGGCGGCGATGAACAGCAGCGAGGCGAGATACAGGCCCGCGAGGCTGCCGCGCAGCGGCACGTGGAACAACCACACGCCCACCAGCAGCACCAGTGTCACCTGCACCAGTCCAATGACGATGTACGGCAGGATTTTGCCGCTCATGAGCTCCAAGGTGCTCACCGGCGTGGTAATCAACAGCTCCAGGTTGCCGCGCTCGCGCTCGCGCACGATGGCGATGGCGGTGAACAGCACCATGGTGAAATTCAGGATCACGCCGATGAGCGCCGGCACGATATCCACTGCCGAGCGTCGCTCGGGATTGTATTCATCGTGCACCGCGAACAGCGGCATGGCCGCGGGCGCCGGCCGGTAACGGCTCGGCAGGCTGAGGCCGGTGAGCCCTTCGGCGATTCCCAGGATCGTAGGGTCGCTGCCGTCCACCAGCAACTGCGCCGCCGGGCGGCGCGCGTCTTCCACGCGCCGGTCGAAATCCGGCGGGATATAAATGCCTACGGCGATCTTGCCGTTCCGCAACAGTCGTTCCAGCGCCTGCGCCGACGTAACCCGCGTACGGATGTTCACCACCTGGCTCGCCTGCGCATCGGCAATCAGCGCGCGCGAGAGCTCGGTGTTGGCCATGTCCGCCACCCCCGCCGGCAGGTGCCGCACGTCCAGATTGATGGCGTAGCCGAACAGCAGGATCTGCAGTAACGGGATACCGATGATCATGCCGAGCGACAACCGGTCGCGGCTGAGCTGGCGGATTTCCTTGACGGCGATGGCGGCGATCCGCCCCAGGCGTTCACCCATGGCCGGCCGCTCCGTCGTCGCGGTTGAAACCGGTGGCCGCCACGAACACATCCTCCAGGTTGGCCGCCGTCTGTTCCACCCGCACCTCGAGCCCTGCCGCCGCCAGCCGCTGGCGTACGGCTTCCAGCGGCTGCACCGCGTCGCGGGCAGCAAGCGCGTGCAGGCGCGTGCCGAGCTGTGCCACGCTGCGTACCCACGGCTGTGCACGCAGCAGTTCACCGGCGCGCTGCGGGTCGGGCGTTTCTATCTCCAGTACCACTGCATCCAGGTCACGCATCAACGTCCGCGGCGGACCCTCCGCCACCAGCCGGCCGCGGTCGAGGATGGCGAGTCGGTGGCAACGCTCGGCCTCATCCATATAGTGGGTGGAGACCAGGATCGTGGTGCCGGCAGCGGCGAGCGCGAACAGGTTGTCCCAGAAATCGCGCCGGCTCTGCGGATCCACGGCAGTGGTGGGCTCATCCAGGAACAGCAGCGGCGGGTCGTGGAGCGTGGCGGCGGCGAGCGCCAGACGCTGTTTTTCCCCGCCACTCAGATTAACGACGCGCCGCCGTGCCAGAGACTCCAGACGGTAGTGGCGCAACGCCGCGCCGAGACGCACGTCATGCGCGCTCCGCGGCAGCGAGAAAATCCGCGCCATGAACCGCAGATTCTCTGCCACCGAGAGGTCCTCGTAGAGCGAGAACCGCTGGGTCATGTAGCCGATCTTGCGCCGCAGCGCTTCGGCCTCGCGTGGCACGGCGTAGCCGAGCACGCTCACTTCGCCCGCGCTTGGTCTGAGCAGGCCGCAGAGCATGCGGATGGTGGTAGATTTACCGGAACCATTGGGTCCGAGGAAACCGTAGATCTGGCCACGTGGTATTGCCAGTGTCACCCGGTTTACCGCCATCAACGCACCGAAGCGGCGCGTCAGTCCCTCGGCACGAATGGCGAAATCCGCGTTCACGACGTCAGCGATGCAGCGCAGGAAAATCCACGCTCACCGGTGCGCCGGTGGGAAGATTCGCCGCATCCACGCCGACGAAATACACCTTGGCCAGGTAAGCGAGACGGCTGCGGTCGCGTTCCGTCAGGGCATAGTAGGGAGTGAACGCGGCATCCGCGGAAATGAAGCGCAGCGTGCCGCGGTAACTGCGGTTGCTGCCGTCAATGCGGATCACTGCCGGCATCCCGGGGTGCACCCGGGCGCGCAACGGCTCCGGCACGTACACACGGGCGTAGGCGCTCGCGGCATCCAGCAGCACCGCTACCACTGCATGCACCGGCGGGCGCTCGCCCAGGTGAAAGGGCAGCGCGTCCACGCTGGCGGCGCGCGGTGCACGCAGCGTGAGCCGATGCAGGGTGAGTTCCGTACCGGCGACCGCGGCTTGGGCTTGTGTCTGCGCCGCTTCGGCGGCCGCCACATCCGCGCGCCGGCTGTCGAACACCGCCCGGACCCGATCCAGCTCCGCCTTGCTGCGCACCCTGCGGCGCACCAGTACTGCGGTACGGATGAAATCTTTGCGCGCCTGGGTGAGCATGGCCTGGGCCGCGGCCAGTCGCGCCCTTGCCTGATCGCGCGCGGCCCGCGCCTCGGCGAGCCGCACCCGCTGGCGGCGGTCATCGAGTTGCAGAATCACCTGCCCCGCCTGCACCCGTTCGCCCTCGTACACGTCAATCCGCACGATGGGCTCCTCGGCCTCGGCCACCAGATCCATGCGGTTGCGCTCCAGCGTGCCCACCAGCGGCAGCGGACCGGTGCGGCTGCAGCCGGAGAGCGTCAGGAGCGTAAGCGCTGCCGTCAGGATCAGGGTGGGGAGTACGCGGCGCTTCATGGAGCGGTCCCCTTGCGAAGCAGGCCTCCGGTGTGGGCAATGAACTGTTCCAGGTACCACCCGCGGGTGCGCATGCCGAAGACCGTGGAGGTGACTGGCAGAGCCGCGAACGGGAAGGCCGCGAGGCTCACCAGCGAGAGTGCGGTGAGCCGTGGATCGAGGTCGGGCCGCAGGTGCCCCGCGGCCTGTTCGTGGCGGATGAGTCGAGTAAGCAGGCCACCGCCACGGGCTGCGAACCGGCGGATGAACCAGGAACGCATGGGGCCGTCCTCGGCGAGAACTTCGCGCAGAATGAGCGGCGGCAGCCAGGGGCTTGACGCCAGGGTGCGCACATAGAGTTCCAGCAGGTCACGCAGGGCGAAGCCGCCGCTTCCGGGCGCGGCCAGCATGAGATTGAGGCGCTCCACCACCGGGGACAGGGTTTCGGCGATGACGGCTTCGTACAACCCGCGTTTGCTGGCGAAGTAATAGTGCACCATGGCCGGATTCACCTCGGCCGCGGCGGCGATGGCGCGCAGGGATACGGCGGCGTAACCGCGCTCGGCGAACAGGCGCCGCGCCCTCTCCACCAGCCGCCCACGGACTGCCGTCTGCGCCGTCCCGGCAGGGCGGCCCACAGGACGGGGGTTGCGCACGGGGTTTGCCATGTCAGGATTTAATCATACGGTTAATTAAAAAGAAATACGGGTAGCGCATGCCTGCGCCGTACCCCGCTGTGGTACGGCCCCGTGCTTTTATTTCAATCGTGCCGGTTTCACGTCACCATGTGCCGCGCCAGACCCTGCAGGATCGGCGCCGCCACCTGCTCCACCCGTGGGTTCAGGTCCAGCGGTTTGAGCAGCATTTTGACGCTCATTTCGTGGGGGAAATAACGTCCCGCCATCCGCCGGCAGCGTTTCTGTACCTGCCGGTACACACGCATATCAAAAGGCGTATCGGGGTGCAGAGCGCCATACACGTGCTTGCAGGCGATGAGGCCGTCTTCACCGTCAATCATCCGCAGGCGATGCCACAGAGCCCGCAGCGTGCGGCTGCGGCCCGCACTTTCCAGTTCGCGGTAATGACGGAAGTAACGGTAGAAATATTTGTAGTGATGCACCTCGTCTTCGCGAATGTGCCAGGTAAGCACGCTGAGTACCGGGTCCGGACTCAGGCGGCTTAAAGCCGTGTAGAAACTGGCGGTGCCCATCTCCACCACGCAACGCGCCGCCATTTCCATGCTGCGCGTGGGTTCGAGTGCATCCAGCTTGCAGCAGGCGGCGTATTCGCGCAGATACCCCTTATAGGTAGCCTCCCAATCGAATACCGGCCAGGCGGTTTGCACGTAACGCTTGAGAGCCTCACCGTGCTGCAGTTCCTCGTGCAGCCAGTGTCGCTCGAGCCAGGCGGTCACGTCATCGTCACCGGCGAAATACTCTATGAGGTTGCGCGTGTAAAGATCGGTCGTGATTTCGATAAAGGAGGCGGTGGAAACCAGATAAAAGAGCTCTTCCTGACGCGTTACCTTATCACGCCGGATGGCCTGCCAGGGGATATCATCCAGCGTCCACCGCTGGTGGATACTGGAAATCCGATCATCAGTCGCGGGCATCATCGCCTCCTCACGATCATTCACAGATTCAGATTGCAGTGTAACGCGAACAGGCGCAAATGCCGACTCCAACGTTGCCCGTCAGCCTGCCTCAAGGATTGCGGATGACGCCGCCGCAGCACCGCGTTAAAGTAAACATAACCTGGAGGTGTCAGGAGCCTGTCCGTGTACCAGTCCACCCGTGGTGCCATGACGCTACTCGCCGCCCTGTGTCTGCTGCTGGCCGGTTGTACGACCAATCCCTATAAAGCACCCGCAGACGCGGCCGCACCGCCAGGCGCCGTCTGCATGCTGCTGCCGGCAGGAGATCGTGCCGCCGATGGTCGCCGGGGAAAGACTACGCGCGTGGATTCCGGGTAAACTCGCGCATGACAACCGCAACCGTCCCGGGGTACCGCACGGCATGCTGGTCTTCGATATCGAATTGCTGAACTTCAAGGAACCTGCTCTGAAAAACCCATCCCCGGGATTTTCCAGAATCAAAAAACGTCGAAATAAATTCCCGGTTTTCTGCATGTTGCAAGCGTGCGGAGACTTGCAGAATGGCAGCATACCCCCGTACCGCGGGAAGCGCGCAACAAAACAGTCCTTGCCCAGGCAATCCATCCCGGAGTCATCATCATGCGCAGGCCGAAACTTGTCCTGTGCGTCGGTTGTATTGCCTTGCTGGTGACTGCCGGCGCATCAGCGGCGCAATCCGCCGCTCCGCTGGGCGATCTGAACGCCTGCGTGCACAAAATCATGACGGCCTGGATGCCAGGGGAAAACCCGAATCGCTGCGTTACTACGGCCTGCCCGCGCGCTTCGTCCGCCGGACGCCGGCCGGCGCAACCAGCCATTGAAGGTACGTTCAGTCGTGCTGCTTTGAGCGGCGCGCCTGCCGCCGCATAGTATCCAGGCTTTGCACCTGGGCATCGGAAATCGTGACCTGCTGCAGCAGGTAAGCGGAACCGAAATCGTAGATCCATAGTTGCGTACGGATTGCTACCGCGCCGCCGGAGCGTCCGCGTCTCCCGCCGCCGGGATGGGCGGAACGCTCACGCTTGCTCCTGGGCCTGCCGCAGCGGGCGATCAATTCATATGCGCTCATACCGAGGCGGATATCCTGCGGCGTACAGCGACGCCTTGACATATTGAAGCCGTAAGCCGGCGTGTCTATTTCCCATAACACGCCCTTGTGCAGGCGCAGCACGCGCAACAACTGGCTGGGGCCGTAGTTGTAGTACCAGCGCTCATCTATTATTGAGGTCAAATGGCCGCGCCGATAGACGCCTGCATCACTGTATATGAAATCCGGCTTGCCGCATTTGCTGCGCACCACACTGGCGCGATCGCCGGTATTCACCATTCCGCGATCACAGCGCCAGGCGAACGCCCGTGGTGTGGCCGATAGCAGCAGAATCGCTCCCAGTGCGAGTAGGCGAATTTCGTTCATTACCGATTCCCTCCGGTTACATAATCTCCACCCGTCTGCGACGATTACTATAAACTATGTCAGTGCAAGTGACTTGAATTTCAGGAGGATGTTTATGAAAGCGTGGCCCTTGATTTTGATGACAGGCGCACTGCTGGCGACGGCCGGTTGTACCTGGGTGTCGGTGAATCCGCAGGCGAAACAGAAAGGTATCATGGTGTTGCCGCAGGATCGCGTCACCAGTTGCCGGCTGCTGAGCAAAACGCAGGTAGCCATCGCCGACAAGGTGGGATTCCTGGAGCGCCCGGCGTCGGATGTGGAACATGACCTGCAGAATCTCGCCGTCAATCAGGCGGCTACGCAGGGCGGCGATACGGTTTCCCCGCTGACGCCGATGGCCAATGGTTCGCAAACCTTCGGCATCTACAAGTGTCTGGGCAACGGTACGTCCTCCAGCGCACCCACGGCGGGCACGGCGGTCAAAACCATCCCCTATCAGCCGCCGCGTTGATTCCCTCCCGCGCGACGCTCATTTCCCGGCCAGGACCTGCCGCAGGGGAAGCAGATAGCTTTCGTATCGCTTCCAGCGTCCCACCGAACTGGCATAGATCGGCCGGCGCACTTGCGCAAGGCTCGCGGTCCTGACCGGCCGCGCGGATTCGTAGAACCGCAGGCAGACGTCGTTCCAAGGCAGGCCGCAATACGCCAGCAATCTGCGTGCCTGTGCTTCCATATCCGCCACCATGTCTTCGTAACGCACTTCCAGCATACGCCCCGGTGGCAGCACCGTGCGCCAGTGTTGCATGAGTTCTTCATACAGCCTGTAGAAACGGCCCAGCTCGCCAAGCTCATAGCTGAAATCATGGCCGGTGGTAAAGTGTTTCGAGAAACAGGAAACGCAGGTGTCCAGCGGTTCACGCACGCAGTGAATGATTCGGGCCCGCGGGAAAATCAGGTGGATCAGACCCACAAGCGCCATGTTGCCCGGCAGCTTGTCCGTGACTCGCGCGGCCGCGGGCGCCAGTTCTCTCGCCGCGGCGGAGTAGCGCGCGCCGATGCGATTCATACCCTTGTCATCCAGGCAAACAAGCCGCTGCGGCAGTTCGTCATCACTCGCCACCGAACCCAGTTCCAGATACAGGCACTGGCGCAGCAGATGCAGTTCACCGGCACCATGCACCAGGGGATGGCTCGCCAGAATCTGTTCCACCAATGTGGTGCCGGAGCGCGACATTCCGACGATGAATACCGGCAACTCATCATCCCTCCCTGCACCGCTGTGGGAATTCATGAAGACGGAATCGAAGTAGCGGATATAGTTGTGGTAAAAAGCCACCTGGCGTGCTTCGTCATAATTCGAGCCGGCACGTTTCAGCCGATTGCCCTCGAGGAAATGGCGGAACGCGCGCTCATATTCGCCGGCATCCTCCCAGAGCTTGCCCAGGGCGAAGTGCAAAAGTATGGCCTCATTTGCCGGCTTCAATTCCAGATTTTCTGTCAGCTCCATGAGTGGCCGCCAGAACGGATCTCCCGGTTTTAAGCGAATGAGGCTGATGAGATTGTAGTAGGCTCCCACGTGGTCCGGTTTGATGTGCAACGCTTCGCGGTAACAGGCTTCCGCACCCCGCAAATCACCCAGATCACCCAGGATGATGCCCAGACTGTTGTGTGCCTCCGCAAAATCCGGGCGGATGGCCAGTGCGTCTTCCAGACAGGTGCGTGCCACTTCAGGAGCATCCAGACGGTGGAAAGCGAGCCCCACACTCTGCAGCTTGTCCGCATCTTGCGCAGCGAGTGCGCGTGCTTCCTGATAGCAGGCCAGCGCTTCGCTGCGACGCACCAGCTCGGCAAGCGCGGCGCCACGGCCCATCAAGGCCTCAAAGCGGCACGGCTCCAGTGCAAGGGCTTGCGCATAACCTGCCAGCGCTTCCGCAAAGCGGTTTTGCGCCATATACACCTGCGCAAGCCCGATACGGGCATCCACGTAATCAGGCTTGAGCGCGAGCGCCTCGCGGTAACAGCGTTCGGCCTCAACATGCCGTCCGAGCGCACGGAACACACCGCCCAGATTGTGGCGGTAGAGATAGCTTGTGGGACCGAGTTTGATGGCGTGCTGCAGCATCCCGAGCGCCGCATCGGCATGGCCGGTCTGGTGGGCCAGCAAACCGAGAAAATGGGTGGCGTCGGCATGTGCCGGCGATTGTCGCAGAGCGGCACGATAACCTGCTTCCGCGGCGGCGAAGTCGCCGCGCTGATGCGCAGCAACTGCTTCCTGCACGAGCGCCTGTAATTGCGTCGGTACGCTGTTTTCAGTCTGTGTAACCGAAGACTTCGACATAGGCGAGTAACTGCTCTCTATAGGGTTCCAGGTATTGTGCGTAGCGCCGCCACCGGTCACGCGCCTCGTGATACAGCGGCCGACCGACTTGGCCGTAGCTTGCGCTGGCGATACGGCCACGGGCGGCCGCCTGCGAGACGTGATCCTTCACCGCGTCCGACCAGGGCAAGCCGATAAATTGCAGAATACTGCGCAATTCCCGCTCCGGTTCCGCCAGCAGGTCTTCGTATCTCACCTGCCTGAAATTCGGCTGCAGCCGCCGTACATAGCACAGCCACAGCGACATCATTTCGCAATACAGCTTTACCGTGCTTGCGAGCGTGGTGAAATATACGGTGCCGCCGTTCAGCTCAAAATTGGTAAAGAAACAGGATAACACCACATCAAGCGGGTGCCGGGTCACAAACAGAATGGGGGCGCCGGGGAAGATGCGCTGGATACCACCCGCATGTGCTGTATGGAAAGGCGATTTGTCCAGCAGCCGGCGGGTACCGATCGGGCCGATGACCGCGGCGGCGGCTCCCTGATACGTTGCTCGCGCGGCGGCCTGTTGCTTCGCAGTGAGCGGTGCAAGTGCACCGGGATAACCACCCGGATACGTCGCCAGGAAATCCAGCATGGATTGCAGCGCCGGCTGCTCTTCCAGCAACGCGAATTCCGGATGGGCTCCCAGCATGGTGTCGAGCAGTGTGGTGCCGGAGCGTGGAAACCCCACGATGAAAACCGGATCGTGCTCGCTTGCGGTCCGCGGAAGCTCATCCCATGAAGCCACCCAATTTCTGTCAAACCGCTGCCTGAGGGAAACAATCATTTGCAGATAATTTGCATTCCGCGCCGCCTCGCAGGAGGGGAGTGTTTCAGCCAGTGCGTTCGCCCGGGAAAAATGCCGGAACGCTTCACGGATCTCGCCCGCGGCATCGGCGCACCAGGCCAGCTCGAATTCTATGTCCAGGTGTAACTTGGTGGTCAGCGGCCCGCGCAGCAACTCCCAAAGTGTGAGTTGCGCCTCCTTGCATGCGCCGCTGCGGCGCTGGCAACGGGCGCGCATAAACCGCAGCGCCATGGATCCAGGCCAGCGTTTCAGGCCTCCTGCAATCACTTCCAGCGCCGCATCCAGGCGGTTGGCCTGCTCGTGAAGAACGGCCAGGTTAACGTAAGTATCCGCATACTCCGGCGCAAGTTCCCGGGCGCGTTCCAGATGCGCACAGGCTTCATTAAACCGGCCCCGCAGCATCAGGACCATACCCAGGAAATCCAGCCACTCCGCCGGCTCAGACCGGCCTGCCAGGGCGGCCTGCGCCACGGCTTCCGCCTCTGCAAGCCGGCGATGTTGCAGCAGCGATAAGGCCAGGCGACGGCGTGCGCGCGGATCGTCTGCCCCCGAGCATGCCGCTTGAGGATCCGTTGGCACTGCATCGCATGCCGATGTTATGTCCGATTCGTGCATGGATTTCCGCCTGAGTATTTTCGAGATTACGCCAGCCCCGGTAATGAATACCCGTGTTCGTCATGGTCTTGCAAAACTTTTTTCATGTACTAAATGTGCTGATGGTTGTTGTTATATTACAACATGTGCGGTTTTTAAATCTTGGGCTATTATTTAGAGACAGCGCTGAATAACGGGAAAACTTGGGGATTTAACGTGTTGCTTGGCCGCATGGTCGGTTGTCTTGTAACGGCAACACGTCACTTGGGGAAGATCGTTGGTCACGCCTGAATCGAATCACTAAAACTTAAAGAGACTACGGGGAGAAATCACAATGTCCAATCGCAACCTGCTGAAACAGGCTGTCCAGGCCGCCCTGGCCTGCGGTGTGGCCACGTCATTTATGGCCGGTCCGGCAGCGCTGGCCCAGGATCAGAACGCCAATGCAAGCATCACGGCGCAGCTTGGCAAGATCGAAGTCACGGGCACCATGATCAAACGCACCAGCGTCGAACAGGCTCAGCCTATCGAAGTCATCACCCGGCAGCAGATCAAGGCCACCGGCCTCAGTACCATCGGCCAGATTCTGCAGCGGCTTACCGCTTCAGGCGGCGCGCTGAACACGCTCGCCAATGACGGCGGCAATTTCACCTATACCGGCGGCGGCCAGACCAATATGGATCTGCGCAATCTGGGTGCCAACCGCGTCCTGGTGCTGGTGAACGGCAAGCGCTGGATCACGGGATTGGATGGCACCGTGGACCTCAACACCATACCTACTGCGATTATTGACCATATTGAAATTCTGCAGGACGGCGCCTCGGCCATTTACGGTTCCGACGCCATCTCCGGCGTGGTCAACATCATCACCATCAGAAACTTCACCGGCACTGAAGCCAATGCCTATGTGGGCATGTATGACGGTCATGGAGACGGCGGCGGCTGGGACGGCAAAACCCAGAGCTACGACTTCACCAGCGGCATCGGCAATGACCACGGCAACTTGGTATTCAGCGTCTCCTATATGCAGCAGGATGGCATCTCGTCCGGCAACCGCACGATCTCCAAGGAGCCGACCTTTGGCACGGGACTGACTCGCGGAAGTTCGGCCACGCCCCAAGGCCGTTTTGTGTTCGTGCCAACCTCCATCACACCTAACGGTACCAATCCAAACAACGCACCCGCGCCCGGCACCGGCCTGACCTCGACCCAATGCCCTACCACCAATTTCGGATCGGCCACCGCGCCGGATTACCAGCCGTTCTGCGATCTGACGCTGATTCCGGGACAACCCGGCACGGCGGCCAATCAGTTCGCTCCGTTCCAGCAGTCGGACCGTTTCAATTACGCGCCCTACAATTACGTGCTGACGCCTGAAGAACGCTACAGCGGCTACATAGCGGGACACACGGACCTGGCGGACAATCTGACCTTCAGTGCGGATATGGTTTACAGCCACCGCAATTCCACCCAGCAGGCGGCACCCACCCCGCTGTTCTTTGCCTCCACCAGCATCGTCACGGACATTCCGGGCAATCAGCAATACAACCCGTTTGGCTTTGATCTCAACACCAACGCCTACCAGCCCAGCACCCAGCCCAATGCCGGAACGCCGGCCGCCGGTTATCTGGGCCTGCTGGGCCGGCGCATGCTGGAGGATGGGCCCCGCATCTACCAGGAAAACGAGGACACCTACCGTTTCAGCGGCGGCTTCAGCGGTTATTTCAATGCCGGCGGCTCGGAATGGGACTGGGATGCGGGTTACATCTTTTCCAGGGACACGGAGATTGACACCAACCTGGGCAGTCTGAACGTGAATCATCTGCGGTTGGCCATGGGCAGCCCTGCCGCCTGCGCCGCGGTACCGGGTTGCGTGCCGATTAATTTCTTCGGCGGCCAGACCAGTCCAATCACCCAGAGTCAGCTCGCCTACAGCGCCTACACACAGCAGAACCAGTTCCAGAACAATCAGCGCATCTACAATGCGGACATCAGCAACAGCAATCTCGCCAACCTGCCGGCGGGTCCATTGGGCTTCGCCGCCGGCTACCAGTATCTGGAACATGACGGCTACTTCATTCCCGACTCGGTCGCCCAGTCCGGCTACGACAGCTTCAATCCGAAAGTGGCGGTGCCGCCCACCTCGGGCCGCATCCGCGAGGACTCAATCTACACGGAATTCGACATCCCGCTGCTCGCCAACCTGCCGGCGGTCAAACTGCTGGATCTGGATGTCGCCTCGCGCCACACCAACTACAACACCTTCGGCGGCAACACCTCGAGCCGTGCCGGGTTGAAGTGGGAGGTTAGTGATGATCTGCTGCTGCGCGGCACCTGGTCCCAGGGATTCCGGGCGCCGAACATCGATGAGCTGTTCGCCGGTTCAACGCTGCTGTCATCTGTGGTCAGCGACCCGTGCAGCAACTATACCGGCACCGGCGTGTCCGCAACCATACAGCAGCGCTGCGCCAACGGCTTTGGCGGCGTGACACCGGTACCCGCCAGCTATGTACAGTCCAACAGCCAGATCAACACTCTGGAGAGCGGTAACACGGCTCTCAGGCCCGAGACTTCCATCTCCCGCACCGTGGGCTTCGTTTACAGTCCCAATTGGGCCCCGGGCCTGAACATGAATCTGGATTACTACAGGATCGAGCTGGAAAACACCATCCAGCCGCTGAGCGGTCAGGCCATCATGACCGGCTGCTACGTGGCGGGAAATCTGGCTGACTGCTCCCGCATCGTGCGCGGGCCGGCGGGGGCAATCAAGGTGCTCAACGACAGCGTCACCAACATCGGCGGCACCCGGACAGACGGTTTCGATGTGGGGGCAAGTTACGTCTTGCCGACTACTTCGGTGGGTGAATTCAAGGTCAGTCTGCACGCCACCTATACCCGCAACTTTGAACAGATATTCCCCAACCCCGGCGGCGGGGCCACCATCACGCAACTGGCCGGGGTAGAGCGCGGCGGCACGGTGTTCCCGTTCGGCGTGCCCCGCTGGAAGGCCCTGACCTCGCTGCAGTGGACCCGGGGCAACTGGCGGGCGGAGTGGGACATGCGTTACATCAGCGGTCTCACGGAACCGTGCTCCGATTTCCTCGATGGCACGCCGCTCAGCCTCACCAATCTGGGAGTGTGTTCGAATCCCAACTACGCCAACAACACGCTGTCCACCAACCACCTGGGCCAGACCATTTATCATGATGTGCAGGTGAACTACAGCTACGATCCGGCCAAGATGACATTTACCTTCGGTATCCGCAACCTGTTCAACAAGGAGCCGCCGTCATCCACGCAGCAGCAGCTCAACAGCTTCGACCCGACGCTGTATGACGTGCCGGGGCGCTTCCTCTACGTGCGCGTGGGTATCAAGTACTGAAGGCGTGCTGAGAGGCCGGAATCCATCCCGCGGTCCGCAAGGGCCGCGGGATTTTTTATCGGCGAAACGCCGCATCTGCCCCGGAAGTCAAGGGTAGCCGAAATACTCCACAAAAGTCCGCAACCGGGGCAGGACAGGTTGCAGGTGATTTGCGTAGTGCTGCCAGCGCCCGCGCGCCGACTGATAGATGGGCTGCGCCACCTGATGATAGCTGGGCGTGTTGATGTGCCGCTGCCGTGCCGTTTTGTGGAATTCCAGCACCGGTGGCTCCCAGTGAAGGCCCAGGAACGCCAGCAATCGTTTTGCTTCGGCTTGTATATCCTCTACCAGATCCTCGTAACGCAGCCGGTGAATGCACTGTGGGAATGCCTGCAATGCCAGCAACCCGACACCCATGACGGCGGTGTAATAACGCACCGTGCTTTCCAGGGTGAAAAAATGCCGCATGGCCTCATTGGGTTCGAAACTTTGCATGAAACAGGAGAGCACCACGTCACGCGGATCGCGCACTGCAAACAGGTAGCGCGCCTGCGGAAACAACCGCCGGATAAGCGGTAGCAGCAGGGTATTGAGCGGCAACTTGTCCACGAACAGTTTATCGGGCGGCCGATCCGGCATGAATTCCGCCACCCGCGCCCAGTAGCGCTCGCGGTAATGTTGCAGCGTGGCGCCGTCACAGTCGGCAAATTCCGCGAGCCGCGCAGCGGAAACCGCATGCTCATTGAGTATGTCCTGCAGCGTGTGTTTTTCTTCCAGTACCACGATGCGTGAATGGGAGGAGAGAATCTGATCCAGCAGAGTGGTGCCGGAACGGGGGAATCCCAGCAGGAACACCGGCGAAACCGTCGCAGGTTCCCGAGCCTCTGCGCCGGCATCTTTTATGAGAACATCAAACAGACGCTGCATGCGGTTGGCGGAGGCAAGACCATACACGCTGTCCTCGGGCGCATTTCCCGCCATGTCGCGCAGTACCTCTTTGGCCCGCATGAAGACGGCATAGGCAGCCGCATGCTTCCCCAGCCGGTCATAAGCCGACCCCAGCCGTCCCAGGGTGAGAGAGAGATTGACCGGCGAGAGCGGACACTTGAGCTGCGCTTCCAGCCGCGCAGCCGTTTGTGTATAGCGTCCCGCGCGGAAATCCAACTGCGCCTGGGTGAGGCCGGCGACCGCATCCGCGGGATTTCCACGCAGTGCGATATCCACCCACTGCTGTGCTTCCTCCAGCCGGTTCTGCGCCTCGCAGAGGGCTGCGAGCCCCGCGGCCGCGCCGGTGTGCCGGTCAGCCACCCGGAGCGCCCGTCGGTAGGCGGCTTCCGCCGCCGCGCGGTCACCCAGCGCCTCACAGGTCACGCCCAGATTGTAATGGGATTCCGCGTCACGCGGATTGAGTTCCGCGGCGCGCCGGAAAGCCGCCTGTGCACCGGAAGTATCACCGCTTTGCTCACGCACGATGCCCAGGTTGTGCCACAACTGCGCGTCTGCCGGCTGCAATTCCTGGGCACGGGTCAGCAGGTTGAGAGCGCCATCGAGATCCCCGCCTTTCCAGCGGCACAAACCCAGCAGATGCAATGCCTCGGGAAATCCCTCTCTGTGTGCCAGCACGCGCTCACAGCGCGCGCCGGCACCGGCAAACTCGCCGCGGCCGTAGCAGGCTGCGGCCTCGAACATCAGCCGATGGATTTCGCCGGGCACCGCTTCGCCGGAGCGCTGCGGCATCAGCCTGCCGCCGTCTCAATGCGCGCCATGACGGCCGGCGTAAGCCTCGGCAGGTACGCAAGTGCGCCCAGGTTTTCCCTGAGCTGCTGCACCCGTGAGGCGCCCAGGATCACGCTCGTCACGTTGGGGTTTTTCAGGCACCAGGCAATGGCAAGCTGGCCGGTGTTCATGCCGAGTTCACGCGCAATGGCGGAGAATTTCTGCACCACCCAGATGCGCCGGCGGCCCTCCTCGCTCTGATGGCGCTCCCGCAGCCATTCATATCCCGGCAGGTTGAGACGCGAGTCCGCCGGAATGCCGTCGTTGTACTTGCCGGTGAGCACGCCGGAAGCGAGCGGTGACCAGATGGTGGCGCCCATGCCGTAGTCGCGGTACAGGGGTGCGTACTCCTGCTCTACGCGCGCGCGTACAAACAAGTTGTACTGCGGCTGCTCCATACTGGGCGGCGTGAGGTGCTCGCTGCGGGCAACCGCGTGCGCTGCGGTGATTTCCTGCGCCGTCCATTCGGACGTACCCCAGTACAACACCTTACCCTGCCGCACCAAGTCGTGCATGCTGCGTACCGTCTCCTCGATGGGAGTCTCCGGATCAGGGCGATGACAAAAATAGAGATCGAGGTAGTCCACCTGCAGACGCGCAAGCGCCTGGTGGCAGGCCTCCAGGATGTGCTTGCGCGACAACCCCTTCTGGGTCGGCTTCGGGTCGGCTTTGCAGCCGAAGAACACCTTGCTGGACACGCACCAGGAATCGCGCGGCCATCCCAGATTCCTGAGCGCGCCGCCCATGATGCGTTCGGATTCACCGTTGGCGTAGGCCTCGGCATTGTCGAAGAAATTCACACCGGCGTCGTAGGCCGCGGCCAGACATTGCTCGGCCAATTTCCCATCCACCTGGTTCTGGAACGTCACCCAGGAACCGAAAGACAGGGCGCTGAGTTTCAGTCCCCATTTGCCGAGCCGCCGGTATTCCATGCTGCGATTCTCCCCGCCGATACCGGCGCCTATTTTAGCGCGTGCGCCCGCCTGCGGCCGCGGATGGGCTGCCCGGCCCGGTCAGAATCTGGAATAATCCGGCTTCCCCGCGACGTCCCGGAGCCGCCATGAACGACGCCTTGGCCAGACACTACCCGGCTCATCTTGAGAGCGTGCAAAAGCGCTTCGGCATGGCGCTGGCGGCCGCCGGTTTCGACGCGGTGGCGGTGTTCGCCGGCAGTCCGCATACCCGGTTTCTGGATGACATGGATTACCCGTTCCGCGTGAATCCGCATTTCAAGAACTGGTTGCCGCTCACCCATGCCCATGATTCATTTATTGCGTATGTTCCGGGTCATAAACCGGTGCTGGTGTTCTATCAGCCGGAGGACTACTGGTACCTGCCGCCGGACCCGCCGGCCGGTTACTGGGTGGAGCATTTCGACATCCGCGTGATCAAGCGTCCGGAAGATGCGCCGGGGGCGTTGCCGACGGCGAGACGCTATGCTTTCCTCGGCGAATGGCAGGAGCGCTTCAAGCACTGGGGCTTCGCCGATGTCAATCCCGAAACCCTGATTCATGCGCTGCACTATACGCGCGCCGCCAAGACCGAATATGAACTGGAATGCATGCGCCGTGCCAATGCTCTCAGTGTCAGGGGTCACCGTGCCGCCGAGCAGGCGTTCCGTGCCGGCGGCAGTGAATTCGAAATCCATAACGCGTTTTGCGCCGCCTGCGGCCAGACGGACGACGAACATCCGTACCACGCCATCGTCGCGCTCAACGAGCATGCCGCGACACTGCATTATCAGCACTGGAACCGGGACAAGCCCGCGCAACTCCATGCATTGCTGATTGATGCCGCCGCGCAGGTGCACGGCTACGCCTCCGACGTAACGCGCACCTATTCCGCCGCACAGGATGAATTCCAGTCCCTGATCAACGCACTGGATCAGGAGCAGCAGGCGCTGGGCAAAAAGGTGAAGCCCGGACTCGACTTCAAGGTACTGCATCTCGAGGCGCATTACGTCATCGCAAAACTGCTGCATGATTTTGCTTTTGTGCGCCTGCCGCCGGAAGAGATCGTGGCGACACACATCAGCAATGCGTTCCTGCCCCATGGCCTCGGCCATTTCCTCGGACTCCAGACCCACGACGTGGGCGGCTGCATGGCAAGTCCTCGAGGCGACAGCCTGCCCAAACCCGACGGCCACCCCTACCTGCGCACCACCCGGGAGCTGAAGGAAAACTTCGTGGTCACCATTGAACCGGGCCTGTATTTCATCGCGCCGCTGCTCGCCAGGCTCAAGGCGGGCGAGCACAGCCGTCACATGAACTGGGCAAAAGTGGACGCTTTTCGCCCCTGCGGCGGCATCCGCATCGAGGACAACGTGGTGGCCAGGGCCGCCGGGCCTGAAAATCTCACCCGCGACGCATTCAAAACGGCGTGATTTATTTCTTGTCTCTTCTTTCCCCGGAGGGGACGAAGCCGGAGGCCAAGGCTTTGACGGAACCTGATCCCGCCGATACGGTCTGAGCCTCCTGTATCACCAACCTTTGGGGATGAAAACCATGCAACGCTATCTCATCTTGTTCCCGCTGCTGGCGGTATTGCTGGCGGCACCCGTGTTGGCGGCCGATACCGCACCCGCCGCCAAGCCGGCCCCTGCGGCGTCGGTCCCCAAGGAAGAGAAATCCGTCACCCACGGCCGCGTCACGGTGGACGGCAAAACCATCCATTACACCGCCACCGCCGGCACCATCCTGCTGCGCGATGCCAAGAACCAGCCCACCGCCAGCATGTTCTATGTGGCCTACACCGAGGATGGGGTGCGTAACCTCGCCGGGCGGCCCGTGACCTTCGTGTACAACGGCGGCCCCGGTTCCTCCACCGTGTGGCTGCTCATGGGGGGCATGGGGCCCATGCGGGTGATGACCAAGGATCACGTGCCCACCCCGCCGCCGCCTTATGACATCAATACCAACAACCCCTACACCCTGCTCAACAAAACCGATCTGGTGTTCATTGATGCTGTAGGCACCGGTTACAGCCGGCCCGTGGGCAAGGGTACCGACAAGATGTTCTGGGGCGTGGACCAGGACGTGCGTTCCTTCGGACAGTTCATCCAGCGCTACATCAGCGACAACAACCGCTGGAACTCTCCCAAGTTCCTGCTGGGCGAGAGTTACGGCACCACCCGCTCGGCGAACCTGGCGGACTGGCTGCAGCAGAACGGCGTGGCGCTCAACGGCGTGGTGCTGCTGTCCTCGATCCTCAACTACGGCGACGGCTGGCCGGGCACGGATCTGGGCGAGATCACCTATCTGCCCTCCTATGCGGCAGTGGCCTGGTATCACCACGCGCTGCCGCAGCAGCCCGCACACCTCGCGCCGCTGGTGCGGCAGGTGGAGCAGTTCGCCAGCACCGAATATGCGCATGCGCTGTTCGAGGGCACGCGTCTGCCGCCGGCCGAATACGACCGGGTGGTGCAGAAGCTGCATGAGTACACCGGCTTGAGCGAAAAATATATCCGCCAGGTTAATCTGCGCATCAACATGATGCGCTTCCGGGCACAGCTCCTGCGCGACCGCGGCCGCACCATCGGCCGTCTCGACGCGCGCTTCGAGGGCTGGAACCGGGACAATGCCGAGGAATACCCGGATTACAGCGCCATGAGCCAGGCCATCACACCGGCTTACACCGCTGCCTTCAACTGGTACGTGCGTAACGACCTCAAGTTCGTGAGCCAGCGTCCCTACGTCATCCTCAACGACCAGACCATCCGTCACTGGGACTGGAAACATCCGGTGCCGGGCTCATTCTTCCCGGTGCCGCTGCCGGACGTAGCCCCGAACCTGGCGGACGCCCTGCGCAAGAACCCGAACCTCAGGGTGTTTTCGGGCAACGGCTACTTCGATCTCGGTACGCCGTTCTACAAGACCGAATACGACTTCGCCCACATGAAGCTGCCGCCCGCGTTACTGAAGAACGTCAGTTTCCACTTCTATCACTCGGGCCATATGCTGTACCTGCATGAACACACGCTGATGGATCTGCACCGGGACCTGAGTGCGTTCTACAGCCAGGTGCTCTCCGTGCATTGATATTTTTTGATCGCCGGATGCACGCCACCCACGGGACGACCCGTGGGTGTTTTTCCGGATATTGGACACCATGGTTGCGCAGGGCGCTCACGCCGGCGATTCCATACCGTATGTGCATACGCCGGGCACTGGCCCGGTTATACGCAAGTTCCACCTCAGTGGCACAGCAGATTGATCGCTCACGCGATCAATACAGCCGCCGCGGGGTTCCGCCGGCATGGGTTTCTATTCACGAACCGTCATCAGCATGGCACGCGTGAGCACGGAGCGTTGCCACAGATAATACGCCGCGGGCACCACCACCAGGCTGAGCGCGGCGGCACTCACCATGCCGCCCACCATGGGCGCCGCGATGCGCTTCATCATGTCCGCCCCGGTTCCCTGGCTGAACATGATGGGCAAGAGGCCCGCCACCACCGTCGCGAAAGTCATCGCCATGGGCCGCAGGCGCAACAGCGTTCCCTCGATAACGGCCTGATGAAGATCCTGGCGGGTGTTGAGCCGGCCCTCGGATCGCCGGGTTGTAACCGACAGGTCCAGGTATAGCAGCATCACCACGCCGAATTCCGCAGCCACGCCGGCGAGCGCAATAAACCCCACGGCCACGGCGACCGAGAGTTTGTACCCCAGCAGATACACCAGCCAGAACCCCCCCACCAGCGACAGCGGCAGCGTCAACAGGATGATCGCCACTTCCATAAAATTCCTGAAATTGAAGTACAGCAGCAACGCGACCAGGACGATCACCGCCGGGATCAATAATTTCAGTCGCGCCGCCGCCTGCTGCATCACCTGATACTGCCCCACCCAGGACAGGGTGTAACCCGCAGGCAGGCGCAGGGTGTTGGCGAGCGTCCGCTGCGCCGCGTGCACGAATCCCCCGATGCCGGTGCCGGGTTTGAGATCTATATATACCCAGTTGTTCAACTGTGCGTTATCGCTGGTGAGCATCGGCGGACCGTCCTCAATGCGGAGGTCCGCCAGCTCCGCCAGCGGAATCTGCGCGCCCGAGGGTGTGGCTACGCGGCTCGCTTGCAGGGCCGCGAGCGACTGGCGCAGTTCCCGCGGATAGCGCAGCACAATGGGGAAGCGCTCCAGGCCGTTGACGGCGGTCGCCACCGGTTCCCCGCCGACGGCGGTCTCGACGAACCGGTTGATGTCCGCGACGGACAAACCGTAGCGTGCGGCGGCCAGGCGGTCCGTGTGGATCACGATGTAACGTCCGCCAACAGCCTTGGCGGCGTACACGGTGCGGGCGCCGGGCAGCTTTTCGAGCGCCGCCTGGATCTCGGTCCCAAGTTGATTCAGCGTGACCAGATCCGGGCCCGCCACCTTGATGCCCAGCGGCGTCTGCAATCCGGTGGTCAGCATTTGCACCCGGTTCTGAATCGGCTGCACCCAGATATTGGACAAGCCGGGAATGTTGAGCGCGCGATTGAACTTGTCCTCCAGCTCGCGCATCGTCAGCGCCCGCGGCCATTTGCCCGGATCCTTGAGCGTCACCGTGGTGTCATACATGGACATGGGTGCGGTGTCAGTGGCGGTCTGCGCACGTCCCACCTGCCCGAACACCGTTTCCACCTCGGGGAATTTCTTGAGGATGCGATCCGTCAGTTGGAGTACGTAGGCGGCTTCGCCGATGGAAATGGACGGATCCTGGCTGATGGGCATGTACAGCAGCGAGCCCTCCTCGAGCGGTGGCATGAATTCCGACTGCAGGTACTTCCAGGGCACGATGACGCTGCCGAGCAGCAGGGCTCCGGCACCCAGTACGTACCAGGGGTAACGCAGGGCGAGCGAAATTACCGGCCGGTACAGACGCGCCAGCACCCGGTTCAGCGGGTTCCTGTGCTCCGGAGCAATCCGCCCGCGGATGAAATAAGCCATCAGGATTGGTACCAGGGTCACCGACAGCAGCGCCGCCGCCGCCATGGAATAGGTCTTGGTGAAGGCCAGCGGACTGAACAGTTTTCCCTCTTCGCCGCCGAGCGCGAACACCGGCAGGAACGACACGGCGATGATCAGCAGCGAAAAGAACAGCGCCGGGCCGACTTCTGCCGCGGCTTGGCGCGCCAGAGCCCAGGGGTCGGCCTGCGGCGATTTCTCCACATGCTTGTGCATGTTCTCGATCATGACGATGGCGGCATCTACCATGGCGCCGACGGCGATGGCGATGCCGCCGAGCGACATGATGTTGGCCGGGACGTCCTGCGCCCACATCACGATGAACGCCATCAGCACGCCGAGCGGCAGCGCCACAATGGCCACCAGTGCGGAGCGGACGCGGAAGAGGAACAGCAGCGACACCAGCGCGACGACGAGGAATTCTTCAAGCAGTTTTTCGCTCAAAGTGTGGATGCTCCTCGAGATCAGCGGACGCTGGCTGTAGGTGGTGACGATCTTCACCCCCTTGGGCAGGGAGGCCTGCAGCACAGCGAGCTTGTTCTCGATCTGCCGGATGATGGTGTAGGCGTTTTCCCCCTGAATCATCATGACGATGCCGCCCACCACCTGTCCCCGGCCGTTCAGATCGGCGACGCCGTTGGGCAGTTGCGGACCGTACTGAACCCGGGCGAGGTCGCGCAGGGTGATGGGAATGCCGTCGCGCACGGCGAGCGGTGCGCTCTCAAGATCGCCGAGATTGCGCACATAACCCGAGGTGCGCACCATGTAGCTGGCGCCGCCCATGTCCACCACCGAGCCGCTGGTTTCGCCGTTTGCCGCGCGGATGGCCGCCTCCACCTGCGGCAGGGTAATGTGGTAAGCCAGCAGTTTGTTGGGGTCCACCACCACCTGGTATTCCTTCACCATGCCGCCCACGGTTGCCACTTCCGCCACTCCGGGAATGGCCTGCAACTGATATTTGAGAAACCAGTTCTGCAACGTGGTCAGATCCGCGAGGTTCAGCGTGCCGCTCGGGTCCGTGAGGGCGTACTCGTAAATCCAGTCCACGCCGGAGCTTTCCGGGCCCAGCGCCGGCGTGACCCCGGGCGGCAGTTTCGCCTGGACCTGACTCAGGTACTGCAGCACCAGGTTGCGGGCTTGCCGGATCTTCGTGCCGCCCTTGAAGATAACGTACACGTAAGAATCGCCGAACATGGAATAGCCGCGCACCGCCTGCCGTCCCGGCACCGACATCAGCAGGGCTTCGATGGGATAGGTCACCTGGTCTTGCACCACCTGGGGCGCCTGTCCGGGATAGGAGGTCTTCACGATCACCTGGGTCGGTGAAATATCGGGAATGGCCTCGAGCGGTATGCGCATGACCGCCAGAATGCCGACCAGCAGCAACGCGAGAGTAGCCAGCATGACGAGATAGCGGTTATCCAGGCAGGTCTCGATGAGGCGGCGAATCATGGCTGCGCTCCTTTCGGCGGCATGCCCGGCATAGGCGGCATCTTTGGCTGCTTCTTTGGCGGGGCGGACGTGGGACCCAGCAGGCGCGCGTTAAGCTGCTGCACCTGGGATTCCGCATACAGCAGGAACTGGGCGCTTTCCGCCACCTGCTCGCCCTCCTTGAGCCCCGCCCTGATCTCCACCCAGCCACCGGACTCGGGACCGAGTGCCACCTGGGTCGGAAGGAAGCGGCCTTGTCCCTCAGCCACCATCACGTAGTCGCCCTCCGCGGAGCGCAGCACCGCGTCGGCGGGGAGGGCGAGCGTGGTGCGCGGCGTGCCGAGCAGCGTGGCATTCACATACATCCCCGGGCGCAGCATTCCCGCCGGATTGTCAAACGTCAGGCGGGCCTCCAGCGTGCGGTTCGTCTCGTTGAGCATCGGATACAGGAAGCTCACGCGCCCGTTCCAGACTTTGGCGGGATCATGGGCAAGCCGCAGATGCACCGGATCGCCCAGCGCAACCCAGGGCAGTTGGTAGCTGTAAAGCGCGACCTTTACCCAGACGCGGCCGAGATCGGCGAGCTTGAACAGCGTCATGCCCGGCGTGACGTAGCCGCCGGTGCGCGTGCCGAGCGCGAGCACGGTGCCGTCGGCGGGCGAGAGAACCGGCATGAGTTTCCGTGCCTTGCCCCGCGCGGCCAAGGCCGCGATCTGCGTGCGCGTCATGCCGAGGAGCTCGAGCTTCTCGACCGCCGCCCGCTCAAGGGCTCCGTTGGCCAGGAGCCGCGACTGGCCGCGTGCGATCAGATATTCATTCTGGGCCGCATACAGTTCCGGTGAATAGAGTGTCGCCAGCAATTGTCCGCGCCGCACGGCATCGCCCACGGCGCGCACCCGGAGGTCCGTCACCCAGCCCGACACGCGCAGATTCACGTCGTAGAGACGGTTTTCATCCACCGTCACGATACCCACGCTGTGGATTTCCTGGCCCAGTCGGCGGGGCTGCACCGTCACCAGGCGCACGCCCAGGGTCTGTACCATACGCGGACTCACCGCCAGTCCTGCCTCCGGCACGGCGGAAACGGCGGCGGGCGCGTACACCGGCACATAGTCCATGCCCATGCTGTCCTTGCCGGGGTGATCAAAGCGCTGCTTGGGATTCATGGCACTCACCCAGTACAGCACGCGGCGGGCGGAGTTTTCCGGGTAGGTTGCCTGCCTGTTTTCCGCTGGTGCGGACCGAGACCCCACGGTGCCTGGCAAGTGTGCGCCGGCATGCCACATGACGCCGATGGCGAGACCCGTGCCGAACAAGACGGCGGCCGTAAGAATAAAGACGATCATTTTCCGGTTCATGGCTGGCGCTCCACATGTGTCGCCAGATAATCGAGTTCCGCCTGGGTACTCAGGAGCTCGCGGCGCAGTTGAATGTCATCCAGGGCGTATTCCAGAACCGCCTGCTGGGTTCGGAGCAGTCCGGTCATGTCGGTCTGACCTGCCGTGTAGGCGGCCAGCGCCGCCGCATAGGCGGCTTTCGCCGTGGGCAGCAGCACATCCCGCGTGCGGTGCAGTTGTGTCTGTAGCGATGCATATTGGGCAAACAGGCTGCGCGCACGCTGCAGCAGGGAAAGCGACTGTTGCAGGTACGCATAGCCGGAGGCGCGCGCCCTGGCGCGCGCGGCATCCAGCGTTTGATCCTGACGCCGGGCGGTGAAAATCGGCAGCGTGACGTTGATGCCCGCCGTCACCTGGTTGGGCATGCCCGGGTAATAGCTTTTGCCATAGGCGCCGAACACCGTGATATCGGGGTGGTATTCGCTCCGGGCAACTTCCACGCCCTCGCCGGCGGCGCGGTTGAGCGCCTCGGACTGGCGCAGTAGCGGGTTGTAGGCCAGACCGTTCTCGATGGTTGCCAATGCCGGCGGCTCGGGAATCACCGGCCAGCCCGCCGCGAGTTCGGGAAGTTCCTGTGCATTGAGCAATTCTGCGATTCTGGCGCGGGCGGCGGTGCCCAAGGCCTGAACCTGGGAGAGGCGATTGGCCAGCGCCTGCTCGTCCAGTCTGGCCCGCAGTACGTCGGCTTCCGGGGCGGAGCCGGCGCGAAAGCGCGCCAGTGCGGCCTGAGCACTCTCGGTCTCCAGCTCGCGCTGGGTACGCAGCACCTCGAGCGCCTGCCCGGCGTAGATGGCATCGAACCAGCCAAGTTGCAGTGCCAGGGAATTCTCTGTCCTGGCGGCAGCGACACCGTAGAACGCCGCCTGGCTTTCCTCCCGCAACTCCTTACCCCGGTGCTTGCGCTGGCCGAAGGCCGGCAGACGCTGGCTGATGCCGAGGCTCAACATGGCGTTCGGCTCCTGCGAAGGCGATGAGAGACTGTTGGCCGGAAAGTTCTGCGCCATCAACCCGAGTTCCGGATCGGGAAGCTGGGAAGCTGCCACCGCCTGATGCCGCAGCGCTTCCTGCGACTGCTCGGCGCCAAGCACAGCCGGGTTGACGCGCGCAAGCCGCGTTTGTGCCTGCGCGAGCGTCAACGGCACAGGCGGGGGTGCGGACGACGCCAGCACGGCGGCGGATGCGGCGAACAGCAGCACCGCAGCCACGGCGGCGGGTGTGGGGAAAATACGGGATGTAACACGCATGGAACGGTTCCTGATTCAGGACACAACTTGCCTGTCGCGGGACAGGCGCCGGTCTGGTTTCAGGAAACCGCTATTTCAAAAAAACGCAATAACGCAGATTGAGCGGCAGAAGGGAGGGCGGAGAAAAATCCACAAAAAAGCCCGGGCGCGCCTGCATGCGGCAGGCAGGCGCGAGGGAGACCGGAACGACGGTCGCGAGCGGCTGCCAGTCTGGCATGCTGACACTCGCCGCCCTGGCGCCCAGATAGCTTGCAGTCGCCTGCAGTTGCGCACAATGCTGATTCATCCCAGACGGACTGCCCATATCCCGGGAACATTGCACCGCGGCTGCCGACGGCATCGCCTGCATGGCAAGGCAGTACGGCGTCCACAGCGACAGCGCCAGCACGAGGGTTGTCAGCAGCGAAGACAGGATGCTTTTCCGGCGCCGTTTCAAGGTTATGACTCAATCATCAAAGAGGTTGAAATGGATCCACAAGGAATTGTAGCACAGGACCCCGCGGGAAAAGTTTTCATGGCAAAACCCGCGTGCAGACCCATTTATTTGAACCTGCCGGCACTGAAGCAATATGCAGCCGGCCTTAGCAAGTGTTGTGACCAGGTCAGCATAATCGCACTGAGCCCGACAGATGCAGGATAGACTTTGAATCCATACCGAGGAAAAATTGTCTCCAAGAGTCGGAACGCCGCCCGGCTTTCCGGGTCCTAGAGGAGGGCCCGTGGCGCGGGGTCGCGCATCTCAACTGTACTCACCGGGGGAACACCATGAAACGATCGCTCGCCGTCTGCCTGTGCCTGCTGGCCCTGCCCACTGTCTCCGCCGCGTTCGCGGCCGCCGACAAAGTGGCGCCAGCCGTCAAACCGGCACCGGTGCCCAAGGAGCGCAGCGTCGTGACCCGCCACAGCGTGGTGATCGGCGGCAAGCGCATTGGTTATACCGCCACCGCCGGCACGCTGGTGCTGCGCAACGCCAAGGACCAGCCCGAAGCGAGCGTGTTTTATATCGCTTACACCCGGGACGGGGTGAAAAACCCCGCCGAACGGCCGCTGACCTTCGCCTACAACGGCGGCCCCGGAGCCTCTTCGAATTGGGTGAACATCGGCGGCTTCGGTCCGCAGCGCGTGCAAATCCCCAACGCCAAGTTCGCTCCGCCGCCGCCCTACCGGCTGGTGAACAATCAATACAGTCTGCTGGACAAAACCGATCTGGTATTTATTGACGCGGTGGGTACCGGCTACAGCATCACGCTCGGCAAGACGCCGGCCAAGCATTTCTGGGGCGTGGATCAGGACGTGAAATCCTTCGGCGCGTTCATCCAGCGTTATCTCACAAAATACGACCGCTGGAACTCGCCGCTGTTCCTGCTGGGAGAAAGCTACGGCACTTTCCGCTCGGTGGCACTCGCCAACTACCTGGAACAGCAGGGCGATAATCTGAACGGGGTGATCCTGCTCTCCAGCATTCTCAATTTCGCGGAAACCGGTCCCGAAGACGGCTTCGTACCGCGCTACTCCAACGACCTGCGCTACGAACTCACCCTGCCGTCCTACGCCGCGGTGGCCTGTTACCACCAAGTCACCCACTGCCCCGCGGATCTTGAGAGCTATCTGTGGCAGGTTCGGGCCTTCGCCATCGGACCCTACGCCACCGCACTCGCCCAGGGCGATGCCCTGAGCGCAAGCGAACGCAATGCCGTGGCAGCGCGTTTGCACGCGTACACCGGGCTGAGTGAGCGCTACCTCATCGAATCCAACCTGCGGGTGTCCCTGTCGCGCTTTCTGAAGGCGCTGCTGCACGGCAAAGGCAAAGAGATCGGGCGCTTCGATGCCCGCTACGACGAGCCGGACCTGGATTTGGTGGGCGCGTCTGCCCGGCAGGATGCCAGCGCCAACGCAGTGTCCGCCGCCTTCAACGCCGGCTTCCGCTATTACCTGGAGCACGACCTGGATTACCACACGCGGCGTCATTATGTGGGACTCAACATGACCGCCAACAGCCACTGGGACTGGGCGCATGTGGTAAACGGCCAGAAATACGTGGTGGCCGATGCGGTTCCCGACCTGCGCGACGCACTGGTGATGAATCCGCACCTGCTGATCTTCAGCGCCAACGGCCTCTACGATCTCGCCACGCCGTTCTTCCGCACCGAGTACGACATCTCCCACGCCAACCTGCCGGCGGGACTACAACATAACATTACCTTCGGCTACTACCCCGCCGGGCATATGCTCTACCTGAACCCCAAGGCGCTGGCGAAACTGCACCACGACCTCGACGCCTTCTACGGACGGGCCACCCGCCGCTGAGGCGATCCGCGCCCGACACCCTTTTGCAGCCGCCTCCCTGGGGGAGGCGGCTGGACTTTCAGCCCGGTCCCGGGAAAAATCCGCCAGCCACCGGAACGCCGCCTGACATTTCCGGTCCTAGGGATAAACCCGCGCAGGGACGTGGGTCCGCCTGCCATCACGGGGGGATTTCCATGAAACGATCGCTTGCCGTCTGCCTGTGCCTGCTGGCCCTGCCCACTGTCTCCGCCGCGTTCGCGGCCGACAAGGCGGCGCCCGCCGTCAAGCCGGCACCGGTGCCCAAGGAGCGCAGCGTCGTGACCCACCACAACGTGGTGATCGGCGGCAAGCGCATGGATTACACCGCCACCGCCGGCACGCTGCTGCTGTATGACGCCAAGCACCAGCCCACGGCAAGCGTGTTCTACATCGCCTACACCCGGAACGGGGTGAAAAACTCCGCCGAACGACCGCTGACCTTCGCCTACAACGGCGGCCCGGGCTTCGCCTCGGCCCTGGTGGATGTCGGCGGTTTCGGGCCGCGGCGCATCGTGTGGCCGGCCCCGGGTGATATCCGGGCGGAGCAACCGCCCTACCGACTGGTGAACAACGACGACAGCATTCTGCAGAGCACCGACTTGGTATTTATTGACGCGGTGGGCACCGGCTACAGCCGCATCGTGGGCAAAGGCAAATCCAAGCTGTTCTATGGCATCAACGGTGATGCCGTTGCCTTTGCGCAGTTCATCCAGCGCTATCTCACGCGTTTCGGGCGCTGGAACTCGCCCAAGTTCCTGCTGGGCGAGAGCTACGGCACTACGCGCTCGGCGGTGCTGGCCCAGGATTTGGTGCGGAAGGGCGTGTATGTCAACGGCGTGATCCTGTGCTCCACGGTGCTGGATCTGCCCACCATCAACTTCCGTGCCGGCAACGACCTCCCATACGCGTTGTATCTGCCTTCTTACGCGGCGGTAGCCTGGTACCACCACCGGCTGCATCCGCAACCGCCGAGTCTGCCGGCGCTGGTGGCCCGGGCGGAACGCTTCGCCGGCAGCGAGTACCTGCAGGCGCTGTTTGCCGGTGATCACCTGGCGCCAGCCGAAAAGCAGCGCATCGCGGCGCGGCTTGCGGGATTCACCGGCATTCCCGCCAGCCTGTGGAGGGAGGCCGACCTGCGCATGACCCTGCCGGTGTACATGCGCCGGCTGCTGGGCAGCGCATACGCCATGACCGGCCGCTACGATGCGCGCTTCACCACCCCGGAAATGCAGCCGTTGCTGCCGATCCCCGGGCAAAGCGCTGCGGGCGCCTCCACCACCGCCATCTGGGGCGCACTCACGGCGAGCTTCGACAACTATCTGGTCCACAACCTGCATTACACCAGCGCACATCTGTACAAACAGGACAGCGGCAAGGTGTTCAAAGCCTGGAACTGGGACTACCGCTCGCCACTGAACGGTCTGGGCAGCGGCGTCGGCAACCTGCACGCACGCGATGTGGCCCCGGCGCTGGCGCGCGCCATGAATAACGATCCGGGCATGCAGCTCATGCTGAACAACGGCTATTACGATATGGCGACGCCGTTTTTCGCCACCAATTACACCTTGAGCCACATGGGTCTGCCCGCCCCGCTCGCGGGCAACATCCACGAGGACTACTACCCCGTGGGCCACATGCTGTACGTCAATCCCAAGGCGCTGCCGGCGCTCTCGCACAATATAGACGCCTTCATCGCCGGAGCCTCCCGCGGTACCCGCGGATGAGGTGACAAACGTCACGCTTGCGGCTGGTCCCGTACCCGCGGAGCGGTTACCCTGTTCGCCCCTTTGATGGAGGAGGTCCCCATGAAACGTCTTTTAATCCTGCTGACCGTCACCGGCTTCCTGGCATTCGGCAGCGTCGGCTTTGCCGCCGCGGCGCCGGCCCACGCAGCGGCCGCCCAGAGCACCGCTGCCGCCGCGCCCAAGGCGGAACAATCCGTCACCCACGGCAGCGTCACAGTGGACGGCAGACGCATTGACTATACCGCCACCGCCGGCACGATCATTCTCAAGAACCAGGCGGGCAAACCCACCGGCAGCATGTTCTATGTGGCCTACGTCAAGGACGGGTTGAAGCATCCGAGCACCCGGCCCATCACCTTTCTCTACAACGGCGGCCCCGGCTCCTCCTCCGTGTGGCTGCACATGGGCGCCTTCGGCCCGGTGCGCGTGATCAGCGGCGATGCGCATCACACCCCGCCGGCTCCCTACACGGTGGTCAGCAACCAATACAGCCTGCTGGATGCCAGTGACCTGGTGTTCATTGACGCCATGGGCACCGGCTTCAGCCGCATCCTGGACAAGGAACATGGCGGCGTGGGCACGCCCAAGGATTTCTACGGCGTGGATGCCGACGCCGCGTCCTTCGGACAATTCATTTATGACTACGTGAGCCGCAATGACCGCTGGAACTCGCCCAAATACCTGCTGGGCGAGAGCTACGGCACCACCCGCTCCGCCGCCCTGGTGAACTACCTGCAGGAGCACGAGGGCATGGATTTCAACGGCGTGCTGCTGCTCTCCTCCATCCTGGATTTCCAGACGGCGAGTTTCAATCCGGGCAACGACGAACCCTACATCCTGTACCTGCCGAGCTACGCGGCTGCCGCCTGCTATCACAAGGTAGTACAGTGTCCGGCGGAACTGCCGGCGTATCTCGACCAGGTGCGCAAATTCGCCGCCAGCGAGTACGCCGACGCCTTGATGAAAGGCGACACGCTGCCGCCGCAGGAGAAAGCCAGGGTACTCGCCAAACTCTCCGCCTACACCGGTCTTTCCCGGACCTACCTGGAACGCGCCCGGCTGCGGGTGAACCTGTTCCAGTTCATGGCGCAACTGCAGAGAAGCCGCGGCCTCATCACCGGCCGGCTCGATGCACGCTACTCGGGCGCGGCGGCGGACGAACTGGGCGAGTACGCTTTCAACGATCCCCAGAGCGATGCCATCACCGGCGCGTACACCGCGGCCTTCAATCGCTACGTGCGCCAGACGCTGAAATTCGGCGAGGACAGGACCTACGTGATCCTGAGCGATACGGTCAACCGCCACTGGGACTGGAAGCACAAGACCGGGCCGTTCGGCGACTTCGGCTGGCCGGGCTATACCAACGTGGCGGTGGACCTCGCCGACGCGATGCGCTACAACCCGCACCTGCAGGTGGAGATCGAAAACGGCTATTACGATCTCGCCACGCCGTTCTTCGCCACGCAATATACCGTGGACCACATGGGTCTGCCGGCCAACCTGCGCCGCAATATCACCCTCAAATACTACGATTGCGGTCATATGCTCTACGAGCATCTGCCCTCGCTCAAGGAACTGCACGCCAACCTGGTGAGGTTCTACGACCGTACGGAGCATGAATGACGGCGGCTTGAATTGCCGGATGAAATACAACGCCCGCGACGACACCGCGGGCGTTTTTTTGAGAGGTCTGTCATGAGAAAAATCCTTGTGGCGCTGCTACTCGCCATGTTGCCCACAGCCGGCATGTCGCCGTATGCCGATGCAACCGTCGCCAAGGCGGCGGCGCTGCCGGTGCCCGAAGAGCGCAGCGTGGTCACCCACCACACACTTACGCTCGACGGTCGCCGCCTGCGCTACACCGCCACCGCCGGCAACCTGCTGCTCCGCAACGACGAAAACCAGGTCATCGGCAGCATGTTCTATGTGGCTTATACCGCGGACGGCGTCAAAAATCCCGTCCCGCGGCCGTTGACGTTTCTCTTCAACGGCGGACCCGGCTCCTCCTCCATCTGGCTGCACATGGGCGCCTTCGGCCCGGTACGTGTCGAGACGGCCGATGCCCAAGCGACTCCACCCGCACCCTACCGCATCGTGTCCAACCACTACAGCCTGCTGGACCGCAGCGACCTGGTGTTCATTGACGCCATGGACACAGGCTTCAGCCGTCTTGCGGGCGCGGGCGCGCCCAAGGATTTTTATGGCACGGATGCAGACATCGCCTCCTTCGGAAAATTTATCGAGCGCTATCTCAGCGTCAACAACCGCTGGAACTCCCCCAAGTTCCTGCTGGGCGAGAGTTACGGCACCACCCGCGCTGCGGGTCTGGTGGACTGGATGCAGCAGCACGGCATCGCCTGCAACGGCGTGATCCTGCAATCCTCGTACCTGAACGCTTACGTGGATTTCCCCGGTCCGCCGCTGAGTCTTGATCTGCCCTATGAGCTTTATCTTCCCACCATGGCCGCCACCGCCTGGTACCATAGCAAGCTGCCGCACCAACCCGCCGACCTCGCCGCCTTTCTGCAGCAGGTGCGCCGCTTCGCCCTGGACGACTACGCGCGGGCACTGGATCGGGGCGACAGGCTGACTCCGGCCGAAACGCAAACCATTGCGCAACGGTTGCACGACTACACCGGCCTGCCGGTGAAGTTCCTGCTGGAAACCCGCCTGCGCGTCACGCCGGGCCGCTTCGAGAAGGAGCTGCTGCGCGCTGATGACCGGATAACCGGACGCCTGGATGCTCGCTTCCTCGGCTTCGACCGGGACCGTGTCGGCGAACGTCCGAGCTATGATCCTTCCGATGCGGCCATCAGCGGGGCGTTCACCGCGGCCTTCAACTGGTATCTGAGGAATGATCTCGATTATCGGACCTCGCGCACCTACCTTGTGACCGATTACCCGGCAGTCGGCAAGCACTGGAACAACGGCCAGCGGCTCGATGGGCAGGAATGGCCGCTCATGGACGTGGCCGAAAATCTGCGCGATGCCATGGTGAAAAATCCAAACCTCAAGGTGTTTTCCGCCAACGGCTATTTCGACTTTGCCACGCCGTTCTTCGAGACCGAATACGATCTCGACCACATGGGGCTGCCGGCGGCGCTCAGGAAAAACATTACCTATGGTTACTACGAGTCCGGCCACATGATCTATCTGCACCTGGCGGCGCTGGCCGCATACCGGGCGGACCTCGCCCGGTTCTATACCAGCGCCACCCGGCAGTAGCCGGGTCATGCATCTCCATGTCCGCCTGCGACGGGCATGGAGTTTTTGGGAGTGTCGGCGGTTACTTGAGCTGTTCCAGCCAGAAGCGCTGCATCGCGGTAAACAAATGGGTACGCGTCTTCGGGCCGGAAATACCGTGGGTCTTGTTGGGATAGATAAGCAACCGGTAGGGCTTGCCCGCCTGGATGAGCGCCTCGATGAACTGCAGGGTGTTCTGCCAGTGCACGTTGTCGTCGCCGGTACCGGCCACGAGCAACAAAGGATCGCTCAAGTCGGCAGCCGCGGCCACCGATGAACTTTCCCTGTATCCATCCGGGTTCTCCTGCGGCGTGCTCATATAACGCTCTGTGTAGATGGAATCGTAATCCTGCCAGCGGGTCACCGGCGCCACGGCGATACCGGCGTGCCATACGCCCGGTGCGTGCGTGAGTTCGTAGGTAGTCATGTAGCCGCCGTAGCTCCAGCCCCAGATGCCGATACGGGAGCCGTCCACATAGGGCCGCGACTTGAGCCAGTTCACCGCCGCCAACTGGTCGGCCAGCTCCAGCCTGCCAAGATGCAGCTTGATGAGCGCCTGATCGCGGTGGCTGAAGTAAGTGGCGGCGCGGTTGTCGGTGGCGAACAGAATGAAGCCCTGTTGCAGCAGTAACTGATCGAAAAGAAACTGTTCACCACCCCAGATGTCACGCACCACCGGCGGCTCATCCGGCCCGCCGTACTGGTACATGATTACCGGATATTTCTTCTGTGGATTGAAATCCGGTGGCAGTGTCATGCGTGCATAAATGGGAGTGCGGTTGTCGGCGGCAAGGATGGAAAAGAACCGCGGCTTCTCGAAGTGATACGGCAGTTTCGCCGCCGCCTGGATGACAAAACGCCGGTCGGTGTCCGTGCTCGCCAGTGTCACGGACGGAGGCGTCAGAACATTGGAATACGTGTCCAGGTAGTGCAGGGCCTTCGGTCCCATGTCAATGACGTGGGTGCCGGGCGCGGTGGTCATGGCGCGCGGTTCGCCGCCGCGCAGCGACACACGATACAATTCGGTGTCGAGCGGACCGTGGGTATAGCGTGTGAAATACACGACACCGTGCTTTTCGTCCACGCCGGCGAGTTTGAGCACGTTGTAGTCACCGGAGGTCAGCTTGCGCGCCAGACGGCCGTCATCGCTGAAGAGATACAGGTGATGCCAGCCATCCTGATCCGTACCCCAGATGAAGCCGCCGCTTTTCAGGAAATACAGATCATTATCCACGTCCAGCCAATCGGGATCCGTGAGCATGAGCAGGGTGCGGGTTTGTCCGGAGACAGGATCGGCGGTCACCAGTTGCAATTGGGTCTGCGCGCGGTTCAGCACTTCGCCGTACACATGTTTGCCCCGGGGCAGCCAGCCGAAGCGCGCAAGATAGGTGTTCGGTGTGCCGGCCATGGCCATCCATGCGGTCTTGTCGGTCAGCAGATCATGCACGCCGAGCCGTACCATGGGATTGGGTGCACCCGCCATCGGATATTTCTGCAGGTAGATCGCCGGCTGCCGGTCCAGGTAGTTGACGAGCGGAAAACCGTGTACCGGGCGCTCGTCGAACTGCAGGAAGGCGATGTAACGGCTGTCCGGTGACCAGGCATAGGCGGAACGCAGCCCCAGCTCTTCGGTATATACCCAGTCCAGTTCACCGTTCAGGATCCCGTCGCGGTGAGGCGCAACGCTATAGACGGGTCCGCCGCGCAGCGCCAGGTAGCGCAGGTCGCCGCTGCTCACATAACTGACCCACTGCTCATCCGGCGAGAGCTGCGGGTCGCGCTTCCGGCCGGGCGCATGGGTAATTTGCGTGATCTGATGCGTAGCCAGCCTGTAGAGGTACACCTGGTTGTTGCTGAGATAAAAAATGGCATCGCCCTTGGGCGACCAGTGATAGCTCGCCACGTGATAACGGGTGATGCGTTCCCGTTCACGTTGGTTTTTGATGGCGCTGGGGGGTTCGGCGGCACCGGCGAGTTGCCCGGCGCTCAGAAGCAGGGACACTTTGCCGGTATCCGCGTTCACGATGTACAGATCCGCCAGTCCGTTGCCCGGACGGCGCAACAGATAGGTAAAATACCGTCCGTCCGGACTCCATTGCATGCTTTCGGGGTGATAGCCCGTGAGCCCCGGTTTGGCAAAGATCTGCGCGATGCTGTAACCAGCCTGGGAGGCCTTGTCGGCGGCCGCTGCCGGCAACGCCGCAAACAGCGCTGCAACCATGGCCAGCGCAAACCTGAATGCTGTATTCATCCGATTACCTCCACATTCACAACCTGGCGATTTCCGTGAACCGAGCCGCTGAATTTCATCCCAGCCGGCCGCTGTGGTCCGGATGGTGGAACAGAATCACCACCGCGACTGACGACAGAGCCAGCAGCGCCATGAGTGAGAACGCACTCACAAAATTGCCGGTCAGCCCCACCAGCCAGCCGGTCACGAACGGCGCCACAAAACCGGAAACGGCAAAGAAAGTATCCATGACGCCCAGCGCCGTGCCGGCGCGTTCCCGGGCCACGTCCACGTTGATGGCGTAGAAAGCCGCATTGGCGCTCATGGAAAGACCCACGGCCAGGGAAATGAAGACCAGCATCACGCTGAGATCATGCACGAAAATCACCGGCAGGATACACAACCCGGCCAGGAGCTGCGAGATCCAGATGGGGTGCGAGCGGGAGATGCGCAGGCTGCCGGTCTTGCGCAGCAGCGCGTCGGACATATAACCGAAACCCCACAGCAGCACCGCCGCCACCAGCCACGGCAGAATCGCGAATGTGCCCACCTGTTTCAAATCGAGGTGATACGCCTCCTCCAGATACGTGGGCAGCCAGGTCATGAAGAAAAACAGGTAATAGCCGAACACGAAGAACGCCCAGTCGTTGGCCAGCAGCGTGGGATTGGACAGCAGGAATTTCCACATGCCTTGGATATGCCGCCGGCGGTGGTGCATGGATTTGACTTCAGCCTGCTGATTCAGCGGTTTGCCGTCGCGTATGTGATCCAGTTCCCTCTTGTTCACGAAGCGGCTGTGCTCGGGAAAATCGCGGAACAGAAACCACCACAACGGCAACCAGATGAGCCCAAGCACCATGAGCACGATGAACATGCCGCGCCAGTTCAAATGCAGGATGAGCTGGGTGACGATGGGCGCACCGATGGCGAGCGCCAGCGGCACGGCCACCAGGGAATTGGACAGTGCAATGGCGCGCTCGCGGCTGGAAAGCCAGTCCGCCACCGCCCGGTTCATGGCGGGAAAGTTGGGACCTTCCGCCACGCCCAGCAATACGCGCGCGCAGGCAAGCATGACAAAACTCACCGCCAAGCCCGTGAGGCCGATGGCGAAGGACCACACCAGTGCGGCCCAGAACAGCGTGACCCGGGCACCGTGACGGTCGGAAAGAATGCCGCCGAAGAAGGTGGTCAGCATATACCCTATGCTGAAGGTAGACAGGATGAAACCGCTCAGGAACGACTGGTCGTGCGGGCTGAAATTGAGATCACGGGCAATATCGCCGATGGCGTAGGAAATGGCCGAGCGGTCAATATAATTGACGACGGTGATAAAAAAAAGGAGTGCGATGACAATCCAGCGAAAACGGGTCATCCGCATGACCTTGCCCTTTCATGACAGCCGCAACGGGGCCCATCCATACTACCGGAACCCCGCTATTACAGTCACAGGCTCCGTTACCGCCCAACCCGAGGAGGGCCGCGGAACCGTTGTCTGGCCATGCTCCGCAACGCTGCGCTGGCGCACACCTAAACCCCGGGAATTCCGGCGGCAAAAATCCTCGCTCAGCGGCGGGTTCCGCTCATGGCGGGAGGCGTGAACTTGACCGTCACGGTGACATGCTGAGGCGGGTCATGGGCGCTCTTGCCGTCCAGGGGCTCGAAGTACCACTGCTTCACGGCCGCGAGCGCACTGGCGTCGAAAAGCCCCGGCGGTGCGGCCTTCACGACCCGCGGATGCAACACCTGCCCCTTGGGGCCGACATTGAAAGTCAGGGTCACGGAGCCGGCGAGATGGTTGCTCAGGAGAGCCAGCGGATACACCGGATTCATCCGGTAAATGCGCCATTGACCGACGCTCACTATCTTGCAGGTGCTGTCCGGCGCATAGACATCGTGCTGGTGGTGACAGAAAAAGCGGGTGCGGTCCTGGGCGGCATCGGGACCGAAAAACAACGGATAGATGAAATCCCGCTCCACGGCGTGATGGCCGTCTATCGCGGGCTTGAAACGCCATTGCCGAATGGCCGCCAACACCACGGCGCTGTCCGATGGCGACAGATTGAAAAATTCCAGCCGCGGGCTGTGAACACTGCCATCGGCTTGGATGGTAAAGCGCAACAGGGCCTGTCCTTCGGTGAGTCCATCCATCAGAGCCTGCAGTTGCGGAGTCACCACCTGGCTCACCGGGGTACCGATCAATACCGGCGCCGACGCTGCCGGTGCTGCCGGCTGCGGTTTGGGAGGCGCCGCGGGAGGTAAGGTAACGCACCCCGCCAGAACCGGGCACGCCAATAAAAAACCCCACGCCTTTTGCGTCATTTGTGATCCGTTACCGCGGCTTTTCATTGAGATGTACGCGGTGCTACCTTAACACGGGATGCGTCACCGCCCAAATCCCGCTGTGCGACGCCCGGCTTGCCGGCTATAATTTTCTCCCTACGGTCACACTGTCATGCCGATCCCACCCGCTTCCTCGCGCAAGGGCCGGGGTGCCCTTTCCAACCCGGCAGGGCGCTTCGAGACCCGCGCCCGTGAAGACTCCCGTGACGGCTGGGAGCAGCCTGAAGAGGACGCACTGCCGCCGCTGGAAACCACCGTGACCGCCGAAGCGGCGCGCTCCATCATCAGCCGCAACCAGTCACCGGATATCCCCTTTGCCCAGTCCATCAATCCGTATCGTGGCTGTGAGCATGGGTGTATTTACTGCCTGGACGGCCGCACGCCAATACTCATGACTGACGGGCGCCACCGCCCATTGGCAGAGATCAGACCTGGCGATGAAATTTACGGTACACAGCGCCGGGGTTGGTATCGCCGTTACGTGAAAACCCGGGTACTGGCTCATTGGAGTGTTATCAAGCCTGCGTACCGCATCCTGCTTGAGGATGACACGGAATTGGTGGCTGGCGCAGACCACCGTTTTCTAACGGAGCGCGGATGGAAATTTGTCAGCGGCGTGCGCCGGCCGCACCTCACCACGTGCAACAAACTGATGGGCACAAACGCGTTTGCCTCGCCTCCGGACCAAGATGCGGATTACACCCGCGGCTATTTATGCGGGCTCATTCGCGGCGATGGTTTACTGGCCTCTTACCACTACGAACGTGCCGGCCGTATTCACGACGACCAGCACCAGTTCCGGCTTGCATTATGCGACATTGAAGCCCTGCAACGGGCTCAACGCTACCTGTATGATTGGAATGTCTCCACTCATGACTGCCTGTTTCAGAAAGCCATCGGCAACCGCCGCGCCATGCATGCGATTCGAACGCACGCCCGAGTGAGCGTCGAACGCGTTCGCGAGATTATCGCCTGGCCGGCCGACACACCTCGCAACTGGCGCGCGGGTTTTCTGGCAGGTATTTTCGATGCGGAGGGCAGTTACAGCCAAGGGATATTGCGTATCAGCAATACCAATTCCGTCATCATTGATTGGACCCGTAGCTGCCTCCAATATTTCAATTTTCGCTACGCTACCGAACATGTGCGCATGGAGGGACTGCGGCCGGTGACAGTACTGCGCCTGTTGGGCGGTCTCACTGAACATCTGCGGTTTCTCCATAGCACCGATCCCGCCATCAGCCGTAAATGCGACATTACCGGCCAAGCGGTAAAAAGCGGTGCCCGGCTGCGGATAACCCGTATCGAACCGCTCGACACCACGATACGATTGTATGACATCACCACGGGTACGGAGGACTTCATCGCCAATGGCGTGGTGAGCCATAACTGCTACGCTCGTCCAAGTCATGCGTATCTGAATCTTTCCCCGGGCCTGGATTTTGAAACCAGACTTTTTTACAAGGAAAATGCGGCGGAACTGCTGGAAAAAGAGCTGCGTAAACCAGGCTACCGCTGCCAGCCGATCACGCTGGGTGCGAATACCGATCCCTATCAACCCATTGAGCGCAAGCTGAAAGTCACACGCAGTCTATTGGAGGTGTTGCAGCGCTTCGGCCATCCGCTGAGCATCATCACCAAAAGCACGCTTGTCACCCGTGACCTGGACATCCTCACCGACATGGCGAAACACAATCTCGCCGGCGTCATGGTGAGCGTGACTACGCTGGATGATGCACTGAAACGCACGCTGGAACCGCGCGCACCCAGCGCCTGGAGCCGCCTACGGACCGTGCATGCCCTGGCCATGGCAGGCGTGCCGGTGGGAGTGCTCACCGCGCCCATCATCCCCATGGTGAATGACGCGGACATGGAGAAAATCCTGGAACAAGCCGCTGCGGCCGGCGCCGGCTGTGCGGGTTATGTGCTGCTTAGATTGCCGTACGAAGTCAAAGATCTGTTCCACAAATGGCTGGAAACGCACTTGCCGCTTCGGGCGGAGCATGTCATGAGCCTTATCCGCCAGTCGCACGGCGGCAAGTACTATGCCGCGGAATTCGGCACGCGCATGCGCGGCACCGGAGAATATGCGGAACTGATCGCCCGGCGTTTCGCGCTGACCTGCAAACGGTTGCATCTTGCTCATGCGCGCCGCATGCAGCTCAGCAGCACCTGCTTCCGGGTGCCTTCCGGGAGTCCGCAACTGGAACTGTGGCAGACGTAAGTTGCACGGCCCCGAGCCTGGCTGAAATACGCACGGCTCGCTCCGCCGGACTCACAATCCCCCGCGACCAGCCGCGCCTTACCCCAGGCACTGTATGCATAGCGCGCCAGGCTCCCGCCGCTGCCGTCGCTCGTCACCTCCATGCTGCCGATCTCGTCCCGATAAAAATAGCTCACCGTCTCGGCGCCTGCCAGGATGTAGCCTGGATATGTAAATGTTTATTCACCGTCTGCAGATGGCTTCGAGAAATCGATGAGTCTGTATTTTTGTTTAATTACTTTTAAGCCAATATAAAGATTGATACCCAACAGAACCAAACCGATAATCAATGCCCAGCCTTTAGGTAGAAACGATACTCCAAACGCCACAATAAATAAGATTGGGCAATCGCGATAGAGATGAGAACGCTCTCTAGGAACATTTTCCAACAAAAATCTGCCCATGACTGTATAGGAATGTACAGCGTAGCAGAGCCCAATCGCAATAAATCCAATAACGTAAAATTTCATCCCAAACGCAATTATAGGGAGCATCTTAAGAAAAAATAGAAAATTACCAAACGCTACGACGCGTCGACCCCGATATGGTGGAAGAACTTTCGATTGAACAGAAGTTTGTGTAGACAAAACGAACCTTGTACAGTGGATTTAGTTTTTTGGGGTTGCGTAAGGCGATAAATAATCATAAAGTTCGTAGCTTTTCGAGAATATAGCAAATGGCAGACCAAGTTCTGGAAAAGGAGCAAACATAGCCGCTGCTTCGGCGGCGAATGTAAGCCCACTTAATGCACTAGGGTGAAGCCACAATGCCGCGCCACCCGATGTCAGTGATATTTCCCCTAATGTCCCTGCTGCTTCATCTGCTCCAAGCGTAAGAGCTCCTATCTCTCCTACCCCCGTTGAAAAAGAAATACCTGCCGCCGCCCCAAACCCTATGTTCTTCCAACAGCCCAGATTGCAGGGCTTGTCATATTGAGCGGGTGTCGTTGCGGCATCTTCTGCAAGAAGAACCTGTGTTACCGCCCCTCGGGGCACATACATCCAACCGACCTGTTTTCCGTCAACGATGTCTGGTACTCGGACCTCTCCTCCTGCGTTCTGATTTTCAATTGGGTACCCCTCCGCGTATCCGTAAGGATGCTGCAAATCATTAAACGCCTCCACGAACGCGGCGGCGAGCGCGCCGGTGCCGAAGTTGCCGCCGGCGGCGTAGGACACCGTGCCGCCCGCGAGCGCAGCCAGGAGGATTTTCCCGGGATCGTTCAGATTATTGAATGCCGGGCTGTTCAGGTATGACCCCGCCAGGCTGCCCGTCACCCCGCCCAGAAACCCGCTGCCGAAGCGCCCGCCGCCCGCCTCGCTCAGCGCGCCCAGCACCAGTCCCTCCATTTCCATGCAAAAATATAACAGTTGAGCTAATGTTGATAGTATGATTTGATTGCCTGCCGGCCCACTTTAATTCCCACGACCATCAGATATGCCATAACAATTAAAAATATTATAAGCCTCCATCCTTCCGGCAGAAAGGATGCGGCGAACACGATCGCATAGCAAATCGGATAGTCTCGATACAGATATCGCCTCATGCGAGGTGTATGAGCTAAATCATATTGTGCCATTGCAGAATAGCGATGAACAAGATAAGAAAGACCGATCACTGCGACGGCGACGATATAAATTTTTCTACTCAATAGCACCACGGGGGCCAATTCCAGAGCTTGCAGGAAAGCACTGATTGCGCTGCGAGTGCCCGGTCGCCGATACGGTGGAGGGGGGTGATTGGTAGTCGGTGTTTGCATGACAGCCGGACGACGAGACAGTGAGCTAGTGTGGATGGCTGGCGATTGGGGCCAGGCGTGCGTTAAGATCCTCAGCTTCCAGGAAAATCTCTATCGGAAGCTGGATTTCCGGAAGCGGGATCATTAGTGCAGCTGCCGACGCGCCGAGCAGTCCAGCATCCCGCAGACTTGGACGCAAATAAAGTGCTACTCCTCCGGAAACCAAAGAGATACCCTTCAAGGTACGGGCAGCATTTTCAAATGCTTGCACTGCCTCTTCCTCGTCTGCTAGATTGGCCAACAGACTCGCGCCGAGGCTACTTCCGGCTGTCAAAAGAGAGGTTCCAGCCGCCGCCCCAAACCCTATGTTCTTCCAACAGCCCAGATTGCAGGGCTTGTCATATTGAGCGGGTGTCGTTGCGGCATCTTCTGCAAGAAGAACCTGTGTTACCGCCCCTCGGGGCACATACATCCAACCGACCTGTTTTCCGTCAACGATGTCTGGTACTCGGACCTCTCCTCCTGCGTTCTGATTTTCAATTGGGTACCCCTCCGCGTATCCGTAAGGATGCTGCAAATCATTAAACGCCTCCACGAACGCGGCGGCGAGCGCGCCGGTGCCGAAGTTGCCGCCGGCGGCGTAGGACACCGTGCCGCCCGCGAGCGCAGCCAGGAGGATTTTCCCGGGATCGTTCAGATTATTGAATGCCGGGCTGTTCAGGTATGACCCCGCCAGGCTGCCCGTCACCCCGCCCAGGAACCCGCTGCCGAAGCGCCCGCCGCCCGCCTCGCTCAGCGCCCCCAGCACCAGACCCTCCACCAGGGTCTTGGAGGCCAACGCCTCGGCGGCGGACATCCCGCCCACGTAGGCCCCGGAGGGACTGGCTCCGTAGTAACCGCCGATCGCGTTCATACTCTCCGAGGACGCCAGGGACAGCGTCCCCGCCTCCAGCCCCGTGCCCACGTTGTTGCCGCTCTGCATGTAGCCGCCCACCGCTTCCGCTGCCGCCGTACACCAGACTCCGCAGAACGGTTGGAACACGCTCAGAAACGGTCCGATGTCGCTGATGACCTCCCCCAGCACCGCCTCGGCGAAATACCCCGTGGGATCCGTCAGGCTTAAGGGGTTGTTGTCCACGTAGGCGTAGCGGTCGTAGCCCTGGCTGGAGAACGGCGATTGCACGTCCGGGTCCGCACTCAGGAACCGCCCGAGATCCGGGTCGTAGATGCGCCCCTCCATGTTCACCAGGCACACGTCGCTCAGGTTCTCGTGGCCGGCAAAGCCCTCCCGCTGGCCCGGCAGCGCGGCGGTGCAACTGCCGTAACCCGGCGTCACATACGCCCCGGTCCCCGCGACCAGCCGCGCCTTACCCCAGGCACTGTATGCATAGCGCGCCAGGCTCCCGCCGCTGTCGTCGCTTGTCACCTCCACGCTGCCGATCTCGTCCCGATAAAAATAGCTCACCGTCTCGGCGCCTGCCAGAATGCAGCATGGATATGTAATTGTCTATTCACCATCCGCAAACGGCTTCGAAAAGAGGCTGTAAATTGAACTGTGTAACTGCTTCATGAGACGTTAGCACACATAATCATGAGGAGTGAAGCAGATGGTCATCCAGTTGGAGACATTGGACGAAGTATTGAAGGATTGCAAGACAGCGGCGGACGTGGACACGCTGTATTCGCAGCTGCTGCAGCGGATGATCAACCGCGCGCTGGAGGGCGAGATGAAGAAGTTGCCATTCCACCGCCGGGACTTCCAGGGATTCGCCGCAAGCTAATGCACGGCGTCACTGTGCTGGTGAGTCGTCTCCCCTCTGAGGGCTTCCAGTTCCCGTGCCACCAGTGTGGGGTCCAGCAGGTTGATTTCCACGAGCCGCTTCAGGTGCGCAAAACTTTCCGGATCATGCGCCTCCCAGATACAGCCGATGCGGTCACCTTGCACGTGCACCACCGCGGCGTCCAGTTCCAGTTTGATGAGTTCCGCCAGGCGCCACTCCACCCGCAGCTTGTCTCCCTCGGCAGGCCGCCACTCCGCCAGGCAGCGCCCGAGGAAGCCGCGGAAGGACATATCCAGCATTTCGCATTCCTGGATTGCGTCGCCCTGGCGGACCCGGATGACCGAGGCAAAACGGAAGCGTCTGAAACGGCGTCGCTCGTGACTTTGTTGGGCCGGCATGTTGCTGTTTCCCATGAGTAGCGCGTTCTTTAAAATGGATCGTTGCAAAAGGCCTTCCCGGACCTTTCCATTCCCCAAGTCCGTTGCGTTGCCTGCTGCGGAAAGTCCGGCCCGTGCCCGCCTGCGCAGGTGCCCGCGGCTGCGCCGCTCACCCGGACCGGCCTCCGCCGAATCAGGCAAAAATAGGCGCCTGATTCGCCCGCGAGGCACCCCGGTATCGCCTTACCCGGCCACTTGAGTACCCGGGTAAGTATAGACAGCAAATCGTCGCGGTTCCGAGCCCGCATCAGGCCGCCCTTCCCACCCGGGCCCCAATCTGGTACTAAAGCCGCCAAGCCGGCTGCCGCCAGGCCCACCCGGGCAGTTGCGCCGGATTCCACCCCCCAACTCACCGTGGATGCGAGCATGAAATCACCAGCAACACCCTCCCGTACCCTGGGTTTCGTCACCCTGTTCCTCATCGAGATGTGGGAACGCTTCGGCTACTACGGCATGACCGCCGTGGTGGTGCTGTTCATGGTGCAGCAGCTCGGTTACGCGGATGACCGCGCCAACCTTACGTTTGGTGCCTTCAGCGCCATGGCCTACGCCATCCCCGCCCTGGGCGGCTGGATCGGCGACCGGGTACTCGGCAGCCGGCGCACGGCGCTGCTCGGCGCCGTGATGCTCGCCGTCGGCTACGCCATGCTGGCCATCCCCAACCCGGCGCTGCTGTTCGCCGCGCTCGGCGTGGTGGCGGTGGGTGGGGGGATATTCAAGGCCAACCCCGCCAACCTGATTTCCAAACTCTACGAAGGCGATACCGCCAAGATAGACAGCGCCTTCACCATGTATTACATGGCGGTAAATGTAGGCGCCACCCTCTCGCAAATTGCCACGCCGCTCATCGCCGTGTGGCTGGGCTGGCACGTGGCGTTCGCAGTGTGCGCCGGCGGCCTGGTGGTAGGCATCGTGAATTATTTCCTCATGCGCCGTTATCTGGCCCACGTGGGCTCGGAGCCCGACTTCCGCCCTTTCCCGTGGCTGCGCATGGTACTGGTGGTGGCCGGCGCGCTGGTTGCCATGGCCCTGGTCACCGCCATCATCCAGAATCTGAGCGTGGCGCGCGCCGTGGTGCTGATCACGGGCCTGGCACTGCTTGCCATCTTCGCGATACTGCTCTGGAAGGGCAACCGTCAGGAGCGCAGAGGACTGTGGGCGGTACTGGTGCTCACCGCCGAGACCATCCTGTTCTTCATCTTTTACCAGCAGATGCCCACCTCCCTCACGCTGTTCGCGCTGCGCAACGTGGACCTCAATATCAGCTTCCTGGGCCTGCACTACGCGGTGCCCGCCGGCCAGGTACAGGCCCTCAACCCCATCTGGATTTTCATTCTCAGCCCGTTTCTCGCCTGGCTCTACCACCGCATGAGCCAGGGCCGCGGCGACTTCCACATCGCCAGCAAATTCGCCTTCGGCTTCGCGGTGCTGAGCCTGGGATTCTTCACCTACGGAATGAGCGGCCTGTTTGCCGTGGACGGCAAAGTGGCATTCGGCTGGATGGTCGCGGGTTACGGCCTGCAATCCCTGGGTGAACTCCTCATCAGCGGTCTGGGACTCGCCATGGTGGCGCGCTACGTGGGTCCGAAGTTGCGCGGTTTCATCATGGGCGCCTGGTTTCTCGCCACCGGTATTTCCCAGTACCTCGGCGGCTTCGTGGCGAACTATGCCGGCGTGCCCCGGGGTGTCACCGACCCATTAAAGACCCTGCCGCTCTACACCCATCTGTTCAACAGTCTGGGGGTGGTAGCCGCCGTCGGCACGCTGCTCGCCGCCGCCATCGTGCCGCTCATGAAGCGCCTGTCGGTTTCCGAAGACAAAATGCACTTGCCGCCGGGCACCCCCAAAACCCTGCGTGATGAGCAGTAGGCGTCCGGGTTTTTCCTTGAAAATTGCTCGGCCGCACCCGACCGGCTGAAGCCGTTCTCAGGCAGAAGCGCCGAGCCGCCGCGCCCAGGCAGCGAGGTTAAGTAACAGTTCCGCAATCAGCTTACGGGCGGTTTCGTCGGTGAGCCGCCCGGCGGGATCGAACTTGGTGTGCGCCTGGGCGATCATCACCTCGGGCTTGTTGATGACGTGCATGTTGAGAAACACGCAACTGCGCCGCAAATCGTATTGGGCGCGTGCACTGCCCAAAATGCCGCCCGAAGCGCCCATGATGGCTGCGGGCTTGTCGTTGAAGGGTTGGTCGGGAGGACGCGAGGCCCAGTCAATGGCATTCTTGAGCACGCCCGGTATGGAATAATTGTATTCCGGGGTCACAATCAGCAGGGCGTCCGCCCGGCGGATCTTCTCCCGCAACTCCTCCACCACCGGCGGAAACCCTTTCTCGCGCAGGTCTTCGTTGTACAGTGGAAGCGGCGCAAGATCGAATATCTCGATTGCCATGTTCGCCGGTTTGAGTTCCACGGCATTCCTGAGAGCCAACTTGTTGTAGGAGCCCTTGCGCAGGCTGCCGGCGAATGCAAGCACCTTCAATGACATGCTGAAATCCCAATTCTGAAGATATTTTGGCTATGTGCAAAACATGGTTGGATTTCAGCGTTGTGGCGTAGGCCTTACGGTAATCTGTTGCGTGCAATTCGTGGTTGATATTACCACACAAAAGATCCATTCGTTTTGTGCAAGGCGACCTGCGATTGCGTCGCGTCGCTCGTGACGGCCGGTACGGTCCCGGCGTCCCGGCCACTCGCGCCAGCGACGTATATTCCTAATAGGATGGTCCGTCCCCTTCGCTGCGGCACGTCCTGCGTTCGTCGGCCGGTCAGTGGACGACCCCGGGAAGTCCCAGACGTGGGACGCTGCGCGTCGCCAATGGACGCCTCCTCCACAGATGATATGGATGCCCCCTCTCACTACGGCATCGTACTGTGCCAGAGTGGACAGTTGAATGATTCCACATCACATGAAAGAGGGCGCCCACATGAAGATTAGCACTATCGGGTTGGATATCGCCAAACAGGTGTTCCAG
>JAJYUH010000015.1 GCA_021792635.1 Natronospirales bacterium | reverse complement strand
GCTTCCGTCTGCGATTATCATCTGGGCCCGAGACCAACAAGCGTCTCACTCGAGGCCGAATAGTAGGCTGCAATCTGCTCCTGCCATTCATCACCAGGAGAAAGCTTGACAAGGGGGCGTCCATAGTAGTGGCCGGGACGCCGGCCTGCCTGTGCGTCGCACGCAGACAGGCAGCGCGCAAGCAGGCACGCAGACAGGGACCGTACCGGCCGCCTGCCTGCCGCAGGCAGGTCACGAGCAACGCGACGCTATATTATGAGGGACCGGTCCACAGCAACTCAGCATGCGCTTGCTTTAAATCATGAGCAACGCAGCCGCCACGTTCCGGTTTTCGCTCACCAGCACGTTATAGGTGCGGCAGGCGGCGGCGGTATCCAGTACTTCCAGTCCGATGCCGCGTCGTTGTATCTCCGCCATGAGCCGTGCTTCTGGGAAACGCAGCGTTGGGCCGGTGCCGATGAGGAGAATTTCCGGCTCCAGCGCCAAAGCAGCTTGCAGGGTTTCCAGAGTGATGTCCTCCGGCCGCTGCGGAGGCCAATCCTCTAGCAACAGCGTGGGCGTCAGGATGAAGCTCCGGCTGAGGAGCGTATCGTTGACGTTGATGCGTCCCGGAGCATAGGCGCAGATGATTTTGGCGTTGCCGGGGAGCAGCTCTTTGGTGAATTTCATGGCTAATAGGGTAGGGGAAACGGCATAATGGACACAAGGCACCCTTCAAGCATGCCTGCTGCTCCCCATGCAATGGACTTTTTTTCTCCCTGATCTTGTCGCTGTCGGCGCCACCGTACCCCGAATGCCGGCGCTGGAGACGCTGCTTGCACGTGCGCATGCGCATGACGCACCGCAGGGCGGTGCCATGGGCGTGCTGGCGGATTGCTTCGGCCTGCCGGCGGAAACCCTCGCGACAGGGCCTTTCACGCGCCTTGCGGATACCGGAGAGCGGGATAACGGCTTCTATTTCCGCGCGGATCCCGTGCATCTTGCCGCAGATCGCGATCACCTTGTGATGCTGCCGCTCGCGCTGCTGCAAGTTCAAGCGGAAGAAGCCCGGGCGTTCTCGGAAACCTTCAACCGTATCTACGCAGATGAAGGCTACGGCCTGGAAACGCCCTGTCCCGAGCGCTGGTACCTGCGGGTTCCGACGCCTTTCCGCTGTGTTACCCATGATCCGGCCGGGGTGGCCGGTCAGCCGGTTTTTGAATTCATGCCGGATGGAGAACATGGACAGCAGGTCAGGCGTTTGATGAATGAAGTGCAGATGCTGTTTTTTGAGCATCCGGTGAATCAGGCCCGTGAAGCGACCGGCCGACCCGCCATTAACAGCCTGTGGCTGTGGGGCGGCGGCCGGTTGCCGGAAACGCCGGCCACGGGCCCCGACAGGGTGTGGACCGACAGGCCGCTGATCGCAGGTCTGGCCCGGTTTGCCGGCAGCGATTGCCTTACTTGGCCATGCAGGCTGGATACTTCTTCGGGACCGGAGAAGCAGTTGATCGCAGTCAATTGCACGACGCAGACAGAGGTAGTGCGGGTGGAAGAGCAGATTGCCGCAATGCTGCTGCATGGCCTGCGGGAAGGGCATGGCAGCGAGATACTGATTTATCCCGGCAACCTGCGCGGTTATCGGGTCACGCCGACCTCACTGCGGCGATTCTGGCGCCGACGCCGACCCCTGTCGGAAATCCTGGGCGCGGCATGAATCTGCGCCGTATCGAACGCCGCATTCCCGTTGCGGATACGTGTTTCCCGGAAACGCTGCATCCACTGTTGCAACGCATCTATGCCGCGCGTCACATCCACGACAGCATGGATCTGGACAATACTCTGGCCACGCTGCATGACTTCCGGGCCCTTCGCAATGTGGATGCTGCCGTCGCTTTGCTGACGGACTGTCTGGAGCGGCAGAAACGCATCCTGATCATCGGTGATTTTGACGCCGATGGTGCCACCAGCTCGGCACTGGCGGTGCGCGCCCTGCGCAATCTGGGTGCGCAACAGGTGGGCTACCTGGTGCCGAATCGCTTTGAGTATGGCTACGGCCTGACGCCGGAAATTGTGTCATTGGCCAAAGCGCGTGTGCCGGATCTTATTATTACCGTGGACAACGGCATTTCCAGTCATGCGGGTGTGGCGGCTGCCCGCGCAGCCGGCATTCGCGTTTTGGTGACGGACCATCATCTTCCTGGCGCGGAGTTGCCGGCGGCCGATGCCATTCTCAATCCCAATCTGCCTGACGATGAATTTCCCAGCAAGTGCCTGGCGGGTGTAGGCGTGGTGTTTTATCTCCTGCTGGCACTGCGTGCCCGCTTGCGTGACGACCGCTGGTTCGCGGTGCGCGGCATCCCCGAGCCCAATCTGGCGGAATTTCTCGATATCGTGGCACTCGGCACGGTGGCGGACCTCGTACCTCTGGATCACAATAATCGGGTACTGGTGGCCCAGGGGCTGGCGCGTCTTCGCGCCGGACGCGGCACAGCGGGTATTCATGCGCTTCTGGACGTGGGCCGACGGGATGCCTCACGGCTCACGGCCGCCGACCTGGGTTTTGCCGTGGCGCCGCGTCTTAACGCGGCCGGCCGGCTGACGGATATGTCGCTTGGTATCGAGTGCCTGCTGGCCGATGAGCCCGGCCGGGCGCGTGAGTTTGCCGCGAGGCTGGATGAAATCAACCAGGAGCGCCGCCATATCGAAGCGCGCATGCAGGATGAGGCTTTACGCGAATTGGACCGCCTGGGTTTCAATGCGAATGACCCGGCGCTGCCATTCGGCTTGTGCCTGTTCGAGGAAAAATGGCATCAGGGCGTAGTGGGGCTGGTAGCCTCACGCATAAAAGATCAGGTACATCGTCCGGTAATCGCGTTCGCCCGTGCCGATGGCACTACTCTCAAAGGTTCTGCGCGGTCGGTAAAGGGTGTGCATGTCCGCGATGTACTGGAAGCGGTGGCGACTCAACATCCGGGGCTCATTATAAAATTTGGCGGTCATGCCATGGCGGCGGGCCTTACGCTCGCCGCCGATGGATTTGAACTCTTTGCGAATGCCTTTGATGCGGAAGTACGCCGCTGGCTGTCATCCGACGATTTGGCGGGTGTTATGCATACGGATGGTGAACTGACAGCGGAATACCTGACGCTGGCATGTGCCGGTTTGTTGCGGGAGGCCGGACCCTGGGGTCAGGGGTTTCCGGAGCCCAGCTTCGACGGCGTGTTTCGCTTATTAGAGCGGCGGCTTTTGGGCGGCGGGCATCTCAAGCTGGTATTGGCCGAACCCGGTACCGGCTTGCGCTTGGACGCCATCGCCTTCAACCAGAGCGGCGAACACCTGCCGCCGGACTGCGGACAGGTACGCATCGTCTATCGGCCCGACGTGAATGAGTACCGGGGCACCAAGCGCCTGCAACTTTTGATTGACTATATCGAGGCTATTTGAAGCCTGTAGTACCATAACCTCCAATCCGTCTCGAACCTCAGGAATTCGCAGCCGTGCAGGACATCAACCCGATCAGGAACAGAATCAATGACTTGCAGGGTCGTGTCCAGGCTCTCAGGGGGTATCTTTGACTACGCGGCGAAGTGCGAGCGTCTGCAGGAAGTCAGCAAGGAACTGGAAGCCCCGGGGATCTGGAATAATCCAGAACGAGCCCAGGAGCTGGGGCGCGAACGCGCCCGCCTGCAGGAAATAGTGGGCATGCTCGACAAGCTCAGCGGCGGTCTGAAAGATTCCCGTGAACTGCTGACCCTCGCTGTGGAGGAGGGTGATACCGTTGCCGCAGGTGAGGTGGGCAACGAAGTGGGCACACTGGAGCGGCACGTGCAGCAGCTCGAGTTCCAGCGCATGTTCGCAGGCCCGGTGGATTCCCACAACGCCTTCCTGGATGTGCAGGCCGGTTCCGGCGGTACCGAGGCCCAGGACTGGGCCAACATGCTGTTGCGCATGTACCTGCGCTGGGGCGAGCGGCGCGGATTCAAAACGGAACTTATGGAAGTGTCGGCGGCCGAAGTGGCCGGCATCAAGAGCGCCACACTGCGCTTCGAGGGGCCCTATGCCTTCGGCTGGCTGCGCACCGAGACCGGTGTGCACCGCCTGGTACGCAAGTCGCCGTTCGATTCCGGCAACCGCCGGCATACCTCTTTTGCCGCCATTTTCGTGTCACCGGAGGTGGACGACGACATCGAGATCGAGATCAATCCGGCGGATCTCAAAGTGGACACTTACCGCTCCAGCGGTGCCGGCGGGCAGCACGTGAACAAGACCGATTCCGCCATCCGCATCACCCATATCCCCACCGGCATTGTAGTGGCTTGCCAGAATGAGCGTTCGCAGCACAAGAACCGCTCCACCGCCATGAAGCAGTTGAAGGCAAAGCTGTACGAGATGGAAGAGCAGAAGCGTCGCGCCGAGCAGCAGAAACTGGAGGATAGCAAGGCGGACATCGGTTGGGGCAGCCAGATCCGCTCCTATGTGCTGGACCAGTCGCGTATCAAGGATCTGCGTACCGGAGTGGAGAAAGGCGACACTCAGGCGGTGCTGGACGGCGATCTGGACGATTTTATCGAGGCATCGCTGAAGCAGGGGCTGTAAGAAGTGAGGTGTGAGGCCACGAGGCCTGGAAATCACGATATCGCCGCACACCGGTTTTATGCCTCTCTCCAAAAGCTGGGATGAGAGTGAGTCAAATTCTCCGGGATAAAGAAAATGAACGAGCAACAGGATGAAAACAAGTTGATCCGTGAGCGCCGCGAAAAACTGGCGAAACTGCGCACTCGGGGCGCGGCCTTCCCCAATGGCTTCAAACGTGACGCCCTGGCAGCGGAGCTGCATGGCCTGTACGGCAAGCACAGCGAAGAATCGCTCGAGCGGGAACCGGTGCGTGTGCATGTGGCGGGGCGCATGATGACCAAGCGCGTCATGGGTAAAGCAAGTTTCGTGCATATCCAGGACAGTACCGGTCGGATGCAATTGTTCGTGCAGCGCGACGCCCTGGGCGAGGAAACCTACAGCGCCTTCAAAACCTGGGACGCGGGGGACATCATTGCCGCCGAAGGTGTGCTCTTCAAGACCAAGACGGGTGAGTTATCGGTACGCGCCGGCAAGTTGCTGCTGCTCACCAAGTCGCTGCGCCCGCTGCCGGAGAAGTTCCACGGCCTCGCTGATACCGAAACCCGCTACCGTCAACGCTATCTGGATCTCATCATGAGCCCGGAGTCGGCGCGGGTGTTTCATACGCGCACCCGCATCGTACAGCACGTGCGTGAATTCATGAATGCCTTGGGCTTTCTGGAAGTGGAAACACCCATGATGCAGCCGATTCCCGGCGGCGCCATCGCCCGGCCCTTCATCACTCATCACAACACGCTCGACATGAACCTGTACCTGCGCATCGCGCCGGAACTGTACCTCAAACGCCTGGTGGTGGGCGGCTTCGAGCGGGTGTACGAGATCAACCGCAATTTCCGCAATGAGGGCGTATCCACGCGCCACAATCCGGAATTCACCATGCTGGAGTTTTATCAGGCCTACGCGACCTATGAAGATCTGATGGATCTGACCGAAAGTCTGCTGCGCGGTCTTGCTCAGGCGCTGAACGGCGGTACACAGGTACTCTGGCAGGGCGAAACCCATGACTTCGGTCCGGCATTCCACCGTCTTAAACTGGAGGAGGCATTGGTCGGGTTCAATCCGGGGTTTGATCGCGGCAAGTTGCGGGATGGGGTTTATCTGCGCGAGGTGTGCGCAAAACTCAAGTTGCCGGTGAAGGCGAGCTACGGTGCCGGCAAGCTGCAGTTCGAGCTCTTCGAGAAGACGGTGGAGCCTCATCTCAGGCAACCCACCTTCATCGTTGATTACCCGCTGGAAGTTTCGCCCTTATCGCGCCGCAAGGACAGTGATCCCTTCCTCACGGACCGCTTCGAGTTTTACGTGGGCGGCCGCGAGATCGCCAACGGTTTTTCGGAGCTGAATGATCCGGAGGATCAGGCGGAGCGTTTCAAGGCCCAAGTGGCGGATAAAGCAGCCGGTGATGATGAGGCGATGTGCTACGACGCCGACTACGTGCGTGCACTGGAATACGGCATGCCACCCACCGCCGGCGAGGGCATCGGCATAGACCGGCTGGTGATGCTGTTTACCGATTCACCGTCCATCCGTGATGTAATCCTGTTTCCACTCATGCGAGCTGAATAAGGGGCATCCATGTCCGATACCGGCGATCCCAGGGTATTGTTTGCCGCCGAGCGTACGCTGCTGGCCTGGACGCGCACCAGCCTGGCGCTCATGGCCTTCGGTTTCGTCATCGAGCGCTTTGGGCTGGTGGTGCGTCTGCTGGTGCCCGCCATGGCCTCAGCTCCGCGATCCGGCCTGTCTTTCTGGCTCGGCATGGGATTTTTGCTGCTGGGTATCAGTGCGGCCCTGTTCGCTTCGGTACAGTACCGTCGCTTCGTCCACAGCCTGCCATCGCGGGATATTCCACGGGGTTACCGCTTGCATACGGGCATCATGATGAATGTTGTGCTGGCTTTGCTGGGCATGGGCGTGGTGTTTTACCTGTTCCGCGGTATTCATTAACCGTGAACCGCGCACAGTTTGGCGCTCCTCTGACGATATCAAGCGCGGATTCAGTCGCCGCCCGCGGCGAATTCCCGTTATTTTCGCTGTGATTGGAAGCGGAGTGGTATCCTTGCTATCGCATGTACGAGACACGCCGGCACCCTCCTCTCACTCGACGAAAATTTCTGCGTCGTCTGGTGTTGCATTTTGCATTTGCCATGAGTTTTTTGGCGGGCTCGCTCCTGCTGGGCATGGCAGGCTACGCCTACTTTGAGGGCTTGGCCTGGCGGGATGCGTTTCTGAATGCGGCGATGCTGTTGGGAGGCATGGGCCCGGTGGAAGATCCCCATACACCCGGCGGCAAGGTCTTCGCCGGCCTGTACGCGTTGTATGCGGGCCTGGCGTTTCTCATCACGGCGGGCGTGCTGTTCGCCCCGGTTGTACACCGGCTCATGCATAAATTTCACTGGGGCCAGGACCGGTCACCCTGATTCGATCTGCATATTATTAAGGAATCCGTAACCCAACCGATGATACCGCACGCCCGCGCCAGGTTTAACCAGACAGCAGAAGTCCTGGCTCAATCCGCGGATTCCCGCATCCCCGTTGACGCATTCATCGATCAATATTTCCGCGCAAACCGCAAAATGGGGTCCAAGGATCGCGCCTTTTTGGCGGAGACGATCTACGGCTGTCTGCGACGGCGGCGCGAGTTACAGGAGCTGTACGAACCCCTGACAGGGAGGGTGACTGATACTGCGCCGTGGTTGATAGCCACTTATCTTCTCAAATACGGCGGTTGGAGCGGACGCGCATTGGCTGAGGCCGGATTTTCCGGCGATACGGATGTGCTTGCCGCGCGGGTGCGAACCGCCAACCCTGCTTTATTCCCCTTCGCGGTGAGAGCAAATCTGCCGGACTGGCTGGCGGAGCGGTTGCTGGCCCAGTTCGGTGAAGATGAAACTCTGAAGCTGGCGGATGCACTGAACCGGCCTGCAACGGTGGATATCCGCGTCAACACGCTCAAAACCAGCCGCGATGGGTTGCAGGCGCAGCTCCGGGAAGAAGGCTACGAATTGACGCCCACGCCGTATTCTCCTTTTGGCCTGCGGCACGGGAAGCGCGGGCCGCTGTTTAATTCCCGCGCATTTGAGGAAGGATTATTCGAGCTGCAGGACGAGGGCAGCCAGCTTATTGCCGTGTTGGTGGATGCCAAGCCCAAGGAGAAGATCGTGGATTTCTGCGCCGGCGCCGGCGGCAAGAGCCTGCACATCGCCGCCATGATGCAGAACAAGGGAAGCATTTATGCGTGCGATGTGGCAACACGGCGTCTGGAGCGCCTCAAGCCGCGCCTGAAGCGCGCCGGCGTGGATATCATCCAGCGTCTGCTGGTCCGTGATGAATGGGATGAACAAATGAAGCCGCTGTACGGAAAAATGGATGCGGTGCTGGTGGATGCGCCCTGCTCGGGTACCGGTACCCTGCGCCGCAATCCGGATATCAAGTGGAAGGACATTGATCTCGACAAGCTGCGCGTGACTCAGCAGCGTATTCTCGCCGCCGCTGCACGGCTGGTGAAACCGGGCGGGCGGCTGGTGTATGCCACCTGCAGCCTGCTGGACGAGGAGAACAGTGCCGTTACTGCGGCGTTGCTGGCGGCGCATCCCGGCTTTAAGCCGATTCCGGCTGGGGAGGTTCTTGCGCGTGTCGGCATTACCATTGCCGATGCCTGCAATGCGGGTGGCGCCCTCCGGCTCCTGCCGCATCGCCACGGCACGGATGGCTTCTATGCCCTGACCATGCAGCGTCTTGCGCCTTGATCAGCGCGGCTGCCGGGCGACGCTGTCCGTCCCGATGACTCCGGCTGAGGCGGCTTTGCCGCCGATGCTATTCATCCAGTGTCACGTCTTCTTTCCCGGATAAAGCGAGGGGCGAGGCGCGATGCTCATCCTGGATTACCACCAGCATCCGGGTTTCTCCCTTGATATCCCGGCGCGCATCTACTATTTCCGCCACGGTTTGGTTCTGTCCCCGCAGTTTGACGGCGGTGCCCGGCGAGACAGGTTCCGGCGTTTGGCAACGGGCATGCGCCAGATGCCGCTTGACGCCGCCGCGGTAGTGGGCACGGGCGATGACTTCCTGGCCGGTGTAACAACCCTTCCTGAAATTGATCGCGCCCAGTTCTTCGAGTCCCAGCATCTGGGCCACAAAATGTTCCGAGGTTGCGGGGTACACCGTGGGCTCGCCGGCAAGAATCTTGAGCAATGCCCAGTGATCCTCGCCCGCCGGCCGGGCGTCCTTCGCCTGCAATGCCTGCCAGAGCGGAATCAATGCTTCAGCAGGTCCGTGCACGGCGTAGCGCGGCATCTGACCCTGCAGTCGCATGAGCCACGTTTCATCCTTGTGGGTCTGTTCATTGACGCCAAGCGGCGGTGTGAGCCCCGCCTGATGCAGAAGCTCCTCTGCGCCCGTACCGGCGATGCCAAAGCGAACGAAGGCGTCGCCGGCGTCCGTGAGCAGCGCCTTGGACCGCAGCACGTACATGGAAAGGCGCTGCATGACCGGAGCGAGCAGCGGCTGGGGCAACGCCAGATGGATGACCTCATCCCGCTGGAAGACACGGAACAAGGTGACCACCCGGCCTTTGGCATTACTCCAGGAACTGAGTTGACCGCGTTCCGGCGCAAGTTCCTGGAGATCGGTGCTGAGTTGCCCCTGGAGAAAGTTGCGCGCGTCACCGCCACTGACGGCGATCAGTCCCTCATGGGACAAATCCGCCAGCACGGTATTGCTTGCGGTGCCGGATTCGTCATGCGGCCGAGCAAAGCCGCTGACACGCGTGCCATCGAAGTAGGCGCCTTGCGCGGCGAGGAAGACTTTCCAGCGGGCATTCACGGTGCCGTGATTCCTGTGATGTGCGGTCTATGATAATAGGTTGTGTCTAAGGGGTGTCAGTGGTCCGGGGGTTTGAGTGTAAAATAGGGCAATAAACCTAAAAGGGCATGCGCATGTCCAAGCAGGAAACAAAAAAACCTTCCATCCCGGCCCCGCCAGCCCGCGAGACCGATGCGGAACCCCGCCAGCCGGCTCAACCCCGCGAGGTCGGCGGTCCCAAGGGTCTTGAACCCACCCGCTACGGCGATTGGGAAAAGGGAGGCCGCTGCATTGATTTCTAGACTCCCGCTGTCGCGGCCATCGAAGCATCTGTGAGGTAACGGCCATGACGACCGACAACCGGCCCCTGTCACCGCATCTCGGTATCTACCGGTGGCAGATCACCATGACCATGTCCATCGTGCACCGGGCCACGGGTATCTGGCTGTCCCTGGGCACGCTGGTGCTGATTTACTGGCTGATCGCGGCTGCCGCGGGACCGGACGCCTATACCGCGGCGCAGGCGCTCTTCGGCGGCTGGATCGGTCAGATTCTGCTGTGGATATGGGTGTTCTGCCTCTTTTTCCATCTGTGCAACGGCATTCGCCATCTGTTCTGGGATAGCGGCCGGGGTTTTGCCATCAGAACTTTTTATGTAACCGGCTACACGGTATGGGTGATTGCACTGCTGCTCACGGTTACCGTCATCGTGCTGGCTTACACGCTGGGAGGTGGTGCATGAGTTTCCGCAGTCCGCTCGGCCAGGCCCGCGGCCTGGGCTCCGCCAGGGAAGGTACCGCTCACTGGGTGGCACAACGCGTGTCCGCCATCGCGCTGATACCGCTCACTCTGTGGTTCGTGATTTCAATATTGATGCTGATACACGCCGACTACGTGACTATGGTGAACTGGATGCATACGGCGTGGGTGGCAGTACTGCTGGTATTGCTGGTGGACACGGGTTACTACCACGCCTATCTGGGTATGCAGGTGGTCATAGAGGATTACGTGCACGATGAGTGGTTGAAAATGAGCAGTATCATTCTGCTGCGCTTTATCTGCATTCTGCTCGCCGCGGCCGGCATGTTCGTGGTACTGCGCGTCGCTTTCGGAGGCTGAGTAATGGCTGATGCCTACAAGCTGATTGATCACGTTTACGACGTAGTAGTAGTGGGTGCGGGTGGCGCCGGCCTGCGTGCCACGCTCGGACTCGCGCAAGCGGGGCTGTCCACCGCCAATATTACCAAGGTGTATCCCACCCGCAGCCACACGGTGGCGGCCCAGGGCGGCATCAGCGCCGCGCTCGGCAACATGGGCGAAGATGACTGGCGCTGGCATATGTACGACACCGTCAAGGGTTCCGACTGGCTCGGCGATCAGGATTGTATCGAGTACATGTGCAAGGAGGCACCGCAATCCGTCATAGAGCTGGAGCATTACGGCGTGCCGTTCTCGCGTACCGAGGAAGGCAAGATCTACCAGCGGCCCTTCGGCGGCATGACCACGCGCTTCGGTGAGGGTACCGCACAGCGCACCTGCGCGGCCGCTGACCGCACCGGTCACGCCATTTTGCATGCGCTTTACCAGCAGAGCCTCAAGCACAACGCGGAATTTTTCTACGAATTCTTTGCGTTGGACCTGCTCATGGAGAATGGCGCGTGCCGCGGCGTGATCGCCTGGGAGCTGGCCACCGGTACGCTGCACCGCTTCGTGGCGCAGCAGACTATCCTTGCCACCGGTGGCTATGGGCGCACCTATTTCTCCTGTACCTCGGCGCATACCTGTACCGGCGACGGTAATGGCATGGTGCTGCGTGCTGGTCTGCCGTTGCAGGACATGGAATTTGTGCAGTTTCATCCCACCGGTATCTACGGGGCCGGTTGCCTGATCACCGAAGGGGTGCGTGGTGAGGGTGGCTATCTCACCAATTCACAGGGCGAGCGTTTCATGGAGCGCTATGCACCGCACGCCAAGGACCTGGCCTCGCGCGACGTGGTGTCCCGCGCCATGACCATTGAAATCCGTGAGGGCCGGGGTGTGGGTGCGGAGAAAGATCACATTCATCTGCACTTGGAACATCTGGGCCCGGAGGTGATCCGCGAGCGCCTGCCCGGTATTGCCGAAACGACGCGTATCTTCGCCGGCGTGGATGTGCGCAAGGAACCGATCCCGGTACTGCCCACAGCGCATTACAACATGGGCGGCATTCCCACCAATTATCACGGCGAAGCACTGACGCTGAAGAACGGCAACCCGGATGCCCTCGTCCCCGGTCTCATGGCCGTGGGTGAGACGGCGTGCGTGTCGGTGCACGGCGCCAACCGTCTGGGCTCCAACTCATTGCTGGATCTGGTGGTATTCGGGCGTGCCGCAGCGCGACGTTGTGCCGAAAACGTCAAGGCAGGTGAAACGCCGCGTGCGTTTCCCAAGGAAGCCACTGCAAAGATACTCGACCGTTTCGACCGCATCCGCAACGGCGGCGGTTCCGAGCCAACCGCCGCAATGCGCCTGCGCATGCAGAAGGTGATGCAGTCGGACGCCGCGGTGTTCCGTACCGGCAAGACCCTGGGGGAGGGCAGGAAGCGCCTGCAGGACGTATTCGATTCCTTCTCCAGGGTGAAGGTAGGTGATCGTTCGCTCATCTGGAACTCCGATCTGGCGGAGACGCTGGAACTCGCCAACCTGCTGGCCTGTGCCAGCGTCACCATGGCAGGCGCCCTTAACCGCAGCGAAAGTCGCGGCGCACACGCCCGCGAGGATTATCCGGAGCGTGACGACAAGAACTGGATGAAACACACACTCGCGTGGATGGATGAGAAGGGCGGCATCAGACTTGACTATCGCCCGGTGCACATGAACCCCATGACGGATGAAGTCCAGGCCATTCCGCCGAAAAAACGCGTCTATTGATTGCGAGGTCGAACCATGGCTGAATTCAGCTTACCGAAAAACTCCCGCGTGCAGGAAGGCAGGACCTTCAAGGCGCCGGAAGGCGCAAAGAATATCAGACGCTTTCGCATCTATCGCTACGATCCGGATGGCGGTCAGAACCCGCGCCTGGACGCCTATGAGGTGGACATGGACAAGTGCGGGCCCATGGTGCTGGACGCGCTGCTCAAGATCAAGAACGAGATGGATGCAACCCTCACCTTGCGCCGCTCCTGTCGTGAAGGCGTGTGCGGCTCCTGCGCCATGAATATTGATGGCACCAATACCTTGGCCTGTACCCATGACATCCGGGATATCAAGGGTGACGTGGAAATCTATCCCTTGCCGCATATGCCGGTGATCAAGGACTTGGTGCCGGACCTGACACATTTCTTCGCCCAGTACGCTGCTATCAAGCCCTGGCTGCAGACCGATACACCGCCGCCGGACCGTGAGCGGCTGCAATCCAAAGGGGAACGTGCAAAGCTTGACGGTCTTTACGAGTGCATTCTGTGTGCCTGCTGCACTACCAGTTGCCCAAGCTGGTGGTGGAACGGTGACCGCTATCTCGGCCCGGCGATCCTGTTGCAGGCCTATCGCTGGATTGTGGACAGCCGTGATGAAGCCACCGGCGAACGTCTGGACGCGCTGCAGGATCCCTTCAAGCTGTATCGCTGCCATACCATCATGAATTGCACGCGCACCTGCCCCAAGGGGCTTAATCCCGCCAAGGCCATTGCCGGGATCAAGAAACTGATGCTGGAACGGGAGCATTAATGCCACAGTTGTGCGTGACCCCGCCCGTTGCTTTGGGGAAACGCGGGGGGGGGCGGGTGAGGAGTGAGGATATCGCCAGGCTTCGCTGGCGTTGCCGCCGCGGCATGAAGGAACTGGATGTGTTGCTGGAAGGCTATCTGCAAGGCCATTTCAGCGGCACGTTACCGGCGGAGCAGCAGGCCTTTTCCGCGCTGCTGGAGCTGCCCGATCCGGTTCTGCTGGCCTATGTCACCGGTCACGAACAACCCGTCATCGAGGAGCAGCGTCGTGTCATTGCAAGCCTGCGGCGAACGCTTCGAACTTGATATCCGCCCGTCACGTCTTATCGTGACTCTGCTGTTTTCCATGCATGCCATCGCGGCGGTGATCTGTGCGCAATTGCCGCTGCCGTTGCCGGACCGTCTGGTATTGCTGCTGGCTGTCCTGGGCAGCCTCGGGTGGAATGGTGTGAGGTTCTGGAGGCATACACCCAAACGGCTGCTGTGGTCAGCGGAGGAGGGCTGGCGCATCATTGACCGGAACGATGCGACCCGGATGCTTGAATTGTTGCCGCAAGCTTATCTCGGCACCTGGCTGGTGATGGCGCATTTCCGTCTTTCCGGCAACAAACGCCGTACCATCATGCTGGCGCGTGATAGCTGCAGCGGAGTAGGGCTGCGCCGTTTGCGCGTACTGCTGAGATACGGGACACCCACACGATAACGGAGCAACTACGACGGAGCACCGCTCCTGCCCGATCCGAAGGCGCTGCCCGACAGGATACGGAAAATCAAGGTGAAAGCGTCAACTCTCCCAGCTCACGGTTTGATGATGGGCGGCGAAATTGGGCGGCACCAGAACCGTGCTGCGCGGCGCATGCTGATTGTCGCTCGCGGGATAGTCGAGTGTGTAATGCAGTCCGCGGCTTTCGCGGCGCCGCATGGCGGAACGGATGATGAGTCTGGCCACCTGCGCCAGGTTGCGCAACTCGATGAGGTCGCTGCTGATACGGAAATTGCCGTAGTACTCCTCGATCTCGTGCAGCAGGAGTTCCACGCGGCTATTGGCGCGCCGCAGGCGTTTGTCGGTGCGTACGATACCCACATAGTCCCACATGAAGTGACGCAGTTCACTCCAGTTATGCGAGACCACCACTTCTTCATCGGAGTCTGTCACGCGACTTTCGTCCCATTTCGGCAGATCTTGCGGCAGTTTTGCCGCGGTATCATTTTCAACGATGTCCCGGGCTGCCGCCATACCGAAGACGATGCATTCCAGCAATGAATTGCTGGCCATGCGATTGGCGCCGTGCAAGCCCGTGAAAGCAGTTTCACCGATAGCGTAGAGCCCCGGCAGATCAGTGCGCCCACGCAGATCAGTCAGGATTCCGCCGCAGGTGTAATGAGCCGCGGGCACCACCGGAATCGGCCGCTCCGCCATGTTGTGGCCGTACTCGAGACAGCGTGTGTAGATAGTGGGGAAATGTTCCTGAATGAACTCTCTCGGCTTATGGCTGATGTCCAACAGCACGTGGTCGGAGCCCAGGCGCTTCATTTCATGGTCAATGGCGCGCGCCACGACGTCGCGCGGCGCCAGTTCTCCGCGCGTGTCGAATTTGTGCATGAAAGGCGTGCCATCGGGTAGCAGCAGTTTTCCGCCTTCACCGCGCACTGCTTCACTGATGAGGAATGATTTGGCGGCAGGGTGATACAGACAGGTAGGGTGGAACTGCATGAATTCCATATTTCCCACACGGCAGCCGGTGCGCCAGGCCATGGCGATGCCGTCGCCGGTGGAGCTGTCCGGATTGCTGGTGTAGAGATAAACCTTGTTGGCACCGCCGGTGGCAAGCGCCACATGACGTGCCGCCACGGTACGTACGTGCTGTGTGCGCCGGTCCAGCAGATAGGCGCCATAGCAGCGTGGACCCGGCAGGCCGAGCTTGTCTGCGGTGATGAGATCCACCGCCAGGTGGTTTTCAAGGAGCGTGATATTGGCGCGCGCACGCACGAGCTTTTCCAGGGTGGTTTCAATCTCGCGGCCGGTGGCGTCGTCGGCATGCACCACGCGCCGGTGACTGTGCCCCCCCTCGCGCGTCAGGTGGTAGGCGCTGGAATCATTGGATTCGTGAGCACGGGTGAATTTCACCCCTTGATCAATCAGCCAGCGGATGCAGGCGGGACCTTGTTCCACCACGTAGCGCACGCTGCGGGGATCACACAAACCGGCGCCGGCATTCAGGGTATCCTCAATGTGGGATTGGATAGAGTCGGCCTTATCGAGGACGGCGGAAACGCCTCCCTGGGCATACAGGGTGCTGCCTTCGGGCAGGGGGCCCTTGGATACCAGGGCGATATGCAGGTGCGCCGGCAAGCGCAGGGCAAGGGTCAGGCCGGCGGCGCCGCTGCCAAGGATCAGAACGTCATAGTTTGCCGTGTGCTGCATGGTCGTTAGCCTTACCGGGCTGCTAGAATGCCACCCGCGGAGTGGCCCCGTGCCCTCCGAGGGACGCGAAATATACCCGTATCCAGGCCCCTTTGGCGAACTATCTGCCCCCCCATTTGTCTATGAGCCAAGCGAATGCACATGCCAAAGCCGGTTACTGATGCCCGGCCGGGTAAGACTGATTCTGACCAGATGCTGGTCGAGCGTGTGCAGCGGGGCGACAGGTCGGCGTTCGACATGCTGGTGAGGAAATACCAGCATAAGATCATCAAGCTGATCTCCCGCTATGTACATGACAGTACCGAGGCGCTGGATGTGGCGCAGGAGGCGTTCATCAAGGCATACCGGGCGATTCCCGGGTTCCGTGGCGACAGCGCGTTCTATACGTGGCTGTACCGGATCGCCATCAACACCGCCAAGAACCATCTGGTGGCGGAGAGCCGACGGCCGCTGGACCACGGCGTGGATCTGCAAGACCCGGAACAGTACGACATGCAGGCGCGGCTGCGGGATATGGATACGCCCGAGCGTTTGCTGCTTACGGAGGAAATCCAGCGCACGGTGGAAACGGCCATCGAACAGTTACCGGAGGATCTGCGCACCGCGATTATCCTGCGGGAGATCGAAGGTATGAGTTATGAAGAGATCGCACAAGCGATGTCGTGCCCGGTGGGCACGGTACGTTCGCGTATTTTCCGGGCACGCGAGGCAATTGACGGAAAGCTGCGTCCGTTACTGGGTTAATGCAACGGCAGAGATGGTGTGGAGACGAAATGGCAGGGACAACTATGACGGAGAAATTGCGAGAACAGATTTCCGCGCTGGCGGATAACGAGCTGACGGAAGGCGAACATGAGCTTCTGATGCGCCGCTTTGGTACGGAAAAGCACTTGTGCCTGTGTTGGGAGCGCTACTACCTTATCGGCGAGGCCATGCGCAAGACACTGTCGCAGGCGGATACCGCCGGTTTTGCGGATAGGGTCATGGCGGCGGTGGGACAGGACCCGGTAGCAGCAGCGCAAGAGCACGACGGTCTGTTTGGGTATCTCGGCAAGAGTATCGCAGGGCTGGCCGTGGCAGTCTGCGTCGCCGTGGTGGCAATTGTAGGGCTGCGCTACGACTCTATCCACGTGCAACCTGCGTCAGCACCATCGGAAATTGTTCCCTCAAGTTCGCCTATCCGGGCTACACCCGTGGCTTATGGTATGGCGAGTAACGCCAGTTGGAACGGCAATACGCCGGAGGTCCAGGCGGAACTCAACAATTACGTCATCAACCACGGTGAAATTGCCGCCGCCCTTGGACAGCAAGGCATGCCGCCGTATTTTTACATCACCGCCTATACGGTACCCGAGCAGACGCAGAACCCGCCGCGGACCTTCCGCCAAGCCAAGCATCGGGATCGCCGATGAAGCATTTTTGTCGCTGGATGCTGTTGCCGCTGTTTGCGGCACTCATCGTGCCGGCGGCCTTCGCCGGCACCCACCAGGGGGCGGAGGCGTGGCTGGATCGCATGAATGTGGCTTTGCGCACCCTCAATTATGAGGGTACCTTCGTTTACACTCACGGTGATCACCTGGAAACCATGCAGATCATCCACCGCGCTGATGCCAAGGGCGGCATTGAGCGGTTGGTGTCGCTTACCGGACCGAAACGTGAGGTGGTGCGCGATCATAAGGATGTGAAATGCATTCTGCCGGAGAGCCATTCGGTGCTGGTGGAACGCCGTTATGCCGCCGCGCATTTTCCGGCGGCAGTGCCGGCGGCGGTACATGCGGCCAAACTCGCCGCCTATTACAGTTTCAAGGATCTCGGCCGGGGCCGTATCGCGGGTTACAAGTGCAGGGTAATCAGCATAGCGCCGCGGGATGCGTACCGTTACGGTTACAAACTGTGGCTCGATGCGCGTACCGCCATGCTGCTGCGTTCGGATCTCGTAACCCGCGCTGGCCGGATAGTGGAGCGGGTCATGTTCACTTCCTTGCGTTATCCCAGGAGCATTCCGGAGGCAGCGCTCAAGCCAACCGAAATCGGACCAGGCTATACCTGGAATATCCAGGGTGATTCCGAAAAACCGGCGCCCGGCGAGGAACCCCGTAGCTGGAAAGCAGCGCACTTGCCGCCGGGATTCGTGCTCTCCCTGGACGATGTGCAGCGGGTAGCGGGAGTCACGCAGCCGGTACAGCACCTGGTTTACAGCGATGGCTTGGCCACGGTGTCGGTGTTCGCGGAAGCCGCGCCTGTGGACCGGCAGTCATTGATCGGTCCCGCGCACATGGGCGCGGTGAATGCCTTTGGACGGCAGGTGGGAAGCTACCACATCACGGTGGTGGGTGAAGTGCCCCCCACCACGGTAGAGCGGATCGCCCGGTTCATGCAGTTGCAGCCCCGCTAGAACGGCGGCGCTGCTTGCGGGGCCAGATGGCTTGCACCACAATGGTGTGGTGCGGCAAATTTTCCGGCTTCTTCCCTTTCTGGCTGGTATGGCAATGGCTCCGGCAGGCGGTGCGTTTGCCGCCGGCTTGCCGGATTTCACCACTGTGGTGGCCCGCGTCACGCCGATAGTGGTGAACATCAGCACCACGCAGCGCCTGGATACCCTGGCACAGGACGACGCACCCCCCCTGGGGGGGGGTGACGGGGATGATCCCTATGACGACTGGTATCGGCATTTTTTTGGCGCGCTCCCTCCTGCGCAACAGCGGGGCGATGGCGGCGGTGCTCTGATTGCCGAGTCCCTGGGCTCCGGTTTTATCATTTCCTCGGATGGTGAGATTCTCACCAATTACCACGTCATCAAGGACGCTGAGCGTATCACCGTCAAACTCAACGACCGGCGGGTGCTGCCAGCGAAAGTCCTGGGGGTGGATCCGCCCAGCGACCTGGCATTGCTCAAGGTCAATGCCGTCGGCCTGCCGGTGGCGGCTATCGGTGATGCCGGCCGGCTGCGCGTGGGCCAATGGGTGCTGGCCATCGGCTCACCTTTCGGCTTCGACCATTCCGTAACCGCCGGCATCGTGAGTGCCAAGGGCCGCAGCATCGGCAGTGAGCAATACGTGCCCTACATCCAGACCGACGTGCCTATCAATCCCGGCAATTCCGGCGGTCCGCTGTTCAATCTGGAGGGGCAGGTGGTAGGTATCAATTCTGAAATTTATAGCCGCACGGGCGGTTACCAGGGCGTGTCTTTCGCCATACCCATTAACCTGGCCATGCAAGTCGTGCAGCAGTTACGGCAGCACGGCCATGTGACCCGCGGCTGGCTGGGGGTCAATATCGCGAACCTGTCGCCGGATATGGCTGCATCCCTGCATCTGTCCCGCCCCGAAGGCGCACTGGTACGCGGGGTGGTGCCTGCCAGTCCCGCCGCCCGGGCAGGTATCCAGGCGGGAGATGTGATTTTGACCTACGGCGGCGCCAGTGTGGTGAGCTCTCAGGCACTGCCGCCGCTGGTGGGCAGTACAGCCGTGGGTCGGGAGGTACCTCTCACCATACTGCGGGACGGCAGGCGTGAGATGCTGCGGGTACGCATTGGGGTCCTGCCGGCGAATGCAATAAACCGGCCGGGAGAAGCCGGTGAGCGCTACGGTCTGTTTGACTCGCTGGGGCTGGCAGTACGTTCTCTGAGCGGTGGCGAACGTCGCCGCTTCCACGTCATGACCGGCGGTGTGATGGTGGAGCGGGTGATTCAAGGCGCTGCAAGGCGTGCGGGCTTCAGGCGGGGAGACGTGGTGCTGATGGTAAACGGGGTGCGCGTTACCGGTCGGCACCAGTTCCGGCTCCTGGCAAGTCAGTTGTCGTCCACCCGTACGGTGCCCGTCCTGGTAAAACGGTCTAGGCAAACACTGTTTCTGCCCCTCAAGGCCGGCGGATGAATCGTCCGCTGACCCTCTATTCCCGCAGTGGCTGCCATCTTTGCGAACAGATGCTCGCGGAAATCCATACCCGGTACGGCGATAGCTTGGAGGTGTGTCTGGTGGACGTAGATTTCGACGCGGCGCTTAAGGCGCGCTACGGCCTGCGGCTGCCGGTGTTGGCTGCGGGAGAGGTCATCGTGTGCATGGGGAGGCTCGATCCGTCGGCTTTGGAAGCTTGCCTTGCTGCGGCTGAAGTGCGGTCTTGAGCCGGTATAATGCAGCACTTTTACCGCTCTGCGGGTATTGCCGCCTGTAGCGTAAGGGGAACCATTTCATGAGAGTATTTATGAGAAATAGTCAGTAATCTATTGAATTATAATATAATTCAACATAATTTCAGACCCGTGAGTACCCGTTACCCCGCCGTGGACATGCAGAACCTGCGCAACTTTTCCATCATTGCCCACATTGATCATGGCAAATCCACCCTCGCAGACCGCTTCATCCAGATCTGCGGCGGTTTGGCAGAACGCGAGATGGAGGAGCAGGTGCTCGATTCCAATCCCATCGAGCGCGAGCGTGGCATCACCATCAAGGCCCAGAGCGTATCCCTGCGGTACACGGCCCGGGATGGCCAGACCTACCAGCTCAACTTCATTGATACCCCGGGGCACGTGGATTTCTCGTACGAGGTATCCCGGTCGCTGGCCGCCTGTGAGGGGGCGCTGCTGGTGGTGGACGCCTCTCAGGGGGTGGAAGCCCAGAGTGTCGCCAATTGTTATACCGCTCTCGACCAGGGCCTCGAAGTGGTGCCCGTCATCAACAAGATTGATCTGCTCAACGCGGAACCGGAGAAAGTCGGACACGAGATCGAGGAAATCATCGGCATCGAAGCACAAAATGCCGTGCGGGTAAGCGCCAAGACCGGTGAAGGTGTGCATGATCTGCTGGAAGAACTCGTGCGGCGTATTCCGCCGCCCAGGGGTGAGCAGCAAGGTCCGCTGCAGGCGCTCATCATTGATTCATGGTTCGATAATTTCGCGGGTGTAGTGTCGCTGGTGCGCGTGATGAACGGCAGTCTCATGCGACGCCAGAAAATCCTGGTCATGTCCACTGGTCGCACTCATGAGGTGGATCGCGTAGGCATTTTCACGCCCAAGATGCACGATAAGAATGAGCTTGCCACCGGTGAGGTTGGATATGTGATTGCCGGTATCAAGGAGATTGACGGCGCGCCTGTGGGCGATACGCTGACGCATGCGGATAAACCCTGCGGCTCACCGCTGCCTGGATTCAAACAGGTACAGCCACGGGTATTCGCCGGTCTGTTTCCCATGCGTTCGGATGATTATGAAGATTTCCGTGAAGCATTGAAGAAACTGCGTCTCAATGATTCCGCCCTGCATTTTGAACCGGAAACCTCCACCGCGCTCGGTTTCGGTTTTCGTTGCGGTTTTCTCGGTTTGCTGCATATGGACATCGTGCAGGAGCGCCTCGAGAGAGAATACAACCTGGAGCTGATTACCACCGCTCCCACGGTTATTTATGAAGTAGTCACCGCGACTGGAGAAATACTTTATGTGGACAATCCCGCCAAGCTGCCGCCGGTGGATAGAATCGAGGAAATCCGCGAACCTGTGATTGCCGCCAATATCCTGGTGCCGCAGCAATACCTGGGTTCGGTCATGAGCCTGTGCGTGGAAAAACGTGGTATCCAGAAGAAGATGCTTTATCATGGTTCGCAGGTGGTTCTGACCTACGAGCTGCCGTTGAACGAAGTGGTGCTGGACTTTTTCGACAGATTGAAATCCGTGAGCCGCGGCTATGCGTCCTTTGATTACAGTTTCCTGAAGTTTCAGATGGCACCGCTGGTAAAGCTGGATTTGCTCATTAATGGCGATCGTGTGGATGCTCTCTCGAGTATCATTCACAAAGATCACGCCTATGCTCATGGACGGGAATTATGCGAGAAAATGCAGGAACTGATTCCGCGACAGATGTTCGAAGTAGCGGTACAGGCTGCCGTTGGCACCCATGTTATCGCCCGTACCACCGTGAAAGCGTTGCGTAAAAACGTGACGGCAAAATGCTACGGCGGCGATATCACCCGCAAGCGCAAGCTGCTGGAAAAACAGAAAGCAGGCAAGAAACGCATGAAGCGGATCGGCAGCGTGGAAATTCCCCAGGAAGCCTTCCTTGCGGTATTGCAGGTGGGGAAAAAGCAGTAATGGCCCACAAATCATACACAGACGAAAGAGATAACCGACATGAATTTCGATTTCGAAACCATATTGACTCTGACCACTCTGATGGCGGGCCTTGTCTGGCTGGTGGACGCAGTGTTTTTTTCCAGAAAGCGTCGCCCGCGGTCACCCGTCCCGGATGCAACAGACGCCGGCAAGCCGGAGAAAAAGCGACGCGAACCCATAATCGTGGAGTATTCGAAATCATTTTTTCCCGTACTGCTTATCGTGCTGCTGCTACGCTCCTTCGTGGTGGAACCATTCCATATCCCTTCATCCTCCATGGTGCCGACCCTGCTGGTAGGAGACTTTATTCTGGTAAACAAATTCGACTATGGTCTGCGGCTGCCGGTGCTGCACACCAAGATTCTCGGCATCGGCGAACCGCATCGGGGAGATGTGATGGTGTTCCGTTTCCCGCCCGACCCGAAGGTGGACTATATCAAGCGGGTCATCGGCCTGCCCGGTGACCGTATTGTTTACCGGAATAAAACCCTGTATATCAACGGTGTGCAGGTTCCCGACAGGGTTCTCGGCGCCTATGACGGGCCGGATCAGTTGGGGGCGGTTCTGCGTCAGGAGCAGCTTGGTAAGGTGACTCACGATATTGTTACCATTCCCGGGGTTGAAAGCCGTGAAGGTGCATGGACGGTTCCTGCGGGAGAATATTTCGTCATGGGCGACAACCGCGATAATAGCTTTGACAGCCGTTACTGGGGTTTTGTCCCGCAGAAGGATCTCGTGGGCAGGGCGTTTTTTATCTGGATGAACTGGGATGCCTTCAGGAATTCCGCGCTCTGGCATCGTGTGGGCGATGTGATCCACTGAATCCTGTAAATGTCATATATCCTAATTTGTCCGTTTTCGGAGAGACGTCATGAAAAATAACAGCCATCAGGCCGGATTGACACTGATTAGCTGGATCATCCTTATCCTGCTGATCGGGTTTGTGGCCATGTTCGGTTTCCGGCTTTTCCCAATTTACATGGAATACTACTCGATCAATGCCTCCATGAATACCGCGGCGCACCGTATTCAGGTGGGCGAGACACCGGCACAGATTCGCCTCAGTATTGATAATCTGTTCACCATCAACGGTGTCAATGATGTGACGCCGGGGAAAAACGTGACCATCAGTTCTCCCCAGGCTGACAATACGATCACACTGACGCTGCGTTATGACGAACGCGTCAGTTTTATAGGCAACGTTGATCTTCTGGTGCACTTTCACAAGATCTACCGGGCAACACCCCATTGAGTGACCCCCTGTCCCGGTTACAGACGGCACTTGGTTACCGCTTTCGTAACACACCGCTATTGTGGCTGGCATTGACCCATCGCAGTGCCGGCGGCAACAATAACGAGCGTCTGGAGTTTCTCGGTGATGCGTTGCTGAATGCGGTGATATCGGCGGAGTTGTTCGCAAAATACCCGCAGCTTGAGGAGGGCGCGTTGACCAGGCTGCGGGCCAGTCTGGTCAATCAGGGAGCTCTGGCGGCTGTGGCACAGCGCCTCAATCTCGGCGAATGCCTGCGGCTTGGGTCAGGGGAACTCAAGAGTGGCGGGTATCGTCGCAGTTCCATTCTTGCAGATGCATTGGAAGCGGTGTACGGCGCCGTATACCTTGATAACGGCTTTGAATCGGTGCGAGCCGCCATCCTGCATCTATTTGAGCAGCAACTCATTGCTCCGGCCTCATCCGGGATACGCAAGGATTCCAAAACGCAATTGCAGGAAGCCTTGCAGGCACGCGATCTGCCGTTACCTGTTTATACGGTGGAATTAGTGACGGGGGAGGCCCACCAACAGGTTTTCCATGTCAGTTGCCTGGTTGAGGCTTTGCATGTGCATGCGCGTGGCGTGGCTGGCAGCCGCCGCAGTGCCGAGCAGGAAGCCGCAAGGAACGTGCTGGAGTTGCTGGATGATGGCTGAACCCGCATTTCATTGCGGCCTTATTACGGTGGCGGGCCGGCCGAATGTAGGCAAATCCACGCTGGTCAATGCGCTGGTGGGGTCCAAGGTCAGCATCGTCACCTCGAAGCCCCAAACCACGCGGCGTCGAATTCTGGGGATACATACCACCGAACATGCACAGTTCGTGTTTGCGGATGCACCCGGCCTGCACCGGCAAGCCGGGCGCGCCGTGAATCGCTGCATGAACCGTGCGGCCAACCAGGCGCTTGCAGAGGCGGATGTGATCCTGCTGGTGGCGGAGGCGACCCGCTGGACGGAGGAGGACAGCCACGCCCTCTCGCGTTGTGTGGCACAGCAGCGCCCGTTGGCGCTGGCAGTCAACAAAATAGACAAGCTGAAGGCACGCACCTTGTTGCTGCCTTATCTGGGCGAAGTCCAGGCCAAGGCGAAGTTCAGATTTATCATTCCCATTTCCGCCGAGAAACGGGAGAATCTTGTCCAGCTTGAATCCCTGCTTGTGAACCTTTTGCCGGAATCACCCAGGCTGTTTCCGCCGGAACAACTGACGGATCAGGATGGTGCGATGCGCGCCGCGGAATGCGTGCGCGAGAAGCTCATGCAGACGCTGGAGCAGGAAGTGCCGTATTCCACCGCCGTGGGCGTGGAAGAATACAAGCTGGAGAACGGTGTACTGCATATTGGCGCTGCCATCTGGGTTGAGCGGGATGGGCAAAAAGCCATCGTTATCGGTCATCAGGGACGAATGCTCAAGGCAATCGGCCGGGCAGCGCGTCTGGAACTGGAGCGCGAAACCCGCCACAGGGTTTTTCTGCGCCTATGGGTGAAGGTGCGCGAGAACTGGGCTGATGATGAGCGCGCCCTGAGGGCTTTCGGCCTGGCCGCGCCGTGAGAGCCGCCGAGCGTATAACCTTGGCACCCGCCTATGTGCTGCATCAGCATGATTGGCGCGAATCCAGTCGGATAGTGGAAATTTTCAGCCGGGAATATGGCCGCCTGGGTCTGGTGGCGCGGGGAGCCCGTCGTGCCGGCTCACCCTGGCGCGCCATGTTGCGGCCATTCCAGCCGCTGCTCATTTCGTGGGTGGGAGGCGGTGAGTTGGGCACGCTTACCGGTATTGAGGCGGCCGGCGTGCCTTGTATGCTGGGCGGGCAGGCGCTGCTGAGCGGGTTTTATATGAATGAATTGCTGCTGCGATTTGTATCTCGACAGGATCCGCATCCCGGATTGTTTGCCCAGTATGGGGATGGGCTGGACCGGCTGATGCGGGAAACCAGTGCAGCGTTGAGGGTGTTTGAAAAACGCCTGCTGGCTGCCGTAGGCTACGGCCTGATTCTGGAGCGGGAGGCAGCGACCGGCCAGCCCGTAGAGTCCGGGGCACTGTATCGCTACGAACTGGAGCGCGGACCGGTGCGGGTCCGGGAGGCATCCGCGCAGGGTCTGTATGTCACAGGCGATATGTTGCTGGCGCTTGCCGGGGAAGATCTGCGGCAGCGTGAGCAGATACTCGCGGCACGCCGCTTGTTGCGGGCGGTGCTTGACCGGCACCTGGAAGGGCGACCGCTGAAGACCCGTGCAGTCATGCGCGGGTTTGGGAAGGCGGGGGTTTGAGAGATATAGTGACGATTATGCGGCGTCCGGGAGGCGCATCCGACATGACCCGGCTCATTCAGCTTGGCGTCAATATTGATCACGTGGCGACGTTGCGCCAGGCGCGCGGTACCCGCTATCCGGATCCCGTGGAGGCGGCTCGACTGGCGGAAAATGCCGGTGCCGACGGCATCACCGTGCATCTGCGCGAGGATCGCCGCCATATACAGGAACGGGATGTGCGCCTGCTCCGGGAGGTGCTGCAAACAAAAATGAATCTGGAAATAGCAGCCACCGGCGAAATGCTCAGGCTCGCCTGTCAGTTGCGGCCCGAGGATTGTTGTCTGGTACCGGAACGGCGCCAGGAGCTTACCACGGAAGGCGGCCTGGATGTGCACGCACAACAAGAACGTCTTGCGTCGGTCTGTTCGCAACTTGCGGATGAGGGCGTGCGCGTAGCGTTGTTTGTTGATGCGGAGATGGAGCAGATTACAGCCGCCGTATCCCTGCGTGTGCCGGTGGTGGAACTGCATACGGGACGTTATGCGGATGCGCCGGACCGGCGCACGCAAGCACAGGAATTGCATCGCTTGCAGGAGGTGGCGCAATACGCGAGCCGGCATGGATTGGAAGTGCATGCCGGCCACGGTCTGAATTACCACAATGTCATGCCGGTGGCGGCAATCCCCTGGATCACTGCACTCAATATCGGCCATGCCATCATTGCGCGCTCGTTGATAACCGGTCTGGCCAAGGCGGTTGAGGAGATGAAACGTCTGATGCAGGTCGCCTGCACCGCATGATTTTCGGCATCGGTACCGATCTTGTGGAAGTTGCGCGCATCCGGCGCGCCTGGGAACGGTGGGGTGAACGTTTCGCCGTGCAGGTTCTTTGTTCCGAGGAACTTGCCGGATTCCGCTGTACGGGAAATCCCGTGCGTTTTCTCGCCATGCGTTTTGCCGCCAAGGAGGCGGTTGTCAAGGCTCTCGGCACAGGTTTCCGCCATGGTATGTGGGTACGGGATACCGGCATCGTGCCGGATGCAAAAGGCAGGCCCTGCGTCATTTTCTCAGCGCGGGGTCAGGCACTATGCCGACGCCTGGGTGCTGGCGAGGCATTCGTAAGTCTGAGTGATGAGGCAGGGATGGTGCTGGCGTTTGCCGTGATTCTCAGGAACGCGGCGCCGATTTGATGGCTGCGGCCAATTTTTCCAGAATGAGTTGCACTTCCGCGGACATTTGCGGCAGCAAGCCGGAAAAAACAGTGTGGTCGCCGTCGCCCAGGGAATGCTCCGTCCGTGCACAGAGTGCGCGCAGCACGTCCAGCCGGCAAAACGCTGCGGAACCATTCAGCTTGTGTACGAGTTGCTGAAGCTGCGGCAGATTGTGCGCCTGCCATGCACCCTTGATGGCCTGCCATTGTTCCGGAAGGTCTTCCATCAGCATCTGGCGTATGGAAGGGCGCAGATCAGCGATCACCCTGTCCAGGGCAGCGTCGGTATCCTGTACCGGACTGTTCTCCGGCCCGGTGGTCACATGCCGATGCGCATGTTTCAATATCATTTCCATGAGCAAGACTTCATCCAGCGGTTTCACCAGCCAACCCGCCAGACCGTACCCGGCCAGCGCAGCCGCACTGCCGTCATTGTCCATGGCGGACAGTGCAATGACGGGTATGGAAGCAGCCTGGGGGCGACTGTTTTTGAGCCGTTTTGCCACTTGCCAGCCGTCTTCTCCCGGCATGTGCATATCCAGCAGTATCAGATCAACCGTACCGGCAGTCAGCAATTCCATGAGCTGCTGCCCTGTTTCCGCTTCCAGCACGGTTGCGCCGTGTTTTTCCAGCAGCATGCGTGAGAGTAAACGGTTAATCCGGTTGTCATCCGCAACCACCACGCACAGGCCTTCCATATCCGTATTCACGGAAACAGCAGCGGTACCGTCGGCGCCGGGTATATTTTCGAACAGTTGCTCGATTTGTTCCGTTAAAACCGTTTCATTGATGGATTTTGGCAGGCAGGGACCGCCGGTACGCGCGCTGATATCCGCCTGCACCTCCGCGCTCAGCGAGCTTACCAGTGTCAGACGCGGGAACCCCCCCGCTATGTCGGCAAATAGATTGTCCAAGCTTTCAGGGGCCTGCAATTCGGCGTAACCGAGCGAAAGCACCGCAGCGGCGTGGATGTCGTGCAGATTCTCCGCCCGCAGCTCTTCCCGCAAGCGGGACAGACTGTCCACCGGACGGGTTTTCCAGCCCAGGCGGCGCAGGCGGTCAAGCAGAGCAACGGCTGCCTGTGGATGAGGTTCGTATACCAGTAATGATCTCTGCGCACCGGCATGTTTTGCAATGACTCCCGGCGTGGGCGATGTTTCCTGATCCAGTTGAAATGGCAACGATAGATGGAACTCGCTGCCATGAGTGGGTGTACTTGTCAATGTCAGGGTGCCACCCATTTGCTCCACGAGTTTCTTGGTGATGTACAGGCCGAGTCCCGTGCCGCCGTGCCTGCGCCTGCTGGAGCCGTCTATTTGTGCGAATGGTTCGAATAATTTACGCCGGTCCTGTTCGTGTATTCCGATGCCGGTATCCGCAACATGGATATGTACCTGGATACTGCCCTGTTCAAGCGGTTCGCTGCGGGAACTGATCACCACGCTGCCGGCATCGGTGAATTTTATGGCGTTGATGACGAGATTGCTGAGCGCGCGGCCCAGTTTGACGCGATCACCCAGAAGCGGATAACCGAGGTTATCCTGGATATGCAGTACGAATTCAATATTTTTCGCATAGGCCTCGATGGCGGTGATCTGTATGATTTCTTCAAGCAGGTCGTGCAACAGGAAAGAATGCAGCTGGATATCCGGGGTGCCTGTTTCAAGACGGGCTGCGTGCAACACGTCATCCAGCAGCGCCAGCAGCACATGCGCTGACCGGAGTATGGTAGCAAGGTAGCTGCGCTGGCCTTGATCCAAGCTTGTTTTTGCAAGCAGGTCACCGAAACCCAGTACCGCATTCATGGGGGTGCGGATCTCATGGCTCATGTTGGCCAGGAATTCAGACTTGGCGCGACTTGCCGCCAACGCCCGTTTACGCGCCAAGTCCAGTTCCACGGTCTTAATTTCCATTTCTTCCAGGGTCTCGCGCAGTTCGACGGTTGCCTGCTCTACCTGCTCCTGAAGTTCATGCTGCGTACGCTGGGCATTGGCCGCCATGTCGTTGATGCCGTGTTCCAGCAGACCGATCTCCCCGCCGGAGCGCAGTGGTACGCGTGCATCGTATTCACCGGCACTAAAGCGTTTGACCATGGCGATAACGCGGCCGATTGGCGCCGCCACGCTGCCGCTGATGGCCAGAGCCAGCAGGATACTGAGAGCGAGACAGACAAGCAGGATAATGCCGCTGTTGACGATGATCTGGGCCTGGCGCTCCGCAAGGCTTTCTTCCGAAAGCTTTACGGTCACCGTGCCCAAAACCAAGTGCATGCCGGCAGAAATCGCCGGTTTTTTGCTCTGTTCTCCCAGCAGTTCGCCGAATTCGCCCGTGGAGACGCTTTGCAGCATGATGGGATACGAGAAAACCAGCAAACCCTTGAAGCCTGTTTCGGAGCCGATACGCCGGGTTACGTCGCTGATGATACCGTGTGCGGGGATGATGGGGCGTGTGGCCTGGGCGAGGCGATGGCCGCTCCGGTCAGCGATAATCACTGCTTCAACATTGGGTTCCCGGATGGCGGCTGTTACCAGCGCCCGCAGAATATGCGGATTATTGGAGAACACGCCGTATTCGCTGGCCGGCGCCAATTGCTCTGCAAGTGCGTGGCCCAAAATCATTTGTGACGCGCGCAGATCCTGTACGCGAACCCGGATCAGGTAAACTCCCAGCGCCAACCCTAAACTGATCACAGGCAGCAACGCCAGCAACAGCACGCGGTTGCGTATGCCCCAGTTACGTATCATGGTTCATCTCCCGCTTTCTGCAACACGGCCACTGCTTCCGCCTTGGAGGGTAGGGTGAGGTTGAGGGCCTGTGCCACGGCGGCATTGAAGCGCACGTCAAAGTAGCGTGGATAGATCCCGGCGACCGGCAGCGGCTGGGAAAGCATCTCCGCCGCCTGTCGGCCGATCTGTGCCGGCCGTGAATAGACCGCCGCCACGGCGCCGGCGGTTACGAAAGCTTCCGAAAAACCGATGACAGGCACACGGTAACGAAAAGTAGTGAGTAGCAGCGGCGGCAGGGTATAGCGGTTGTACACTACCGGGTCCGGCAGTGCGAGCAGCACGCTGCTGTTTTCCAGCAGCATGGATAAGGCCGGCAGAGGGTTGTTGCTGTCTGCGCGCATACTGACGGTGGCGAGTTTTAATCCGTTTGTTCTGGCCACCTGTGCCAGCATCTCTCCCTGGTAACGTGTGACCGGACCGAGAATAACGCCCAGCGTACTCATGCCGGGAGCTATCAGTTTTGTCAGCAGCACATAGCGAATGAGCGGCTGATCCAGATAGATTGCCGCCAGCGGGCGTGAAGGCGTTTCATTGCCGGCCTGTTTGGCGAGTTGTGCAAAGGTAATTTCCGGGACCAAGACGCTCAAAACGGCTGCCTTGTGATTCCATTGCAGCACCTTCGCCGTAGCCTGCGTACCCACGGGGATGAGCAGATCACGGGCATCAAATCTTGCCAGAGCATCGTTTTTAATGGATGCAACCGTGGTCACCGTCACTGCGGCTGACAGTCGCGGAGAAAGTGTTGCGAGAACTTTGCGGAAACTCCTGGAGAATTCACCATATGGCCCACCCGTTGCGCTCTCCAGGATAACGATGTGCACAAATGCCGGGGCCGCGGAAGGGGTCGCATTGCCGGCACGCGACAAGCCGAGAGCGCTCATGAACAGACAGGCCAGCATGCCAAGACAGAGTCGCGGTAGCGACGCAGTGTGAAGAGGTGCTTTTATCATATCCCAGCCATTCTTCCCTGATGCCTGTTGCCGTCAGAATGGGACAGTGAGATCCGCATATATACGCGGCTCAAATATGTTCGCCTGACGGAAATCTATGTAACTGCCAAGTGCGCTCTGTATGGTCAGGCCCACTGTCGCGCCGCGTGGCCCGCCCGGCAGGGGCGTGGCGATATGCAAATCCAGCCGGCGCTGCGGACCCACCGGCTCACCCGTGTCCAGTCCATCCATGGACCCAAGAAAATAGTAGCCAACACTCGCCGTCACTCCCGAGGAGAAATCACGGATCAGCAACATGGAAAAAATATTATGGGGCGTGCTTGATGAATAGCGATCGTCAATGTTGGTGCTGGAAATATTCACGTGAGCATAATTCACGATGAAACGGCTGGACGTGCCGTAATGCCAGTCCACCTGAACTTCCTCGCCGTGTGCGGTAGCGCGATCTTTGTTGCGAAAGTCATAGGTATGATTCTTGAAGGAGTCCTGATAAGGCAGATCGAAGGTGAAAATCAGTCCGTGGATATAATCCTGGAAAACCCGTGCATCCAGGCGCACATCCGGACCCCATGCTTCGCCCACATAGCCGAAGTCATAAGAGGTGATGCGCTCAGGCTCGAGTCCACCGGTACTGAAAAAACTCTGATAGAACAATGACCCGGTGGTGAACCGTTGATTGGCATGCTGTTCGAGAATCAGCGGATTACGGGTGGCGCTGCTGACACCCAGCCGCAGCGTACGTTCCGGTTGGAAGGAATAATTCAAGGCAGCGTTGGGTGACAGTGCAGTGCCGCCAATGTCCGCGTGCTCCCACATGGCGCCAAGATTGCCGAGCAGCTTGGGCGTTATCTGCCATTCTGCATGGGAGAACACCCGATATTCCCGGTCGTAGATCGGTTGATTGCTACTGAAGTAGGAGGCGGACAGCACGCTGTCAAGCCGCGTGCCGACGCCCCAGACGGCTCGTACATTGTTGCCAAGCTGCATTGTCTGCTGCAGTTCCGTGTCATAACGCTGACCCCGCAGGTCGTAATTCAGCGGTACCACTGCACCGCCGGCGAAAGAAACAGGCTGGGTAGTCAGCCGCTCGGTGATGTCGTAGAGGTCGTGAGAAAAACTGAATGTCAGGTTGTTATTCGGATCCAGGCCGAATTGCCAGCGTATCTGCTGAAAATTATCACCGGTATCCAGGTTATGCGGCGGATAAGTGTTGCGATCCAGCTCACCGATGGTACGGTGGCCGGCGCTGTCGCCGAACTGTAAATTCATGCGATTGTCGGTTCCGGGCATCAACGACAGGCTTCCATTGATGAAAGTGGTCTGTTGGGTGTCCACTTGGCCGATGGCGGGCGGCGTGGCGAAACCGTGGTCACCCCAGGTAACTGCCGTGAGCCGCCAGGCGGTGCTACCAGTCTCGCCTCCGTAACGCCCCATGAAGCGGTTGATGCCGTCGTTGCCGATCTGCAGGTGAGCCGTGCCGCCTTGCTCGTCTTGCGGCTTGCGGGTGATGATGTTGATGACGCCGAGGAAAGAGTTTGCGCCGTAGGCGGAAGGATCCGGTCCGCGCACCACTTCGATGCGCTCGATATCTTCGATGGCGACCGGCAATGTGGACCAGTCCACCTGACCGAAAATTGGCGTATATACGCTGCGGCCGTCAATGAGTACCTGCATGCGGCGCGCGTAGCGATCACCGAAGATGAAGTCCGCCGAGCCGGTGATGCCGCTGTCATGGGCCACGATCATGCCCGGCACCAGCCGCAGCAGAGCGAGGATATCGCGCGCTCCGGAGGCCTTGATTTCCTGACGGTCTATAACCGTCACGGGCACGGGAGACTGGTCCACCCGCTGACTTATGCGCGAGGCGGTGAGCACTACCGGCAGGTTCTCAAAGTAAGTCTGCTCGGTCAATTGCGGTTGGCCGGTAACTGTGGCGAACGTCGCGGAGCTGACAGCCGGCAGTGTCAGCGCCAACAGTGCAGCCGCGATGTATTTCCCCATAATCGCACGTGTAGTTTGAGTGGCGGGTTATGGTGCGGGTTTTTGCCGCAGCGGTCAAAGGTTTCGACCCTGGGTGGCCGGTTTGCTACACTGCAAGCCTCCGGACGCAAGGTGGCGTATGAACGTTCTGGCCTTTGATATCGAAACCATTCCGGACGTTGAAGCAGGCCGGAAGCTCTGCGGTCTGCAGGGGCTTTCCGATGAGGACACGGCGCGCGCCATGTTCCAGCAGCGGCGCCAGGAAACCGGAGGCAGTGAATTCCTGCCACTTCACCTGCACCGGGTGGTGGCCATTTCCATTGCCCTGCGTCGCGGTGAGGATTTCAGGATTTGGTCCGTGGGCACTCCGGAAGCGGGCGAGGGGGAGCTGATCGGCCGGTTTTTCGAGGGTATCGAGAAGTTCACACCCGATATTGTGTCCTGGAACGGCAGTGGCTTTGACCTGCCGGTGCTGCACTATCGCGCTTTGCGTCACGGTATTGCCGCACCCCGCTACTGGGAGGTGGGTGAAACGGATACGGGCTTTCGTTACAATAATTACCTGTCCCGTTTCCACTGGCGTCACACGGACCTCATGGACGTGCTGGCCGGGTTCCAGGCGCGGGCCAGCGCACCCCTGGATGAAATCGCCCAGCTTTGCGGTCTGCCGGGCAAGCTCGGCATGCACGGCAGCAAAGTATGGGAGGCGTTTCTCGCCGGCCAGATCGGCCGCATCCGGGATTACTGCGAGACCGACAGTCTCAATACCTATCTTGTCTATCTGCGTTTCGAGTTGATGCGGGGCCGGTTGGACCGGCAACGTTATCACGATGAATGCGCGCGCGTACGTGCTGCGCTTTCCCGCGCCGGCAAAGCGCATCTGCATGAATTCCTTTCCGCATGGTCAGTGGAATTCGACCGTGCACAGGCATCTGATGCGGGCGCAATGTGATATGTCAGCCGGCGTGTCACACGCCGACGGGGAAGGGTTTTCTCATGACGACCGCGGTATCGCCCGCCTGGATGGCAGGAGCGTATTCCTTTCGGGTGCGCCGCCGGGCGAGGAGGTCAGCCTCAGCATGTTTCCTCACGTCATCCATATGGAATCCATGGCCGTATTCACGCGGGAGGATGCCGTGTCATGAGTCTTGGACCCCTCATGTTGGATATCGGCAATGTGCAGCTTAGCGCCGAGGAGCGGGAAATCCTGGCCCATCCGCTGGTGGGCGGCGTGATATTGTTTACCCGCAATTATGCTGATCCGGAACAACTTGCGGCCCTGGTGTCGGCTATCCATGGGTTGCGCAGCCCACCGCTGCTGGTGGCGGTGGATCAGGAAGGCGGCCGCATACAGCGCTTCCGCGAGGGCTTCACGTCGCTGCCGCCGGCACGGCTTTCTGGCCAGGTGTATGACCACGACAATGATGCCGGACGCCGGCTGGCAGAAGCTACGGCCTGGATCATGGCGGCGGAATTGCGCGCCGCGGGCCTGGACCTGAGTTTTGCGCCGGTGCTGGATCTTGATCATGGCGTGAGCAGCATTATCGGTGACCGCGCCTTCCATCATGGTGCGGAGGCGGTGGGCGAACTGGGCCGCGCCTGGCTCCTGGGCATGCGCCGTGCCGGCATGGCCGCCACCGGCAAACATTTTCCCGGCCATGGCGCGGTGCGTGGCGATTCTCACCACATGCTGCCGGTGGACAATCGCCCGCTGGAGGAAATCCGGCGGCACGACCTGAAGCCCTTCGAGCGCCTCATCCGCCTCGAACTGCCGGCGATGATGATGGCGCATGTGGAGTATCCGGCCATGGACGCCATGCCCGCGAGCCTGTCGCGATGCTGGATCGTGCGGGAACTGCGCGAACGCCTGGGGTTCACTGGCGCGGTATTCTGTGACGATTTGAGCATGCGTGGCGCAGCGGGTGCGGGTGACTATGCGGCGCGCGCGCGCGCGGCGCTGGAGGCGGGCTGCGATATGCTGCCGGTATGCAACAATCGCGCAGGCGTCATGGCTATCCTGCAAGATTTGGGCGACTACGCGAATCCCATGAGTCAATGGCGATTGGCGCGCCTGCATGGCCGCGAGCAGATTTCCCCGGGAGAACTGCGAGCCAGCCGCGAATGGCATGAGGCACGCACCGCGCTTGAAAGCCATTATGCCGGTGGTGAATTCCGACTGGAGACTTGAGCGCATCATGAACGAGCTGCTGGAGGAAATCCGCCGCGTACAGCACGAAGCGGAACTGCTGCATTCCGAACAGGCGGTGCAGGCGGCCGTCGGCCAAATGGCGGAGAAGATCACACAGGCGCTGGCCGGCAGCAATCCACTGGTGCTGTGCGTGATGACCGGAGGCATCATTCCCGCGGGCTGGCTGCTGCCGAAACTGTGTTTCCCGCTGCAACTGGATTACGTGCACGCCACGCGCTATCGGGGCGGCATCTCGGGCCGGGAGCTGGAATGGCGGGTACGGCCCAGCCTGCCGGTGCGCGATCGCGTGATATTGCTGGTGGACGATATCTTCGATGAGGGAGTGACGCTGGTGCAGGTTGCGCAGGACTGTCGTACCCGGGGCGCCCGGCAGGTGTTCACGGCGGTGTTGGTGAGGAAGCAGCGCGTACGCAAGCATGGCAGCCTGCAGCCGGATTTCACGGGCCTCGAAGTGCCGGACCGGTATGTCTTCGGCTGCGGACTGGATTATAAGAATTATCTGCGTAATTTTCCCGCGATCTACGCGCTGCGTCAAACCGCGGACCAACACGGGCGATGAGCATGACTGATCTCGCCATCATCGGCGGTACCGGACTTACCTCCCTTAACGGTCTCGAGATCATACGCCGCGAGGTGGTGTATACGCCCTACGGTGAACCCTCGGGACCCCTTACCCACGGACGGCTGGCGGACCGCAACGTGGTGTTTCTGGCGCGTCACGGCTATGCGCATACCATCCCGCCCCACAAGGTAAACTACCGCGCCAACATCTGGGCGCTCAAAAGCATCGGTGTGCACCAGGTATTGGCCATGGCCGCTGTCGGCGGCATTCGCGCCGACATGCGGCCGGGGTGGCTTGCCTTTCCCGATCAGATCGTTGACTACACCTACCGCCGTGCGCATACCTTCTTTGAGCAGGACCTGGAACGGGTCACTCATGTGGATTTCACCCATCCCTACGATGCGGGGCTGCGCCGCAGGCTGATCGCTGCGGCACAGGCGGCCCGGCTGCAATTCGTGGCCGCGGGTACCTATGGCGCGACCCAGGGGCCGCGTCTCGAGACGGCAGCGGAAATCCGCCGTATGGAGCGTGATGGCTGCGATCTCGTGGGCATGACCGGCATGCCGGAAGCGGCGCTGGCACGCGAGCAGCAACTCGCATATGCCTGCTGTGCGGTGATCGCCAATCGCGCCGCGGGCAAGAGCCGCGAGGACATTCACGCTGAAATTGAAATTTATCTCAAGCAAGGAATGGATCAGGTACGGGCGTTGCTGGAAGTCCTGTTGCCGGGGTTATGACGGGCGTGGAAGCGTGAGGTCTTCATTTCGATAGCGGTGTCACCAGTAACAGCACGCCGAACATGGGATGGTCGAAATAGTCCAGCCTGCCCGCATCAATGCGCCGTCCCTGCTTGAGCCGGTATGGCTGGCAGGCGGCAGCGGGCGCGACGACTGCCGCTGTGGCGGCGGCGGGTGCGTTCACGGCGCTTGTGGCCGCGGAGGGACCCGGGGGTGGAATCAGGTGGGCAGCGGGCGGCCCGCAGAACACCAGGTCAAGATCAAAGTGCAGATAGGGACCGGTGGTACCGAGCCTCGCGATGCCGTAAACAGGCGCGCCGCTCCCCATGGCGGCGGTTTCAGTCGGGGTTGCCGTCACAGTGGCAGGCGCCGCAGTGGCGGGCGGTGTGCCGATGCGCACAAATGGCGTGCTGCTGCGGTCAATGGCCGGTTGCGCCCAGGCGACGTGCAGCAACGGCAGGTAATCGGAAGAGCGCTGCAGTTTTTGCCAGTAGCCATCCATGCGGAAATGTACCGGGGTGAGCTCCCGGAACGGTGTGTTGGCAGGTAAGTCTGGGGCAGCGAGTGGTCGGGCAGCCTGCCAATCTGGCGTGCCGGGGTCAAGCGGCCAGGTTTCCAGCGATCCGGCCTGAGGATCGGTGTTGCGGAACACGATCAATTCCACGCTGTACCAATTGGGCGGCACTGCAGGGGTTGTCGCGGGTGCGCCTGCGGCAATCGCATAGAGCGGGGAAAGCAGCAGTGTGGTGACTGCCAAGCCGATATACAGCAATTTCACTGGACACCTCTTGCCGTGATGCCTGCCGGGACGGACATCTGCAATATCAAGCGCTGACCGCGGGAAGGAAGAATACCGGAAAGTGTAACGGTTCTTGAGCGTGGCTGACAGTGGGGGTGTCAGGCGGTTGCGGGCTTGCCGCCGAGTTTGTCCAGCAACGCGTCTATGGCGATGATGCGCTTTTCCCGGTCCTCCAGCTCCAGCATGAAGCGCAGCCGGTTGCCGCCATCCAGTTTGTAGTGCAACGGTTGCTGCTGAATCATGTGGATCACGGTAGCGGGGTCCACGCGGGTAGTATCACTGAAGCTGATGCGACCACCGCCGGCCCCGGCCTCAATTTTGCGCACGCCCAAGGGTGCCGCCTTGAGCTTGAGTTCCGCGATGCGGAACAGAGTTTTGGCGGGACTTGGCAGCAAGCCGAAGCGGTCAATCATCTCCACCTGCAGTTCGCGTATATCTTCCGGGTTTTTGGTGCCGGCAATGCGCTTGTAGAGGGTGAGGCGCAGGTGCACATCCGGCATGTAATCGGCGGGCAGGAGCGCCGGTATATGCAGATCAATTTCCGGGCCGTGGTCCAGCGGCGTTTCCAGGTCCGCGATCCTGCCTTCCCTGAGGGCGCGTACCGCACGCTCCAGCAGCTCCGTATAGAGGGTGAACCCCACTTCGTGAATCTGACCGCTTTGCTCTTCACCCAGGAGCTCTCCCGCACCACGAATCTCCAGGTCGTGGGTGGCGAGGGTGAAACCGGCGCCCAATTCCTCCAGCGATTCTATCGCTTCCAGCCGCTTAACGGCATCGGCGCTGAGCAGGCTGCGGGGCGGGATAATCAGATAGGCGTAAGCGCGGTGGTGGGAGCGGCCTACGCGACCACGCAGTTGGTGCAGTTGCGCCAGCCCCAACTTGTCGGCGCGATGGATGATTATGGTATTGGCGCTGGGCACGTCAATGCCGCTTTCGATGATAGTGGTGCATACCAGAATGTTGAAACGGCGATGATAGAAATCCAGCATCACCTGCTCCAGTTCACGTTCATGCATCTGGCCGTGGGCGATGCGCACTTCGGCACCGGGCACCAGCCTGGCCACTTCGGCCGCAGCCCTGTCAATGGTGTCCACGCTGTTGTGCACGAAGTACACCTGGCCGCCGCGCTTGATCTCGCGCAGACAGGCTTCCTGGATGATCGCATCCTGCCACTCGCTCACGAAGGTTTTGACGGCAAGGCGTTCTGCAGGAGGCGTGGTGATGATGGAGAAATCGCGCAAACCCGCCAGGGCCATGTTGAGGGTCCGTGGAATGGGCGTGGCGGTGAGGGTCAGCATATCCACTTCGGCACGCAGTTTCTTCAGCCTTTCCTTGTGCTGTACGCCGAAGCGGTGTTCTTCGTCAATGATAACCAGTCCCAGGTCCTTGAATTTCAATGCATCGCGCAGCAGCGCATGGGTGCCGATGACGATATCCACCCGGCCCGTTGCGATGCCCTGCGTGACCGCGTGTTGCTGCTTGCCGGTACGGAAACGGGACAACACTTCGATATGTACCGGCCAGTTGGCGAAGCGGTCATGGAAAGTCTGGGCGTGCTGCTGCGCCAGCAAGGTGGTGGGCACCAGCACCGCCACCTGCTTGCCGCCCTGTACGGCGGCAAAGGCGGCGCGCAGCGCCACCTCGGTTTTGCCGAAGCCCACGTCGCCGCACACCACCCGGTCCATGGGTTTGCCGGAAGCCATGTCCTCGATGACGCCGTTGATGGCGCTTAACTGGTCGGGGGTCTCGTCGAAGGGAAAGTCCTCGGCGAAGGCCTGATAATCCCGCTCGCCGAACTTGAAGGCATGACCTTTGCGGGCGGCGCGGCGCGCGTAGATGTCCAAAAGCTCCGCCGCCGTATCCCGTACCTGTTCGGCGGCACGACGTCTGGCTTTCAGCCACTGGTCGCTGCCCAGGCGGTGCAGGGGCGCGGTCTCCGGCGCGCTACCGCTGTAGCGGGTGATGAGATGCAGCGAGGACACCGGCACGTACAGCTTGTCGCCGCCGGCGTACTCCAGAGTCAGGAATTCCGTTTCGATACCGTTCAGTTCCAGCAGTTGCAGGCCGAGATAGCGACCCACGCCGTGCTCCTCGTGCACTACCGGTGTGCCTTCGGCCAGTGCCGCCAGATCGCGGATGATGGCTGCGGGATCGCGATTACTGACGCGCCGGTTGGACTGTCGGGCGCGCTGACCGAACAATTGTTCCTCGGCGATGAGGGCAATACCCGCTTCCGGCAGCAGTAGGCCGCGCTCCAACGGGGCGATGCACAGGGCAATACGCGCATTGCTGTCCAGAAATGCGGCCCAGCCGTCCACTGCCAGCGGTTTCAGATCCCGACGTGACAGCAGTTCCAGCAGATACTCACGCCGGCCGCTGGATTCCGCCGCGAATAGCACGCGGCCGGGGAATTTCTGCAGGAACGCCAGCAGTTTTTCCACCGGCTCCTCGGCGCGGTTTTCCACCCGCAAAGGCGGAGGGGCGGCGGTAGCGAAGTTCGTGGCGTGCGTGCCGGGCAGTTCGAAATTCTGCAGCCGGATGCACTGGCGCGCCGCCAGTTTTTGTTGCACATCTTCTGGCACGATCCAGAGTTCATCGGGACGCAGCAGCGGCCGTTCGATATCATGACACCGCTGCTCATACCGGTCCGCAATCTGTGTCCACGCCCGGGTCATGGAACCCGGGGTATCCTCGAGTGTGGCAATGACGGCATCCCCCGGCAGGTAATCCAGGAAGCCGGCGGTGCTGTCGAAGAACAGCGGCAGGTAATATTCAACCCCACTGGGTGCGAGGCCGTTACTCACGTCACGATAGATGGAGTTTTTCTGCGGATCCCCCTCGAAGCGGGCGCGGTAACGCTGACGGAAACCGCGAATACCATTCTCATCCAGGGGGAATTCCCGCGCGGGCAGCAACCTTATCTCCTGGAGTTTATCCCGGGAAAGTTGTGTTTCCGGATCGAAGCGGCGGATGGTCTCGATCTCTTCATCGAAGAGATCAATGCGGTAGGGCATGGTGCTGCCCATGGGGAAGAGGTCCAACAGCGCGCCGCGGATGGCGAACTCGCCATGCTCCATGACCTGGGATACGTGGGCATAACCCGCGGCAACCAGCCGCTGACGCATGGTTTCCGCATCCAGTCGCTCGCCCACCTTAAGAAGGAACGTCCCACCCAGTACGTAGGCGGGTGGCGGCAGCCGCTGCAGCAGCGTGGGTGCGGCGATCACCACCATGCCGCGCTGCAGGTTGGTGAGCTCCGCCAGGGCGGCGAGACGCCCGGAGATGATGTCCTGGTGCGGAGAGAACACATCGTAGGGCAGAGTTTCCCAGTCTGGGAACAGCGTTACCGGCAGCGTGTCGGCGGCAAGATAGAAGCGCAGCTCGTCCACAATGAGCTCCGCTTCACGGGCGGTGGGTGTCACCAGGAGCAATGGAAAACTGGACTGCTGCGCGGCGCCGGCCAGTGCCAATGACGCGCTGCTGCCATAGAGCCGGCCCCAGTGGACCGGCGAATGGGCGGCATCGGGCAACGGACCTGGGAGCAGTTTGTTGATCATGGTTGCAGGCGTATAAATGCATCCACCCCGCGGCGCGGGGTGAAGAGTACCCGTTGTCATGGCAATCCCTTGCCCGATTTGCTTAATCCCGAAAGCGTTTCAACAGACCATCGTAGGCATCAATGCGCCGGTCACGCAGATACGGCCAGATGCGGCGCACGGCTTCCGAACGCGCCAAGTCTAAGTCTGCCGTAAGCACTGTGGGCGTGTCAGCATCCGCCTGCGCCAGTATTTCGCCCTGGGGGCCGCAGATGAAACTGGAACCCCAAAAACGGATGCCATTGCTGTGACCTGAAGTATCCTTTTCAACACCTGTGCGGTTGCATGCCATTACGGGCAGTCCGTTGGCCACGGCATGGGCGCGCTGGATGGTGATCCAGGCTTCCCGTTGGCGGGCCTGTTCGGCCGCATTGTCCTCGTCGGTCCAACCGATGGCGGTGGGGTAGAGCAGCAGTTCCGCGCCGGAGAGTGCCATCAAGCGCGCGCCTTCCGGATACCACTGATCCCAGCATACCAGCACGCCCAGCCTGCCCACGGAAGTCTGGATGGGATGGAAACCCAGGTCGCCGGGCGTGAAATAGAATTTTTCCGAATAGCCGGGATCGTCCGGGATGTGCATCTTGCGGTAGATGCCGGCCAAGGACCCGTCTTTCTCAATCACCGCAGCAGTATTGTGATAAATGCCCGGCGCGCGCTTCTCGAACAGCGAAGCCACGATCACCATGCCCAGTTCTTTCGCGACCTCCCCCAATTCCCGGGTGGAGGGACCGGGAACGGCTTCGGCCAGATCGAAGACCCGGGTATCCTCCGTCTGGCAGAAATACAATCCGGTGTGCAGCTCCTGCAGCAGCACCAGTTTCGCGCCGCGCTTGGCTGCCTCGTGGATACCCTTGATGCTCTCCGCCAGGTTGCTGGCGCGGTCGGCAGTGCAGCTTTGCTGCACCAGAGCGACGGTGAGGATTTTCTGTTGCATCATGTTCAAGTACTTTCCGGAACCACAGCTTGGGGTAACTGCATGGTCACACAGTGCAGGCTGCCGTATTGATGGATGAGCGGCCGGCACATGACCGGCACGATCCGCCGGTCCGGAAAACAGCCCGCCAGCGTCTTGAGTGCGAGTGCATCCGCCGGGTCATTATAGGTCGGCACCAGCACCGCGCCATTGATAATGAGGAAATTGGCGTAGGTGGCGGGCAGCCGCCGGCCGGCGGGATCGTGTACCGGCCGTGGCCAGGGTAGTGGTACCAGTGTGTAGGGTCGGCCGTCTCGGCGACGCAAAGCCATCAGCTCCTCCGCCATGGCCCGCAGTTGGGGATATTGGGGATCGCTTTTATCGTCGCAGGTCTGGTAGGCGAGGGTATGTGCGTCACAGAGACGCGCAAGGGTATCGATGTGACCGTCGGTATCATCGCCCTCGATGGCGCCATGCTTCAGCCACAGGATGTAATCCACGCCCAGGAAATGCCGCAGCTGCCTTTCAATCTGCCCGCAGTTCAATTGCGGATTGCGATTGGGATTCAGCAGGCAGCTTTCGGTGGTCAGCAGCGTGCCTTCCCCATCCACCTCGATGCTTCCTCCTTCCAGTACCAGCTTGCAACTTTCCAACGGTGTGGTGCCGAAGGCGCCGCGGGCGTGGAGTTGGGCGGTAATCTTATTATCGAAGACGTGGGGGTATTTGCCCCCCCATCCGTTGAAGATGAAATCCAGCACCGTGGGCCTGCCATCCTTCCATACCGTAATGGGGCCGTGATCCCGCGCCCAGGCATCGTTGGAGGGCAGGGCAAACAGATGCAACCGCTCCGGCCGACCGCCGGCATCTTTCACCAGACGCCGGATTTTGTCCGCGTGGGCGTCGTCCATGCAGGTGATGACCACCTGCTCCCGCAGACTGATTTCCCTGGCGAGCTGTGTGTGGCAGCGTTCCACGGAGGCGTAATCCGGATTCCAGTCACCATCGCTGCGGGGCCAGGTAAGCATGACGCCGCTCTGCGGTGCCCATTCGGGAGGCAGGTGATAATTTGCGTTCATATCCTGGTGTCAGATACGGCGCGCCCGGCTGGATGCCGGGCGCGCATGTGAAAATCACATGTCTGAACTTTCACCCATCGCGGTGGCTGCTGCCCGCGAATGGATGGGCCTTCAGCACCGAGTGGATGACGTTATTGTATTCGAAATAGACTACATAGTGCGGATAGACCCAGCGGGTGATGGGAGGATGCAGCTTGTTGCCTACGGCCGGTACCGCCGGCAGTTTCTGCAGCGGCGCGCCAAAAATATGTTCCACGTTGGCCATGTTCATGCCGCGTACCGGCATGGAAGGGCCGGTCTCTTCGGATGCTGTCTGCGCCGGAACCGATTCGGGTGCTGTCGCAGGGGTGATTTCCGCGGCGGCAGCCGGGGTACCTTCTGCCTGCAGCGGCATTACCCGCGTGGCAGCCGCAGGCGCAGTCTGAGCCGCTGCGGCGGAGGAATTCGTTGCAGGGGTGGCAGCCGATGTATTACCGGCAGCAGGCGATAGGGCCGTGCTTTCGGCAGAAGTCCGGGCCGCCGCCGCCGGTAAAGTTCCGGCCTGCGTGCTAAGGTTACCGGCCATGGCCGCGTTCGTGAGGCCCAGCAGGCCGGTGACGAGGGTGGAAAGTAATAGATGACGCCCCATATTGGGTCTCCCCCAGTGCAAAAATATAGTCTAAATATAGCACTGGAATTTCATGCCAAAAAGCCTTTTAAGGCACCAGCTTACATGATTTCCTTGAGAAGCCGGCTTATCAGGTGGATGCATGCGGTTTGAAGCCCCGCTGGTGGAGGCAAGGTTGCTGCGCCGCTACCAGCGTTTTCTGGCCGATGTGGAATTCCGCGACGGCCAAAGGTGCACGGTCCATTGTCCCAATACCGGCTCCATGCTGGGCTGCCGGGAGCCCGGCATGCGGGTATGGCTCAGCCGGGCCGCCAACCCGGCGCGCAAATATGCCTGGACCTGGGAGCTGGTGGAAGCCTTGCCCAAGGTTCTGGTAGGCATACATACCGGCCGCAGCAATGCTTTGGTGCGGGAGGGTATTGCAGGTGGCGTCATCCGGGATCTTCAACACTATGCGGTGCTCAAGAGTGAGGTGACGGCCGGGAAGGGTTTCCGGGTGGATTTCTTGCTTACCGGTCACAGGACGCATCCCGATTGCTACCTGGAAGTGAAAAATGTCACCGCGGCGGTGGACAGTGGTGTGGCGCTGTTTCCGGATGCGGTGAGCGAGCGTGCCAGCCGCCACCTGCGGGAACTGATGCACAAAGTGCGCCAGGGCTGGCGCGCAATGTTGTGCTTTTGCGTGCAGCGGGATGACGTGCGCGAGGTGCGGCCGGCTGATGTCATTGACCCGGTATATGGCAGAACCCTGCGCGAAGCGGCACGGAATGGCGTGGAAGTGTGCGCATATGCGGCACGGATGACGCCTGAAGAAGTGGTTTTGTATCGCGCTGTGCCCGTGAATATCGAATAAACCGTCTTTTTATGTTTTAATGCACGCCCATGTTCCGACCGCTCCCCCTATTCGTAGGCCTGCGTTATTTCCGCGCCAAGCGCCGCAATCAGTTCATCTCTTTCATCTCGTTCATGTCCATGGTGGCCATAGCCATCGGTGTCATGGCGCTCATTACCGTACTTTCCGTGATGAACGGTTTTCAGAATGAGTTGCGCACCCGTATCCTGAGCATGGTTTCCGACGTCACCATTTCCGGTTACTCGGGCCGGTTGCATGACTGGCAGCGCGTCATGCAGAAGGTGCGGGGTATGCCGCATGTGACCGGTGCGGCACCTTATATCGAGGATCAAGCCATGCTTGCCAACGGCGCCAACATGAGCGGCACCGTGGTGCGCGGTATTGTACCAGAAGAAGAATCGGCGGTATCGGGCGTGGGCAGGAAGATGGTGAGCGGCAGTCTCAGTGATCTGAAGCCGGGCAAGTACAACATCATTCTCGGCAAGGATCTGGCTTATTCCCTGGGTGTGGGACCGGGCGACAAGGTGATCATGCTGATCTCCAGGGGTAACGTCACACCGGCGGGCATTATCCCGCGCCTGCGGCGGTTTACCGTCGTGGGCATATTTTATGCGGGGGTATATCAGTACGACAGTGCTCTGGCGCTGATTGATCTCAAGGACGCCCAAACGCTCTATGGCATGGGCAGTGCGGTCACCGGCGTGCGCCTGAAGCTCGACAACAATCTGCTGGCTCCGGATGTGGCCCGCAGACTGGTGGCGACTTTTCATGGCAATTATTACATCAGTGACTGGACGCAGCAAAACGCCAACTTATGGAAGGCCATCGCCATGGAAAAGACGGTAATGTTCGTGATCCTGTCGCTCATCGAACTGGTGGCAGCCATCAGCATCGTCATCGTGTTGGTTATGGCGGTGACCGACAAGCAGTCGGATATCGCCATCCTGCGTACGCTGGGGGTTACTCCCAAAGGCATCATGGGAATTTTTATCGTGCAGGGGACGTTGATCGGTTTTCTGGGTACTCTGCTTGGCATGGTGCTCGGCATCCTGCTGGCGCATAACGTCAATAACATAGTGGAATTTTTGCAACGCATATTTCATACGCAATTCCTGCCAGCCAGCGTCTATTACATCAATAACCTGCCTTCAGACATTTATGTCAGCGATGTACTCAAGGTCACCATTGCAACATTCCTGCTGACGGTGCTGGCCACTCTCTATCCCGCGTGGCGCGCTGCCCGCACACAGCCGGCGGAGGCGTTGCGGTATGAATAGTGCCGACCAGAGCATGACAAACAGCCGTGTGGATGGCCCGGTGATTCGCTGCGAGAACCTCGTCAAGCATTTCGTGGAAACGGGCAATATCGTGGAAGTGCTGAATGGTGTGAATCTGTCGGTGGCGCCGGGTGAACGCATGGCTATCGTAGGCGCCTCCGGTTCCGGCAAGAGCACATTGCTGCACTTGCTGGGCGGACTGGACTTGCCCACCGGCGGGGAGGTGCACGTGGCGGGTGCGTCCATTAATCACCTGAGCGATGCCGCACGCGGTTTGTTGCGCAACCGCGCGCTCGGTTTCGTTTATCAATTCCATCATCTGTTGCCGGAATTCAGCGCTTTGGAAAACGTTGCCATGCCGTTGCTCATCCGCGGTACCGACCCGCAGGCAGCCAAGGAACGGGCGCAAACATTGCTGGAAAGAGTGGGCTTGGGGAAGCGGTTGGGCCACAAACCCGGTCAGTTATCCGGTGGGGAACGCCAGCGCACCGCGGTGGCGCGGGCGTTAATTCATCGCCCGGCGGTGGTACTGGCGGACGAGCCAACCGGCAATCTGGATGCGCACACCGGCGAGCAGGTATATACGCTGCTGCTGGAACTCAACCGTGACTTCAATACCAGCCTGGTACTGGTGACCCACGATATCCGGCTGGCAGCGCGCATGGGACGTGTGCTGCATCTGGAGGAAGGATTGCTGCGTGTATGATCGCTTGCCAGTTATTTATCCGCCACTCTCTTGTTGTTCCGTTCACGCTGCCGTCTGTGCCAGCGCATGCGAATGGAAACCTGCCAGGTGATGCTGAGAACGATATAGCCGATGCCGGCAAGCAGTATGCCGGCGATGAGGCAGCCCAGCCACAGCGGTTCCCAGATGCGTGAGAATTCCGAGAGCAGCCAGGTGATGGAAAGCTCATCGGGGAACGGATGCGGCTTCTGGCGGAGGATATGGGCGCCAAGCTGGTAGCTGAAATAGTAGATGGGTCCTATGGTGAGCGGGTTATTGGCCCAAACCGATACCACGGCGATAGGGATATTAAAGCGCCAGTAGAAGGCGCCGAGCACCGCCAGCAGCATATGCCCGGGGATGGGCAGGCAGCAGATGAACAACCCCAGTGCCAGGGCGCCGCAACTGCCATGGCGGTTTATATGCCAGAGCGCCGGGTCATACAGCAGGTCCTTGAAAGGGCGCACATACCATTTCTCGCTGAGCTTGTTGCGCAATTTCTGCCGGTCCGGCATCAACTTGTTGAGGAATTTGCGTGGCATGTGGCCGCGGGGCTCCTTGAATGCGCTACGAATCGAGGCTGGGTAGGCCACTGCAATTTGCCAGCGCAGCAGAACAAGTCTATAAAGTTAGTGTGGTGCCGGCAGATCTGCCCTGCCGGTATGGCTGATCAGGGATGCATGCCGCACCCGGCCATTATCCACTGTCCTGGGGTTGGGACGAAATCATGGGAATCGCAGGGATCGCGATGCTGACCGGTGTGCTGGCGTTGTTGGCGCTGCCGGTGTTGCCTTCCGGCCCACTGCTGTTGCTCGGCCTGCCGCTTGCCGGACTCGCCTGTCTGTGGCGACCGGCACACATTCTTGTATTTGCGCTCGCAGGCTTCGGCTGGTGCTGGTGGTGCGCCCAGAATCAGCTCGTGATGCGTCTTGCGCCGGCCCTGGAAGGCCGCAATATGGCCGTCACCGGCTGGGTCGCCTCGATTCCCAGGATGGAAGCGGATTACCTCAGCTTCGAATTCACCGTCGAGCAATTGGGCGGCCATGCGCCGGGCAGGGGTATCCCCCGCAAGCTTCGCCTCAGTTGGTCAAAAACAGCAGAATTACCCCTGCCCGGACAGCATTGGCGCCTTGTGGTGCGGCTGAAACAACCGCGCGGCTACATGAATCCTGGGGGTTTCGATTATGAAGGCTGGTTGTTCCGTCACGGTATAGGCGCTACGGGCTACGTGGTACGTGAGCGGGCCGCTGTACTTGACGATGTGCGGCGCTTCCCGCTGCTGCGCGTCCGCGCGCAGGTCATGGGCGCCCTGCGGCAGGCGCTGCCGGATGATGCCTTCGCGGGTCTCGCCGCAGCGCTTGTCATCGGCGACGAGAGCGGCATTTCCCGCGAACAGTGGCGCGTGTTCCGGGAAACCGGTACCGCCCATCTGGTTTCCATTTCCGGTTTGCACATCAGCCTGATGGCGGGGCTCGTATTCCTGTTGATCCGATTTACCTGGCGTCGCAGCGCCTGGTTGTGCATGCGCATACCGGTGACATTGGCTGCCACATTTGGCGCACTGCTTGCGGCGATTTTTTATGCAGCCATGGCCGGATTTTCGGTACCGACACAGCGGGCGCTCATCATGCTGGCGGCGGTGGCGGGTGCGACCTTGCTGCGCCGACACGTGCGCGCAGCCGATGCACTGGGTGTGGCCCTGCTGGCGGTGCTGCTACTGGATCCGTTGTCGGCGGGCGAGGTGGGGTTCTGGTTGTCCTTCGGCGCGGTAGCCGCCATTTTTTACGTGTTCAGCGGACGCATCGGTCTCAGCCGTAGCCGGGTATGGGAACTGCTGCGCACCCAATGGGCGGTCAGTATCGGTCTGTTGCCGTTGCTGGTATTTTTTTTCCAGCGCACCGCGCTGGTGGCGCCACTGGCCAATATCGCGGCGGTACCGGTGTATAGCCTGCTGGTAGTGCCGCTGGCGCTATTGGGTACCGCGATGCTGATGCTCTGGTCCTGGGGTGGAGCGCTGCTGCTCAAGGGCGCCACCGGGATTATGGCGCTTACCTGGCCGTTACTGGTCAGGTTTGCGCAATTGCCGGGCGCGCAACTGGAGGCGCCGTCACCCGGCATGGTTACCGTCGCCGCGGCGCTGCTTGGCTGTTTCTGGCTGCTGATGCCCCGTGGTCTGCCGGCGCGCTGGCTGGGGCTGGTATTCCTGCTGCCCCTGTTCTTGCCGTTTCCTTCCGGCATCCCGCCGGGAGGATTCAATGTGACGCTGCTGGACGTGGGGCAGGGGCTCTCTGCCGTGGTGCGCACGGCGCGGCATACGCTTATTTACGACACCGGTCCTGCCTTCTCAGAGTATGCCGATACCGGCCAGTTGGTGGTGATTCCCTGGTTACACAACCAGGGAATCGGCACTCCCGACCTGACCTTGGTGAGTCATGGCGATAATGATCACGCTGGCGGCCTGCGCAGCCTGCGCGCTGCCTACCCGCGCATGCCGGTATTGTCAGGCGCCGCAGGGCGGTTCGCCGGCGCGCGCGCATGTTTGCGCGGGCAATCCTGGGAATGGGATGAGGTACGGTTTGCGATACTTGCACCCGATGCGGATGGGCCGACCGATGGCAACGACGCATCCTGCGTGCTACGGGTGAGTGGCGCCGGTGGCAGCGCATTGCTGGTGGGCGACCTCATGCGTCCCGGTGAACAGCACCTGCTGGCGCTCACCCGCCATGGGCTCGCCAGCGATCTGCTGGTGGTACCCCATCATGGCAGCCTGTCCTCTTCCAGTGCGGACTTTATCAATGCGGTCGCGCCGCAATTTGCGCTTTTCCCGGTGGGTTATCGCAACCGCTGGGGTTTTCCAAAAGCAAAGGTCGTGGCAGCATATCGTGCCGCCGGCGCGAAACTGCTGGATACGGCGACGGCGGGCGCCATAGAGATACACCTCTGGCCCGGACACAAACCGGAGTTGACCAGCCGCTGGCGGGTGGATGAGGCACGTTTCTGGACCGCACACTGAAAGAACTTGGGCGTTCGCCCGGCGGGAGAAATCCAGTATGATGCACTGGATTTGTCACCGGATGTGCGCCCAGCATGTTTGAAATCATCAAAGCGGGCGGCTGGCTCATGGCTCCGCTCATCCTCTGCTCTATCGTCGCCGTTGCCATCGTGGCGGAACGCCTCTGGACCCTGCAGACCCAGCGCGTAGCACCCGAGCACCTGGCTGCACAAGTATGGAATTGGCTCAAAAACGGTGAGCTGGATGACGAGCGTCTCCAGGCCCTGCGCGCGAATTCGCCGCTGGGGCGCATCCTCGCCGCCGGCCTGGCGCAGCGCCATGCCGCGCGTGAAACGATGAATGAGGCTATCGAGGACAGCGGCCGTCACGTGGTGCATGAACTGGACCGTTACCTCATTACCCTCGGCACCATTGCCACCATTTCACCGCTGCTCGGTCTGTTGGGGACCGTACTCGGCATCATGCGGGTGTTTGCCGCCATTTCCGCCAGCGGTCTTGGCAATCCGGCCGCACTGGCGGGCGGGATTTCCGAGGCGCTCACTACCACCGTGGCGGGGCTCGCGGTGGCGGTTCCAGCCTATATCATGCATCGCTATCTGCGCGGCAAAGTGGACGACCTGGTGGTACGCATGGAGCGTGAGACCCTGCGCCTCGTGAATGCGGTATGCGAAGCACGCAAGGCACCTGCGGCGGGCGGCGGAACACTGGAATGAAACTGCGTACCCGCCAGTGGGAGGATCCGGAACTCAATCTCATCTCGCTGGTGGATGTGGTTCTGATGCTGCTGGTGTTCTTCATGATGACCACCCATTTCATCCAGAACACAGGCCTTTCGGTGGAACTGCCAACCGCAAGCGCGAATCCATCTCCCACGCCGCTTGCCGGGATTGAGATCACCATTGACGCGCAAGATCGTTACTACGTCAATCAGAAGCCGGTACCCGGCACCACCCCCGGGGAGATACGCCAGGCAATTCTGTCGGTGGCGGGCGAGCGCCGCGATCTGCCTATTATTTTGCGAGCCGATGCACGTGCCACCAATCAGGCGGTTGTGACAGTCATGGATGTGGCGGGACAGTTGGGGTTCACGCAATTGCAGATACTCACCACCAAACCGCCGGCGGGAGACTGATATGGGACATTTCCGCCTGGATGGCGGCGTTCTCAAAATATACAGGCGCCTGCTGGGCTATGTACTGCCGTTCTGGCAAATCTTCACACTGGCGATCCTGGGCATGGTGGTGTATGCACTCACACAACCTGCCTTTGCCGCGTTAGTCAAGCCGCTGCTGGATAAAAGTTTCGTACAACATGACCCGCGAACTATCCGTCTGATTCCCATGCTGGTAATCGGTTTGTTTGTATTGCGCGGCCTGGCCGGTTTCCTTGCCACCTATTTCATCAGTTGGGTCGGCCGCAGCGTCATCAAGAGCCTGCGTGGCCAGGCATTCAGTAAATTATTGCTGCTGCCGACGCGTTATTACGATAACAACTCATCTGGCATGCTGATTTCCAAGCTGACGTATAACATCGAACAGGTGGCCGAAGCCACCACCAATGCCATTACTGTCATCATCCGTGATGGCTTGACCATACTTGGCCTCATCGGGCTGATGTTTTACCTGAGCTGGATATTGTCGATTTTCATACTGGTGATTGGGCCGCTGATTGCGCTGCTGGTGCGCTATGTCAGCGGTCGTTTTCGGCGTTATAGCGCTCATATTCAAGATTCCATGGGAAGCGTGACCAAGGCGTCCGAGGAAGTGATCAGCGGACACCGGGTCATCAAGTTGTTCGGCGGTATCCGGCATGAGGCGGCAAAATTCGAGCAGGTCAACGAGCGTAACCGCTATCTCAATATGAAGCTGATGCTGGTAAACGCAGGTTCCAGCCCCATCATCCAGCTCATCGCTGGTGTGGGCATGGCGCTGGTGATCTACATTGCCACGCTGCCTTCCATGTTGCAGACCGTATCAGTGGGCACTTTCGGCGCATTTTTGAGCGCCATGCTGCTGATCATGGCGCCTTTGAAGCACCTTACTGACATCAATGCGCCCCTGCAAAAGGGCATTGCCGCCGGCCAGAGCATTTTTGAGCTGCTGGATGAGGAAAGCGAAGTGGCGGGCGGTGGACTGACGCTGACACGCGCCCGGGGTACATTGGAGTTCCGCGAATTGAGTTTTGCTTATACGCCGGTGAAGGGAGAAGTACTCAAACAGGTATCCTTCACGGCGCGGGCGGGTGAAACGCTCGCACTGGTGGGCCGGTCTGGCAGCGGCAAATCCACGCTCGCGAGTCTGGTGCCGCGGTTCTATGATCCCACCGCCGGCGCCATTTTACTGGATGGGCACGATATCCGTGATTATCGCCTGTCTGACCTGCGCGAGCAGATCGCGCTGGTGAGTCAGGATGTGGTGCTGTTTAACGACAGCATACGTAATAACATTGCCTATGGCACGCTTGCAGAGCGTTCGGAGCGGGAGATTCGCATGGCCGCAGAAGCCGCACATGCCATGGAGTTTATAGAATTTCTGCCGCAGGGCCTGGAAACCATGGTGGGTGATCGCGGTGTGCTGCTTTCAGGCGGCCAGCGGCAGCGTATTGCCGTGGCGCGCGCGCTTCTCAAAGATGCGCCATTGCTGATTCTTGACGAAGCCACTGCGGCACTGGACACTGAGTCGGAGCGGCACATCCAGGCGGCGCTGGAACAACTCATGCATGCACGCACCACGCTGGTGATTGCACACCGCCTGTCCACTGTGGAGCGGGCCGACCGCATCATCGTGATGGACAGGGGACGAATCATAGAAAGCGGCCGGCACGCAGAACTGCTGGCGCATAACGGTCATTATGCAATGCTCTATCGCATGCAGTTCAGTGAGGCGGCTGTAGTCTGATCCGTTATCATGTCCGGTAACAGATTTCGCGCATGGTTGCTCAGGCGCTGGTATGGCAACGGACCGGTATGGTTTTGCATTCCACTGACGGCATTATTCATCGGTCTGACTGCAATCCGGCGTTGGTGCTATCGGCATGGGGTTTTCACGGCTGTTACCCTGCCGGCACCCGTGATTGTAGTGGGCAATATCACTGTGGGTGGTACCGGCAAGACACCTTTTGTTGCATGGCTGGCGCAAGCCCTGCAGGCGCAAGGTTATCAGCCCGGTATCATCGCGCGCGGCCATGGCGGCAGATCGGAACACTGGCCGTTGCTGGTGACCTCCGCAACCGATCCTCTGCTCGCGGGTGATGAGGCGGTGCTGCTGGCGCGACATACGCACCTGCCGGTGGTGGCGGGGCCGGACCGTGTCAGTGCGGCGCGCCGTCTGCTGGAAAAATTTCCAGTCAACGTGATTATCAGTGACGACGGGCTGCAGCATTACCGCATGGCGCGGCTCATTGATATCATCATGCTGGACGGCAAGCGCGGGTTTGGCAATCTTTGGCGGCTGCCGGCGGGACCATTGCGTGAATCCACAGAGCGACTTAACGAGGCGGATTTCGTCGTTTGCAAGACCGACTCGGCCGCCACGGCTTTCATGCCCGCAGGCAGCGTGGTTATGCATCTGTCGCTGGGAAACGTCATTCGTTTGTGGGATGGCCGATCCGTGCCGCTGGCGGAATTTTCCGGTCGGCGCGTGCATGGGGTGGCGGGTATCGGTCACCCCGAGCAATTTTTTGCGGCCCTGAAGGACCGGGGTTTGCTGGTAGACGGCCGGGTACTGCCGGATCATGCACAATTATCCGCGGCGGATATGCTTTTCAACGACAGCCTTCCGGTGCTGATGACGGAGAAGGACGCGGTAAAATGCCGCGGTTTCAGGCTTCCACACCACTGGTATGTGGAGGCCGCGGCACGCTTTGCCGAGGATGATGCCGCGCGTATTCTGCGCGTTGTGCGCCAACGTTTGTTAACCGCCGGCGTGGAACCGGCGAGTCGCGGATAAGGAGGACATCCAATGGACCCCAAACTGCTGGAAATTCTGGTTTGCCCCTTATGCAAGGGCCCACTGGTGTATCGCAAGTCAGCCCAGGAGCTGGTCTGCAAGGCTGACCGGCTGGGTTACCCGGTGCGTGACGGCATTCCAGTCATGCTGGAAGACGAGGCTCGCGAGATCAGACCCGACGAGGAAGTTTGATGCGTTTTACCGTGGTCATTCCCGCCCGCTATGCGTCACAACGGCTGCCGGGGAAGCCATTGGCGGATCTTCTTGGCAAACCGCTCATTGCGCATGTATGCGCGTGCGCGCAACGAAGCGGCGCGCAACGCGTGATCGTAGCCACCGATGACCGGCGTATCCACGATGCGTGCTGTGCAGCCGGCGTCACGGTGGAAATGACCAGCGCGGCGCATACTTCGGGTACGGATCGCATCGCGGAAGTGGTGCGCCGGCTTGACTGGGATGATGGGGAAATTGTAGTGAATTTGCAGGGAGACGAACCGCTCATGCCCGGCGGTGCCATACGCCAGGTGGCGGCACTCCTTGATTCCCGTGAAGATGCATGCATGGCCACTTTATGTACGCCCATCCATGGACTGGGTGAATTCCTCAATCCCGACGTCACCAAGGTGGTAGTGGATCAGGAGGGTAATGCGTTGTATTTCAGCCGCGCACCGCTGCCCTGGAACCGCGATGGAGCCGCTGCGGGTTTGATTTCACAGCAGCAGTGGCACGGTGCGCTGCGGCATATCGGCCTGTATGCCTATCGCGCAGGGACGCTGCGGCAACTGGCCGCAATACCGCCGTGTGAGCTGGAACAGCTTGAAAAACTGGAACAATTGCGTGCCCTGTGGCTCGGCATGAAGATCGCAGTAGACGTGGCACGGGAAATGCCGGGACCCAGCGTGGATACGCCGGAGGATCTGCAGCGCGTGGCCGGTCTATTGCATGCCGACCGATGACTGAAGCCATGACGGGACAGCATGGTGATGGCGATATCGGGGTGCTTTTTGTGTGCATGGGGAATATTTGCCGCTCACCCACGGCGGAAGGTGTTTTTCGCAAGCTGCATCAAAAACTTGCACCGGAGCTCGGGATAAGCGTGGATTCCGCCGGTACCCACGCCTATCATGTGGGTGAACCGCCGGATGCACGCGCGGTCCTCACCGCACAACTCCATGGCATTGATATCAGCGCACACCGGGGGCGCGTAATAAGCCTTCGGGATTTCACCGAGTTCGACTATATCCTGGCCATGGATCATGCCAATCTGCGCCGGCTGCAAGCCATGCAACCGCATGACAGCCGCGCCCGGATGCATTTGCTGCTGGCATTCGCAAACGATACCCGTACTGATGAGGTACCTGATCCGTATTATGGCGGGGCGGCGGGGTTTGAGCGGATACTGGAGTTGGTGGAACGGGGGGGCATTGGCCTGCTCAGGCATCTCTGCCGAGAACAGGGGCGGGCATGCAATTTTGCGAGCAGTATCATAAAAAAGCATGCCCCGCCATGAGCCGGGCATGCTTTGCCTGTGCGCACATCTTTATTTTGAACGCGGTTCCCCGCTGGTCTGCATATCCGGTGTGCTTTCATTGGTTCCGGTTACGGATGCATCGCCCTGTTCACGAGCGCGGTACAGCGGGATGGTCCGGTCCGGGTGCGGGGTATCGGCATGTTCCGGCTGGAATGCATGCGTCGGTACCGGTTCAATTAGGTTTGTGGTAACCGGGACGGCAGGCAGTTGCGGCGGCGGTGTACCCTGAAAATCCGGGATGGTATCCGTACGATTATCTTGGCGCTTTTCTTCCGGTGCAGCCGTGCGAGTGCCGGCCTCTTGCCCTTTCTCGTAGTGGCGGCGACGGCGGCCACCGCGGCGTCCGCGACGCGTACCACGGCTGCTGCGGTTGGGGTTGTTATCGCGCCCCTGCGACCGGTTTGCGCTGGCTGCCGGTACCGCCTGCGGAGCATTGGCTGGGGGCGGTGTGCTGCCGCTTTCCTCTGCCGATGCGGGGCGCAGCTGCGGGCGTTCGGGTGGACGCGGTTGCGCAGGCTCCTGCGAAGGGCGGGGTTGAGTGCGCTCCTGCAGATGGGGCTGGGTGCGTTCGTGGGGACGGGGTTGGTTGCGCTCCTGGGGCCGCGGTTGACCGTTGCCGCGTGGTTCACGCTGGCGTGATCCGGAAGCGGGGTGGCGGCCGCGGTTGCGGTCACGTTCCCGATCCCGCTCCCAAGGTTTGGATTCCTCGCGGCGAGCGGGTTGCGGATGTGGTGCTGGCGGGGAAATTGCCGGCATTTTCTCATTGCCGAATAGCGCGCGCCACATGCGTGTAAAAGCCCCCGCCCGGGGGCGGCTTTCCACGCGTGAGGGTGGTGCCGGTGTGGCCGGCGCGATGCCTTTCACCGCCGGTGCCCCCACAGGTTCGTGCCTGACTTCTGCACCCGGAATGGCTGGTGACGCCGGTTCGGTAACCAGCTTGTAACTGGTGCTGAGCGCACCCGGTTGATGCGTTTCATCGTCCCGCAGGCGCTGGATATCGTAACGGGGTGTGTCCAGGTGCGGGTTGGGTACCAACACTACGTTTATGCCGCAGCGGTGTTCCACATCCGAAATAATCTTGCGTTTCTCGTTGAGCAGGAAGGTCGCCACTGCCACGGGCAGCTGTGCCACTACCCGTGAGGTGCGCTCCTTCATGGCCTCCTCCTCTATAAGGCGCAGCACGGAGAGCGACAAGGATTCCACGCCGCGGATACGGCCTTCACCTTCGCAGCGCGGGCACACCACCTGGGTGGATTCGCCCAGCGAGGGGCGCAAACGCTGACGTGACATTTCCAGCAGTCCGAAACGGGATAAGCGGCCTACTTGCACACGCGCACGGTCCATCTTGAGCGCTTCACGCAGCCGGTCCTCCACTTCCCGCTGGTTCTTTTGCGGTCCCATGTCAATAAAATCAATCACAATAAGACCACCCAGGTCCCGCAAGCGTAACTGGCGCGACACTTCATCTGCGGCTTCCAGATTGGTACGCAGTGCCGTCTCCTCGATATCGCCGCCCTTGGTGGCGCGCGAAGAATTCACGTCAATGGCGACGAGTGCCTCGGTGTGATCTATGACCATGGCGCCACCGGATGGCAGGCGCACTTCACGGCCAAAAGCGGCCTCGATCTGGCTCTCGATTTGAAAGCGGGTAAACAGCGGTACGCGGTCCTCGTAATACTTGAGCTTGGAAAGGCTCTGGGGCATGATTTGTTCCATGAATTGGCGTGCTTCCTGGTGCATTTTTTCATCATCCACAAGGATTTCGCCTACATCCGTGCGCAGGTAGTCGCGCAACGCGCGGATGATGACATTGCTTTCCTGGTAGATGAGAAAGGGAGCGGTGCGTCCGACTGACGCCTTCTCAATGGCATCCCATACCTGGATGAGATAATCGAGGTCCCATTGCAATTCCTCGACGCTGCGGCCAACGCCAGCGGTACGGATGATAGTACCCATGCCGTCGGGTACGCGCAGCACGGCCATAGCCTCGCGCAGCTCATCACGGTCGTCGCCTTCCACGCGGCGTGATACGCCGCCGGCGCGCGGGTTATTGGGCATGAGTACCAGGAAGCGGCCGGCGAGGCTGATGAAGGTGGTGAGGGCGGCACCCTTGTTGCCCCGTTCCTCCTTGTCCACCTGCACCACCAGCTCCTGGCCTTCCTGCAGCAATTCGCGGATATTGAGGCGGCCGGACAGATCGGCGCCGGGTTTGAAATAAACGCGGGAGACTTCCTTGAGTGGCAGAAAACCGTGGCGTTCGGAACCATAATCCACGAAGCAGGCTTCAAGACTGGGCTCGATACGGGTAACCTTGCCCTTGTAGATATTGGCCTTTTTCTGCTCGCGGGAGGGAACTTCGATATCCAGATCGTAAAGTTTCTGGCCATCCACCATGGCCACGCGCAACTCCTCCGGCTGAGTTGCGTTCACCAGCATTCTTTTCATGTTGTTCCTCGCAGACGCTCCACCACGGTCTGCGCAGGATCACGGTAGGCCAGACGGCCCTCAGGCGGGATTTCAGAGCTTCACTTACAGGCGCCGCACGGGGCAGCAGCCGGAATAAATCCAACCCAGGTTGCAGTCGGCGCGTCATGACCATGCGAGGCATGGGAGCGCAGTCCTAACGGCGCTCAAACCCGGTCATTCAGGCCGGCGACGTCACATACACACGGGGCTGCTGGATTAAGCACGGCAGACCCCACCTATAGACCTTGCAAAACCCCATACGGGGCTTTTCAGGTGGTGACACAAGGCGCCATTTCGTTCGCGGCTCCGCCACCTGTCGGGTACTATAACAGCGAAGCCATGCCCCTTCAACGACTCGAAGGCTTTTATTTTCAGGAGCTTATGTGGAAAATCTCTCTCCAAAAGCCCGGCATGTGGCCATTGAAGAGGAGGCGGCGGAGCAACGCCTCGACAATTTTCTATTCCGGATTCTCAAGGGCGTGCCCAAAAGCCACGTGTACCGGCTGCTGCGTACCGGCCAGGTGCGGGTCAATGGTGGGCGCGTGAAGCCGGACTACCGGCTGCAGGTTGCCGACGAAATACGTTTGCCACCGGTACGCCAGGCGGAAACTGCGCGGCCTTCCCTCCCCGGCAGCCGCCAACTTGCCGCGCTTCGAAAAGCCATCCTGTTTGAAGACAGTCAGTTGCTGGTACTCAACAAACCGGCCGGTGTAGCGGTGCATGGCGGCAGCGGCATCAGTTTCGGCGTGATCGAGGCATTACGGATCATGCGACCGGAAGAACACTCACTGGAGCTGGTGCACCGTCTCGATCGGGAAACCAGCGGCTGTCTGATGGTGGCGAAAAAGCGCAGCGTCTTGCGCACGCTGCATGCCGCCTGGCGGGAGGGGCGGGTGGGAAAATGCTATCTCGCCCTCTTGAGTGGACGTTGGCAAGGCGGAGAGCAGCGTGTCCACCTCACGCTGGAGAAGAACGTACTGCAAAGTGGTGAGCGCCGCGTACGGGTATCCGACGCGGGCAAGGAATCCGAGAGTCGGTTCCGGCCGCTGCAACTGTTCGAAGACGCGACTTTGGTGGAGGTGGCAATCCTGACCGGCCGCACCCATCAGATTCGCGTGCATGCGTCGCACTTGGGCCATCCGGTAGTGGGCGACGATAAATACGGCCGGCGGGATATCAACAGACGGTTTTATGCCAGCGGCCTTAAACGCATGTTTCTGCATGCCCAGAGCCTTGCTTTCACCCATCCCGGCAGCGGCGAGTCACTGCGGATGAATGCACCTCTGGACGATAGTCTGCAAGAAGTATTGGACCGACTGGGAAATTCCAGCTAAGGGACCGGAATCCCGCTTGCCCGCAGGCAACGGCATAAACTGATGAGTGGCATCCCCAGCAGGGCGGTAGGGTCCTCGGATTCAACGGCTTTGAACAAACTGATGCCCAGCCTTTCCGCTCGGAAACTTCCGGCGCAGTTGTAGGGTTGTTCTATTTTGAGATAACGCTCTATTTCCGCCGCATTCAACTGCCGAAAGCGGACGCGGGTCGTATCCAGACACTCATGATACCGGCCCGTGCGCGTGTCCAGCACACACAAGCCGGTGTAGAAATTCATCACCCGGGCGGAGGCGGCTGTCAATTGTGCTACTGCATGCTCATGAGTCTCCGGCTTGCCGAGAATACCGGTACCCAGGGCCGCGACCTGGTCCGAACCGATTACCAGTGCATGCGGATGGCGTGCCGCTACCGCTTGTGCCTTGGTACGCGCGAGCCGCTGCGCCAGCGCTGCATGAGCTTCCCGGGGCTGTGGAGATTCGTCCACTTCAGGCGGATCGCAGATGAACGCGAGCCCGAGCCTTTGCAGCAGGGCATGGCGGTAGGGGGAGGTGGAAGCAAGCACAATCTGCATGCTGATTTCCGGTGAGTTGCTGCCGCGTGGGCGGACGTTTTACGCGCTCAGTTCAATGCTGGCAAGCAGCAATAAAAACAAGGGGTTGCCGCTATTTTCTTTTGACAACTCCAGGCGCAAAACGTATCATAGCGCGCTTATGTCAGGCACGTTGCCGGAGTACCTGGACCTGACGCGGGCGACCCGCCAGCTTGTACGGTTGACGGGCCAGCTTAGGCTCGTCACGCTGCCACGGCTCACTGCGGCGGTAGCGGATTCCGGTGGCGTCGCTGAGATAGAACTGCAGGTATTTACTGACGGCGGTCGGATTATTGTGCAGGGCCGCGTGCAGGTAACGCTTGGCATGACTTGTCAGCGCTGTCTTGGAAGCATGCGCCTTCCAGTCACGGCGGCATTGCATATGGCTTGGATACGGGGAGAAGAGGAAGCTGCCCGATTACCCGCTGGCTATGAGCCGCTGGTATCTGCCAGCGGACGGGTGAAGCTGGCGGACGTCGTTGAAGACGAGCTGTTACTGGCTCTGCCGATGGTGGCTTTACATGCGTCGTCAGAGGAATGCAGCATCGGGATTGGTACGACATGAGACATACTCGGCCGGCGAGAATATTGCACCCGCGCCAGATGGTCCGCGTGCGACCTTGAAGGCCCCTGAGCACCGTTGATCCATTATGCTTGAAATATTTTCCATGAGGAGTCCAGTATGGCTGTCCAGAAAAGTCGCGTAACCCCTTCGCGCCGCGGCATGCGTCGTTCACACGATGCGCTTAAGGGTCCTGCACTCTCCGTCGATCAGGCTACGGGCGAAACCCACCGCCGGCATCATATCGGTACCGACGGTCAATATCGAGGCAAAAAAATACTGAACACGCGTCAGGAAGACTGAGCGCGTTCTCTCTCCGGTATTATTCGGAATAATCCTGCTGTTCCGATGACTTTTGTCCGTCGTCGGCAGAGGATGCGGTGACGGTACAACAGGCGAGGGCGCAGAGCGTTTACATCCGTGGCATGAACAACAACACGGTTACGATTGCGCTGGACGCAATGGGCGGTGATCACGGTCCCTCCGTGGTAGTGCCGGCCGCCATTGACATGCTTGCGAAGCACGTTTTTCTGCGCATTATCCTCGTGGGGGATTCCATGGTGCTGGACCCCATGCTGGACCGCTATCGCGAAGTTTACGGCACGCGGCTCATGGTGCGGCACGCCTCGGAAGTGGTGCTCATGGATGAGCTGCCATCGCAGGCACTGCGCGGTAAAAAAGATTCGTCCATGCGCGTGGCCATAGACCTCGTCAAGTCCGGCATCGCGGATGCCTGCGTGAGTGCCGGCAATACCGGTGCGCTCATGGCTACCGCACGCTTTGTGCTCAAAACGGTGCATGGCATAGATCGTCCGGCTATTTGCGCGCTCATCCCTTCCCATGGCGGGCATACCCATATGCTGGATCTTGGCGCTAACGCCGACTGCACGCCGGATCAACTTTTCCAGTTCGCGGTGATGGGCTCGGCACTCGCCAGTGCGGTGCATAACATACAGGAACCCCGCGTGGGACTGTTGAATATCGGTGAGGAGGAAATCAAGGGTATCGAAAAGGTGCGCGAGGCCGGCAAACTGCTTTCTGAGAGCCATCTCAATTACATCGGTTTCGTGGAGGGCGATGATATCTTTTCCAAAGATGTGGACGTGGTGGTAACCGACGGTTTTGTGGGTAATGTGGCTCTAAAGACCATTGAGGGTCTTGCCAAGATGATTGCTCAGTACATCCGGCAGGAGTTTCGCCGTACGCTATTGACGCGTGTGCTGGCGCTGATCACGCTTCCGGTATTGCATGCCCTCAAGCGGCGGCTGGATCCACGTAACTATAATGGCGCAAGCATGCTGGGCTTGCGCGGTGTGGTGATTAAAAGCCACGGTGGCTCGGATCGCGTAGCCTTCGCCAGCGCCATCCGCGTTGCAATTCTCGAGGTACAGAACCAAGTGCCGCAGCGTATCGGCGGGTTGCTGGAAAACCAGATGTCTCAATTTCAGGCGAAGACTCAATGAAACCTGCTTATTCCAGAATCGCCGGTACGGGGCGCTGTTTGCCGGAGAAAATCCTGACTAATGCGGATCTGGAAAAGATGGTGAATACTACCGATGAGTGGATATGCTCCCGCACCGGCATCGAGCGTCGTCATATCGTTGCGGAAAACGAGACCAACCTGGACCTTTGCGAAAAGGCCGCCTGCAATGCCATGCAGGCGGCGGACGTCGCTGCCAAGGATATAGATCTTGTTATCGTCGGCACCACCACTCCGGACCAGATATTCCCCAACATGGGCTGCCTGTTGCAGCGGCGTCTCGGTATTCATGCTTGCACAGCTTTCAGTCTGGAAGCCGCCTGCACCGGTTTTATCTACGCGCTCGACATCGCAGATAAATTCATCCGCTCGGGCAGCGCCAAATGTGCCCTGATCGTGGGTGGGGAGACTTTGTCGCGCATGACGGACTGGACGGACCGCAGTACCTGTGTACTGTTCGGCGATGGTGCTGGCGCAGTGGTGTTACAGGCCTCGGACGAAGCGGGCGTCCTCTCCACGCATCTGCACGCGGACGGCCAGTACGCCGATCTGCTGTATTTCCCCTCAGGTGTGTCAAAAGGTTTCGATGACATGAAGTCGGGAAAGGATTTCATCCGCATGAGCGGCAACGAGGTCTTCAAGGTGGCGGTCACCAAACTCGGCGAGATCGTGACCGAGACCTTGCAGGCCAACAACATGACGGCAGACAAGCTGGACTGGCTGATCCCCCATCAGGCCAACCTGCGTATCATCGAGGCCACCGCCCGCAAGCTGAAGCTGCCCATGGAGCGGGTCATTCTCACCGTCCGGGATCATGGCAATACTTCCACGGCATCGGTGCCCATGGCGCTGGATGTGGCGGTGAGGGATGGGCGCATCCAGCGTGGCCAGACCCTGCTGCTAGAGGCTTTCGGCGCCGGATTTACCTGGGGTGCGGCGTTGATACGGTATTGATTCCGGTGGTTAGATGCTTGCAGGCGGCGTTCTGCGTATTTCACGTAATGGGAGCCAGGGATTTCACCTCATGGGAGCCACCCATTTCACGGGATGGTAGCCACCGATTTCATCGGGGGGTAGCCACCGTTTTCGGAGGTTAGGGGAAGCGGGACAACC
>JAJYUH010000028.1 GCA_021792635.1 Natronospirales bacterium | reverse complement strand
TCTGACCCACAGGCTGTACCGCCTAAAGTCTTGCCAGCCTCATCCGCCCCGGCCGCTTCATCACGCATAACATCTTGCATTCCAACGGCGGGATCAAGATATGAGATACGAAGTCTTGACTTAGAGCATCTAACAAAATGAGTTTTCATGTGGTAGCCAAGAAACGCCAGCAGATGATGTCACAACCGAGTTTGAGGAACGCTTCGTGAATGTCGGGGCGGCGTTCGTAGCGAACGCGCAGGCGTCGGAACTGATGCAGCCAAGCGATGGTGCGCTCCACCACCCAACGGGTCACGCCCAAGCCACTGCCGTGCTCGGTGTGGCGGCGAGCAATCTGGGTGCGAATGCCGCAGGCGGCCAGCGCCCGGCGGTGCGGTTGGGAGTCATAGCCGCGGTCGGCCTGGACCACATCGGGACGGTAACGAGGCGCGCCCGGTTTACCGGCGATCGGAGGAATGCCGTCGACCAGGGGCAACAGTTGCGTAACATCGTGGCGGTTGGCCTCGGTGAGAATGACCGTCAGGGGAATGCCTTGGGCATCCGTGAGGAGATGGTGTTTCGAGCCCGCTTTACGGCGATCGGTTGGGTTCGGTCCAGTTTTTTTCCCCCGTGGACCGCACGCACCGAGGAGCTGTCGGCCACCGCTCGGGCAAAATCGAGCTTGTCCGCTTGGCGCAATTTCGCAAGCAACACCCGGTGCAACCGGTCCCAAACCCCCGCCTGTTGCCAGTCCCGCAGCCGCCGCCAGCAGGTCATCCCCGAACCACACCCCATCTCCTTGGGCAGCATTTCCCAAGGAATACCGGACTGCAGTACGAACAGAATCCCAGTCAGTATCCGCCGATCCTCCAGAGGCAGACGCCCAGGGTGTCGTCGGCGTCGTCGCTTGCGCGGTAGTAGCGGTTCGATGATGCTCCATCATCGGTCATCCACCAAGGGCTTCGGCATCGCACTGGCTCCCGGTCATGCGATGCCCATAAGTGTAGACGCCAAATTTCATTTTGTTAGACGCTCTTAATATATTATTGTCATTCGGCTTCAATCTGCGCCACCCGTTTCGCCAGTACCGCATCGCCTTCCAGCGTGTCCCGCAGGCGCCGGATGGTCGCCGCCACCGTGGCATAGTGGCCCACGCCAAATGCCCGGGCAATCTCCGCGAGCTTTCGCCGGCCCCGCGTCTGGCTCAAATACATGGCCACCGCCCGCGGCAGATTGCGTTTGCCCCGCCCCCGCGACCGGCCGCGCCTTACCCCAGGCACTGTACGCATAGCGCGCAATGCTCCGGCCGCTGCCGTCGCTCGTCACCTCCACGCTGCCGACTTCATCCCGCACATATAAACTCAAGGTGTCCGACATCACCGTTCCGCATACCTAGGCCTTGCGACCGAAAGCGACAATTGGTTTCAAAGCGAACCACTCCGTTGACACGCTTTGCAAGTCAGGCTCATCATACCGCTGTATTACACACCAAGGTAAGCTCCGTGGCTGCGGATTCCAAAGTATTACTGGAAAAACTTAAGATGCTTCCACCCCAACGGCTGGCGGAAGTCGAGGATTTCGTTGACTTCCTCACGGTTCGAGATGATAAGGTTCGGGCCAACGCCAGCCGACGGCTGGGTGAGGCGATGGCAAGACTCCAGGCCCTTGACCTACCGCCAATGACTGCTGAGGAGATGCAGGAGGAAATCAGGGCGGCGCGTGCCGCGCGGCACACGCCGAATGCGGATCGTCGCTGACACCAAATGTCGTATTATCCGGCCTGCTTTGGAAAGGCCCGCCGCAACAGCTATTGGATGCCGGCCGCCATAAACAATTGACCCTGGTCACCAGCCTGCCATTACTCACGGAGCTGGCGGAGGTAATCAAGCGCGACAAGTTTGCCGCTCGCCTCCGCAAGGCGCAGATGTCCGCCATGACACTGGTGGAAGATTATGCCGTTATTGCGCACGTAATCGAGACAACCGCATTACCGCAACCGGTAACGCGTGACCCTGATGATGACCAAGTGCTTGCCTGCGCGCTTGCCTCCAAAGCCGATGCCATCGTCTCTGGTGATACCGACCTGCTCACGCTCAAAAGCTATCAGGGCATACCGATTTTCACGGCGGCGCAAGCTGTTGATAACATCAAAGATAAAACCTGAGCATTTGCTCGAACAGGCCATCAATGTAAGTCGTGGTCACGGTGTCAGAACCTTTCGTGATCGCGGTCACCAGCCTACTCCTGTCCGGGCCGTAGAGGAAAGTCTCGGTCGCGCCGTCGCCGGTGATCTGGCTGGGTTTGTTGTAGCTGGTCCAGGTCACTTGTCGGTTCACATCGCCTGTCTCGGTCAGCAGATTGCCGTCGGCATCGTAGCTGAAGGTACGGGTGGCCCCCGTGGGAGTTGTCAGGCTCGCGACCGCGTGCGGATGGTTCGGGTCATACTCGACTTTTTATGCCAACCGCACTATTCAACCGTAACGGACTTGGCCAGATTGCGGGGCTTGTCCACGTCGGTGCCGCGCGTGAGCGCGCTGTGGTAGGCGAGCAGTTGCACCGGAATGGCGTGCACGATGGGCGAGAGGATGCCGACGTGCCGCGGCGTGCGGATTACGCGCACGCTCTCGCTCTCGGCGAAATGGCTGTCCAAGTCGGCGAATATAAACAGTTCGCCGCCGCGGGCACGCACTTCCTGCATGTTGGATTTCACCTTCTCCAGCAGCGCGTCGTTGGGCGCGATCACCACTACCGGCATGTCCCGGTCCACCAGCGCCAGCGGGCCGTGCTTGAGTTCGCCGGCGGGATAGGCTTCGGCGTGGATGTAGGAAATTTCCTTGAGTTTCAGCGCCCCTTCCAGCGCGATCGGGTAATGAATCCCGCGTCCCAGGAACAGGGCGTGCTGTTTGGGCGCGAATAGCTTGGCCCACTCGGCGATCTGCGGCTCCAGGTTAAGCGCATGCTGCACGCTGCCGGGGGCGTGTCGCAGGCTTTCCATGTATCCGGCCAGCCGTTCCGCGTCCAGCAGTCCGCGCTCTTGGGCCAGCGTCACCGCCAGGGTAAACAGGGTGATCAGCTGGGTGGTGAAGGCTTTGGTGGAAGCCACACCGATCTCCGCGCCGGCACGGGTATGGAACACCAGCTTCGACGCGCGTGGAATGGCACTTTCCCGCACGTTGCAGATGGACAGGGTCTGGTCGTGCCCCAGGGATTGGGCGTGCTTCAGCGCCTCCAGGGTGTCCAGGGTCTCACCGGACTGGGAGATGGTGATGACGAGCTGGCGCGGATCGGGTACGGAGTCACGATAGCGGTATTCGCTGGCGATCTCCACGCTCACGGGAATTCTGGCGATGCCTTCAATCCAATAGCGGGCGGTTAGTCCCGCGTAATAGCTGGTGCCGGCCGCCAGGATTTTCACCGCGCTGATGTTCTTGAAGATCACCGCCGCCGCCTGGCCGAACAGCTCCGGCACGAAGCCCGCGTCAATCACGCCTTCGACGGTATCGGTCAGTGCCCGCGGCTGTTCATGGATCTCCTTCTGCATGAAGTGGCTGTAGGGGCCCAGCTCCATGGATTCCAGCGACACGTCACTCTCGTGCACCTTGCGTTTCACCGGCCTGCCGTCCCGGCTCACGATACTGACCTGTTCGCGGCCCACTTCCGCCACATCGCCTTCTTCCAGGTAGATGACACGGCGGGTGGCGGTGAGCACCGCGGAGACATCCGAAGCCACAAAGTTCTCACCTTGGCCCAGACCGATGAGCAGTGGGCAGCCCATACGCGCGCAAATCACCGCGTCCGGAGCCTGGATGGATACCACACCGATGGCGTAGGCGCCCACCAGCTCGCGCACCGCCTGCTGCGTGGCGCGGAACAGATCCTGCGTCTGCGAAAAATGGTAATGGACAAGATGTGCGATGACTTCGGTATCAGTCTGCGAGGCAAACTCGTAACCGAGTTTCTGCAGCCGCAGACGCTGGGCTTCGTGATTCTCGATGATGCCGTTGTGGACGACGGCAATCTCGTCGCGCGACACATGCGGGTGTGCATTGGACTCGGTGACCCCGCCGTGAGTGGCCCAGCGGGTATGGCCGATACCGATGAAACCATGCAGGTGCTCGGCATTGGCCCTGGTCTGCAGCTCGGCCACGCGCCCCACGGTGCGCACTCGGCGGATACCGCCGTCCAGTATGGCCAGGCCGGCGGAGTCGTAGCCGCGGTATTCCAGACGCAGCAGTCCTTGCACCAGGATTGGTACCACGTCGCGCCGCGCCACCGCTCCGACAATTCCGCACATGCTCGAACCCTCATATATTAGGGGTGTACCCTAATTTGTAAGCTGCATGTTCTTTCAACCAAGCCGGTGCTGCGTTCCGCGTGCTGGGTGCTGCGGAAAATTCTTTCTTCACGCAGCACGCAGAACCCTGCACGCAGCACTAGGATTTTTTCTGCGGTCTTTTCCAATCCTTCACCGTCTTCTGCTCCGCCCGCTCCAGGGTCAGCGCTTCCGCCGGTGCATCTCTGGTAATCACCGAACCGGCGCCGATGGTGGCGCCCGCGCCCACGGTGACCGGCGCCACCAGCGCGGTGTTGGAGCCGATAAAGGCACCGTCGCCGATCACGGTGCGGTGCTTGTTCACGCCGTCATAATTGCAGGTGATGGTGCCGGCGCCCACGTTCACCTCGCTGCCGATTTCCGCGTCGCCCAGATAGGTCAGGTGATTGGCCTTGCTGTGTTTCCCCAGGCGGCTTTGCTTCACTTCCACGAAATTTCCCACGTGTGTCTCGTCCCCCAGCTCGCTCTCCGGACGAATGCGCGCAAACGGGCCGATGCGCACCCGCGCACCGATGCGTGCGCCGTCCAGCACACTATGGGCAAACACCTCGCTATCGTCGCCGATCTCGCAGTCCCGAATAACGGTATTGGGACCGATATGCACCCGGCTGCCGAGCTTCACCTCGCCCTCGAACACGCAGTTGACGTCAATGACCACATCCCGGCCGCAGCTCAACTGACCACGCACATCAATGCGTGCCGCATCCCGCAGCGTCACCCCCTGCTGCATGAGTGCGTCGGCAATGCGCTGTCTCAGGGTTGCCTCGGCAGCAGCCAGCTGCTTGCGATCATTGACACCCGCCACTTCGCTTTCCTCCGCGGCTGTGACGCCATGCACCAGAACACCTTCCGTCACCGCCATGGCGACGACATCCGTGAGGTAATACTCCTTCTGCGTATTGTGATTACGCACCTCCTTGAGCCAGCGGTGCAGCAATGACGCCTTGCAGGCCATGAGTCCGGTATTGATTTCAGTGATCCTGCGTTCTGCCGCACCGGCGTCCTTGTGCTCGACAATGCGCTGCACCTGGCCCTCGGCATCACGCAGCATGCGGCCGTAGCCGGAGGGATCGGCAACCAGCGCGGTGAGCACCGCCAGTTCGCCGTGCGCGGCGGAATCCGTCAGCTTCTGCAGGGTTGTGCTGCGCACCAGCGGCACATCGCCGTAGAGCACCAACACCACATGATCGTCGGAGATGTGCTGCATCGCCTGCATGGCGGCGTGACCGGTGCCCAGCTGCTCCGACTGCTGCACCCAGTGGACATGCAAATGCCCGAGTGTGGCGGGCACCTGATCGCCGCCGTGACCATAGACAACATGGATGTGTGCGGGTTTGAGCGCCGCGGCGGCGTGCACCACATGCTCAAGCAACGTCATGCCGCCCAGGGGCTGCAACACCTTGGGAAGATCGGAATGCATCCGTTTGCCCTGGCCGGCGGCCAGGATGATGACGCTTAACGGCATGACAGACTGTTTCCCCGTCCCCAGGGCTCAAATAAGGCCGGGAAATGATAGCTGAAAACCGGCTGGTTCCCGCCGTAGGCGTATCAATGTCCGCCCAGTTTTTTGCGCAGGTGCTCCAGGGTGCGCAGCCGGGCGATGGCTTCCACCAGCTCCGCCTGGGCGCGGACCATATCCACCTCGGCGCTCTGGTTGCTGAGCGCTTCCTCGGCGCGGCGCTTGGCCTCCAGGGCGGCGGCTTCGTCTATGTCGCGGGCGCGCAGAGCGGTGTCGGAAAGCACCGTGACCACGTGCGGCTGGATCTCCAGAATGCCGCCGGACACGTAAAATACCGCTTCCTCGTCCGTGCCGGTCTTGACGCGTACCGTACCGGGCTTCAAGCGCGTAAGCAGCGGCGCGTGACGCGGCGTGATGCCGAGCTCGCCCATCTCCGCCGGCGCGAATACCATTTCCGCGGTACCGGAGAATATCTCCTGCTCGGCGCTCACCACGTCCACATGAAAAGTCATTGCCATACGCTCGCGTGTCCGTCCTGTTACAGAGTCTTGGCCTTCTCCACCGCCTCGTCAATGGAGCCCACCATATAGAAGGCCTGCTCCGGCAACTGATCATAATCGCCGTTGACGATGCCCCTGAAGCCGCGGATGGTCTCCTTGAGGGGCACGTACTTCCCGGGCGAGCCGGTGAACACTTCCGCCACGGAGAATGGCTGCGACAGGAAACGCTGGATCTTGCGGGCGCGCTGCACCACCAGCTTGTCTTCCTCGGACAGTTCGTCCATGCCGAGGATGGCGATGATGTCCTTCAACTCCTTGTAACGCTGCAGCACCGCCTGCACGCCGCGTGCGGTGTCATAGTGCTCCTGGCCGATGACGTTCGGATCCAGTTGACGCGAAGTGGAATCCAGCGGATCGACCGCGGGATAGATGCCCAGTGAAGCGATGTCTCGGCTCAACACCACCGTGGCGTCCAGGTGCGCGAAAGTCGTGGCCGGCGACGGGTCGGTCAAGTCGTCCGCCGGCACGTACACCGCCTGGACGGAGGTGATGGAGCCCTTCTTGGTGGAAGTGATGCGCTCCTGCAGCACGCCCATCTCCTCGGCCAGCGTCGGCTGGTACCCCACCGCCGAGGGCATGCGCCCCAGCAACGCGGATACTTCCGTGCCGGCGAGGGTGTAACGGTAAATGTTGTCCACAAAGAACAGAATGTCCCGGCCTTCGTCGCGAAAATACTCGGCCATGGTGAGGCCGGTGAGCGCCACGCGCAGTCGGTTGCCCGGCGGCTCGTTCATCTGGCCGTACACCATCGCCACCTTGGACTCGTTCAGATTCTTCAGATTGATGACGCCCGACTCCGCCATCTCGTGATAGAAGTCATTGCCTTCGCGGGTACGCTCGCCCACGCCGGCGAACACCGACAGGCCGGAATGTTCCTTGGCGATATTGTTGATCAGTTCCAGCATGTTGACGGTCTTGCCCACGCCGGCGCCGCCGAACAATCCCACCTTGCCGCCCTTGGCAAACGGACACAGCAGGTCTATGACCTTGATGCCGGTCTCCAGCAGGTCCGTGGAACCGGACTGCTCCTCGTAGGACGGCGCCTTGCGATGAATGGCCCAGTGCACCTCGGCCTGCACCGGACCCGCTTCATCCACCGGCTCGCCCAGCACGTTCATGATGCGTCCCAGGGTGCCCTTGCCCACCGGGACCGAAATGGGGGCGCCGGTGTTCTTCACCTTGAGGCCGCGCTTCAGGCCTTCGGACGAGCCCATGGCGATGGTGCGCACCACACCGTCGCCCAACTGCTGCTGCACTTCGAGCGTCAGGCCGCCGTCCTCCAGCTTGAGCGCGTCATACACCTCGGGAATGGCATCACGCGGAAATTCCACGTCCACCACGGCGCCGATGACCTGTACGATTTTTCCGGAACTCATAGTTGAATCCTCAATTCAAAAACTATTCCCGTGCTGTGTGCTGCGTACTGCGTGCTGAGTGTCATGATGAGACCCTTCTTGCGCAGCACCCGGCACTTTGCACGCAGCACCCGTATTTTCTAAACCGCCGCCGCGCCACCGACAATCTCGGCAAGCTCTTTGGTGATCGCAGCCTGGCGCGCCTTGTTGTAAGCAAGCTGTAGTGAGTTAATCAGATCGCCAGCATTGTCGGAGGCGGATTTCATGGCCACCATGCGCGCCGCCTGTTCACAGGCCACATTTTCCACCACCCCCTGATAGACCTGCGATTCCACGAAGCGGGTGAGTACGCTGTCCAGCAATTCGCGCGATTCCGGCTCGTAAATGTAATCCCAGTGAGCCTGCAGCTCCGGATCCTCGATACCCTGTACCGGCAGTAACTGGATTACGGTGGGTTTCTGGCTCATGGTATTCACAAACACGTTGTTCACCAAATACAGCCTGTCGATGGTGCCGTCGCGGTAAGCATCCAGCATCACTTTTACGCTACCGATCAAATCTTCCACATGGGGCGTGTCGCCCAGGTGCGTCGTCTGCGCCAGCACCCTACCGCCCACGCGGCGGAAAAACGCCACCGCCTTGGCGCCGAGTATGCAAAAATCCGACTCCACCTGCTTTCCGCGCCACTCACGCAGTGCAAGGATGGCGGTCTTGAACAGATTCACGTTCAGGCCGCCGCACAGACCACGGTCTGTGGAAATGATGATGAAGCCCACGCGCTTCACTTCGCGCTCCAGCATGAATGGATGGCGGTACTCGGGATTGGCCTTGGCCAGATGCCCGATGACCTTGCGTATCCTGTCGGCGTAGGGACGCGACGCCGTCATGCGCCCCTGCACCTTGCGCATCTTGCTGGCCGCGACCATTTCCATGGCCTTGGTGATTTTCTGGGTGCTGCGGATGCTCTTGATCTGCGTCCGGATTTCCTTTGCGCCTGCCATGCGGTTAACCCGTGCTGTGTGCTGTGTACTGCGTGCTGCGTGAAATCATTAGTCTTACCAAGCTTGGGTCTTTTTGAATTCTTCCACCACTTTCTTCAGGCCCGTTTCAATCTCGTTGTTGTAATCGCCACTGGCGTTGATCCGGTCGCGCAACGCCGCAAAATGGGTTTGGAAATAACTTTGCATGGCGGCCTCGAAAGCCACCACCTTCTTCACATCCACATCGTCCAGGTAACCCTCATTCACCGCATACAGCGACAGCGCCATGTCGGCGATGGACAAGGGCGAATACTGCTTTTGCTTCATGAGCTCGGTGATGCGCCGTCCGCGTTCCAGCTGCTTGCGTGTGGCCTCGTCCAGATCCGAGGCGAACTGCGCAAACGCCGCCAGTTCCCGGAATTGGGCCAGCGCCAGACGCACGCCGCCGCCGAGCTTCTTGATGATCCTGGTCTGGGCGGCACCGCCCACCCGCGATACGGAGATACCGGCGTTGATGGCGGGCCGGATGCCGGCGTTGAACAAGTCCGTTTCCAGGAAAATCTGGCCGTCGGTGATGGAGATCACGTTCGTCGGTACGAATGCCGACACGTCGCCCGCCTGGGTCTCGATGATGGGCAGTGCGGTGAGCGAACCGGTCTTGCCCTTGACCTCGCCGTTGGTGAATTTCTCCACATACTCGGGGTTCACGCGCGCGGCGCGCTCCAGCAGGCGCGAGTGCAGATAGAACACGTCGCCCGGGTAGGCTTCGCGGCCCGGCGGACGGCGCAGCAGCAGCGACACCTGACGGTAGGCCCAGGCCTGCTTGGTAAGGTCGTCGTACACAATCAGGGCATCCTGGCCGCGGTCGCGGAAATACTCGCCCATGGCGCAGCCCGCATAGGGTGCGATGTATTGCAAGGCGGCGGATTCGGACGCGGACACCGCCACCACGATGGTGTATTCCATGGCGCCCTGTTCCTCCAGCCTGCGCACCACGCTGGCAATGGAGGAATTCTTCTGCCCGATGGCCACATACACGCAGAACAGATTCTTGCCTTTCTGGTTGATGATGGTATCCACCGCCACCGCAGTCTTGCCGGTCTGGCGATCGCCGATAATCAGCTCGCGCTGACCGCGGCCGATGGGCACCATGGAATCTATGGCCTTGAGACCGGTCTGCACCGGCTGCGACACTGACTGGCGCTCGATCACGCCCGGCGCCACTTTCTCGATGGGCGAGCTGAACTGGGTCTTGATGGGACCCTTGCCGTCAATCGGCTGGCCGAGGGAGTTCACCACGCGGCCCAGCAATTCCGGACCCACCGGCACTTCCAGGATGCGGCCGGTGGTTTTCACCGTGTCGCCTTCCGAGATGTGCTTGTAGTCACCGAGAATCACCGCGCCCACAGAGTCGCGTTCCAGATTCAGCGCCAGGCCGAAAGTATTCTTGGGAAACTCCAGCATTTCACCATATTGGGCCGCCTGCAGACCGTGGATACGCACGATGCCGTCGGTAACGCTTACCACGGTGCCCACATTGCGGGTTTCCGCATCCGCATCGAAGTGCTCGATGCGTTGCTTGATGAGCTGGCTGATTTCCGAAGGATTGAGTTGCATGATCGGAATCCTTGAAGTCCTGTAATCCGGTTACTGAATAATGACTGCCGCGAGGCGGTCCAATTTGTCGCGCACGGAACCGTCTATCACCAGATCGCCGGCGCGGATGACGGCGCCGCCGATGAGTGACTTGTCCGTGACACACGTAAGCTTCACATCGCGGCCCAACTTGTGTTTGAGCGCCGCGCGGATGCGCGCCTGTTCTGCCTCATCCACCGTCGTGGCGGCGCGCATCTCCACTTCGACGATGCCTTCCGCCTGCTCGCGCCGAGCTGTGTAGGCCGCCGCAATCTCCGGCAGGATCCGCAGGCGGCGATACTCGGCCAGCAGTTTCACGAAATTGCGGCTGTGCGCATCAGGCTTGTGTCCCGCCATGATGCAAAGTTCCAGCAGCGCTTCGGCGCGCGCGGCAGGCGGTACCCGGGGGTCGTCCAGCATCAGTTGCACGCTGTGGTTGCGGGTAAGGTCGGCCAGCAGCGCCAGCAGCGTGCTCCACGGCTCCAGCTCGTGCCGCTGCCGGGCGAGTTCGAAAACCGCTTTGGCGTAGGGACGGGCGAGCGTGATGGTTTCGGCCATAAGGTTCTGCCTTAGTGGATCTGCTGTGCGAGATCGTCCAGCAGCACCTTGTGGGCTTTGGGATCAATCTCACGATCGAGGATGCGTTCGGCGGCGGCAACGGCGACCTTGGCCACCTCGGCGCGCAGCGCGACCCTGGCGCGGTTGAGTTCCTGGCGGATCTCGGCCTTGGCGGCTTCCACCTGGCGCTGGCGTTCCGCCTGAGCTTCCTTGCGGGCTTCTTCCAGAATCCGCGACGCTTGCTGGCTGGCAACGTCCACTACTTCGGCGCCCTTGTCGCGCGCTGCATGCAGGATTTCCGTGGCTTTCACCTGGGCATGCTCCAGATCCTTCCGGCCACGTTCGCCGGCGGCCAAGCCGTCGGCGATCTTCGCCGCACGCTCATCCATGGCCTTGGTAATACGCGGCCAAATGAACTTCATCGTCAGCCAGATGAACAGGCCGAACGCGATGGCTTCCGCGAACAGTGAGGCGTCAATATTCACTGCCGTACACCCTCTTGAAGTGGATGAAACATCGAACTCAGTGGCTCACGATCTTGGCTGCCGCCTTCACCGCGGTCGCGAACGGGTTGTCGAACACGAAATACAGCGAAAAGCCGATGCCGATCATGGCCACGGCGTCCAGGAGACCTGCCATCAGAAACATGCGACCAGCAAGCATGTTGGACAGCTCCGGCTGGCGCGCACAGCCTTCCAGGAACTTGCCGCCCAAGATGCCGAAACCGATGGCGGTACCGAGCGCGCCCAGGCCGAATACCAGACCCACGGCGATGGCGGTGAGGCCCTGAACGTGTGCAATCAGACTGACGATATCCATTGAACTCTCCTACGGCCGATTTGACAGTTAAAACAACTCAGTGCGAATGGTGCGACTCGTGTGCCATGCTC
>JAJYUH010000014.1 GCA_021792635.1 Natronospirales bacterium | reverse complement strand
GCGGAACAACGAAGGGCCACCACACTGAAATCCGCGGGTTGGATACCCGGCGGTTAGCAGTTCGGGGCACCCTTAACTCCTTGCACATCCCTAATCCACTACAGTTACTCAATTGATCAGACCTTCCCTAGAATTGAACATCAATCTTCTGAGAAAACCCATGGCGACCAGCCCCGAATCCATCAGCGAAAAAGTGCGCTACTTGGCGGAGCAATTACCACCTAATGCCACCTGGGACGATGTCATGTACCAGGTTGCACTGCGCCGCTCAATTGAACGCGGCCTTGCGCAGAGCGATGCCGGGCAGACAATCCCGCATGAGGAAATCCTCAAGGAATTCGGTCTCAGGGAATGAGCGTCCATTGGACGCCGGAAGCGAAAGCGCACCAAATTGCCGGCACTCGTGCTAGGTCGGATTCAAGACCGTAATGCCTGGATGAATTCCTCTGCCGTAAGTCCAGCCTGCTTAAGTAGACCTGAGAACGTGCCAGTTTTTATGCGGTCGCAGACAGAATACCCCGGGTTTACCCGGGGATGAATGGGCCCGGCGGCGGTTACTACCGCCGCCGGTTCCTGAATCCTGGTGTTTCATCAGGATTCAGGTCAGTTCCGTATGGAACTGTAACGGTAAGGACCCCGGCTTTAGCCGGGGGAATCTATTTTCGCGATGATTAGGCACAACACAGCCCCTCGTGCCACGCCGTAGCACGATGTGACTGCCACGCTGCCGCGCAACAACGAAACTAAGATTTTTTGAGAGCGCGCACAATCTCCGCACCGGATACGTGCGGCAGGCTAGGCATGCGCCATGATCTCGAAGGTGGTGATCAAGGGTCGGCCGGAACTGGAAAGAGGAAATTCTTCGAGGAACAATTCGGTAGCCTCGCGAAGATTGGCGAGCGCTTCTTCGACCGTCTCACCTTGCGAGGTAGAGCCCGTCTCCGGATTCAAGGCAGTAAAGCCTCCTTCAGGAGCAGGCAACAAAACAGCCGTGAGCAACATGATTTTCCTCTCCAGTTCCCGACTTGCTGTCATTGTCGCGCAAACTCAGGCACGCGACAATCCGTTCATCCAGGATAAATCCCCGCCGCAGAGAGCCCTTCAGTCTTCTCGAACCCCTGTGCAATGCTCATATTCTGCACTGCCTGCCCGGCCATACCCTTCACCAGATTATCCAGCGCCGCCATGATCACGACGTTGCCGTACTTTTCATGCACGGCGATGTCGCAGAAATTGCTGCCCACCACTGCCGCGACGCGCGGTGTATCTTCCACCAGCCGCACGAATGGCGCGTCCCGATAGAACTCTTCATATAGTTTTTTGAGCGCCTGCGTATTCAGAGCGAGAGCGGCGGGCGGATGCAGTTGCACGGTAGCGAAGATGCCGCGTACCAGCGGCGCAGAGTGCGGCACGAAGGCCAGGCTGTAGCCGCTGGTCTTTTCCGCATCCAGCAGGCGTGTGATTTCTGCTTCATGCTGATGACTTAATACCTTGTAAGCCCGGAAATCATTGGCACGGGTCGGGTGATGCGTGGTCTCGCCGGGCGTGGCGCCGGAGCCGGAAGAGCCGGTGGCGGCGCTCACGGCGATGAATCCCAGATTTTTGAGTCCCGCCAGTGGCAGCAAGGCGAGCTGGATGGCGGTGGCGAAACAGCCGGGGCTGGCGATGCGTTTGGCGCCTTTGATCTTTTCTTTCTGCCATTCCGGCAAGCCATAGACGAAGCTGCCCAACGCCCGCGGATAGGGATGGGGTTTGCCATAGGCGCGCTCGAAAACCTCTGCGCTGTCCAGACGGAAATCGCCGGACAGGTCAATGAGCGTAAGCCGCTCGGTTAGGCCATACTTTGCCCAAACCTGTTCCAACGCCGCTAGTTGTTGTGCCAGTTCGAAGTGCGGCATGGCGGAAAACATCACAGGATGCTCAGCCTCGGCGAATGCACCCCAGTCCGGCTCCGCTTCAAACGCGCCATCTACCACGCGGCATAGATTCGGATGGGTTTTCCAGAACGGCTCACCCACATGCTTGCGCGACACGGCGCGCACGCTTTCCACCTGCGGGTGCAGTGACAACAGGCGCAGCAGTTCACCGCCGCCGTAACCCGAGCCGCCGAGAATATAGACCTGCACCCTATGAGCCATCTCAATCCTTGTACCTGATGTAATCCACTCCTATGTCCCCGGTGAGGGGTGCGGCGTGAGGAGTAAGGGCAAACCCTCGGTAGTTGCTGCGTGTCCTATCCCACGCTGCGCAAGTACCTCCAGCACATGCTCGCCCAACGCCTTGGCGTGGGTGCGCGCGTTGATGGCCGGCTTGCCGGTGGCGCGCTCCACGAAGCGCACGCCCACGTTGTTGTCGGTGCACGGGCCGGTGACCACGTCTACGCCGATGCCGTAATCGTTCTGCAAATGCTCCACGCCGCCGGCTACGCCCACCGGATCATTGGCGCAGAACACGAAGGCCGCGGTGAGCGCACGCAGTTCCGCGTCGGCCAGAATCGCCTGTACGCCATAGTCGCCCATGACGCCGTCGCCGGTTTCCGCCACTACCACGTCCAGGCTGCGAGCCGACAGTTCCGCAAAGATCGTGCGCGCCACCTGCGCCGCAGTCTCCGGCCCGGTGCACACGATGCCGGCGTCGGTGAAATCCAGCGTCACTTCCGCGCCGTAATCGCGCATGCTCAGGGTGTCGCGCATCAGCGCCACGCCGGTGAGTTTGACGCCGCCCACGCGATAGCCCGCCTGGGCAAGACGCCGAACGATGGCGCAGGCCGCCGCGGTCTTGCCGGCATTCATGCAGGTGCCGGCCACATAAATCACCTTGCAATCGGATGTCTTGCCATTGGACTTGAGCGCGCCCATGCGGATGTTTGCCGGCTCCCCCTGGCGCGACTGGAACTGCGGATACACCAGCACCTGGCCCAGCACCTCGAACTCGAACGGCGGCCCCACGTCTGGATTATGGGACACGCACTCGCCGATCACGCCGCCAAGGTTGAGCAGGTGCAGAATCTGGCCGGAGGTCACGCGTTGCGGCAGCACGCCCTCGTATCCATGCAGTGCGTTGCGGTGGCCGAGCGCACCCACGATGATGTCGTCGCTGTGCACCACGGTCATGCGGCCGTGCACGTCTTCGAGCGTGTTGTAGGCGGACTTGTCATTGACGATGCGCCCCGCCACCACCGCACCGTGCTCGGCGCAGATTTCCGCGCTCAGTGTGAGCGCGCGGTCGAGCTTCAGGTTGCGGGTGACGGAAGCAATTTTGTCGGCATTGATTCTCATATCTTTTCAACTCTCGTTTCTCTCCGGGCGCAGCACCCAGCACTCAGTACGCAGTACCTTCTTTACCCGCTCGCAGGGCGAGAATCTGCTGCACGCCGTAGAGCTTGGCGAAACCGGCGGCTTCTGCGCCGCTCCACAATCTGTTGGTCTCACCGTAGCTGGCCGCGTTCGCGTCCATGAGCGAGTGCGGCGAACGCACGCCGTCCACCGAGAACGCACGCGGATAGAGCGTGAGTTTCACCTCGCCGGTGACGCGTTGCTGGCTCGATTGCAGGAATGCTTCCAGATCCCGCGCCAGCAGATCAAAGAAGTGGCCCTCGTGCAGCAACTGGCCGTAGAGGTTGCCGAGCGTGTCCTTCCAGAACTGCTGCTTGCCGGTGAGTACCAGTTTTTCCAGCTCGCGGTGCACGCCGATCAAAAGATGCGCCGCCGGGGCTTCAAAGCCCACGCGCCCCTTGATACCGAGGATGGTATCGCCCAGGTGCACGCCGCGACCGATGCCGTATTCGCTGCCGACGGTATTCAGTTCCGCAATAAGCGCCACGGGATCCAGTGACTTTCCGTCCAGGGCATCCGGCAGACCTTGCCTGAAGCTCAAGGTGAGCGGCTTGGGCGCGAGTTTTGCGGCGTCAATCTCGCCGCCGGGAAACGCCGCCTGCGGCAGGGTGCTCCAGGAATCCAGGGTCTCGCGCCCGCCCACGGAGGTGCCCCACATGCCCTCGTTGACCGAGTAGTGCTCGGTCTTTTCCGGAAACTCGAAGCCGTGCTGCTTGAGGAACGCGCGCTCCTCGGCGCGGCTCAGAGCCAGACTGCGGATGGGTGTCAGCAATTCCAGTTCCGGCGCCAAAGCGCGGAATACCACGTCGAAACGCACCTGATCGTTGCCGGCGCCGGTGGAGCCGTGGGCCAGGGCTGTGGCGCCCACGTGTTTGGCCACCGCCACTACCCTGGCTGCCTGCGCTACGCGTTCCGCCGACACGCTCAGCGGGTAGAGATTGCCGCGCAGTACGTTGCCGTAAATCAGGTAGCGCAGATAGCGGTCAAACAGTTCCGCGCGCGCATCCACGGTGTGGTGTGCCTTGGCGCCCAGCCTGGGTGACAGGTTCTCGATGCGTTGCAGTTCATCCGCGCTGAAACCGCCGGTGTCTACCGTCACGGTAGTGACCTCATAGCCTTGCTTGCACAGATGGATCACACAGAAGGAAGTATCCAGTCCGCCGGAAAACGCCAGTACCACATGTTTTTTCATGCTTTGCCTCTTGTCCACAACGCTGCTTCGCACTGCTGCAAACGGGTGCGCGTCCGCTCAAGCCACTGCTGCGATTTGTGCACCTCCGCCTCGATCGTTTCCAGCCCGAGATTGCCCGCACCCCCCAGGTGCGTGGCGATGAGTGCGACGCGATCCGGTTTGAAAGCGCCGTCCGCAAGCTGCTGTGCCACTTGCTGGTAGGCGTCGCGGAACGGAACGCCGCCCCGCACCAGCCGATAAGCTTCATGGGTGGCGTACAACTCGTCCGTGCACGCGGCGGCGGCGCGCTCCGCGCTGACCCGTAAAGTGGGCAGCAGCCGGATCAGCACCTCCAGCAATCCGCGGGCAGTATCCACAGCGGCAAACAGCGGCTTTTTCAACAACTGGAAATCACGGTGATAATTGGAGGGCAAACCGCCGCCCAGTTCCTGCAGCATCAAAGCATAGCCGCGCAATTCGCGGCAGCGGGCGCGCGCGAGTTCCACCACGTCCGGATTGCGCTTTTGCGGCATGATGGAAGAACCGGTGGTGAAGGCGTCCGGCAAACTCAGGAAACCAAATTCCGGCATGGAATACAGCGCCACATCCCACAGGAATTTCTCCAGCACCAGGCCCAGGGACGCGAGTCCGTTGACCAGTGCCAGCTCGTGGCGGCCGCGGGAGTTCATCACGTCCACCGGGCTGATCTGCACGCCGGAAAAACCCAAAAGCTTCGCAGTGTATTCACGGTCCAGCGGCAGCGGTACGCCGAAACCGGCGGCTGCCCCCAGCGGGCAACGATCCAGCCTCGCATACACCGCCTGCAGTGTCTGCAATTCTTCCGTGAGTCCCGCTGCGAACGCCGCGCCCCACAGCCCGAAGCTCGACGGCATGGCGCGGCGCAGGTGTGTGTAGCCCGGCATAATCTCGCCGGCATGGGCGCGGGCAAATTGCACGAAGCATTCCGCCAGCTCCGCTGTTTGCGCCGCCATGCCCAATAATGCTTCGCGCATATACAGGCGCAGCGCCAACGCCACCTGGTCGTTGCGCGAGCGTCCCAGGTGGATGTGTTTACCTGCTTCCCCGAGTTGCTCCGTGAGCAGTGTTTCAATGGCAGTGTGGCAGTCTTCCTGCTGCGGCGTGATGCGGATTTCACCGCGCTGCGCGCCGGCCGCGATTGCCGCCAGCGCAGCGACCAGCCGTTGTGCGTCTTGCTCCGGCAGCAATCCGGCATGCGCCAGCATGCGCGCATGCGCCGCACTGCCGAGGGCGTCAAAACGCAACAGCCGCCGGTCCAGTTCCGGATCATCGCCCACCGTGAAACGGTGTACGGCCTGATCCAGCGGCAGCCCCTTGGCCCAGAGTTGCGGCGCGTGCCTCTCGCGGTTCACGCCGCCTGCTCTTTGGCGCTGCATTCCCGCGCCACGATCATGGTGCCGCTGCCCTGGTTGGTGAAGACTTCGGTGAGCACCGCATCCGAAAGCACGCCGCTCACCAGATGAGCACTCGCCACGCCGCCGCCGAGCGCACGCCTCACCGCCGCGAGCTTGGGCCGCATGCCGCCGCTGATTTTGCCGCCGCGCTCCAGAAGTTCGGCGCCCGCCAGCGTAGTGTAGGGCACCAGGCTCGAGGGCCGGGCCAGGTCTTCCAGCAGCCCCGGCACCTTGAGCAGAAAAAAGAGCTTTTCCGCCTTGAGCGCCACGGCGATTTCCGCCGCCACGGTGTCGGCGTTGGTGTTGAACACCTCGCCCTTGTCGTTGGCGGACAGCGGCGTGATTACCGGCACGTAACCGCCGTCCAGCAGGTGCAGCAGCAGCGCCGGATTCACGCGGTCAATGTCGCCCACCAGGCCGAAATCCACGAATTCGATCTCGCCCGCGTCGTTTTTGATCTGCGCCGGCTGGCGCTTGTGGGCGGAGAGGATGCCGCCGTCCACGCCGCTCACGCCGCTCACCGGCAGTCCGGCGGCGCGCAAGTCCGCCAGGAGGTCGGTGTGCACCGAACCGGCCAGCACCATCTTGGCGGCATCCAGCACTTTCCTGGTGGTGACCCGCCGGCCCGCCACTTTTTCCACCGGCAGCTCCAGTAAGGCACACAACGCATCCAGTCCGCTGCCGCCGCCGTGCACGATCACGAGTTTGATGGAGAAACTCCACAGCACATTGAGTTCATCACAGACCGCACGGCGCACGGCGGGATTTTCCAGCACCTCGCCGCCCAGCTTGAACACGAAGGTCTTGCCGCGGAAGGCGCGCACGTACTGCGCCGCGGAACGCAGCGAGGCATAACTGTCAGGCGATACGGACATACTCATCTCCTTCTCAATTCTTTGACGCAATACGCAGCACTCAGCACACAGCACCATTCATCAATTTGTGTAGTAACACGCGCTGCACGTGAAAACGGTTTTCCGCCTCATCTATGACGCGGCTTTGTGGGCCGTCCAATACTTCGTCCGCCACTTCCAGGTTGCGGCGTACCGGCAGACAATGAAGAAAAATCGCATCCTTGGCGGCCATAGCCAGCGTCTTGCCTGTAATGAGCCAATCTTTGTGGGCGGCGACACGCGCAGCAGCTTCGCCGCCGGGCGCGTTTTTTGTGGCCGGCCCCCAGGCTTTGGCATACACCACGCAGCTGCCGGCCAGTGCGGCTTGCTGCTGGTGCGTGACCGCCACCGAGCCGCCGCTTTGCGACGCGTAAAGTCTGGCTTCCGCCAGTACCTCGGGATGCAGCTCGAAACCCGGTGGATGGGCGATACGCACTTCGCAGCCGGCGGCGGCGGCGGTGAGAAGAAAGGAATGCGGCACGGCTTTGGGCAGCGGTTTGATGTGCGGCGCCCAGATGAGCGTTACCGGCAGTTTGCGCGTATCGCCGAAGTTTTCCCGCACCGTGAGCAGATCCGCCAATCCCTGACAGGGATGCTCGCGCGCCGATTCCATGCTGATGACCGGCACACCGGCAAGTTCACGGAAAACGTGCATCACCGGATCGGCCGCATCGGCGGCATCATCCTGCAGCGCGCCGAAAGTGCGTACCGCCAGCGCGTCCACATAGCGGCCCAGAACCGGTATTGCTTCCCGGATGTGCTCCGGCCTGTCGCCGTCCATGACGGCGCCTTTACGGTCCTCCAGTTTCCATACGCCGCTGCCCACCTCCAACACGATGGCGTTGCCGCCGCCGCGCAACATCGCGGCCTCGAAGGACGCACGCGTGCGCAGCGAAGGATTGAAGAACACCATGCCCAGCAGCTTACCGGCGAGATGCGCGCCGGGAGGATGCTTTTTCCAGGCCAGTGCTTCGTCCAGAATCGCAGCGACACCGGTCACATCCAGATCGGCAATACGGGTGAAATGGCGCATCACGCGGCTGCCTGCGCGTCGAATTCACCAATGGTATCCAGCAGCACCTCCACCGAACGCACCTGCACGGTGAGCGGCGGCATGAGTCGCAGTACCGCCGGATCATCGGAACCGCCCACCAGGATGCGCTGCTTCAGCAGGTAGGCTTTCAGTGCCCGTGCCTGTGGGCCTGCGTTCAATCCGAGCAGCAAACCCTCACCGCGCACTTCCTGCACCTTGCCGCCGTGCAATTTGCCGCGGATATGCTCGGCAAGCACACCGGCCCGTTCCATCAGCTGCTCCTCCCGAATCACCTTGAGCGTGGCCACCAGCGCAGCGCAGGCCAGCGGTCCGCCGCCGAACGTACTGCCCAGATCACCGGGCTTGAGTTGTGCAGCAACCCGCGCGTTCATGAGCACACCGCCCATGGGCACCCCGGAGGCCATGCCCTTGGCGCAGGTGATCAGGTCGGGTGTCACGCCGTAGAAACCGGCCGCGAACGGCGCGCCGAGACGGCCGATGCCGGTTTGCACTTCATCGAAAATCAGCAGCGTGCCGGCACGGGTGCATTTCTCCCGTAATGCGACAAACCAGGAAACCGTTGCGGTTTTTATCCCCGCCATGGACTGAATGGGTTCCACGATCACGGCGGCCACCCCGGAAAAATCAGCCGCATCGAGTGCGGTCTCATCCGCAAACGGCAGAAACGTGGCGGGCGCCAGCAGCGATTCATAAGCCTTTCTCAGACCCGGCGCGTCGGTTACGGAAAGCGCCAGCAGCGTGCGACCGTGAAACGCGCCGTTGAAGGCCACAAACTTGCGGCGGCCACTGAGCTTGAGTGCAATCTTGAGGGCGCTCTCGTTGGCCTCGGTACCGGAGTTGCAGAAGAACACCGACGCCATGTCCGCACCGGCGAATTCCACCAGCGCCTGTGCCGCCTCATCGCGCACCGGCAACTGCGCGGCAGCCGAATAGAAAATCAGCTTGCCGGCCTGCGCCGCAATGGCCGCCGCCACCGCCGGATGGCAGTGGCCGGTGCCCGCCACGCAGTGGCCGCCGTAGAAGTCCAGGTAGGCCGTGCCCTGCCCATCGAAGACCCGATCCTCCGCGCCCCTCACCACGGGGAAGGGATAGGGCGTATAGGTGGCTAATAGGGGGGCGACGGGGGGGTTCACCGGGTTTTTCTTGAAATTATGCATCTATTCGTGAATAAAATTCGATAAACTCATATATAATACAGATATATACAAACTAATTCGTAATAATGCAAGGGTGATGCGAAAACTTTCTGTTGTGGCTATAGCGGTAAGAATTCTCCGGACAGGCAACCCCAGGGGGTCGTGCACCCATGACGCTGGATGAAGCCATCCTCAAACTGGTGGCGGAGCGGGAGGTCACCGACCAGTCGGCATTTCGTGACTTGCTCAAGCGCGCCGGCCACGCGGTAACGCAGCCGACCCTGTCTCGCCACATGAAAAAACTCGGCATCCAGAAACTGGCGGGGCGCTACCAGCGTATGGAACCGCCGCCGGTGGAACAGCCGTCGTTCACGCTCACCCGGGCCCCCCCCAATCTGCTGGTGATCCGCACACGGCCGGGGTATGCCCAGCCGCTGGCGGTGAAACTGGACCTGCAACGGCCCGAGGGGGTGGCGGGCACGCTCGCCGGCGACGACACCGTTTTTATCGCTGTGACGCCGCCTGCCCGTCTCAAGGCGGTGACGGACGCCGTGGAAGCTTTGCTCATGGGCACTATCCCCGCCTGAAGCAGGACCGCCAACTAGCGGCGTGGCATGGAACGAAACTCCGGTCTCGCGGTCATATACGGCGTTTTGACCTGCTGCCGCATGCCATGCATCATTTTTATGGGGGTAACTTATGAAACCTGTCTCCCTGTCCCTGCTCGCTCTGGGTGTTGCCGCCGTGACCGTCGTCATGCCGTACGCGCGCGCGGCAAAACCGAATGCCAATGCCATCCCCTATGCCACGCGCACTCATCCCGAAACCCTGGTGCTGGATGCGCGCGACGCGGGCCGCGGCCTCATGACCGCCACCATGACCATCCCGGTGAAACCCGGTCCCTTCACCTTTGTTTATCCCAAATGGATTCCGGGCGAACATGCCCCGAGCGGGCCGCTTGCCGATATTTCCCAGCTCAAGGTCTCGGCGAACGGCCATCCGCTTACCTGGCGCCGCGACAAGGTGAACCTGTATGCCTTTCACGTGGACGTGCCGCCCGGCACCTCGAGCATCGGGGTGCGGTTCACCGTGCTGGTCAATTCACCCACTCCCATGTCCACGCCGAACCTTGCGGTCGTCAACTGGAACCGCGTGCTGTTTTATCAGAACGATACCAACTCGCATCATGTATATTTCAAAACCAGCATCATCCTGCCGAAGGGCTGGAGCTACGGCACGGCGCTGCCCGACCCGCAGCAACACGGCGAGCGGATTGATTTCGCGGAGGTGCCCCTGAACATGCTGGTGGACTCCCCGCTCGACTGCGGCCGCTATTACAAGCACATTGAACTGTGGCACAGCGGCAAGGCTTATCAGATGCTGGATATGTTCGCCGACAAACCCCAGGACCTGGATATTCCGGCCTCGCTGATCGCGAAATACAAGCGCATGACGCCGGAAGCGCTGGCGCTCTACGGCGCCCGTCACTGGTATGACTACCATTCGCTGCTGGTGCTGTCCAACAAGATCGGGTTTGAAGGCATCGAGCACCACCAGTCCAGCGATGATCGTGCGCCGGACAATTTCATGACCAAGCCGGCGGAACAGTTGGTGGCGGGTGATCTGTTGACCCACGAGTTCTCGCACTCCTGGAACGGCAAATACCGCCGCCCCTATGATCTGACGACGCTGAATTTCCAGATTCCGCAAAAGACCGATCTGCTGTGGGTGTATGAGGGCATGAACCAGTATTTGGGGGACCTGCTCTCCTTCCGCATGGGCATCCGCAAGCCGGACCAATACCCCGAGTATCTCGCCATGATCTACAGCGAAATGGCCAGCGAGCCGGGCCGGCTGACCGAGCCGCTGATTGACACCACCACCGCGGCCCCCTATCTCTACGGAGCGCGCGGCTCCTACCCGGAAATCCGCCGTACCGCCGGGGATTTCTACACCGAGGGCGAGCTCCTGTGGCTGGACGTGGACAGCATCATCCGCGAGAAAACCCACGGCAGGAAATCGCTGGATACCTTCCTGCACCTGTACGCCGGTCCGCCGGATACCGGCCCCATCACCCGCACTTACACGCGCGCCGACATCGAGAAGCTGCTCAACGAGGTGCTGCCCTATGACTGGCACGCCTTCTTCCAGAAGCACGTGTACGACATCGCCGCCCGTCCGCCCACGCGCGAGATCGAACGCGCTGGCTGGCGCCTGGTTTATACCAGCAAGCCCAACCGCTTCATGCAAGCCCAGGCCAAGTTGTTCCATATGAACAACCAGTGGCTGACCTACGGCCTGAAAATCAACAAGCACAACGTGGTGATGGATGTGCGCGAAGGCTCGCCCGCATGGAAGGCGGGCATGGCCCCGGGCATGAAAATCCAGGCGGTGGACGGCCAGGCTTACACGGTAAAGACTTTCAATTATGCAATGCAGCAGGCGGAGCACTTGAGCGCGCCCACTGTGTTCGTCGTTGACCAGGACGGCTGGTACCACAGCTACGCTGTCAGCTACCACGACGGGCCGCGCTACCCGCATCTGGTGCGCATCCCGGGCAGGCCCGATATGCTCGCCCGAATCATGGCGCCGCACGCCTCCTGACGCGGGCAGGGACGCAACGCCGCCGCGGGAATCGGCTAGCTTCCTGTCCGGGACTCACGGCGTCTCGGCCTGAAGGCGATGTAAAACAGCAGGCCTGCGGCCGCCGCGATTCCGAGGTCGCGCGCTTCCCGCCATGTGCTGTTCGAGAGCAGCCACGCGATCAGCGCCAGTGCGATGATTGCGGTGACTATCCCGCCCGGCGCCCTGAACCGGGCCGGCGGTGCGCCATTTTTGCGGCGCAGAACCGGCAGAGCGGCGCACGTAGCCGCGTAGGCAGCCAATCGGATAAGTGTGCTCATCGTCAACGCTGAAATAAAGCTTCCCGAAAGGGTGAGCGCAAGCATGATGGCGGCGGAAAGCAGTATTGCCACGTAAGGCGTGTGGAAACGCGGGTGGGTCAGCAAAAAGATTCGCGGCAGTTGCCTCTGTTCAGCCATCGCAAACAGTATCCGCGGCCCCACCAGCATGCTCGAATGCATGGTGCCGGTCACGGAGATCAGCGCACCGAGCGTGATGACCAGGGCGCCCGCCGCTCCGAGGAAGCGGCTGCTCGCATCGGACAACGGCGTTGGGGAGGAAGCCAGCCCCGGCAGCGTTCCGATGCAGACAAACTGGACCAGGATATACAGCAGCACCACTACGCCTATCGCCGTGAGGATGGCAAATGGCATCTGCCGTCGCGGGTCCAGAGTTTCGCCGGCGGGTATCACCCCCACCTCGAATCCGCTGAATGCGAAAAACAGCAGCAACACCGCCGTCGAGAAATACCCGTAGGCCGGCTGGATCGCGAAGGAGTAGCGCCCGGAATCAATGAAGAACAATCCGACGGTCACAAAAAGCAGCAGCGCCATCAACTTCCCGACGGAGAAGAAATCACTGACCAGCGCCGCTTTGCGGACACCCACCACGTTCACGACGGTGAGGGAAACGACAATCGCCGTGGCCACAAGTGTGCGCCACAATCCGGAGCCTGCCGCAGGCCAGAGGTAGCCAAGATAGACAATGAATAAATTGCAGAGAGCGGCGAAAGCGGCAAGTCTTGCCAGCCACAGCAGCCAACCCACCTCGAACCCAAGCGCCGGCCCGAACGCCTCGCGCGCGTAAAGGTATGGGCCGCCGGTATCGTTGAAACGACTGCCTACCTCGGCAAAACAGAGGACGATCAGAACCGCCAGCAGGGCACAGATCAGGTATGCGAGCAGGCTGTACGTGCCGACCAGAGCGTAAATCCGTGATGGAAGCCCGAAGATGCCAGCGCCGATGATGGCGTTGACAAAGAGCAGGACCAGATCCCATCTGCGGATTCTTCTGACCAGGCCTGTGGCAGTAACTTGTTGCATGCGTAAACGGCGCAGATTCAGTGAGTGGCGGCCCTCTGACGGTACGCGGGTATGCCCATGACACCGGATTTAGGCGCAAGGCTGATCCAGGTCAATCTGTTACAGGCTTCGCAACAATAACACCCCGGGGAATTCTGGCGCTAATCCCGCAAGCCGGCCTCCCCTTTTTGGCGGAGCCCCCTGTGGCGAAACAGGCTAGGCACTTCCGCCCCGCATGGACTCCCGCGATAGCGCACCTCGATGAAACACCGTCTGCCAGCGGCCTCCCGTAAATTTCCAGATTGAGCTGTGCAACGAATACGCTGCATATTCCTTCCGCGCACTCCGCTCAACAATACAATATGTTGTCAACATGATGCCGGGCGCCAGCAGCGCCGCGGCAAACTCCGTTAACGATATTTGACGTACGGACTCATGTTGCAGAGCCTCGACAACCTGCTGCTTGTCACCGATACGCCCAGAACTTCCGAATTCGATGAACTCGTCTGCCAGCAGACGGGCAAGGTCTTGCGGGGATCGCCGCAATCCCGGTTCTGGCAGCCGCTGTTCAAGCGGCGCGGGAGCTCTGTCCGGGAAGGTCCGGTTTCCATGTGTCCCACATACCCATATCAGATATCCAGCGGGGGGTAGTGGCGGAAAAGACCGTCCTCATTGAACGGAATGCGCCGCTCCGAGGCCAGGTAGGCGGCAATGCGCGGCCGCCTCGACACGCGCCCATGCAAGGCCATGACCCCGGGGTGTTTCGCTTCGCTTCCGGCCATGGCATGGGGGAATGCGTAACGCAGCCCCTCGATTATCTGAAACAACGACAGGTCCGGGTAGGTCAGTGCACCGCCCACCAGGAACTTGTCGCCCGCCGGATTCTGTTTCAGCACACGCTCAAAGTAACCCAGGTACTTCGGCAACCGGTGTTTCAGAAATAACCCCGTCCGTTTTCCGGCCTCTGCTTTCTGATCTTCGTAATACTCCGTGGGACCCAGCGGATGATGGGTATCGTGGATTTCCGCGATCCAGTCGGCAATGGTCAGCTGCAGTTGTTGGGTCCAGAGGCGTCCGGCCTCATCCTGTGGTGCAAGGTCCAGGTGCGCACCCAGATACATGAGAATGTTGGCGGTCTGGGCAATGACCAGTTCACCGGCTTTCAGCGCCGGTACCGCGAATGCCGGCCTGGGGATTTTGGGATTATTGAGCAACGCCTGCAGCTTGCGGACCGCCTGTTCCTCTCCGCTGGGATCCTTTGCCACGTCCAGGTACTCGGCGCCGGCTTCCTCCAGCGCCAGGCGCACGAATTCGCCGCGCCCCTGAATGCCCGGCCAGTAATATAGCTGGTAAATCATAGGTGTTCCTCGTCAGTCGCCGTTAATTGCAACAACCGCTCAGCCTGAATTCTGACCGCATCGCGCAACTCCGCAGGCCGGAGGATTTTGAATGCGAACGGCAATTTCGCCAGTTGACGCGCAAACCAGTCGAGACTGTCGGTGCTGCTGCGCAGCAGCACACCGGCATCGCTGGGTTCGTACAGGCCGATGTCATCGCCCATATGCTCCACCGCTGTCCTGAGATCGGCCTTGAACAGAATCTCAATGGGCATGGATCGCGGAATGCTGGCAATGCTGAAACTCAAATGCTGCGCCGCATCGAAGTCCGCCGGCCGTTCGAACAGCGTCTCGAGCTGGCGCACCTCGGTGATGCGATCCAGCCGGAACGAGCGCAGCCCCTTGCGCAAATGGCAGTATCCGCCGACGTACCAGCCGCCGTCGCGATACACCAATCCATAAGGATCGAAATCCCGTTCTGTCGCATCACCTTTCGCGGAACGATAACGCAAATGCACGCGCCGGCGCGTCTGCGCGGCAGCCGTCAACGTCACCAACGCATCGTTGTCGCCCGGCGCCGGTGCGCGCGAGAGATCGAGCTTCACGGTTTCGTCCACCGCACGCACCCGGCTCTTCAGCTTCGCGGGCATCACGCGTTCGAGCTTGGCCTGGACGCTGGCCACCGCCAAGGCGCCATCCGCAAGCCCCAGGCTGCGCGCGGCCAAAAGACCCACCGAGAGGGCCAAAGCCTCGTCGTCGGTGAACATCATGGGCGGCAACTTGAAGCCCGGTACCAGCATGTAGGCACCGTAGCGGCCGCGCTCGGCGGTGATGGGAATGCCCAAGTCTTCTAGCACCGCGATGTAGCGGCGCAGCGTGCGGCCGTCCACCTGAAGGCGGCGCGCCAGTTCGGCACCGCCCATGCGTCCCTGAGCCTGGAGGAGTTCCAGCACAGTAAGCACGCGGGTGGTCGGATGCGCCATGGCAAAAGTGTACACGGAATTAGGGCATGAATAGTCCTAATTACTCTGTACCCTCAGCATTCAACCCGCAGCACTCAGGAGCCGCCATGCACAAGCCCTCTTTCAGGTTCATCCCGCCTGCCAGCTTTACAGCTACGCAGCCATACTTCCCACCCAAGCCCGCGCCCAGCGGCCTCAAGCGCAAGCGCCAAAGGCGTTCTTTGCTTACCGGTCTGCTGGGGTTGGTCATCGGCTTGTGGGTCGCGGCTGGCTTCGCGCAAACCCCATTAAGCAAGGTTGCCGCTCCCGCGGACAATGTGACCCATTTACAGAATTTCCCGGTCATCGAGTTCCGCCGCTACCCCATTCCAGCCGGCGAACGTACGCAGTTTGCAAAATATTTTGACGACTACTTCCCCATGGCGATCGAGCAATCCGGCGCCATCGCCTTCGGGCAATTCCTGGAACGCGGCGACAACAACTTCACCTGGATGCGAGGTTTTCACACTTACAACGATCGTGCCGTGGACGAGGCAGCGTTTTATTACGGCCCCGTCTGGCAGGAAGTCCGAAATCGGATCAATGCCATGTTGCCTGGCGAAGATGACAACGTGCTGCTGTTGCACCCCTTGTATCCTGGCACCGCCATTCCCGTGCTTCCGATCGTTGACCCGGTGCGCGAACCTCATGGTGCGACGGGCGTGGTGGTGGCGCAAATCTTCGCAGTGAAAAAAGACCAAGTACGGGCCTTTGCCCGGCAAGCGGCAAGCGTATTTGCGCGCTATCGTGCCGCAGGCGCGCACCAAGCCGGCATCCTGGTTACGCTGGACGAGCCCATCAACAACTTTCCAATACTTCCGTTCAGGACCGACGGCCCATATCTGGTATGGCTCGGCATCCTGAAAAATAACCGGATGCTGGAAACCAAGTTTGAGCCAGTCCAAAAAACCGCCTTGCGGCAATTCTCCGCCGACAGTTTGCTGAGAAAAGCACCGGAGCTGCTCATTCTTGATCCAACCCGCCGCTCTCGTCTGCGCTGGCTATCTCAATGGAATCGCTAAAACCATGCCTTCCAGCAGACCCGGGCCTCAACACAAACAGTCTCTTATTGCGTCTTCACGCGCAGGAGAATCAAAGATGAATGACGCCAATTTACAGCGGGACCCTTTACATGATTTCGATTTTCTACATGGCACATGGCGCGCCTATAACAAACGATTGGTGAAACGTCTTGCCGGCGCACACGAGTGGGCGGAATTCGAAAGCAACATAGATTGCCGTCCGTTACCCGGCGGCCTGGGCAACGAAGACGTTTACCGTACGGACTTCTGGCCGAACTTTGTAGGTTTGTCGTTGCGCATATTCAACCCCTCGACAAGGAAGTGGAGTATCTCGTGGGTGGACAATCACAACGCACCGGGTGTGTTGCAACAGCCGGTGATCGGATCATTCACAGACGGCGTCGGTATCTTCGATGGCTCGGATCAATTCAACGGCAAGCCTATTATCGTGCGCTTCACCTGGAAGGCATTTGACAAAAACCGTGCACGCTGGGAGCAGGCATTTTCACCCGACAACGGTAAGACTTGGGAAACCAACTGGACAATGGACTTGGCACGATTAGCCGGATGGCATACCGACTGATCTCCCTCAGTCCTGACTATCCACACAGTGGCATTGACAGAAATCCAGCGAACCATTGGACACGCAATCATGCAAAGCACAAACCATCTGAGTGATTACCGGGCAATCGAGTTTCGTCGTTACATCATCAAGGAAGGCGAGCGGGAACATTTTTCCCAGTACTTTGACAGTTATTTTCCCGAGGCCTTCCAGCAACTCGGGGCAATAGCACACGGCGAGTTTTTTGAGCGCGACGATCCTTCCCGTTTTACGTGGATCAGGGCGTTTCACACCATTGAAGACCGCGCAGTAGTCAATGCAGCCTTTTATTACGGAGCGGTGTGGAGAGAACACAAAGCAACCATGAACAATCTCATGCTCGATAGCGACAACGTGCTGTTGCTCCGTCCTCTGAGTCCAGCAACCAACATCCCGGTTTTACCGGCAGTGGACCCCGTGTTCGAAGAAAAAGGGGCTCAGGGAATCGTAATTGCGGAAATCTTTGCGGTAAAGACGGGAAAAGCGGAGGTGTTTGCCAAACAGGCGGATGCGCACTTTGCCCATTATCAAACCGCCGGTGTACGCCCGGCGGGTATACTGGTGACGCTGGATGTGCCGAATAACTTTCCACAACTTCCTGTCCGCACGGACGGCCCCTATCTGGTTTATCTGGGCATCCTCAAAAGCCATCAAACACTTGAGGAAAAAATCACTCCGCTAATCGAAAATTCGATGCGCACACTCATAGCAACCGATTTGCTCAGAGGCACACCGGAGTTGATCAGCATGGAGCCAACCCGCCGCTCCCGCCTGCGCTGGTTACCTCAATGGAACCACTAGGGCGGCACTGTGGCGGATTATTACGCGCAGTTATGGCTGTTCTTTGTAATCGTCTTCGGCGTGGTACTGCTGCCGGGGCTGGACATGGCCTACGTACTGGGCAGCGCGCTCAGCGGTGGCCGCACGGCGGGATTGACGGCGGTGAGCGGCATCGTAGCGGGCGGTGTGTGCCTCGTGACCGTGACCACGCTTGGCATCGGTGTGTTGGTCAAAACCATTCCCGGCGCATTCAATGTGCTGTTACTGGCCGGCGCGCTTTACATCGCCTGGATCGGCGTCACAATCCTGCGGAGTGAATCCCGCTTCGGCGCCGGCGCGGCATGTTCACCACTATGCTGAACCCGAAAGCCTACTTGTTCATGCTGGCAGTCTTCCCCCAATTTCTGCGGCCAGAGCATGGAAACTTGTGGCTGCAAGCACTGGTACTTTGGTTGATCATCGCCTCAATCCAGACGGGCGTGTACGGCTCGGTGGCCGTGACGGCAACCCGGGTCCGCGGCCTATTTGCGAAAAACGCCACTGCTGGCACGATCATCAATCGCGCGGTGGGAAGCGTGCTGATACTCGTAGCAGTGTTGACCGCCTACGACGGCTGGCACCAACCGTGATGCGCCAGCTGTTCGTTTTGGCGGTATTCGCCGGCACTTGTGCGCTACCGGCCGCGCATGCCGAGCATACGGCGAACCCGATCACCGGCTACGTCGCCTTCATGAATAATTACATCGGCCGGGGTCTGGCGCAAAGCGTGGGCCAGCCCTCCGTGCAAGCGGAACTGGATTACAACAATACGAGCACCGGATTTTACGCCGGTGTGGACGGCACCAGCATTAACTGGATAGACCAGCTGTATCCCGGCGACAGCGTGAGCCTGGAAGTGGACGGCTACGCAGGCTACCGCTGGCTGGCCGGCGACTGGACTTTCAAGAGCGGCCTGCTGCGCATGCAGTTCCCCGGGCGCTACGTACCACAGACGCCGCCCGTGGACGAACCCAACACCACCGAAGCCTTCGGCTTCATCGGCTGGCGGGGGTTAAGCGCTAAACTGAATTACGCGGTCACCGATTCCTTCGGCACGCCCGATTCCAAAGGTTCCTGGTATCTGGATCTTTCGGCCGCAGAGCCAGTGGGTGAAAACTGGACACTGGGTGCGCATCTGGGTCGCAAACAGTCGCGCGGCACGAATCCGGTGACCGGCCTGGAAAATACGCGCTTTTCTTACACCGATTACAAGCTTTCAATATCACGCGCATTCAGCGGTAACCTCAGCTTGACACTCGCTTGGACCTGGACCAACGCCAACCCCGCGTTTTATACCCTCAACGGCTACGACGTGGGCGGACACCATTTTGCTATCACATTGGAAAGGGACTTCTGAGCGATGCTCACGCGCACGTCGTTCACGCTGCTCCATGGACAGGAAGGTCTCGCATTTTCACAAGACGCAAATAACTGAAGAATCGAATTGTACGCACCAATAACTGAGAATTGCACTGACATCAGTAACAGTGCGTAATCAATAAAATCCAGTTTAGAGGTGATGAATAGGCCAATACACGCATCTCTGGTTGTTTTTCGTAATCGTGTGTAATGTTGTGATCTAGCCGGATTTGTATATGGCATTGGTACTGGATGGCGCGTTGATCCCCGCGACAATTTTCAACAGATACCCCGGCTGGTAAGGCCGTTGAGACATGCGTCATGGAAAGTAACCCTGATTACTCGTCAAACATGCATTTACATAGGCCGTTCCCAATCGGCTACCGGACCTTTGCTGACGGAAAACAGTGGATGTGCCTCGAGCGAGGTTACTCTATGCCAGCGACGAAAATATGCAGGGCTGCGTTTGCGCAACTTGCGAAGCAGGTGTTGCCGCTCATACTCAAGCTGACCCGTGGTTGCAACGATGCGCGCACGGTTGCGCACCGGTCCTATTTTACGGTAATCAAACGCATAGCCGCGTGATTCGGCTTCCGCGTGTACCGCCGCTAGATAGACATTGATAGCGGAGCGCGGCGCTAAATGTTTCTGGAAACGTTCGAGTTGCGGGTGATGGCGGTAGCCTCTGGTTTCACCGCGCAATACGGCGCGCGCCAGCAGTGCCTCACGCCATAAGGCCACCAGACCTTGCGGGTCGAGATACCTGGGATGCAGTGTCCATAACCTCATAGGTGGAGATTCTCCGCATGGTCGCGTTCGACATCCTCCGGATGCAGCTCAGACAGTCACACAGATCGTTGCGCCTTCCCGTTCGCCTCTTTCAGGGAACTACGTTTCCGGGTGTTCCGCTTGCGCTGTTCGCTGCGATGGCCGCGGCGATCCTCCTGCCGAAATCGCTGTTTCGCCGCTGCGGAGCCGAAGACTTCGCTCCATTTGCCGTTCTTGAAGATGATCTGATAGCCACCGGCGAGAATCTGGAAGGGTTTCTTTAGCTTACGCAGATGATCGAATGGCACCGAGCCGGGTTTGTGAAAAACCTCGAAGTACGAGGGATATACAAAGTCGCTCATGGGGATGCCGTTGACCTTGAAACTCAATTGCTCCACTGGGTCGGCGCTCTCATAAGCATACACGGTCTTGGCCTGCGGCCCCGTGGTGAGCAGATTGATGGCCGGATCCACCAGCATCTCCACCAGCTCATGGGAAGCGGATACGCTCACGAGTGCATGGTCCTGCCGCGTGGTCTTGACGAACACCTTGGCCAGGGGCAGGCCGTCGGGCGTAAGGTCATGATAGGCCAAGGCTCCCGGCGCATCAGCCACATCCAGGAATACCATGGCCCACTGATTCTTGATGAATCCTTTGGATCTGACCAGCTTCGCGGGCGTGCCCCACACGGGCGCCACGTATTGATCCACATACTTTTGCATGGCAGAAACCAGGGCGCCGAAGTCCACGCCCAAGGGAGTTTTTGCCTTGTTGAAGACGGCGATGATGGGAGTATCGCCCTGGTTGAATGCTCCGGCGACAGGTCTTCTGATGGTATTCATTGAGCAACTTCCTTGTTTGCCTAGCGGCCCAGCGATTGAGTATATACCTGGAAATTGAAGATAAAAGAAAGCCTGCTTAAATGCAGGCTTTCATTATGCCTTCATAAAACACATCCTTGTTTAGATGTTTGCAGCTTTTGCCTTCCTGGGTTTGGCCTTGCTGAACTCGAAGCCGATATCCCGGGCATCCACCTTGATGGTATCCCCTGGCCCAAATTCACCTGCCAGGATTTTCTGGGCCAGCGGATTCTCCAGTTGCTGCTGGATGGTGCGCTTGAGCGGCCGCGCGCCATAGACCGGGTCGTAGCCGGCATGGCCGAGTTTGTCGAGCGCCTCATCGCTGACTTCCAGTCCGATGTCGCGGTCGGCGAGGCGTTTGCGCAGATACTCAATCTGGATGCGGGCGATGGCGCGGATCTGCTCCCTGCCGAGCGGATGAAACACCACGGTCTCGTCCACACGGTTCAAGAACTCGGGGCGGAAATGCTGTGCCACGATCTCCATAACCGCGTCTTTCATCTTGGCGTAATTTTCTTCAGCCGCTCCCGGCGCTGCTCCCGCAGCGCCCCTGCCTCCCGCGGCACTTGCACGTCCATGTGCATCGGCCACCATCTCCTGGATTGCCTGCGAGCCGAGATTCGATGTCATAACAATGATGGTGTTCTTGAAGTTCACGGTACGCCCCTGGCCGTCCGTGAGTCGGCCGTCGTCCAGCACCTGCAACAACACGTTGAACACGTCCGGGTGGGCCTTCTCGATTTCGTCCAGAAGAATCACTGAATAGGGCTTGCGGCGCACGGCTTCCGTAAGATAGCCGCCTTCTTCGTAGCCCACGTAGCCCGGCGGCGCGCCGATGAGCCGCGCCACGGAGTGCTTCTCCATGAACTCACTCATGTCTATGCGCACCATGGCGTCCTCGGTGTCGAACAGAAACCAGGCGAGCGCCCGGGTGAGTTCGGTCTTGCCCACACCGGTGGGTCCCAGGAACAGGAACGAACCGCTGGGCCGATGCGGATCCGACAGACCCGCGCGCGAGCGGCGAATGGCGTTCGCCACCGCGCGTACCGCCTCGTCCTGGCCCACCACACGGGTGCGCAGCGCGTCCTCCATGCGCAGCAGTTTGTCCTTCTCGCCTTCCAGCATCTTGGAAACCGGGATACCGGTCCAGCGGGACACCACTTCCGCAATCTCCTCGGCGGTGACGGTATTGCGCAACAATTGCGTGGGGGCGTTTTCGGCGGCGCCGGCCTGAGCAAGCTTCTTCTCCAGCTCCGGGATGCGGCCGTATTGCAGCTCCGACATGCGCGACAGGTCGCCGGCGCGGCGCGCGGATTCCAGATCGGTGCGGGCCTTTTCCAGGGATTCTTTTATATGGGCCGCATCCTGCACCAAGGTTTTCTCGGCTTTCCAGATTTCCTCCAGGTCCGAGTATTCGCGTTCGAGTTTCTTGATGTCCGCTTCCAGCGTGGCAAGCCGCCGCTTGGAAGCCTCATCCTTCTCTTTCTTGAGGGCTTCGCGCTCGATCTTGAGCTGGATCAGGCGGCGGTCGAGCCGGTCCATCTCCTCGGGTTTGGAATCAATTTCCATGCGGATGCGGGAGGCTGCTTCATCTATGAGATCGATGGCCTTGTCCGGCAGTTGCCGGTCGGAAATGTAGCGGTGCGAAAGCGTGGCGGCGGCGACAATCGCCGGGTCGGTGATTTCCACGCCGTGGTGCACTTCGTAGCGCTCTTTCAGGCCGCGCAGGATGGCGATGGTATCTTCCACCGAGGGTTCGTCCACCAGCACTTTCTGGAAGCGGCGCTCCAGCGCGGCGTCCTTCTCGATGTACTGACGATACTCATCGAGTGTGGTCGCGCCCACGCAATGCAGATCACCGCGGGCCAAGGCGGGCTTGAGCATGTTGCCCGCGTCCATGGAGCCTTCCGCCTTGCCGGCGCCCACCACCGTATGGATTTCATCAATGAACAGGATGATGCGGCCTTCCTCTTTGGCGATGTCCTTGAGTACCGCTTTCAGGCGCTCCTCGAACTCGCCGCGGAACTTGGCGCCGGCGATGAGCGCGCCCATGTCAAGCGTGAGCACGTGCTTGTCCTTCAAACCTTCCGGCACCTCGCCGTTGACGATGCGCTGGGCGAGTCCCTCCACGATGGCGGTCTTGCCCACGCCCGGCTCGCCGATCAGCACCGGATTGTTTTTGGTGCGACGCTGCAGCACCTGAATGGTGCGGCGGATTTCGTCGTCGCGGCCGATGACCGGATCGAGTTTGCCCTGCTCGGCGCGCGCGGTGAGATCAATGGTGTATTTCTCCAGCGCCTGGCGCTGGTCTTCGGCGCCGGCGTCGTTCACGGACTGGCCACCGCGCATTTCCTCGATGGCCTTCTCGATAACAGCCTTGGTGGCGCCGGCGTCGCGCAGCGCCTCGCTTAAAGCGCTCTTGTCGTCCATGGCGGCCAGCAGAAACAATTCGCTGGAGATGAACTGGTCCTTGCGTTTCTGCGCCAGCTTGTCAGTGGCATTCAGCAGGCGATTGAGATCGTTGGAAACGTGCACGTCGCCGGCCTCACCCTGCACCTGAGGCAGGCGGTCCAGCGCGGTTTCGAGCTGCGAGCGCAGGCGGTTGAGATTGGCGCCGGCCTTGGCCAACAAGGGCCTCGCGCTGCCGCCCTCCTGGTCCAGCAGCGCCAGCATCAGATGCGCCGGTTCTATATATTGGTGGTCGCGGCCGACGGCCAGAGACTGGGCATCGGCCAGCGCCATCTGAAACTTGCTGGTGAGCTTATCGAGTCGCACGGCTCAGTTCCCATCCTTCGGGCAGGCGTATCTAAGGTACACCGTTAATGGGGTTACGGTGAGATTTTTCAACCGCCGATCCATGCTTCCATGACGTGGGTTAAGCCCTTAACCCCTTGCCGCGATAATCTTCCAGTACATAGACGTCACAAAGATAAGCGAATGTTGCATAGTCGCTGATGACCCGTGCCAAGCCTACCTGCGCCTCCCGATGGTACAGGCCAAAACACAGGGAATTCCGCAAGTCACGCTCTACGGTTTCCAGAGGTACGCCTTGCACCCAATTTAGGAACGCGCGAGATAGGCCTGAACCACAACCGCATCAAGTCTGGCAGGATCGGTGGACATCCGGTACTCAACACGCTCCGTCTCGACAATGGAAAACATACCTTCTCCCATTACAGGCTGCCTCAAGAACTGCGGACTGTAGCCAATGCAGGGATTCAAGACAATCGAAAAAACCTGGCCAGTCAGCACGAGGCAGGGTAGAATGCCGCGCTTCTTTTTAGCTCTCAGGATTCCGGCATGCATATCAAGAAAAATACCGTGGTTTCCATTGATTACACCCTGACCGATACGGATGGCACTGTCCTGGACAGTTCCAAGGGCCAGAAACCCTTGGATTACCTGCACGGCTCAGGCAGCATCATTGCCGGCCTCGAAGAAGCGCTGGAAGGCAGGAACGTCGGTGATCGGGTCAAGGTGACGGTGCCACCCGATAAGGGCTACGGTACGCGTGACGAGGCGCTGAGCCGGAAGGTGCCGCGCAAATTGTTCGACACCGCCCGCGAGATCAAGCCGGGTATGCGCTTCCACACGGAAGGCGGGCATGGTGCGCATGCGGTGGTCGTGACCGCGGTAGATCAGGAGCATGTGACGGTGGATGCCAACCATCCGCTGGCAGGAAAGACATTGAATTTTGAAGTGGCGGTGGTGGAAGTGCGCAATGCCACCAGTGGTGAGCTGACGCACGGTCATGTGCACGGATCCAACGGCCACGCTCATTGAGATCGCGAAGAGCGCTGCGTTATTTGTTTTTCTTTTTCATGATGCGCCGCTGCCGGCGCGCTACCATGGCCTTTTTGGGCGTGAGTTTCTTGCGCCGCCCCGCATAAGGATTCTTGCCGGTGCGGAATTCGATGCGCACCGGCGTGCCGTAGAGGTCGAAGGCCTCGCGAAAGGTATTCTCCAGGTAACGGCGGTAGCTGTGCGGTACCTCTTCCGTCTGGTTGCCGTGGATGATAATCGCCGGCGGGTTGCGTCCGCCCTGATGGGCATAACGCAGACGGACGCGCCGGCCGCGCACCAGCGGCGGCTGATGCTGTGTTACCGCCGCCTCCAGGACATGCGTCAGTTCCGGTGTGGACAGCTCACGGTTGGCGGCGACATAAGCGTGGTTCACCGAGGTCATGAGATCGCCGACGCCGGTGCCGTGCAATGCCGAAATGAAATGCAGGCGGGCGAAATCCAGGAACGGCAGCCTGATGTCTATGAGGCGGCGTACATTGCCGCGCTGATCCTTGTCAAGACCGTCCCATTTGTTGATGGCAATCACCAGCGCGCGGCCGCGATCTACGGCGAGGCCCAGCAATGAAGCATCCTGTTCTGCCACACCCGCATGGGCATCCAGGAGAGCGATAACCACCTGGGCGCGGTCAATGGCCTGCAGGGTTTTCACGATGCTGAACTTTTCCACCATGTCATTGACGCGCGCGCGGCGACGCACACCGGCGGTGTCTATGAGCATGTAAGCCTTGCCGTCACGCTCAAAGGGCACGAAGATGCTGTCGCGGGTGGTGCCGGGTTCGTTGTAGGTTACCAGCCGTTCCTCGCCCAGCAGACGGTTGATAAGCGTGGACTTACCCACGTTGGGCCGGCCGATGACCGCCACATGGATACGCTGATCGGTTTCCGCAGAGGTGTCGGTGTCGGGCGGCAGGGCCGTCAATACCGCTTCAATCAAATCTTCGATACCGCTGCCGTGGGCGGTAGCGACGGGATGGGGTGTGCCGAGGCCGAGTGCATGGAATTCACCGACGACGATTTCCGCATTCATGCCCTCGAGCTTGTTTACAGCGAGATACAGCGGCTTGCCGCTGCGGCGCAACTGCTGGGCAATCACCTGATCGGCGGCAGTGAGCCCGACGCGGCCGTCCACCAGCAGAATGGCGGCATCGGCTTCCGCAAACGCCTTGAGTGTCTGCTTCGCCATGAGGCCCATGAGACCGCCATCGCTGCCGTCCAGGCCGCCGGTGTCCACCACTACATACGGACGCGGCCCCAGCTTGCCAAACCCGTACTGACGGTCGCGCGTCAAACCGGGCACGTCCGCCACCAGCGCATCGCGGGAACGCGTGAGATGGTTGAACAACGTGGATTTGCCCACGTTGGGGCGGCCGACAAGCACGATTACAGGCAGCATGATGGATCCGTGTGCGCGTTTCAGACACAACCCCGGGGCAGTCAGGCCCCGCAGCGCGGCCAGCGTATCACCAAAAACGACGGGATCTGCTCAGTGAGCGAGCGGTACTGCTTTATATGCCGCCAGATCACCGCTGGTGGTGAGTACCACAAGTACGCCATTCACCACGATAGGCGGCGCCAGAATCGGATCGCTGCCCAGACTCACGCGCGCCACGATGCTGCCGTCCTTCTTGGAAAGAAAATGCAGGTAGCCGTCCAGGTCACCGGCCACCACCGTGTTGAGATACGGCACCGGCACGGTAAGATCACGCGCGCGCATGGCGGGCTGCATCCATACCGGCACGCCGGTGGTCTTGTCCAGGGCCCAGACCGTGCCCTGGACATCACTGACATACACGTGCGTAGCATCCTCGCTCGCACCAGTGTAGCTCGACATCTCGCGTGACCACAGGATCTGTCCGCTTTCACGCACCACATCCGCGACGTGTCCCTGATAGGTCACGGCGTAAACATTATTGTTACCGACCGCAAGTATCCCATCCAGATCCACAAGTCGTGACAATTCGTCACTACCCGCGGGCGTGGAAATGGCGGCCAGCCAGCGTTGACTGCCATCGGCCAGATTGAGGGCCAGTAACTGGCCGTCATCCAGTCCATCCAGAACCATGCTGCCGACGATGACGGGAGGGCATGCTCCGCGCATGATGAGATGCGGTGTCTCGTGGGAAACATTCCAAAGTTTCTGCCCGGTGGCTGAAGACAGCGCGATGATATGGCTGTCAGTGGTACGCACGATCACCGCCGCCTGACTCACGGCGGGGCTCGCGAGTATCTCGCCGCCTACACTCGTCTGCCAGAGCTTGCGGCCGTTCGTGGTATTCAGCGCAAGTACCGTGCCGTCGGTGCCGGCTACCACCACCATACCGTCGCCCACACCGGGGCCCGCGGAGAGGGGCAAGTCGGTGCTCACTTCCCAAAGCTGGCGGCCGCTCTGCAACGTAAAGGCGTAGATGTCGCCGTCATGAGCGGCGGCGTAGACATTCGTGCCATCGCTCGCCGGTACGATGCCAAGCCGCAATATCGCATCCGCGCTTCCCACGGACCGTTCCCATAGCCGCTCCACCCTGAGTTGCGGTGTAAATTTGACCAGCGGCGCGGGCGGCTGCACATTACTGCTGGCGCAGGCAGCAAGCAGCCCTGCAAGTGTCAAGAGGACGAGAGTTTTTTTCACTGTTTGCTTGCTCCGGCTGTGGTTCTTGCCGCGGGGGCCCGGGTTACTGCGGTAGTGGGCGCCTGATTCAGATCGTCGAGCTTCATCTGCACCAGCGACTTGTCGCCCATGCCCGGCGTCCACTGATGCAACGCCTGCTGGTAGGCATTGCGCGCCTGGTTGATCTTGCCGAGTTTCATATAGGCATCACCGCGTACCACGTCATACAATGCCGCGAAGCCCCCCGGTTTGACGCCGGCGAGCGCGGTGAGGGCCGCCTGCGGATCGTCCACCGCGAGCTTCACGCGCGCCAGCCGCAGCCGCGCCAATAGCCTGAGACCGCCGTCCTTACTGTTCCTGATCACCCAATCCAGCATCTGCATGGCGGCATCGTGTTTGCCCATGGCTGCGTCGTACTGCGCCATGGCCAGCGCAGACTGGGAAGCATAGGGCGTATCGTCGTAGTGGTTGATGATCTGATTGGCGATCTGCAGCGCCTGCGGACCGTTGTTGGCCCCTAGCAGGGCGGTCACCTGGTTGTAGAGCGTCGAGGCGGCAACGCTGCGCGTCTGTACCCGGTGCTGCCAGTAACGCCAGCCGAATATGATGACGACGGCGATGATGATACCGGCCAGGATGGACTTGTAGTTATCCAGCCACCATTTTTTCAGGCGTTCAGCCTGCTCTTTATCGGAAAGAAACTCGTCCACACTGTACTCCTGAATAAGTAACGCACTGTCGCACATTACATTTGAAAATTCACTCCAGCCAGGGGGCGAGACGCGGAATAACCGCGTCCCAGGGCAGCGTCACCTGCTCCGCGTTGTTGCGCAACGGCTTAAAGCCCACCTGCTCTGCTTGTGCCTCGTTTTCACCCAGCACCAGCGCAATGCGCGCACCGCTCTTGTCGGCGCGCTTCAACTGACCGCTGAAGCTGCCGCCGCTGCAATCCATGACCAGCCGGAGCTGCGGCAGCGCCTCGCGCAGTTTTTCCGCCAACTGAAAACCGGCCCGCTCCGCCCGCTCACCCACGCGCACCAGATAAGCGTGCGGGGCCGCATCGGGCATGGGTACGCCCTCCTCTTCCATGAGCGCCACCAGCCGCTCGACTCCCATGGCAAAACCGATGGCCGGTGTCGGTTTGCCGCCCAACTGTGCCACCAGACCATCGTAACGGCCGCCCGAACACACCGCATCCTGGGCACCGAGCCGGGTAGTCACCCACTCAAACACCGTGCGTGAATAATAATCGAGCCCGCGCACCAGCCGTGGGTTTACTACATAAGCCACGTCGGCGTCGGCGAGCAGTGTCTTGAGCGCATCGAAATGCGCATGCGACGCCGGGTCCAGATGATCCAGCAGATTCGGCGCCTGCGCCACGACTTCGCGCATTCCGGGATCCTTGCTGTCCAGCACCCGCAGGGGGTTGCTCCCGAGCCGGCGTTTGCTGTCTTCATCGAGTTTCTGCTCGTGACGGCGCAGATAGTCCACCAGCTTGCTGCGGTACGCAGCGCGTGCCTCGGGCGTACCCAGGGAGTTAATCCGCAGCTCCAGCGGCTTGATAATGCCGAGCCGTTTCCAGATCCTCGCCAGCATTACGATCAGTTCGGCGTCAATGTCCGGCCCGGGCAGGCCGTAGGCCTCCGCGTCAATCTGATGAAATTGACGGTAGCGGCCTTTCTGTGGACGCTCGTGCCGGAACATGGGGCCGGCACACCACAGCCGCTGCACCTGGTTGTACAGCAATCCGTGCGTCAGACCCGCGCGCACCATGCCGGCGGTGGCCTCGGGACGCAGCGTCAGGCTGTCACCGTTGCGATCATCAAAAGTGTACATCTCCTTCTCGACGATATCGGTGACCTCGCCGATGGAGCGCGCGAACAGCTCGGTGCTCTCCACGACGGGAGTGCGGATTTCCCGGTAGCCATAGGCCGCGAGCACTGCGCGCGTCACCGTTTCAAGCTGCTGCCAGCGCGGCGCTGCGTCCGGCAATATGTCGTTCATGCCGCGGATGGGCTGGATCAGGTCCGTCAAGCAAATACCCCGGAAGGTTGAGTGATGTGCCGCTGCTTCAACCGGCCCGGCTTCCGCTGCCGCCGGCTGCACCCAGGCGGAAACGTGCCGTGTTGTCGGAACGAGTGAAGGGCGTCAGATTAAAGGGCTGACCGTTCAGTTCAATATTCACGCCCGGCGCATTGCCCAGAAATACCTGCAGCGGCCCGGTGCCGGACACCTTTACGCTGCCGCCGGCTGGCGCCAGATCGTAATAAAGCCGCTTGCCGCTTGCGTCATACACCTCGATCCAGGATGCCTGGTTCATCGTGAATTTCACATGCGTGAGACGGGCTGACGGCGTGCTGCCCGCGGATTGCTCCACAAGCGTCTCAGCCGGGGCGGAATGTGTCACAGCCAGCGTGCCGGATACCGCGCGGCTGCGCGGCTGCATTATCGCTGCGGCAGCCGGCCCGGCTTTGTATCCCATCGTCACACGCGTCGCCCCCGGTGTGGGGGTTTTCACTCCGGTCGCACGCGTGCTCATGGATGGCTCGGGCTGATTGCTTGCCACCGCCAGCGGCAGTTTCGTCGTCATCGAGTTGGCGGGCTGCCCGAGTGCGGTAACCCGCTCAGCGGGACGATGGGTCCACCAGGACACGGCAAGCAGCAACAGCACCAGAGCCATTACGGCGGAAAATACCGGTAAGCCGAAGCGGCGTGCGAACGCGCCGCTGGCATCGGGCCGCTGGGTAATAAGCGGCGGCGGTACCAGTTTGTTGGCCGTGTGCTCGTACACAGAAAGTACTTCAACTTCAGGGAGCCCCAGCAGGCGGCAATAATTTCGCAGATGGCCGCGTACGAAAATAGGCGCGCCCAAGGCGGTATAATCGTCGCGCTCCAATGCCTCGATGATGTCATCGCCTACATGCAGGTCCTGGGCGGCCTTATGCACAGACAGGTCACCGCGCTCACGCGCGGCGCGCAGCGTTCCGCCGAGACTGCCGGCGGCGCTGTCCAGGATTTTTTCAGCCGGAACGTCCTGCATGATTGTAGCTCTGATCCAACTGCTGTGCTTCGCGTGAGGTGGGGTAAAGTTTCAGCAATTTCTTCGCATACTCGGCTGCGCCCCGGGTGTTGCCAAGCGCCTGTTCGGTACGCACGCCGAGCAGCAGAATCGCCGCGCGTGACTGTGGTGAAACCGAATTAAAACGCTCGATGAACGCCCGCGCCTCCAGATAATGCCTGCGGCCGTAACTCAACCGTGCCATCTGATAAAGCGCTTCCGGAAAATTCGGATTGATATCCAGCGCCCTGCGAAAATACTGTTCCGCTGCGGCGGGATCTGGAATACGGTTTGCGCATACACCTGCATTGGTATAGGCCGCCTCCGGCGTCGGATAGAGAGGGTTCTTGGCCGCTTGCAGGAAATACTTCTCGGATTTCTCCGGCTTGCCGTGCTGACAGAGAAATACCGCGTAATTATTCTGGATTTGCGGGTCCTGCGGCGCCTTGTTCAGGGCCTTGCGGTAGGCCTCATCGGCGCGATCTATATCTCCGATGCTGTCGTACAGCAACCCCAGGGCACTGTAGGCATCCGCATTGTCTGGATCCTGCTGTATCGCAGACTGCAGCTTGTGCATGGCCAGATCACGATTGCCCTGGCGCAGGTAGGCGACACCAAGCGCCACGTTATACTGTGATGCCTGTTTGAGCGAGACCTTTTCACCCGGCGAAGTGGACGTGGTTACGCAGCCCGCGAGTATGAACAGGGCGGCCATGGCCAGGAATCCCGCAATCCTCGACTTGCTCATACCCGCACCTCCACCAAGCCGCGGGTCTTGCGTTCTCCGCGGCGGATACGATCTTGTACCTTGCCCGCCAACTGGCCGCAGGCTGCATCAATATCACCGCCACGGGTGCGGCGCGTGACCGTGACAATGCCCTTTTGCCACAGGTAATCGGCGAAGCGGTCAATCACTTGCTGCGGCGAGCGCCGGTAGCGCGTGCCTGGAAAGGTATTGAACGGAATCAAGTTGACCTTGCAGGGAATATCCCGCACCAGCTCTGCCAGCTCGCGTGCCTGCTCCAGTGTGTCATTCACTCCGTCCAGCATCACATATTCAAACGTGACATGCACGTGGCGGTGATCCTGACTCCTGACATAGTGGCGACAGGCCGCCATGAGTTCGGCGAGAGGATGCACCTTGTTGATGGGCACCAGTATGTCGCGTAGTGCATCGTTGGGCGCGTGCAGCGATACCGCCAGCGCCACATCACATTCCTCAGCCAGCCTGAGGAGATTCGGCACCAGGCCCGAGGTACTCAAGGTTACACGGCGTTTTGACAGGCCATAGCCGAAATCATCCAGAAAAATACCCAGCGCCGGCAGCACATTCCTGTAGTTGGCGAGCGGTTCGCCCATGCCCATGAGCACAATGTTGGTGATGGCCCGCTCCCCGCCCGGCGCGGCGCCCAGGAGCCGATTTGCCACCCACACCTGACCGACGATTTCCGCGGTGCTGAGATTGCGGTTGAAGCCCTGTTTGCCGGTGGCGCAGAAACTGCAGTCCATGGCGCAGCCCACCTGCGAAGAAATGCACAAGGTGCCCCGCTCCTCGTCGGGGATAAATACGGTCTCAATGCTGTTGGCGGCATCCATACGCAGCAGCCACTTGCGCGTACCGTCGTTCGCGATCTGCTCGCTGATGACTTCCGGCAGGCGGATTTCGGCACTGTTTTTGAGCCAGGCGCGCAGCGGCTTGCCGAGGTCCGTCATGGTGTCGAAATCCGCCACGCCGCGGTGATAGATCCACTGCATGACTTGGCGCGCGCGGAAGGGTTTCTCGCCACTGCCGGCAAAAAACACCTCCAGCGCCCGGCGCTCCAGACCCAGCAGGTTCATTTTGGCGTCAGTGCCGCGCATGCTGTTTCAGCGGGTCCGCGGGCAGAGTTCAGTGCGCGCGAAAAAGAAGGCGATTTCCCGGCACGCGGTGTCGGCGGCATCGGAGCCGTGTACCACGTTCTCGTCCACGGTCTTGGCGAAATCCGCGCGGATGGTCCCGGATTTGGCGTCTCTCGGGTCGGTGGCGCCCATGACCTCGCGGTTCCTGGCGATGGCATTTTCGCCCTCCAGCACCTGCACCATCACCGGGCCGGAAATCATGAAATCCACCAGCGGCTTGAAGAACGGTCGCTCGCGGTGCACCGCATAGAAAGCTTCAGCCTGGACGCGGGTCAGATGCAGCATGCGCGCCGCCACTATCTTCAAACCCGCCCTTTCGAAGCGGGCATAGACCTCGCCGATGATGTTGTTTGCCACGCCATCGGGTTTTACGATGGACAGGGTGCGCTCGATAGTCACGAAACTCGACTCCAGATACTGGGGTGGACAGGGCGGCCGGAACCCCGGCGTGGCGGGGTTCCCGGGGTCTTGGGACCGCAGGTTTCCAGCCGGTTTAAGGTGTCAAGTGTACCGGGCCGGGACCAGCTCAGGCAACGGAAAAAGCCGGATTCGCCGGATATATAAGCTGGTTCGGAGGCGTAACGATAATCGGCCTAGACAGTAAAACTCTCGCCGCAACCACACTCCTCCTTCACGTTCGGATTATGGAACTTGAAGGATGCATTAAGACCCTGGCTGACGAAATCCACCTCGGTGCCATCGAGGAAAGACAGGTTCTCGCGGCTCACCACCACCTTGACGCCATGCTGCTCGAAGACCACATCCCCGGACCTGGTCTCATCCGCATAATCCACCTCGTAGGCGAAACCGGAGCAGCCGGTCCTGCGCACGCCGAGACGCAGCCCCAGGCCGCCACCGCGTTTTTCCAGGTAGCTCCTCACCCGCCGGGCGGCGGAATCCGTCAAAGTAATCGCCATATCCAGCCCTGTATCAGCCCATGGCCGCCGATGGCGGCGACTGCTTGCTATTGTAACCTGTGAGGGCGGCTCGCAGGGCATCTTCCACCACCAGGGCCGCGGCGCGCTTTTCCGCCGGCAACCCCAGTTCCTCCGCCAGCCCTACCACGCTGTACGCCGCCGCCTCTCCCGGCGACATGCCTCGTACCATCTCGCTGGTCCGAGAGCACAGGGCAATGGTGGCGGGACAGCCATAGACCCGATAGCGGCATGCGGTAATCCGGCCTGCGCCGTCCAGGCGCAGCATCCATTCCACTTCGCGACCGTGGCGCGCGCTGCCGGCACGCCCGGCGAGGATCCCCGCCATGCCCGCGGGAAATACGCCCGCATTGCGCGGTGCGCGGAAATGCTCCCATACCCCGGCGCTGTAGTCCGCGGCTTCGCCGGTCATGGCGTTCACGGCGCCAGCTCCCTTAGACGCCGGTATTCCTCGCTCACGATACGCACCGCCGCATCCACTTCCCCTGCGGTGGTGAAGCGCCCCAGGCTGAAGCGGATACTGGCGCCGGCAAGTTGATCATCGCGCCCCAGGGCGCGTAGTACAAAGGAGGGTTCCCGGTCCGCGGATGTGCAGGCGGAGCCGCTGGACACCGCCAGCCCCTGACAGGAAAACAGCAGGCTTTCGCCTTCGATGCCGGGAAAACTTACATTGAGAATGCCGCATACACGCTGGGTCGGGTGCCCGTTCAGCAACGCCTTGGGTATGGCGGCATGCAGTGCCTGCCACAATTGCACGCGCAACGTGCTGATGTGTGGTATTTCTTCCGTGAGATGTTCGCGGGCGAGATGGTATGCCTCCCCCATGCCGACGATCTGATGGGTGGCAAGCGTACCGGAGCGCAAGCCGCTCTCGTGGCCGCCGCCGTGGATGAGCGGATCAAGATGCACACGCGGCATGCGGCGCACATACAATGCACCGATACCCTTGGGTCCATATACCTTGTGGCCGGAAAAAGCCATGAGGTCCACGTTCAGTGCCTTGAGATCGATGGGAAGCTTTCCTGCACTCTGGGCTGCATCCACGTGGAAAAATACGCCATGCTCGCGGGTGATGCGGCCGATGGCGGCGATGTCGTTGACCGTACCGATCTCATTATTCACATGCATGATGGAGACCAGCACGCTATCGGGGCGCAGCGCCTGCCGCACCGCTGCGGGCTGGATCAAGCCATCCTGATCCGGCTTCAGCCAGGTAATTTCAAAGCCTTCGTGCTCCAGTTGCTTGCAGGTATCCAGTACTGCCTTGTGTTCGATGCGTGAAGTGATGATGTGCCGGCCTTTGTCCCGGTAGAAATGCATCACGCCCTTGATGGCCAGATTATCGGATTCCGTGGCACCCGAGGTGAAAATGATTTCCACAGGCTCGGCATTCACCAGCTTCGCCACCTGGGCGCGTGCACGTTCCACCATGCCGCGCGCGGCACGTCCCGGCGCGTGGGCGGAGGCGGGGTTGGCGAACATGCCCTCGCAAGTCAGACAGCCGGCCATCTTCTCCGCCACCCGCAGATCCACCGGTGTGGTGGCGGCATAATCCATATATACGGTCTTGTCGCTCATGTCGCTCCCGGGGCTTTTACGCCAACGCCACGGCGCCGCTGCGTTTTGCAGCAACGGTTGCCAGCGCCGCCAGCAGCGCCCGCACCTCATCCTCGGTGTTGCCCTGTCCCAGGCTGATGCGTACCGCGCTGCGCGCACTCACCGCACCCACACCCATGGCCAGCAGCACATGACTGGGCTTGCCGCTGCCGCTGTGGCAGGCGGAGCCGCTGGATACGGCGATGCCGCGCTTGTCCAATTGCATCACCACCATCTCGCCGTCGAAGCCGGCGACACCGATCTGCACGGTATTGGGCAGGCGTTCCGCCTGCGCGGCGAACACACGGACGCCGGGAATGGATTTAAGCCCGGCTTCCAGCCTATCCCGCAAAGCATGCAAATGCTGCCTGCGCGCATCCAGCTCCAGGCGCGCCAGTTCCGCAGCGGCGCCGAAACCAACGATACCAGCCAGGTTCTCCGTGCCGCCGCGCCGGCCTTGTTCCTGGCCACCGCCGACAATCTGCGGGGCGATATCCAAGCGCCTGTCCACGATAAGTGCGCCCACGCCGCGCGGACCGTTGAGCTTGTGGGCGGAGAGCGTCATGAGATCGGCGCCAAGCGCCGGGAAATCCACGGATATCTTGCCTGCCGCCTGGACGGCATCCGTGTGCATGAGTGCACCGCTTTTGTGCGCATGAGCCGCGATCGCCTTCACATCCTGAATCACGCCGGTTTCGTTGTTGGCCAGCATCAGCGACACCAGCCGCACATTCCCATCCAGCAGTTTCGCGAGCGCAGCGGGATCAACCCGCCCCTCACTGTCCACGGGCAGATGTTGTACCTGCCAGCCCTGCGCAGCGAGCGCTTCCGCCGGCCCCATGACGGCCGCGTGCTCTATGGCGCTCACCAGAATCCGCCCCGCGGGCTTTCCTGAACACACGCCTCTGAGCGCCAGATTGTCCGCTTCGGTGCCACCGCTGGTGAATATCACCTGGCCAGGCTGCGCATTCACCAGCGCCGTCACCTGCGCGCGCGCCCGGTCAAGCGCTGCCCGGGCATCGCGCCCAAAACCGTGCACGCTGGACGGATTGCCGTGGGTGCCCCGCAGCCATGGCAACATGACGTCCAGCACCCGTGGATCCAGCGGCGTGGTGGCGTTGTGGTCGAAGAAAATGGCCATGAATGCGATACAGCGTGCGGTTCAAGTCGTCATTATAGCAAGGCGGGGAATTCAGTCCTTGTTATGTTTATGCGGCCTGGGGTTTTGCAGCGCGTTCAGCAATCCGCGCAGGATATTCACTTCGCGCTGATCAGGCCGGGCACGGCCGAGCAGGTGACGCAGACGCCGCATGAGATGCCTGGGGTTGGCGGGATCGAGAAACCCGCTCCCGGAGGCCGCTGATTCCAGATGGGCATACAGGCCCTCCATCTCCTCCACGGTCGCCGGCAGGACATCGTGTTCCCGGCCGGCTGCCGGGGCGACGCGCGCCAGCATCAATTCATACGCGATCACCTGCACAGCCGCCGCCAGATTGAGTGAACTGTAGTCCGGGTTCGCTGGAATGTTGATCAGAAAATGGCAGCGGTCGGCTTCCTCATTGGTAAGGCCGATGCGCTCGCGACCGAACAGCACGGCCACATCCTGATCCGCTGACACTGCCATGAGTCTCTCCGCACACACACGCGGCGTGATTTCCGGCGGTCCGAGACCGCGATGCCGCGCACTGGTTCCCGCCACCAGCACGCAAGCTGTGAGCGCCGCATCGAGATCGGTCACCACTTGCGCCTGTTCCAGAATATCCAGGGCGCCGGATGCACGGGCGCTGGCTTCCGCGTGCGGGAATACCGCCGGATTCACCAGTACAAGTTGATCCAGGCACATGGTCTTTATGGCGCGGGCGGCGGCGCCGATGTTGCCTGGATGGCTGGTTTCCACCAGCACGATGCGGATGTGGCGTGGCATGTAATTGGAGGGTAGTTTCCGCTTCTGCTATTCTACGCGCCCTGCCGTGAGCCGTTACGCGATCGCGGCCCGCTCTTTAACCGGAAATCTGCCGTTCGCTTGCTTGCGGAGAACCTGTCATGCACCCACTGTTGAACATCGCCATCAACGCGGCACGCCGCGCCGGCGACATTATCACCCGTCATGTAGGCCGTATTGACAGGCTCACCATCAAAGCAAAGGAACACAACGACTTCGTGAGCCAGGTGGACCGGCTCGCCGAGGAAGAAATAATCTACACCCTGCGCAAGGCCCACCCGGATCACGCCATTCTCGCCGAGGAAAGCGGTACCCAGGGGAATAACGATGAATTTCTGTGGATCATTGATCCGCTGGACGGCACCACCAATTTTCTGCACGGCTTTCCGGTCTTCTGCGTCTCCATCGCCTTGCGGCACCGCGGCCGGCTCGAACATGCGGTGATCTACGACCCCATGCGCCAGGAACTCTTCACCGCCAGCCGCGGTGAAGGTGCGCAGGTGGACGGCAAGCGCATGCGCGTCACTGCACTCAAAACCTTCGATGGTGCCCTCATCGGCACCGGCTTCCCGTTCCGCCAGAATCACAACATCAGCCTGTATATGAAAATGTTTGAGGCAGTGGTGCGCAAAACCGCCGGCGTGCGCCGCGCCGGCTCCGCGGCTCTGGATCTCGCCTACGTGGCCGCCGGCCGCCTGGACGGCTTCTGGGAAATGGGCCTGAAACCCTGGGACATGGCCGCTGGAGTACTCGTAATCCAGGAAGCCGGCGGCATGACCGGCCATTTCGACGGTCGCCCTGGTTTCCCCGAGAACGGCGACATCCTTGCGGGTGGTGAGAATATTTATGCGGCGTTGGCGGAGGAATTCAAACCGCTGCTTATAAGCCCATGACACTGTATATTCAGCCACAGCAACAAACATCTACGGGGGACAACTGTGCTTAACACTTAGTCCGGGATGTCCTTCAGAGACGAAGCCAGGGATGGCGAGTTCGCACCAAGGGACATGGATGTCCCGTGAGCGCGCCCCCGCAGCCAGCGAAGCGCACAGGGCAGCCCGAAGGGCCGGCATCCCAGTGGGGATCTCCTTTAGGGTACTTTCCCTGTCCGCACAAGGAAAGTACCACGCCCGCGGGTGCGGGAACCCGCAGGAAAATGGTTCGGCTGCAGGCCGCGCGTAAAAAGGCGCTTGCGGCGCCTTTCTTGTTTCCCGTGACTACCGCTCCCTTACGGCATGTCATCCACTTTCTTGTCTTCCTTGATTCTGACCATGAGATCCTTCTTGCTCACCCCCAGCATCAGGGCGGTGGCACTGGCAATGTAAATGGACGAATACGTGCCCACGATGATACCCACGAACAGGGCGAGGGAAAAGCCGTGTAGCACCGGGCCGCCGAGGATGAGCAGTGCGATCACCACCAGCAGTGTCACGCCGGAGGTGATGATGGTACGCGACAGGGTCTGGTTGACGGCGAGATTGATGATCTCGAAGGGCGTGCCCTTGCGCAGCTTGCGGAAGTCCTCGCGAATGCGGTCGAACACCACCACCGTGTCGTTTACGGAATAACCCATGACCGCCAGCACCGCGGCGAGCACGTTCAGGTCGAATTCCAGATGGAAAATGGAGAAGAAGCCCACCACAAACACCACGTCGTGCAGGGTGGCGGCCACGCCGCCCAATGCCAGCCGCCACTCGAACCGGAACCAGATATACAGCAGGATGCCGGTGAGCGTAAGGAAGAACGCCAGTGCGCCTTTGGTGGCCAGGTCCTTGCCCACTTCCGGGCCGACGAAATTCACCTGTTCCAGCTTGACTTGCGGCGTGACTTTGTGGAGCGCGTCCATCACCGCGCCCCCGGTGTTCTTGCCGGATTCGCCCTGCTTCGGCTGCAAACGGATCAGCACATCCTCGGGGGTGCCGAAGTTCTGCACAATGGCATCCTTGTAGCCCACGGCTGAAAGGGTGTTGCGTATCTGGCGCAGGTCCGCCGGCTGCGGGTAGGAAACCTGCACGGTCACGCCGCCGGTGAAATCCACGCCCAGATTCAGGCCGTGGATAACGAGTGACACGATAGCGATGATGAGCACCACTACCGACATGCCCATGGCCAGCTTGCGCGCCGCCAGGAAATTGATATGCGGAACCTTGTGGAAAAACTCCATGGTGCGCCCCTTATACCGGCAGCCGTTTCAGGTTGCGTCCGCCGTACACCCAGTTGACGATGGAGCGGGTACCCATGATGGCGGTGAACAGCGAGGTGAGAATACCGAGTGACAGGGTCACGGCGAAGCCCTTCACCGGCCCGGCGCCGAACAGGAACAGCATGACGGCGGCGGTGAGCGTGGTCACGTGGGCGTCCACGATGGTGGCGAAGGCGCGCTGGTAGCCGGCGTGGATGGCGGCCTGCGGCGTGTTGCCGCCGCGCACTTCCTCACGAATGTGTTCGTTGATCAGCACGTTGGCGTCCACGCCCATGCCGAGCGTGAGCACGATACCGGCGATGCCCGGCAAGGTGAGCGTCGCCTGTATGAGCGACAGCAGCGCCACAGTGATCACCAGGTTCATGAACACCGCCAAATCGGCGATGACGCCGAAGGTCTTGTAGTACATGGCGATGAACACCACCACCAGGATGAAACCCAGCAGTGCCGCGTAGAAACCCTGCTTGATGTTCTCCTGGCCAAGGCTCGGACCCACGGTGCGCTGCTCGACGATATCCATGGGGGCAGCCAGCGATCCGGCACGCAGCAGCAGCGCCAGGTTCTGGGCCTCATCCTGGGCAAGGCCGCTGATCTGGAAACGCTTGCTGAAGATGCCGCGGATGGTGGCTACGTTGATGACGGTGTACACCTTCTTGTGCGCCACCACGGTCTGGCCGTTCACTTTCGTCTTCTCGGTCTTGGTCTCGATGTACAGCACCGCCATGGGTTTGTCGAGATTCTCGCGGGTGATCCTGCCCATTTTGGCGGCGCCGGCGGAATCCAGAGTCACGTTCACATCCGGGGTGCCGCTTTGCTGGTCATAGCCGGACACGGCATCCACCAGTTGGTCGCCGCTCACGATCACATCGCGTTTGAGCAGTACCGGATTGCCCTGCTTGTCCTTGAACAACTGGTCATCCAGCGGAATATGCCCGGTCTGTTGGGCCGTGTAAGCATTATTGGTGTAATCCACCAGGCGGAATTCGAGGGTGGCGGTAGCGCCGAGAATTTCCTTGGCGCGGGCCGTATCCTGCACTCCCGGCAATTCCACCACGATGCTGTTGCTGCCCTGCTGCTGCACCACCGGCTCCGCCACGCCCAGTTCATTCACGCGGTTGCGCAGGGTGGTGATGTTCTGCTCCACCGCGTACTGGCGCAGTTGCTGCAAATCCTGGGGACTCGGGCGGGTCACCAGCGTGTTGGGCCGGCTGCCGGCGGTGACAGCCATCTCGGGATACTGGGTGCCGAGAAGCTTCTTCGCCTCGGACACGTCCTGCGGCGTGCGCAGCGTGATATGGATGGCATCGCCCGACAGGGAAACGTCCTCATAACGGATGAGTTTGTCGCGCATGGCGCTGCGGATGTCGGTCATCTCGCGCTGCAACTTGGTTTTCACCGCGGCGTTCAGGTCCACCAGCAGCTGGAAGTGCACGCCGCCCTGCAAATCCAGGCCCTTGGCCATGGGCCGCAGGCCGATATCGCGCATCCACTTGGGCGTGCGCGGCGCCAGATTCAGTGCCACGGAATAATGGCTGCCCAGGGCCTTCTTGACCACACCCAGGGCGCGTAACTGGATGTTGGTATTACTGAAGCGTACCAGCAAACGGTTGTCACGGATGGCGGCGGACTTATAAGGCAGCTTGGCCGCATGCAGGGCCTGTTCCACCTGAGTGGTGGCGGTGCCGGTCAGTTGGGCGTTGTTCTCGGAAACCTGTACGGCCGGGTCTTCTCCATACAGGTTCGGCAGCGCCAGCAGGATGCCCAGCACCGTCACCACAATGACGACAATGTTTTTCCAAAGCGGATAGCGGTTCAGCATGAGAAAAATCCGCGAACGCTATTCAGAGATTCTTGAGGGTGCCCTTGGGCATGACCGCGGAGACGGACTGCTTTTGCACGTGCAGCTCGACTCCCTGCGCCACTTCCAGCGTGACGAACTGATCCCCCACTTCCTTGACACGTCCCAGCACGCCGCCGCTGGTTACCACCTCGTCACCCTTGGCGAGGGCGGCAATCATTTTCTGCAGTTCCTTCTGGCGCTTCTGCTGCGGCCGGATGAGAAAGAACCAGAAGAATGCAATGAGGCCAGCGAAGATAATGATGGTGACAAATTGGTCACCACCTTGCGGGGCCGCCCCACCGGCGGCGTAGGCATCCCGAATGAAGAAGCTCATGGCATGATCCTGGGTTAGGGCTGAAACAGCACGGGGTTCCGTCGCCCCGGCACGAAAGCGCGGATTTTACAACGTCCGCTGCCGCCGTGGCGGCGGATTATGCCACAGGCGGCGGCATTTTCCCGCGCCGGGCATGGAAATCCGCCGCCCAGGCCCCGAATCGGCCCACCTCAACGGCCGCACGGATTTCAGCCATCAGGAACTGGTAGTAATGCAGGTTGTGCAGGGTCATGAGCCGCGGGGCGAGGATCTCACCGCACTTGTCCAGGTGCCGCAGGTATGCGCGGCTGTAATGCCGGCAAGTGTAGCAGCCGCAACCCGCGTCAATGGGACGGGTATCCGCTTGGTATTCGCTGTTGCGGATGCGCAGCACGCCCTGACGGGTGAACAGATGGCCGTTGCGGGCGTTGCGTGTGGGCAGCACACAGTCGAACATGTCCATGCCGCGACGCACCGCTTCCACGATGTCTTCCGGCGTGCCCACGCCCATGAGGTAGCGCGGCCGGTCCGCTGGCAAGTCTGGACCGAGAACTTCGAGTACCTGCAGCCGTTCCGTCGCGTTCTCGCCCACCGACAGGCCGCCTACGGCGTAGCCGTCGAAACCGATTTCCCTGAGGCCGGTGAGCGATGCCCGCCGCAGTCCCGGATACATGCCGCCCTGCACGATGCCGAACAGTGCCGCGGCATGTGTGCCGTGGGCCGCCCTGCAGCGGCGCGCCCAGCGTAGCGACAGCTCCATGGATTCCCGCGCCGTGGCTTCACTGGCCGGATAGGGTGTGCACTCATCGAACACCATGATGATATCGGCGCCCAGCTCGTGCTGCACACGCATGCAATCCTCGGGACCAAGAAACACCGGGTCGCCGTTCACCGGCGATTGAAAGCTCACGCCCTGCTCGCTGATCTTGCGCAGCCGTGCGAGGCTGAACACCTGGAAACCGCCGGAATCAGTGAGCAGGGGACCGTCCCAGTGCATGAAGTCGTGCAGATCGCCGTGGGCGCGGATGATTTCCGTGCCGGGTCGCAGCATGAGATGGAAAGTGTTGCCGAGAACGATCTCGGTACCCGCCCCGCGCAGTTCCTCCGGCGTCATGGCCTTCACCGTGCCGTAGGTGCCCACCGGCATGAAAGCGGGGGTTTCCACGACGCCACGCTCGAAACTGAGCCGGCCACGGCGCGCCCCACCGGATGTCGAAAGCAGATCGAATCTCATGCGCGCATTCTCGCATCCGCCGACGGGGTGATGTACATGGCATCGCCATAGCTGAAGAAGCGATAGCGCTGTTCAACTGCGTGGCGGTAGGCCGCCAGGACATTCTCACGGCCGGCGAATGCCGCCACCAGCATCAGCAGTGTGGACTCAGGCAGGTGGAAATTGGTGAGCATGGCATCCACCACCTGGAATCGAAAGCCGGGATATATAAAAAGTTTGGTTTCGCCGGAGAACGGCTGGATGCCGCCGCCTGCCGCGGCCGCGCTTTCCAGGCTGCGCACCGCGGTGGTGCCCACCGCCACCACCCGCCCGCCGCGGCCGCGGGTTTCCAGCACCGCGGCGCACACCGCTTGCGAGACAAACACCTGTTCGCTGTGCATGCGGTGTTCGAGGATATTTTCCTCGCGCACCGGCTGGAAGGTGCCCGCGCCCACATGCAGGGTCACATAAGCGAAATTCACGCCGCCCTGCCGCAGGCGCTCCAGCAAAGCGATGTCGAAATGCAGGCCGGCGGTGGGTGCCGCCACCGCGCCGGGTACGTGCGCATACACCGTCTGATAGCGCTCCTGATCCTCGGCGGTGTCCGCATGCCGCACGTAAGGCGGCAGAGGTACATGGCCATGTTGATATAGGAACTCCGGCAGCATGATGTCAGCAAATTCCAAGCGGAAAAAACCGCCTTCGTGTCCGTTCACACTGGCATCAGTGACGTCCGCGATGCGGATACGCATGCCAACGCGCAGCGGCTTGCTGGCGCACGCCTGCACCAGTGCATGGTGCTCATCCAGGATGCGCTCCACCAGCAGTTCCACGGCGCCGCCGCTGGCCTTGCGGCCAAACAGCCGCGCCGGAATTACGCGCGTGTCGTTGAAGATCAGCAGGTCGCCGGGATGCAGCAGCGCGGGAAGATCGCGGAAGCTCCGGTCCGCAAGCGCCCCGCTGGCGCCATCCAGGCACAACAGCCGGCTCGCGCTGCGCTCCGGCAGAGGACGCTGGGCGATCAGCTCCGCCGGAAGCCGATAATGGAAATCCTGGCGCTGCATAGGCGGCGCAGGATAGCAGACCCCCCCTCAGCCCAGGCCCTGATCCACCCACCTGGCGATGAACGCCTGATCCCGCAGCGACCAGGGATGGTTGGGACCCAACTTGGGCTTGGGAGTTTTGGGCAGCGTGATGCTGAGTATCATGGGTTTGCCCCTGCGCATGATGCCGAGCTTCAGGGTTTCGCCCGGCCCATAGGAGTACAGGATGCGCATGGCATGGGGTGGCGTACCCGGTTCCCGGCCGCCGATCTTGAGTATCACGTCTCCATCCCGGAGCTTAAGCATCGGATTGGGAGGTGCATGTACCACCAGCAGACCCTGGTCGGTGCCGAAATACCGGCCCAGGGTGGGCGACAGCGGCACCAACTGCATGTCGCTCCACGGCCCACCCCATGACCGCACGTACATATATGGATAGGGCGGCCCGTAGATCGCACGAAGATTGGCCGGCGGCACGGGCGGAACCGGTGGTATCGGTGGCATGCCTAAGGCAAAATAATCCGACAGCCGCCCGGCCTTTACTTCAGTGCTGAAATCCCGGCCGCTACGCACATAACTGAGCTTGAGCGTGGCACCGGGTTTCACCTTGTCCATGAAGTCCACCAATTTGTCGGTGGCGGATTCCTGCTTGTCCGACCTGAAAGCCACGCCGTTGATGGCGGTGATCACATCCCCCGCCCGGATGCCGGCCTTCTCTGCCGGGCCGCCAGGCGTCACCGCCACCACACTCACGCCCAGGGCACTTTGCGGAGCGGTGGTGTCACCGATGCTGATACCCAGAACCGCGCGGTGGAGATCGAGGCGGCGCATGCGTATCGTCATATTGGGCCCTGCCATCTGCAGGGTCAGTTCCGCCAGACGGTGCGCCGCTGCCGCCAGTTGCCGGCGCACTTCCCGCATCTGCTGTTCAAGCTGCTGCTGCTCTGCAGCTGTCCGGACGGTATCGTACCGCGATTGTGTATCACTGCCCGCGCGCGCATAGGCAAATGGCGTAAGCACCAGCAAAATTGCCATGAGGGTTGTAAATACAGTTTTCATGCTGATACCTCGTGATTTCCCGTTTCAGATGCCATCACCAGCCACCTGCGCATAACGCACCGCCGCCAGCGATTGCAGCAGCTCCACGCGTTGCTGCCACAAGTGCGGCAATTCATTGCCGGCATGGGCTTGGGTTGCGGTCTGGTTAATCGCGTAATCAATGAGTGCGATGCGGTCTTCCAGCGCCGCCACAGTGGCCGCCGTGCCGGCGCTGATGACCATGTGATCCGCCGCCACATTCATGGACAACACAGTGTTTTCCAGAAAGCGGGATTGGGCGATGAGCTGCGGCAGAGACGGCGCCGCCAGGGCTTTGCCGGTTTCAGCGACCGGGACGGTGCTGCGGGGCGGCGGTGCATGCCAGGTAAACAGCGCGAGCGCCACTGCCAGGGCAGCCACTGCGCCGGCGCCGGTGACACGCAGCCATGGCATGCGGCGGACTCTGCGCGGGTCTTGCTCGAAACGTGTAACAATCCGCTGCCAGGCGGCAGCGGGAACGGCGAATCCGGGAAGCCCGCACAGTTGTGCGCACAGCTCCGACAGCGCAGCCAGGGCCTGACTGCATTGTGCACAGCCACGCACATGGGCGGCCACTTCCGCGGTGACCGGTTCGCGATCGCGCAGACCGCTCAGTTGCTCAAAACTGGCATGCATGTTTCCTCACCTGCCTCTTCAATCGCCCAACATCTGAGCCGCGCATGAGCACGTGCCAATTGGGATTTGGAAAAACTCGGCGTGGCATGCATAAATCGGGCGATTTCCCGATGGGTGTAACCTTCCACATCGTGCAGCCACACCACGGCACGCGCTTCCGCCGGCAATGCTTCGAGCGCCCGCTCCAGGTCCAAGGCGTTCTGCCAGTCACGGCTGTCATCGCACCGCCATGCGTCCGCCGGCATCTCGTCAGCAGCGCGTTCCAGTGTCATGCGGCAACGCTGCCAGTGGGAGCGCATATGCATAAGGCATTGGTTCACGGCAATCTGCCGTATCCACAGACCCACCGGCGCCTCGCTGCGGAATGCCGGCAGACCACGCATCATGTCCACGAAAGTGTCCTGGAGCACATCCTCGGCCAGCTCCGGCCTGGCAAGCAGGCGCCGCGCCAGCGTGTACACCGCCGCGCCAAACCGGCCATAGAGGTCCGCCTGAGCCCTGCGGTCACCGTTCCGGGCCAGCGCTACTGTGGCCGCATCAACATATTGATGAAACTGGCCGCTCATACCCTATTAAGATGCGCAGAAACGCGGAAAGGTCGCAACTGGCGGAAAAAATGTTCCGACGGCGGGCGGATTTGCCTATACTTGGCGCCCCGGCTCCCGCAACCGGGGTTCCCTGCCCGGGTGGCGGAACTGGTAGACGCGCGGGACTCAAAATCCCGTTCCCCTCAAAGGAGTGTCGGTTCGATCCCGACTCCGGGCACCATACATAACACCGCAATCTCAGACACACAATGAAATACTGCAGTGAGTGTGGCCACCAGGTGGTGCTCAAGGTACCGCCCGATGATCATCTTCCCCGCTACATGTGCGTATCCTGCGGCACGATCCATTACCAGAACCCCAAGTTGGTGGTGGGCTGCATCCCGGAATGGGACGGTAAAGTGCTGCTCTGCCGCCGTGCCATTGATCCGCGCAAGGGTTGCTGGACATTACCGGCGGGCTTCATGGAAAACAACGAGACCACCGAACAGGCTGCCATGCGTGAAACTGCGGAAGAGGCACTGGCCGAGGTGGACATTCTCGCGCCCCTGGCGCTGGTGAGCGTGCCGCACATCAGCCAGGTGCACCTGTTGTTCCATGGGCGCCTGCGGCGTGAACAGTTTGGCGTCGGTGCAGAGACCCTGGAAACGGCTCTGTTTAACCAGAGTGTCATTCCCTGGGAAGGCATTGCCTTCCCCAGCGTGCGCTATGCGCTGGAACGTTTCTTCGAGGATCAGCGCCGCGGCCAGTATGGATTCCACGTCACCACTTGGCGGAAAATCACGGCTCCCTGAACCTGCACCTTGCGCGCACTTGTGGCAAAATTAGCCGCGCCCGCGCCTATCCGACTTTCATCCGCGGAGGATTAAACCATGGCCTTCGTCGTCACGGAGAATTGCATCAAGTGCAAGTACACCGACTGTGTGGAAGTCTGCCCGGTGGATTGTTTCCATGAAGGACCCAACTTCCTAGTGATTGATCCCGACGAATGCATTGACTGCACCCTGTGCGAACCCGAATGCCCCATCAATGCCATCTATTCCGAGGATGACCTCCCGGAAGACCAGCGGCACTTCCGCGAAATGAACGCGGAACTGGCCAAGCAGTGGCCGGTTCTTACCCAGCAGAAACCCGCTCCCGTCGATGCCAAGGAATGGGAAGGCAAGCCCGACAAATTGAAGCTTCTAGAGCGCTGAATTCCTCGGCAAAACGCCCGTCTTTAGGACGGGCGTTTTTTGTGCGTGCCCAGCCGTTCCGGTGAACCTGCGCTGGCCGCCTGAGCGACGGTAAACTTATTTTATTTCCTTCATCAGCTTCTCAAGACGGCCGTTGTTCATGAGTTGCTGTTTCTCCATTTTTTCGGCAGCTTCTTCCGCGACCTGCTTGTTCACGGGCTTACCCACCTGGATCACGCCCAGCATGCCGAACAGGTGGTGTGGATTGCACTCATAGAGATAGACGCCGTCCTTGGTGAACTTCACGGTGATGTCCTTGCTGACCTCGCTCTTCCAGTTTTTGGCGCCCGTCGGCACCAGATAGGACTGACTGTCATGCCCGGCATCAACCGCCACGAAGTGCACTGTATCGCCGGACTGGATGTGCAGGTAGCCCGGCTGAAACACGAAGGTTCCGTCCGCGCCGCTGTTCAGCTCCTTGATGGTGTATTCCTTGGCGTAGGCGCTGGCACCGATCAGGGACAGGGCCAGAACCGCGCCCAACACTATTTTGAAATTCATACTTGACTCCTGTGAGATTAAGAACTTACCGGCATCTCCGCTCACGATTACCCGGCGGGGATGCCTTGAAATGCGAGTATTTGCACGCAGTGTGCTAATTATCGCACAGATAGAACACCCGACCACTTGATCTGCATCAAGTCGAATGTCATCTGCCCAAGACCGTTACAACCTATTTGGAATGGTGGCGGGCGGGCCGGGAAGGAAGGTTCAATGCATAGGCCAGTTCCGGGGCGGGCAGGTAACCGTCGATCAGCCGGCCGCGATCGGTGATGATGGCTGGCGTGCCGTCAATGCCCAGCAACTGACCGAAGCGGTACCCCGCCGCCACGGGAGCCGCATTGCATGTGGCGCTCTTCACCGGCTCACCGCGCATGGCGGCCTCGAACGCGACCTTGCGATCCTTCGCGCACCATACCGCCACGGCTTTCTGCCACGATACGGAGCCGACGCCGTCGCGCGGAAAGAAAAGATAGCGCACCGCAATACCCATGGCATTGAGTCTGGGTCGGTCATGTTCGAGCATACGGCAGTATTCGCAATCAATGTCTGTCAGCACGGTAATGGTGTGCTTGGGGTGTGGCGGCGCAAACACGATCATGTCCGCCGGACCAAGCTGTCTGATATAGGCCAGCCGCGCCTGCGCGCGCTGACTCAGCGTCAGGTTGGCACCGTCCTGCATGTCAATGATGTCGCCGCGAATGAGATAACGGCCGTCGGCGCTCACATAGGCCACTTGCGGGCCGATGGTAATGCGGTAAAGGCCGGGGACAGGCGATGCGGTGACGTCCCCGGCCCGGAGACCGAGTTGCTTTGCCAGTCGCGCTTCGACAGCGGCGCCATTGCCCGCCTGCAGGGTGCAGGCGGCACCCAACAGGGTACAGGCAAGCAACGGTGTCAGCAGGGCTTTCATGGAGAACTGAACCTGGCCATGACTGGTTGAGACAACGTCTGCAACCGCGTGTTCCAAGCTGTGGATGATATGCGCTCCTGCCGGCGGCAATCAGCGGGTACGGGCCAGGCAATCAGCCACGCGGATGATGCTGGCTATGCAGGTCCTTCAAGCGTTCGCGGGCCACATGGGTGTAGATCTGCGTAGTGGACACATCGCTGTGACCCAATAGCATCTGCACCACACGCAAGTCTGCGCCGTGGTTGAGCAGATGTGTGGCAAAAGCGTGGCGCAGCGTGTGCGGCGAGAGCGCGGTATGGATGTCCGCCTTCTTTGCATAACGTTTGATGATGTGCCAGAACGCCTGGCGGGTCATATGCATGCTGCGGCGCGTGGGGAAAAGGTAATCAGTTTGCTGGACGTCCAGTATCTCCAGCCGCGCACCGGCGATATACTTCTCCAGCCAGCTTTGCGCCTCTTCGCCCAGGGGTACGAGGCGCTCGCGGTTGCCCTTGCCGAGCACGCGCACCACGCCCTGGCGCAGATTCACCTGGTCGAGGCGCAGGGTGACAAGTTCCGACACGCGCAGACCGGTGGCATACAGCAGTTCCAGCATGGCGCGATCGCGGATACCGAGTGACTCCGCCACATTGGGCGCTTTAAGCAGGGCGATCACTTCCGACTCCGTGAGGGACTTGGGTAGCGGGCGGCCGAGTTTCGGCATGGCAATGCGCGTGCTCGGATCCTCACTGATGTATCCCTCACGTATCATGTAACGATAAAAGCGGCGGATGCTGGACAACTGCCGTGCGGTGGATCGCGGTCGTGCACCGTGTTGTACACGCCAGGCAAGGAAGCCCAGCAGATGATCGCGGCCCACGTTGGCAAGCGATACGCCCTGGGTATCAAGCCAGCGACTGAGGCCCGTCAGGTCCGCACGATAGGCAGCAAGGGTATTATCGGCCAGTCCACGCTCGCTCCACATGGCGTCGAGAAAACGTTCCACTTCCCGCGCACTCGCCGTCGGCGCAGCGTGATGAGCTATCGCATGATCATCCTGCGGCGTCTTGTCGGTGTTGACATATACGGCCATGAGGCACCTCACCCTGCTGACAGCATTATTTTGTACACAAATAACATGTCAAATGCAATGAGTTTGAGCACATATAACCTCATTTACTATGCCATAACTCTAATTGTTATGTCAAATATAAACATATTCTCTCCTGTTTGCGAGGGCCGCGGGGAATTCGGATACTGCCAGCGGTTATGAGGCACCTGTTCACTACCCTGTCCCGCCTGCTGTTCCCCTTGCGGGTGGGAGCTGCCGCCCTGCTGTTTGCGCTGCCGGCCGCCGTCTGCGTGATCTGCCTGCCTGGGCGGGAACGGCGGCGGCGGGCGGCCCACCGCGCCGGCCGGATGGTTTTCCCCCTGGCCGGCATACCCCTCAAGGTCAGCGGTTTCGATAATCTTCCGCAAGGACCCTGCTTCCTGGCCTGTAACCATGCCAGTTACCTGGACGGCCCATTGCTGATGGCCGTTCTGCCGCCGCGTTTCGGTTTTGTCAGCAAGCGCGAGGTGACGCGCGTGCCCTTGCTGGGCCGGTTAATGGCGCGGCTGGGTTCGGAATTCGTGGAGCGTTTTGATACCAAAACCGCACGCAATGATGCTAACCGCCTCATACAACTGGCACGCGACGGTGTTTCGCTGGGGGTGTTTCCGGAGGGGACTTTCTACCGTGAACCGGGACTGCAGCGGTTTCACCTGGGGGCGTTCATCGCCGCCACCCGTGCCGGCATCCCGGTGGTGCCCATGATAATCCACGGCAGCCGCGACATGTTGCCGGACGGCACATGGTGGCCGCGTCCGGGCGACCTGTGGGTGGAAATGCTGGAGCCGATTTTTCCCGCCGGCAAGCGCGGTGACGACGCCCGCACCCTGTGCGTTGCGGTGCGCGCACAAATCCTGGCGCATTGCAGCGAAACGGAACGCATACATGCGCGGATGCAACCCGCGCCCACGACAATTTCCGCAAAACAGGAATAAATTCCACCGCAAATGAATCGGGCCGGCGGAACCACTGACGGCTGCCGCCACCGCCAATAGGGGAACCCTATGCGGACCAGAAAGGTGGTCCACCACCTTTGCCGGGTTGGCGGCGGCGCCTGGAATGCGGGTAATCAGCGCGTTTCCGGGAATAAGGTGCATTCCATGCGTGCCTCCCAGAGCGCGGATACTCATGCCGGAAGGCCGCCCGATTCGGGTGAGCCTTGTATGCAGCGGGGCGATAACGAGACCCGGGACGGATCGCCCGCGTCACTCCCCGGCCGTTGAACCTTCCCGGCCTGACGGTCGCCGCTATTCCGGGCCGGCCATGGTTTACAGACGCCCACTGCGTGCGCCGGGTGCCTGCAAGGCGCTCCTGATGAAGCTGCGCGGCGGTTGGCGGAATGTGCTCTTTACGGGCCATGACCATTTCCCCTGGTGTCGGCCGCAGGTTGATTCCACCATGACCGCCGTTGTAACTGACGCGACTCAGCGTATTGTTGATTACGGTCCGGTTGTAGGTATCGTGAATAACGGTGACGTTCACGTTATTCACCGCACGGTTGTAATAGAAGGCACGGCCACGCCAGTACCCGCCCGCATAGCCGACACCCGCGTAACCGTAGCCATAGTTGATGCCGCCGTAAAAGCCGACGCGCCGACCCCAGTAACCGGGATGCCACCTGTAAAAACCCTCACGCCAGCCCCAGTAGCCGGGTGTCCACAGGAAACCCACGGCCGGAGCCAAAACCCATGTTCCGGGCACCCAGAAATAGCCGTAAGGGCCATACGCCCAGTAGCCTGGGGTCCAGATATAGCCGATGCCGGGACAAAACGGCTGCGGATACACGGGTAGCGGCGGCGGACCGATGCGCACAGAGATACCGACGCTGACCTGCGCGGAGGACACGCCCGGCACGGCCAGCATGGGCCCGGCAAGCATGACTGCGATCACCAGTGTGGTGGTTATCCGGTTCATGGCATTTCCTGCGGTTCCTGGTATTGATGAGCTATAACGCGGACTATCCAATGAAGTTGACGCATACCTGTCCGTACGGGCGAAGCACCTCAATCACACAATCAGTAAACCCCTCAAAGCCCTTCACCAGTGAGGCCCGGCCACACAGCCACGGCATGCGATAACTTCTCAGAGACTGCCCCCATCGAAGTGGCGAATACTGAGAGATGCAATATCCACGCCTTCGAGACAGCGTACATTCACAGCGGCCATCATCGCACCCGACTTGTCGGCACCCTCGCCGAAGGTCGCGCAACCGCAGGTCGGACAGAAATGGTGCTTGATCCTGTGGGTGTTGAAGGTGTAGGTGGCGAGATTTGATTCGGGCGTATGCAGGCGCAGTCTGCCGCGCGGCACAAACCACAGCAGATGCCCGCGGCGGCGACAGATGGAGCAGTTGCACTCCGTCACTTCACCGATGTCGCCCTCAACCTCGTAGCGGATCTTGCCGCAATGGCAACTGCCTTTGTGCATCATGGTCAATGCTCCTTTCACATCGTGCACCGGTTTGATACTCCGGGAAAACCCGGGCCGGCATGAAACCGGCCCGTGTCTCGATGCGCCAATCCGTCTTCAGTTTCCGCTCAGTCCGCGGTCCTTGAGCATCGGGCCGATCTCGGGGTCGTGCCCGTAGAAACTGCGGAACATCCTGGCATAGTCCTCGGTATTGCCGCGCGACAGAATCAGATCGCGGAAACGCTGGCCGTTGGCACGGGTCAGCCCGCCATGCTGCATGCACCATTCGTAGCCGTCGTCCGCCAGCATCGCGGTCCACAGGTACGAGTAGTACCCGGCCTGATAACCGTTGGCCCAGATATGCAGGAAATAGCTGGAACGATAGCGTGGCGGCACCTGCGGCAGATACACATGGGTGCGCTTGAGCGCCGCGGTTTCGAACGAATCCACGTTCTGCAGGGGTGCGCTGCCCGGCAGGCTGTGCCACTGCATGTCCAGCTCCGCGGCTTCCACCAGTTCCGTCATCTTGTAGCCCGCGTTGAAGAACCGGGCCTTGATGAGCTTGTCTGCCAGCGCCTTGGACATGGGCTTGCCGGTCTTGTAGTTAATGGCGTAATGGGCCAGCACCCTGGGATTCAGCGCCCAGTGCTCGTTGAACTGCGAGGGGAATTCCACGAAGTCGCGCGCCGTGGCGGTACCCGACAGGCTCGGATATTCCTGATCCGCGAAAAAACCGTTCAGGGCGTGCCCGAACTCGTGGAACATGGTGACCACGTCGCCGAAACTGATGAGCGCGGGCTGGCCCGGCGCCGGCTTGGTGAAGTTGGCCACGTTGTAGATCACCGGCATCTGGTGCAGCAGCTTGGACTGCACCACGAAGTTGTCCATCCAGGCGCCGCCGGATTTGTTGTCGCGCTTGAAGTAGTCGCAGTAGAACAGGCCCAGGGGCTTGCCGTTGTAGTCGTAGACCTCGTACACGCGCACGTCTTTCTGGTAAACGGGGATGTCGCGGCGCCGTTTGAAGCTCACGCCGTAGAGTTCATGGGCGGCGTAGAACACACCGTCCTCCAGCACGCGGTACACCTGAAAATACGGCTTGATCTCCGATTCATCGAGATTGTATTTCTGCTTGCGCAACTGCTCGGCGTAGAACTCCCAGTCCCAGGGTTCGAGCCGGAACTTGCCGCCGTCCTTGTCAATAATCTTCTGAAGCTCGGCCGCTTCCTCACGCGCCCGATGGGTGGCGGCGGGCGCCAGCTGATCCAGGAAACGGTCCACATTCGCCGGCGTCTTGGCCATCTGGTCCGTCAGCCGCCAGGCGGCGAAGTCGGGGTAACCGAGGAGCTGCGCCTTTTCGGCGCGGATCTGGGCGATGCGCGCGATGGTGGCGCGGGTGTCATCCGGACCGCCGCGCTCGGTGCGGTTCCAGGAAGCCTCGAAGAGTCGCTTGCGGGTGGCACGGTCGGTGAGCTGCGACAAGAGGGGCTGCTGGGTGGTGTTCTGCAGGGTGATGAGCCACTTCCCCCTGAGGCCGCGGGCCTTGGCGGCGTCGGCGGCCGCCTCCAATTCAGTCTGGGAAAGGCCGGCCAGTTCCGCCTTGTTGCTCACCACCAGCGCGGCCGACTGGGTGCCGGCCAGGAGCTGGTTCATGAATTTGGCGCTGAGTGTCGCCTGTTCCTCGTTGAGCTTCCTGAGCTTGGCCCGGTCGGCGCCGGCCAGCTGGGCGCCCGCATGCACAAACTGCTGGTGGTAGTACCAGCTGAGCCGCCGGGATTCAGGGCTGAGCTTGAGGCGGTCGCGCTCCTTATAGATGGTTTGCACGCGCCTGAACAAGCGCGGATTGAGAAAGATGGCGTCATTCGCGGCGGCCAGTTGAGGCGCGATTTTTTCCTGCACCTTCTGCAGCGTCGGGTCGGTGTTGGCGGAACTCACGCCGTTGAACACCCCCATGGCGCGGTTCAGCAGCCGGCCGCTTTTCTCCAGCGCCACCAGGGTGTTTGCAAAGGTCGGCGGCGCCGGGTTGTCGGCGATTTTGTTCACTTCCGCCAGTTGCCGCCGGATGCCCGCCTCGATAGCCGGCAGGTAATCGCTGTCCTTGATCTTGTTGAAAGGCGGCGCCTGGAACGGCAGCGTGCTGGGAGCAAGCAAAGGGTTAGCATGGCTCATGGCAGCGGGCTCGGAAGCCACGGACAGACCGGACACACCGAGAACCAGCGCGCCGGCAAGGGTAAGCATGACAGTGCGTAACATCACGGATTTCCTCATGTGGGTGGAACAAGCATACCGGATACCCGGGTCGCCCGGCGCGGAATCTCACTCTATCCACAGACAGCGTCTCACGCAAAGCGCATGGCTCAGAAGTTGCTCACACTCTGTGGCTGCTGTGCCCTGACAGCGTTCAATTGCGCTTCGAGATCATGCACGCGATCCAGCAAGCTCAGGATCAGGGCCAGACCGTGCACATCCAGTTCCAGTTCATCGCGCAAGCGGCAGGCGGTCCTCGCGATCACGATGCAATCGGAGTGAAAGCTTAATTGTAGTGCATCAGGATCAGCCGGTGGAAGCACGCCGTAATCCGTGAGCTCGCGGAGCTCCGCTTCCGACAGGCCCGACAATTCAGCCAGCCTTGTCAGAGACAGGTCATGGTGCTCATCCAGCCAGAGCACTTCAGTGAGTTCTGTTCGCATTGCCCGCCTCCTGCCTGAACTGTGTGCGCGGATCGAATTTCGTCGCTTCCGCCAACTGTTTGTAAAGAGCGCGTTCCTTTTCGGTCATGGTGCCCGGCACCACGATCTGCACGATGGCATACAGATCGCCTTCGCCGCTGCGCGGCTTGGGCAGCCCACGCTTCGGAAGACGTAGTTGCTGACCGGCCCGGGTCCCCGGGGATACCTTGAGCCGGACAATACCGCCGGGCGTCGGCACCTCGATGCCGGCACCCAGCGCCGCCTCCCATGGCGCCAGCGGCAGATCCATATACAGATCATGACCGCTCACGCGGAAGACGGGATGCCGGTGCAGGGTGATATTGAGATACAGGTCACCGTCACGGCCGCCGTTCAGTCCCTTGCCACCCTTACCCGGCACGCGCAGGCGCTGTCCGTCCGTGACGCCCTTGGGGATGTGCGCCCTGAAGGTACGCGGCACCCGGCGCAGCGCGCCACCCGTATCGTATTCCGGCATGCTCAGGTCCAGATCCACGTCGGTACTGCGATACGCCTGCTCGAGCGTGATGCTCACCGGGATTTCGTAATCCTGCCCCGGCATCGGCATGTTCGCGCGCGCCTGCCCGGAGTGCTGCCTGCCGCCACGCAGACCGGCAAACAAATCGGCCAGATCAATGTCGTCGAACGAGAACTGCGTTTCACCGTACTGCTTCTGCCAGTCCGGCGGCGGCCGGAAATCCTGTCCGGGCTGCTGCCGGCCCAATTGATCATAGGCCGCGCGCTTCTCCGCATCCTTGAGAGTCTGATAGGCCTCCGCGATCTCCTTGAAACGCGCTTCCGCGTTCGCTTCCCTGGAAACGTCGGGGTGGTATTTGCGCGCCAGCTTGCGGTAAGCCGCCTTGATCTCCGTTTCGCCTGCGCCACGTTTCACGCCGAGCACTTCGTAATAGTCTTTATATTTCATTGCGGATTCGCCAACTGGGGGTTCAACCAACCACATGCGGCAAACTCACAATATACCGCCTGAGCGTGGCTACAGCCTATACCGGAGCATGCGCAACCGGCATATTTGCCGGCCAAAGTCCCCTTAAGCCGATGCTTGCCTTATACTGCGGCATCCGCAGGAAGGAATACCCATGGCCAAGGTTAACTATAAATACGACAAACGCCAGCGGGATCTGGCCAGGAAGAAGAAGCAGGAAGACAAGCGCCTGAAGAAGCAGGCCAGGAATGCGGCCAAATCGCCGGATGACGACGGCGCCGTGCTCCCGAAAGACGAAACCGGTCAGCCCTGAAACGGCACCGCTGATAATCTGCTGGAACTGCCTGCAATCGGCGTAGCGGCATCCCGCCCGTTCAGAAACCCGTACCTCGCGATATATCCCACTCTCCCGATCTGAAACTTCACACCTCGTCTTCCTGCGAGACCTCGACGACCGTCACCCCTTCTCCGTCAATCGCCACCGCCGGGTTGATGGGTCGGCAGCACACCTGGCAGTCTTCTATGCCGTCAATGAGCAAATCAATGTCCCGAGTGGCACGAATGACCTTGTGCGACACCGGCGCAAACCCGCCAATCAGAGCGAACGGGATACTCGCGGCATCCAGAGCAGAAACGATTTCCGCAATCTGTTTTCTGAAGCGTGAAGCGGCGATCATCCGGCATTCTCGATCTTCTGAATGCAGCTGCTATACCGTATTGCGCTTTGCTTCAGCCGTGCTGCTTGGAGACAGCGGCCAGCAAAGCCGCCCGGCGTTCAAGACTTTTCCCGGGCCAATATGCTTTGCGATCGTAATACTCGGCCACCGCAGACACATCGGCTGGAAGCACGACCCAGGGTTGCTTGGAGGAAGTGAAGATATGGATGTCCGGTGGAAAGCGGTCCGGCTGCTCCAGCGTGCCGACCCGCACAAAGCGGATTGCATCCCCCACCCCGGCGTAGTTGCTCCACAGGGCGATGCGGCATGCCGGACAGCGGGCGATCTTCTGACCCTTGCCGCTGTTGGACGGCGTGTTGACGATTTCCACCTCGCCTTTCAGCAGAATCACGCGGTCGGCTTCGATCAGGGCGTTGAGCGCGAACGACGCGCCGGTTTCCCGCTGGCACCAGCGGCAGTGGCAGCAGTGCACGAACAGCGGCGCGCTGGTTATGCGGTAACGCACCGCACGGCAAGTACAGCCACCCTCGAAAGATGAGTTCTTTGCGGCAGTCATTCCTTGCTCCTGACAGGATCTAAGCACCCGCAATCATAGTCTGCCCTTATTATTGCCGTTCAGCGCCTATTTTTGGGGCACCATTGGCACGTGGCTTTTCCAGGACGACCAGCGCGATCCCGCCCAGGATGGCGACGGACGCCAACACCAAGCGCAGGCTGAGGTGCTCACCCAGAAACAGGATGCCGCCCAAGGCAGCAATCACCGGCACGCTGAGTTGCACGCTGGCGGCGCGGGTGGCTTTCAAGGCCGGTAACACCGTGTACCAAAGCGCGTAACCCAGTCCGGAGGCCAAGGCACCCGACGCCACCGCGTAGCCGAATCCGTCGGCATCCACGGCGATCCCCTGGAACGTGCATGCGCTCAAGACTATCGCGATAGGCACGGTGCGCAGAAAATTGCCCGCAGTCACTGCGATGGAATCGCCCGCGCCCCGGCCGCACAAGGAGTAGATGCCCCAGGCCACGCCGGCGCCCAACATCAACAGGGAACCTAACAGCGGCGGCGCCGTCACGCCCGGCAGCAAAAGACCAAGAAGCCCGGCGAAAGCCAGGATCAGACCGGCAAGCTGCGGACGCCGCAGGCGTTCGCCGGTCCAGATTCCATAACCGATCATGGTGGCCTGGACAGCGCCGAACAGCAGCAAGGCGCCGGTGGATGCCGGCAGACTCAGATACGCATAGGAAAAACCGGCGGCATAAATAAACAATGCCAAGGCCGACCGCCAACTGCCCCTGCCGCTGCGTGTGCCGCGCCGCAGTCGCGTGATCAGCCACAGCACCAGAGCGCCGGAAATCAAGCGGATCGTGGTAAAGCTGGCAGCATCAATATGGGTATGTCCGAGCGCCGCCCGGCAAAGCAGCGAATTACCCGCAAACGCGAGCATGGTTAACGCCGTCAGGGCAAGGACGCGTGCATGAGACAATGGAAAACGTTTCCCCGGGCGCTGGTCGGCTGACATCAATCGTTCACATACACGGAATGCGGGTCATTCAGATAGACATCGAGATTCTTGGGCCGGTAGTGTAAATCCTGGTGGTCGAAGCGCTGCTTCACGGATTCGTGGACGCCCTGGTTGGTGGCGGGCACGGTTGGAGGTTGTTTCAAGATAATCTTGCGCCGGCCGCTGTGAACCCAGCTCAGCACTTTGAACAATCCCGTCAGGGAATCATGCAGCTTGCCGTAGACGTTGCCGGCCGGGTACTGCTTTTTGTCCAGCGCCAGACCCGCCTGCTCCGCCCGCCGCCACATCCAGGCGAGCGTGTCGTTGGACAGGCCGTCCTGCCCGTAGCCGCCGCCCACGTCGCAGTGCACGCCCGCGAACCAGACCTGCTCAAGTACCTGTTCCGCCGGGGCGCCGGGCTGCTGCGTCCAAACGCACGGCATGAAGGTGCTGCGGCGCTCGTCCACCGCCAGCGCCTGGTAGGCATGGTGCGTGAACGTACTCAGGTCCGTATCGTGGAAGCGCTCCAGCAGCTTATCCACGCCGGTTCCGGGGATGCCGAGCGAGCCCACCGTGTCCCATACGCCGATGAAATGGATGATGAAACCGTCCGGCTCCGCAAATTCCGGCCAAGCGTAGGCCTGGCGGTAATTGCGCGAACGCACCGCACGCGGATGGGTTTCCAGTCCCCGGGCAATGTAGCGGGCGTAGGCTTCGTTGATGCGGTCGAAGTGCTCCGGCCGCAGGATGCCGCAACTGCGGATCAGGCCCGAGAGGCTGCGCACCGTGTAGGCGCCGCGGCTGAAGCCAAATAGAAAGAGTTTGTCGCCGGGCCGGTAATTCAGCACCAGATAGCCATAAAGATCCTGGACGTTTTCACTGAGACCCGCGCCGGTGGCGCCGCTCAGTATGCGCCACGCCTTCCAGCCCGCTGCGCCCAACCCGATCTGGTAACAGGACAGCTGCTGAGTGCCCCTCTTGGCTTTCGGCAGCAGCGCTGCGTGCAACTTCACCACATTCGTGGGATGGGCGGCCTCATTGCTTTCCCAGGTGCCGTCCGCAAACACCGCGATGTTCCTGGCCATCTTCCGCTCCTTTCAGTGGCCTCGCCTTGATGATTAAAGATAGCACTGCAAAAGGGATTAACCACCTCATTATTTCAACAGGAGCTGCTTCCGGGTGTAGATATCAGAGTTTGGCGCAGTCGCCGCTCACCCGCCCAGATACTTGACCACCCATTCATTGATGGCCTGGTAGTACAGCTCGCGGTGCACCGGGTCCTGCGGCGAATGGTGCGCGCCGGGGATGCCGATGAACTTCACCGGTACGTGCCGGCTGGCGAGCGCATGGTAAAGCGCGAACGACTCGGTGATCGGCACGGTGGTGTCGTCGGTGCCCGAGAGGATCAGCGTCGGCGTGGTGATGTCGCCCGCGTAGCTGATGGGTGAGCCGCTGACGTACAGCGCAGCGCTCTGCTTATCCCACGGACTGCCGCCCAGTGAGTCGCGCGTCCAAGCGAGATTGCCGGCGGCGGACAGTTCATATTCCTCGGTCCAATCCACCGCGCCGTCAGCCACCACCGCGCAGCGCCAGAAATGCTGGTGGGAAATCAGCCAGCCGGTCATGTAGCCGCCGTAGGAGTGACCCACCGCAGCGATGCGGGCCTCATTCACGATGCCCCGCTTTTCCAGCATGCGGATGCCGGAGATCACGTCGCTGTCGGGCCCCGCGCCGGGATCGCGGTAGATGGCGTGCTCGTGGGCGTTGCCCAGGTTGTCGCTGCCGCGGTAGTTGGGTTCGAACACCAAATAGCCGTCCGCCGCGAACAGATCGCGCAGCGGCCCGATCTCGTTGGTGTCGAAGCCCTCGCTCGAAGACGCTTCCGGTCCGCCGTGATCCCAGACCACCAGCGGATAGCGCTTGCCGGGAACATAACCGTTTGGATAGGTGAGGATGCCATCGTTGAGCTGGCCGTCCGGCGCGCGCCACTCTACTTCGATGCTGCGCGGGTAAGCGTAGGCATCGAAACCGCGGTTGAAGTCGGTGAGACGCACCGGGCGGCTGTTCACCGTGCGCAGCAGATACAGCTCCGGCGCCTGCGTGGCTCCGTCGGCCACGACGGCCAGTACGCCGTGCGCTGACACGGTCACACTCAGTGCATTCAAGTTTCCCAGGTTCAACGCATGCCCCTTGCCGTGCAGCGGCTGCTCATAGAGCTTGATGCCCACATGGTCATCGGCCATCACCACCACGCCGCGGCCGTCTGGCAGCCAGGTAAAATCGGCGAGCAGGTTGCGGTCGAGATCGGCGCTGATGTCGCGCCCTGCGTTGCCGCTAGCCGAGCCGACGAACAGATCCATGTCGCTCACTGCGCCGGGTCCATGCGGATACAGCCAGGCGATGGCATCGCCATGTGGGGCGAAGCGCGGCGTGTATTCATAGCTGGTTTTGTCGCTAATCGGGTGCTCCGCGCCGGTCGCCACGTTCACCGCCACGATGCGGGTGCGGTCGGAATCACTGTCATTGGCATCGGCCTGCTGGGTGTACACGATCCAACAGCCGTCCGCCGACCACGCAGGCGCCGAGACGCCGCCGCCAAACGGCGGCGCGGCCTCCAGTACACTGGTGGAACCACGTGTGAGCTGCCGCGCCTTGCCGCTCTTCACCGACAGCAGCCAGATGTGCGAGGGCACGGGCGGTTTGTTGATCAGGTAATCATCGTCGTGGATGGTGAAAAGATCGTGATGGAAGCGCCGCTCCTTCTTGCTCAGGGGTGAATCGTCCGGGGTGACATAGGCGATGGTCTTGCCGTCCGGGCTCCAGGCGAACTGCTGCACGCCGTGGTTCGCATCGCTGAGTTCAGCCGGCGTGCCGCCCGCGGCCGACACCGTGAAAATCTGTGCCTTCTGCTTGCCGACCTTCGCGATGAATGCGAGAGTGCGGCCATCGGGCGACCAGCGCGGCATGTACAGATCGCGCATCCCGCGCACCAGTGCCCGCGATTTGCCATCAGCAATGTTGAGCATTCGCAGCGTCGCGTCATAGCGATCGTGCACCATATCCGGCCGGACCGTCAGAAATGCGATCTGCCTGCCGTCCGGCGAGAATTCCGGCGATTCGATCCGGATGAGCGTCCGGAAATCCTGCAACTGGATCGTTTTGGCGGCTGCCATGACAGCCGGAGATACGAACGCCAATAAAACAGCCGACAGATAAAAGCATGCGAAACGCTTCATGGGTTTCTCCCTTGGAGGGACTACACGGGCGGGGCTGCATTGTGGCACGAAACCACCGGCCGTGGCGGCGGTGGGCATTCCCTCTGATTCCGCTACTGCGACACGGCTACCGGCGAGTTCTCCACCCGCTCGTAATGCAGCGGTACGAGTGCAAAGCTCAGTTTGTCGGGTTTGCCGAACGCATTGAGATCGAACGTCACGTAGTTCCTGCCGTAATAGCGGTCACGCCAGGTCACCCGGAAAGTGTTGTCATGCCACGGCTCGAGATCCCCCGTGAAGCTCGGGTTGCCAAGTTGCAGGACCAGATGCCCGTGCTCCTCGGTCACCTGTGCCATGCCGTAGAACTTGTCCCGATATTGGCCCGCATAGGCGGACAGCGGCAGCGGCGCATCCTTTTGACGCATGGCCGCGAGCTTTGCCTCGGCGGCCTTGTCCTTGGCATTTGCCTTGTGCATGTAAACATACATGGCCTGGCTCACGTCGTAGTGCGCAAGCCCCAGGTAATCCTGCAGCACGTGGAACACCACGCCTTCCGGCGCGCGATTCTGGTCCAGGTTGGAGAGCGCCACCACGCCCAGGTGCTCGGACGGCACCAGCGCCATGGCCGAGGCCATACCGTTGATGTCGCCCGCATGCCACACCACTTTGTATTTGCCGTAATCCTGGAGCATGAAGCCGTAACCATAGGCATAAAAGTGGCTGTCCGGCGTCTGGGTGCGCATCCAGTCCCCGATCCAGTCGTGCGCCGGGATAATCATGTGCGGCGTCTCCATGGCGTGGATCACGGCGGGGTCCAGCACCGTCTTGCCATGGTATTTTCCATCGGCCAGCAGCATCTCCAGCCAGTGGCTCATGTCATCCACGCTGGAATTGATGCCGCCCACCGACGCGAACACATCCATGTTGTTGGCCCAGTAGCGCCGGATCACCCGAACCCTGCCATCTATTTTCGCGTGCGGCAGCGCGGCGTTGGATGCGGCCTCCACGGCCGCTTCCGTGGTGTCGGTGCGCGTCATGCCGAGCGGTATAAACAGGTGTTGCGCCACGTAATCGTTCCAGCTCTCGCCGGTGATGGCGGGAATGAACAGGCTGGCCGCCAGGTACATGGTGTTGTTGTAGCAGAAACGGGCGCGGAAGCCATAGTCTGGCTTCTGGTAGCGCAGCCGCTCAATCGCGTTGGCCGCGGTGTCGTCGGAGGTGTACCACATCCACAGCGGATCGCAGTAACCCGTACGGTGGCTGAGCAGATCGCTGAGCGTGATGTTCTGCGTGACATACGCGCTCCTCAGCCGGAAGTTCCTGAGGTAATCAATCACCGGCGCATCCCATCGGAGCTTGCCGGCCGAGACCAGCGTGCCCAGGGCCGCCACCGTGAACTGCTTGGAATTGGAACCGATGGTGAACAGCGTATCCGCGTTCACCTTCCCGGGCTTGCCCAGTTCGCGCACTCCGTAGCCGCGCGCGAATACCAGCTTGCCGTTCTTGACGATGGCCACCGCCAGGCCCGGCACCTGCCACTGCGCCATGGCCTTGTGCACATAGGCATTAAGGCCCGCGGGCGGTGCCGGTGTCTGCGCCAGCGCGTTGATGTTCAGCAGCAAAGCAACGAGCAGCACGAAAAGCCGGATTTTCATGACGGATAGCCCCTTATTGTAGGACGATTACTCGGTTGATCTTCAGCTATGCTCTATAGCATGCCGGAACAGGGGTGGGATACCAAGCTCAGGCTCACAGCAGGGCTTCACCCAGGCCATGAAACGCCGTAGCCTGCCCTCTATTGTTCACTGACAAGTGGAATCAGCCATGCGCGAATACCGAAATTTGGCCGTCTTGGTACTGGTGTGCGTCTTGAGCGCCTGCGGCACCGCGCCACCGCAGGCCAATATGCCGGATTTCTTCAAAATGACCACGCAGCCCTACTGGATGAATCCGACTTGGCAAGCAGAGATGTTTGAAGCCGTCCAGTGCGTGGCACGCTTGCCAACCAATGCGGCCAGTCCGGCCGCGCCCGGGATACATGCAACGGTGAAGTTCCTGTTCACCAATGGGAAAATCAAAGATCCCGTGGTCGTCGCAAGTACGGGAAATCCTGATCTGGACAAGCTATTGCTACAGCAGGTGGTGACCGCGAAGGCACCTGAACCAATCGGACTTCATACTGATCAACCCCATGAATTCGGACTGACGCTCGAGATGTTTACACCTTTTGAGTCGTTCGAGTACAACGTTTATGCAGCGATTAACCGTATGAAAGTCTATGGTAGGGATCCACTCCTCTATGATGAAACAGGCAACACGACCGTGGATTTCGACTACCTGGCCGGCAAAGCGCTCAACATTGTTATCGTCAAGTCCAGCGGGCATAAGGAATTGGATAAGTCTTCCGTTGGCGCCGTTTCCAGAGCTGTCATGCCTCCCGCACCTCCAGGTTATGCGGGCAAGACGCTGCACATGCAGGTAATCTTCTGTTACGACATCAACGATGCCATAAAATGTCCGACCGGGAAAAATGTCATTGATGTGGAAGGTACTCGGATCGTGCGCCGTACTGTCGTAACGTATTGACACGCGCGGTTGCGCGTAGTCATAGCCGTCGGAAGAGGTGCTGGAATGGCGGTATCAGGGCTTCTTGCATAAACCGCGGTATGCGTCTGACATGGACAGGAAGTCCGTGACAATTGGCGCAGGATATTTTGGTTCCTTCCTTGGAACATCGCTGTGAATGGGAAAATGGCCCGCTTAAGCGGTGATTCAGGCGCTATTTTTGCATGTTTCGTTGGCTTATCAAGCGGTTATGCCGGTCCGACCCGGAGCAGGCGATCACAGGCCGAATATCCCGAGCAGCATGCTCAATGTCCGACGCTGCGTGGTGTCAAATTGAGCCGCTATTTTCGTTTTCATACTCAGCTCCGCGGGTTTGAGAGTTGCGAGGGCCGCGCCCATCCGACCGGACGGTGAGGCCCTCATGCCGCTGCCGTATTCCGTCACCGCAGGCTAGATCCATGTCTTCCATCAGAGACAAGCCGGCGGTCCTAGAGTTCGATCATGACCGCAATTACTCGGGGGCTCCGGGTGACATCCGTGACTCCGCTGCCATGGTTCTTTTACCGGCGATATTAGGTTTTCTTGTGAGAAGCGGTGGCAAGCGCCATATATCCAGCACACCGCTGGTATCGTGATCGTTGGCGTCGCCTTCCGGGAGCGCAATCATGCCGTCCACCACGATCGGACTGTTCCAGTGGCCGCCGCCGCAATCGAGTTCGTCGAGTTGTCGCCCGCTGGTGGCGTTGTACACATACAGACCGCCATGCGGATCGTACACAAACACCATGCCGTCGGAGACGGCCGGGCTGGTACCCGCGCGATCGTTGTGCCACTCCCGGTGCAGCGTATCGCCATGCAGCGTGAACGCCACCGTACCGCCATTGTCTGCCACATAGATCCATGTCGCGCCGGCGTGATGCCAAACGGCCGGTGCGGTGAACAGCTTGGCACCGTCGGGCGTAGGAACACTGGATGATTCGCCGCCGCGATGCGGCGCCGCTCCTTGCAGCTTGCGCCAGTCCAGGATATCCAGAACTCCATCCTTCCCACCCTGCACCACATACGGCCCGCCGGTCAGCACGGGCGACGTGGAGCCCACATCCAGGTCATTGTCGTTGAGATAGTCCGTGTTGGTGGGGGTGTAGTTGCCGAGGATTTGGGTGGCGTCGGCATTAAGCTCAATCACGGCGTCGCCCCAGTACTGGACGCCGTTCCACAGCGCGTTGCCGGTGGCCACAAAGATATTGCCCGTCTTCGCGTCAATGACCGCGCCTGCCCGGCCCCAGATGGCCGCATCGCTTTGCGGGCAGGATCTCGGGTCCAGCAATTTGAGCTGGTTGCTGCACAGTGCATTCCACACATGCAGCAGCTTGCCGGTGTTTGCGTCAAGGATCGCGACGTGGCCCTGGTAAGGCGGCTCATCGCCGATGTAGCCACCGGTGGTGGCGATCACGCGGCCGTTGAAAAACGTCAGCGGCGAGGCGATCTTCTCGCGTGCCGGCAAGCGGGTTATGGAGGTGCGCCATTCCACGCGGCCGTCGGCCACCGCCAGCTTGCGGATTATCCCGTCCGGCGAGGCCGCGTATATGGCTTGGCGATCGGGATCGGCCACCGGCGTCGCCGTCGTAATCCGGTAGCTGCCTTTCAGGCTGTCGTAACTCGCGGGCGTGAATTCCCACAACACCGCGCCGCGGTCGGCATCAATGGCAAGGGTCTTGCCGTAGGTGGTGGTGACGAAGAAAACATTATGCAGGGTGCCTTTCACATTAACGCCATGCAGGTAGATCGCGGACGCATCCACCGTGCCGTCAATCCTAATCTGCTGGCGTTGCAGCATCTTCAGGTTGGCCGCGGTGATACCCATGGGCACATTGGGTGCGCTGCTGCGGCCCACGTCCCAACCGAACATCGTCCAGTCTGCGTGTGCAGCGGCGAGCACCGGCTGCGCGCACATCATCGAGATGGGCAGGCAGGCTGCCGTCAGAACCGTGCAAATGAACCGTGCGGTTGTATTCATGTCAGCACCTCCTGAAGCGCGCAAATCTGCGTCATGTTACATCCAGCCGGCGAGCCAGGATCCCTTGCCCGCAGGTCCGGGCCTTTGCCGCAAAGGTGAATCAATTCGGCGGCCGCGCCCAAGTGTTGCCGGTGGATTTGTCCCATGCAGAAATCAACGCCCTGCTCGGCACACCGGGCGCCTGCACGGCACAGATGGATGCGTTCCTGCGTTTACTCGGGCTGACTGGACACCTTTGATCGCGGAATCATCGGCGTAATCAGAATTTCAGTTGATAAACTGTTGCCTGCCAATTTCGTCACGCATCAATGCAAGACCCGGCCCCATTGTCTCTCGGGGCTGGAGATTGCACGCATGGCTGTTCGGCGCTGACCGGTCCGCTGTGCTCAACCTGCCACGCCGGCCGCCCCCATGTGTTTCAACCAGCGGTAATGGGACGCGACTGCCGCATGGAAATTGAGGTTTGCTTTGTATGGCACGCCGTACTCGCGGCACGTGTCTTCCACGACATTCGAGATGGTCTGGTAATTGGCATGGCAGATCGTCGGAAACAGATGATGTTCGATCTGGAAATTGAGTCCGCCTACCAGCCATGACACAAGTCGGTTGCCGCGCGCGAAATCCACCGTGGCTTCCACCTGATGCACTGCCCAGGGTTCCTGCATCCGGGTCGTTCCGGGTTGCGGCGCTGGAAACCGTGCTTCTTCGACTGCGTGCGCCAACTGAAAAACCACACTCAACGCCACACCCAGCACTCCCACGGTGATGACGTAGAACAGCAGCACCACCCACAGCGGATGGAACAGCAAGGGGATGCCGAAGGCGAGCACCAGGAACACGAGCTTGCCGCCCACGAATAGCACCAGCTCCCAACCGCGCGGCCGGGGGAAACGGTTAACGCCCATGCGCCCGGTGATGAAATCGCGGTAGTCGTCGTAGAAATGCCACTTGATTGCCATCAAACCGTACAGTGGCCACAAGTACCACTGCTGCCAGCGGTACACGCCGCGACGCGGCTGCTGCGGGCTCAGACGGCCGAAGATGCCGAGGTCAATGTCGGTGTCGTGGCCCACCACGTTGACGTACATGTGATGGAACACCACGTGCTTCCAGCGCCACATATAAGAACTGCCGCCCACCAGATCGAGCGTCATCGCCATGAGTTTGTTGACCCAGGGTCGGCTGGAATAAGCCTTGTGGCCGCCGTCGTGCTGAATGTTGAAACCGATCTCGGCGATGGTAAGCCCCAGCAGCACGGCCAGCGGCAGCGCCTGCCACCAAGTGCGGACGGCGAACACCAGCAGGCCGTAGGAAAGCGCAAATGCGGCCAGCACCACCGCGGTCTTGAAGTACATGCGCGGGCAGTCGCGCTCCCGGATACCCCGCTCGCGGAACAGCGCTTCGACCCGCCGGCGCAGCTCGCGGTGGAAACCAGTATCCGCTGCGAACTTCAAACGCTGTGTTGCACCTTCATCATTTCGGTGCCCGGCGCCAAACCCTGCCACCTGCGTCACATCCTGCATAACTTTGTCCGGCCGTGCGACTCGCGCATTATAGGCTAGTCATCCGGCCGGAGAATGCTGTGGCAGCCGCCGTTCAGGTTCGACTTCATCAGGCATCATTTAGCGAGCGGGCGCTGGACGCCTACCGGACCCACTGTGCCATGTGCCGGCTCAAGCACCGGGAACTGTTGGATGCGGCCCATATCATCCCGGATTCCGACCCGGATGGGCACCCGGAAGTTTCAAATGGACTTTCTCTATGCAAAATCCACCACGCCGCCTTTGATCGCGCGATTATTGGCATCCGGCCGGATTACGTGATCGAAGTACGGGAAGACGTGCTCAGGGAAGAAGACGGGCCGATGCTTAAATACGGATTGCAGGCGCTGCACAATTCTGAATTGTTCTTGCCCTCTCGGACTGCGGATCGGCCGTCGAAAGATGCGTTGGAGCGAAGATATCAAAGCTTCTTGCGATAAACCGTGAAATGCGCCTGACATGGCCGGGAAGCCGTGACGATTGGCGCGAGATATTGGGGGAAAGTAGGGTCAGACACGGCGCTCATAATGCTGAGGTTGGTGGTTCGTCGATAGGCTACGCTTCATGATTCCCATAACACTTCACGGTTTATCTCCGCTTTGTAAAAGTCCTCAAATCAAGACGATTTTTCAGGCAGATCAGAATATATAAAAAAGCAAGCATCACCAGGTCTTCACTGCCGCCACCGTTTGCTGTCCCTGTAGACGATGTTGTTCCCCCACCCGCTGAAGGAACGCCGGGTGGAGGAGAATTTCCACTCGAATTGGACGCAGAAATTATTGTGCCTCCAAAACCCACCGCTACAATGCGGGTTCCGCTGGCTGCAATGGACAGCGGTTCCGCATCAATGGGCATACCTGGCAGCGTTTCCCAGCTAACCCCATTCGTGCTGGACAGGAAATTCTCGTAAGACTTACATAATCCGCAAAAGGCAGCGCCTACCGTCGCGATGTACTGATTGCGTATTTCACGTAATGGGAGCCAGGGATTTCACCTCATGGGAGCCACCCATTTCACGGGATGGTAGCCACCGATTTCATCGGGGGGTAGCCACCGTTTTCGGAGGTTAGGGGAAGCGGGACAACC
>JAJYUH010000013.1 GCA_021792635.1 Natronospirales bacterium | reverse complement strand
CCGCATCGAGCCAAGAGCCATCAAGCGACGACCCAAACCCTTTCCGCTACTTACTAAACCACGCGAATTGGCGCGAAAACATGTCCGCATCCATAGTCACCCCACAAAGCTTAAGTAAGTGCCATTCAGATCATATGGTTATTGTAGCTGTTGAAATTGTGGATAGCGACGGTATGAAATCGACGTATAACAATAATGTATCGAAACTGCTTACCTCAAGCATATCCAATTTTTGTCTCAATGACCTTCCTTGGTCGCCAACTTGGCGTGAACCCCGATATTCGCTGCATCGTTTAGCGTACGGTGATAGGCGAAAGCTGCCTGTGTTACAACCGAAAAGCCCTATTGGCCGGCAGCCCTGTCTTTGTGCCATGCCGGACAAAAATACGGTAATGTAAGCGCCATGCCGGCTCACTGGGCGGTAAGCTCAAGCGGCACGTCCGTGAGGGAGGTTTGAGCTGTGCAACGCCGTTATCCACTGTTGATGCTACTTACCATTCTTGTCGTAATGGCCTGTGCCTACAGCGGTTTCATGGCGTTCAGGCCCGCCGGTCTGCCATTTGATGTAATTGTTGAAGATGCGCATACCGCCGTGGTCGAACCGGTTGCGAACATTCCGCTGCCGCCGGCACTGCGGGCCGGTGACCGGCTTGATCTGGCAGCGTTGTCGCGCCCGGCGCGCATCGCGGTCAGCATCATGCATCTCAGCAATTACAGTTTCCCTTTGGATCAGGCCTACGAATTTGTGATCCATCGGGGCGCTGTCCCCGTCACGGTCTCCGTCACCACGGTGGATCTCGGCGCCGTGCGCGACGCGTGGTGGTTTGAGTGGACAACGCTCAGTTTTTCCGTGTTGCTCGGCGTGATCGCCCTGTTCGTATTGTGGCGCGGCCGCGACCGGGCCGCCGCGGGCATGGCTCTGTGGGCCATCGCCTTCCTGGTCGGTCTTGCGTTCCAGCATGCCCAACTGAACGGACTCTTTGGGCTCAGCGCCTGGCTGGGAGCCAATGTTTTTTATCTGCTCGCGCGTTGCGGTTTCTATATCATGATCGAATCCATGTTGGGTCCGGTGCTCACACCACGGACGCGGTGGCTGTGGCGCAGCGGCTTTCTTCTGCTGCTCGCTGCGGGGGCGATCACGCGCCTGGGTGGACCCAGCCTCTTCGTCGCCACCGGCTGGGCGGAACTGTTGCGGCCTCAATATGGCCTGGTCTTCAGTGTGAGTTACCTCGTCCCGCTGGCCCTGCTGATCGTGAACTATGGCTACGCGGACAGCGTAAGGCGGCTGCGGCTGCGCTGGATGCTGTGGAGCAGCGTGATATTTGTAGTCAACATTTTTTTGAACAATACGGCCGTACTCGGACCCCAGGTTTCTTCCATTGTGACCAACGCCGCGCTGGTGCTCTCCTTGAGCGGCTTCCTGTATGCCCTGCTGCGTCACCGGGTGGTGGATGTTTCGGTGGTCATTGATCACACAATAGTATACGGCGGCATGACGGCCGTCGTAGTCGGCGTGCTCGCGGCCGTCAACAGTCTTGTCGAACGTGCGGCGCTCGGTACCAATGCCAGCCTGCTCTTGCAGGTTATCGTGCCGCTTTCCCTGGGCATCGTGCTCAGCCGGGTACGGACGTACCTGGATCGGATGGTGGAGCAGGTGTTCTTCCGGAGAAAGTATTTGGCGGAGAAGACGCTGCGGCGCTTTGCACGGCACTGCACCCGATATGAGCGGACCGGTCGTCTGTTTGAGGAGGCTACCACGGAGATCCGCAGGCACTTGGGCGCACGAGGTATCGTAATCTACGAACGCAAGGGTGAGGGCTATGCCCGTGTTCGCCAGGAAGGCGAAGTGGCTTATCCAGAACAAATGGAAATAGATGATGTCGCTTTTGTGGCGGTGCGTGCTGATCAGAAGGACATTGACCTGTCAGAACTGACGAGCGCGCTTGGAACCGACGGATATGTGTTCCCCATGACCGCGTTCGATGAATTGCAGGGGGTGCTGGTATGCGCCAACCGGCCGGGTGAGCACTACGCCGCCGATGAGCGCAAACTCCTGACCTACGTCGCGCATCAGATGGGCGTAGCACTGCATGCTCTGCGCATGCAAGCCAAAGCGAAACTCGTGGATGCCCTGGCGAGCGGTGAATTCCCTGCCTCACCCGAGCTTCGGGCCAAAGCGCACGAACTGGTGAGCCAAGCTTCGTCGGGCTGAGGTACCCGCGGTACGGTCACAATATGCATTACCGGGAAGCGCGAAATCTGCGCATATTACTGCCAGCAGATTAACATATGCTCTTTACGCACGCTTGGGGATAACGGGAGAATTTCATGCAACGTCGTTACACGCTGCTGGTATTGATTTCCGTGTTCATCGTGGTATGCGATGCCGCTACCTGCTGGTTCCTGTTCCATGAATATGGGCTGCCGTTCTCAGTCACTATCGCGGATGCCCACACTGCGGTCGTACGTTCAACCGGAGGGCTTGCGCTTCCGGTCGGCATCGAGCCGGGTGACCGGATTGATCTGGCGGCCCTGAACCGACCAGCCCGTATCGCCATCAGTATCACGAACCTTGAGGGTCAACTGCCTCGGGCACGGACCTATCAACTGGCGATCCAGCGTGGTGTGCAACCTACCGTAATCCCGGTCACCACCGTTGATTGGGGCACAAGCCGAAGCTTACGGTTTTCCCAGTGGGTTTATTTCGTGTTTTATGTGCTTATGGGCTGTCTGGCGTTGCTGGCTCTCTGGCGTGGCCGGGATCGTGCCAGCCGTTACATGGCGTTCTGGCTTATTGTCTGGCTGCCGGGTTTCGCAATGGAGGGCTCGCCGTTGGATGGCATGCTGGGATTGGGCATGCAGTTAGGCGCCCTTATCTTCTTTCTTTTCGCCCGCATTGGATTTTACATGCTGATTGAAACCATAGTAGGGGAGGTACTCACTCCACGCACCCGCACACTCGTGCGTTCTGGTTTTATCGTGATCATCGGCTTGGGGGCCGCCCTGATGATTGGCGGGCCCATAGTGTTTGCGATGAACGGCTGGGCTGGCTTGGTACTGCCGGTAACCGGAATTATTTTTACCGCAAGCTATATGGTTCCGGCTGTTCTGCTGCTTCTGAGCTACACGCCCGCAAACCTCGCCCAACGCTTGCGAATTCGTTGGTTGCTGTTGAGCACCCTGCTGCTGTACGTATCGGTTTTCTTCAGCAATTCAACTTTGCTCGAGATTGCAACCAGTAATGTTGTGCAGAGTGTTTTTTTCATCCTCAGTATGTCAGGGTTTGTATATACCGTGCTGCGGCACCGGGTGGTGGATGTCTCATTCGTCATCAGCCGGGCCCTCGTTTACACCGTCACCACCAGTATCATCATCGGCATCTTCGCCGCCATGAACAGCGTTGTGGAACACGCTGCGCTTGGCCATGGTGCAAACCTGACGCTTGAGCTCCTGGTGCCGCTGTTGCTTGGCATCAGTTTTAATACTCTGCGTATGCGTATGGACGGTTATATCAGCCGCTTCTTGTTCAGGCGCAGATATCGAGCAGAGACCGCGCTCAATGAGTTTGCGCAAAGCTGCGCATTCATAAAGGAGCAAAAGAATCTGCTGGATCTTGCTGTTGAACAGGTTTTCCGCCACAGCAGCGCACAGGGCGTGGCCCTGTATGGCAGTGATCACGATGGGTACGCACGCTTGCGAAGCCAGGGCAGCCTGGAGTTCCCCGGACAGATAGCGACCGATGACATGGGATTCGTGCGCTTGCGTGCCGGCGAGCACGAGGTGGATATGCATGAACTTGGAAGTGCACTTGGCCCTGAGGGCTATGTATTTCCCCTGGGTGCACGGGGTACTGTGATAGGCGCACTGGTATGCGGCCCGCGCCCGGGTGAACAGTACACGGCGGATGAGCGCCGGCTGCTCGCCAACGTGGCTTATCAGGTGGGCGTGGCACTGCACGCCTTGCGAGTGCAGGAAAGCATGCAGAATCTGGAAGCCAGGGCGAAACTCGTGGATGCCCTGGCGAGCGGTGTGCTGCCCGTTCCAGCCGAGGTGCGGGCGAAAGCGCTTGAGTTGACCAGCCTGGCTTCTGCAGGCTGATGGGTCGGTGACAGGTAGCGAGCTTTCCGGTTTGGTGTAAGGAATGCCGCATGCCGATTGAATTAGAAACTGTGTGTGCATTGCGCACGCTTCGATATAACGATAATTGGAGATGGCCATGCATCGTCGCTACGGGCTTTTGCTACTGCTCACGGCCGCCGTCGTGCTGGCCGTTACGTACGCCAGTGTCAGGGTATTCCAGCCCTCTGGAATGCCGTTTTCAGTCAACGTCGTGAATTCCCATACCGCGGTGATCGTGCCGATTCCCGGCATCCCGCTGCCGAAGGCCCTCGAGCCAGGCGATCGGGTGGATCTCGCCGCGACGCCGCAAGCAACCCGCATAGCAATCAGCCGATTCACTCAGTTCGATCCCGCCGGGCGCACCTACGAGTTCGCGATCCGTCGCGGGCGGGCAATCGTCATGGTGCCGGTCACGAATGTCGATACCAGCACCGGCACCGGCATGCGGTGGTCGGAGTGGGCGTTTTTTTTCGTCGTCGTACCGTTCGGCGGCATTGCGCTGCTCGCCGCGTGGCGCGGCCGCGACCGGGCCGCCGCGGGCCTGGCGCTCTGGGCGATCGCCTCGGTGGTCGGCATCGCGGTTAGCTCCTTGCCACTGGATGGCGGTCTCGGGCTGAGTGTCCAATTGGGCGTCGGTGTGTTGTACCTGCTCGCGCGGGTCGGCTTCTACATGATGGTCGAGTCCATGGTCGGCGCCGCGCTCAGCCATCGGAACCGGACACTCTGGCGCGCGAGCTTTCTCCTCCTCCTCGGTGCGGGGGCTGTCGCGAAATTGGGCGGGGTCCTCGTCTTCGTCGCTTACGGTTGGGCGGAATTCTTGCGGCCCCAGTATGGGTTTATCTTGACGGCCAGTTACTTCGTGCCGGTCGTCCTGCTGTTCGCGAACTATCGCCATGCGGACGGAGCACAGCGGCTGCGACTGCGTTGGATGCTGTGGAGCAGCGTGGTGTTCGTGACCGCGATTTTCCTGAATAACACGCCGTTACTGGGGTTTCTGGCCTCGCAAATCACGAATACCCTGATATTGCCGATCGCCATGGCCGGCTTCCTGTACGCGGTACTGCGCCACCGCGTGATGGACATCTCGGTGGTCCTGGATCACACCCTGGTGTATGGCGGCATGACCGCGCTCGTGGTGGGCATGCTCGCGGCCGTCAACAGTTTGGTGGAACACGCCGCGCTGGGCACCAGTGCGAGCCTCTTGCTTCAGGTCATCGTGCCGCTGGCCTTGGGCATCGTGCTCAGCCGGGTGCGGCTGTATCTGGATAGGATCGTGGAGCAAGTGTTCTTCAGGAAGAAGTACCTGGCGGAGAAGGCGCTGCGGCGCTTCGCACGCCACTGTGAAGGCTATGAACATATCGAGGAACTATTGACGGCGGCCACGCAAACCCTGCGTGAGAGGCTGGGCATGCCCGGCGTCGCCATATACTTGCGTAAGGGTGACACATACACTGCGGCATGCCGCGAGGGGGGGATTGCCTACCCGGAGAGCGTGAAAATTGACGATGCCGCCTTCGCGGCGGCACGCACTGGGCAAAATGAGATTGATTTGTCGGAGCTGCACAGTGCCTTGGGTAGTGATGGTTATGCGTTTCCCATGACGACCCAGAGTGGCTTGCAGGGCGTGCTGGTATGCGCCAACCGGCCCGGGGAGCATTACGCTGCCGAGGAGCGCAAGCTGTTGACGCAAGTGGCACGCCAGATGGGTGCGGCGATGTTTGCCATCAATGCACGCGAGGACCGGAATTTTATACGCGCCGTGGCTCGCGGCGTTCTCAATCCGGAATCGACCCGCGTGCAAGCGCTCAGTCTTGAAACCGGCTGGGTAGAAAATTGAAACAACTTGCCCTAAAAATAGATGTGGGCACCCTGCGCGGCACGCTGGAAGGGGTGCTGGCGCTGGCCCGGCGACCAGCGGGCAATGTCATTCTTGCGGTATGCTTGGGCGCCATGGGTGTTGGCATTCGTTGAATGGAGAACGCCATGACTGAACAAACGCGGATTTTATTGGAGCAGGCCAGGCGCCTGCCACCCGCCGAACGGGCCAGGTTGGTGGATGAACTGTTGTCGAGTCTTGACGAGCCGGATGAAGCCATTCAGGCGCAGTGGGCCGAGGAAGCCGAGCGGCGGCTGGCGGCCTTTGATCAGGGAGAGATGCGGGCCATTGAAGCCGACCAGGCACTTACCAAGTTACACAAGAACAAGAATTAGGGATGAAGCTGCGATTTCTCGAAGCGGCAGTTAGCGATTTGGCGGAAGCGGTCGCTTATTACGAAGAGCAGCTCACCGGACTGGGTGAAATTTTCGAACAGGAAACCCGCGCCGCGCTCAGCCGCATTCAGCGTTATCCGCATGCCTGGCACCCATTGAGCCGGCGCACGCGAGTGTGCCGCTTGAGACGTTTTCCCTTTGGGTTGATTTACGAGGTCCGCAAGGGTGAAATTTTGATCGTGGCCGTCGCCCACCAGCATCGGCGCCCCGAGTATTGGAAAGGCCGTTGGTCATGACCGCCGCTCCCTCCGCACCCCCGCAACTCGCTCTCAAAGTTGACGTGGATACCCTGCGCGGCACGCTGGAAGGCGTACCGCCGCTTGTGGATGTGCTGCAAAAGCACAGTGTGCAGACCACGTTCCTGTTCAGCCTCAGGCCGGACAATACCGGCGATGCGGCGACTGCCTCCCGCTCCTGGGCGGGACGGAGCAGCCCAGATGCTGATTGCCGGACGGATCGCAAAAATCTGCATGGCTTGTTTGTGAAAATTGCGCTTTTATCGGTATTTCAAGCCCCCGGCAGCAGGAATGTGCGTACTATGCTTTCCCCGGCAATAGGATTTTCAATTGCAAGGTACCGTCATGGACAAGAATGACGCGGTGAATTCCCTCAAGATTGATCGCGACGACGAGCCGCAACCCGCCCGCGGGAGGCGCGGTTGGATCGCGGCAGTGATTGGCGCCGCTGTGGTTGCCATCATGGTTGTCGCTGGCTGGTGGATTTATCACTCCCGGCCGGTGCGGGTGCGGACGCTGGTAGTAACGGCGCCGGCGGGGGGGGCGGCGGGCGATAACGTGCTGAACGCCTCGGGCTACGTGGTGGCGGAACAGCAGGCCACGGTATCCTCGCAAATTACCGGCATGATTCGCGCGGTGTATGCGCAGGAAGGCATGCACGTCCGGAAAGGCCAGGTGCTGGCGCGGCTGGATGACAGCGCCGCGCGGGCGGATGTGGCGGTGGCGGCCAGCCAAGTTCAGGCGGATCGCGCGTCCGTGGCGCAATTTCAGGCGCAGTGGCTCCGGGATGAGAAGACGCTCGCGCGCACGCGCACGCTGGTGAAACAGGGATTGCTCAGCCGCGCGGATCTCGACAATGCCGAGGCGTCGGTGAACATGGATGCGGCGAATATCGCCCATGCCCGCGGCCGGGTGCGCGTGGATGAGAATAATCTCCGGCTCAGCCGCATCGAGCTGGGTTACACAGTGATCCGTGCACCGTTCTCGGGGATGGTCACGGAGAAGTACGCCCATCCGGGCGAGATGATCTCGCCCGCCGCCGTGGGCGGCTTCACCAAAACCGGCATCTGCATGCTGGTGGACATGCGCTCGCTTGAACTCGACGTGGACGTGAACGAGGCCTATATCCAGCGCGTGCATGCGGGCCAGCCGGTGATGGCGGTATTGGACGCCTATCCCGACTGGCGCATCCCGGCCCATGTCATCAGTGTGGTGCCCACGGCCAACAAGGAGAAAGCCACCGTCAAGGTGCGCATCGCCTTTGACAAGCTCGATCCCCGCATCCTGCCGCAGATGGGGGTGCAGGCGTGGTTTTACGCCACACCCGGCGGGCACTCCGAACCGCGTATCGCCCGCATCCGGATCCCGGAGAGTGCGGTGTATGGTAGTCGTGGCAGCCAATATGTATTCTTGGTGGTGGCCGGGCATATCCAACGGCAGCCCGTCCATACCGTGCCGGCGACCCAAGGCCAGGTCAGGGTGCTGTCCGGCCTGAGCGGCGGCGAGCAATTGATACTATCCACGCACGCACGGCTGCGGGCAGGGGAAGCGGTGCGCACGCAGGGAACGGGGTCGTGACAGCGATCCGGATCGCGATAATGCCTCATGTAGTACTTTGAAGGAGTTTCCATGGCCAGTGTGATTGCGGCAGATTCTCAGAACCGGGCGTTGGTGAGCCTGCGGGGCGTTACCAAGCTCTACCAGCGCGGGTCTGAAACTGTCGAGGTGCTGAAGCGCCTCGATCTGGAGGTGCCGCGCGGCGATTTTCTTGCCCTGATGGGACCCTCGGGCTCCGGCAAGACCACGCTCATGAATATTCTGGGCGGTCTGGATCGGCCGAGCGCGGGTGAAGTCTTGGTGGGCGGGCAACCCATCCACCGGTTGAGCGAACGCGCCTTGTCCGCCTGGCGCGCACGCCATATCGGCTTTGTGTTCCAAACCTATCATCTGTTGCCGTTGCTGACCGCGGCGCAGAACGTGGAGTTGCCGTTGATGTTGACCCGGTTCAAGGCGGCGGAACGCAGAAAACGCGCGCAGGTGGCGCTGGCACTCGTCGGCATGGAGGCGCACGCGGGACAAAAACCCACCGAGCTTTCCGGCGGCCAGGAGCAGCGCGTCGGCATTGCCCGCGCCATCGTCAGCGATCCCACGGTGTTGCTGTGCGACGAACCCACCGGTGACCTGGACCGCACCGCCGGGGATGAAATCCTGGAACTGCTGCAACTTCTCAACCGGGAGCACGGCAAGACCATCCTCATGGTGACCCATGATCCGCATGCCGCCGCCAAAGCCCGGCGGACGCTGTACATGAACAAGGGCGTGCTCGGCGAGAAACCGGAAGCATGAACACCCCGACCCTGGTTTGGAGTGCGCTGCGCCGCCGCAAGGCGCGCACGCTGTTTACCTTCCTGTCCGTGGTGGTGGCGTTCGTATTGTTCAGCGTGCTGGCGGCGGTGCGTCAGGGCATGCTGGGACAGTTGACGTTTTCCGTGGCGGAACGGCTGGAGACCAATAACAAGATATCCCAGGGCAGCCCGCTGCCTGTGAGCTACTACGACAAGATCGTCACGGTGCCTGGCGTGACGGCAGTGACCTATCTCAACGGTTTCCAGGGCTACTTCAAGGATCCGAGGGACCGTTTGCAGGTTCTGGTATTTTCACCGACGTTTCTTCAGGTATACCGGGAAGCCACCCTGCCGCCCGCGCAGATGCACGCTTGGCTCACCGACCGGCAGGGCGTCATCGTCGGACCGGCACTGGTCAGGCGCATGGGTTGGAAGGTGGGTGAAACCATCCCCATCCAGTCCAAGGTTCCGCAGAAGGACGGCAGTACCACCTGGTATTTCCACCTGGACGGCATTTACCACGCCGATCTGCCCGCGGCCTACCAGAGTTTTTTCGTGGCCCATTACCGATACTTCAACGAAGGTGTGGCCAACCCGAGGCTCCAGAACATTGTGTTTCAGTATATCGAGCGCATAACGGATCCACGGGACGCCACCGCGATAGCGAGTGCTATTGACGGGTTATTCAAGAATTCCTCCCCCCAGACCCTGACCCAGTCGGAAGCGGCGGAGACCATCAGCTATATCCGGCAGTTCGGTGACGTCAGCGCCATGGTGATCTACGTGGGCATCGCAGTGTTCTTCAGCCTGTTGTTGATCATCAGCAACACCCTGGCCCAATCCGTGCAGGAGCGCACCGCGGAGTTTGCCATTCTCCGGGGGTTGGGATTCGAGCGTGGCTGGCTGGCGCGCCTGGTATTGCAGGAATCGCTGTTACTGATCGTATCGGGTGCAGTGCTGGGGCTGGCCCTGGGCTACGAGGTGACGCGGCTGCTTTACCCCAGCGTGGGGAATATTCTGCAGACCTTCGCGTTGACCTGGGGTGCCGCGGGCCTGGGGATTCTGCTGAGCATCGTTTTTGCCTTACTGGCGGGGCTGGTGCCGGTGCAGCGGATCACGCGTCTGCGCGTCGCCGAAGCGTTGCGGAAGTCGTGACATGAGGGGCATCATGCAGCAAATCCTGGTCGTGTGCGCATGGAATTTTCGCGGACTTCCCGGCCGGCTGCGGCCTTCCGCCGTGGCCGTGGCGGGCTTTTTCGGCGTGGTGCTGGTATTTGTGGCGGTGCTGTCCATCCAGCAGGGCTTCAGTGCGGTCATGGCGGATACCGGCTCCAACGATGTGGCCATCGTCGGCGGCAATAACAGCCCTCTGGACGACAATGCGCTGCATGCGATCGGCCAGGCTCCGGGCGTGGCTCAGGGCGCCAACGGCCCGTTGGTGATGGGAACGTTTATCGCGTCCGCGCAGATTCCCACGCGCAGCAGCGGCTTGCTCGGCAGCGTGAATTTCCGCGGTGTGGGCGCGGGAATATCCGGCGTTTGGCCCAAGTTCCATATCGTACGGGGCCGCCTGTTCAAGCCCGGCCTGGATGAGATCATCGTGGGCCGGAAAGCGGAACGGCTGTTCAAGGGCCTGTCTCTGGGCGACACCTTCAACTGGAATCATCATGCCTGGAAAGTGGTGGGTATATTTGCCGATGGCGGCGGCATACGCGAATCGGAGATCTGGACCGATGTGGGCCAATTGCAGGCGGCCTATAACGCCATCAACCAGTACGCCAACGCCTATGTGCGCCTCACCTCGCCTGAAGCATTCCCGGCCTTCAAGCAGGCGTTGGAGCACAATCCCCGGTTGAGTATCACCGCCGTGCAGGAAAGCACTAATTTCCGGCAAACCGCTCGGGGTCTGAGTACCGTGATTACCCTGATCGGCGGCATTATTACGCTGCTCATGGCCATCGGTGCGGTATTCGGTGCCATCAACATCCTGTATTCCAACATCGCCAACCGCATGCAGGACATCGCCACCCTGCGGGCGCTGGGATTTGCGCGCCTGCCCATTCTGTGCGCAATGATGCTGGAAGGCGTGGCACTGGGTTTATGCGGCGGAGGCGCCGGCGTACTGGTTGCCTACCTGGTTTTCAATGGTTATCAGGCCAGCACGCTCGGCAATGGCGCGCTGGTGGCGTTCAATTTCGCGGTTACGCCGGGATTGATCGTGACCGCGCTGGTGCTGGCCGTCGTCATGGGGTTCATCGGCGGCCTGTTCCCGGCCCTTCGTGCCGCGCGCCTGCCCGTGGCCCAGGCGTTGCGGGAAACCTGACCTGCGCGGGAAACCCTGATTGGTTCAGAGTATCCACGGTGCAGGAATGCGCCGAGCCTGAAAAAACCAGGGAAGGGTTTTCGGATCTTCTTGCATTCGCTGGATGAGCGACCGGCTGTACCCCACTTGATTTTCAGCGGCCATGGATGCTTTATGAATTTCCTTGCGCTAAAAATTGATGTGGACACCCTGCGCGGCACGCTGGAAGGCGTGCCGTCTCTGGTTTCCGTTTTACAAAAACACGCGGCGCAGGCCACGTTCCTGTTCAGTCTCGGACCGGACAATACCGGCCGGGCGCTGCGGCGGATATTCCGTCCGGGGTTCCTCAAGAAAGTTTTCCGCACCAACGTGGCCGGCAATTACGGCCTGAAAACCCTCATGTACGGCACGCTGATTCCGGGACCTGACATCGGCGTGAAGGGCGCCTCGGCCATGCGCGCGGTGCGGGACGCGGGATTTGAGGTCGGCATTCACACCTGGGATCACATCCGCTGGCAGGATTTCGTGGCTCGGCGCGATGCGGACTGGACGGCGCGGGAATTCGGCAAAGCCGTGGCGCGTTTCGGTGAAGTGTTCGGTGCGGCGCCCAAAACCTTCGGTGCCGCCGGTTGGCAGATCAATGAGTATGTGCTGGCACTGCAAGAACAGTTCGGCTTCGACTATGCCAGCGATACCCGCGGCAGCTTTCCGTTCCTGCCTTCCATGGGCGGGCGGACATTCCGGGTGCCGCAACTCCCCACCACCTTGCCGACCCTCGACGAGCTCGTGGGTATCAACGGCATCACCGTGGAGAACGTGGCGGAGCATCTGTTAAAACTTACGCAGGACCGGCCGTCGGACCACGGTCAGGTGTTCACCCTGCATGCGGAGCTCGAGGGCATGGCCTTGAGCCCGGTGTTCGAGAAGCTGCTGGCGGGCTGGCGCAGCCAGGGATATGAACTGGTAGCCACTCGGACCGTGGCGGCGACCCTCGACCGCAAGACCCTGCCCATCCATACGGTGATCATGGGCGAGGTGGCCGGCCGCTCCGGCACCTTGGCTCTTCAGGGGCCGGCCTGCGAACCCATTACTGTATAATCGCGGCGCGCCGCGTCTGCGGCCGCATCCATGAACATTCCAACTTCGCTCCAGAGGAAAACCATGTCCTACAAGCACGTCAAGCTGCCGGCCGGCGGCGCAAAAATAACCATCAAAGACGGCAAGCTCAGTGTGCCCCACAACCCGATTCTCGGCTACGTGGAAGGCGACGGCATCGGCGTGGACATCACGCCGGCTTCCCTGAAAATCTGGGACGCGGCGGTTGCTAAGGCCTACCAGGGCAAGCGCAAGATTCACTGGTGCGAGATCTATCTGGGTGAAAAGGCGCAGAAGCTCTACGGCGGCAATTATTTTCCGGATGAGACGCTGCAAGCGATAAAAGATCTGGTGGTCTCCATCAAAGGCCCCCTGACCACGCCCATCGGCGGCGGATTCCGCTCGCTGAATGTCACCCTGCGCCAGGACCTGGATCTGTATGCTTGCGTGCGTCCGGTGAAGCATTACCCGGGGGTGCCGTCGCCGCTGAAGAAGCCGGAACTGGTGGATGTGGTGATCTTCCGGGAAAACACCGAGGATGTGTACGCCGGCATCGAGTATCAGGCCGGCAGCGATAAGAACAAGAAACTGGCCAGATTCCTGCGCGAGGAACTGGGCGCCAGGTTCTTCGAGGACGCGGGATTAGGCGTGAAACCCATCTCCGCCTTCGGCTCCAAGCGCCTGGTGCGCAAGGCCATCCAGCACGCCATTGAGTACGACCGCAGCTCCGTGACCCTGGTGCACAAGGGCAACATCATGAAATACACGGAAGGCGCGTTCCGTCAGTGGGGCTACGACGTGGCCAAGGACGAGTTTGGTGCGACCCTGCTGGACGGCGGCCCGTGGATGCAGTTCAAGAACCCCAGGAGCGGCAGGCAGATTGTGATTAAAGACCAGATCGCCGACATCATGTTCCAGCAGATGCTGCTGCGACCGGACGAGTATGCCGTGCTGGCCACGCCCAATCTCAACGGCGATTATCTCTCGGATGCGGTGGCGGCCGAGGTGGGTGGCGTGGGTATCGCGCCCGGCGCCAACATCGGCGATTATCTGGCGGTGTTCGAGGCCACCCACGGCACCGCTCCCAAGCACGCCGGTCTCGACAAGGCCAATCCGGGCTCGCTGCTGTTCTCGGGCGTGATGATGCTGGAGTACATCGGCTGGCGCGAGGCCGCCGACCTGATCCAGAAGGCTTACGCCAAAACCGTTGCCAGCGGCGTCGTCACTTACGACTTCGCTCGCCAGATGCAGAACGCCAAAGAGGTCAAAACCAGCGCGTTTGCCGAGGCGGTGATCAGAAACCTGTAGCGGGTGTGGTAACCCTGGTTATGTTTGCGGCGGCCGTGAGGCCGCCGTTACATTTCAGAGGTCGCCAAGATACTTCAGGTTTTCCTTGAAGTGCCGTAAGACTTCGAGGCTGCGGCCATCGAACAGCATCTTGGCCTGGCTGACGGTGTAGGCGCGCAGTTGTTTCAGGGTGGTGTGCGGCGGCATGCCCACGGCATTGTGACTGGTGGTGACGTCCACCAGCACCGGGCCGGCGCAGGCGAGCGCGTCCTGGATGGCGGTATCCAGCTTGGCGGGGTCCTCAACGCGCAGACCGCGGATGCCGCAGGCTTCAGCCACCTGCGCAAATTTCGGGTCCGGCAGATCAGTCTGATTGTCGGGTATGCCCGCGAGCTGCATTTCGATCTCGACCATGCCGAGCGAGCCATTGTTGAACACAATCAATTTCACCGGCAGCTGGTATTGCGCCACGGTCATCATGTCGCCAAGCAGCATGGAGATGCCGCCGTCGCCGCAGCAGGCGATCACCTGGCGACCATCGCCGGCCAAGGCCGCACCGATGGCCTGGGGCATGGCGTTGGCCATGGAGCCGTGTGAATACGATCCAAACAGCGTGCGCTGGCCGGTGGCGCACAGGTAGCGCGCCGCCCATACCGTGCTCATGCCGGTGTCTGAGGTAAAGATCGCATCCTTGTCGGCGTACTTATCGAGCAGCCTGGCGAGATATTCGGGACTGATAGAGCCGTGCTTGCCCGGATCGGCGGCGTGCTTTTGCAGGCGTTCCTTGTCCCTGGCGCGTGCCGCCAGACGATCCTTTAGGAAACTATCATCGCGTTTCAGCTCGATCATTGGCAGCAGCGCATCGAGTGTCGGTGCAATATCACCGCATAGGCCCAGTTCCACGCGTGCGCGGCGTCCCAGGCGTTCAGGGCGGTCGAGTATTTGCGCAACCTTGGCCCTGGTCACCAGAAAATCCTTCCAGGGGAAATCGGTACCCAGCATCAGCAGCACGTCGCATTCGTGGATGGCGTCGGTGGCCGCGGCACCGCCGAGGAAACCGGTCATGCCGGTGTCAAAAGCATTATCGTATTCCAGATCCATCTTGCCTTTGAGTGTGTAACCAACCGGCGCTTTGAGTTTTCCGGCTAATGCCATGACCTGGGCATGCGCACCACGACAGCCGATGCCGCCGTAGATCACCACCTTGTCCGCGCTGTTCAGCAATTTGGCAAGCTTGTCGAGCTCTTCATCCATCGGGCGCAGCAGCGTCTGCGGGCGGTAAACCGGCGAGACAATGGCATCTTCCGCGACCGGCTGATCCAGCAGGTCACCGCCAAAGCCGCACACACCCACGCCTTTCAGCGACAGAGCATGCTGCATCGCCTGCTGCAGCATGCGCGGCAGTTGTTTCGGGATCTGCGCCAGCTGGTTGTAATGGCTGCACCCGTCGAACATGCGCAGATCGGTTTCCTGGAACGATTGCATGCCGTATTCGTCCCGCTCGATGGTGGAGGGCAGCGCCAGCACCGGCGCGCCCCAGCGGTGCGCGTCATACAAGCCGTTGATGAGGTGTACGTGACCCGGTCCCGAACTGCCGGCGCAACAGCCGAAACCGCCCAAAATGCCTTCCGCCATAGCGGCGTAGGCGCCGGCCTCTTCGTGGCGCACATGAATCCACTGGATGCGGCCGTCGCGGCGGATGGCGTCATTGAGGAGGTTCAGGCTGTCGCCGGTGACGCCGTACACCCGTCGGATACCGGCATCCGCTATCATGTCCACCATTTGTTCGGCGATGATTCTTCCCATGAGAGCTCTCCTCGATTGGCCGGCCTGATGAGCTGCCGGGCGCCCGCCATGTTAGATACCGGCTCGGCCCGTCATCCGCCACTGACCGGATTATAGACTCTTGATATAGTGTGGCGGTCGGTGTTTTTTACAGCAAACCAGCGTTTTATCCGGGCGACGCGCATTACGGAGAACTTCATGGCCAAGGGCACGCATGATTATCAACACGACCCACGCAACTCGCAGATCAAGATCAGCCTGAACGGCGAATTGGTGCCGCGCGCGGAAGCCAAAGTCTCGGTGTTCGACAGCGGCTTCGTGCTGGGCGACGGCGTGTGGGAAGGCTTGCGCCTGCACGACGGCGGCCTGCCGTTTCTCGATCTGCATTTGGACCGCCTCTATGAGGGCGCCAGGGCCATTGACATGGACATCGGTTTGACGCGCATGCAGTTGACCGAGCGCCTGCTGCAAGTGCTGCGCGCCAACCGCATGCACGACCATGTGCATATCCGTCTGATGGTGACGCGCGGCATCAAGGCCACGCCCCATCAGGATCCGCGCTTTGTAATTTCGCCGGCCACCGTGGTGATCATCCCGGAATACAAGGAGCCGCTGCCGACCACCGTGGAGCAGGGTATCCGATTGTTCACTGTGCACGTGCGCCGCGGGCCGCCGGATGTTCAGGATCCGAAGCTCAACAGCCATTCCAAGCTGAACTGCATCCTTGCCTGCATTCAGGCCGGCAAAGCCGGGTATGACGAAGCGCTGATGCTCGACCCTCACGGCTTTGTCGCCACCTGCAATTCAACCCATTTCTTCATCGTGCGTAAGCGCGAGGTCTGGACCTCGACCGGCAAGTATTGCCTCGGTGGGATCACCCGCGCAAACGTGCTGCGCCTGTGCCGCGAAAATGATATTCCGGCGTTTGAGAAGGACTTCAGCCTCACCGATGTTTACGGCGCCGAAGAAGCGTTTGTGACCGGCACATTCGCCGGGCTGGTGCCGGTCACGGAAATTGACGGCCGCAGGATGGGCGATGGCAAACGCGGGCCGATGGTGGAGCGCTTGCAGCAACTTTACATGGAACTCGTGAAACAGGAGAGCAAGCAGGGTCCACGGATATGAAGGAGCCGCTGCGGATCGCCATGTGGTCCGGGCCGCGCAACATCTCCACGGCCCTGATGCGTGCCTGGGAGAACCGTGATGACACGGCGGTAGTGGATGAACCTTTCTATGCGTACTACCTCCTCAACACCGGTGTCAATCACCCGGGCCGTGAGCAGGTGATCGCCTCGCAATCCACCGACTGGCGAACCGTGGTGAGAATGCTTACCGGCCCTGTTCCCGGCGGCAAAGCCATCTGGTACCAGAAGCACATGACTCAGCACATGCTGCCGGAGATCCCTCTGGATTGGTTGCGGCAGATAAATAATTGCTTTCTGATCCGTGCTCCGGAGGAGGTGGTGGCCTCTTTTACTCAGAATCGCCCGGACGCTGCCCCATGGGAACTCGGGTTCGAACAACAGGCCCGGTTGTTCGATCAGGTATGCCAACAGATAGGCGCTGCACCAGCGGTACTGGATGCGGCTGACGTATTGAAGGATCCCGCCGGCATGTTGCGCGCACTGTGCGTGTGCCTGAACATTGCTTTCAGCGGATGCATGCTCCGCTGGCCGGCGGGTTCCCGTGCCAGCGACGGCGTATGGGCGAAATACTGGTACCGGACCGTGGAGCAATCCACGGGGTTTGGGCCCTATCACCCGCGACAGGAGAAATTGACCGCATTCCAGGCGCGGCTTGCAAAGCAGTGCCGGCCTCACTATGAACGGCTCGCAGCCCACCGGATCACGGCATTTCCCCGGCCAATTCAGTAAAATAGAGCGCTCGATTATCCGGAGCCACAACGGTTCCGGCATGATTTCCCCGCTGTGGAGCTTGCATGTACCAACCTGCTGATTCGGAAGTGATTTCTCATTCGCGTTTCGTATTCGACGGAGCGTCCCCCGTACTCAAGCCGCTGCGCGCCGCCATCAACGAGCTGTATCTCGCCGATGAAACCCGCTGCGTGGACGCCCTGCTCAGTCAGGCGAAGATCGAGGCGGCGGCGCGACAGCGTATCCGGGCGCGCGCTGCTGATCTGGTGCGGGCGGTGCGCGCGCACCGCAAGCCCAAAGGCGGGGTGGAAGAATTCCTGCGTCAGTACGATCTGTCTTCCCAGGAAGGCATGGTACTCATGTGTCTGGCGGAAGCCTTGTTGCGAATTCCAGATGCTGATACGGCCGACAAGCTGATTCGCGACAAGATCGTGAACGGCAAATGGGCGGATCATTTGGGTGCCAGCCCATCGCTGTTTGTGAATGCCTCCACCTGGGGCCTGATGCTCACAGGCAAACTTGTCTCGCTTGATCAGAGCGTGGAGAAAAATGTTTCGAATTACATGGCAAAGCTGGTAACCCGCCTCGGTGAACCGGTGATCCGCGCTGCCTTCCGTCAGGCCATGCGCATCATGGGGCACCAGTTCGTCATGGGGCGCAGCATTGAAGAGGCACTGAAACGTGCCAAAAGCGAAGAGTATCACGCATACCGGCATTCCTACGATATGCTGGGCGAAGCGGCGCTGACAGCGACGGATGCACAGCGCTACTTTGACGAGTACGGCAAAGCCATTGATGCCATCGGTGCGACGGTTTCGGAGAAACAGAGCGTGTTTGCGGCACCCGGCATTTCGGTGAAGCTCTCGGCCCTGTATCCGCGTTACGAGATGGCTCAACACGAACGGGTGATGATGGAGCTTGCGCCCAAGCTGCTGACTCTCGCGGAGCATGCCCGGAAATATGGCATGGGTTTGACGGTGGATGCGGAGGAAGCCGACCGCCTGGAACTGTCGCTGGACCTCATCGAAGCGGTGTATCGCTCGCCGTCATTGAGCGGCTGGGAAGGCTTCGGCTTGGCGTTGCAGGCTTATCAGAAACGCGCCATCCGCGTATTAGACTGGTTGCTGGTGCTGGGCAAAGAGGGTAAGCGCCGCATTCCGGTGCGGCTGGTGAAGGGCGCCTATTGGGACAGTGAAGTGAAACGCGCCCAGGAACGCGGCCTTGACGGCTATCCGGTGTTCACGCGCAAACTCAGCACCGACGTTTCCTATCTCGCCTGCGCACGCAAGATGCTGACGCACCGCGATGTGCTATACCCCATGTTTGCCACCCATAACGCCCAAACGCTTTCCAGCGTGCTGGAAATGGCGGGTGACGATCTGGAATTCGAGTTCCAGCGCCTGCATGGCATGGGCGAGGAGCTGTATGCCGAAGTGGTAGGGAGAGACAAGCCCGGCCTCAACTGCCGCGTGTACGCACCGGTGGGCAGCCATGAGGATCTGCTGCCTTATCTGGTGCGGCGCCTGCTGGAGAACGGCGCCAACACTTCGTTCGTGAACCGCATCATTGACGAGGAAGTGCCGGTGGAAAGCATCGTCGCCGACCCTGTGGCGGAAGTGGAGGCGTTCGAAGTAAAACCACATCCGCGCATCCCGCTACCGGCGGACATATACGGCGCCAAACGGCGCAATTCCCGGGGTCTGAATCTCACGGACCAGGCGGTGCTGGACAAGCTAGCCGGAGACATGCAGCAAGCGATGCGGCGTGAGTGGGTCGCCGCCCCCATTGTCGGCGGCAAAGTGCTCTCCGGTAAAGCCAAACCCTCCCTCAATCCCGCGGATAACCGCCATACCGTTGGCATGATTCATGAAGCGGATGCCGATGCCATCCGCAAGGCGGTGGACATCGCGGCCGCCGCACAGCCTGGCTGGGATATGACGCCAGCTGCGGAGCGCGCGCGTATTCTGCGCCGTGCTGCCGCTCTGTTTGAGGAACATACCGCCGAACTCATGGCGCTGTGCGTGCGCGAAGCAGGCAAATCCATTCCCGATGCGGTATCCGAAGTGCGTGAGGCGGTGGATTACCTGCATTACTATGCCCAGCAGGCAGAAGAGGATTTTGGCAAGTCCCTGCGCCTGCCCGGGCCTACCGGTGAATCCAATGAATTGTGGTTGCAGGGACGCGGTGTGTTCGTGTGCATCAGCCCATGGAATTTTCCGCTGGCGATCTTCACCGGACAGATGACCGCGGCGCTGGCCGCCGGCAACGCGGTGCTGGCCAAACCCGCGGAACAGACTTCACTCATCGGTGCCCAGGCGGTACGACTGCTGCACCAGGCGGGTGTGCCCGGTGAGGTGCTGCATTTCATCCCCGGTCGCGGTTCGGTGGTGGGGCAGCATGCAGTCGCGGATGCGCGTATTGCCGGCGTGGCGTTTACGGGTTCCACCGAGACTGCCAAGGCCATTCATCAAACACTTGCCAACCGAGGTGGGATTATCCCGGTACTGATCGCCGAGACCGGCGGCCAGAATGCCATGTTGGTGGACTCCTCGGCGCTACCGGAGCAGGTGGTACCGGATGTGATCGCCAGCGCGTTCAACAGTGCCGGTCAGCGTTGCTCGGCATTGCGCGTGCTGTTTGTGCAGGAAGAAATCGCGCCGCGCATCATCGAAGTGCTCATGGGTTGCATGGCTGAGCTGAGCATGGGTGATCCGGCATTCCTGAAAACCGATGTGGGCCCGGTGATTGATGCTGAAGCCAGGAAAAATCTTGATGAACACAAACAGTGGATCAAGACCCGGGGTAAGGTGTTGTATGAACTCAAACTTTCGGCAGATTGTTCCCACGGTACTTATGTCGCGCCCCTGGCCGTCGAATTACCGTCACTGGATATACTCAAGCGCGAGGTCTTCGGCCCGGTATTGCATGTGATTCGCTTCAAGGCAAGCGAACTTGACGCGGTCATCGCAAGCATCAATGACACCGGTTATGGTTTGACCCTGGGCGTACATTCGCGCATTGACAGCCAGGCGCAGTATATCCAGCGGCATATCCGCGTGGGTAATGTGTACATCAACCGTAATATCATCGGCGCAGTGGTGGGGGTGCAACCTTTCGGCGGCCAGGGCTTGTCGGGTACCGGGCCGAAGGCCGGTGGACCTTACTATATGCATCGTTTTGCCACTGAACGTACCGTGAGCATCAATACCGCAGCGATGGGCGGAAATGCCACACTTTTGTCTCTCGGGGACGAATAGATGGAAGGCGTTGCGTGCCAAGAAAGGCAAGGTGCTGCGTGCTGCGAAAAAACCAACATGTTTTTCTTACCGCACGCAGTACCCAGTACGTAGCACGAACGGCTATTTTTGGTTGCTGAGTTGAATATAAATCAAGATTGATTATTTTCGGAGCGTGCGTGGCTATATCCGTCTTCGATATGTTCAAAATCGGCGTGGGACCGTCCAGTTCCCATACCGTCGGCCCCATGCGCGCTGCGCGCCAGTTCCTGCTGGATCTGGAGGCCCAGGGTCTGTTTGAGCGTACCACCCAGGTTGTGGCTCAGCTCTACGGCTCCCTGGCCCTTACCGGCAAGGGCCACGGCACCGACCGCGCTGTGTTATTGGGGCTGGAGGGCGAGACCCCGGATGAAGTGGACCCGGACAGCGTACCGCGGCGGCTGCGGCACATCCGCAGCAGCGGCAAAATCAAATTACTCGGCAAGCGCGAGATTATATTTGATGAGCCCATAAACCTGCTGTTCCACAAGGACCAGATGCTGCCCAAGCATTCCAACGGTTTACGGTTCTCGGCGCTGGATGCGGTCGGGAAAACGCTGCTGCAGGATGAGTTCTATTCCATCGGCGGCGGTTTTATTGTCCGCGGCACTGACGAGGAAGGTGACGCCGCCGCAGCGGACGTTCAACTGCCGTATGCCTTTACCTCCGCGGAGGAATTGCTGGCGCAATGCGAAAAACACGCGCTGCGGGTGGATCAGCTCATGCTGGAGAATGAGAGCGCCTGGCGCAGCGAGGCGGAAATCCGCACCGGGCTGGTGAAAATCTGGCGGGTGATGCAGGCCTGCGTAGCACGGGGCGTCCGCGAATCTGGCGAACTGCCCGGTGGCTTGCATGTCATACGCCGTGCGCCCAAGCTGCATCACGATCTTTCCCAGCAGAAGAAAACCACGGCGCTGGATGCCATGGATTGGGTGAATCTGTGGGCGCTCGCGGTGAATGAGGAAAATGCCGCCGGCGGCCGGGTAGTGACCGCGCCCACCAACGGTGCCGCCGGCATCATCCCGGCGGTAGGGCATTATTACCGCCGCTTCGTGGAGAGTGCGGATGACGAAGGCATCCTGCGATATCTGCTTACGGCTGGCGCAATCGGCATCTTGTATAAAAAGAACGCCTCCATTTCCGGCGCAGAAATGGGTTGCCAGGGGGAGGTGGGCGTGGCCTGTTCCATGGCGGCGGGCGGTCTGGTGTCGGCCATGGGCGGCAGCAACGAGCAGATCGAGAATGCCGCCGAGATCGGTATGGAGCACAACCTGGGTCTCACCTGCGACCCGGTGGGCGGACTGGTGCAGATTCCCTGCATCGAACGCAATGCCATGGGTGCGGTCAAGGCCATCAATGCCGCGCGTCTCGCCCAGCACGGCGACGGACAGCACCGCGTGTCGCTGGATCAGGTGATCGCCACCATGCGCCAGACCGGCCGCGACATGCGCAGCATCTACAAGGAGACTGCACTCGGCGGATTGGCGGTCAATGTTCCCGAGTGTTGATAATATTCAGGACCCCGAAGGAGCGGGTTTTACCCGATCCTCCCGGATGATCCGCCGCGGCTGATCGGGGCACAGGCTACCATGGCGCACAGTACAAGGTTCAAGCATGCATACGCAGCACCTGCAAAGACGGATGGTTTTCGCATTCTGGTGGATCGGATCTGGCCGCGGGGGCTGACCAGGGAAAAGGCGGGGATTGATTATTGGGCGCGGGATATTGCACCCAGCACCAAGCTGCGCCAGTGGTTTGGCCATGACCCGGAGAAATGGCCGGAGTTCAAGCAATGCTATTTCACCGGATTGCGCCGTAACCGGGAGGCGGTGGAGAATCTGCGGGAAATCCTCAAAAACCATGCCTGCGTCACGTTTGTATTCGCGGTGCGCGGCATTGCAACGCCGTTGCCCTGAAGTCCTATTCTACGGTGTTGAGCCCTCAGCCAAGTACCTGAAATTCAAGGCTATCTATCAAGCCACCTGATTTGTATTGACGCATATACCATAGGGGGGTATGGTATATGCGGTGAAGCATCCCGGCCATCAATCCCAGCTCGCGCGCCTGAAGCGTATCCATGGTCAGGTGGCCGGTCTCAGCCGCATGGTGGAAGAGGAACGGTACTGCGCGGACATTCTGATTCAGCTGCGGGCGGTGCAGGCGGCGCTAGGCGCTGTGGAGCAGGAAATCCTGAAAAGCCATATTGCGCATTGTGTCGCCGGTGCCATCGAGAGCGGCGACTCGCGCGAGCGCGATGCCAAACTCGCCGAGCTGTACCAGATTCTCAAGCGCTTCAGTACCTAGTCCAGTGTCTTCGCCACGATAATTTGTCAAGGAGCATTCCCGTGGACGAGCAGCCACACGTTCGCAGCAGGGCGGCTGTCCTCGATCCCGTCTGCGGCATGCAGGTGGATCCGGAGTACAGCCACATCCGAGCGCAGCACGCCGGCAAGACCTATCATTTCTGCAGCAACCACTGCCATAAGCGGTTCCTGGCGACACCGGAGAAATATCTGCAAGCCTCAACTCCTGGTGAGGCGGCGTGCTGTGGCAGTTATGATACCCAGCCTGTCCCTGTGCGCGACAAGCGGGGGAATACAGCGTCCTATACGTGTCCCATGCACCCAGAGGTGGACCGAGATCATCCGGGCGCCTGCCCGAAATGCGGCATGGCCCTCGAACCGGCGTTGCCCGCCGCGCCTGCGGCGCAGAAATGGACCTGTCCCATGCACCCGGAGATCGTGCGTGATGCACCAGGTATCTGTCCGAAGTGCGGCATGGCGCTCGAACCCATGTTACCGGCAGCGGAGGAACAACTGGCCCCGGAATTGCACGCCATGAACCGGCGCTTCTGGGTGGGGGTGGTGCTCACGCTCCCACTCGTGGTCGTCGCCATGCGTGAAATATTTCTGCGTCCGTGGATGCATGTACTGTCCGGTGGAGCGTGGAATTGGAGTGAATTCATGCTGGCGACGCCGGTGGTATTGTGGGGCGGCTGGCCGTTTTTCGTGCGCGCTTGGCATTCGCTTGTGAACCGCAGTCTCAACATGTACACACTTATCGGTATGGGCGTGAGTGTGGCCTATGTATACAGTCTGACGGCGCTGCTGTTCCCGGGATGGTTTCCTGCCACCTTCCGCACGGCGGACGGCCTGCTGCCGGTGTATTTCGAGGCGGCTGCCGCCATCACCGTGCTGGTGCTGCTGGGCGAGGTGCTGCAACTGCGCGCACGTCATTCCACCTCGGCTGCCATCCGCGCCCTGCTGGATCTGGCACCGCCTGTGGCGCATCGCCTTCAGGCCGACGGCAGCGAACAAGATGTATCGCTGGCAGCTGTGCAGATAGGCGATCGGCTGCGGGTGCGGCCGGGGGAAAAGCTGCCGGTGGACGGTGTGCTGCTGGAAGGCAGAAGCAGCGTGGATGAATCCATGCTCACCGGTGAACCGCTGCCGATAGAGAGGAGCCCCGGTGAAAGGGTAATCGGCGGCACGCTGAACGGCCATGGCGGTTTTGTGATGCGTGCCGAGCGCGTAGGTGCCGATACGCTACTGGCGCGCATTGTGGCGCAGGTAGCAGCGGCCCAGAGAAGCCGTGCTCCGATCCAGTCGCTGGCGGACCGCATGTCCGCGTGGTTCGTACCGGCGGTGATACTGGCGGCACTGGCTACGTTTCTCATTTGGTATTTCGTCGGACCTGCGCCGCAGTTCGCCCATGGACTGGTAAACGCGGTGGCGGTACTTATCATTGCCTGTCCGTGCGCCTTGGGGCTCGCCACACCCATGTCCATCACGGTGGCCATGGGCAGGGGTGCGCAGGCAGGCGTGCTGTTTCGTAATGCCGAAGCAGTGGAGACCCTGCGGCACATTGACACGCTACTGGTGGATAAAACCGGTACTCTCACCGAAGGCAAGCCAACAGTCATTGCCGTGGTACCTGCGGGAGGCGGAAATGGAGATGTGCTTCTGTCGCTGGCTGCCAGTCTTGAGCGGGGCAGCGAACATCCCCTGGCATCGGCCATCATCACTGCGGCTCGGGAACGGCAGGTGGAGATCAAGAAAGTGGCGGAGTTTGAATCACGTACCGGCGAGGGCTTGAGAGGCATTGTGGATGGAAAGTACATCGCGCTCGGCAATGAGAAACTTGCGTCATCGCTCAATGTGACGCTTGATCCGGTTGCGGCACAAGTACAAACATTGCGTGAACAGGGTGCAACTATCGTGTATGTCCTACGGGAAGGTGAACTTGCCGGCTTTATCGCGGTGGCGGATCCAATCAAGCGCACCACGGTAGAAGCGATTGCGGGCCTGAAACAAGCAGGACTGAAGGTTGTCATGATAACCGGCGACAATCCGGTCACCGCGCGCGCCATCGCCGGGCGCCTCGGTCTGGATGACGTCATCGCCGGTGTTTCACCTGCGGGTAAAGCTGATGTGGTGAAGCGCATACAGACAGAAGGCCGGCGCGTCGTCATGACCGGGGACGGAGTGAACGACGCTCCAGCGCTGGCCGCCGCCGACGTCGGCATCGCCATGGGTACCGGTACGGATATCGCCATGGAGACCGCGTCGGTGACCCTGGTAAAGGGTGATCTGCGCGGAATATTACGCGCGCGGCGGCTTTCAGAGGTCACGCTGCGCAATATCCGCCAGAATCTGTTTTGGGCTTTCGTTTACAATTCTGTTGGGATACCTGTGGCGGCAGGCGTACTGTATCCGTTCTTCGGTCTGCTGCTGTCGCCGATGATTGCGGCAGCAGCCATGTCGTTCAGTTCAGTGTCGGTAGTCGGCAATGCCTTACGTTTGCGCTATGCCCGGCTTTAGCGATTGTTGCTCCATTGTCTCGGCGACGCCTACATGAATTTGCGGGTGACGATATAGCATGAGATTCGCCCTATTTCCATGCCGCCGGTTGGAGAGGCATGCTTGGGTTACACCAGGAGATGTTTCATGAGTAATGCATTATCGCAGCGTGCCCTCGGAAAACTCGGGCTCAAGGTTTCAATTATCGGTCTCGGCTGCATGGGAATGTCCGAGTTCTATAAAGGCGGTGATGGTGAGCAAGAATCTGTTTCTACCATCCATCGCGCCCTGGATCTGGGTATGAGTTTTCTGGATACCGCAGACATGTATGGCCCGTTCACCAATGAAATACTGGTGGGCAGGGCTATCAAGGGCCGGCGCGAAAGGGTTATTCTTGCCACAAAATTCGGCAATCAGCGCAGCACCGATGGCAAGTTCCTGGGCATTAACGGCCGTCCGGAATACGTGCGCCAGTGCTGCGATGCATCCCTCAAACGGCTGGGTGTGGAATATATCGATCTCTACTACCAGCACCGGGTGGATGTGACAGTCCCTATCGAGGAGACGGTGGGTGCCATGGCGGAACTGGTAAAACAAGGCAAGGTGCGTTACCTGGGCTTGTCCGAAGCAGCTTCCGCCACTATCCGTCGTGCCCACGCCGTGCATCCCATCAGCGCATTGCAGACGGAGTACTCCTTGTGGAGCCGTGACCCGGAAGATGAAATCCTGGGCACGCTGCGGGAATTGGGCATCGGTTTTGTAGCCTACAGTCCGCTGGGACGCGGTTTTCTCACAGGCCGCTTTCGGCGTCTTGAGGATTTACCGGAAGGTGACTACCGCCGCAACTCGCCGCGCTTCCAAGGTGAGAACTTCCGGATGAACCTTGAGTTGGTGAAACGGGTTGAGCAGATCGCAATGGTAAAGAGGGTAACACCTTCACAAATTGCATTGGCCTGGCTGTTGCACCAGGGAAAGGACATAGTACCAATTCCCGGTACCAAGCACCGAAAATATCTTGAAGAAAATGCTGGCGCGGAGGATATCAAATTGACTGCCGGCGATCTTGCCCGCATTGATGCGGCTGCGCCCCGGGGATTTGCTGCCGGAGACCGTTATCCCGATATGCGTACCGTCAACCGCTGAGATTCAGGAGCACCGCGTGGATAAATTTGAACTGGTTATTGGCAACAAAGCTTATTCATCCTGGTCTTTGCGCGTCTGGTTGGCGCTCAGACATATAAGCGTGCCATTTACGGAGATCCGTCTGGCCATGGATACTCCGGAATTCAAGAGCAGGGTGCGCAAGTATTCGCCCACCGGCAAAGTGCCATTACTCAAACACGGTGATCTCACCATATGGGATTCTATCGCCATTTGTGAATACTTGGCAGAAAGGTTCCCGGCCGCGCGGCTTTGGCCGGACGATACGGCAGCCCGTTCCGTGGCAAGGTGCGTAAGCGCCGAGATGCACGCCGGCTTTCCGGCAATTCGCAAGAGCATGCCATTCAACTGCCGTGCCACTGGCAGGCATGCGCCTATCCCGCCGGAGCTGGAAGCCGAGATCACCCGCGTGGCGGAAATCTGGCGCAATTGCCGTCAGCAATACGGCCAGACGGGATCTTGGCTATTCGGCCGGTTTTCCATCGCTGATGCCATGTATATTCCGGTGGCACTGCGTTTTGTGACCTATGGCGTGAACAACCTCGGCAGGATTGAACAGGCCTATGTGGATACGGTCCAGGCTTACCCGGCCGTGCAGGAATGGATTGCGGCTGCCAAAGAAGAAAAGGAGGTCATCCCGACCAGCGAAGTTGGCGCGTAGGATGCCTTACCGCCGCTTTCGGCTGACGGGGCAATCCGGAGGGCCCGGAACCGGAAGGCGGCACCCGCTCCCGTAGGCGGAATACCAGAAGACCGCTTGCACGGGAAATATGGCGGTTGAAGAGGCAAGTGCGTACTGCCACAGTATGTGGAATCAGTACCCGGCCCATAATCCGTTGCGCCCGTGCAGTGTAGGCCCTCCCGGTGGAGATCTCCGAACTCCGTGAGGGCATATTTTCACTGCCACCACAGGCCGTACAGGGGAGTTGGTTTCACGGTCGGGTTGAGGACGTGGGCTGTATAGGTGCCCGGGGAGGGGGTGGCTGAAACAGGGCTCACCGAACCCCCCACATGCCCATACAGGTACCCGCGCCCGGGGCGAGATTATGGTAGGCGAGGTGAGATAGAGCGCACAGGCTGGCTCTGCGCTTACAGGTAATCGGGTCCGGCCACACGGGATGACAGCCCTACCTCGAAGCGTTGGCAGGACTGGAGCTCGGTGGATATCCCTTATGTGAAATACAGACTCAAGCAGTACCCGGAGTCAAATCTGTGTGCGAGCCGCAGTATATATTTATTCAATTCAATGGGTTACTGATTATTTTAGATTGCCGTTCCCGCACGGGAACTACCCATCCGGCTGGACTTCAAATCTGCAAATGCAGTGGAGACTACCTGCGCACTCCGACCTGAAAGGGTATGATTGGACCACTGCCCGGCGCTACCCGGGATATCCGTATTACCGATCCTCCCGGTTTCCTGGTAGTCGGCCGGGTAGCGGCGGGCAGTCTTGAATTCTTGCCCGATGTACATCTCGCCGGTGCGCGCTTCTGTGCATCTGTCATCCGGATGCCCGTAAGTGCGGATTTCCTGTCCATTTAGCCTGATCTGCAGCAACCCCGTGCCGGTGCGGGAGCACGGGGCATGTATGGCGTGTTGCCTGTCGCAGGGGAAAGACCCGGATAAGCGACGGCATTTTCTGATTAGCCCAAAGAAATAAGGCGCAGACGAATCCGCGCCTTATTTTATTTACAGGAAACGGCGGAAATGATTTGTGACCGCCGTTGCCTGCGTTCCTTTTCTCGATTACTTGTGTGCTGGCGGCGGCGATTTCTTCTCTTTCTTCATCACTTTCTTATGCTGCATCATTTTCTTCTTATGTGCCATCATTTTCTTATGCGCCATCATTCTTTTATGTTCCATCATCTTTTCATGTTCCATTTTCTCATGGCGCAGCATCATTTCATGCTTCTCTTCGCGCATGGCGGCTTCTTTCTTTTTCAAGGCAGCCGCCCGGGAGGCGGGAGCCTGGGCGCCGGGCTGAGCCTGAGTGCCCTGCGCAAGTGCCAAACCGGCAAATGCAAACAGCATGCCGGTAACAAGACTAATCAGCAACTGACGTTTCATCTGAGGTACTCCGTGATTAAGTTAAGTTCTTCAAAGCCGCTGCCCTCTCTGAACCCCGACAGCGAGCCAAGCCCGTCTGTCGGTGTTCAAAAGAGCAGATTTTGCGTCTTTATTCACCAGCCCCCTGGTGTGTTGATATTCCTTTCGGTAATTCTGCGGTCCCTCGGGAAGGTTCCTCACCACTCCCCCGGCAGGTCTGCCGAGTGTCACAGTATAGCCCGCCTGTTTTCCGGCTGGTAGGGGTAGGGCCAGTCGCAGCCGTCGGTGCCGGCTTGCCCCCCACTGATGCTTTAGCTGCCAGAAACGCCACTATGAAGCTTTTGCCGCTGGCATAATGAGGCCATGAGAAAGATTCCTGTCTCCGATCTCCAGCCGGGCATGTACGTTTCGAAGCTGGACCGCCCCTGGTTGGAAAGCCCCTTTCCATTCCAGGGTTTCCTGATCGAGTCGCGCGAGCAATTGACGATACTGCGAACCACCTGTCAGTACGTTTACATTGACGAAGACAGGACCGCCGGGGGGGGTGGACCCGGCTCCGGGCGCAAAACCCCCAGCCGGGACTCCAATCGGCCTGTCACGCTGACGATGGAGCGCACCGATCTTACCGGCCTTGGTTGGCGGGGCCGGGAAAGTTTTCGCCATGACATGCGCAAGGTGCTGTCAAGCAGAGGAAAGCTGCACCGGCATGTGCAGCACATGCTGGCGGATGCGCGTTTCGGACGCAGTGTGGATACGCGTGAGGTACGCATACTGGTGCGGGAACTGGTGGATGTGGCAGTAACAAATCCTGCCGCCGCCCTGTGGCTGACTAATCTCGAAACCAAGCATGAGTACACTGCATCCCATTGCCTCAATGTTTGCATTCTCGCGGTTGTATTCGGTTTGCACCTCGGGTTATCGAAGGAATCCATCGAAGAATTGGCATTGGGAGCGTTGCTGCATGATATCGGCAAGATGCGTACACCGGTTTCCATTCTAGATAAGCCCGGATTGCTTACCGAGGATGAGTTCGACATTATGAAAAAACACCCCGTGGATGGTTTTAATATTTTGCGCAAGCACAAGGATATTTCAGAAAAATCGCTTGAGATTGTCCAGTTGCATCATGAGCGGATCAATGGCCATGGATACCCATTCGGACTGAAAGGGGATGAGATCCCCGTGCATGTGCGCATCGTGGCCATTGCGGATGTCTATGATGATATTACCAGCAACCGTGTGTACCACGAGGGTATTCCTGCGCACACAGGCCTGAATATGATGTTCCACTGGGCGCCGCGGGATTTCGGCGAGGATATGATGCAGGAATTTATCCGTTGTATCGGTATTTATCCCATCGGCAGCCTGGTGGAACTGAACAGCGGCGCGCTGGGTATTGTCATGTCCACCAATCCCGCCAGCCGTCTGCGACCCATTGTAATGCTGATTCGCGACGTCGAGGGCAAGCCTTATGACCGCCGCCCGCTGATTAATCTGGCGACACCCGCTACTCGCGGCGGCGAACCGAAATGGTCCATCAAACGCGTTGTGGATCCGAAGCAATATGGCATTGACCTGGGGCGCATCGCTGAAATGGAAGCCGGCGTTTGAGCGATACTCCATTGAATGATTGAGGTAACACCACACATCCGACTCCATGAGAACGAGCTGGTGTTCCATTTTGTGCGCGCTTCGGGACCGGGCGGCCAGAATGTAAACAAGGTCGCGACGGCAGCGGAACTGCGCTTTGATGTGATGTGCAATGTTTCGCTGCCGGATGCCGTGCGTGAGCGCCTCTCCAGGCTTGCCGCCAATAAGATTAATTCACAAGGTCAGCTGTTGATTTTTGCGCAGCGCTTCCGTACTCAGGAACGCAACCGCGCAGATGCGGTTGAGCGGCTGGTAACGCTTATCCGCCGTGCTGCCGAGATTCCCAAGTCACGTAAAGCTAGCAGGCCCACCCGTGCTTCCAGACTGCGGCGCCTCGAAGGCAAGCGCCGACAGGCCCACAAGAAACGATTACGCCGTTCATCCTGCGATGATTGAAACTGCCCAAAAGATAGCTGCCTGCCGGTGTTTTTACCTGGTAGGTGCAGAGCACGGCCGATTCCGGCCGCAATCCCGCCGCCCCGGGATTTAGAAGATGGGTTCCTCTGCGGCGTGACCTGTGCCTTTGTGGGTCTCGATGCCACGTGAGCCCAGGTCTTTGATTTGGTCGGCAACCCGCTGGGCGGCTTCGTTACTCTGGCCGCACAATAGCGCGAGGCCGAGAATAATCAGGCTGAATACCACCAGGATCCACATGCCGGTAAAGAAGCCGAACACGCCGATGCCATTCATCGGCTGTGCACTGGGTCCGAGCCAACTGATCAGCCACATGCCGATGAAATACGGCAACAGCCACCAGGCCTGCTGCCAGCCCAGTTGAGACAACGGTTTGCGATTGATGAAAAACCAAGCCAGGTATACGACGACATACACGGCCACTAGGGTAAACAGGACTTTGACCGTATCGTACCCCGTCCAGTAGATAATCCAATTGGAAAAAATGAAAGCGATAACTGAAACTACGCGCACCGCCCGCAGGCGGAAAGGACGCTGCGCGTCAGGCAATACCCGGCGCAGGTGCAGCAGGATAACCGGCCCGATCATGTAGGACAGCACCGTGATCAGGGAAACCGCGGACACCAGTTGCTTCCAGGAGGGAAATGGAAAGAAAAAGATCGCACCGACGATCCAGGTGATGACCAGGCCAATCCACGGCACGCCGTTTTGATTGAGCTTGATTACCTGTTTGGGTGCGTTGCCCATTTCGCCGGCCGCCATGATGATGCGCGGGCTAGCGGTAACATAGATGAACGCCGTTCCCATCGGTGATACAAAAGCATCCACGTACAGAATGATCGCCCACCAGAACGCTCCAACCGCGACCGCGATGGCTGCGAGCGGCCCGAACATGCCGGTAAACTGCAAATGTTCCCAACCCTGGGCGATGTCTGTCGGTTTGAGCGCGATAATGAAGGAGACTTGGAGCCCGATGTAGATCAGCATGGAAATGATGACCGAGCCGATCAGCGCAATCGGAATATAACGGCCGGGATTACGGGTTTCGCCGGCCAGGGCGATGGCCTGCTGGAATCCGAGGAAACTGAAAATGATGCCGGCGGTGGCCACGGCAGTGAATATTCCGCTAATCGGTGTGCTCGCGGCATGTGCAGTCATATTTCCGGGGTGGAAGGAATAGGCCATCAGAATGCCGATGGTGGCAAGAGGAATAATGATCTTCCACCAGGTCGCCGCGCTGTTGATGGCGACCACCAGCCGTATGGCGAGAAAGTTGAGAGCTACCACGAAGGCCAGAAGAATAATCGAGACAATCGTGCCGAGGTGGGTCAAGATGCCGCTGGTGGGGGTAATCAACCCAGGTATATAAGCGTTGGCATAGGTCACAACGGATGTGACTTCGACCGGTGGCACCGAAACGAATGCCAGAAACAGGATCCAGGTCCAGATTTTGCCTACCAGATCGCCGTGACTCACATGGGTCATGTGTACCAGGGCCCCGGAATTTGGGAACATGGTGGAGAGCTCAGCAAACACGAACGCCAGGAACAGCACGGCAATAGCGCCGATAATCCAGGAGAAGACGCTCCAAGGGCCGGCCTCCAATGCGGCATGCAGCGGTCCAAACAACCAGCCCGAGCCGATCATGGCACCTAGGCTGGCATATAAAAGCCCGATGACACCGGCATCGCGCCTGAGCTTGGTGGGTCCCGCCATAGTTAACTCCAGTAGTTAAAGCTGATTGGTAGTTCCTGTTCGCAACACTGGCCGTGTCGTTGTGTAAAAGGCAACGGCGTTTCCGGCCTGATACAGCAAAGATACGCGACGTTATCGCCTTTTTTGGGGGGACCTGGCTACCCGCATTGCCCAGCCGCACTCTGCTATGAAAATGAAGCGTGGTCTCCGCCATGGCCATGGTTCGGGGCCACCGGCCCCACCCATGGGACCGGCGGATATTAGACGAGCTTGCTCTTTAGAACAATATGGCGCTTTCAATGCAGGTACTGGTCGCGCTGCCTGTCGGGGTTGTGATTGTCCCCGGAGGTAATGCGGGCGGGCGCGACGCCGTCGAGGATAGTGGCCCCCTGCGGATTGTCGAGTTGCACGGATTCGACACGGCGTCCCGCGAGCAGCGCACGACCCTTCCAGCGGTCCGTCCCGGACTCGCTGAACTCGAAGACGTACAGTCTTTTCCAGGCAAGCCAGCCGCTGGCGGTGCGCGTGAGTCGCAAGCGGGCCAGCGCCACGGTCTCGTCCAAGAATTGCAGATGCATGTTATTACAGATGCGCGTGCAGGTGGCGGTCATGCGCTCGCGCGCCTGCAGGCTGTCATTCCAGAACCATGCAACTGCGGCGATGAGAATGAGTCCAAGGATGGCCAGTAGCGTGCTCAGGTTCAGGTACATGTTCAGGTGCCGCTCAGGCGGACGCGATTGCGGCCGGTACGTTTGGCGTCATACAGCGCCCTGTCGGCGCTTTTGAGCACGCTCCATGGGTCCTTTCTCGCAGTGCCGCTTTCGGCTGCGCCGATGCTTACCGTAATCCGCAAGGGAGCGTCGTCGTCCTGTTGGGCTTCGGAACCACTGCGTCGCTCCCCGCGGCGTGGATTGAATCCGGAAGTTTCGATTTCAACGCGCAACATTTCCAGCGCAGGCGCCGCATCCTCCAGACTCCTGCCCGCATACAACAGGCTGAATTCCTCGCCGCCGTAGCGGAAGGCCTTGCCGGTGCCGGCATATTTCTGCAGTCGCGACGCTACCAGCCGCAATACCTGATCGCCTACATCGTGACCGTAGAGGTCGTTGAAATGCTTGAAATGATCCACGTCCAGCATGGCGATGACATAACGGTTACCTAACCGGCGCATTTGTTCTTCCAGCGCGCGCCGTCCCGGCAGGCCGGTGAGCTCATCCAGATAAGCCATGCTCCAGGACTCCTGGATGATGGCGATACCGAAGGCCAGGGCGGCCGCGCCCGCGAATACCGCCACGGTGGCCGGCTGTCGGGAATGCAGCATCACCGCCACCGCAATCAGGGAAAAGAAAAAGGCGGCCAGTTCGGCGCTGTGTCTGAGGATCAAGCGGTCATTGAGCCATAAGAGGCCAATGGCAAGCAGCAGCAAACCAGGTTGACTGATGGCGGTGAGGGAAAACCACGGCCATTTTACAAACTCGACGAACAGGGCATCGGCCACGCCTCGTGCGCGGGTAACCATGAGTAATATGACAAACAGGATCTCCAGCAGCAGCAGAACGAAGGGCCAGGCACCGTAACGCGTGAATATGCCTCGTTCCGCCAGGGGCGGCATGCACACCAGGTCGAACGGCAGAAACAGACACAGGCTGCCAGAGAGAATCTGCCGGCTGAGCGTGTCACCGGTCGCAGCGAGCTCGCTCAGGGCGGCGTAGCCTATGAGCAGGGCCAGCAGAGCAAAAAACATGCGGCTGCGGTTGAACTGCATACTCAGCGCCAGGGCGGCGATCAGAATAAACAGGGCCACAAGCTGCGTTGCCACGATGCCGGCATTCGGGAAATAAGTCGCGTAATGTGTCAGCCATGCGGCGATGACAAGCAGGATGATTTCCGGCAGCAGGGTGTAGAGGACGCCGACGACGATTTTCATGGAGCAGACGGCTATTGAGTCTCCACTCAGTTTAAATCAGGATTAGGGCGTTGTGGGTGCTACTGGAGTACCCGCAGGCGGTCGCGAACATCATGTACCCCCGGAACATACCAGCAGTCATATACCGCCATGCGTTCTTGTTCCGGGCTATGTACCGATCCGTCCAGGGTCACGCGACGTTCCCGGGTGGATATGCGGATATTTTCCGCGTGCAACAAGGGGTCCTTTTCCAGCACCAGGCGTATGGCATCCGAGATTTCATCATCATTGTCCTGCTCCGCAGGTTGCACGCGCAGATGATTGTGCACATCGCAGCAACCGGGTACCCACCAGGCAATGACTTCGGCCAGGCGACGGTGAGAGAGGCTGCCTACCTGGCCGTCGAGACGTATCATGCAGCCACTTACATCCACACCGATCCACTGATCGGCCGGAGCAGTGGCGGTATGGGCAGTGCGCACGTGGAGATCACGGAAAGCAGGTTCCTGGGACAACGCATCCACGGCGGCATCCAGCAGCGCCTTGCCGATGCGGCGTTCCCCCGGTCGCAGGCGCAGACAATCCTCGATGGTTGTCAGTGCGGACAGATGCACGGCGATGCGCCTGGCCTTGCGCTTCGCGACGATGTTGGCCACCTCACCTTCGAGTCGCAAGGTGGTCTGATAGGTAACATGGATGGGATATTCATGCAGATTGATATCGCCGTCCTGCGCCAGTGCTGCGAGCAGGGCGGTGACCAGTTCTTTTTGCGTTTGCATATCCATGCCTTATGTCAGGGGCGCAGTTCATGTCTAGGGTGATGCCAAAGACGGTCGGTTTTCAAGTGGCCTTGCAATCGGGCGCTTGCGCCGAGAGCAGCGACCGATGCGGGCGCCGATGAACAGGCCATTGCTCTTTGATACACGCCGTGCCGTGCGCCACCTCAAGCATGCGGACGTCCGTCTGGCGGAGCTCATATCCCGGGTGGGCCCATGCCGGCTCAGGTTACGCCCCGCCCCCACTCCCTTTGAGGCGCTATTGCGAGCTGTCACCTATCAGCAACTGTCTGGAAAGGCGGCTGCCAGCATATACAGCCGCGTACTCGGCCTGTTTCCCATCGCCGAGGGCCCGACGCCGGAACGGTTACTGGCCTTGCCGGAAGCGGCGGTGCGCAGCGCAGGCCTGTCACGCAATAAGCCCCTGGCAGTACGCGACCTCGCCGCGAAAGTACTGGACGGCAGCGTGCCGGACTTCCCGCTACTGGATCACATGACGGACGCTGAGATCATCGCGCGTCTTACCCGGGTTCGCGGTGTGGGCCGCTGGACTGTGGAGATGCTGCTCATCTTTACCCTCGGCCGGCCGGACGTGCTGCCGCTGGATGATCTGGGCATCCGCAAGGGTTTCCAGCTCGCTTACGGCATGCAGCACCTGCCGGCTGTGCGTACGCTGCAACGTGCAGGCCGGCGATGGGCGCCCTATTGTTCCGTGGCGAGCTGGTATCTCTGGCGGGCCGTGGATACGTCCATGTGATAAGGTTTGCCGTGGTTTCCTGAGAGCCACAGGCCGATTGCGGTGCATGTATATGCAGCGGGAGCGCGCCGCTCAGGGCCGGGTACCACAATCGGATGAGGCACGGTGATTTATGCGAACTTGCCATGTCTCTGGGCGGAATAACCACCAGGATCACTCGCGCAGCATCTGACAGGATGGCTTCTCCTTATCCGCATCTGCTGGCACCCCTCGATCTGGGCTTCATGACGCTGCCCAATCGGGTACTGATGGGTTCCATGCACACGGGGCTGGAAGACCGCGCCCGCGATTACAGCAAACTGGCAGCCTATTTTGCCGAACGCGCCCGCGGCGGCGTCGGGCTTATGGTGACCGGCGGCATCGCACCCAACCGGAGTGGCTCCCTGACCCCGTTCGCCTCCAAGCTTTCGCACCGCTGGGAAGTGGCACGGCACAAAAAAGTCACACAAGCCGTACATGCGGAAGGCGGCCGCATCTGCATGCAGATTCTGCACGCCGGCCGCTATGCCTATCATCCCTTCTCCGTGGCGCCCTCGGCCTGCAAGTCGCCCATTACGCCGTTCGTACCTCATGCTCCGGGTGCCCATGGCATGGAGAACCAGATTCGCGCCTTCGTGCGTTGCAGCGTGCTTGCGCGGGATGCGGGCTATGACGGTGTGGAGATCATGGGATCGGAGGGTTACTTCATCAACGAGTTTACCGTGCCGCGTACCAATCAGCGTACGGACGAGTGGGGTGGCACATTGGAAAACCGTTTGCGGCTGCCGACGAATATCGTGCGGCGTACCCGTGCAGCGGTGGGCGCAGATTTCATCATCATTTACCGGCTTTCCATGTTGGACCTGGTGGAAAATGGCGGTACCTGGCCGGAAATCGTCACTTTGGCGAAGGCAGTGGAAGAGGCGGGCGCTACCTTTATCAATACCGGTGTCGGTTGGCACGAGGCGCGCGTGCCCACCATCGCCACCATGGTGCCGCGTGGCGCGTTTACCTGGATCACACGCCGGCTTAAAGGTGAGGTGAGCGTACCGCTGATTACAACCAATCGTATCAACATGCCGTCCGTGGCGGAAAGGATTCTCGCGGTTGGCGATGCGGATATGGTATCCATGGCCCGGCCGCTGCTGGCGGACCCCGCATGGGTGCAAAAGGCGGTCATGGGGCGTGAGGATGAGATCAATACCTGTATCGCCTGCAACCAGGCCTGTCTGGATCATGTGTTTACGCGGCAGCGCGCTTCCTGCCTGGTCAATCCGCGCGCCTGCCATGAAACCGAGCTGATCATTACCCCCGCGAGCAAAGCAAAACGCATCGCGGTGGTCGGCGCGGGCCCTGCCGGCCTTGCCGCAGCGGTGACAGCGGCGCAGCGCGGCCATGGGGTAACACTGTTTGAAGCGGCGCATGAGATCGGCGGCCAGTTCAATATGGCCAAGCGCATACCAGGCAAGGAGGAATTTCACGAAACCCTGCGCTATTTTCGCCGTCAGCTTGAACTGATGAAGGTCGAACTGCGGCTTGGCAAGCAAGTGACAGCCGCGCAACTGCAAACGGAGCGGTTTGATGAAATCGTACTGGCCACCGGTGTGTTGCCGCGCGATCCGCACATTGCAGGCGGACGGCATTCCAAAGTGCTTTCCTACGTGGACGTGCTATTGCATGACAAGCCGGTGGGCAGGACGGTGGCCATTGTAGGTGCCGGCGGTGTCGGTTTCGACGTTGCAGAATTCCTGGTACACGCCGGCCCGTCACCAAGCCTCGACCCACCCCGGTTCTTTCAACAGTGGGGTGTGGATCCCTCCTACGGAGCGCGCGGTGCGTTGCTGGCGCCGCAAGCGGAGCCACCGGCACGCGATATTATGCTGCTGCAGCGTAAAGCCGCGCCGTTTGGCAGGAGCCTCGGCAGAACCACCGGCTGGATACACCGCGCCGCGCTGCGTCGCATGCAGGTGCAGATGCTGGGCGGGGTAGATTACGACCGCATAGACGACACGGGGCTGCATATCCGGATCAATGGTGAACCCCGGCTGCTGGCGGTGGATAATGTGGTCATCTGCGCCGGCCAGGAAGGCAACCTGGGCCTTTATGAGGCGCTCAGGGCGCTGCCTGTATGTGTACATCTGATCGGCGGGGCGCGGCAGGCGACGGAACTGGATGCCAAACGTGCCATTGACGATGGGGTACGTCTGGCGACGCTGTTGTAGTGGCCCATAATGGGACATAAACTTGTTGCCCGGGACGGTTTTTATGCGGTTTAGCGTAGATTCTTCAGCCGTGACAGTCTATGATTTTGCTGGTCCGGCGCAGGTCCGGGTTTCTTTCCCAACGCCGAACGTGGAGTCAATGCCATGCTGAGCCGTGCCGCTTTCCGTTGGATGGCCCGCGGGTGTGCCGCAAGTGCCGTACTGATCCTCTTCGGGTGTTCCTCCTCTCCCAAGCCCTATGCGCTGGTGGCACAGTTACCGCCGCTGTCACAACAGGCGCGTATCGTGGCCGCCACCATTGATGTACGGGGCCCCGTCTGTAGCGTGCGGATAGTGACGCTGGATGCGGCCAGAGCCTGGGCGCCTGTCTGTCTGGTGCAAAAGGACCAGCCCACCTACAAGAGCTTCAGCATCGGCGGCCAGAAAGTGGATTTCGGTGCGGTGGGCAACGGCTTTAAGGTGCTGAGCAGCACCTTGCCGACGCTTCCCGCTCCCTTGAGCAGCGCGGCGTCTGCGGCAACGGGCGCGGCGGCTGTCAAGGCCAAGGCTGCAACCGCTACCCAGGCACCCACTGCGACCAGTGCGCCGGTCGCCCAAGTCGCCGCTCCCGGCTTCCCGGAGCAATGGAACTTGTCTCCCTACCCGGGGCATGTAAAGCTGCAAGGCCAGAACAGGGGTTTTCTGGTGACCAGCGCGGTTCTCACCATCCATGGCAGTATGGGCATCCTGGATGTAACCTACAAGACCAGCTACAAGCCGCTGCATCTCAAGTGCACCGTGATCGCCAACCAGAAAGGCGACCTTACGCTGTTGTTCAACCCGTCAAAATCCGTGAATCTCACGGGCGGAGGCAACTACAATGTTCTGTTGAGCTCGGAAGGCGAGAGTATTTCCGGGAATATCTGGGATTCCCACGGCTTCGATACCTGGACGCCGAGCTTGCCGCCACAGTGGGTGGCGGTTTCCTACTCATCCGATTAACTCTTCAGCAACGGCAGTTTCGCAGGCGGGCCGCCGCTTTTTGCCGGGCGGGTATTCCTGATGGTGAAGAATCACAAGGTCGGTCATTACCAGCGTTTGCACGGACCGGACACGGCGGTATCAGGGTTTATCCTGGAGCAGATGCTGCGGGCGCTGCTCAAGCAGGTCAGGCTTGATCGCAAGCATGATGTCCCGTATTTGGCGGGCTACAGCCGCGATGGCAAGACCATCTACATTGATCGCGAGTTGCCGCGCTACTTCGTTTCACACCGCAAGCGCATCCATACCGACCGCTTTCTGATTCTGCACGAAACAGTGGAAAAAGCCATGATTGATCAGGTGGGGCTGAAATATCAGCACGCCCATCAGATTGCCCTGCGTACCGAAGAAGCGGCCGTACGCGCCTACGGTATCGCCTGGCACGAGTACGACCGCTTCATGCAGAAGTACATCAAGGAAGCGGCGGAGGAATCCCTGCAACGCCTGCCGGTGAATCTGGATATCAAGCCCTATCGCGACGAGCACGATTATGCATTGCTGCACCGTATGCAGCGTGCCATCAAGCGGGAACGGATGCAGTTGCGCCGCAAACAGCGCCAATAATTCAGGTATCTGATTTCATCTTTGCCAGCGCCGCTTCCAGGGCCACGCGCCAGTCCGCATAACGGCGTTTCAGCGGTATATTCTCCACCGGCACAAAAACTCGTGTGACCAGCGGCGTGCAGGCGCGTACGCCCAGCAACCGTGCGAGGCCGGTGGCGGTGGCTTCATGCAAGATTGACCGGTGCACAGGCAGCTCACTCAGATCAGCGAGCCGCTGACAGAGGCCGTCCCACTGAGTGAGCCCGCCGCTTGCGACAATCCGCTTGAGCGGAGCCGCGCTGCTGTACATGCGTTCCAGGTTCACACATAAAAGGAACACGATGCTTTCCACCACGGCCGACATTTTCTGCCTGGTATCACCCCGGCCGATGAAGCGTGAGTACAAACCGGGTGTCCAGTAAGGCGAGCCCAATCCGGATATCCCGTTCAAAAACAGCGGCACCTCCATTTCTGAGGCCAGCCATGCCGGCATTTTTGCAAGCATTGCTTTTTCGGACATCCCCGAACGCAGGCGCAGCCAGAGCAGCGCGCTGCCGGCGCCATTCACCGTACCTTCCAGCGCATACAGGACGTGGTGCTGTTCCTGCCACACTACGCTTGCAAGCAGCCCGGGAGCCTGCGGTGGCGTTTCGCCGTGCAGGCGTTGCAGGAAGGCGCCGGTGCCGATATTCACATAAATACTGTCCTCAGCCGGATCGCCGCCGGCGTACAAAGCGGCCGGCTGGTCGCCGGTGACCACCGTCAGGGGAATATCCCGGGTGCCCAATCGCAGATGCCCATAGAGGTGGTGGTTAGGTACACTGCGGGGCAGTATCTGTGCCGGTATGCGGAACAGTTCAAGCAACTCCGGCGACCAGTCGTATCGGCGGTAATCCCAGAGCAGGGTGCGCGCGGCATTCACCGGATCCACCAGCAACGGTTTTTCAGTCAGCAGATTGGCGAGAATGAAGCTCGCGAGTGGTCCGGCGGCCAGCCGGTTCAAGCGAAGTGCCTGCTTGGCAGGTTGCAGGTTGCCGAGGCACCAAGCCAGCTTGCTTGCACCGTAATGGGGTGAGAGTACCAGGCCGGTTACCTCGCGTATCCGCGCTGCATGGGATGCGAGCGATACGGTTTGGCGGGCCCCACGGCGATCCTGCCAGGAGAGGACCGGAGACAGGGCTTGGCCGGTTTCCCGTTCCCAGCACACCAGGGTGGAGCGCTGTGTGGCGAGGCCGGCCGTCTGAATGTGTGCGTGGCGCGCCCCCAGTTGCCGCACGACCGCATTGCAAACCCGGGTAACGGAGGTGAGCAACGCGCCGGGGTCATGTTCCACGCGGCCGCGGCCCGGATGCAGAGTGGCGATATTCTTTTGTGCTGATGCTATCAGTTTGCCGGTTGCATCGAATACCAGGGCGCGGCTTGCATGACCGCCCTGGTCGAGCGCAAGAAATAACGGAAGTCCACGTGACATGAGCGGATCCGGTATCAGATCGGGTTCAGTGGCAGCTTGCGCGTGTCGGCGATCGGCCAGCGTACGGGCAAGGCATCAGTCAGGCGCCGCAGGGCCTGCTGCGCATCCGCGCGATATGATGTGAGCTTGCCGCCGTACACGCTCAGCACGCGCGCTTGCTGCGGCCGATCGGCGGTAAAAATGATCTCCCGCGAGCGCCTGAATACGCGGCTTTCGCCGCCGGGCAACACGCGTAATCCGGCGAAGCTGGCGCTGATGTTTGCCTGTGCCTGCGGGAAGTAACGCCGCACCACTTCCAGCAGATACTGCTGTTCTTCAGGCAGCGGCTTGACCCTTGCGGGATCGTCGCCGCCATAGGGGGTTTCCGTAGTGCCTACCAGCGTCGTACCGTTATGCCAGGGCATAATGAATATGGCACGGCCGTCCCGGGGGGCTTCCACGTAGAAGATGCTGGTGACTATCCTCCGATCCAGCACGATGTGCGTGCCCTGCACCAGCTCTGCGGGAGGCTGCGGCGGAAGAGATTTGATGCGCGCCGCCACCCGGGCTACCCAGGGACCGGCTGCATTCACCAGCACGCGAGCCCACACGGAACGAGCAACGCCCGCGTGTGTGAAGACGATATCACAGCCGGTTGCACCGGGTACCGCATGATCGAACATCGCCGGCATGCACAGTTCTGCGCCCAGGGTCTGCGCCGAAGCCATGACCGCGCGGGTGAGTGCCGCATCATCGGTCTGCGCATCCCAGTACCGGAACACGGCTTGCAGGCCCTCACTGCGCAAACCCTGCAACTTGTCCCACCGGCGGCGCGGCAGCATCTGAAAACAGGCATGGGCTTTGAGACCGCCCAGCAATGCGTACAGACTGAGACCCGCGCGTACCTGCCAGGGGCGCCGGCGCGTGTGCGCGTAAACGGGAATATAGAATGGCGTGAGATGCACCAGGCGCGGCGCGATGCGCAGCAATAATTCCCGCTCCCGCAGACACTCGCGCACCAGACGCAGATCGAATTGTTCCAGGTAGCGCAAACCGCCATGGATCAGCTTGCTGGAACGGCTGGAGGTGCCGGCGGCGATGCCCCGTTGTTCCAGCACCAGAACCGCATGACCGCGGGCTGCGGCGGCCTGGGCGATGCCGGCGCCGTGGATACCGGCGCCTATCACGACCAAGTCGTAATCTTTATTCATGATTGCGCGAATTCCGGTGCCATCAGCATTTCACCAATGGCATTCGTTTCCACAAACTCTGCACCCTGAGCGGCGAGTTGCAAGGCGCGCTGCGGGTCCTGGACGGCATACACAATCCACTGCCAGTCACCCGGAAGAGCGGCGTAAATTTCCGCGAACCGTTTTTCTTCGGCGAACAGATAATCCGGCTGCAGACTGCCCGCTGTCTCACGCATCTCTTGGTCAGTATTTCCCGGCGCCCAGCCGATGGCATGGGCGCCCAACCTTCGCGCCATGCTGAGGCAGGCGTGATCGAAGGAGATGACGATACATTGATCCAGGGCGGGCTGTAGCACCGACATGATTTGTCGTACCACGATTTCCCGGCCAAAATGACGCAGACTTTGGCGTTTGATTTCCACGAAGGCCCGGACCTGTGGTATGCGCTTGAGCCACGCTGCCACTTCCGCAAGTTGCGGCAGACGCACTGCGGCATAGCGCTCACCGAAACGTTGGCGCTCACCCGCGTTCAGCGTGATGAGTTCCTGGATATCCAGATCCATCACCAGGCGATCCAGGCCGGTAGTGCGTTTAAGCGAAGCATCGTGACAGAGGACCGGTACCCGGTCGCGGCTGAGTTGGATGTCGAACTCGATAAAACGCGCACCAGCAAGAACAGCGGCCTGGAGGCTTTCCAGAGTGTTTTCGGGATAGCGTGCCGGCCAGCCGCGGTGGGCGACGAGTATCGGAAGCCGGGGCGGGGACATGGCGATTCCTGGGGTTGAACAGGCGTGTCTATTCGTACCGCAAAGCCTCGATGGGGTCGAGAGCCGCCGCCTTGGCGGCGGGTACGATACCGAAGAGAATGCCCACGCCGCCGGAGAAGCCGAAGGCCAAGACTACCGCCCACAGGGGTACATGGGCACCGCGGAACTCGGGTACGGCATGGGCTACCAGCAGGCCTGTGCCATAGCCCAAGAACAGGCCGATGGTGCCGCCGATGAGCGCCAGCGTCACCGCTTCGATAAGGAACTGGATCAGGATGTCGCGATGCCGTGCTCCCAGGCTCTTCATGATGCCGATTTCGCGGGTGCGCTCCGTGACCGATACCAGCATGATGTTCATGATGCCGATGCCGCCCACCAGGAGCGAGATGGCCACGATCCCGCCCAGAATCAGGGTGATGGAATTGAGCACCTTGGTGAAGGTTCCCAGCAATTGGGCCGGAGTCTGGATTTTGAAGTCATTGTTCTGGCCGGGCTTCAGATGATGATTGCGGCGCAGGATTTCCGTGATGCGCGCCACCACCGCGTCCATCTGTTTGGTATGGTTCACGTTCAATTGTATGGCGATGTCCGGCACGACGGCGGCGTCTTGCAGGCTGAGTGCGGTACCGTAGGGGATGAGCACGCGGTTATCCTGGTCAAAACCCAGGATCTGCCCCAGAGGATGGAGCACACCCACCACCCTGAACCATTGCCCTGACATTTGGATGTAATGTCCCAATGGGTCCGCGGGCAGATGCAGTTTTTTCACCAGCGTAACACCGATCACTGCCACGTGATGGTGATGCAGATCATCGTCCGGCGTGATGAAACGCCCACGGTCGGGATATTGTCCGTTGCTGAGCGCAAAACCCGGTGTGGTGCCGAGAATGCGGCTGTGGGTGGACCGATTGCGATATTTCACCGTACCGTAGAATCGGCCCACGGGCAGGATGGGGCTCAAGCCACTGATACCGCTGACGCCGCGCTGGATCGCCAGCAGGTCATCCGGCGTTACTTTCGCGACCTTGCCGGCGAGGCGATCCTTGCGGGGCAGGTAGGATTGTATGGTGAGGCTGTTGGCGCCCAGCCCCTTGAATTCACTGGTGACGGAATTGCTGAACCCCTGGATCAAGGATACCACTGCAATCACCGCCATCACTCCGATGACGATGCCCAGCATGGTCAGGAAGCTGCGTAGAGCATGGGCGCGGATGGCTTGGAAGGCAGAGCGCAGACTTTCCATGAGGGTGTGCATATGCGCGGCCGTCTATTCGTAACGTAGAGCGTCAATCGGGCTGAGGGAGGCGGCTTTGGCTGCGGGGGCGATGCCGAACAGCACACCGACCCCGGCGGCAAACCCGAAGGCCAGCACCACCGCCCACCAGGGTACGTGTGCGCCCAGAAATTGCGGGACCAGGTGCGCCACCAGCACACCGATACCGTAACCGAGCAGCAAACCGATGATCCCTCCGATGAGAGACAGGATTACCGCTTCGATGAGGAACTGCAGGAGAATGTCGCGGCGGCGCGCCCCCAGACTCTTGCAGATGCCGATTTCGCGGGTACGTTCCGTGACCGAAACCAGCATGATATTCATGATGCCGATGCCGCCCACCAAGAGTGAAATACCAACGATGCCACCCAAGATCAGGGTAATGGAATTTAGAACCTTGTTGAAGGTTCCAAGCGTTTGTTCGGGTGTCTGAACCAGAAAGTCGTTGTGCTGGCCCGGTTTGAGATGGTGCTGCCGCCGCAGCACTTCAGTGATACGTCCCACCACGCTGTCCAGATTCTGCAGATTGTTGATAGTTAGATTGATAGCGACATCCGGTACCGTGGCTGCCCCCAGCAGGCTGTGAGCGGTGCCGTATGGGATGTAGATGCGGTCGTCCTGATCCTGACCCCCGATGGAGCCTAATTTCTTCAACACACCGATGATCTTAAACCACTGGCCGTACATCTCGATGTATTGGCCCAGTGGATTCTTCGGTAGATTGAGGTCCGTTAGCAGAGTCTGGCCGATGACCGCCACGCGGCGGTGGTCCAAATCATCACTGGGCGTGATATAACGCCCCCTTACCGGGTAAAAGCTGGTGTTTTCCGCGTGGGAGGAGGTGGTGCCGTATATGCCGGCGTAGGCGATCTGGTCACCATACTGGATTGCGCCGGAACCGAAGTCCGCGAGTGTAAGCACCGGTGTGATATTGCTGATGCCGGAGACATCATGCTGGATGGCTCGCATATCATCGGGCGTGACTTTTACCACTTTTCCAGTCAGGTAATCTTCTTGTGTCTCATCCGATTGGATGGTAAGGCTATTGGTGCCCATGTTGGCGAACGTTGTTGTCACGGAATGGCGGAATCCCTGAATCAGGGATACCACCGCAATCACCGCCGTTACTGCGATGATGACGCCCAGGGTAGTGAGGAAACTGCGGAGCGCGTGGGCGCGGATCGCCTGCAGGGCCGAGCGCAGGCTCTCGACCAGGTTATACACGGCGCAGCACCTCCAGATTCTCTTCTTTTCCCGCGGTTGCCGTATCACTCAGTATCTGGCCGTCCATCATGCGGATGACGCGCCGGCAGTGGTTGGCAATATTCTGGTCGTGGGTCACGATGATAATGGTGTGGCCGGCACGGTGCAGCGTGTCGAACATCGTCATTACGTCGCGGCTGGTACTGGAATCCAGATTGCCCGTGGGTTCGTCCGCCAGCAAGATGGAAGGTTTGCCCACCAGCGCGCGCGCGATGGCCACGCGCTGCCGCTGGCCGCCGGAAAGCTGGTTGGGCAGATGGTGCAGGCGGTCGCCCAAGCCGACGTTTTGCAGTGCTTCCGTGGCCATGCGCTTGCGCTCCCCCAACGGGATGCCGCGATAGATAAGCGGCTGCATGACGTTATGCAGGGCATTGGCACGGCCCAGCAGGTTGAAGTTTTGGAAGACAAAGCCGATCTCGCGGTTGCGGATGCGGGCCAGGGCATTGTCGTCCTGCTCTGCCACGGGCGTGCCATTCAGGATGTACTCGCCACTGGTGGGCTTGTCCAGGCAGCCCACGATATTCATGAGCGTGGTCTTGCCCGAGCCGGATGGCCCGATGAAGGCGGCATACTCGTTGCGGTACAGGACCAGATTCACATTCTTGAGCGCATTCAGGGTCACGTCGCCCATCACATACTGCTTGGTGACCTGACGCAGTTCCAGGACAGCTTCGCCGGTCATGAGGTTGTCCGGGCCTTGCCGTTGTCCGGCGGCAGCGGCAAAACATCCATGCCGTCGGTCAGATGATGCAGCGTCAGATAGGGTCCGGTGATGACTGTTTCGCCTGCCTTGAGACCTGAAATGATTTCCTGATAAGTGTCGCTGGAGACGCCGGTGGTTACCGGCACCTTGCGGGCCTTGCCGTTGCGCATGACAAACACGTAGGCACCGGAAGTGGGCTCCAGGCTCCTGGAGTTGGGATTGTTTTCGTAGAGCACAGCCTGCAGGGGTACCGCGATGGCGTTAGGCGTGCTCTGGGTGAATATTTCTGCACGGCAGCTCATGCCGGGGCGGATGCGCGGCAGGTGCAGGTCCGTTAGCCCGATCTTCACCTCGAAGGTGACACCCTGCTGCACCGCCGTTGCAGTCAAGGCGGTTGTGCTGTTGTCGGTGACCGAGGCCGCTACAAACTGCACTTTGCCGTGGAAGGTGTTGTTGGGATAGGAGACTGCGTTGATACTGGCTTCCTCTCCCAGTTTCACATTGGCGATATCCGCCTCGTCCACCTGCACGTCCGCGAGCACCTCGGCGGGATCGGCGATTTCCATCAGCGTGGAGCCGGGAATATTGGCGCCGGTGATTACGGTCTCCCCCACCTTTACCGGCAGGCTGGTGACCATGCCGTCAATGGGGGAGCGGATCACGGTCTTGCTCAGATTCTGCTGCGCCTGGTTCAATTGCGCATGGGCGATGCGCAGTGCCTCCTTCAGGGAATCAAGCTGTACCCTGGCGATGGCCAGTTGGTTGCCAAGCTGGTCGAAAGTGTTGGCGTCCACCAAGCCCTGCTTGTAGAGAGCCTGTTGACGATGGTATTGCAGTTGCAGGTTGGCGATGCTGAGTTGCTGGCTTTCGATGGCTATCTGAGCCTGTTCCACCCCGGCTTGAGCCTGCGCTACCGCCGCCGCGTACAATTGCGGATCGAGCCGCAGCACCACCTGGTTTTTTTTGACCAACTGACCCTCTACCACGGGAATCTCGGTAATCTTGCCGATAACTTCCGGCTTCAGTTCTACCGGGTTCAGGTAGACGAGCTGACCCGAGGCGAGGATGGAGCTGCGGATGGTGCGGGCCGTCACCTTGGCCACATCCACTTTCTGCGTATCTTGGCGTCCCACCAGGCGGCCGATCAGCACCAGGATGATGATGCCGACCACGATGGCCAGCGCGATCCAGAGTTTGCGTTTCTGCCGCATACCAGTCTCCATATGTATTAGTGTTATATCTTAGTATAACACTAATGTTCTGATTTGCAAATCCGGTCCCATTGCATATGGATCACCCCGTCAGATGAGCTTCACCAAAGCAAATACGGCGTAGATCGTTAGCCACGGGGCCAGTACGATAAAGGCTGATTTACCCGGGCTTTTCTTGGTCCACAGGGAAAAACCCATGATCATCAATGCCAGCCACCAGAAGGTGGTGAGGTGGATACTGGCGGCAAGGCTGAACCAGCGGCTGTCCGGCGACACACGAAACAGCAGGGTGTTCAGATTGGTCACGTCAATGGCGAAGAAATCCGTCTGACGGCTGCTGAGCAGGTAGGCAACTCCGGCAGTAAGGTAGGCCAGCACATTGGGGAAATACGTCCATACGGAGAAGCTGAACCAGCGGCCGTAGTCCTGCACCTCGTAACCGGCGAGCTTGCTTACCAGGAAAAAATACAGTGCCTGGATAAGGCATACCAGAACCACCCCCAGGGTGCCGCCCATAGCCGCCTGGAAGAGGAAACGGCCGCGAGTCAGGGTGGCACGGATCGTTTCCAGATCGCCGGCACTGTATCTTGAACTTATCACCTCCATGACTTGCTGCTGCAAAACGCCCAGATCGGCGGTGGCGTAATACCAGAGCAGGACGGCGGTAGCCACGGCCATGGTGATGAGCAGTGGATACCATAACCAGTGGTTATGCTCGCGAAAATCACCCAAGGCTTTCTTCGGCTCGACGAAGATATTGCCCAGGCAGGCAAATACGGACGATTCCATTACTTGAGACCCTCGCGTAAGAAAGCCCTATTATCGCCGGAACGCGCCACGCGCTTTCCGGTGCTCGGCTGAGAAACAAACCCAGGCCGGCCAGGAAAATCCGTGGGGGGTTACCCAAAAAATGCATGATAGCGGCGGGGAAAACCGCCCGAAAGTGACGAATGTCAAACGTACCCGCCGTTTGGCACTACGGCAGGGAGGGGAGAAGCGCTAAAGACCTTGCGCCCCTGGCCTGGAGGGTCAGGGGCGCAAGGTCGTGGAGAAGGCTAGGGAACTTACCAGCGGCCGCCGCGGCCGCCGCCACCGCCTTGCTGGCGCGGTTGCCGTTCCTGCGCTTCATTCACGCGCAGCGGGCGACCGCCCATATCCTTGCCGTTCAGTTCCTGGATGGCCTTTTGAGCCGCACCCTGATCCATTTCCACGAAAGCAAAGCCGCGGGGGCGGCCGGTTTCGCGGTCGGCGATGAGTTTCACCGAATGCACGGTGCCGAACGACTCGAACTTCGAACGAACTTCCTCTTCGGAAGCAGTAAAAGGCAAATTGCCTACATAGATTGACGTCATACCTGTATTCACTCTGCTAGATCTGAAAAACCCACAGCGACGGGTATTGGGCCCGCTGCCGTGGTACTAATCGGCGGTATAACCAAGCGGTTTCCTGGGCGTTCCACGCGCACAAGCCTCTGCTTTGGATATCCGCCTTGTTGTTCGTTACATGGTCATTTTGACGCGGCGAGCCGGGCGAATACCCCAAAGAACGTCGGCAGGCAAATTGACAGGTCCCGAACGGGGGGCAGAGCTTACGCCAGTTATGGAGGTCTGTCCAATGCCGGGAATAGGCTGAAATTCCGTTGTTAAACATCGTCTTCTCCTCCGGGACAGGGCCGGTATTTGACGTATAATCGTCCGCCTTTTTCCCCGGTTTCCTCCGTGATCGAGAACCTGCGCAATATTGCCATCATCGCCCATGTGGATCATGGCAAAACCACCCTCGTGGATCAGCTCCTGAAGCAATCCGGTACCCTGGATGCCCGCATGGTGGTGCCGGAGCGGGTCATGGATTCCAACGACCTGGAACGGGAACGCGGTATCACCATCCTTGCCAAGAATACTGCCATCCGCTGGCGTCAGGGCGGGCAGGAATATCGTATCAATATCGTGGACACACCGGGGCACGCCGACTTCGGCGGCGAGGTGGAACGGGTACTGTCCATGGTGGATTCGGTGCTGCTGCTGGTGGACGCGGTGGATGGCCCCATGCCACAGACGCGTTTTGTCACGCAAAAGGCCTTCATCCACGGGCTCAAGCCCATTGTGGTCATTAATAAAATTGACCGCGATGGGGCCCGTCCCCATTGGGTGCTGGATCAGACTTTCGATTTGTTCGACAGGCTGGGCGCTTCCGATGCACAACTGGATTTCCCAGTGGTGTATGCGTCGGCACTGCAGGGGCACGCCACCCTGAACCTTGACCAGCCGGGCAAGGACATGAGCGCCTTGTTTGAGACCGTTGTTAAAAACTGCCCGCCGCCGCCGGTGGATCTCAACGGGCCGTTCCAGTTGCAAGTGAGCTCGCTCGATTATTCCAGTTACGTGGGTGCCATTGGCATCGGGCGGATTGCCCGCGGCCGCATTACGCGCAACAGCGCAGTGGCCGTGATTGACCATGAAGGGCGTGTGCGTCGCGAGCGGGTGTTGCAGGTTTTCGGGTTCCTGGGCCTGAACCGCGTCGAGGTGCCGGAAGCCCAGGCGGGGGATATCGTGGCTTTCACCGGCATCCCGGCACCGCGAATTTCCGACACGCTATGCGACCCGGAACACGTGGAAGCGCTGCCGACCCTGTCGGTGGATGAACCCACCATCAGTATGACCTTTGAGACCAACAGCTCGCCCTTTGCCGGACAGGATGGCAGGTTTCTCACCAGCCGTCAGGTGCGTGAGCGCCTGTATCGTGAAGCCCTGCATAATGTGGCGCTGCGTGTGGAGGATACCCAGGATGCGGAAAAATTCCGCATCTCCGGCCGCGGTGAGTTGCATCTGTCCATACTGCTCGAAACCATGCGCCGTGAGGGCTACGAGATCGCCGTATCACGCCCGCAGGTGATTTATCGCGAGGTCGGCGGCGGGCGGCAAGAACCCTTTGAAATGCTTACTGTGGATATCGAAGAACGCCATCAGGGCGGTGTCATGGAAGCGCTGGGCGGGCGCGGCAGCGATCTTGCGGACATGCGTTCCGACGGACGCGGCCGTGTGCGCCTCGACTACATGATCCCCGCCCGTGGCCTTATCGGATTCCAGACCGAGTTTCGCACCCTTACTTCAGGTACCGGTCTGCTGCATCATGTGTTCGACCATTATGGGCCAGTCAAAAATACCGCTGTGAACCAGCGTGCTAACGGTGTCATGATTGCCAATGCTGCCGGCAAGGCGGTGGCCTATGGGCTTTTCAATTTACAGGAACGTGGCCGGCTGTTTATCGCACCCGGTGATCCGGTGTATGAAGGGCAGATCGTCGGCATCCATGCCCGCGATAGTGATCTTACGGTTAATCCGCTAAAAGCCAAGCAACTTACCAACATTCGTGCCGCAGGCCGGGATGAAAACATTCTGTTGACGCCGCCGCTGCGGCTGACGCTGGAACAAGCCATGGAGTTCATCGAAGAAGACGAACTGGTGGAAATCACACCCCACCACATCCGTCTGCGGAAGCGCTATCTGAAGGAGCACGAACGCAGGAAAGCGACGCGCGGCATGGGGACCGCTGCCTGAAATCCGTCTGCTGCTGGGGGTCACGGGTGATAAAATAATCCATCTTCTGCCGGTATGCGGACGATGACATCATGAACCCTGATCTTTACGCCCAGGCCATGCAGCGTTTCCAGGCATTGTTTGCCCGCGCGCAGTCATTGAATATCCCTGAACCCGCGGCCATGAGTCTGGCAACTGTTAGCGACGCGGGAGGGCCTTGCGTGCGTACCGTATTGCTCAAGACGGTGGATGCGGGCGGCTTTGTGTTCTATACCAACAAGCAAAGCAGCAAGGGCACACAGTTGCGGCACAATCCCCATGCCGCGTTATGTTTTTTCTGGCAGCCGCTCATGGAGCAGGTGCTGGTGGAGGGTCGAGTGGAGGATGTCAGTGGGGCAGAGGCGGATACCTACTGGGCAACACGTGCGCGCGTCAGCCAGATAGGTGCCTGGGCCTCATTACAGTCGGAACCGCTGAGTGCGCGTGCGGAACTGGAGAAAAGATTCGTAGAGTTTGAAAAGAAATTTGCCGGTCAACCGGTGCCGCGTCCGTCACATTGGTCTGGCTTCCGGCTGAGGCCCGACATGATTGAATTCTGGTGTTCCCGGCCGGGGCGATTGCATGAGCGCGAGCGTTATTCGCGCCACGGAGACGCCTGGAAGCATACATTGGTTTATCCGTGAACCTTCGGCTGGAATCATCATCATGAAAATCGCATTTGCGGGTTTGGGCAACATGGGACTGCCCATGGTCAATCATCTGATTCAGGCAGGACACAGCGTTGCTGCCTACAACCGCACACCGGCACGTACCATGCGGCTCGCTAAGGGTATTGTCCGGGTGGCAAACTCGCCCGTGGAGGCGGCGCGGGATGCAGAAGTCTTCATCACCATGCTGGCGGAGGATGCCGCTGTGGACGCGGTGCTGTTTGGTAAGCAGGGTGCCTTCAATGGACTGTCACGGGGCGCCATGCATGTCTCCATGAGCACCTTGAGCGTGGCGTTTTCCGAGCACCTCACAGCAGAGCACGACGCCGCAGGTCATGCGTATGTATCCGCACCGGTATTCGGCCGTCCCGTCGCTGCCGAGGCGGGCAAACTCTGGGTGGTGGCCGCCGGTATGCAGGAACATCTGCAGCGCGCGCAAGCGGTTTTTGCCGCTTTTTCACAGGGGACCTTTACCGTAGGCAGCCGGCCTGCCCTGGCAAACGCGGTAAAACTGGCCGGAAATTTTACCTTGGCGGCCATGCTGGAGACCTTGGCCGAAACCTGTGCCCTGGTGCGCAAGCTGGGAATACCCGAGGTGGAATTCCTCAATATCCTCAACACCGCGCTGTATAAATCGCCGGTGTATGAGAGTTACGGCAACCTCATTGCCGGCAGGCAATTCGAGCCCGCCGGCTTCAGGTTGCGCTTGGGCTTGAAGGACGTGCGTCTGGCGTTGGCGGCGGCAGAAGCTGTGGAAGTGCCGCTGCCCATAGCGAGCCTGGTGCGGGATCGCATGCTTGCCATGGTGGCTGGTGGTGCGGGCGGCAAGGACTGGGCGGTTTTGAGCGAATTGGCCGCGCGTGATGCGGGCATGCAATGAGTGACAGTAAGGCGATTTCTTGCGGATCCACGCACCGGATATGTGTAGCACCCATGATGGACTACACGGATCGGCATTTCCGTTATTTTATCCGGCTCATGAGCCGATACACCCGCCTGTATACCGAGATGGTGACCACGGGTGCCATATTACGCGGTGAACAGCGGCGTTTCCTCGGTTTTCACCAGGTAGAGCACCCGCTTGCTTTGCAATTGGGAGGCTGCGAACCCACGGCACTCGCTGAGTGCGCGCGTATTGCCGCGGACTATGGCTATGATGAAATCAATCTCAATGCGGGTTGTCCCAGTGATCGTGTGCAATCGGGTCGTTTCGGTGCCTGTCTCATGACTGAACCGGCATTGGTGGCTGACTGCGTGGCTGCCATGCGGGCGGCGTCAGTTGTACCGGTCACGGTGAAAACACGCATCGGTGTGGATGACAATGACAGTTACGAACACTTGAAGACATTTGTATATACGGTTGCCCAGGCCGGTTGCCAGGTATTCGTCATCCATGCGCGCAAGGCCTTACTGAAGGGGCTCAGTCCGAAGGAAAACCGCGAAATACCGCCGTTACGCTACGAAATCGCAGAGCAGCTCAAACGCGATTTCCCGCATCTCGGCATTGTGGTGAACGGCGGCATCCGGACGCTGCAGGCCATGGGTTCTCATTTGTCGGCATTTGATGGGGTGATGATTGGCCGGGAAGCCTGCGCCAATCCGTACCTGTTCGCCACCGTGGACCGGCATTTCTTTGGCATCGAGGAGCCCGTGTCTACACGTGCCCAGGTACTGGAAACCTTTATTCCGTACATGTTGGTGCAGCTGCAGGAAGATGTGCCCTTGCAACGTTTGATCCGTCCCCTCCTGGGTCTTTTTCAGGGATGTCGCGGCGCACGCAAGTGGCGACGCCATCTGAGCGAGGGGACGGTACGTCCGAGGACAGGCATTGAAGTGTTACAAGACGCCATGCGGCTGTTACCCGCCGCAGCCTGATCATGTGGCAGCGTGCCGAATGACGGCTTGAAGGTAAATGCACAATTTCCGGTTAAAAAATCGCGATCCTGGGGGTAATTTTCAACATATTCAGGGTTATGGTTTTTTTCGGTGATCACAGATCCGGCCGTGGCGGACCGCATATTCAGTAACCCGACACAAATTACTCTCAATTTCCTGATTATCTTGGCTACAATGCCGGCCCTTGCAGCATGGCCCGCGAACAATCTTTCCCAGGAATCTTATCGAATGAATCCTACACGCGAAACTACCCAGTCGAGCCACAGCAGCAGGTCGCTCACACTTGCCGAACGTGCTGATCGCTATGCCTTGTACCAAAGGTCAGTACAGGATGTGGCTTGGGAAATGCACTTTGTAGAGCAGACCTTTCGGGCTTTGCGCAAGCGTGCTCCTCAGCAGCTGCGGGAGGATTTTTGCGGTACGGCGCTGGCCGCTTGCGAGTGGGTGAAGCGTAACCGCCGCCATCAGGCTATCGGCGTGGACATTGATCCCGCAGTGCTTGCCTGGGGCCGGCAGCACAATGTGTCGAGGCTTGCCCCGCGTATTGCCCGCCGCCTCCGGCTATTACAGGCGGATGTGCTCACGGTACAAGTTCCGACGGTGGATATCATTTTAGCATTTAATTTCAGTTATTGGATTTTCAAGGAACGCGCGTTGCTACGGGAGTATTTTCGCCAAGTGCGTCAGGGCCTCTCAGCCGACGGGATTTTTATGTTGGATGCCTATGGGGGCTATGACGCTTTCCGGGAAATGCGCGAGCGGGAAGATTTCGGCCGCTTCACTTATGTATGGGAGCAGGCGGCATACGAACCGGTGTCCGGTCAAACCACCTGCCATATCCATTTCTCCTTTCCTGACGGTTCGCGCCTCAGGCAGGCTTTCAGCTACCACTGGCGGCTCTGGACCCTTCCGGAGCTTCGCGAACTGCTGGCCGAAGCGGGTTTTGAAAAAATCACGGTGTATTTTGAAGGTACTGATGCGAAAACCGGCGAAGGCAACGGTGTATTCCAGCCTACGGCACGGGGTAAGGCCGACCCGGCCTGGATTGCCTATATCATGGCTCAAACTTGAGCACGGACTCGCTGGCGGGCGACCTGTCGAGATCAATTTCCCAGGCTCACTCCAAGTTTGATTGCCACCCGTTGCAGACGGGCAAGGTGAGCTGTGGCTTTGCCGGTTTTCGGAGTCAGACTTACCATGGCTTCCTGGGAAATAATCTGCTCTTGCAGTTGCGCTGCCAAGCGGGGGAACAGATAGCTGTGACGCGCCGCCTGCTGCTCGCTGACAGGTAATGCTTTCCAGCGGCGCATGAAATGATCCAGGCTGGTGTCACTCCAGTCATTTGCCTCGAGGAACGCGCGTACCAGCATTGGCCCGGTCACAGAGGGGGCATGCACCCGCTGTTGCGGCTTATGGGAATTTCCAAGCCATCGAGAAGTAACAAAGCCGGCTGTAACGGCCAACACCAGCAGGACGGTGATTAGCCACAGAAGCCGTATCCGCAGGATGGGCTTCAGCGCAGGTTCGCCGTATTCAAGCCGGTGGTTACCGGTGGTGATGGCATCAACCAAGTCCCGGCGTTGCGTGCGATACTCATCGAGGCTCAGCTCGCCGGCTGCATAACGCCGGGCGAGATCGCGGATGAGCGAAGATTTCATTTATTTATCCAGGTTCCGGCCAACACGGAAACCCGTGAGCGGATCCGCAGCACCATTACTGGGGCGCACCAGATCTACGCTGCACAGCGACAATGGATCCCGGTAACTGCCGCCCACCGCCTCAAGACCATCTGACCCCAGAACCCATTCCTGCACGTTTCCCACATAATTGACCAGTCCCCAGCCGTTGGCTTGGCCGGTTTCAATATTCACTGGAGTTAATCCCTTGATAACCTGGCCAGCCAGGGTCACCTGGCAATTGAAATCACGATTGGTATCGGTGCCGCCCACGCTGGCTGCATAACGGTACTGAGCATAAGAGGGAATGAAATAATGCTCATCGCTTCTGGCGGAAAGCCATGCAATATAGGACTTCACTTCGCCAAAGGGGATATTTGTCGCAGGCAAATTACCGTCACCAGGCAACAGCCCGCATTTTTTTGTGGCAGCACAGAAGGCATTGATCTGTCCCACGGATACGGCGTACTTGCCGATGGCAAAAGGCTGTTTGAAGCCGCCACCAGCAGGTACCACCACCATTGCGGGTCCCTGCAGGCCATTGCCCAAGAGGTCGTAGCATTCGGCACGGCCTTGCCGACCGTACCCGGCCAGCTCTGCCGTGCAGGGCTGACCACCATTAGGGCTGCGTACAGGTTCCTGGCTGGAACCAAAATTACGTTGGTATTCAGCCACAAAAACCGGATTGTCTGCCCATAAGCGGATAGCTTCGTCAAGGTACACCTTCGCTTGCCGTGGCTGACCCGCGCGCATGTATTCCTGATAAGCAAGAAAATAGCGATTGGCACTGGATTGGGCTGCCTGTAGTTGTGTGCCAAACTGCACAAGATCCTGATTGCGCGGCTGCGCCTGTTGACCTTGTTCGAAGTAGCCTTCAGCTTTCGAGAGGTCATTTTTAGCCATGGCTTCGCGTCCAAGCTGCGCATAGCGTGACAGCTGCGGTGCAGGCGGCAGGTTCATATTCTGGATGAGGGCGCTTTGCAAAAACGCGGCTTTTGACGCGCTCAGTAATTGGTCGGCTAGTCCAAGATTGACAGTTTTCAGCGTATTAATGTGTTGCGCCAATTTTCTGAAGAGATTATCGGCAATCTGTATCTGTTCCCCGGGAAACAGCCGTTGCACATCCGTAAGTTTTCTTTTCAGAGAAATCACGTCGGCCGGCTGCAGTGCATTCACCATGGCGAATAGGTCATTGCGTTCAGCCTGGGCTGTGTAGTTACGCAGTGCCTTTTCCAGGCCGGCAAGGGGAGCGTAGTGCAGTCCGCCGTTTACCAGGGTGATCGCGCCACGATAATCTCCGCTACTGGCACGCGCGTTGGCCAGGTTGAGGTAAGCCATGGCATAGGCTCGCGGTGCATCAGTAGTGAGAAACTTATCATCGGCTGACAGCCGGTGCTGCAATTTTGCATAGGTCTGTTTCGCGTCATTGACCTGGCCGGCATTCAGTTGCGTCTGAAACTGGTTTTCGAGGGCAGTGATTTGCGCCATGCGCAGACGCCGGGCCTGTATCTGTGCGAAATTCTGCTGCGCGGTCGCCAAGGCCTCACTGGCTTGCACGAAACCCGGAAACTGCGGGGTATATCTTCTGCCTGTGGCAAGCAAGGTGGTGGCAGCATCAAAACGATTCTGCTTGATCATCTGCTGTGCGAGGTTCAGGTAAGTTCCAGTTACCTTTTCACGCATGCGCTTATACCAGTCAAAATCATTGGGTAACAGCAGAGATGCGGTTTCCTGCATTAGTTGCATTATTTTGCTGTCCCAGCCGCTGCTGTAATCCGGTGCGGCGAGCAGCCTTGTGATACCCAAGCGGTGCTGATGAATCTCCCGCAGACGCACCTGCATGTCCGCAGGGACATAGTTATTTCTGGTTTCTGACTGTGACAGCACCATTCGGTCCGCAAGTATTTCCTCAATGCTGAGAAGATGAGAATATTCAAATAGAATCTTTTCGGCATTCCTCCAGTTCTTGGTGGCGGTATCCGTATGCAAAGCAGCTTGCAGCGTGTTCTTGAGGACAAGATCAAGCTTCTCAAGCACCGGATCGTCAGGATTAAGCCGTGTCAGTTCCAGCATATCGTCTTTTAGGCGGGAAAAATCAGCCAGAGAGCGCAGTTTTGGTGCAGCTGCTTGCAGCACGTTATCGAGTTGAGCGATGCGTAAGCTATCCCGCTGCTGCGTCAGCGCATGCCGCACCTGATCCTGCAGATTGAGCAGCACCGGGTCATTTGGCGCGTAATCTCGTCCTACCACCAGAGCTTGGTTGGCGGCAGTATAGTCTTCATTGTCCATATCTTTTTGCACCAGTTGCGCATACTGATTTGAGAGGCGCTCATCGTGCAAAAGACTGTTGGCGGGATCCGCTATACGAAGTATCTTGATGATCTTGACGATATTCTGTCCCTTACCCGGCAGGATTTCATTCGCAGCAAGCAGCGAATTGAATTCTTTTGTCAATTTTGCAAGCAGGGTTGCCCTGCGATTTTGCAGGCTAGATTGCTCCTGTAATAACTCGGCGGAATCAGAAAAGTATCGTGATGCCCTGGCTATCTCGTCGAGTGCGGCGGGATAATTGTACTGGCCATGGCTTTCATCCACGAACGCTTCTGCCTGAGCCTCAAAATATTTGATGATCTTTTCTTTGCCATTTTCAAGAATGTAGCGTTGTGAGTCCGGGCTGTAGCCACTGATAAGCTTGAGGACGGAAGGAATATCTGTGTTACCGGATTGAATGCGGGCCACAAGCTCGTTATTACGCCGCGCATGCAGGTAGCCTTGAATCGGCTTGTAGCCCAGCAGTAGCAGTATGATTATGACGGCTACGGCGATGGGGCCGTACTGTATGACGGGGCTTTTTTTCGACCTGAGCCCTTCCCAGAATCTTTCTACAGTGGGAGTCCGATCCTCCCGGTGTATCGCAAGTGCGTTCATCAAAGCCCTGTTCTGCCGTTTGCTAAGCTTGGCAATAGGTGCTGGACGCAAACCCTTTTCCAGTACTTTTGGAGCGGAGAGCTTATTGAACGGATGCTTGCCGGTAAGCAGCTCATATGAGACGCAGGCGAGTGCATAGATATCATCGCGCGGATCAGGATCATCGCCATCAAACATCTCAAGCGATGCATAGGCTGGGGTGAGCGCACCGAGCTCGCTGGGATCAAAAATCGTGGTTTCTCCTGACACATCCTTGCGGGTAGTAGAAGCACGTGCAATACCGAAATCCAGAAGCTTGACTGTACCTTCTTTGGTGATGAATACATTGCCAGGCTTGAAATCAGAATGCACCAGGCCTTTCGAGTGAGCATAACCGAGCCCATCGCATAATTGCTTGATGAAATTCATGGCCTCTGGGACCGGCAAACCGCCGGCAGGCAGCCGTTTTATGAAGGAAGACAGTTCTTCTCCCTCCATCAGTTCCATGGTGAGATAAATAGTGGTGCTGTCGCGATCAAAGTCAAATACGGTGGCGATATTCGGGTGTGCAAGCCGTTGTGCCTTGCTAGCCTCGCGCTGCAGGGCCATGAATGCTTCCGGGTGCTGCCTGAAGTCTCCAGAGAGCGTCTTCACGGCAATGAACGGGTTTTTGTCCTTGGCTTCCACCTTGAGCAGATCCCGTGCCCGGTAAACCTTGCCCATGCCGCCTTCCCCAAGAACACTTACCAGTTCAAAGCGTTCTTTCAGAATTGTGCCAGGACCAACTTTATCAGCCACATGAGTGGTTTTTTTCTCGGCACCCGCATTCCAGTCTGTGCTGGTTAACTCACCGGATCCGGAGGACAAAGTGACATCAGGGGAAAATGGATCGTATTCATCTGCATTTCGCAACGAGCTTTCTGATATCCCGGTTACAGTCCGATCATTTGTACTGTTTCCGGTCGTATTGAGCATTACTGTCCGCTCAGTATCCGTTCCGGACGCAGCAGAGGTTTCATCAGAAGGGGATGTTGTACTTGTGCCGGGAGCCGTCACCGTGCGATCCGTATCAGTGTGCGTAGATTCAGCCGGCAATTCGGCGGTACTGGTACGCTCCATGTTATCCGGCTGCGTTTCGGTTCTTGTGGTGGTTATGGTCGCGGTGATCTGATCCTGCTCTTTATCATGCGGCGCCATATTTGACGGGTTCTGTAATGTTTCAATTTGTTTGCGCAATACCATGGCTACGGGCTGCGAGAGTCCGGCTCGCTGCGCATTTTCTATGGAAGCGCTTAATGCACCGAGATCACATCCCGGTTGCCGCAAGGCTTGTTCTAACCAATCCCGTAGCGGGGCAAGCGAAATTTTTCCTTGCACAACATCATCAAGTAATTTCTCGAAATCAGTCACGTATGGCCTCCCGGATTTATTTCAAGAAATAAACATCTATGATGTGAAGCGTACGGTTACTACCGTGACGTTGTCTCGCGCACCGCGTTCCAGGGCAAACATGATCAGTTTGTCAACAGCTTGTTCGTTATTGTTGAGTGTTTTTACGATTTCGTCGTTGCTGAGTTCCTTGTAAAGCCCGTCACTGCAAAGCAGGTAGATATCGCCTGGCCGTACTGCAAAGAGCTCAATATCCATGAATAAACTTGGCATGGCACCGATTGCACGGGTAATACGGTTTGCCTGGGGGTGATCTGCCGCCTCTTCGCGTGTGATGAGACCGCTCGCCACCAGGTCTTCCACCATGGCATGATCCTGCATCATTTGTTCGATGCGTCGGCCACGGATACGATACAAACGGCTGTCACCCGCCCACAGACAAGCCGCGTGACGGCCGCGTGCAACCAGAGCTAGCACCGTGCTGCCGATGGTGCGTTCCTTCTGACGCATTGCCAAAGTCAGAAGTTTGCGGTTTGCTTCCAACAGGCGATCCTCGGCTGCATCAATCAGCGCGCTGAGACTGCTGTTTGCGGGCAGCTGCGCAAGCCGGTCTACTACAATCTGGCTTGCGACATCACCGGCAGCATGACCGCCCATGCCGTCCGCCACCGCCCAGACTCCCAGATCTGGGCGGTTTAGGAAGGCATCCTCGTTGGCCTTGCGCACTGCACCGACGTTGGTGATACCGAAGGAGTTCCAGTGCAATGCGGGCGTGGATTCTTTCATGCCGTGATACCTTGAATTATGCGTGCCATGGGTGTGCAGGGAGGGTGTCCGGGTACCGCACCTCGGCGGCACATGTTACATAACCGTAAACTCTGCTTGTAGCCCGCGGCGAACAGGCTCATGTATCGCGGGCTATCGCCCCGATCGCCTCACTTATATATGTGCACCATACAGGCTGGCCTTGGACCTATCTTACATAATTGTTGCCAACCCGTGGGTAGTCACGCTATCTTAGCCCCGTCCCCCACGTCGTTTACACCACACCAGCCGCGGCTGGACTCGATGCGGTGGCAGCCCGTACCTCCTAAGGCGTTACCGGCGCGCGGTGATTTCGGGAACAACTCCAGAAGGCCCCTGATGACGGCGAGCCCATTTCGTATTTCTGCATTCCGTAACTGGCTGTCAAGGATACTGCTTGGCATATTGCTGCCAAGTATGGCATTGGCCGCTCCTCCTGCGGTATTGCAGCCGCCACCACCACCGCTACCGGGTGGTGCGCAGCCCGGCGGCGCACAACCTATCGTGCCACCGCCGATCCTGCCGCTTCCGGAAACCAATCTGCAAATTAATATTCCTCCTGTCGCAGAACGGCCGCTGAAAAGCAGCGAGGGCGCAAGAATATTTGTCAGGAAATTCATCATCACCGGGGTAATCGGAGATCGCAGCAGCGGCATTATCCCGGAGCAAGTACAGAAGGCAGTGGATAGGCGTTTCTCGCAAATCGAAGCGCTGGTTGAAAAGCAACTTCAGCGGGTGGAACATCGCCCGACCCGGGCGCCCCGGGAACTTACATCGAAAGAGCGCGAGCAAATAGCCCGGTTCATGCAGGGCAGGATCAAAACAGAATCACCTGAAGTGCAGAAAAAAGCGTATCAGCAGTTTATTCGGCAGCTACAGCTTAAACATCTGGCTCAGTTTCGTGGATTGACGGTTGGTGAACTGCAACAGATTGCAAATGTGATAACAGAGTATTACCACCGGCGCGGCTATTTCCTCGCGCGCGCGGTAATTCCGGCGCAGGAAGTCACTGATGGCATTGTGCATATCCGCGTGCTTGAGGGTCGTCTGCATAAGATCGTAACCGTCGGTAACAAGCGTTATTCAAGCGCGCTGTTAGCAAGGCCATTTAAATCCATGATCGGCGACTTGGTAACAGTGAAGCAGAGCGAGAATGCATTGCTTACTCTGGCGCAATATCCGGGGTTGAGTGCATTCGGGGTATTCCGACCCGGTGATTATGTTGGTACTACTGATATGGTTATCAACGTGCAGCAGGAGCGCCCTTATGACGCAAGCGTGCGTGCGGATAATGAAGGAACGGCATTTACCGGACGGCGTCGTCTCATCGGTACCTTTGACTGGAACAACCCAACCGGCGATGCGGATCTTCTCAGAGTTACGGCACTGAAGACATTTTCGCCTGAAAATTCCATTTTCGGCGATATCCGTTACGAGCATCCATTCTACAATCCTGAAAATACAATAGCTGTGGATGTAAGCCGGAACTCATTCAATGTCACTGGCTCCGGAATAACCCCAGGTACTATCGGCGGCATATCTAAAATAGCAACATTATCGCTGCAGCGTGCATTTTTACGCTCACGTGAGCAAAACATCATCGGTACGATTGATTTGAGCCGCAAGCAGGCTGATACCCAATTTCTTGGCAATGTCATCGGACGTGACAATCTTGCGGTACTGGGATTTCAATTGAATTATGATTCCATCAATCCATATCTGGGAATCATTACTACCAGCTCCATCCGTCTGGAACGCGGACTTCCGGGCGTGCTGGGTGTGCCGAGTGATTCGGCGATTGAGAACAAGCAGGTCTCTCCGCCGCCCAGTCGGTTTGGAGGAAATGGCCAGCCGGCGCTGCCGAGCTTTACGCGCCTGACAGTCAATTATCAACTGTTCAAGAGCCTGCCCTATAACCAATCAATGCTATTCCGCCTGGATGGCCAGTATTCACCTGACATGCTGACATCGCTGGAGCAATTTGTGATCGGCGGACCTGACAGTGTGCGTGCCGTACCCACCTCGCAATTCCTGACTGACAAGGGAGTATTCGGCTCATTGTCGTACAGCGTCCGGGCTCCGGGTTTTGCGGACAAAGCCGCCTTCGGGGGATTTACTTGGGGGCAAGTGTTGCGCTTCAGTATTTTCAGCGATGCCGCCGTCGGTATTTTGAATAACCCCGTGAATCCCAATACCAAGCGTATCGCGGTGGAGGGCAATGGCATCGGCATTGAATTCACCTGGCCCGGCCGGTTCACGGCCAACCTGCAATGGGCGCACCTGAACGGTGGAGCGCGGCCGGGCGCGACGATTTATGACCCTACGGCGATCCGTAGCGCCTCGCAGCTATGGGCTGACGCGACCTTCAGTTTTTGAGCTACACTTTATTTAACGATATATCGGGCCCGGGCAGCCTATACATGGAATGACAGGGGATAGCATGCAGCGAGCAGCAGAACCCGCAACGGGGCAGGTACAGCAAATGCTTCGCCCCCGACTGAACCGCAGGGCCATCGGTCTGTTGCTGGCGTGTCTCGCCGTGGCCGCCAATTCCGCAGTGGCCGGCCCCCAAGGCGGACAAGTGGTTGCGGGTCAGGGTGATATTTCCAATCCCACCACCACCACCACCCTCATCAATCAACAGTCGAATCGCCTGGTGATTGATTGGACAAGTTTCAATATTGCCTCCGATGAAACGGTGCAGTTCAATCAGCCATCCGTTTCCGCCGCAGCACTGAATCGCATACTCGGCCAGAACCCCAGCCAGATATTCGGCAACCTAATTGCCAACGGTCAGGTTTACCTCCTCAATCCCAATGGCATCATCTTTGGCAAAACCGCCATGGTAAATGTGGGCGGATTGTTCGCCACCGGTCTCAATATCAGCAACAGTGATTTCATGAGTGGCAATCTCAAGTTTGCCGCACCCGATGGTCAGGATGGTGGTTACATTATCAATCATGGCGTGCTGCAGGCGGCCGATGGCGGTTCCATTAATCTCATCGGCAGCAGCGTTCTCAATGACGGCATCATCATTGCCAATCTCGGCCAGGTAAACCTGGCAGCCGGTTCCGCCGTCACGGTGGATTTCAACGGTGATGGCCTCATGCAATTCCAGGTTACCGGTTCTGTGCTGCATAAAATGGTGAATGCCCGGACTGGGGCGGTGATTACTAATGCGGGCAAGATTGAAGCGAATGGCGGCACGGTAGTGATGACCGCGGCAGTGGCCGAACAGGTACTGATGCAAGCCGTGAATAACAGCGGCATCGTGCAGGCAACCGGTATTCAAGATAACAGTGGCCACATTTATCTTACCGGCAACGGCGGCGCTGTAATCAACAGCGGCACTCTGAACGCCAGCAGCGCCAGCGGCAACGGCGGCAGTATCACGCTGCAGTCCACTGGCACCACGGAATTACGCGGCAACGCTTCGGTGAACGTCGCATCCACTGCTGGTACCGGCGGCAGCATACAGATTCTGGGCAATCAGGTCGGGGTGCTGGATCAAGCCAGCGTGAATGCCTCCGGCACCCACGGCGGTGGCACGATTCTGGTAGGCGGCGACGAGCATGGAGCGCCAGGAGTTCAAGCCGCTTCCGCCACCGTGCTTGGGCAGAATGCCTCGCTGACCGCTAATGCAACGACCAGTGGCAACGGTGGTGAGGTGATCCTCTGGTCCAGGAATTACACCGGTTTTTATGGACATATCGATGTACAAGGGGGCATGCAGGGCGGCAACGGCGGGTTTGTGGAAACCTCAAGCCGCGGAAATTTGCAGGTGGCCGGTACGGTAAATGCTACCGCGCCAGCGGGGCCATCGGGAACCTGGCTGCTGGATCCACAGGACGTGAACATCACCAGTGTAAGCCCGACCAGCGGCGGCACGTTCACTACCGGCACCTATACCCCCTCGAGCGGCAACCCCGGCAACGTGTATGTGGGAGATATCACCGCAGCACTGTCAGGCGGCACCAATGTCACCGTTACCACCACCTGCGGCGCTTGCGGTGGTAACGGCAATATTACTGTGATGACGCCGATCTCCGGCTTTACGGTCGGCGGTACCGGCACGGCAAACCTGACGCTGCAGGCCAGCGGCAGCATCAATATTCAGTCAGGGACGGGTATTGCTCCTACCGCCGGTAGGCTGAATGTATCATTGATTACCAATGCCAGCGGTTTGAGCTGTGGTTCCACTGCTTGTGGTATCACTGTCAGCGCGCCGATCACTACGGGCAACGGCAATTTCACCGCCCAGGCCACCGGTGCCAATGCCGGGGCAGTGGTAGTGGGTGCGGCAGTCAATACGGGCACAGGAGCGGTCACGCTTCAGGGCAACGGCATCAACGACAGTGGCGGTATCGGGTCTCTGGTGCAATCAGCCGGCGGCGGCGCGGTGAGTCTGGTTTCCGCTGGCGCACCGATTTCGCTGACCAACTCCGGCACCAGTCTCTCGGGAACTATCACTATCAGCAACAGCGTCGGCGGTACAACAACGCTGAGCAACGCCACCGCGACGCAACTGGGCAATGTGACCCTGGGTACCGGCGCGCTCACGGTAAGCGGAGCGGGCATCACCCAATCGGGCGTGACTACCATCACCCAGGCGGCGGGCGGCGGGGCCGCGACCTTCAACGGCGGCGCGGGACCGATCAGCCTGGGCAACGCTAATACGCTGACCGGTGCGGTGTCGCTCAATAACAGCGGCGCCAACGCCGTGAGCCTGACCAATACGGTGGCCACGCAGCTGGGGACGAGCGCCGTGGGCGGCAGTCTGAGCGTGACCTCCAGCGGCACCCTCAGCGAGAGCGGCGCGCTCACTGTCACGGGGGCGGCGACTTTCACCCAGAACTCCACCGTTTCCGGCAATCAGGACATCTTGCTGGGCAATCAGGCCAACGATTTCCAGGGTACCACCACATTTGCGGCGGGTGTGGGAGCCGGCATCGGCACCCTCAGCCTGCGCAACGTGGACGCACTGGCCACCTTCCCGACGTTGTCTTCGGTACCGGTGAATCTGACGCTGATATTCAACGCTGCCGGCGTGAGCATCCCGCTCACCGGACTGTCGCTTGCCGGCAACCTCTCCATCACCGCAGGCGGTGCCATCGGCCAGAACGGCACGTTGATCGTCGGCGGCGTTTCCAGCTTCGCGGCCGGCACAAATGCCATTACCCTGAATAATACTTCCAACGGTTTTACCGGGACGGTATCGCTGAGCAACAGCGGCGCCAGCAATGTGACGCTGAACGCGCTCGCCACGGGAACGCTGACTCTGGGGACGGTCAATGTTGGCACCGGGAATTTGACGCTGCAGGCCGGCAGCATCACCGAAGCCGGTACGGGTACGATTACGCAGGCGGTCGGCGCCGGGACGGCAAGCCTCACGGCGACCAATTCCGTTAGCGGTGCGGTGCTGCTCGATACTGTTACGGGCAATAACCTGACGGGGCTCGTGTCGGTGAGCGTACCCGCCAGCAGCACGGGTAACGTGACGCTCGACAACGGTAGCAATCCGCTGGTCCTCGGCGCCGTGACGCTGGGTACCGGACAACTGAGTGTATCGGCGGGGAGCATCAGCCAGTCGGGTGCCACTGTCGTCAGCCAGGCGCTCGGTGCGGCGGGGGCGAGTTTCAGTGCCGGGGCCAATCCCATCAGTCTGACTAACGCCAATACACTCACCGGTGCGGTGACGCTCAGCAACAGCGGGGCAAGCAGCGTCACCCTGAACAATGGGACCAATGCGCTCACCCTGGGCGCGGTGAACGTCGGCAGCGGTGTACTCACGGTGACAGCAGGAGCCATCAGCCAGTCGGGTGCCACCACCATCACCCAGGCGGTGGGAGCTGCCGGGGCGAGCTTCAGTGCCGGGGCTAACCCGATCAGTTTGATCAACGCGAACGGATTTACCGGCCCGGTGAGCATGAACAACAGCGGCAGCGCCAATGCGGTGCAGTTGAACAACAGCGGAAGCTTGCAACTGGGGACCTCCAGTGTAGGCGGCAACCTGAACGTGACGGCAAATGGCGCCATCAGCCAGATGGGTGCGTTATCGGTGGCCGGGATCACGACGCTGGCGGCGGGTACGGCGAATGCCATCACGCTCACTAACGGTGCGAATGCCCTTACGGGAGCGGTGGTTTTCACCAGCGGCAACAACGTGGCGCTGGTCAACAGTCTGGCCACCGCGCTGGGAACGGGCACGGTGAGCGGGACACTGACGGTGAGTTCCGCAGGCGCCATTACCCAGACGGGTGCGTTGGCGGTAAGCGGCACCTCGAGTTTCAGCGCTGGTGCGAATGCCATCACCTTGAATAACACCTCCAACAGCTTCACCGGTGCAGTGTCGCTGAACAACAGCGGAGCAAGTGCCGTCACGCTGAGCAACAGCGGCGCGCTGAACCTGGGGACTTCCAGCGTGGGCGGTAACCTGAGCGTGACGGCCGGTGGTGGCATCACTCAGACGGGAAGCCTGACGACTGCGAGTGGCAGTACGGCCGGTTTCACAGTGACGGCTGCGGGCAGCAATGTGCTGCTGGGCAACGCCGGCAACAGTCTGGCGAGCGCGCTGAGCGTTACCGGTTCCGGAACGGGTACGGTGAACAACCTGTCACTGACCAACGCCAGCACCGCTCCCGGCATACTCAGTTTTCCCGCAAGCCTCTTGGGCAATTTGACCATCACGTATTCCGGTGCCGGTGTCGGCGTCACGCTGCCCGGAATCAATGTGGGCGGCGCGATGGATGTAACTACCAACGGCGGAGCGATCGCTCAGAACGCAGCTGTATCGGTAACCGGGACCTCGAATTTCGCTGCCGGTGCCGCGCCCATCACATTAAGCAGTACCGGTAATGCCTTCATCGGCGCGGTGAGCCTGGGCAACAGCGGCGGCAATGCCGTGACACTGGTCAGCAGCGGCAACCTTGCCCTGGGGAACTCCACGCTCGGCAGCGGTGTGGTGGCCATCACCGCCGGCGGCAGTCTGACCCAGAACGGTACGTTTAATTTCAGCGGTACTGCCGGGCTGAACGCCGGTGTCGGCATGACTTTGGGAGGCACCGTCAACGGGGGTGCGGGTACTTTGAATCTCACCTTTGATCAAAACAATGCGGGCGCAACCCTGCTCTTTAACGGTTCTTCCATCACCGCCAATGCACTCGGTGTCACGGCGGCGGGTACCTCGGCGCTGGTGGCCGACAGCGTAAACCTGGGTAACGGCGCGTTTACGCTCGCCACTTTCGGTGTTACCGGCAGCGGCGCAAACGACACACTGATCGGACCGGCGGCTGGCAGCGTGGTTTTCACGCTCACCGGCGCCAATCAGGGTTCGCTCAATGTGAGCAACCTGGCATTTACCGGCATCCAGAATCTCACCGGCAGCGGCGCTGGCAACACCTTCAAGCTCACCGGTGCCACCGCGAACGTATCTGGCATCATCAACGGCAGCAACAGCGGTGGCACGGGTAATGTGCTGGATTACAGCGGCTACTCGGGCGGCGCGGTGGTCGTCAATCTCCAGACCGGCACGGCGAGCGGCAGCGGCGGAATACAGAATATCCAGGGCTTTGCCGGCAACAGTACCGCAACGCTGATTGCGCCGAATGCCGTGAACACCTGGGCCCTGAGCGGTGTGAACAGCGGCACGTTGACGAGCGGGACCAACACTTTCACGTTCAGCGGCATTGAGAACCTGGTGGGTGGGACGGGCAATGACCGCTTTGTGTTCTCGAACGCGGCGACGTTGGCAGGCACGGTCAACGGCGGTGCGGGCGGGGTGAATATCCTGGATCTGTCG
>JAJYUH010000012.1 GCA_021792635.1 Natronospirales bacterium | reverse complement strand
GCGGGTGCACCAGGGATGGTTGCTGCCGCCGATGGTTGGAAACGAGATTGCGCCCGTAGCTCAGCTGGATAGAGTGCTGGCCTCCGAAGCCAGAGGTCGTGGGTTCAAATCCCGCCGGGCGCGCCAATTCCCTCAACCCGCCCATGCGGCAGTTAGGAGCTCCATCTGCTGCAATACGCTCTGGGTTACCTTCTCCTGTTTGTCCGGTGGATGGCCGTACTTGCGTAGGATGCGCTTCACGAGTGCGCGTGGATGAGCGCGTACGTTCTCACGCGGCGTTTAGTCAATGGTGACATCGTCGCGCCCCACCCTGACCAGTTCCCGGGCAACATCCTTGGGCGTGGACTGTCCCAGCATTTTGACCGCACTGTCGTTGGTTTCCAAAGCGTCGTAGAAAGCGATCTTATTGCGTCAGATCTAACTGTGCAGAATTTACCAGCCGCCCTCTACTCTTACTCGGCCTACAAAAAATCATATATCGGAAGCTTGCACAACGTTATTTGGAAATGGCCGGTATCGAGGAGATCGAAGCGCTGTTTGCGCACCCCACCACGATTGACCTTTATGCTGACGTCATCAGCAAGGGCTCCTTCTGGCCGACGAATGATCATTCCATCAAGACCCTGGCCCATGTCTCGGGTTCAAGTGGCGCGACACGCATCTCTCGGATGCGGCTTCCATCGAATGGTACGACCAGTATGTCAGGTCCGGGGATACCGCAATCAGGCAGCGAATCCTCGATTACAACGGGGATGATTGCAAGATGACCCGGGTGCTGTTGGATGGCATCAGGACATTGCCAGTGATGGGCACTCGATGACCGGCTGCAGCCAGCTCCGATCATTCGAATCGCGCATCTTTTGGTTGGCTCAGGTCATGGAATTCGACAGGTCTACTTGGATGCTGATGTATCGCTTCCTCGACGACGCATCAGCAACCGTCCGGTCCCAAGTGCAAAAATATCAGGGAACCTCAAGACACGTTCTGCCTTGCGTTCCTCGTTAAGATCACGAAGGCGGGCCTTCAAGATGTGGTCCATGGCGACCACGCTCAAAACCTGCGTCGGCGTCTTGCGATCCACTATTGGGAGACTGGATATTTCGGATGCTGCCATCAGGTTCGCAACCTCACGCAGCGTCATGTCGGGATAACCAACAACGATATGACGGACCATGATCTGGTCAATCTTTGTCTCAGCAGTCGAGCCTGGTCGCAGTGCCGCACCGAGCATCTGATACTGTGTGACAATACCCACAAGGTTATTGCTCCCGTCCAGAACAGGATATAAGCGCTGGGCGCGCTCTAAGCGGTGCATCTCAGAATTAATGGGCACACTTGCCGCGGCCTTGGCGGCGTCTCGGAGGTCCGTTCCCAGACGAAAACTCATGAAATTACGGGGCATGATCTCGCCGACAAGAAAGACCTCGAGTGGGTCCACGGAGTATTCACGGGTCAGATGGGTGCCACGGCGCACCACCTTCTCAGTGAGTACCGATCGCTTAAGCACAAGCACCGAAAGCAGGTAGGCTACGGTTGATGCAATAATCAACGGTATAACGGCGTCCCACTGATGAGTCAGCTCCATAGCAAAAACGACACCGGTCAGCGGACTGCGCATGACTCCGCCAACCACCGCGGCAAGGCTCAGAAGCGCCCAGAAGCCTGGTGCGACGGGCGGAAAGACGTAGGCGAGAAGTGAGCCTAGTGCGGCACCGATCATGAAGACGGGAGCCAGCACACCGCCTGAAGTACCGGAACCCAGCGATAGACTCCAGATAAGGGTCTTCACGATCAGAATGCCGACGATGAGCGCAAGAGTTGCCTTCCCTGCCAGCAGTGTTCCAATTACGTCATAGCCAACGCCGAGCGCACGTGGCTCAAAAAGCCCACCCACACCGATAATCAAACCGCCGATCGCGGGCCACCACATCCAATGTATGGGCAGCTTACGAAACGTGTCCTCAGATAGGTAAACGAGCGACGTGGCTGCCCATGCGATAACACCGCCGACCATGCCCGTTGCTGCGCACAGAAGAAGGTCTGGAAATGCCAATGGTGGAAGCGCATGAGTGGTTGGAAATAATGGCAAGAAACCGAGAAGCACCCAGCGCAAAGCCGTGGCTACCACCACTGCGATTGAGACAGGGACAAAAGAGCGAGGCCGGAACTCAAACAACAGCAGTTCAATGGCTAACAAGATTGATGCGAGCGGTGCATTAAATGTCGCAGCCATACCTGCCGCGGCTCCGGCCACCAGCAAAGTCTTGCGTTCGTCAGCCGTGAGTTTCAGGGTTTGGGCCAGCAGCGACCCGAAGGCTCCGCCGGTCATAATGATCGGTCCCTCTGCACCAAAGGGTCCGCCTGTTCCAATGGTTATTGCCGCTGAAAGCGGCTTCAGTAAAACCACCCGGGGTTTGATCTTGCTGCCGCCACGCAGGATGGACTCGATCGCCTCCGGCATGCCATGGCCACGAATCGCATCGGATCCGTAGCGCGCCATGACCCCGACAATCAGTCCCCCGACAACGGGTGCTGCCAGTATGATCCACCATGCATGGGGCCCGGCACCCGGAGCCACCAAGTTGGTTGCGAAACGCTGATAGAAAACAGCATTGGTAATAAGCCCAATTAGCTTGAGCAGGGCGTCCGCCACGACGGCGGCCACGGCACCAATGAGAAGCGCCATTCCGCAAATGAGCAGCATGCGCGGACGAACATCGAAGTCGCCAAGACGCTTTGGTACGCGAAGTACTACCTTAGATGTGGGATCCATTGTCACGGCATCAGGATTTGATATTCAATAAAGCATTATGCCAAATGATAACGACGTTCTATATGTATGCGAGTTGCGCATTACTCCGAAATTGGTTGGCTTAATTACTGGCAGAATCGCATGCTTTATGCCAAGCAGGTCCATATGCAATATCCCGATAAACATGGAAACTACGACATTGAAACTGAACCAAAAGATTCAGGCCGGTCGCAGGGTCCCAGGCAAATCTCGATAATCTAGGGGAGAAAATCGGGACCTGTGATTTAATCCGCAAGTTCAGTCAGTAAATATCTGATTGTCGGGCCAATATGCCGGAGTTCAACGCGATGTGCCTGTGTCAGATGCCGCAACATGACGTCGCCCTTACGTGTTAGCTCCAGATATATCCCGCGCCGGTCCTGATTTGAACGGATTCGGCGTACGAAGCCGTGCGCCACCAGACGATTCACCAGCCCTACGGTACCGTTGTGGCAAATCTGCAGCTGTGCCGCCAGATCCTTGACGAGAGGCCTGCCAAGTCCCTCAAAACCCTTGATAGCAAGCAGCGCGTGATGTTGCTGTGGGGTGAAGCCTGCCGCGTGTACGATCTCTTCGCTCGTGCGTAAGAACCTTCTCAAGGAGGCTCGAAACGCCGCCAGTTTGCGGTAATCCGAATCGCTAATTTGCTGTCTAGCGGCTTTTGCGTGTGCTACCCTTCTTGTGGATATATATCGCATTGTTACCTATTCTATGCGATATTCCATCTATCCGTCCAGGATGGATTGTGTTGACGCGACGGCCGATTTTTGAACGTATTTGCGACCCCAGCCAAGGCAGGACTTATAGCCTGTTGTTAACGTTAGCCTTAAAATGGTGACCCGCTATGCGGATTAAGCATTGCTCCCGGTATGGCCGTAGGCCCCACCGAATGCTTCGGTTTACGTGCCTGTGCCGGAGTCACTCTGAGATTTGCACCACGGTGTCAAGGGCGAAACGGAACAGCGCATTTATGCCCTGAACGCATGGCGGGAAGCACCGTTCTTCACCAGGCGGGAAAGGGCGGCATTGGACTGGACTGAGGCGGTCACGCTGGTGGCTGAAACACACGTCCCCGATGCAGTGTATGCGCATGTAAAAGAACATTTCAGCGACGAGGAGCTTCTTAATCTCACCATGGCGGTGATTGCCATCAACAGCTGGAACCGTCTTGCTGTCAGCTTTCGGACAATCGCGGGAACCTACAGACCGGACCGCACAAAATGAACCCAACAGCTACCGGTAATCACAGTCATTAACATGCGGGGCGGCTTTCACCGCCCTGTGAATATGGATTCCCATGATGATTTTAATGTAGCGGGGCCAGTTTTACCTTTTTATCGCCAAGTGCGTGCGCAACATCATACATGGCCTGATTGGTAATGGCATGCATGTTCATGTCATACGGTGCGCTGTATTTGGCATCGATGTCCACCATGACCTGATTGTGTACCTTATGAGACAAGGCATGGTCGAATAAAAGCCCCGACCAGAACACATGATTTTCCGCGGTGCCCGCATTCACTAATGTTTTGGCGAGTTTTATGCCATGCAGGTTTTTGGGCGCGGCTGGCAGTTTTACTCCCGCAGCGGTAACGCGTTGCAGGGCGTCATGTACTGCAAAGTTGAAGCCGTTCAGCCAGTCCGCAACTTTCTTTTTTCCGTACTGCCTGGTGAGTTTGATTACTTCTGCATTCACGGTCTTCGCGCCAAGCATGGAGACCAACGCCTTCTGGATGGTGAAATGTTCCGGCCCGCCTCCGGCTTTCACCAGCGCCGCGGTCACAGCCAGTGCCGGCGGGCCGGCGTAAATGGGTCCCCCAAACATATTGGTGGGACCGGTCGTGTTCCAATTTGCCGCAGTTGCGGCTCCCGCAAACAGCAGGACAGCCGCACTTACGGTCACAAGTTTTGCAAGGTGTCTATTCATCAATGTACCTCCCGAGGTTGTTACTAAAATGCCGCGTACTCTGTGCGCAGAGTCAGAGAGTGTTTGCCGCGGTTACCCGCCGGAGAAAGGCGGCAAAGCCACCTTCGGGATACAGCGCATCCAGAGTCCTGCGGGTTTTGACGGAAAGCAGTCCGTGAAAACGGTCGCCAAGTTCACCCGCCACGGTGACCAGGGTCAAACTCTGGCGGATGTAAGATGCAGCCAGTATCACAATAAGCCGCTGCTCCGTTTCCACCGCCAGCGCGTCATCCGCGAGAATTTCTCCGGCAATCATGCGATTGTCATCCGCCACCAGCATGAGCCAGCGTGCATCTTCGGCGGGCGCCAGGTGGTAGCGATGGATGTCGCCTTGACAGCCGCCACATTCCGCTGGGCAAGCTTCCATGCACAAGGTAGTAATGGCGACGCCGCGTGCGCCTGCCTCTCGCAGGGGTTTTGCCAGGGCCGCGGCTTCACGCGGCTGAATGGCGACGAGCAGGCTGGTATGGGCCTTATCAATGATCGTGCGGGCTTGGGCGAGCAATTCCCCGTAACCACGCATGTTGAAAACCGGATCCGATTCCTTTGCCGGCGTCAATTCCGCCAAGGCATCCCGAACGGCGGTCAGAATCTGTTGATGAGTTTTTTCCAGGCGCTGCACCAGGCGTTCCGGTGCGGTCGCCCGATAGCGTATCCCATTGCGTGTTTCGAGCCGGCGGGCGGCACCGCGCTCTATCAGCCGTTCCAGCACCCCATAGACGTTGGCCCGTGGCAGGCCGGACGCTTTTGCCACCTCGTAGCCATTGAGGCTGCCGGCGCGCACCAGGCTCAGATAGGCCCGGGCCTCATACTCGGTGAATCCCAGTTCGTGAAGTAAGGCAACGCTATCCACTTGTTGATGCATATAGTGGTTGTTCGAGCAACTACTATACATCTGGGGAAGACAGAAAGTCAAACCGCTGTCATTTCCGCCAGGGGTGGAGGTGAGCGGTGTGGTACGGCCGTGGGGGCGATCTCGCAATCAGAAGGCAGGACAGCAACGGTAGCGGAGACTCCGTGCACCCACGGCTCAGTTTATGCCGATGGCCAGATCGCCTGCCGTCCGTTCGAGTTCGGCCAGATTCGCATACCGTGTCATCCAATGACCCGGGCAGCTGGTCCTGCAACCCGTGACACCCAGGCATCACTGGTGATGCCGTTGCGGCTAAAGGCGAGTTGCATGTCTGCCACTGCCGTTCTTGCCTGTGACTCACTTGTAAACCAGGCGAATACGCTGGGACCGGCACCGGAAATGCCTGCTCCCAGCGCGCGGGCGTCCAGCGCGGCCCGTTTTACCTCTTCGAATCCCGGTATCAGTGGCGCACGCCTCGGTTCGATCAGGTGGTCCTGCATACCCGAGCGGATGAGGCTCGCGTCATTGCGGTAACAACCGCTGAGAACCAAAGCGAGGTTGATGGTTTGCTGTACCACGTCAGTTAATTTATACGGGTCTTTAAGCACACGGCGGGCTCGTCGAGTCTCCAGTTGAAGGTCGGGATGTACCAGCACACAATGCAGGTGGGGCGGCACAGGTACCGGTATCACGTGTTCGGGCGTGGCAATGACGAGCCCGCCGAAGAGCATGGGACCGATGTTGTCGCCGTTTCGTGCGCCGCTCGCCAGCGATTCACCGTCAAAGGCACATTGATACAGCATATCGGGTGAAACGGGCTCCTCCAGCAGTGCATTGGCAGCCACCAGGGCGGCGACGCAGGATGCGGCCGAACCGCCCATGCCTGATGCGAGCGGGATACCTTTGTTGAGTTCGATTTCGAAGCCGAAGGACAGATTAAGCGCCCGACGCAGGGAAATGAGGGCCGCTCCCGCCGTATTTTGTGCGGCAGCGAGGGGAATATCGCGTGTAATCCCGCGAATTCTCGAGATCCGCACCAATGGATCCGGAATGCGGCGTATTGTGGCCTGATCTTGCGGGCCAAGGATAGTATGTCCCAGAAAATCAAAGCCGACCGCTACATTGCCGACGCATGCCGGGGCGGATGCCGTAGCCTGGTGTGGCGGTTCAGCCATGATGACCTAAAAAGGGAATTTTTGCGGAGGCATTTAGCGAGAATGATAACCCGAAATCAATTCATGTCAGACTGTGCATGCAGCTTCCGAAGCAGCAAGTGAAAGTAGATCATACCAGCGTAGGGGCGCCAGGGAGCAAGGATGCGGCACAGTTGTTTCTGAATCAGGAGTGTATTTGATGCCCAGCCACGCCTTGATGCCGTTCAATGCACCGGAATCGTTGACCGGGAAAACATTCAATCGGCCCAATCCGCGCAGGAATACGTAATCTGCAGTCCACGGCCCTACTCCCGTAACGGCACATAGGTGATTATGGATGGCGGCATCATCCACATTTTCGATATCTTCTGGCCACAAGTGTCCTTCGATCAGCAGACAACTGAGCCCGATAACGGTGCGTGCCTTCTGCATGCTGAATCCCAGAGTACGCAAGTCCACTGGCTTTAGCTGCGCCAGTGTCTCAGGTCGAGGGAAAGCATGCCGCGAGGCGCGGCGGCGAGACACCGCAATCCCGTACGCTTCAGCAAGCCGGTTCAGTAATCGAATGCCGAGTGGCAGGGAAATCTGCTGGCAAGCAACGGCACTCACTAGCGCCTCATGAAGGGTTGGAAAGCGTGGCGGCCTCATTCCGATAAAGGGCCGTACTAGCGCCAGCAGGCGTGGATGGCGCTTTGCAAGCCGATAGAACGGCGCAAGGTCGAGTTGTAGGCCCAATGTACGCTGCAATACAGAAATGGTATTTTCCCGGGCGGTCGCCGCAATACGCGGTGCAGAAATCTCCACCTCGAGGGTGGGCGTTCGGGATGCGCAGCGCTGACTGATGCACACCTCATGTGGCCTGGTTCCGAAGATCAGCACTCGGCGATAGCACTATCCATCCCATTGGTCCAATGCGTTTTGAGGCCAGCGCTGCAGCGCCGCCACTGTGAAATCAAGACGAAACGGAGCGGTTACGGACAGATCAAAACCCAGATGGTCAGCCACAATCCAGATACCGAGTGCGCATTGGTCATCCGTCAAATATCGTCATCTCACCGGCTGCCATTTAATAATCACCGAGAATTACTCTGTCGAGCCGTTATCCGCTCCGCCCGGCATGCCGATCTGCTACTCGCCGGTGTGATAATAGACGCGCATGCGGCATTCTCCTTGATACAGATCAAGGCAGACTACTCTTCAGGGTGCGACATTTATCTGCATGTCAGGACTCGGTATCGCCATCGTCATCCATGTACTCGCCGTAGTATGGTGGATCGGCGGTCTGGCTTTTGTCACTGCCGTATTCCTGCCGGCGGTGCGTCATGGTTTGGGCAGTGATCCACGCGCGGCCTTCTACCAGATCGAAAACCGCTTCGCGCCCCAGGCACGCATTGCGGTATTGCTGATAGGGGCATCGGGTCTATACATGCTCTGGCGGTTGCATGCCTGGAATTGGCTCGCACAGGCGTCGTTTTGGTGGCTGGATGCCATGATCCTCTACTGGCTGCTGTTCGTGCTGCTGCTTTTCGTGCTGGAACCGGCAGGTCTGCTCAAGCGCGCCATACACGGTGCCGCGGATGAAGCCGGTATGTGGCGGCGCATGCAGCGCTTCCACCTCCTGATGCTGGCTATCGCATTAATCATCATCGGTGCTGCCGCCGCCGGCACCCATGGCTTCTGACCATGTCGGTGTCTGATACCCTTTGCATCCTGAGACACGAGCATGCGTCGCTGGATATTCTGTTTCAACGTCATCAGGAAATGCTGGTTAGTCACGCGTGGGCACGGGCCGCACGGTTGCTCACCCAGTACCAAGAACGGCTGACTGCGCATATCCGCCTGGAGGAGAAGTTTTTACTGCCTTACTGTACTGATGGCAGTGGCAGCAGCCCGCGCTGGGGATCGCACGTCTATCGCACCGAGCACCGTAAACTGGAGGAACTGGTACGCGCGGTAACCGTGCGCTTGGCATCCGCCCGACGCCGCGGTGTTACACCGGCAATGCTTATTGACCTTCTGGATAAAGAACGAACCTTGAAACATGTGGCACAACATCACCATGAACGGGAAGAGAAGGGATTGTTCATTGAACTACATGAACGACTGCCACTGGAAACGCGTAGGGAATTCAGCAAAGAATTACTTCGCGTGTCTCAGTGTATATGAAGACGCAGCACCTCAGTATCATAAACTTCCACTACCTCGTCCTGTACCTCGATCAGCCCCTCGTCAGTGAGCGCGCGCAACACCCGCGAGAAGGTTTCCGGCGTGACTGCCAGTTGTGCGGCGATCAGTCCCTTGCGCGTTGGCAGTATCACGTTGACACGACCGCGTTGCCCATCCGGTACCAGCCCCAGCAGATAGTGGATCACCCGGTAGCGGCTGTTTTGCAGTGTCAGTAACTCGATCTCATCCCAGTGGGCCTGGATGCGCTGGGTCATCTGTGCCATGACCGCGCGGCAGGTATCAAACGACTCACGTAAAATAGCCAGGAATGCCTCGCACTCAATATTCATCAATGAACCGCCCTCGATTCCCTGTCCATATACCGGATAGCGCGGCTCGTTCATGAACATCACGCTTTCAGCGAAACTCTGTCCCGGACGGATGAGGCGCATGACCTTTTCCTGGCCTTCGGCGGACATGCGGTAGAGTTTCACGGCACCCGACTGCAACAGGAAGAATGCCCGAGCTGCGTCCCCCTGATTGAACAGCAGCTCGCCGGCGGCAAACGGGCGGGTGTGGACATGTCCCAGCAACCGTGCGCGCTGTGTGGCATCCAGTGCTGCAAACAAGTAATGGCGGCGCAGTTCACGTGCCAGGACGCTGCGGTTATCCATCACAATTCCTTGAAACAGTCAGCAAGCTGAATCAGCGCCCATCGCGCTTGCAAGCTTGATACATATCAAGGCACCGCCGCCGCCAATGTCACATGCTGCTCGGACAGGTCAAAATCGTGGTCTGCAAGGAGAGTGACATGACACATGTGGTCACGGATAACTGCATCAAGTGCAAGTACACCGACTGCGTGGAAGTGTGCCCCGTGGATTGCTTTCATGAAGGCCCGAATTTCCTGGTGATTGACCCCGAGGAATGCATTGATTGTACCCTGTGTGTGGCGGAATGTCCGGTCGGGGCTATCTTCGCCGAGGACGATGTGCCCGGCGGCCAAGAGCATTTCCCCACCATCAACGCGGAGCTGGCGTCGAAGTGGCCGGTGATAGATGCCAAGATTCCGGCACCGCCGGACGCCAAACAATGGGATGGCGTGCCCGACAAACTGCCGCTGTTGCAACGCTGATACTTGTTTGTGGAGGAAAGTCCATGAACAGCTTTTCGAAAACCATCGGCCACAAGACGCCCAACACGCAGAAGGTCCACCATGTTACATGGAAGGATCTGCCATTGTCCTGTCCGGTACCCGGCGCGAGCCTGTGGAATTCCCATCAGCGGGTGTATCTGCCGATACACGAGAGCATGCGGGAGCAGTGTCCGTATTGCGGGACGGTGTATGTACTGGTGGCTGCCCGATCAGACGAACCGGAAGCGGCCCAGCCCAATATCGAGATTGAAGGTCTCTATCACCAGGCGATCGAGCAGGCGCGCGATATTACCAAGATCGACAAACCGGATAATGATGCTTCATGAGTAGTATCGCAATTCATCACGATATCATGGTGTTCACCCTGAGCGGGCCGAAATGGACCGGCAAGAAGCGCAGAAAATACGCGGCGAATGCCAGGGTCCAGAAACTCGCTGCAAGCGGTAACCAGTCGGGCAGGTTCATGAGCCGCAGCACGGCGGCGAGTGTCGGCAAAAAGAACACGACCGCCATGACCGGACCCGCCGCGATCGGTCGGCCCGTATGACCCAGCGGCACACGCGTCATCATGCCGATGGAGAGCGAGCCCAGCGCGCCCACCGTGAGCGCATGCAGTGCCGTAATCTCCGCAAACGAGCCGCTGAGCAGCGCCACACCCCGGAGTGCGATACCGACCGCCAGCCACAGGTACCCGAGGTGCAGTACCCATAACATGGGCTCACGCAAGGTCCGCCACGGCCGCCAAACGGCCAACCGTATGCTGGCCAGTACCGCCACAATCAGCGAGAGACCGCCCAGCAGCCGGGAACTCGGGACGATAATGTCCACCAGCAATAATACAAGCCCTCCACCATTCACACTCCAATCGAGCAGCCGCCAGCGCACTATCCTGACGCCGGCGAGTCGGCGGGAGGTAAAGAAAGGGATGACGCGTCCACCAATCACCAGCATCAGCAGAGTGAGGAGATCAATAACCCAGACCAGCACCTGATAGGGGGCCAACGGCAGCCGTCCGGTGACGCCGAGGTGGAAGAGCACGTCTGCCAGTGTGAAGGTCAGCAGCAGCGGAATGACAAACAAGTTGCGGTAATTACGTGCCCGCAGGATCGGTATCGCTACCATGATTGCCAATAACAGAAAGAATGTGCTGTCAAGGATGGCGATGGGTGTGTAGGGAATAAAAGCGGGCAGCAGGAACCCGATCCGCGCGATCAGCCAGACCGCTACCAGCAGCAGTAACGTGAACGGTGTGGTCGTGGGCCGCTTTGTCCATTCGGCCACCGCCGTCAGCAGGAACCCGGCGACCAGCGCGCCCGCAAAGCCGAACAGCATTTCATGGCCGTGCCACAGCAATGGCGGAAGTGATGCGGCTGGCAGCCACCCCAAATGCAGGAACAGGGCCCACAGCAGCATGTCGAGACTTGCGCACAGCGACGCCACCATAAAAAGAAGTCGGAACGGCTGGCATAGCAGCGGTGTGAGATGCTGTAGTGATAGGGGGTGCATGATGCGATGCGTATTGGACCGTTCAGAGTGGATTCTGATCCACGTGGCGGGTTAAAGCCCGTGGGTAATCAAACAGCCGGCATGCGGCTGCGCGCCGGCTGTTTGCATTTTTGAACCGCGCTAGGCGGTGCGGCCGATTTCCACCTGCCAGGTATGCGGACCCTGCAGCACGTATTCCCATGAAAACTCGCCGTTGTGTTCGGCCTCGAACTGGTAGTAGAGCGGCTTGGGATCGTGATCATTCACCAGCAGAAAACTTTCGCCGAGCCTGAGGTTTTCGTAGGTTTCGAAGATCAGCCGATGACGCTCAGTGGGAATGAGCGTGCGGACATCAAGCAGTTTTGCCTCAGGCATATGTGTCTCCAGTGTGGTTGGGGGTGGGGGTGGGGTGGGAAGCGCGGGTCAGTGCGTGCAATGTCCCGTTCAGGCGTTCTGCCTCGCGCGGGTGTTGCCGGCGCAGGGTCGTCCAACCGGCGGCAGCCAAGCGGCAAGCTCGTTCCCGCTCACCGGCCTCGCCGAGCGCCAGCAGGGCCCGCATGAACAGTCGGTTGAGTGTCGAGAGTTCGTTGCTTGGATTCGTAACATCATTCACGGTGTATCGTCCTCGATATGAAAATGGGCCTTGGCAATGGGTGTCATCTTCTGCGGTGACCAGGGCGGTTCCCATACCAGATGGATGTCCACATCCTGTACTCCGGGAATCCGCAGTCCACGCTGCTTCACGCCTTCCATGATGTAGTCCTGGGCCGGGCAGCCGGGTGTGGTCATGGTCAGGGTGACCTTGATTAGGTTATCCGCGACTTCAAGGCCATAAATCAGTCCGATGTCCACGATGTTGTAGCCGAGTTCCGGGTCAATCACCTCGTGTAGGGCATCCAGCACATATTCACGGCTTGGCAGGGCATGGGTGCTCATGCCTCAGGCCCCGCGGCGAATCAGCAGATGCACGCCGTCGTCACGCTTGTCCGTGTGGATGGCAGCGCCGCGTGCCTCCAATTCCGGGTACAGGAATACCGGTTCGCGCTCGTTGATGGCTTCCAGTACTTCGCCGTGACCGAGATGTTCAAGTGAATCCAGAATGCGCACCATGGGTTCCGGCGGCTCCAAGCCGCGGTTGTCCAGAAATGCGCTGGGTGCGGGCCAGTCGCCGGTGGACACCGTCGTCGTGTGCGGCTTCTTGCCCTTCGGTTGTTCCGGTACGGCGGTGCCAGGCGTGAATAACACTTCCCAGTCCTCCACGTTGTGATGCGTGGCCTGGTGGCCAAAACCCTTGCGGCCGAGTACTGCGTATAAAGGTAGCGGCTCAAAGGTGGCCAGCAGACGCAACGCCTGACCGGGCGCGAGTTGTCTCACGGTCTCCATGATGTGCGGCAATGGTTCACCACCGCGGCGCAGTTCCTCGCGTATGTCGAGTGTCAACGGTTCGGGTGTGGTCATGGCGCAGGTCCTCCTCTGGACAGGTATGGGGGCGGTATCGGCGTGGCCGGCCGCGTGCGTCCCGCGTAATGGCCGCGCCAGGCGCGCCAATATTCGAATCCGAGTCCCAAGGTGGCACCAGCACTGACAGCCGCACCGGTACGGCATACGTAGGCGACGTTTATGAAAGCACCAAGTGCCGCGAGCGCCACACCAAGGAAATAAATCACAAACCAGGGCGAGGTGCGGGCTTCGTCCACCAGATCCTGTACCCGGGGTACCGCATCGCGGCCAAGCTGATGGCCATAACGCGTGATCCAGGTGAGGAAAGGCACAATCTTGTAAAGCTGGGTGAGGCCGAGACCGGAGAGCCAGCCAAACAGCACCAGCAGCACCAGCGCCGGTGCATATGCGGCAAGCCGGTGGCTCGCGACCAGAACGACAGCGATGACGAGCGCCGCGGCCAGACTCAAAAAAGCGCCGCAGGCGGCGCGGTTGTGGAGTTCAATACGGGCGCGCTTGCGCGTGCGGTACAGACGCAGTACGTCAATCAGGTACGCCATCACGGCTACCGCGATTGCGAGCCAGCCGAGATGTTGTACGGCATTCAGCAAAACTGCCTGTGGCCGCCACACGGACAGCAAACCGGCAATTACTGATAATCCAAATCCGGATATGCCGAACTGCAGCACACATTCTCCCCACCAGCCGCGTTCCTCTGGCGCCAGCATGAACATGGGTAGGAGTTTGTAGCTCACGCCCATGGCGGTAAGCGTGAACCAGCCGCCCAGACCGGCGAGGACGTGATAGCCGACGCCGCTGGCCAGCAACGGCGCCGCCAGTGGGGTGAAAGCCGGCACGCTGAGCGCTAATGCGAACGTGAATCCCAACAGTACTGTCGCCAGCAGGAAAGCGAGGCCCGCCAGCACGAAACGCCCCGGCAACGCCAGCGGCCGCGAGCACAATAGCGGTGTGACTATATTCCCCATGGCCAGCAGCACGCCAGCGAGTACCAGTGTCCCGCCGAACGGCAGGCAGCGCGCCAGACCGGATGCACCGCGATTGAGCGCCAGGAATCCAACAGTCATGCCAGTCAAGCCGAACTCCACAAGTATCAAGACCGCGAGCGACAACCACTGGTTCAACAACGGTTTTGTGGTGATCACCGGCACGAACTGGAACAGCGCACCGAACATCAAAAGCGTCAGCCAACCGAGGGTGATGAGATGTACCGCTGCGAGTGTGCTGCCCGCGGTAAACGCCACCTCCGGCCAAGTCACACCCGCCACAATCAGGGCCTGGCCCAGCAGAAAATTCACCAGCGCACAGGCGAAAATCAGCAGCGTCCAGCGTGAAAGGCGGTCACTTACGGCGGGCACGGCATTCTCAATTGCGGTCATCGTGGATATGGATCTCGCCGTCGTGCACGCGAGTCGGGAAGCTGTGTACGTTTTCGTAAGCGGGGCCAGCCAGCACCGCACCGGTGCGAATGGAAAAGCGCGCCAGATGCCGCGGACAGACGGCTACATCATCCTCCACCCAGCCACCTGATATGTCGCCGCCATCGTGGTTACAGCAATCCTCGATGGCGTAATAGGCACCGCCCAAGTTATACACCGCCACCTCGGTACCGTTCACGTCAATCACCCGGCATTCGCGGTCGGCGATCTCACCCACCTTGCCAGCGGTGAACCATCGGGCCACGGCGTTTGTTCCTAAATGGATTATGAGGCTGCTATTCTGGGGCAAGCAAGCCGCGGCCGCCTTGACGGAAATCAAGGCCCGCCGGATATCCGAGGGTTAGCGTATGGGTCTGCCGGAGGAAATGGACAACGCGCAAGTATGCGGGATAACGAGAAAAATTCTCTGCTGGAAAATGGTGCTAAGTTCGTGACCGCCGAGGGCGTACACGCGATCAAATACGGTTTACGTCCGCGTCCCGGGCGCATTATGCCGGATACGGGCCGCAAACCGTCCTGGCTGCGGGTACGTGTGCCTGCAGGCGAGCGCTATCAAGCGGTATGGGATATCGTGCATGGCCACAAGCTGCATACCGTGTGTGAAGAGTCCTTGTGCCCCAACATCGCTGAATGCTGGGGCCGGGGCACCGCTACACTCATGCTCATGGGTTCGGTGTGCACGCGTGCCTGCCGGTTTTGCGCCGTGGATACCGGCAATCCCCACGGCCGGCTGGACAGCGACGAGCCCGCTCATGTGGCCGAGGCGGTGGAGCTCATGCACCTTAAATACGTGGTGCTGACCTCGGTAGACCGCGATGATCTCCCCGATGGCGGTGCGGCGCATTACGCGGCCTGTATCCGTGCGATCCATGCACATACACCGCAAACGTCAGTGGAAGCTTTGACGCCGGATTTTGGCGGAAACTTCAAGTCAGTGGCTACGGTACTGGCCGCGGGCGTAGTGACTTACGCGCAGAATCTCGAAACTGTGGAGCGGCTCACTCGTTATGCCCGCGATCCGCGTGCCGGTTACCGGCAAACCCTTGAAGTGCTGGCATTCGCCAAGCGTGAACGCCCCGACGTGCTCAGCAAGACCAGTCTGATGCTGGGCTTGGGTGAGACCGAAGCGGAGATCGAGTTCACACTGGAGGACGCGCGCGCCGCCAATGTGGATATTATTACGCTCGGCCAGTACCTGCGCCCGACACGGAATCACCTGCCAGTAGCACGTTTCATAACCCCAGAGGAGTTCCGAAATTACCGCGAACTGGCACTGTCCAAGGGCTTCATGGAAGCGGTGGCCGGACCGCTGGTGCGTTCCAGCTACCGCGCCGAGCATGTGCTGGAACGCGATAATGTGGGTCTCGGCGCATGAGCACCGATGAGTTCATCATTGCCGGCATTACCGCACGGGCCGGCCGGGAGACCGCGCGCCGTTATGCGCGGCAGACACGGCGGGTGTACCGTAAGGCAGTACTCAATCCACGGCATTTCGCCTCCATGCCGCCGTACCGGAGGGCCTTCATTATGTCGTACCAGTTCTATAAACATTATCTGGGCACTCATGTGGTTCCGCCGGGCGCGACCGGCAAGCGATTCGATAACCCACATACACCCGCAACTACCAAGTCGAAAGCCAGAGACACCAAAGAGTGCGAACAGTTGATTGATGAAGAACTGGCCGGCAGCTTTCCCGCCAGTGATCCACCGTCCTGGACCCTGGGCGGTTCTCTGGCGAGCAGAAGAGGCAAGCACTGAACTTGTCCCTTATGGCCACACGCTATCCATCCGTTTCGACCAATATCCTGGACGCCATCGGTAACACGCCGCTGGTGTGTGTGGACGGTATTTTCGCCAAACTGGAATTCCTGAACCCTTCCGGCTCCATCAAGGCACGCATCGCCAAATACATACTGGAGAAGGCCGAACGCGAGGGCTTGCTGCATTCCGGCGATACCGTAGTGGAAGCCACCAGCGGCAACACCGGTAATGCGCTTGCCCTGGTGGCGGCAGTCAAGGGTTATCGCATGCTGGTGGTGATGCCCGAGGGCATGTCCAGCGAGCGCGTGGCTATCTCGCGCGCCTACGGTGCCGAGGTACGGTTCTGCGGCCGCTTTCATGTGAACGATGCCTTGCAGAAGGCCCGCGAACTCGGTCAGCAACCCGGCTTTTTCTGTCCTCACCAGTTCGAATCGGAATGGAACGTGGAGGAAAACCGGTTGTTGCTGGGTCCGGAAATCCTCGCGCAGTTACCCTCCGCTACGCTCCCGGACGCACTGGTGATGGGCGTCGGTACCGGTGGCACACTGGTGGGTGTGGGCCAAGCGTTCCGTGCGGTGAATCCCAAGGTGCGCCTGTTCGCCATGGAGCCCTCGGAATCCTGCACGCTTTTATGCGGCGAGATCGCACAGCACCAGATCGAGGGTATTTCCGACGGTTTTGTGCCGGGCATCTTTGCGCGTCATGCCGACCTCGTGGATCAGGTACTCACGGTGTCGAGCCAGGAGGCAGTGCAGGCCATGCGCGATCTGGCGCGGCATCACGGCCTGTTCTGCGGCCCCAGCTCCGGCGCCCATCTGCTGGCGGCGAAGCGAGTCCGCGAGAATCATCCTGCATTGCGTACGGTGGTGACCTTGTTCTGTGATGAAGGCGAGAAATATCTGAATGAGCACTTCATGCGCACGGACAGTGTGCCCGTAGATACGACCCATTTTGCCTGAGCTACGCAAATGCACCGAAATCATATCCTGTGCATCCGCAAGCGGCGGACAGAAGAACTGCCATGACGCATACGCCACATCGAATCCTGCCCCGTATCGCGTATCTCCCCACGCGGTCATCCGGGCTGCCTGATGGCTCGCGTATCCGCAAGGGCAAGCAGTGGCCGCAGTCTCAAAATGCCGCGCGGGTCAAGGAATTTCATATCTATCGTTATGATCCCGACAACGGTGATCTGACTCATCAGAAGTGAGAATGCGGTAATGATATTTTGTAATGCGGCGCGTCCAAACCCCCGCTGCCTCCGCATGTATCTGTTGGAAAAGCGTCTCACACTGCCGATACGCGAGATTGATGTGGATGCCGGAGAAAACCGCCATCCAGAATTCATTCAGCACAATCCGGGCGGTCAAGTGCCGGTGCTTATCCTCGACGACGGTTTCTGGCTGGCGGAAACCGGTGCGATTTTCCAATACCTGAAAGAGAAATATCCGGTACCGTCACTGCTGGGTGCAACACCCGAAGAGCGTGCCGAGACGCGGATGTGGCAACGCCGCATCGAACGGCGCATTACCGAGCCGCTGTACGCCACCTTCCACTACGGACCGGTCGCAGCGATGTACAGGAACCGCATGCTCATCCTGCCGGAATGCGTTCCCGGACTTGAAAAGCTCGTGCACGATGGGTTGCTCTGGCTGGATGCCCTGCTGGCGTGGCGTACAGTGATCGTACCGCATCGTTTCACGGTTGTGGATATTGTGCTTTATACCGCACTTGATTTCGGTTCCCGCGTCGGCCAGCCCTGCGACAATGGACTGCGAAACCTGCACGCGTGGTTCGCGGCCATGGACAACCGCCCGTCCGCTCCTGTCAGCCTGCATCCCAAAGCCGCCGTTACCGGGATACGGTACTGAGCCCGCAACAACCCGACAAGGTATCGGCACCAACCTCAACCCATGGAGAAATGGAGGTTCGATATGACGATACTCAAACTGAAACGTGTTTATCTTCCCCCAGCGAGTCGTGACGGCTGCCGAGTGCTGGTGGATCGCATGTGGCCCCGTGGCCTGACCAAGAAGAAGGCCGCTGTTGACTACTGGCTGAAGGATGTGGCCCCCAGTATCAAGTTACGCCAGTGGTTTGGCCATGATCCGGAAAAATGGACCGGGTTCAGGCGCCGCTATACCGCCGAGCTGCGCGCCAACCGCATGGCCACCAAGGCTCTACATGCAATTCTCAAATCCCGGACCACGGTGACGCTGCTGTTCGGCGCTCATGACGAGGAACATAACCAAGCTGTGGTGCTGGCTGCCTACCTGCGCCGCAGTCTGCGGGACTGACAATCGCCGATCGAGACATCGTGCAAACACAAACGGAGAAAGGCCATGACCCATGCAATGTATCCAGAATCATCCACCGCGATCTCGGCACGCCGCAAGACGCTGGCACCCAAGCCACTGGAGGCTTTTCAGATGTTCAGCAAGGCGGTATTTGCCGACGGTGCGCTACCCGAGAGAACCAAGCATCTCATCGCTGTCGCCGTAGCGCACACTACCCAGTGTCCCTATTGCATTCGCGGCCACACTCGTGCCGCTCGCCGCAGCGGCGCCACACCCGAGGAAATCATGGAGGCCATCTGGGTGGCGGCGGAGATGCGTGCCGGCGGCGCCTACGCGCACTCCGCACTTGCCCTGGATGAGCTGGATCGAGAGGCGGCCGGCGGTTAACCGCGGACCCGTGCATCAAGTCCATAGACCTCCCGCAGGTAGGCGAGATAGACCGGGTCGTCACACAGGGTTTTTTCCGGGTCGTCGCTCAGCTTGGCCACCGGCTGGCCGTTGCAGCGGGTCATCTTGATGACGATATTGAGCGGCGTGTAACCAAGGTCATTGGTGAGGTGTGTTCCGATGCCAAAACCGATCCGCGCCTCGTGTTTGAAGCGGTTGAAGATGTCGATGGCACGTGTGATGGTAAGACTGTCGCTGAATACCAGTGACTTGGTGCCCGGATCCACACGGTTCGACCGGTAATGGGCAATGACGCGCTCCGCCCAAATGAAGGGATCGCCGGAATCCTGGCGGGCACCGTCGAACAATTTGCAGAAGTACAGGTCGAAGTCGCGCAAAAAGGCCTCGATCCCGTAGTTGTCGCTGAGTGCGACCCCGAGATCACCGCGGTATTCCTGGGCCCAGGACTGCAGCGCGAAACGCTGCGCCAGCGCGAGCCGCGGCCCCAGCACCTGTGCCGCCTGCATCCATTCGTGCGCCATGGTACCGATGGGAATCAGGCCGAACTCGCGCGCCCACAGCAGATTGCTGCTACCGCGCAGGCTCTGCGGCAGCTCCTGTGCCAGGGTCTTCACCACTTCCCGCTGCCAAACGCGGCTGAAGCGCCGGCGCGTGCCGAACTCGGCAAGCGCAAATTCTGCCGCATCCGGCAGCCCTCGGATCACGGCAATCTTGTGCACCAGCCGGTGGCGGCCTTTCTCTAGGTCCGGTGCGCGCACGGTGTTGCGGAAATACACCTCATTGACGATGGCAAGCACCGGCACTTCAAACAGAATGGTGTGCAACCATGGTCCGCGGATCAGGATACGCAGCTCACCGTTTGTACCATCTACCTCGATGAATCGCTCTTGCAGATGGAAGATGCGCAGGAATTCCACAAAGTCCGTCTTCATGTAACGCAGCCGGCCGAGCCAGTCGAGTTCTTCATCCTGCAGACACAGCGTACACAGGTGGCGGATCTCGGTACGGATTTCCTCCGCAAGCGGCGCCAGATTCGCCATCGGGTGACGGCACTGAAAACGGTATTCGGCCTGTGCGGCCGGGAACTGGTGCAGCACCGCCTGCATCATGGTGAATTTATAGAGATCGGTATCGAGCAACGAATTGATGATCATCGCAGGATGATATCATTGGATTACGCTGATCCGATTCTCGGAACGCGCTGCAGATGAATACCACAGGCGCGGCGAGTCAGTGATGACTGTAAGCAGATGGCCGAAACGGATACTACCTTACGCGCTGACGGTTTCAACCAGTAGCGGCTACAACATTGCGCCTGCAATCGACTGCGACAACAGTCATATGGGATGGATTTCCCCCACTCAGAATCCTATTACCCGTCAAACTAGTGTGCTGTCCCACCGAATTGACGCTTGCGGAAGCCATAGGCATCATAATGTGGACGTATCCACGCCTCAGTCCCGCACTGCCATGATCCTCAGCTTCGTACCGTATTTCTTCCTGTTTGCCGCCATCATGGGTGCTTTCTATCTCGCCATTGACACCACCACCGGTGAACGCGAGCGCGGTTCACTGGAACCGCTGTTCACCACGGCAATCTCCCGCGACACGTAAGCGTTGAGCCCCGGTACGACCTTGCCAAGGGCAACAAACACGGAAATTCCGCGCTTGCCGACCCGGACACAGGCCGGGCCGGCCCGTGGATTAACTATTTTTCATTGAGACAAAACCGCTGCCGGCGGGTCTATACTTCATACCGGACTTGGCCAGCAATGGCTGTGACCATGAGAAAACCGAGCGCCATACTGTTTGTCGTCTGCACCACGTGCCTGTTTCCTGGGATCGGGTCGGCGAATAATCTGCACGTGTACAAATGGGTGGACAGCCAAGGTGTCCTGCATTACAGCGACCATGCGCCCGCCAAACCGCAACAGGCGGTCAAACTCGTGGCACTGCGCGCCCCATCGCCGCCGAATCCACTGCAGCAAGCAAAAACCCAGGCCTGGATCACGAGTATCAACAAGTGGTACCAGAGTGTGCTCCGGCAACAGGCTCAACAGCAAAAACAGGAAATTGCCTGGGAGAACGCCCAGGCCCGGCTGGCCGCGGGGGCATACCCACATACACAGCAGATGCCCTATGTCACCCCGCTGTATTGGGGCTACCGTCGCTTCGGATTCAGACACCGCCATCACGAACCCGACCACGATGATTTCATGCACCCTCTCCTTGGGAATCCTGACAATACGCCACCGGCATTCCACTCCTCCCTTTGGAATACGCAGCCCAGTGCTTTCCCCTCTGACACCTTGCCCAGTTCCTTTCCGGGAGAGCAGCACAAGCCCTAGACCCGTCTCTGCCGATTACTCTGATCGCCGCATTTCCCACGTCACAGAATCGGCATGTACTTCGCAGCCACCGAAAACAATGACCGTGGATACAATGATGCCGGCACGATGGCTGGCAGATGCCCGGGTTACTTGCCGATACAGAAGCTGGAAAAAATCCGTCCCAGCAAATCCTCGCTGCTGAATTCTCCGGTAATCTCGCTCAAGCACTGTTGGGCCAGTTGCAGCTCTTCCGCCAGCAATTCACCGGCATCTTCCCGCAAGCGCTGCTCCGCTTCATCAAGATGCGGGCGTGCCCGGCTCAGCGCATCCAGATGCCGGCGGCGAGCAATAAACGCATCTTCACCGGCTGCGTGGTAACCGGCGACGTCTTTGAGGTGGGCTCCAAGCAATTCCATACCCTGACCGGTCCTGACTGACAGTGCTACGTGAGCAGGCAGGTGGGTTGTATCGGTTTCCGGCTTGCGGCCGGTCAAATCAATCTTGTTATAAACAAGCGTCACCGGCAGATTCACCGGAAATTGTTCCAGTATGTGTTGGTCATCAGTAGACAACCCGCGGCTGTCATCCACCACCAGCAGCACCCGGTCCGCGGAGCGGATCTCGTTCCAGGCGCGGCGCACGCCTTCCTGCTCCACTGCGTTGCCGCTGTCCCGCAGGCCCGCGGTGTCAATGACATGCAGCGGCAGACCGTCCAGATTCACGTGCTCACGCAACACATCCCGGGTGGTGCCGGGAATCTCGGTGACAATGGCGGCCTCGTGGCCCGCCAGCCGGTTGAGCAGGCTGGACTTGCCGGCATTGGGCCGGCCGGCGATGACTACGCTCATGCCTTCGCGCAGGAGACTGCCTTGGGCGGCCCTTTCCAGCAAGGCCGCAAAACAGCTGCGGATATCCGCAAGCCGTTTCGCCACCTTGCCATCGCTCAGGAAATCGAGCTCTTCATCCGGAAAATCAATGGCGGCTTCAACATACAGGCGCAAAGCAATCAATGATTCCACCAATTCGCGAATACGCATCGAGAACTCGCCGCGCAGGGAACGCATGGCGGCGCGGGCTGCCTGCTCGGAACCGCTGTCTATGAGATCGGCGATGGCTTCGGCCTGGACGAGGTCCAGCTTGTCATTGAGGAAGGCGCGTTCGGAAAATTCGCCGGGCCGTGCCAGACGTGCGCCCAGTTCACAGGTTCGCTTGAGCAACAGCGACAGCACCACCGGGCCGCCGTGACCGTGCAACTCTAGAACATCCTCGCCGGTGAAGGATTGCGGACCGGGGAAAAACACCGCGACGCCGACGTCAATCTGTGCGCCCTGGGCATCGGTGAATGGCTGAAACACCGCCCGCCGCGGGGCCGGCAAACCACCGAGTATTGCCGTCGCAATGCCACTGACCGCGGGACCGGACACGCGCACGATACCGATGCCGCCTCGGCCGGCAGGCGTGGCTATGGCGGCGATGGTCTCAGTCACGGACGGCACGGCGGATTTCATGTAAAAATGCGGAGCGCTGCTCCGCATCATAACGGTAAACACAGGCAGGAAGAACATGTCCGGTGAACCCGTTCATTTTCCAAATGCGTCCGGCCAATTACTGACCGGACGTATCGAGATGCCCGCCCACGGCAAGCCACGCGCCTATGCGCTCTACGCCCATTGCTTCACCTGCGGCAAGGATGTGCGCGCGGCAGTGGATATCTGCCGCGCCCTGTGCATGCGGGGTATCGCGGTATTGCGTTTCGATTTTACCGGCCTGGGTGAAAGTGCGGGTGATTTTGCCGATACGACTTTTTCCAGCAACATCTCCGACCTCTTATGCGCCGCCGGATTCCTGGAGGAACATTATCAGGCACCAAAAATACTGGTGGGCCACTCGCTGGGCGGTACTGCGGTGCTGGAAGCGGCTCATCAAGTGCCAAGCTGCATCGCGGTGGCCACTGTGGCTGCGCCGGCCACTCCGGAACATGTGGCACGGTTGTTGGGACCGGCACGTACTATGATCGAAACCCGGGGTGAGGCGGATGTCATGCTTGTCGGCCGCAAGTTCCATTTCAAGAAGGCCTTTCTGGACGATCTGGTATCCCAGCAATGGCAGCAGAACATCCATGCCCTGCGCAAGCCGCTGTTGATCTTCCATTCGCCCGCCGATACCACGGTGGACATCAGCAATGCGTCACAAATTTTCACCGCTGCATTGCATCCCAAGAGCTTCGTCGCCCTGAGCGGTGCGGATCATCTGCTGACGCGCAGGGAGGATTCGGAATACGTGGGCGTGATGCTGGCCGCCTGGGCGAGCAAGTACCTGGGTGAACTAGGCGTGAAATCGGCTGCAAGCCCCGCCGCGGAGGGTGAGGTGGTGGTGCATACGAGCCGGGAACATTACCGCACGGATGTGTACGCCGGCACGCACGTACTGGTGGCGGATGAACCTCAGAACACGGGCGGCGGCAATACCGGTCCCTCGCCTTACGGGCTGCTCACCGGTGCGCTGGGCGCCTGTACGGCCATCACTTTGCGCATGTATGCCGACCGCAAGCAATGGCCATTGGAAGCCGTGACCGTGCATCTGAAGCACGAGAAGATTCACGCCAGCGATTGTGCCAGCTGCGAAACCAGGGAGGGCAAGCTTGACCGATTCGAGCGGGAAATCGAATTACTGGGTGATCTGGACGCAGAACAGCAGCGGCGCTTACTGGAAATTGCCAACAAGTGTCCCGTGCATCAGACGCTGCGTTCGTCGGAAGTGCTCATAGAAACATATCTCAAGAAATGATGACGATGTAATCAACCGCTCTTGACGGCAAGTTTGCGGTTTTCGCGCTGAATTATGCGGTTAATGTGCCACTGCTGGCCGATGGAAATGATGGAATTGGCCACGTAATAGAGCGCCAGGCCCGAGGGCAGAAACGCATACAAAACGCCGAGCGCCAGCGGCATGACCATCATTACGCGCCGCTGTATCTTGTCGGTAGTCGGCTGCGGGTTTACTTGGAACTGGATGAACATCACGATGGCATACGCTACCGGCAGGATATAGTACGGATCCGGCGCGGACAGGTCGTGTATCCAGCCGATCCACGGCGATTGACGCAGTTCCACGCTGTACACCAGCACGTAATAGAGCGCGAAGAAAATCGGCATCTGGACGATCATGGGCAGACAGCCGCTCATGGGATTGATCTTCTCTTTCTTATACAGTTCCATCATCGCCTGGCTTAAGTGCTGCTTGTCGTCCTTGTAGCGCTCCTGCAGTGCCTTGATACGCGGCTGCACGCGCCGCATCTTCGCCATGGAGCGGCCGCTGATCTGGTTCAACGGAAAAAATGCCAGCTTGAACAGCAATGTAAGAATCAATATGGACCAGCCCCAATTGCCGATGAAGCGATGGATGAAATTCAGCAGTTTGAAAATCGGCTCGGAAATAATAGTGAGCTTGCCGTAGTCCACCGTGAGTTCCAGCCCGGGGGCCACGTGTGCAAGACGCGTCTGCAGTTTCGGGCCGATATAGAACGTATCGGCGAAGACACCGGTCGTGCTGGGCATGACGGTCTTCACCGAGGTGATGGTACCCGCCAAAAAACGCGAATCACCGAGCGATTTGCTGTAGTAACGGTTTTCCGCCGCATTTCTCGCCTGTTGCCGGTCTTCAGGGATCACGGCGGCAAGGAAATAATGATCCACTACGGCGGTCCAGCCCCCCGGAGTGGTCATGTTTACCGGTGTTTCCGCCAGATCACCGAATTCGTATTGACGGTAACCGCCTACGCCGTGGACGGCCACGCGCTGATAGTCATAGCGATGCGCGCTGAACAGGCTGTGGCTTTCCGGCACGTAGTGGTTTTCAAACTGTACGTATTCAGCGCCCTTCCATGGCTCACCGGCGCGGTTCTGCACCCGGTAATGCATATCAACCTGATAACTGCCGCGGGTAAAGGTGTAGGTTTTCTCTACTTCAAGGCCCCGAGGCCCTTTCCAAGTCAAGCTGACCGCGAGCGTCTTTTCGCCGGGCGCCAAGCTATAGCGCGTCCGACTCGCGGTGTAGAGCGTCTGATAACCAGGAGCGTCGGGGCCTGACAGCGTCTGCAGGCCGGATTGCGCGATCAGCAGTGTTGCATTGTCGGTGTTCAACACCTTGACAAGTGCTGTCGGCGTTTTGAGTTCGATCGGATACTTGAGGAGCTCGGCCTGGCGGATGTCCCCACCGATGGTATTAATCACTACATCCAGCACATCCGTGCGCACGTGAATTCGCCGGCCCTTGGGCGGTAGGATCGCACTTGCCGAAGCCGGAATCGGCGCGGTGCCTACATTGCTGGCGGCAGGTACCGCACTGCCTCCGGGAGCGGGCGCCGTGCTGGTGGCTGAAGTCTGTAGGGGTGGCACCGCCGGTTTCGGTCCGTAGTCGCGCATCCATGCCTGATAAATCAGAAATGCGACAAAAACCAGCGCTGTAAACAGGAATAATCGACGATTATCCATGGCGATGCTTCACATCGGGCACGGGATCGAAACCACCTGGATGCAGAGGATGACAGCGCAAAATTCGGCATACCGCAAACCCACCGCCGCGAAAAATACCGAACCGCTGGATAGCCTGCATGGCATATACGGAACAGGAGGGCTCGAAACGGCAATGGGAACCCAGCAACGGGCTGAGGAAATAGCGGTAGCCGCGGATGAAAAGGATCAGGAGACTGCGCATCGCTTTTCCAATTCCTGCCAGTGGCTTTCCAGACTGACGCGTATTTTTTCATTACCGGCTGCGGTGGCAGGTGATTTGACCTGTACCACGACATCCAGCGCTGGCATCATCCAACGTCGGTTGCGAAAACTTTCGCGCACCAGCCGCTTGAGACGATTGCGTGACACCGCACTCGGCACGGCCCTGCGCGCCACGGTAATGCCAAGCCGGGCGGTGCTCACATGGTTCCGGCAAGCATACACACGAAAGCAGGAATCTGTGCTGCAAAACCCGCTACGAAAAGCACGGCTGAAGTAAGCTGGCGTTCGCAGCCGTACTTCAGACGGAAAACCGGTATTGGACAGACTTAAGGGCAGAGTCTCACTCGGCCCTTGGCGCGACGGGCACTCAATACCTGCCGCCCGTTCTTTGTCGCCATGCGCGCACGAAATCCGTGCGTGCGCTTGCGGTGCAGGTTACTGGGCTGGTAGGTTCTTTTCATGGTGATAACCGATGTGACTTGCCGCTCTGTGTCAGATGCTCGGGCAAAGGCGCGATATTAAACGTGCCTGCCGTGTCGCTGTCAATATGCAACACTGTCTTTTGTGGCTTGCGGCCTGTGGATAACTCGCGAAAACCGGTATAGACTGCCTCCCCTCTTTCGTGCGGTATTCTGTACCCACCCGCGATCCGGATTAATTAATCGCAACTACTGGGGGTCTGGGCATGGCATCGCTATGGACGCGGTGTGTGGATCATTTGGAGCATGAGCTCACCGAACAGGAACTCAATACCTGGATCCGGCCACTGCACGCCCTGGAAGACGCTCACACGTTGCGCTTGCTCGCTCCCAATCGCTTTGTTATGGACTGGGTGCGGGACCGTTTTTTGCCACGTATCTCCAATTTGGCCAGGGAACTGGCCGAGGACCGGGAGCGGCGTGTGTTATTGGAAGTAGGTACCGGGCGTGAAGAAGCGCCAGTCATCTTCCATCCCCAGGCTGCAACGGATGGCATAACAATGCCCACGCCTGGTAGCGGCCTTAATCCTCTGTATGCCTTCGAAACGTTCGTGGAGGGTAAATCCAATCAGTTTGCCTTGGCCGCTGCGCGCCAAGTGGCTGAGAACCCGGGGCGGGCCTATAACCCGCTGTTTATTTACGGCGGCGTCGGTTTGGGCAAGACTCATCTTATGCACAGCGTCGGTCAACTGGTTCAGCAGCGCAATCCGCGGGCACGTGTGGCTTACGTACACTCCGAGCGCTTCGTGAATGATATGGTGCGGGCGCTGCAGCACAACACCATGAATGAGTTTAAGCGGCAATACCGTACCCTGGATGCCCTATTAATAGACGATATCCAGTTTTTCGTTGGTAAGGAACGCTCCCAAGAGGAGTTCTTCCATACATTTAACGCCTTGCTGGAAGGCCAGCAGCAGGTGATTCTCACCTGTGACCGTTATCCAAAGGAGGTGGAAGGTTTGGCGGAGCGCCTGAAATCCCGCTTCGGCTGGGGGCTTACGGTGCCCATTGAGCCACCGGAGCTGGAAACTAGGGTAGCAATCCTCATGAAAAAAGCCACTATGGAAAGTGTGGCTTTACCCAGTGAAGTGGCTTTTTTCATCGCCCAACGGGTCAGCTCTAATATCCGTGAACTGGAGGGCGCTCTGCGCAGAGTCGCAGCCAACGCTCAGTTTACTGGACAAGAGGTGACTCTGGAGAATACCAAAGAATGGCTTAAAGACATTCTTGCCCGGCAGGATAGGTTGGTGACATTGGATAACATACAGAAAACCGTCGCGGACTACTTCCATGTGCGGGTGGGGGATATGCTTTCCAAAAAACGCAGTCGTTCTATTGCCCGGCCCCGCCAAATAGCCATGGGAATTGCTAAGGAACTCACTACCCACAGTCTTCCGGAGATTGGGGATGCCTTTGGAGGAAGAGATCACACTACCGTGATACATGCCTGTCGCAAGGTACAAGAACTACGGGGCTTGGACCAAAAATTCGATCAGGATTACATGACCCTAATAAGGACATTAACAGCTTGATGGGGTGTGCATAAACTGTGTGGTAATAAACCGAAGCAAATCATACACATTTCATGCACAAGCTCGAACTGGGTTTCCAGGCTGGAACTTAACAGGTTGAAATACATATAAGTTAATGATTTTAAAAATAAAAAACAGATTTCAACAAAAAAGTCCGATATGGTAATTACTATTATGTTTCTAAAACACCTTTAACCTAAGATTGACAAGGCAGGTGGATAAATGAAATTTGAAACGCTGCGGGATACTCTTCTTTCTCCGGTCCAGGCAGTAGTTGGCGTGGTGGAAAAACGTCAAACCATGCCGATACTCGCCAACCTGCTGGTTGTGGTTGGTGATACAGGTCTATCACTGACGGGGACCGACATGGAAGTAGAATTGGTAGCTAATACCGCAGTGGAAATACAGGAAAAGGGTGAAGTTACAGTACCAGCACGTAAGCTCTTGGATATCTGCCGCGCATTACCGGAGGGCGCGAAAATCACCGTCTACCTGGACAAAGGTAAGCTGTCATTACGTTCGGGTCATAGCCGGTTCAGCTTGGTTACGCTTCCGGCGGCGGATTTCCCGGCTGTGGAGGATATTCATGTACAACGCAGCTTTTGCGTGGGACAAGAGCACCTACGTGATCTTTTTACTCGCACAGCTTTTTCCATGGCTCAACAGGATGTGCGTTATTACCTGAATGGCTTATTGCTGGAAACTAGCGAAAAACGCCTGCGTGCTGTGGCAACAGATGGCCACAGGCTGGCGCTTTGTGACTTGGGGACAGATTTGGGTGATGTCACAGTCCAGCAGGTGATCGTCCCACGCAAGGGGGTGCTGGAACTGCAAAGACTGCTGGGTGAAGGCGATACACAGGCAAAAATCGAACTTGGCACGAATCATATACGAATCCATTTACCGAGTTTGCGTTTTACTTCTAAGTTGATTGATGGACGGTTCCCGGAGTATGAGCGTGTGGTGCCAAAAGGCGGAGACAAGATTTTTACGGCGGATCGGCTCCTGTTAAGAGAAGCATTAAGTCGTGCTGCTATCCTTTCCAATGAAAAGTACCGGGGGGTACGTCTGCAGTTGGCTGCTAACCGCTTGAAAGTACTGGCTCATAACCCGGAACAGGAAGAAGCAGAAGATGAAATAGAGGTTCAGTACCAAGGCAGTGAGTTGGAAATAGGTTTCAATGTAACGTATCTCCTGGATGCCTTGTCTGCCTTGGAGGGGGAGCGGGTACATATTACCCTCACCGACGCTAATAGCAGCTGTCTGATACGTACTCCACAAAATGAGCAGTGTCGCTATGTGGTTATGCCTATGCGGCTCTAACTTAGAGTCACCATGGGGCTATTAAGCCTTTCCATGCGGGAATTTCGCTGTTTTGCTGCCGCCGAGCTTGAGTTCTCCCCCACTACCAATTTAATCATTGGCAAAAACGCTTCCGGCAAAACCAGTTTGTTAGAGGCTATTTTTTTGTTAGGCCGGGGGCGTTCTTTCAGAACACCTTATTTGGGGACTGTGACACGTGCCGAAGCGAATGGATTTCAGTTGATCGGCAAAGTAACCAGCCAAACTGTTCCGGTAATTATCGGGCTTGCCCGTATCAATGGGTTGCTGGAGGCCAGGATTGGTGGGCAGCAGGCCGAGAACCTGGCCCAATTAGCCCATACTTTCCCGGTTCAACTGATAGACAGTCAATCTCACCAATTGATCTGTGGTGGGCCGCGGCAGCGACGTCAATTTCTGGATTGGGGCGTGTTTCACGTGGAACCAGCCTTTTTCCCAACTTGGCGTCGTTTCCAGCGAGCGCTCCAACAGCGCAATGCTTTGTTAAGAGCTGGTAAGCCGCAACGGGAGGTGGACAGTTGGAATGGGGAATTAGCAGCGGCGGGGCAACTCCTCGATGGTTTGCGGCGCAATTATCTGGCTAATTTTTCGATAACCGCCACTGATTGGACGGAACGGGCTTTAGGAGGGCTGAAGACCAGTCTGGAGTACCAGACTGGCTGGCCAAACGGTCGTGACCTGTCCGAGGCACTCCAGGAGTCCACCACACGGGATCGTAAAGCAGGTATGACTCAAGTAGGCCCTCATCGAGCCGAAATAGTGATCAAAGTAGAAGGCGAGATAGCTCGGGAGCGTGTCTCCCGGGGCCAGGAGAAGGTGCTGGCCGGGACACTGCTGCTGGCGCAAACCAGTATCTACAGGATGTTGACAGGTCATTCTTGTACTGTGTTGTTGGATGACTTGGCTGCAGAACTGGACGTGGGTCATTTGGGAAGATTTATGGAAATGCTGGCGGAAACCCATGCTCAGGTTCACATTACCGCCATTGAGGCACCGATCATGGTAGCTCGACAAGCAACACGGGTGTTCCACGTGAAACAGGATAAAATTACCGCAATGGTATAATGTATCATCTCATCGGAACGCTTCTCCAAATGCCTGAGAATAAACGCTACGATTCCAACAATATCAAGGTCTTAAAAGGGCTCGACGCGGTACGTAAGCGTCCCGGTATGTACATTGGCGATACCGATGACGGTACCGGCCTTCACCATATGGTTTTTGAGGTGGTGGATAATTCCATTGATGAGGCGCTGGCTGGGTATTGCACGGAAATTTCCGTTACAATTCATGAGGATGAGTCCGTTACGGTAGTGGACAACGGTCGCGGCATCCCAGTGGATCTGCACAAGGAGGAAGGTCGTTCTGCGGCAGAGGTCATCATGACTGTGCTGCATGCGGGTGGCAAATTCGACGACAACTCGTATAAGGTTTCCGGGGGTCTACATGGCGTGGGCGTGTCGGTGGTTAATGCCCTCTCGGAGCACCTGCATCTGCTCATCAAGCGGGAAGGCAAGCTGCATGAGCAGGAATATCGTAATGGCGATGCGGCATATCCGCTCAAGGTCGTCGCAGATGCCCAAGGTACCGGTACGGAAATACGCTTCAAACCCAGTGCCAAAGTATTCACTCACATTCAATTCAATTACGATATTCTGGCACGCCGTTTGCGGGAGCTGTCCTTCCTGAACTCCGGTGTGCGCATCCTGCTGCACGATCAGCGTGATGATAAACATGACGTATTTCAGTACCAGGGCGGCATCAAAGCCTTTGTGGAGCACCTGAACCGCAATAAAACCGCCTTGCATGAAACTGTGTTCCATTTCATTGCAGAACACGAGCGCACCACAGTGGAAATCGCATTGCAATGGAATGATTCCTATCAGGAGACGGTGTACTGCTTCACTAACAACATTCCACAACGTGATGGGGGCACACATCTCGCAGGTTTTCGCGCGGCCCTTACCCGCACCATCAACAATTACATTGAGGCAGAAGGACTGCTCAAGAAAGAAAAGATTCCGATGACGGGTGACGATGCCCGCGAGGGACTTACGGGTATCGTCTCCGTGAAACTGCCGGACCCGAAGTTCTCCTCCCAGACCAAGGATAAACTGGTCTCATCGGAAGTGAAGGGCGTGGTGGAATCACTGATGGCCGGGAAATTTGAGGAATTCCTGCTGGAGAAACCGGCGGAATCCAAGATCATAGTCGGTAAGGTCATTGAAGCCGCCCGCGCCCGTGAAGCGGCGCGCAAAGCCCGCGAGATGACGCGCCGCAAGGGTGCGCTGGATGTGGCGGGGCTGCCCGGCAAACTTGCCGATTGCCAGGAACGGGATCCGGCATTGTCCGAACTTTTCCTGGTGGAGGGCGATTCCGCCGGCGGCTCGGCAAAACAGGGGCGAGATCGGAAATGCCAGGCGATCCTGCCGCTCAAGGGCAAGATACTCAACGTCGAGAAAGCGCGCTTCGATAAAATGCTGTCATCCGTGGAAGTGGGTACGCTCATCACCGCACTTGGCTGCGGCATCGGCAAGGAAGAATTCAATATAGACAAGCTACGCTACCATCGCATCATCATTATGACCGATGCGGACGTGGACGGTTCCCACATCCGCACGTTGCTGCTTACATTCTTCTACCGACAGATGCCGGAACTTATCGTCCGCGGTCATGTGTACATCGCCCAGCCGCCGCTCTATAAGGTGAAGCGTGGCAAGCAGGAACAGTACGTAAAGGATGATGCGGAGCTGAATACCCTGCTGCTGCGTTCCGCGACCGACGACGCCAGATTTCACGTCAGCACTGGCGCGCCCGCCATGAGTACCATGGCGCTGCAAGCGCTCGCCGCCAAATACATGGAAGTGATGGCCATGACGCGGCGCTGGACACGGCGCTACGACGAACGTGTGCTGGAAAAGCTGTTGTATGTGCCGGTAGTGACCACCGGCAGGTTTACCGATGCCATCTGGATGAATCAGTGGGCCAAGATGCTGGAGGAACGGCTGAACGCTGATGATGGCAGCGGTACCCGCTATGGCATCGCCTTCCATCAGGAAGCGGGCCGGGAAGTACCCAGTCTCAGGATCACGCGTACGCACCACGGATTGTTGGTAGACAAGCTCATCCATCGGGAGTTTTTCAGTTCCGGCGAATACAAAAACATTGCCGTACTGGCGCAGCAACTGGATGGGCTTGTTGGCGAGGGTGCCTTTGTCACCCGCGGTGAACGCCGCCAGGATGTGACCAGTTTCAAGCAGGCCATGAACTGGCTTATTGACGAAGCCAAACGCGGCCAGGCCATTCAGCGCTACAAGGGTCTGGGCGAGATGAATCCGGAACAGCTGTGGGAGACCACCATGAATCCGGAGACGCGGCGCTTGCTGAAGGTACGTATTGATGATGCGCGTAGTGCCGACGATGTGTTTACCACTCTCATGGGTGACGCCGTGGAACCGCGCCGCGAATTCATCGAGCACAACGCCCTGGACGTGGCGAATCTGGATATTTGATTACGTCCGCCGCTTACGTTCCAGCATGATGCCCGCATAACCGGGGCTGATGTCTTTCATCTGCGTCTCAATCCAGTCCTGGATTTCGGCGTTTACCTCTTCCGGCCTGCGGCCGTTCGCATATACCGGCTTGCCGATGCGCACCTTCACGGTGCCGGGGTATTTCAGGAAGGCGTTGCGTTTCCAGAAATCCCCGGCGTTGTGGGCCACCGGCACGATGGGCCGGCCGGTGCGCTTCGCCAGCAGTGCGCCAGAGAGTCCGTAGCGGCGCGTGGTGCCTGGCGGCATGCGCGTGCCCTCGGGGAAGATCGCGATCCACAAACCCTCTTTCAAGCGCGCGACCCCGATCTCCAACACTTGCTGTACGGCTGAATGCCCGGCCTTGCGGTTAATGGCGATGGGCTTAAGGGTGTAGAGCGCCTGGCCCAGTAATGGCACCCACATCAGCTCGCGCTTTATCACCCAGGACTGAGCCGGGAAAACCAGAAACTGAGCCAGCGTTTCCCAAGCCGACTGATGTTTCCAATAGACGATGGCATTCTGCTGCGGGATGTTTTCCCGCCCCTCCACGCGGTAATCGAGCCGGCAGAGATGCTTCAGCACGAAGAGCTGCCCGCGCACCCAGTTGACCGCAATCCAGTGGCCAAAACGCTTGCCGAAAGCGAAGGGTGCCGCCAGCGCCACCGGTATGCAGCACAGCGCGACGCTGAGCACCATGAATAAATTGAAAAGCAGCGAGCGGATGAAAATCACGTGTGCTTTCCTTGTTTGATCAGGTAATCCACCACCCGGGACAGGTTAGCGAACACTTCTGCACGGGACTGGTCTGTCAGCTGCCGCAGCGTCTCTTCTCCGTAGCCAGTACGCACCAGAATCGGGCGGGCGCCTACGGTTTCCGCGGCTTCTATGTCGCGCAATGAATCGCCGATTACCGGCACGCCGCTCAAGCTGACGTGAAAGCTCTCCGCGATCTGCCGGAACAGACCCGGCCCAGGCTTGCGACATCCGCAATTTTCCTCGGGGCGGTGAGGACAGAAAAAAATGCCGTCCAGATGACCGCCGACCTTTGCGAGTGAGACTGTCATCTTTGCATGGATTTTCGCCAGTGCGGCAAGATCGAAGAACCCCCGCCCCACGCCCGCCTGATTGGTCGCCACCACTACGCTGAAACCGTCCTGATTGAGACGGGCGACGGCTTCGAGGCTGCCGGGGATGGGAATCCATTCGTCAGGCGACTTGATGTAGGCATCGGATTCATGATTGATGACACCGTCGCGGTCCAGCACCACCAGACGCACGTCATTCAACCTGGATGAGTGACAAATCGGCGGTGTGCAGAAACAGTGCCGACAGGCTTGCGAGTAATGCCAAGCGGTTTTCACGTACGCCGGGATCCGTGTCCATTACCAGTACCGTTTCGAAGAACTTGTCCACCGGTGTACGCAAGGCAGCGAGACGGCGCAGCGTTTCCGCGTAATCGCCCTGCTCCAGCAAGGGCGCTATGTCCTGTCGAAGAGCAAGGATTTTTTCATGCAAGGCCTGCTCCTCAGGTACGTTGAGTTTGGCGGCCAGTACCTCCACTTGTTGGCACCTGCCCGCCTGTCGCAGGATATTGGTGATGCGCTTGTTGGCAACGGCGAGGCTGGCCGCTTGCGGCAGCGCGAGAAACGCATTCACCGCCTGTACGCGGTGGTGGAAATCCAGCGGTTTGCGTGGCTGTTTGCTGCGCACTGCCTCGAACACATCGGCGCGGATACCTGTCTCCAGATAGTAGATACGCAGCCGTTCCAGCAGGAATTCGAAAATCTCCATCACCAAGGGCTGTTCAGCCCTGCTCTGTGCTGTCTGAGCTGCAAGTGATGTTTGGATAAGCTCCATCAGGTCGATATCCAGTTCACACTCGATGGCGATGCGCAGCAGGCCCAAGGCGGCGCGCCGCAATCCAAAAGGGTCCTTTTCACCCGTGGGTTTCCCGCCGATGGTAAAGATACCGACGATGGTATCCAGCTTGTCGGCGATAGCCAGGGTCTGGCCGGTTTTGGTCTTTGGCAACTTATCGCCCGCAAAACGTGGTTGGTAATGTTCGGCGATGGCGATAGCCACTTCCACCGGTTCACCATCGTGTTGGGCGTAATAACCGCCTATGCTGCCCTGAAGTTCCGGGAACTCGCCTACCATGCCGGTGACGAGATCGCATTTGGCAAGCCGCGCGGCCCGCTCCGCCAGTTGTGGAGTGCCGCCGATCTGTTGGGTGATTTGCACGGCCAGCTTCGCCACACGGCGCGATTTGTCGCCGTAGGAGCCTAGTTCCTTCTGGAACACCACGCGATCCAGTTCCGGAATGCGGGCTTCGAGTCGCGTTTTGCGATCCGTGTTCCAGAAGAACATGGCGTCCGTGAGCCGCGGGACGATGACGCGTTCGTTGCCGCGACGCACCTCCGCCGGTTTACGGCTCTGGATGTTGCTGATGGCGACGAAATGAGGCAGCAGCTTGCCCTTGGCGTCGCGCAGCGGGAAGTAACGTTGCTGGGTTTCCAGCACCGCCACGATCACTTCGTCCGGCAGCGCCAGAAACTTTTTGTCGAAGTTACCCGTGACCGGCATCGGCCATTCCACCAGTGCCGCCACCTCCTCCAATAAAGCCTGATCCAGTTGCGCCTTACCCCGCGCGCGTTTGGCGGCCCGTGTGACCAGAGTGCCGATCTTTTTCGCCAGTGTGCCCTGGCGGTCTTCCACCAGCACTTTGCCGATAATGTCCAGAGTCTTGCGATAGTCCGCAGGGCGCTTGAGCGTGATCGCCGCAGGATAATGAAAGCGATGGCCATAGGTCTTGTTGCCGGCGGGCACGCCCAGGATTTCGGCTTTCAACGGACGGTCGCCCAGGAGCATCAGCACCCAGTGCACCGGGCGTATGAATTCCGCCTGCCCCGTTCCCCAGCGCATGCGTTTGGGGATCGGCAGTTTTGCCAAGGCTTCGCTCACGATCTGTGGCACGAGTTCAGCGGCGGTTTTACCCTTGGTTTTCTGCGCGTATGCCAGTCGCTCACCCTGCTCGGTCTGCCGGCGCTCCAACTGATTGACGGTCACACCGCAGGAGCGAGCGAAACCTTCGGCAGCCGGAGTCGGCTTGCCGTCTTTGTCAAAAGCCGCATTTACATTGGGGCCGATACGCTCTTCGTTGATATCCGGTTGCTTTAACCGCACTGCTGGCATATATACAGCTAACCGTCGGGGCGAAAAATATCTTTCACCGTTCTCAGGTGGATTGTTTGGAGGCGTGAGTTTTGCGTCTTCCAGGCCGCTCAGGATCAGGTAATGAAAATCTGTGGCCAAACGTGGCAAGGATTTTGGCGGCAGCTCCTCGGTGCCGATCTCCACCAGAAACGCTTGTGTGTCAGCCATGAGCGCGTTTCTTTTTTTGAGTTCCGGCACGTAATAGCGGAAAACCGAGTGTTTCGCGGCTCTTCAAATAGGCTTTCGCCACACCGCGGGCTAGCGTGCGTACCCGCAGGATGAAGCGCTGGCGCTCGGTCACCGAAATGGCATGGCGCGCATCCAGCAGATTGAAGGTGTGGGAGGTCTTCAATACCTGCTCGTAAGCAGGCAGCGGCAAATTCTTTTCCAAAAGCCGCCGGCATTCCCGTTCGCAGGTGTCGAACCAGGCAAACAGGCTTGTCGGATCGGCTTCCTCAAAATTATATTGGGATTGTTCCACTTCATTCTGATGGAATACATCGCCGTATTTTACCCGGGCCGGGGGCCCGTCACTCCATGCCAGATCAAAGACGCTTTCCACTTCCTGCAGGTACATGGCGATGCGCTCAAGGCCGTAAGTGATTTCGCCGCTCACCGGCCGGCATTCGAGGCCGCCCACCTGCTGGAAATAGGTGAACTGGCTCACCTCCATGCCATTCAGCCATACTTCCCAGCCGAGTCCCCAGGCGCCCAGCGTCGGCGACTCCCAGTTGTCTTCCACAAAACGGATGTCATGTACCAGGGGATCCAGCCCCAGAGTCTTCAGGGAGTCCAGGTACAACTCCTGAAAATTGTCCGGGGAGGGTTTGATGATGACTTGAAACTGGTAATAGTGCTGTAGGCGGTTGGGATTTTCGCCGTAACGGCCGTCCGTGGGCCGGCGGCAGGGCTGCACGTAGGCGGCGCTCCAGGGCTCGGGACCAATAGCCCGCAGAAAGGTGGCCGGATGGAAGGTTCCCGCCCCCACTTCCATGTCCAAGGGCTGGAGCAGCACGCAGCCCTGACGGGCCCAATACTGCTGCAAGGCGAGGACAAGGTTCTGGAAGCTTGCGGGGATTCTGGCGCTCATTTTTGTAGGATACGGCTGGCGTCCCGCCCGGCTCAAAGGCCGCCAAGTATAGCCTCTTCAAAGACTTGCTTGCACATACTGGTGGGGCATCTACTACCCTGAGCATTATCATGCACCGTGATGGTGCATACGCACTATGTTCAAGCATCCTGTTCCTGTGACAGCCCCGGATAGCAGGGGTTCAACATTGGCATACCACTTGCACACAGTTAAGGGGAATATCGCTCACCCACTCCGGAGTTTTCCATGACCACCAAGATCGCCAAAGATGTATTGGACCTGATCAGCAAGGAAAGCGTGAAGTTTGTAGACTTCCGCTTCACCGATACCCGTGGCAAGGAGCAGCATGTCAGCGTGCCCTCTCACACGGTGGATGAGGAGTTGTTTGAGGACGGCAAAATGTTCGATGGCTCTTCCATCGCCGGCTGGAAAGGCATCAATGAGTCCGACATGATCCTCATGCCGGATCCCGCCAGCGCCGTCATTGACCCGTTCTTCGAGGAAGCCAGTGTAATCCTGCGCTGCGATGTCATCGAACCCACCACCATGCAGGGCTATGAGCGTGATCCCCGGTCGCTGGCCAAACGCGCCGAGGCGTATCTCAAGTCCACCGGCATCGCCGATACCGCTTACTTCGGTCCCGAGAACGAATTTTTCATTTTTGATGACGTGCGTTGGGGTGCTGACATCAGCGGTTCGTTCTGCAAGATTGATTCCCAGGAGGCCGGCTGGAATTCCGAGCGGGTATATGAAGGCGGCAATATCGGTCACCGCCCGGGCATCAAAGGCGGGTATTTCCCGGTGCCGCCGGTGGACGCACTGCAGGACATCCGCTCCGCCATGTGTCTGGCGATGGAGGACATGGGACTCAAGACCGAGGTACACCATCACGAGGTGGCCACCGCCGGCCAATGTGAGATCGGCGTCGCTTTCGGTCACCTGCTGCAGAAGGCGGACGAAGTGCAGGTTCTGAAATATGTGGTGATGAATGTGGCCCATGCTTACGGCAAGACAGCCACCTTCATGCCGAAGCCGCTGGTGGGGGACAACGGCAGCGGCATGCATGTGCACCAGTCCCTGGCGAAGAACGGCAAAAACCTGTTCAGTGGCAATCTCTACGGAGGTCTCTCGGAGCTGGCGCTGCATTACATCGGCGGCATCATCAGGCACGCCAAGGCGCTTAACGCGCTCACCAACGCCAGTACCAACAGTTACAAGCGTCTGGTGCCGGGATTTGAGGCACCGGTGATGCTCGCCTATTCGGCACGCAACCGCTCGGCATCCATCCGCATCCCGTATGTGTCGAGCCCGCAGAAACGCCGCATCGAAGTGCGTTTCCCCGATGCCACCGCCAACCCCTATTTCGCCTTCAGCGCCATGATGCTCGCCGGTCTCGACGGCATCTTGAACAAGATCCATCCGGGGGAGGCCATGGACAAGGACCTTTACGACCTGCCGCCGGAAGAGGAGAAAAATATTCCGCAGGTTTGCTATGCGCTCGACATGGCCCTGGAACATCTGGACAAAGACCGTGCTTTCCTCAAAGCCGGCGGCGTGTTTACCGACGATGTAATTGACGCCTACATCAAGCTCAAGATGCAGGAGGTCACGCGCCTGCGCATGACCACCCACCCGGTGGAGTTCGATCTGTATTACAGCCTCTGACCGCAGGTCAGTAATACACCTATGCCCCGCCCCCGGCTCAGCCGCGGAATGGGGACTTGCCCAACGTACAACGCAGCATGCCCACTACTCTGCGCTTTGCCACCTCTGCCGATGCGCCGGAACTGGCAGACATTTACCGGCCCGCGGTACTGGGGAGCGCCATCTCCTTTGAGATAGAGCCGCCGGACGCGGCAACCATGGCTGCGCGCGTCAGCAAAACCCTGCCGCACTATCCCTGGCTGGTGTGTGTACAGCATGACCGCGTGCAGGGATACGCATACGCTACCGCCCACCGCGAGCGGCCCGCCTATCTCTGGTCGGTGGAGACCTCGGTATATGTGCGTGCGGAATCCCGCCACCAAGGTATCGGCCGTACCTTGTACATTCAGCTGATGGAACTACTGCGCCGGCAAGGTTATGTCACCGCCTATGCGGGTATCAGTCTGCCCAACCCCGCCAGCGAACGCTTGCATGCCGCTGTCGGCTTCGAGTCCGTAGGTGTGTTCCGTGGCGCCGGATACAAGCTCGGCGCATGGTACGATGTGAGTTGGTGGCAAAAATCGCTGGGTATGCGCCCGGTTCCGCCACAACCTCCCGTTTCGCTTGTTGCACTTCAGTGTCCACTGTCGGGACAATGCAGCCCGTGGGTCGCTGCATGACAGGGCAGCAGGTGCTCATGGCAAGGAATTGGCCGGCTCGAGAAGCTCCAGCCAGTGACACACGGGCACAGAAGCGCGGGCGGCCAGGTGCAGTTCGCAACCGACGTTGGCGGTGGCGATGACTGTGGGACCACCGCTGGCGAGCGCGGCGAGCTTGCGCGTCCGCAATGCTGCGGCAATTTCCGGCTGGGTGAGCGAATAGCTTCCGGCGGAGCCGCAGCACAGATGCGCCTCGGGCACCGGCGTGAGCACATAACCGGCACGTGTGAGGATCGTCTCCACCGCGGCGGCACGGTGCAGGGCATGTTGCAGCGTGCAGGGCGCGTGAAAGGCAATGCGCTTAGCCTTACCAACCCCGTCCCAGTGTTCGATCGCCGGTGCAATCAGCTCCGAGGGATCCCGCAGTGCCGCAGCCATGCGTTGCGCGCGTTCCGCCCAGACCGGCTGGTGGCGGAAGATGTCCGGATACTCGCCGATCATGGCGGCGCAGCCCGAGGCGCTCACCACGAACGCCTCGGCACCGGCCCGCAACCCGCCTTCCACCCGCGTGATGAGGCGACGCATGCGCTTTTGACCCTCTTCCTGTGCACCGCTGTGCCAGGCTAATGCGCCGCAACAGCCCGCAATGAATTCCGTACCGCAACCCAGACGGTCCAGTACGCGCGTTAACGAAGCGTTGGTCGCGGGCGTGGCGATCGCTTGTACGCAGCCCTCCAGTAGCAGCACCTGTCGCGGGTGGTGTACCGCCGGTTGCAGCAGCAGGTGTTGGCGCACCGGCAGTTTTTCAGCGAACTGCGCCGGTAGCAGCGGGCGCAGGGGGCGTAGCAGCGCGAGCATGAGACGCAGCCGCCAGGGGTGGGTGAACAGCCAGCGGATGCCGGCGCCTCGGAGCCGCGCGCGCCAGGGACGAGGTACCTGCCGTGCCACCACCGCGCGGCCGATATCGGCGAGCCGCGCGTAGCGTACTCCCGAGGGACAGGTGGTTTCACAGGCGCGGCAGGTGGGGCAGCGGTCGAGATGTTGTGCGGTGATAGCGCTGGGGGTTTCGCCCTCGAGTACCCGTTTGATGAGATAAATGCGCCCGCGCGGACCATCCAGCTCATCGCCCAGAAGCTGGTAGGTGGGACAAGTGGCGGTGCAGAAACCGCAGTGCACGCAAGCGCGCAGGATCGCCTCCGCCTCGCGGCCCTCGGGCGTATCCCGGATAAAATCGGCGAGGTGGGCTTCCATGACGTCGTTCTAGAGTCCCGCGTATAGACGCCCGGGGTTGAGAATACCGGCCGGATCGAAGGCGGCTTTCAGCCGCTGGTGCAGGTGATGCAGCGCAGGCGTGAGTGGTGTGAAGGGGTCCTCGGCAGGGGGCGCGTCCCGGGCAGGTCGGAACAGGGTCGCATGACCTCCAACAGCGGCGGCGTGTGCGCGCACTTGGTCCGCGGGAATCCCGGTTTTCACCCAGCGCTGCGCCCCGCCCCAGGTAACGATTTCAGGTCCGTCCAGGGCCAGCGGCGGGGCGGTGACGGGCAACCCCAGGCGCCACAAGGGGCGTGGATCGGTGAAAAATGCGCTCGTGTGTTCGCGCAGATCGGACCAGAACTTCTCCGCCTGCGGCAGGCGCTCACCGCCGAGTCCGGCCGCTGCTGTGGCAATTACCGGTGCGGGACCCGAGAGGCGTACATAGAGCCGGCCCTCGCTCCAGGCTGTGGCCGAGAGCGGCAACGGCCGGCCCGCCCAGCGGTTCATGAGCTCAATGGCAGAGGTCTCATCCTGCTCGCAGACCAGCGTGGTTTCCGCCTCGGGCCGGGGCAGCACCTTGAGAGAGACCTCGAGCAGCACACCCAGCGTGCCGAAGGCACCGGCCATGAGGCGCGAGAGGTCGTAGCCCGCGACGTTTTTCATGACCTCGCCGCCGAAGTGCAGGATCTCACCCTTGCCGTTGACCAGGCGGCAGCCCAGGACGAAGTCCCGGGCCGCGCCCGCGTAGGCACGGCGCGGGCCGCTGAGGTTGGCGGCAATAGTGCCACCGAGGGTCGCTGTCGCGCCGAAGTAGGGCGGCTCAAAGGCGAGCATCTGTCCGCGTTCGGCGAGCGCCGTCTCGATTTCGGCGAGCGGCGTGCCGGCGCGGGCGCTCAACACCAGTTCCTCGGGGACGTAATGCAGGACGCCGCAGTGCCCGCCCACGGCAAGAGGGGTGCCCGCAACGCGGCGGCCGAGGAAGTGCTTGCTGCCGCCGCCGGCAAGCATCAACGGCGTGTGCGCCGCGGCCGCCTCACGCACCCGTGCCGCAATCGTTTCGCTGTGGTCGTCTTGGTCCATTGCTCAGTAGCGCTCGAGATCCGGAAAGCGCAATTCGCCCCGGTGCACGTGCATGCGGCCGTATTCGGCGCAGCGCGCCAATGTTGGCACCGCCTTGCCGGGATTGAGCAGTCCGGCGGGATCGAAGGCGCGCTTGACGGCATGGAACTGCTCAAGTTCCGCGGGCGTGAACTGCACGCACATCTGATTGATTTTCTCGATACCGACGCCGTGTTCACCGGTGATGGTGCCGCCGGCCGCGATGCACAGTTCCATGATGGCGGCGCCGAGCGCCTCAGCGCGTACCAGTTCGTCCGGCGTGTTGGCGTCGTAGAGAATGAGCGGATGCAGGTTGCCATCGCCCGCATGAAACACGTTGGCGACCCGCAGGCCGTGCTCGCGGGAAAGTTCCGCGATGCGGGTCAGTACCTCGGCAAGTTTGGAGCGCGGAATGGTACCGTCAATGCAGTAGTAATCGGGTGAGAGGCGTCCGACCGCCGGGAATGCGGCCTTGCGTCCCTTCCAGAAAAGCTGCCGTTCGGCCTCATCGCGGGCCACGCGCAACCCGCTTGCGCCGGCGCGCTTGAGAATCTCCTCGACACGCGCCAGCGCGACCGCGACCTCCTTTTCATCGCCGTCCAGCTCGCACAACAGGATAGCTTCGGCGTCGCGCGGGTAACCGGCATGCACGAAGTCTTCCGCTGCCTCTACCGCGAGCCGATCCATCATCTCGAGTCCGGCGGGGATCACGCCGGCGGCAATGATCGCGCCCACGGCGTTGCCCGCCGTCGCCACCGAGTCGAAGGCAGCGAGCAGCACGCGCGCGCATTGTGGCAGTGGTAGCAGACGCAGCGTCGCCTCCACCACCACCGCCAACAGCCCCTCGGAGCCGGTGAGCAACGCCAGCAGATCGTAGCCCGGAGCGTCCGCTGCGTGCCCGCCGAGCGACAGGCGCTCACCTTCGATGGTGAGCGCCTCCAGGGCGAGCACGTTGTGCACTGTCAGGCCGTATTTGAGGCAGTGCACGCCGCCCGAATTTTCCGCCACATTGCCGCCGATGGTGCAGGCGATCTGCGAGGAGGGGTCCGGGGCGTAGTACAGCCCGTAGGGGCGCGCTGCCTCGCTGATGGCGAGATTGCGCACACCGGGCTCGACGCGCGCGCTGCGCGCCAGCGGATTGATTTCGAGAATGCGGTTGAAACGCGCCAGCGACAGTACCATGCCCCCGGCGTGCGGCAGTGCGCCGCCTGAAAGCCCGGTGCCCGCGCCGCGCGCCACCACCGGCACGCCATGCGTGCGACACAGCCGCAGCACGCTGACAACCTCCCCGACCGTGTGCGGCAGCACCACCGCCAACGGCAGCGCGCGGTAGGCGGTAAGGCCGTCACATTCGTAGGGACGCAATTCTTCCTCGCAGGTGAGCAACGCGTCCCCGGGCAGCGCGGCGCGCAGCTCGGCAAGCAGGGTGGTGCGGGCGTCGCTCATGGAGCCGCCTCAGCCGCCCCCAAGACCGGGCCAGAGGAGTTTCGCCGACATCAGCAGGATGGCGATTGCCAGTACCACCTTCACCCAGCGCTCACCGCCGCGCAGGTGCAAGCGGGTGGCAAGCAACGCACCCACCATGCCGCCTGCGCCGAGTGCAAGGCCATCGCCCCAGGCCACCTTGTCCAGGGCGATAAATATCGCGAGCGCCGGCAGCGTGTACAGGAATACGATGAACACCTTGTATACGTTTACGCGTACCAAATCGAGTTTCAGGATGCCGCGCAGCGCCGCCATGAACAGGAAACCAACGCCTACCTGAATAAAGCCCCCGTACAGGCCAGTCGCGAGCATCGCGGGATAGATTAGCCAGCGCCGCTGCGCGGAGGGGGCGCCGGCGCCGAGGCGGCGCGCGGGCAGAAACAGTGTCATCGTGCTCAGTACCAGCACTCCGATGAGCACGTACCGGAAAAGTGTGTCGCTGATGCGTGCACCTAACCAGGCGCCCAGGATCGCACCCGGCAGGGTGAGCAGCGCAAGCTTGAAACTTTCGCCGAGTTCTGCGCCGTGCCAGCGGCTGAAGCCGCCGGTGGCGGCGAGGTTCTGCAAAGCGATAGACACGCGGTTGGTGCCGTTGGCAACCGTCGGGTCAAGACCAACGAATATGAGGGCCGGCAGGGTGAGCATCGAGCCACCGCCGGCAAACACATTGAGCACCGCGGCGAGGGCGCCCAGGACGAACAGCAGCGTGAGCACGGGAAATGAAACGGGAGGCACGTTTTGTTTCCTTGAAAAACCGCCGGCGCCATGGGCTTATACTTATACCACTGTGCCGAGGAGCGCGGTCACCGTGCCCTGTATTCCGACGCGCTTGCGCGCGAGGAGGTCCCACCCATGGCCATATCCTCCACCCGTCCCGCAGACGAGCCGATCCCCATCCGTCTGACCGGCGCGCTTGAGGCCGCCGAGCGCGGCATATTCACTCCTGAAGCCCTGGCCTTTATCGCCGAACTTGACGCCCGCTTTGAGCCGCGGCGTGCAGCGCTGCTGACCGCACGTGCGGAGCGTCAGCAGCGGTTTGATGGCGGAGAAAAACCGGAGTTTCCCGCGGAAACGCGCGCGCTGCGCGCGGCTGACTGGAAAGTTGCACCCATCCCCGAAGAAACGGCCGACCGGCGGGTCGAGATCACCGGGCCCGTGGACCGCAAAATGATCATCAACGCCCTCAACTCGGGGGCGCGGGTTTTCATGTCGGATTTCGAGGATTCTCTCGCTCCTACCTGGAGAAACGTCGCCGCCGGCCAGGCAAACCTGTACGACACAGTGCGGCGCACGATCGCTTTTCACAGTCCCGAGGGCAGGAATTACCGTCTTAATCCTGAGATCGCAGTACTCATGGTGCGCCCGCGCGGGCTGCACCTCCTCGAGAAGCACGCGCTTGCCGGCGAGCGACCGGTGGCCGGGGCATTGCTCGATTTCGGGCTGTATGTGTTTCACAATGCCCGTGAGCTGCTGGCACGCGGCTCGCGGCCCTATTTTTACCTGCCGAAACTCGAAAGCCACCACGAAGCCGAATGGTGGCGCGATGTATTTGTCCATGCCGAGGACAGACTCGGCCTTGCACGCGGCACAATCCGTGCCACGGTGCTTATCGAGACCCTGCCAGCGGCATTCGAGATGGATGAGATCCTCTATGCCCTGCGCGAGCATATTCTCGGGCTCAATTGCGGGCGCTGGGATTACATTTTCAGCTTCATCAAGAAATTCCGCCGCGATCCCAGGGCGGTGCTGCCCGATCGTGCCCAGGTGAGCATGACTACGCACTTCCTGAGAAGCTATTCGCGCCTGCTTATTGCTACCTGCCACCGGCGCGGAGCGTTCGCCATGGGCGGGATGGCGGCGCAGATTCCCATCAAAAACGATGCCATAGCCAACGAGGAAGCACTCGCCAAGGTGCGCGCCGACAAGGAGCGCGAAGCCGGCGACGGCCATGACGGCACCTGGGTGGCACACCCGGGGCTGGTGCCGCTGGCGCGCGAGGTTTTCGACCGGCTCATGCCGGGGCCGAACCAGCTTGCCAAGCTCGGTGAAGGATTCGCCTTGGGTGCGCGCGACCTGCTGCAAGTGCCGCAGGGGCGGATTACCGAGTACGGGCTGCGCACCAATGTGCGCGTAGCGCTGCATTACCTTTCAGTTTGGCTCGGCGGCAACGGCTGTGTACCGATTGACCACCTGATGGAGGATGCGGCCACCGCCGAGATTTCCCGCGCTCAACTCTGGCAATGGCGCACCCACGGTGCGCGGCTCGATGATGGCCGCCGCGTGGACGCGGCACTCATTGAGCGCATCCTCGGCGAGGAACTTGCGGCATTCCGCGCGCGTTTTGCCGTCGAGCCGGAGGTCTCGGAACAGGCAGGGCAAGCCGCCGACATCCTGCGCTCGCTGGCGCTCGACGGGGAGTTCACCGAGTTTCTGACGCTGCCGGCCTACACTCGTCTCTCCTAGTCCATTGGTATTTTCCGGCGAGTGGTATGGCCTGCGAGTCAGGCCGGCCGGGGGGAGTCTTGACGGCGGGATACCCGGGGAGTAGTACAAGCCGCCGGGGTTGTCACATGGGAGGGGGTAACATGTTCACGCAAGTCCTGAGTCCCGTCGGTCCGCTTTGGCTTACCTTCGTCGTCGCCGTGATTCCGCTCGCGGTGCTGCTGCTGCTCCTGCCGGTGCTGCGCCGTTCCGCATGGATCGCGGCGATCATCGGCTCCATCGTCACTTTCGTAATCGCGCTCTGGGCGTGGCACATGCCCTTTTCCGAGGGTATCCGTTCCTACCTGTACGGAGCCCTGACCGGGGCCTGGGCGATTGACTGGATTACCTTCTGGGGCGTGATGATCTTCAACACACTGGTCCTCACCGGCATGTTCGAGCGTTTCCGTACCTGGCTGGTGAGCGTGGGCACCGCCGATGTGCGCATCCAGACGCTGCTGTTTGCCTGGGCGTTCGGCGCCCTGCTTGAGGGGCTGGTGGGTTTCGGCTATCCATGGGCGTTCGTGGCACCGATCCTGATCGCGCTCGGTATTCCGGAGCTGGATTCGCTGCGTGTGTCCGCCATCGCCAACAACGCGCCGGTTTCCTATGGTGCTCTCGGCACGCCGATCATCGCGCTTGCGGCGGTCACCGGTCTGCCGCTGCTGGCCCTCAGCGCCTCGGTCGGCAAGGTGGTGGCGTTGCTGGCATTTCTGCCGCCTTGGATACTCATCTATCTCGTGGCCGGCAAGCGCGGACTGCGTGATGGCTGGCCGCTCGCGATCGTCGCCTCCCTCGGTTACATTGCCGGGCAGTTGCCGGTGGCGGTATTCGTAGGCCCCTATCTTCCCGACGTGGCCGGTGCCATCGTGGCTTTCATCGTTATTCTGCTGTTCACGCGCGTGTGGCGGCCGGCGAGCATACTCGGCTACGGTGGCGCCCCCCTCAGCGCGGCACAGGTGAGCGCGCATGGCGATCACAAGGTCACGGGCGGCGAGCTGCTTAAGATCTGGCTGCCGTTCATCATTCTGATCGTGGTGGTGGTGGCCGGCACCGGTCCCTGGTCGCATCTGCCTGCGCTCAAGCTGTTCGCGGCGCACGTGGATGCAGTTTCGGCGGTGACCGGCAAGACCATGAGCTCGGCATTTCTGTTCACGCCGTTCGCAGGCGGCACCTGGATTCTGATTTCCTGGATACTGATCACCTTCGTGGTGGGCCTCAAACCCGCGCAGTACACCGAGGTGTTCAAACGCACCTTCCACCAGATGTGGGGTGCGTTGTTAGTGGGCTTTTTCATTTTCGGTCTGGCCTTCGTGTACAACTACTCGGGCATGGCGGGGTCGCTTGCCTACAGCCTGTCGCGCATCGGGCCGTGGTACATCCTGCTGGCTCCGGTGGTGGGATTGATCGGCGTGGCGCTGTCGGGCAGCAATACCTCCACTAACGCCATGTTCGGCACCATCCAGCTCATGGCCGGAAAACTGCTCAATTTTCCCCTCCTGCTGCTGCCAAGCCTGAACTCGGTGGGCGCCGAGGTGGGCAAGCCGATCGCGCCGCAGACCGCGAGTGTGGGGGTGTCCACTACCAGCTACGTACGCAAGGAGGGTACGGTGATCCGTTACAATTTCGGCTGGGCGCTGGTGATCCTCGGCTGGTTGATCATCGTGGGGCTGTTCTACTACTTCCTCGCGCCCGGGGCGATGATGCTCTGAGCGCTTCATGCGCCTGATCCTGGTGGAGAAGACCGGCGGGCCGGAGGTGCTCCGGCCCGCCGAGCGCCCGCGGCCCGAACCCGGCGCTGGCGAGGTGCGGGTGAAGGTCGGAGCCGCCGGTGTCAATTTCATAGATATCTATCAGCGCCAGGGGCTGTATCCCATGCCCCTGCCGTTTGTGCCCGGTAACGAGGGCGCCGGCACGGTGGAGGCGCTCGGCGCAGGGGTCAGCGATTTCATGGTGGGTGACCGGGTAGCCTGGTGCGGGGCACTGGGCGCTTACGCCGAAATGGCGTGTGTGCCCGCCCGGCAACTGGTGAAGCTCCCGGCGGGGCTGGACGTGCGTGCCGGGGCGGCGCTCATGCTCCAGGGCATGACCGCCCACTACCTTACGCACAGCAGTTACCCGCTCAAACGCGGCGAGATCTGTCTGGTGCATGCGGCGGCCGGCGGTGTGGGGCTGCTGCTGGTGCAGGTGGCCAGGCGCCTGGGCGCACGCATCCTCGCCACGGTTTCCAGCGAAGAGAAAGCCGCGCTGGCGCATGCGGCGGGTGCCGATGAGGTGATTTTCTATGAACGGCAGGATTTCGTCGCCGAAGTGCACCGCCTTACGGCCGGTGCAGGCGTGGCGGTGGTGTATGACTCGGTGGGGCGCAGTACCTTCGACAAGAGCCTGGACTGCCTCGCCCCGCGCGGCTATCTGGTGCTCTTCGGCCAATCCTCGGGACCTGTGCCGCCCTTCGATCTGCAGGTACTGAACCGCAAAGGCAGTCTGTTCGTGACCCGTCCCACTCTGGCGCACTACACCCGCTCGCGTGACGAACTGCAGTGGCGCGCCGGCGACATCTTCGGCTGGGCGGCGGATGGGAGCCTGAAATTGCGCATTGACAGCGAGCTTCCCTTGGCCGAAGCCGCTGCCGCCCAGACCCGGCTGGCCTCGCGTCAAAGTGCCGGGAAGATTCTATTGCGGCCCCAAATCGGCGTTTGATGCAGCGGACCGTTGCGGCCACGGAGGAGTTGCCTGTAAAAACCGCTCTTAACAGAAGCTTCCACAAACATGCGGTTAACCTTTCCCGCCCCGCCTTCAAAAATGAAACACTCGCTGACTGGGAGTCAGGCTGAATTGCCGAACCCTCGGTTGCAGCGGCGCTTGTCCCTGACAGGGTCCCTTAATAAGGTTTAATGACCTACAGTCAGAGAAACGTCAACAGTTCCGCGGGCCATGCACTTTTGGCTGCACTAAGAACACTTGCCTGCCCCCGGTATTCTGGCTAGGCTTCAGCTCATGTATCGAATGGTCTCCATTATTCTTTTGGCTTTTTTCTTGGGCGCAGGCATGGCCCAGGCGGACGGCATTTACAGATGGGTGGATGCCCAGGGCAATGTGCACTATTCCGATCATCCGCACCCGGGCTCCCAGAAGGTGCAGCTGCCCCGGACCCAGACCTATGCCCCCCCCTCCTTGACGGCGGCTGATATGCCTGCTGCACCCTCCCAGGCTTCCGCCGCCGTGCCCACGGCAGCGTATACCCGGTTCTCCATTACCTCACCCGCCAGTCAGGCGAATCTGTGGTATGTGCATCAGGTTACGGTGTCAGTCAGCGTGTCTCCGTCACTGCAGTCCGGAGATACCATTACCTACCATCTGGACGGTCAGACCATCGGGCCCACTACCAATACGTCCGCGACCTTCAAACATGTTTATCGCGGCACGCATACCGTCTCCGCCACACTCAATGCCGCCAACGGTGCCGGCCTGTCTGCCGGTCCGGTCACCTTCTATGTTCATCAGAAGACAATTATAGGCCCCAAATCGCACCATTAAAGTGCATTTGCACTACAATAGTGCAAATGTCGGATACTGCCGAACTCATCCTTTCCGACCTTCTGCTGGAAAACCAGACCACGGGTCTTCTCTGGCTGGACGGAACACTGCATCTGCGCTACCTGAACCCTGCTGCTGAAACCCTGCTGAATCTGGATGGGCAGAGCACCATAGGCAAAGCTGTGACGGACTTTTTTGCGCAAGACGACGCATTCGCTTCGATTTTACAACGTGCCATGGCCACCCGGGAAACCGTGACGCGGCGAGAGCTGGAACTGATGCTGGGCAGGCCGGAGACCCCGCAGACGGTGACGGCGGATTGCACGGTTACACCGGTGGTGGAAAGACAGGGAGTGCTGGGGCTCCTGGTGGAGCTGGTGCCGTTGGATCGTCACCTGCGCATCAGCCGCGAACAGGCACTCACCGCCCAGAGTGACGCCAACCGCATTCTGGCCCGCAACCTCGCCCATGAAATCAAAAACCCGCTGGGCGGGGTGCGCGGTGCAGCCCAGCTTCTGGCACGACGGCTGCAGGATGCGAAACTCGTCGAGTACACACGCGTCATCATGATGGAGGCGGATCGTCTCGCCGCACTCGCGGACACCTTGCTCGGGCCACCGCAGGCGCCACGCCGAATCACGGTGAATCTTCACGAACTGGTGGAGCATGTGGTGCATCTCACGGAAACGCCGTTGACGCCGGCGCTCAAGATCATCCGCGACTACGATCCCAGCCTGCCGGAACTGCAACTGGATCGCGACCAGATCATCCAGGCCATGCTCAATCTCGCCAAGAATGCGCGCGAGGCGGTGGCTGAGCACGGTTGCATCACCTTTCGCACGCGCGTATTGCGCCAATTCACCCTCAACGGAACGCGTCACAGGCTGGTGGCCCGTGTGGATATCGCGGATAACGGCCCCGGCATTGCGGCGGACGCACTGCCGCGGCTGTTTTCACCGCTGGTCAGCAGCAAGCCCCACGGTGCGGGATTGGGGCTCAGCATCGCCCAGGAACTCGTCAGCCGCCATGGCGGGTTGATCGAGTGTACGAGCACAGCAGGCAACACGGTGTTTTCGATTTTACTGCCGATGGGGAATCAATATGAGCAGCAAGCAACATAGCGTATGGGTGGTGGACGACGATCCCTCACTGCGCTGGGTGATGAGCGAAGCACTGCGGGAAGCCGGCCACACGGTGCGCGATTTCAACAGCACGGAAGAAGTCCGCGGTGCGCTGCAAGAAACCGTGCCGGACACGCTGGTAACCGACATCCGCCTGCCTGGCGATGACGGGCTCGAGCTGTTGCGCGAACTGCGTGCATCGCATCCGTCCGTGCCGGTGGTGGTGGTTACCGCCCACAGCGACCTGCAAAGCGCGGTGGCGGCCTATCAGAGCGGCGCCTTTGAATATCTGCCCAAACCCTTTGACGTGGATGAACTCACGGCGGTGGTGACGCGTGCCATGCAGACAGCGTCGCCACCGGGCGGCCCCCGGTCCGGGGAAACCGCCGCGGCGGATGCCCTGATCGGCGAGGCGCCCGCCATGCAGACGGTGTTTCGCGCCATCGGCCGGCTGGCGGGCACGCATCTCACGGTACTCATCAGCGGGGAATCCGGCACCGGCAAGGAACTGGTGGCACGTGCCCTGCATCGTCACAGTACGCGCCGCCAGCGCCCCCTCATCGCCCTGAATACCGCCGCCATTCCCGCTGAATTGCTGGAGTCCGAACTGTTCGGACATGAACGCGGCGCCTTCACCGGGGCCAATGCGCGCCGTGTGGGACGTTTCGAGCAGGCCCATGGCGGCACACTGTTCCTGGACGAGATCGGCGATATGCCGGCCGGCTTGCAGACGCGGCTATTGCGGGTGCTGGCGGAAGGCGAATTCTACCGCGTGGGCGGTCATGAGCCGGTGAAGGTGGATGTGCGCATCATCGCCGCCACGCACCAGGATCTGGAAAAGCAGGTGGAGGAGGGCCGCTTTCGCGAGGACCTGTTCCACCGTCTGAACGTGGCGCAGATCCGCATGCCGGCGCTGCGTGAGCGCCGCGAGGATATTCCGCTGTTGCTGGAGCATTGCATGGCGGCGGCGGCGCGGGAACTTGCGCTTGAGCCCAAGCGGCTCACGGCGGATGCCATGGCCGCGCTGCGGGAACGTTCCTGGCCCGGCAACGTGCGCGAGCTCAGGAATGCCTGCCGCCGGCTGACACTCATGGCGCCGGGCCGCATCGTGCATCGCAACGATGTTGCGGAGTTGCTGCACAAAAACACATCAGCCGGCGAAATGAGTGACGACTGGCGGGTTGTGTTGCGTGCCTGGACACGACAGCAATTGATGGCCGGAAAAACGGATATTTTTTCCGTGGCTTCGAATGATCTGCAGAAGATTTTGATTGAAGCGGCGCTGGAAACCAGCGGCGGACACCGTCAGGAGGCCTCGCGCCGGCTCGGCATCGGCCGCAACACGCTCACCCGCAAACTCAGGCCGGTTTCCCGCGGCGAGTAACCGGCACCGTCGGTTTACCGTGGCGAACGGGCGCAGCAGTTTTTATCGTTTGCAGCCGCTGCTTCAGTTTGGCGATCGGATTGTCCAGTTGGCCGAAGCGGTTGCGGGCCTCCAGTTGCCGCAGCTCAAACCGCGCCGCGGCCAGTGCGCCGGCATTCAGGTAAGAGTTGATCAGATTGATGCGCAGTTGCGGCTGCTGCGGGCACAGGCGCACTGCGGATTGCAGTGCCTGGAATGCGGGGCCGATCTGGCGCGCATCGCCCAGCACCTCGGCGTAGAGGTCCAGCAGGTTGCCGCGCGCGCAACCTGATTTCTGCACATGGGGATTATCCAGGGCGCGTTCGAGAACCGGCAGTGTTGCAGCCGCCGGGATCCCGCAGGTACTGCGGGCGCACTGTACCCAATAACCGAGATAAACCAGATCCAGCGGCGGCATCAGCGTGCGCCCGGCCCGCTGCCGCAGCTCCCGCATCCACGCGGGCTGCACGGGTTGATGCAGCCCGGAGGCGAGTTCGATCATCGCCACGTAGGGGGCGAGTGCCTGCGGCTGGAGTTTCGCCGCCCGTTCAAAATGTTCGAGTGCCAGCGGATAGGCGCTGCGGTCGCCGTGTTCGGCGGCGAGCGCATATTCGAAGGCAAGCGCAAAGGTGGCGCGCGGCGACGCGGGATGATATTTCGCCTCGAACAGCGCCTGGCTGAGGTCATTGGACCACTGCACGGACCGCAGCCAGGTGAGGCAGCCGAGCACCACAATGGCCGTGATGGCGAGCGTGCGGCGTGAAAATCTCAGCCGCGCCGGATGCCAAAGCAGCAGGCCGGCGGCGAGTGCCAGCAGCAGGCCGTAATCCGACAGGTAGGCGCGGTGCTCATACATCAAGTCAAGCGGTATGAAGCTCGATTCCAGTACCTGTCCCGCAAAGAACCACAGGATGCCGAGTGTGACGAGCGGCTGGCGCCGGCGCAGCCACACGGCCGCGGCAAGCAGGGCGGCGAGAAACAGAAATGCGATAAGCGTCGTGGGGGGCGTGAGCAGTCCGGTCGAGACCGCGAGATCATCATGATAGAGGCCGAGCCAGTGAGGCAGCGGCCAGAGTGTGTAGAGAATGTAGAGAGTTACGACCCGGCCTTCGGTCAGCAGCCGCTCGCCGAGCGTGAACGGGCGGATGGCGTAGCCGCCGAGCAGAAACGCCGGGTGAAACACCAGTAACCAACCTGCGATGAGCGCCGGGCCGCCGAGCCCGAGGATGAAATAAACAATCAGCAGACGGGCGACTCGTCCCTCACCGGTGCGAAAGCGGAACAACGTGAGCTCGACGGCGAACAGGAACAGCGGTAACAGCACCGCCGTCTCCTTGCAGAACAGGCCCACCAGTCCCGCGAGCGGCGCGGCGATCCAGATCAGCGGCCAGCCGCGTTTTCCGTCGAGCTCGCGGTTGCGGCCGAGCGTGTAGCAGAGCACGCCGAGGGCGGTGAACAGTGCCGCGAGACTGGCTTCGCGCTGCACCACGTACAGCACCGCTGTGAGGTTGAGCGGATGCAGCAGCCAGGCGGCGGTGACCGCGAGCGCGGCAAACAACACATCCTGCGCGGGCACCTGCGGGCGAATGCGCCGCCAGGCCAGCAGCAGCTCGCGGGTGAGCAGCAACAATACCGCGCCCGTCGCGAGGTGGATCAGCAGGTTGGTGAGCTTGAAGCTCAACGGGCCCGGGCCGAAGAAATACCGGTCCAGGGCGAAGCTCAGCACGCTCAGCGGACGGTCCAGAGGGCCCGTCGGGGCGGACAGGGCCGCTGCCGCCAGGTTATGCCAGGCCAGCGACGGCAGGGTGAGCGCCTGATTATTGACGATGCTGGCGTAGTCGTCGAACAGAAAGCCGCCGTGCAGGCCGGGGTAGTACGCGGCGAATGCCGCCACAAACGGCAGCAGCATCGCCGCTCCGGTCAGGCAGCGGCGGACCGCAGGGCTCAGGTTCATCGGCGGTGAAACGTTGAGGTCATGGTTGCAGATTATCCGCCGCGTGTATGAGCCGCAAATGAAAGGCTAGTGAATCACCTGAATGTAAATCTGGTGGGAGTCGCCCTGGTACACGCCAAAACTCGCCCGCGCCGTGGGATCGGCGAGCGTGCCGCTGGTCTGCCAGTCGAACTGCAGCCAGGCAGGAATGCCGCTGCCCGCTACGTCCACATCGCCCGTGTTGCCGGCACCGGGGGAGGCGAGCGTCACGCTGCCCTGGCCGTTCGTGAGGCTCACGCCCTTGACAGAGGTGGTGCCGCCGGGCAGGCCGCCGGGGAGGTAGCTCAGCGAGAAGTCCGAGGTTGCGAGCGTGGTGCAGGTGTCATTTGCATTCACCTGCCAGCCGCTGTCGGCACCCTGGAAGGCCTCGAGGTACAGCGGCAGCGGCAGATCGAGGAGTTCCGAACCCACCGCACCCAGCAGGTGCACGCGACCGGATTGGATGGGTGCCAGGGGTTCCGCCGTTCCGGCCGAACTGGTGCCGTCCGGATCCGTGGCTCTCAGGGTGAGCGTCGCCGGGGCGGTCTCCTGGGTGGTGAAGGTGAACGTGACGCCGGTACTCATGAACGCGCCCGAGGTGAAGCTGGCAGCGGGAATCGGATTGGGAGTGAAGCTTCCGGCGGCGGGCGGCGAGCTCGCATCGGAAAGGGTCACGTTCTGCGCGAAACCGAGCTTGCCGTCGTAGTTGTGTGTGACGTCGGCGGGCAAACTGCCGTAAGCGTTCATCGCCGTCACCGTGAATGTTTTGAAAGGCTGGCCGGAATACGTGAAATTATTGGGGTTCACGACGTTGCAGCCGTCCACGTAACTTACGAAGAAATGGTCCGGATAGAAGCGGCCCACGTAGCTGCTGTTGGCGGGGGCACCGGTGTAGTAACTGTAGCCGGTGGCGTTCACGCCCGGAGTGTTGAGATAGTTCTGTGCCGTGGCCTGAAGCGTAACGCTGCCCACCTCGCTGTATTGCAGGCTATTCGCCGTGCCGCTGCCATTGGTGACCGTGAGCGTGCCGTTGGCGATGACTCCCTGCGTGCCAGCGCTTGGCAGGAACGGGGTTGCGGCAGTAATAGTTACCGGCGATGAGAAGTGGCTGAGGGCAAGGCCGGGGCTGGTGTCCACGCTGATGCCCGATCCCGTGGGAGGCGAGCAGCCCGGTGGATTGCAGGCATCCGCCGATGACCAGGCGTAGGCGGTTACCGTAGCCGTGAAATTCCTCCCGGCGGGCATGAACTTGGGATCGGCGAGGGACTGGGCACCCGCATTGCCACTTACGTTGACGAGCAGATCGTAAGGAATAACGGTGATCGGCGCGCTGCCGCAGGTGTTACCGTTGCCCTGGCACCAGTTGAGCAGGTATTTGCCCACGTCGGTGGTATTCAGGGTGAAGTCAGCCACTCCCCGCGTGAATTTCAGCCGGATGTTGAAGCTGCCGGGTTTGGCAGTTGGTAACGGCGCCACAATTTTTGGGTTCCCGTCGTTGCCGGTGACGCCGGGCAGGCCCGCCCCCGCAGGTTGGCTCGGGTCCAGCGTCAGCCATACCGTCATCTTCTGATTATTGGGGTTGAACCCCGTGGCGATGTTGCAGCCATTATATTTGGTCACGGTCATGTTCTGCGGCCGGCCGGCCACCGGCACCGGAATTTCACTCGGAGCATTGGCGACCACCAAGGTTCCGCCTCGGAACGTGGTGTTGGTCGAGGTGTTGGAGATGCCGGTACCGAAATCCGTCACCGTGACGTTGACGGTCTCACCGCTGGTGTCGGACATATTGAGGATAATGCCGCCGGCGTCGGCGGCGACGAACTGGTAACTCCACTGAGGATAGCCGGTATTCGGATCGAAGCCGAGAAAAGTGAGTGTGCCGTTGGCCTTGTTCACACTCAGTGTCGCGTTGCCCGAACCCGAGCTGACGGTGATGGTGACGAGACCCGTGTAATTGGGGATGACGTTGTTCAGAACGTCTGCCGCGGTGATGGTTACCGGCACGGATGAAGTGGAACAGGTGCTACCGTAGGCCGACGCCGTGATGGCGAAGTGATCCAGCAGGTTGGGGCCGAACAGGATAGCGGTGTTGTTAAGTGCCGTGATGTTGTTGGTGTTATTAATATTGGCGATGTAAGGATAGTTGTAGTAATTGCCCGTCGTATTAACCACCCAGCCGATAGCCGGCAGGTTTCCATTGGAGTCTGTGGGCGGATCGCTGCTGTTGTTCTGATACTGGAATTCAAACGTGCCGTTGGCATACAGGATCGCCTGGACACTGAAAACCAGGCACCCAGGGCATGGACCCTGGCCAGACTCGGGCACGTTATACCAAGTCACCACGAAGTACTGCATGCCACCGGACGTCGTTCCCGTGCCATAGAACACTCCGCAACCCGGAGGCGCACAAGTAGTGTTTTCACCGGGAAAGTTGGTTGGATTACCCGGATCGAAGTCCAGACTGTAAGGAATGATCGTGGTGGTCGGTGTATTGATAGTGTTGCCCGCCGTGGTCGGGATCTGGATGAACGGCCCGCCGAACCCACACGCGCCGTTGTTGAACTGCAGTCGCCCGTTGGCATCAATTTGCACTTGGGTGTAGGGAGTGCTGGCGAAGGTGAAGGTGAATCCCAGGGGAACCTGCCAGGTGATGTCATCGTCTGGTGTCGCACCGTCGTAACCGCTGGTGCAGGCAGCACCGCCGGACCAGGCGCCGCCCGTGGGTCCGGTTACGATTAATGTTTGCGTGGTGGTGTTGATCCAACTGAAGGTCGTGGGTGCGGCGGCGTAACTCACGGTCGCGGCTGGAAGTCGCGGCGCGGACAGGAGCACGAGGCAGCCCAGCAGCAGCGCGAGTGACCAGCGAAGATTCCGGCTGCAGGCCAGAAGCCGCCGGACCGGATGATTGGAGCCGGCGGTGGGAGAATCGGCTGCTTTGCCGTTCATGGCGCGATTACCGTCGCCTGGATGGTGCGCGAGACGTAGTCCGGCTGGCCGTAGCTGCTGAAGCCGGCGGTGGAGTTCAGTACATACACCGTGTAGGTTTTGCCGGATTCCGTGTGGGTGCCCGAGGTGCAGCTTACCGTCACGGAAAACCCGTTGAGCGTCAGCGGACTGCCGCCGGTGTTGCAAGCGCCGCCGCCGTCCACCGCCTGCCAGGTGCCCCACTCGATGCCGCTGCGCGCCGCGTAGTACCCGCGGGTTTCGAGCAACGACAGATTCACACTCTGCCGTTGCACGCCGGCCAGCATCACAATCACGGTTCCCAGCAACGCCAGTATCACGATGAGGAACAGTGCCATCACCAGGGAGAAGCCGGCATGGGTCCGGGGGTGCGGCATGTTCGGTTCCTCAGGGCGCATTGTCCACATGGACCTGCTCCACGAGGTTGACGCTTTCGCCGTGGCGCGTGATCGTCAGTTCCAGCGTGGCGAGACCGTTGCGCTGCGCTGTGCCGGGGGTGTAGGTGAAGCGGCAAGCCGAAACATGGTCCACCACCAGTCCGGATGCCGCCCCGGTGGGAGGCACCGGCTGCGTGCTGGAAAGCGCGTAGTTCCAGTAACGGGTGAGACTGCCACCGGTGCAGATATAGGAAACCGGCGTGTCCACGAGATAAATGCGGTCGTCGGGCGAGGGGTAGGCGAACTTAAAGCCACTGCTCAGATGGATGTGGTCCTCGTTGGGGAAGGAGGGGCTGCTGGTGCTCACCGTGATGCTGGTGCCCGGGGGCGTGATCACGCAGCTGGCATCGTAGGCATTGGCGCCGCCGGAGCTGGTGCCGCAGGCGCCGCCGCTGCCGCTGATGCCGAGATTATAAATTACAAGATAGTCGTTGCTGAGCGTCACCGGGCGCGAGGCACCGAGCTGGGTGAAGGTGCCGAGCAGATTGAAGTCCGTGTCGGCGGTGTTGAACTGCAGGTAGTAGTACTGGGGCGAATGGGTGTCTCCGGCGACCCGCGGCGCGGGGCCGCTGCGGTAGCGGGCGCCGTCCACCACGTGGATCAGTTCCAGCGCGTTGCTGCCGGACACGCGCACGCTGTTGGGCAGGGCGCCGCGGATATCCGTGGCCATTTCGTTCAGGGCTTGCTGCGCCATATCCACCAGGTCCGCGCGATTGGCCTGGGCGAAGTAGCCCTCCACCGGCCCGCGGATGAGGGCGGCCGCCACGATGGCGAGGATGCCGGTGATGACGATGACGATGATGAGTTCCACCAGCGTGAAACCGGAAGCGGGGGCAGGATGAGGCGTAATGACGCGCATCAGTAGTTGGCCCGCAAAACCGATAGTGTGACGGCCGGCCCGGCCGGCGGCGTCACGCTGACGCTGATGGTGGCGGGCGCATACGGCGTGCTGGTGGCGGAAGTCGGGCACGGGCTCACCGACACCGCCACGCTGTAATTGGTGACACCCGACACCGCCGCGCCCGTCTGGTCGGTGGGCGGTTGGCTGAGGCCGTTGTAGTCGCAGATATCGTTATAGTTCTGCCGGCCCGGAGGATTGGGCAGCGCGAAGTAGGATTGCGCCTCGATCTCGTCCAGATAGGCTTCGGCGATGTTGATGCTCTGCTGTTCCATCACGGGATCGGCGCTGTGACGGGTGGTGTAGGCGATCCCCAGGAGGATGCCGCCGGCGGCGATGGCGAGTACGGCGATGCTCACCACCAGTTCCACCAGGGTGAAGCCGCACATCCTGTGCGGGGAAACACCGCGTCGTGATGCATGCAGTGTCATGGTGCAGCCACGTAACCGCTGGGTACATTGAGCGTAAAGCTGCGGCTGAAACCGCCGCCCGCCACCGTGAAGACGGTGGTGCCGAGGGACGGGTCGCTCACCAGCCCGTTGCCATCGAAACAAAATTGGCCGGAGCTGAGTGTCACGCCATTCGGAGCTACGCCGCTGGCCGACACCCCCGCCGCCGCTTGTGTTACGGGGGAGTACGCGCCGGACACGCTGCAGGGGCTGGGAGTGCAGGGGGGCGTTTGCTGGGCGAGGCTGTAATTGCTGCCGCTGAAAGACACCTTCACCGGGCAGCCGCTGGCGAGCGCGACTTTCTGGGCGTAACGGGTGGCCGCCACCACCGTATCGAAGTAGCTGCGCGCTTGGTACTGGCCGAAGGAAAAAAAACGCGCGCTCACATACACGGCCAGAATGGCGACGATGGCGAGGATGACAATGAGCTCCACCAGGGTAAAGCCCCGCCGGCGTGCCGCAAGGGAAGGCGTCAAGGCGTCCATGAATGATTATTTACCATGACAGCCGGATTTTCCGGCACCGTCCAGCCGGGATTTCGGTGCGTTCATCCCCTGTGTTTGCCGGAAAGGCGAGGTGTGGAATCCGGCCAATGGCGGCGGATGCCCGCTCACCGGACGGTGGAAGCGCTCGTGCCCAGCGGCGGCAAACACGCCGCCGTGTGAAATGGAGTGATTGAGGTGCACGGACACGGGCATGGTGCCGCCCACTCGCAGCGGGGAATCCCTCCCGCCCATGCGGGATGCCGCCGTTTATGAGCAGGTATTGCCCACCACCGCGATCAGGGGGGCGGAACCCGCAGCCGGGGCGGCGGTATAGTCCACTTCGCAGTCCGTGAGGGCGCCTACCTGGTATTTCGTCGGGCCGCCCGCACCGCCGTAGGTGACGAGCACACTGCTGCCCGTACCGCTGGTGACGAAATTGTTCTGCAGCGCATTGCCGATGCCGGTTATGCTGGCGTCCGGATATTCGTGCAGCAGGCTTACCAGGGCGCCGTCCAATTGGATGCTGGCGGTAGTGTCGGTACACGCCGCCGTGGTGCCGTTGCCCACCGTGGCGATGCAGGCGGCATGGGTGATGGCGGAGGCGCTGTTGAGGGCCCCCACCACCGCCTGCAGGGTGGCCTGGCGGGCCTGTACCGTGAGGTTCACGAAGCGCGGCAGCGCGAAGGCCGCGAGGATCGCGAGAATCGCGATAACGATGACGAGTTCGATGAGCGTGAAACCCTTGCTGATTTTCATGGGACGTACCTCAGCGTACCCTGAGGGTAGCGCGATGGCTGCAACTGGGCGCGCGGCCGAAAATTCAGGGGCGCTTGCGCGCCCCTGTCTGGTACCGGTCAGCAACCCGTGGTGACGGAAGTTACGGTCGCCGGACTGGTAGCCGAGGTCGCCGCCACATAGGTTACTTGGCAATTGCTGTTGCTGCTCACGCTGAACACGCCGGTACCGGAGGCGTAGGTTGCCGGTGCGCTAAGCTGGATGGCGTTACGAATACCGGTGAGCGTGGGATAACCGAAGGTTAGGGCAACGCTCTGGCCATCCAGGGTCACGGTGGTGCCGCTGCCGCCTTTTACCAGCCAGCCCGCGTGGGCCAGGGCTGAGGCGGTGTTGACGCTGCCAGCCACGCCACCAATAGCCGCCGCACGGGCCTGGGACGTGAGGTTGAGGAAGCGGGGCAGGGCGAAGGCCGCCAGAATGCCCAGGATGGCGATGACCACCACCAGTTCGATGAGCGTGAAACCGTGTTGCTTGCGCATAAAAACTCCGATTTGGTTGAGGGCCGCAGCCCGTAATTGCCGGCTACCCTACCCCACCGCCGCAGCGGCAGGCCCAAATCCTATGGATGAAGTCCCCAAGCCGACGGGGCGAATTATGACCAATTATCCGGGGTGAAAGCAATGCGGCATGTGTTGCTTGCCGGGGAGTTCAAGTCTTGCCCAGCCAGCGCAAGGCCATCAGGCCGAGACCCACCAGGGCATAGAGACTCAACACGGTGATGATGAAGCCCGCCAGGCGCGGCCGGCGCTGGGCGAGCCGGTCAGTCACGGGGCGGCTGATCTCCAGGGGTCGCAGCCAGCGGCGCGTGGAAACCCAGCGGTTGGCGCGGCTCTCCGGTGTTTTCAGCAGACTCGGGCGCAGCAGCACCAGCAATCCCACGGCGGCGATGAGGAGGCTCGCCCCCCGCAACAGAAAGACCGCGCCGTCCAGCGCCCAGACACCACCGCTCGTCAGGTCGAGCTGTTGCAACACGCGCGCCCGGTCATACAGGATCCAGAAATAAACGAATACCCCGCCGGCCGCCAGCAGCAGCAGGGTTCCGGAAAGGCGGTGATTACGGTAGAAAACGCTTTCCCAGTAGCGCGGCACTTCCAGGAAGCGCAACCAGGGACGCAGGGAGAACCAGCGGTTCCAGCCGGCCGTGAAGCGGAAAAAATTTGCCGGGGCGCAGAGCAGCCACAGGCCCGTCACCAGGGCGAACAGGGCGCCCAGCAGCAAGGCGGTGAACAGCGTCCCGAGGGACGCTTCCGCGATGGCTTCCACCAGCAGGTGCGCGTTCATGGCGGATGCAGCATAGCAGAGCGCCGCTCCGGTGCAGCGCGGCTCACCAGTTCAGGAACCAGGCGCTCCTGGGCGGCGAGTTGCTCCATTGATAAGGCGCCAGGTTGACGAGACGCACGCCGTAGAGTTCATCCCGGTGTGGATCGTAACGGCCGTCTTTCTTTGCACCGCTGTACAGGAGCTGGATGCGGTATTCGGCGCGGGCGGGTTTGCCCAGCGCGTCGTGGAAATAACCGCTGCTCCGGACCCGGTAAACCAGGATGCGGGTGCGGGTGTCAAAATACCAATGTCCGCCCTTGATGCTGGCGGGATCCGGGTGGTCCAGGGCGCCCACATAGTTGCCGGGCGGTTGCATCAGCAGGTCCATGGGATTCATGCCGCGCATCCTGGCGACGTCGGCCATGTCGCCGCGGGCGATGTAGGCGGCGAGCTGGATGCCGAGCGCGCTTTCCAGCGTGCCCTCCATCTGCATCAGGCTGACCCGCTCCGCCTGTACCCGCAGGGCGAGGAAGCGATCGAGCGCCACGGCGAACAGCACCGCGATAATACCCACCACGATGGTGAGTTCGAGCAGGCTGAATCCCCGTTGGGAAGAATGAGGAACTGGGGTCGCGTCGCGCATGCTCAGAGGTGTGAAGCGTTCGCCGCCAGGTTCCACATGGGCAGGAACACGCCCAGGGCGAGGATCAGAACCATCGCGCCCATGATCACCAGCAGCACGGGCTCGATGTTGGTGCTCAGGGTCTGCAGCTCGTAATCCACCTCGCGTTCGTAGTAACCGCCGGTCTCGTCCAGCATCTCGGCCACGTTGCCGGTCTCCTCACCCACGGAAATCATCTGGATCACCAGCGGCGTGAACACGCCCACGGCGCGGGAAGTGCGCGTCAGGCTCTCGCCGCGTTCCACGCCGGTACGCATCTGCAGCACGCGTTCAGCAACATACTCGTTGCCGACCGCTTTCGCCACCAGCGTCAATGCCTGCACCAGAGGCACACCCGAGCGGTAACACAGGGCGAAGGCGCGCGCGAACCGCGCCAGTGTCGCCTGCATGATGATGCTGCCGACGACCGGGACGCGCAACTTGAAACCGTCCCAGCGATAGCGTCCCCGCTCGGTGTGGATGTAGCGTCGCAGGAAGAACAGCGACACGACGCTGACCAGGAGCACCAGCCACCAGTAATGCTGCGCAAAATCCGAAACGCCCATGATGAGGCGCGTCGGCCACGGCAGGCGCATGTGCACCGACTTGAAGAAAGCCACGAAACGCGGCACCACGAACAGCGTGATGATGGTGATCGCCACCACGATGGCCGTGACCACGAAGATCGGATAGCGGAAGGCGGTCTTGATGCGTGTGCGGATGTCTTTCTCGAGACTGAGATAATTGAAGATGCGCAGGAAAGCCTCCTCCAGGTTGCCGGAATTTTCACCCACGCGCACCACGCTCACGAACAGCGGCGAAAACACATTGGGGTGGCGCGCCAGGGAGCCCGCCAGGTCGCGTCCGGATTCGAGATTGTCCACGATATCCCGCAGGGCGGTGCGCAGCGTTTCGTTGTGACTGGACTGCTCCAGGCTGGTGAGGCCGCGCACCAGCGGCACGCCCGCCTTGACCAGCGCATACATCTGGCGCGCGAACAGGATCAGATCATCGAGCCGGGGTTGGTTGCCGGTGAGACGACGCCACAGGCTGCCCAGGGTCTGGCGTTCTGGCGGTTTCAGGCCGATGTCTATCGGCGTGATGCCGCTGTTGAAGAGTTGCGTGGCCACCGCATCGGCGGTATCGGCATCCAGCTCGCCCAGGATCAGCTCGCCCCGGCTGCTGCGTCCACGGTAACGAAAAGTCGCCATCCTGTCTCAATCTCGCGATGTGGAAAGGGAGCCGGCGGGCGCTGCCGGTTCAGGGACATCTTCCGTGTATTTTTCGATGCCGCTGGAGATGCGCATGGTTTCTTCCACCGTGGTGATACCGGCCACGGCATATTCGAGCGCACACAGCACGAACGGACGGAAATCCCGCTTGTGGCGCGCACGCTGCGCGAACTCCGCACTGTCACTGCGTCGCAGCGCGTCGGTCAGTCCCTCATCCAGTTCCAGCAGTTCATAGACGCCGATGCGGCCGCGATAACCGGTGCCGTTGCAGTAGGTGCAGCCGCGACCCTGGCGAAACCGGGTGGGGTCAATGTTCCCCGCCTCGGGTACCGAGTTGAGCCAGGCCTGCTGGTTGGCATTCACGTGCGCAGGCACGGTACACGCATCGCATATGCGGCGCACCAGACGTTGCGCCACCACCGCACGCAGACCGGCCGCGATGAGATACCCTTCGGCGCCCATGTCCAGCAGCCGGCTCACGGTGGTGACGGCGTCGTTGGTGTGCACGGTGGACAGTACCAGATGACCGGTCATGGCGGCGCGCAGCGTGATCTCGGCGGTTTCGTGGTCACGGATCTCACCCACCATGATCACATCCGGGTCCTGGCGCAGAGCATTACGCAACACCCGGCTGAAGTCGAGCCCGATGCGCGGGTTGACCTGCACTTGGTTGATGCGGGACAGGTGGTACTCGATGGGATCCTCGACGGAGATAATCTTGATGTCCGATTTGTTGATGAAATTGAGCGCCGCATACAGGGTGGTGGTCTTGCCGCTGCCGGTGGGGCCGGTGGCCAGGATCATGCCGTAGGGGAGCTGAATCAGGTGTGTGAAACGCGCGCGCATCTCCTCCGGCATGCCGAGGTTTTCCAGTGACAGCAGGTTGGTGGACTGGTCCAGCAGACGCAGCACCACGGACTCGCCGAACTGGATCGGCATGGTGGCCACGCGTACATCCACCGAACGGTCCTTGACGTGGATGCTGAAACGGCCGTCTTGGGGCATGCGTTTCTCGGAGATATCCAGGCCGGACATGAGTTTGAGGCGCGTCACCAGTGCACCCGCCACGCGGCGGCCCTCGATGATGTGCTCATGCAGCACGCCGTCAATGCGCTGGCGGATACGCAACACTTTCTCATCCGGCTCGATGTGGATATCCGAGGCGTTCACCTGTACCGCATCCTCGAACATGGATTGCAGCAGTTTGGCGACCGGCGCATCCACGCTGCTCTCTTCGGCCACCAGTTGCGCCAGGTCGTAGTCACCGGCCGCCAGTTCCTCACCCAGTTCTTCGGCTAGCGAGGATATTTCCTCGGTATGCCGGTAAACGATGTCTATGGCGCGCAGCAGATCCGCTTCGCGCACCAGCGCGAGACGCAGAGGACGCTGCAGGATGCGCGTGATTTCGTCATAGCCGAAGATGTCGGTAGGATCGGCCATCCCCACCAGCACGTCGGTGGATCCCGTACTCAGCACGATGGCGCGATAGCGTCGGGCATAGGTTTCCGGCAGCAGCCGCATGGTGTCCGGGCTGAACTTGAAGTGTTTCAGATCAATCAGGGGCGTATTCAGCTGTCGCGACAGGAAGGTAAGCAGTTGCGTTTCCTCGATGAATCCCAGATCCACCAGCACGCGTCCCAGTTTCCGGCCGCTCTTCTTCTGTTCCGCCAGGGCGGCTTCGAGCTGCCCTTCGGAGATGATTTTGTTCTGCACCAGCAAATCGCCGATGCGGATTTTCTGTTTGCGGGGTGCTGCAGTGGCCACATGGAACTCCCGGCGTTACTCAGTGTTTCAAGGCGTCGATGCGATTTTGCACGTATTGGGCCACGGCGTCACTCAAGCCGCCGGCGGCACGCGCCTGGAGATAGGCATGCAGGGCGGCATCGGGTTTGCCGGTTTGCTCAAGCGAGATACCCAGTCCGGCCCACCATACCCCCTGGGCGGGATCCAGCGCCACCAGCCGGCGGTATAGCTCAGCCGCCGCCGCGTAATCACCGCTGTGCTGCAACAGGCCCGCCAGCAGTGCATAATATTCGGGATCCGTCCGCATGTGTGGTTCATGGGCACGCAGCATGCGGATGGCTTGGGAGGCGGCGCCCTGCCGCGCCAGCAGGCTGGCATAGAGTTTGGCGAACGCCGGCTGGTTTGCACCGCCGAGGGCGAGGCCGGCGCGGAGCAGGGTTTCGGCTTCGGGCTCGAGCCCGTTGCGCGCGTATAGTTCCGCCAATGCTTCACGGGCCGCACCATTGTGCGGATTACCGTCCAGGGCGCTGCGGAAAAATCCTTCCGCTGCATGGATGCGTCCTTGTCGCAGTGCCTGAATCCCGTGGTTATATGCGTGTATCGAACGCGCCGCAGGCGTGATCTGCGCCGGCAGTTTGGTGACGCGGCTGTCTGCAACGGGCGCAGGGGCGGACGGCGCTGCGGCAGGTGTGAAAACGATTTCCAGTTGCTTGTTGCTGTTGATCGGTGCGGTATACGCGCGCGTACCCGGTTGCACGCTGAACACCAGCAGCAAGCGGTGTTCCGGGGTGAGCGCGTACTTTATGCCCGTTACTGCCGGCGGCAGCGGCAGGGTGTGGATCACCGCGGACAGGCCGTCCACAGGAGTGACGGACAGACTGATACGGTGGCGGGCGGGAAACTCCCGCAGTTTCCAGCGCACCGGCCTGTTGAAATCAAAGTACAGACCCTGTCGGATGCCGTGCTGTTGCAGGCGCGCATCCAGCAGGCGCGTGGGGGAGGGTGAGCTTGCCGGGCGGCCATTGGCCAACGCGACGGGAGGGGCAGGCAGGGGCAGAGCAGGCGCTTTCAGCGGGGATGTCACCGCTGCGCCGGGTGCCGCCGAAGCGGTGGCAACGTGCAGCTCGTGATGCAGCGTGACCCCGCCGCCCACCGCGGCCACGATTGGTTGCGGGCGGTTTGCCGCCCGCTGCACCGCCGGCAGGCTTTTCTGTTGCCAGAGAGAATAGCCCGTAAGACCCGCAAGCAGGAGCAGCAAGCCGAGCCCGGTGCTGAGCAGGTAGCGCCCCCGGTGCGACACCCGCTCCACGGCACGTACCTGGGAGAGCGGTGCTTGCTCACGGCGCCGGCGCTCTTCCAGGTCGCGCAGCATCTGATTGATGAGGCTCATCGCCATGTCTCCAGCCAATACATCATTCCCGCCACCAGGCCTACCGCTCCGATCACCGCCGCATAGATCAGCGGATGCAGAAAACGCGGCGTGAGCCGCCGCGCCCCTTCCGTATCCGCCACCGCACGGCGCACGTGCCGCAGCGTGATGTAATCCTCGCCGGGGCCGAAGGCCGCCAGCAGCGCTTTGTGGCACAGGATATTCACCAGTCGCGGAATACCCCCGCTGCCGCGGTACACGGCTGCCAGCGCGCGCTCAGTGAATAACGGAGCGCCGTGATAGCCGGCCACACGCAGGCGGTGGCGTACATATTCAGCCACAGCCTGTTTGTCCAGCGGCACAAGCCGGTAGGAAAACGTAATGCGTTGCTGCAGTTGCCGCAAATGTATCCCCTTGAGGCGCGCGTCCAGTTCCGGCTGGCCGAACATGACCACCTGCAGCAATTTGAACTTTTCCGTTTCCAGATTGGTGAGCAGGCGCACCGCCTCCAGCGTGTAATTCGGCATGGCCTGTACCTCATCGAGACACACGACCACCTGCGTACCCGCACCCGCGAGCTGCAGCAGGCGCCGGGTGATGGCACGCAACATGTCTTCCTGGGTGGCGCGGTTAGACACCCCGGCCCCAAGCTCTTCAGCGAGCGCGAGGCGCATGGAACCCGGAGACAGATGCGGATTGGGCAGAAAGGCGGTCACGAAACCGTCGCCCAGGGAATCAAGCAGCTTGCGGCACAGCAAGGTCTTGCCGAGACCCACCTCGCCGGTAACCTTGATAAAGCCCTCGCCGCTGCGCAGGGCTACCAAGAGGACGTTGAGCGCCTCCTGGTGGCTGGCGTAACCGTAAAAGAAGCTCGTATCCGGCGTGAGCGAAAATGGATACTCACGAAAACCGAAGTGTTGCAGGTACATGCCACATCCGCCAGGCGCATCCGTTACGGATTTCCACCATTCTCCAGCGAGTGTATGCGGTGGAGCTGTTGCTTTGTGAGTGCCGACCAGCCGCGTCCGTTCTCTATTACCATCGGCTTCAGCAGAATCACCAGTTCGCTCTTCACACGCACTTTGTGAACCTGGGTGAACAAGTCCCCGAGCAGCGGAATGTCACTCAGGAACGGGGTTTTGTTCACCACATCCTGGATCTGGGTTTTCATCAATCCGCCGATGACCACAATCTGACCGCTCTTGGCGCGCACCACGCTGTCCGACTCGCGCACCTGGCTGAAAGCCAGCGGCACGCTGGTGGCTTGGCCGGAGAAAGTGAGATTTGTCAACTGACTGGTCACCTGGCTGACCGTGGGATGGATGTGCAGGGTCACGAAACCGTCAGCGTCGATCTCCGGGGTTACGTCCAGGGCGATGCCGGAGAAGAACGGCTGCAGGATGATGTTCTGACTGGTGGCTGCGCCGGCCAGGCCCCCACCCAGAGTATTGCTGAGAAGGCCGGTGACGAAGAATTGATCGGAACCGACCTTGATTATCGCTTTCTGGTTGTTGAGTGTGGCCACGCGCGGACTCGACAGCACATGCACGTTACCCTGGGTGTCCAGCAGTTCGATGAAGCCGTTGAAATCACCCAGATTCAGGGCGGCGGCGAAGGTGCCGCCGAAAGCCGAACTCGGGTAGCTGGTGACGGCGTTACCCGGAGTGAGGGTCAATGGCAAGCCCTTCAGATCCGAGAGGCCCTGACCGTTGGCCGTGCCCGCCGTGTTGCCGAACAGGTTCTGACCGCCGACGTTGCCGATAAAGACGGTTTTACCGGTACCCGGCTGACCCAAAGCCCCCCAGTTGATGCCCGACTGGAAGTTGTGATTGAGGTCCACCTCGATGATGCGGGCTTCCAGCACCACTTCGCGCGAGACGCTGTTCTGCACCGCGCTCAGGTACTGCCGCACCTCGCGCAATTCGGCGGGCATCGCGCGCACCACGACCACGCCGGAATCCGGGTCCACCACCACTTTGCGGCCGCCGCCCGGGCCGATGATGCCGCTCAAGGTGGTTTGCAGGTCCTTCCAGAAGTTGGAATCCGTCTTGGTGGTGACTTCACTGCCGGTGGACTGCTGCTGGCTGTTGTTGCCGGTGGCGGCGGGCATTGATCCGCCGTAGCCGCCGTAGCCGCCGCCGTAGGGGCTGCTCTGGTTCTGGGTGGTCTCGCCGGAGGTGACGCGGGTGATGGACTTGCCCTTGCGGATGAAATCCAGGTAATTCACCTGGAATATCCGCGTGCGCATGCTGGCAGGCAGCACCATGAAGGTGTCGCCGCGGCGCTGGTATTCATAACCGTAAACGTCGCGCACCGTTTCCATGACTTCGGGCACGGTGACGTTCTTGAGGGTAAGGGAGATGCTGCCGGTAACCGCCGGATTCACCACCATGTTGTAGGGGGTGTCCTTCACCAGGCTCATGAAGAAATCGTGTGCCGCGGCGTTCTGCACCGAGATGTCGAAATGCTCGTCTGCATTCGCAGTTTCATTCGTGGGCAGTTTCGGACCCACCGTTGGCAGCAGCGCGTTGCTCACCGCCGCAGGCGGTGCGGGCGGCGGCGTGGGCCCTGTCTTGCCGCCCGCGGGTACGTTCTTATGCGGCGTATTCATGCTGGGAGTATGCGCGCACGCCGCCATGAGCGCGGCTGCGCACATCAGGATGAGGATGGATTTGCTGTGCATCATGTCTCAAGTCCCATGCGGGCCCGCAAGCGGCCGTTTTATGTCTCCCGCCAGCAGGTAAGCGGTGAATATGCCATGTTTGTTTTCGAGTTTCACCGCGTAGGGCATGATTTCCAGCACCGTGGCCCCATCCACGCGATCGCCGGGCTTCACCGTCCGGCCGTTGATGCTCGCGAGGCGCCGGCTGGGCGAGACGATGATGGAAGTCACCTGCCAGCCGGGCGTTACCGCCGCCCGGGAGGCGTGGTTCAGGTAGTCAGGCCGGGTCGGATCCGGAAGCGGACCGGCATGCCCGGTCACCGCCGCCAGTGCCAGCAGCGCGGTCGCAAATAGCCCGGCTGTGCGAAGTCTAGACACCGATGTAACCCTTGTGCAGGCTCAGGGTGTGTACCCGAATCGTGACCTGACTGATGGGGTATTTCTTCACCTGCAAATCCAGCGCATCCCAATAGAAGCGCCATTTCAGGTGCTCCAGCGCTTGCAGGTACGCCATGATATCAGCGTAGTTCCCCTGGAATACGATTTGCAGGCCGTGTTCATACAGGCTGCCGCTCTCCACGGCCTCCGTACCCGTCCCGTCTGCGACCTTCAGCAGCGGCTGAGGCGGTTCATTTTCCACGCTGACGAGGCGCAGTCCGCGCTGCCGCGCCAGCACCTGTTCCAGCAGATTCGCCATCCGATTGGGCGGTACCAGACCCGCGGTAGCGCTGCTCAGCTGTGCGTCCAGCCTGGCACTGTCCGCCTGCACGGTTTCCAGCTTGGCGCGCAACTCCACGTTGGGGGTGCTGCTGCGGGAAGCGACCAACTGGCGGATGGATTTGTTGAGCGTGGCGATCTGGGAGTGCAGATTATCTATGCGTTGCTGCGCGCTTTTTTCGTGCAGCGTCACGGGGCCCATCAGCACCACATCCCACACCACGAACAGCGTAACCAGGATGCCGACGAAGAGGATCACGCGCTCCCGCAGGCTCAGCTCATCCATACGTGCCAGCAGTTGCTTAATGCGGGCTTGCATGTGCGGATTCCTGTGCGGAGATTCCGTTGAGTGCGGTGCTGATGCGGAAACTCAGCACCCGGCGGTCTTTCTTCGGGCGCTCGATGCGCAGCATTCCGAACTCCGTGCCCTGGAAGACAGGCACCGCCGCCAGTCTCTGCAGATACTCGGGCAGCAGGCGCGGATCCACGGTTTCGCCGCGCATCTCGAAATCTGCGCCGCCGCGCGCCAGCCGGATCTCGGTCAACCACAAGCCGTTGAGGTGCTGACGGGCGAGACCCGCAAGCTGACCCGAGAAACCGCCGGTGACGCCGTAAGTGCGTTTCGCCAGCGCTGACAGCGCCTGCTGCTTGAGATCGAGTTGTGCCATCGCGGACTTGAGGGCCGCCTGCAGCGCGGGGTTCACGGCATGCGACGGCAGCACTTTCTCCAACTGCGCCAGACGCGCGGTATCCGCCCGCAATTGCTGGTTGAGCTGGGTGGCTTGGCGCCCGAGCATGGTGCTTTGCCACAGGCTGTATATATAGATAAGCAGCAGTGCCAGCACGAATATGCCCGACATCTGCAGCACCGTGACGGCGGAAAAGATCTTCGGCTGTTTACGGAAGATCGGCTGGTAGAGGTTGATCTGCTGGTTCACAACGCCACATTCTCCATGCGTAACGCCGCCCCCAGTGCATTCAGACAACGGGCCTGGATGGTCTCATCACTGGTGTCCGGGCTCTGCAGCAGTTTGGCAAGCTCCAGTTTTCTGACGGCTACCGAAAGATTCTGCGCGAGATAAGGCTGCAGGTGCGGCAACGGGGATTCGCTGGGCGCCAGCAGCAATGCGGAGATCGGCGGTTGCGAGAAATGGCTGTCGTAGTAGTCCAGTGAACGCTGTATCTCCAGCAACAGGTTGTCCAGTGCAGCGGTTCCCTGTCCGCCTGCAGCGGCGTCGGCAAGAGCATCGGATCCGATATCCAGTTTGCGGGCGAGATACAGCGTGTGCTGACGGGTGAAAATCACCAGGCCATGCTTGCGGGCGAGGTACAGCAGTGCCACGCCCTGCACATCCTCTTCGGTGAGGGCGGTCACGTTGCGCAGGCACATCTCCGGTATATCAATGATCTCAAGCTGGGCAGCGGAATTCTCGATGAGGCCGACGCGCTCCTGGACGATCTTGGAACGCGCCACCACCGCATACATCATGTGCGACTGCCCGGCACGGTATTGACCGGGGATTTCGAAGACATCAATGACCGCGTCATCTATGTGGAAGCCGATGAGGTCTTTGATGCGCCAGCGGACGGCAGCCTTGAGCTCGGCGGGGGGAACATCGGGTGCCTCCAACAGCAGCAACTGGTATTCCTGCGAACCCATCACCGTGCTGCAGATCGTGTGTTCGAGTTTCAGGCTTTCAATATGGTTGCGCAGGATACGCGCCGGCTCCTCATCCCGTTTAACGGTGGCGAAGTGCAGACATTCAAGCAGCGGGCGACGGGATCGGTCACGTACGATTCGGGCAATGGCGACGCCGCCGGCTTCGAAGCTGACTCCGGTCAGTCCCTCGGTTCTAATGCGTGGCTTGAAGAATGGCAGCAGAGCAATTCCTCCTGTCAGGACAGTACACGGATTTATCCCTGGCCGGTACTGGCGGTGGCGGCCCGGTTGTGCAGCACCATTGCGAGCCCGGTCTGATTGGTAGGCTGGCGGCGCGAAGCATAGCCAAGAATATGTAACAAGTAAATCGCATGATGCCGGTCTTCGACTCGCCGTGCAGACACATCCGCCACGCAATGGGCGTGCCGGCGTGCGTGATTATCCTGCCGCACACAGGGGCAATGGCAGTGTATCCGCATCCAGTGTGCCCACCAAATCCTCCACCCGCCGGATGCGCCGGCGGGCGAGAAAGTCGGCGATACCGGCATTGATTTTGCGGCAGACCAGCGGATCGTAGAAGAGCGCGGTGCCGACACCTACGGCGCTCGCCCCGGCCATGAGGAATTCCAGGGCATCACGGGCGGTGGTGATGCCGCCCTGTCCGATGATGGGCACCTGGTGGGGCCGGGCCACCTGATAGACCTGCAGCACCTTGAGGAGCGCCATGGGTTTGATGGCCGGACCGGACAGGCCGCCCTGCACATTGCCGATGACGGGTTTGCGGGTTTCCACGTCAATGGCCATGCCGGTGAAGGTGTTAATGGCCGCGAATGCGTCGCTGCCGGCCTCCAGGCAGCGGCGCGCGTTCTCGGCGATATCGGTCTGATTGGGGGAGAGCTTGGTAATGAGGGGTTTTTGGGTCACCTTGCGGCAGGCCGCCACCACCCGCGCTGACATTTCCGGGCTGTTGCCGAAGGCCGCGCCGCCCTCCCGCACATTGGGGCAGGAAATGTTGATCTCGATGGCGTTGATGGGGGAGTCGTCGAAACGCCGTGTGACCTCCACGTACTCCTCCAGCGTGGAGCCGGACACATTGGCGATGAAATGCGTTTCGGAAAAGTCGAGCGTCGGCAGGATATGCTTCACCACATGGTCCACGCCGGGGTTCTGCAGGCCGATGGCGTTGAGCATGCCCGCAGGCGTCTCGAAGATACGATGCGGTTTGTTACCAAGCCGGGCCTTGAGCGTCGTGCCCTTGAGGCACACCGCACCCACGTCGCGGTTGGAAAAGCCGGCCACACGCGTGTATTCCTCGCCGAAGCCGACGCAACCCGACAGCAGCACCAGCGGCGAGCGGAATTCCAGGTCGCAGAAGCCGGTTTTCAGCGATTCGGGAAGCTTGTGTTCGGTCATGCCTCGATCCCCGTATCAAATATCCCGCGCTTGCTTTCCTTCTCCGCGTGATGAGAGCAGGTTAGGATAAGGAGTACCCCTGTTTCGCAAGGGAATAAACGCTCAAGCATGCTGCATGTGGTCCTCTATCAGCCGGAAATCCCGCCGAATACCGGCAATATCATACGCCTGTGCGCCAATGCGGGTGCTCGGCTGCACCTCATCCATCCGCTGGGATTCGAGATTACCGAAACCCGGGTGAAACGTGCCGGCCTTGATTACCGTGATATGGCATGCGTGTACGAGCACACCGACTTCGATGCCTTTATAAAAGAGACGGCGCCGGCGCGATTATTCGCTGTTTCCACCCGCGGCCGGCATGGCTATGCGGAAGTGCAGTTCCAGCCCGGCGACGGATTTCTGTTCGGCCCCGAGACCCGTGGCCTGCCGCAAGCGCTGCTGGCTGGCTTGCCGCCGGAGCAGGTACTGCGTATCCCGATGCGACCCGGTAATCGCAGCCTCAACCTTTCCAACGCCGTGGCGGTGATCGTGTACGAAGCCTGGCGGCAGCTTGGGTTTGCAGGAGGCGATTGAGGCGTTCAGGCGCAACGCGCGGAGGTTGCACCGCCGTAGTTCACGCGCGCAGAATCATTCCGCTTTGAGGTTGCGCGTCATGAGGGCTTCCACCGCGGTGCGCGGGCTCAGCCCCGCATAGAGAATGCGGTAGATCTGCTCGGTGATCGGTATTTCCACGCCGAGCCGGTGCGCCAGCTTATACACCGCCTCGGCGGCGTACACTCCTTCCACGACTTGGCCGATGTCACGCTCGATGCGTTTCACGTCGCGGCCGGCGGCGAGGGCGAGACCCAGACGCCGGTTACGCGACTGGTCGTCGGTGCAGGTGAGCACCAGATCGCCCAGGCCGGCGAGCCCCTGGAAAGTCTCGGCATGGGCGCCGAGGGCCAGGCCGAGACGCGTGATTTCCACCAGGCCGCGGGTAATAAGTGCGGCGCGCGCATTGGCGCCGAATTTCAGACCGTCGCTGATGCCGCAGCCGATGGCGATGATGTTCTTTACCGCGCCGCCCGTTTCCACGCCGGCCATGTCGCTGGAAGTGTAGGCGCGGAACCACGGGCTGTGCAGGCTTTGCGCCAAGTCGCGTGCAAAATCCGCATGCGTAGATGCCACGGTCACGGCCGTGGGCAGGCCCGCCGCCACTTCGCGCGCGAAGGTGGGACCGGAAATCACCGCCAGCGGCACCTGTTCGCCCAGAACTTCGCGCGCCACCTGGTGCAGCAGTTTGCCGCTGTCATGCTCGAAGCCTTTGGTGGCCCAGACGAGACGCAGGTTCCCGGGTGCACATGCGGCGAGCTGTTGCAGGGTAGCGCGAAAACCATGGCTCGGCACTGCCACCAGCACGTCACTGACAGCGGCGGTGAGTACCTGCAGTTGCGGTTCGATGGCAAGCTGCTCGGGGAATCGCATTCCCGGCAGATACTGGCGGTTCTCACGTTCGCCCGCGAGCGGTATGAGTTCCTTCGCCTCCACCGACCATAGCCGCACCCCGCGGCCGTTGCGCGCAAACAGGATGGCGAGCGCCGTCCCCCAGGAGCCGGCGCCGAGAATGCCGATGGGAGCCGGAACGGCCATGGCCGGGCGAAAGACTCAGGCCTGTACCGCGCCGTCCGCGGCGGCCGTCTGAGCGGTACTCTGCATATAGATGGCGTCGAAATTCACCGGCTGCAACAGCAGCGCCGGCATGCCGCCCTTCTGCACCAGGTCCGCCACCGCCTCCCGCGCGTAAGGGAACAGGATGTTGGGGCAATAGCTGCCAAGCACCGCACCCAATTCCGCTTCCGTGAAGCCGCTGATGGTGAACAGGCCCGCCTGGTGGATTTCCACCAGGAAAATGCTGCGGCTTTCGGCCTGCGCTTCGATCGTGACAGTGAGCACCACCTCGAAGTTATCCTCCCCGAGTTTGTTGATGTCGCTGCGCATATTTACCTGCACCTCGGGGCTGAACTGTGAAGCGAATACCGCCGGCGCGCGCGGCGATTCGAAAGAGCAGTCCCTGATATAGATGCGTTGCAGCAGCACCTGCTTGCCGCCGGCCTGGCCGTTGCCCGGGGTGACAGATGTGGATGAGGGAGTGTCAGCCATGATGTTTCCTTGAAACGTTGAATGAATTTAACCGGTGAGCAGCGTGTCCAGCTCGCCTTTGCGGTTGAGAGCATAAAGCTCGTCGCAGCCGCCCACGTGGCGTTCGCCGATGAAAATCTGCGGCACGCTGCGCTGATTGCTTTTCTGCTCCATTTCCTCGCGTTTGGCGGGATCCGCATCTACGAGGAATTCGGTATAGGGTACCCGCTTGGATTGCAACAACGCCTTGGCGCGCATGCAATACGGGCACACGCGTGTGCTGTAGATGACGACAGGCTTCATGTCTTGGTTCCTCGCAAATCTAATCCCGCTCCAGCGGAAAGCGCTCGCTCCGCCAGGCCCGGATACCGCCTTTCAGCGTATGCACATTCCTGAAGCCATGCTTGATCAGGACGCCGGCTGCGCCGTGGCTCGTCTGCCCGCTGTCGCAATAAATGATCAGCGGCTGCTCCTTGAATTTATCCAATTCCGCCACGCGACTGCCGAGCTCCGCTGCGGGAATATTGCGCGCACCGATCACATGGCCGTCGCCGAATTCCTTGGCTGACCGGATGTCCAATACCGTGGCACCCTTGTTTATAAGAAGCACACCCTGCGCCGGCGCCACCTCCTGGTACTTGCGCAGGCGCCGCAGCAACTCATCACCGATGATGAGCAGGATGATGGCGGCGGCGGCGGCAATGAGATAGGGATGGTGATGGGTGAATTCAAGCAGGTGCAGCATGGATTATGCACAGAATCACGTGTTAAGGGGCGCGTAGTATATCAGCTTGCTGCGCCAGCCTTTGAGGAGCCGGGGGAATCCCCTAGAATGGCCGCGTATCCCGTGCCGGAAACCAGCCATGACCGCCCGCTTAAGGCAGGCCTTCCGCCTTATCCATCACCGGACGCGGTGCCTTGCGCCCCGCCGCAGACCATGACGCGCGCACGCATCGTTGCGGTGCTGTGCGCGTTTCTTTTGCTGGGCGGCGCGCTCCGCGCCGCCGCTGACACTGCGGCGGTCAAACAGGCGGAACTCAAGCTGCTGCGCGCACGTATCGCCGAAGTGCAGGCGCGTATGGATCGCGACGTGCAGCGGCGCAGCAAGCTGCAGTTGCAGTTGCGCAAGAATGAGCGGGGGATCGCACAACTGGCCGAGAATTTGCACGACCTGGATCGTTCGGTGACGCAGGCGCAATCAAAACTCGATGCATTACATCGCCGGCAGATGCAGAAGCAGGCGGCGCTGGATGCGCAGAAGGCGGCGCTGGCGCAACAGATCCGCGCCGCCTACATGCAAGGCCGGGATTCGCAACTGCAGTTGCTGTTGAATGCCCAGGACCCCGCCACCATCAGCCGGTTGCTGACCTATTACAGCTATTTCAACAAGGCGCGGGCGGCGCGTATCCGGGTGGTACGCAACAAACTTGATGCCCTCGCCAGAATCAACGCACGGGTCGAACGGCAGGTGAACAGACTTACCAGCCTGCGTGATCAGCGTGCCCGGGCACTCGCCGGCCTGCAGCGGACACGCGCCGCGCGCAGGCGATTGCTTGCGAAACTAGACGTTAATATCCATAACCGCGGCGAGCAGCTCGTGCGCATGCAGCGCAATGCGCGTTCCATTGAAGATCTGCTGGCGAATCTGCAGCGGGCATTGGCGGATATCCCCGCGGATCTGACAAAACATCAGCGCTTCGCCAGGTTGCGCGGGCGTCTGCCCTGGCCGGTGCTGGGCCGGGTGATCCAGTACTTCGGTGAACCGCTGGCGGACGGCCGCCTGCATGCCCAGGGCGATCTCATCGCCGCGCCGCAGGGCACGCCGGTGCGCGCCGTGTCCTATGGACGCGTGGTATTCGCGGACTGGCTGCCGCATTTCGGCCTGCTGGTGATTATTGATCATGGTGACGGGTACATGAGCATCTACGCGCACAACCAAAGCGTGTACGTGCACGTGGGAGACTGGGTGCAGGCCGGCGAGACCATCGCCACCCTGGGAGACAGCGGCGGCCAGAACAAGCCCGCGCTGTATTTTGAAATACGCCATCGCAACGTGGCGCTCAATCCGCGCGAGTGGTGTAGCGGCCGTCTGCCACGCGGCTAAGCGCCGCTGTGTTATCTTGATTGCGTACTTCAGCAGGCTGTTCGCAGCCGGAGAATATTTCCCATGTCCAGCGTGTTCCGCAAGTCAGTCGTGAGGGTGATCGGTTTCGCACTGGGAATCGCTCTCGCCGCACCGGCGCCCGTCTTTGCCGCTGCCCCCCCCACTCCCGCTACGCAGCCGCAATCCCGCTTGCCCTGGCAGCAAGTACGGCTGCTGGCGGATGTGATGCAGCTTGTCAAGGAAGACTATGTGCAGCCGGTGAGCGACAAGACGCTCATCGACAACGCCATTGGCGGAATGCTCGCGGGCTTGGATCCCCATTCCGCCTTTCTGGATAAGGCCGATTATCTGCAAATGCAGACCCTGACCACGGGGCAATTCGGCGGTCTGGGACTCGAAGTCACGCAGCAGAACGGCGCCGTGGTGGTGATATCCCCGATAGATGGCACCCCCGCCGCCCGGGCCGGCATCCAGGCCGGCGACGTCATCGTGCGCGTGAACGGCACCGCCCTCGACGGCATGAGCCTGGATGACGCGGTGGCGCTCATGCGCGGCGCACCCGGTACCGGCGTGACACTGACCATTCTGCGCCGCGGTGTGAACAAGCCGCTGGATTTCAGGCTCACACGTTCTGAAGTCCATGTGGCCAGCGTGCGCAGCCGCCTGCTGGAGCCGGGCTACGGTTACGTGCGCATCAGTCAGTTCAGCGGAGACACGGGCAACGGGGTGGTAAAGGCGGTGAAAACCCTGATCAAGGAGAACCACGGCGCACTCAAGGGCCTGATATTGGACTTGCGCAACAACCCCGGCGGCCTGGTGGATGCGGCGGTGGAAGTGTCCGACGCGTTTCTGAACAGCGGCATCATTGTCTCGGCGAAAGGCCGCGCGCCGGATTCCAATTTTGTGCGCCGCGCCACGCCGGGGGACATACTCGCCGATGCGCCCATGGTGGTGCTGGTAAACGGCGGTACCGCCTCGGCGGCGGAAATCACCGCCGGTGCACTCCAGGACAATCACCGTGCGCTCATCCTGGGCACCCAGACTTTCGGCAAGGGGTCGGTGCAGACCGTGATTCCGCTGCCGCAGGGCGCCGCCATCAAGCTCACCACCTCCTTGTATTACACGCCTTCGGGGCATTCCATCCAGGCGGAAGGCATCAAGCCGGATATCGTGGTGCCGGCTTTCAACGTAAGCGTGGCGAATACAGCCGGCGCAACCATCAGGGAAGCCAATCTGGCAGGCCATCTCGGCAACACGGCGCCCACACCGGAAGCGTCGTCGGATGTCAAGGCCGGCGATCAATTGGCGTCGCAGGATTTTCAGCTCTATGAGGCCCTGAATATTCTCAAGGGCCTGAGCCTGGCAAGTAGCGACGGGTCGGGATGATACCGCGCGACGCGTGGCGGCAACGCAGGCGGACAGCCGCGGCGCTGTTATCGGCGCTGCTCGCGGTGTGCGGCTTCCTGCCGCGCGCCGTGTCGGCGGCAGCGGTGCGGCATCCCGTCATCGCCATCATCATTGATGATTTGGGCAATACCCTGGAGGAAGACCGGCGCGCAGTGGATCTGCCGGGTCCGGTGGCCTGCGCCATTCTGCCGCATACGCCTTTTGCGGTGCGTATCGCGGACCTTGCCCATGCGCGCGGCAAGGAAGTGCTGCTGCACCTGCCCATGCAAGCCATTGATGACGCGCCCCTCGGTCCCGGCGGTATCACGCTGGATATGACCAGACGGCAGATCCAGGACACGGTGCGCGACGATGTGGCGTCCATTCCCTACCGGGTGGGCGTCAACAACCATGAAGGCAGCCTCATCAGCATGCACCCCGGTGATCTCGCCTGGGTCATGCAGACACTGCATCACATCGGGCATCTCTTCTATATAGACAGCTACACGACCGCCGATAGCATCGCCTACCAGATCGCACTGGAAAATGGCGTGCCGGCGGCGCGCCGCGACGTATTCCTGGATGACGTGAATACACCCCGGGCGGTCAGGTTCCAGTTCAACCGGCTGCTGGACATCGCGCGCGACAAGGGCTTTGCCATCGCCATCGGTCATCCCCGACCGGCGACCCTGAGCGTGCTGGAGGCGGAGCTTCCCCGACTCGCCGCCCGGCACGTGGCGCTGGTGCCGCTGGCTGCCATCGTGAAGCTGCAGCAGCGGCACCCGATCCCATGGCCGCAATCTATCTATCCCTTGCCAGCGGCAGCGCCAAAACCGGGAGCCTGACGCGCGGTGCATCCTGGGCGGCGGGTTGGGGTTCAGTGAGCGAACCTGGCCCATTGATTTAAGGAAACTCTGATTTATTCCCGTTGTCATAGCGTACATCCATTTTCGTTCTGAGGAGACGATGATGCGCGAGAGACAAGCGACATTTGCGGAAGTGGGGTTTGAACAGTACCGCAAAGTCACGCGACG
>JAJYUH010000027.1 GCA_021792635.1 Natronospirales bacterium | reverse complement strand
GCGTGACTTTGCGGTACTGTTCAAACCCCACTTCCGCAAATGTCGCTTGTCTCTCGCGCATCATCGTCTCCTCAGAACGAAAATGGATGTACGCTATGACAACGGGAATAAATCAGAGTTTCCCTAAGCCTTGTCCCGGCCTTCTTCCACTTCCACGTCAGAGTTTTGGCCAGCCTTTAGATTCGAGCGAGGATGGCATCCATCCAGCGGGTCGGCAGCATGCAGCGCAGGAAAGCGAGAACATAAGCGGGGGTTGTAACGTAATAGCGTGCTTTCGGATGTCCGCTTTCCAGAGTATGAACGATGCGCGTTGCCACAATCTCGGGTGGTACCGTAAACGGCGTGTTGTCCTTCTCCTCACCGGTCTGGGCTTTGAGGCGTGCGTAACTCTCTCGGTGGGGGCTTGAAGCGGAATCCACGTATTCATCGAAGTTGGCAAGGGAGTTGTCGCGAAAACGGCTTTTCACCGGACCCGGACAGATGAGGCTTACCTTTATATTGGAGCCGCGCAATTCCAGGCGCAGGGTGTCGGTGATGCCTTCAAGGGCAAATTTGCTGGCGTTGTAAGCGCCACGCCAGGGTACGGCCACGCGGCCGAGGATGGAACTCACCATGACGATGCGGCCATGACCTTGGCGGCGCATGAGTCGCAGCACAGCGTTGGTGAGTTCGAGCGTGCCAAAGAAATTGGTGTCGAATTGTCGTTGCAGGACTTCGCGGGAGAGATCTTCGACCGCGCCGGGAATGGCAATACCGGCATTGTTGACCACGGCATCCAGCCGGCCGCCGGTGAGCGTCACGGTTTCGTCCAGGGCATCGGCAATGGATTGCGGATCGGCGATGTTGAGCCGCACGGCCTGAAAACCCGTTTCCTTTAATCGCGCCACGTCTTTGTCCTGGCGGGCGCTGGCGATGACGTTCCAGCCGCGCGTCTTGAGCATCTGCGCGGTGGCGAGGCCGATGCCGCTGGAGCAGCCGGTGATGAGTGCGCTGTGATTCTTGGGCATGGGGTTCCTCGTCAGTTACGGGAAATCGCGGTCGGTACGACCGCTCCTACGGGCGATTTCATCAATCAATCCTGTTTGGAGCGGCGACATTCGCCGCGATGATTGAACGGTTTATGCATCAGCCATTCAGAGCAAATGCGGGCGGCGTGGGTTGTTCGGCGGCTTTCTTCTGCTTTTCCTCCGCTTCCCGCTGCTGCAGCGTCCAGAGCTGGGCATAAAGCCCGCCGGCATGCAGCAGTTCGCGGTGCGTACCGCGTTCCACCACCGCGCCGTGATCCAACACCACGATTTCGTCCGCATCCACGATGGTGGACAGGCGATGGGCGATGACCAGACTGGTGCGGTGTTCCGCCAGCTCGCGCATGGCCACCAGAATGGCCTGCTCGGCGTTGGAATCCAGACTGGAGGTGGCTTCGTCGAACACCAGAATGGGAGGGTTTTTGAGCATGGCGCGGGCGATGGCGACGCGCTGCTTCTCGCCGCCGGAAAGCTTCAGGCCGCGTTCACCTACCAGCGTCTCATAACCCTGCGGCAGCGATTCGATGAACTGTTTGAGATTCGCCATGGCGGCTGCCCGTTCGATGTCTGAGCGGGTTGCATCGGGCCGGCCGTAGGCGATGTTGTAATAGATGACGTCGTTGAACAGCACCGTGTCCTGGGGCACGATGCCGATGTTGCGCCGCAGACTGTCGCGGGTCACGTCGCGGATATCCTGGCCGTCAACCAGAATGCGGCCATCGCCGGCGTCGTAAAACCGGAACAGCAGCCGTGCGAGCGTGGACTTGCCGGCGCCGCTGGGCCCCACCACCGCCACTTTCGCGCCGGCCGGGATGGCGAAACTCACGCCGTGGAGGATTTCCCGGTCCTTGCCGTAGCCGAAACGCACGTTTTCGAAACGGACATCACCGTGGCTCACCTTGAGTGCGGGTGCACCCGCTTTGTCGGCCACCTGGGTGTTCCGGTCCAGCAGCGCAAACATGCGTTCCATGTCCACGATGGAACGTTTCATCTCCCGATAGACGAAGCCCAGGAAATTGAGCGGCATGAACAGTTGCACCATGTAGGCGTTGACCATGACGAAATCCCCCAGCGTCATGCGGCCGTGCACCACCTCATAGCCGGCCAGCAGCATCATGGCGGTGACACCGGCAGCGATGATCAGTCCCTGGCCGCTGTTGAGTGTGGAGAGGGAATACTGGATCTTGAGGGCTTCCTTCTCCCAGGCGGCCATTTCGTTATCGTAACGCTGTGCTTCAAAACCCTCGTTGGTGAAGTATTTGACCGTCTCGTAGTTGAGCAGGCTGTCAATGGCGCGGGTGTTGGCTTTGGAGTCCAGCTCGTTCATGCGCCGCACGTGGTGCATGCGCCATTCGGTTACCAGGATAGAGAAGGCGATGTACACAACGACCGATATGATAATGATGAACGCGAACCAGGCGGAGAAATTCCACAGGAAGATACCCAGCACCAGAGCGATTTCCAGCAGCGTCGGCAGGATGTTGAACAGCATGAAACTCAGCACGAAACTGATGCCGCGGGTACCGCGCTCGATGTCCCGGGACAGCCCGCCGGTCTGGCGCTCCAGATGGAAGGTGAGATCAAGATCATGCAGATGGCGGAATACCCGCAGGGCGATGCGGCGCACCGCGCGCAGGGCGGCGCGCTCGAATACCAGGTCCCGTAACTCGCCGAACAGGATGCTGGCGAAGCGCAGCAGGCCATAGCCGATGAGCAATGCCAGTGGCAGAACCAGCAGGCTGTGATGCACCGGGTTGAGCCTGTCCACGATGAGCTTCAGGGCCACCGGGATCGTTACCGTGGCGAGCTTGGCAATCACCAGGAACGCGAGGGCCAGCAGGGTCCGTCCGCGGAATTCCCACAGGAAGGGCAGAAGGCTGCGAAGGCTGTGGCTGCGGTGCTGGGCTGGAGGCACGGGACTCCCGGGATACTTGGCGACAGTGGCGCGGTCGGCGAGGCTATAATGACATGAATGTCCGCCGCCCCGGCGCAGCGGGCTTGAGGCGGGGCGGTCTGACCCCATACATGGGGCAATCAATACCGTTTTCAACGAGGTGGGTCGGTATGCCTATCTATGAATATGAGTGCGAAGCCTGCGGCCATCGCACCGAGGCCCTGCAGAAGGTGAGCGACGCACCGCTCACGCAATGCCCGGAGTGCGACAGGCTGGCGCTGCGCAAGCTGGTCTCCGCCGCCGGCTTTCGCCTGAAGGGCAGCGGCTGGTACGAGACCGATTTCAAATCCGGCAGGAAACGCAATGTGCTGGACGGCGGCGAGAGTCCGGCACCGGGCAAGGAGAGCAAGGAGGGTAAGAAGGATATGGAGAGTAAGGAGAAACCGGCCAAGGAAAGCAAGGAAAAGAAAGCTCCCGAGACCGCCGCCAAGAGCGAGAAAAAATCCGGGGACAAAGCGGCCAAGGCCGTATCCTCCTGAGCGGCGTGCATGACCGAGGAAACCGCGAAGCGCCCGCACAAGAGTCTCATCCGGCGTTACCTGATCACCGGTCTGATCGCCTGGGTGCCCGTGGGCGCGACTCTTTTTGTCATACGGTTTTTCGCCGGATATCTGGGCGGACTGGTGAACCTGCTGCCGCTCGCCTGGCAGCCCAAAGCCCTGATCGGCCACGACATCCCCGGGCTGAGCGCGCTGCTGGGCATCGTCATCGTCCTCATCGTATTGTTTATCACGGGGTTCATCGCCAGCAATTTCCTTGGCCGATACCTGCTCGGGCTCGGCGATGAGCTGCTGGAACACATTCCGCTGGTGCGTTCGATATATAGCACCGCGAAACAGATTTCCGATACCATGTTTTCCAACAAGGGTAAATCCTTCCGCAAGGTGGTGCTGATCCGCTATCCGCAGAAGGACACCTGGAGCCTGGCATTCCAGACCGGTGACACATTGGGAGAGCTGAATGCCAAGGTGCCGGGCAATATGATCAGCGTTTATGTGCCCACTACGCCGAACCCCACATCCGGCTTCCTGCTGATGGTGCCGCCGGGGGATGTCATCGAACTGGAAATGTCGGTGGATGAGGCGCTTAAGATGATCATTTCCCTGGGGGTCATCGTGCCGCCTTTCCCGCGCCCGGTTTCCGGAAAGACCACGCCCGGCCTTGCGCGGGTGAAGCGCGATCCGTAACATTTCGCGCCGACCGGCCGGCGCAATACTTGGCCAGACCGGCGGCGGCATACTAGAACCTCTGGATTTTCAGGAAATTTCCATGCGCACCCATTACTGCGGGCAGGTCAACGAATCACTGCTCGGCCGGGACATCCGTCTTGCCGGCTGGGTGCATCGGCGCCGCGACCACGGCGGCGTGATTTTTGTGGACCTGCGCGACCGCGAAGGCCTGGTGCAGGTGGTGTTCGATCCGGAACGCGCCGCCATGTTCGCCGACGCCGAGCACCTGCGCGGTGAATTCGTGGTGAGCATCAAGGGCCGGGTACGCCGCCGCCCCGATGGCACCGAAAATCCGCATCTCGCCAGCGGCAAGGTGGAAGTGCTGGCGCAGGAAATGGAAATCCTGAATCGTTCCGAGACGCCGCCCTTCATGCTGGATGAGGAGGACGTGAACGAGGAGCGGCGGCTCAAATACCGCTATATAGATCTGCGCCGCCACGTGATGCAGTCGCGGCTGCGCATGCGTGCGCAGATCGCGCGTGCGTTGCGTCACTATCTCGATGAACACGGCTTTATCGAAATCGAGACGCCCATGCTGACTCGTGCCACACCGGAAGGCGCACGTGATTACCTGGTGCCGAGCCGCACTCATCCGGGCAGGTTCTTTGCGCTGCCGCAATCACCGCAGCTTTTCAAGCAGTTGCTGATGATGTCGGGTATGGAGCGCTACTACCAGATCGTGCGCTGCTTCCGCGATGAGGACCTGCGCGCCGACCGCCAGCCGGAATTCACCCAGTTGGATATCGAGACTTCATTCCTGGACGAGCAGGCCATCACCGCCGTCATGGAAGACCTGATCCGGGACCTGTTCAAGCAGGTGCTGGCCGTGGACTTGCCCGATCCGTTTCCGCGTCTCACCTACGCGGAGGCCATGCGCCGCTACGGTTCCGACAAGCCGGACCTGCGCATCCCGCTGGAACTGGTGGATGTGGCGGACCTGGTGAAGGACTGCGAGTTCAAGGTGTTTGCCGGGCCGGCCGCCGATCCCGATGGCCGCGTGGCCGCGCTGCGGTTGCCGGGCGGCGGCGTGCTTGCGCGCAGCGAGATTGACGAGTGCACCGCATTCGTGGCGCGCTACGGCGCCAGGGGACTCGCTTATATAAAGGTAAACGATGCGGCCAAGGGTCGCGGCGGCCTGCAATCACCCATCATCAAATTCCTGTCGGAGGATGCAATCGCCGGCATTCTCAAGCGTACCGGCGCGCAAAAAAACGATCTGATTTTCTTCGGCGCCGACAAGACCAAGGTGGTCAACGACGCACTCGGTGCGCTGCGGCTGAAACTCGGCCAGGAACGCGGGCTGGCGGAGAATACCTGGCGACCGCTGTGGGTGGTGGATTTCCCCATGTTCGAGTTCGACCATGAAGCCAAACGCTGGGTGGCGATGCACCATCCCTTCACCGCGCCGCGCGTGGACAGCATCGAGAAACTCAACAGCAATCCGGGGCGCGCGGTGGCGCGCGCCTACGACATGGTGCTGAATGGTTCGGAAATCGGCGGTGGTTCGGTGCGTATCCACCGCACTGAAATGCAGTCGGCGGTGTTCGGCCTGCTGGGTATCGGCGCGGAGGAAGCCCGCGAGAAATTCGGCTTCCTGCTGGAGGCACTCAAGTACGGCGCGCCTCCCCACGGCGGTATTGCGTTCGGCCTGGACCGTTTGGTGATGCTCATGTCGGGTGCGCCTAACATCCGGGAAGTCATCGCTTTCCCCAAGACCCAGACCGCCTACGACCCGCTCACCGACGCGCCCGGCGAAGTGGACGAAGCCCAACTCCTGGAATTGCACATCCGCCTGCGCCTGCCACAGGCCGCCAAAGGTGGTGAGAAGGGTGAGGCGTGAGGAGTGAGAAGGAAGGGGGAGGGTGGGGAGGGGAGATGAGGAGAGAAAAGAATTGGGGGAGCGGCAACACTCGTCGCGATGGGCCGCATGTCCGATGCTTCCCGCCGCGACAGGCGGTGGTAGTAAAATACCCTGATGCAGCCTGATTCCCGCCACGAGAGGGGGTAAACATGGCCACGTCGGCCCTGGCGTTTGATTTCTATGCCTCGCTGGAAGATGAAACCTGCGATGCACGCATTCGTGCCGTCAAGGCGCGGCTCAAAGGCCGTGCGGTGATCCTCGGCCACCACTACCAGCGGGAAGAGGTCTATCGTCACGCCGATCTCACCGGGGATTCCCTGAAACTGGCGCGCTTCGCTTCCCAGGTGGATGCCGAAACCATCGTGTTCTGCGGCGTGCACTTCATGGCGGAGGTGGCGGATATCCTCTCGCGGCCCGAACAGACCGTGGTATTGCCGGACCTGGCTGCCGGCTGCTCCATGGCGGACATGGCGAATCTCGCCAAGGTGGAAACTGCGTGGCGCGAACTGGCCGAGGTGCTGGAACCGGATGCGGATATCACGCCCATCACCTACATCAACTCCGCGGCCGACCTCAAGGCCTTTTGCGGGCGTCATGGCGGCATCGTCTGCACCAGCACCAATGCCAAGGGCATTCTGGAATGGGCGTTCAAGCAGCGCGAAAAAGTGCTGTTCTTCCCGGACCAGCACCTGGGCCGCTGGAGCGGTTACAAGCTGGGCGTACCGCTGGATCAGATGGCCGTGTGGGATTTCAACCTGCCCATGGGCGGGCTCACAAAGGAGCAGATCTGCAGGGCGAAAATCCTGCTCTGGAACGGTCACTGCTCCGTGCACCAGATGTTCCGGCCGGAGCATATAGACAACTTCAAGAAGAAATACCCGGACGCCAAAATTATCTGCCATCCGGAATGCGCCTTCGAGGTGTGCCTGAAGTCTGACTGCGTGGGTTCCACGGAATTCATCCAGAAAACCGTGCACGCCGCCAAACCCGGTACACGCTGGCTGGTGGGCACGGAGCTGAATCTGGTCAACCGCCTGCACGAAGAGGTCAAGCACAAGGGCATCAGCGTGCACTTCATGTCACCCATGGTGTGCATGTGCTCCACCATGTTCCGCATTGACCCGCAGCACTTTGCCTGGACGCTGGAGAATCTCGCTGAAGGTAATGTAGTGAATATGATAAAAGTGCCGGAAGCGGATGCGTCGCAAGCGCACATTGCGTTAGAGAAGATGCTGCACGCGAAGGTAGGATAAGTTGAGGCACACTGACCCTGGCATTGTTCTTTCATCGTTCATTCAGTGTCGGCTGCTAGCTACAATCTAATGTATGCTTGGTTCTAGTCGCTAGAGGAGAAGCATTGTGACAATTCCGTGCCCGCTTTGTGGTAGTCCTCTTACGGAGAAGCATTATCATAGAGTCGTCAAAATTCAGGAACAAAAGGAGAAGATACAGAAAGGGGAACTTGGAAAACTAAAAAACCAGGCGGCAGCAGCTGAGGCGGCGGCCACCGCTGCAAGGCGGAAAGAACGTGAGACCCGGGCTAAAGCAAAGCAAAAAGTAGCTGACGCAAAACGAGAGGCGGCGGCTAAAGAGCGCAGGAAAGCAGAAACGCAGAATAAGCACCTAATGGCACAAGTCCACAGATTGAAAGAACGAAACAAAATGCTTGAGAAGGGCACCTCTCCTCAAGAGGTCGGCTTGGCTGACGAGCAGACGCTTGTTAGACGACTTCGAGGGGAATTTCCGAGCGATAAAATTGAGCGTACAGCAGGAGGAAGAGGTGGCGATGTTCTTCAAGAGGTGACCTTTTGCAAAGATGTAGCTGGACACATCATATACGAATGCAAGCATACAGATAAAATTGCTGCCGATCATGTAAATCAAACGGCTCTAGCCAAGAAAACTCGAAATGCAGATTATGGAATACTCGTAACAACTGGAACTAGGAAAAAATTCTCGGGTCTTGACCAAGATTCTGGAATATTTATCGTGTCTCAGTCGGGTGTTCTTACACTTGCACATATCTGTCGAGATAGTCTTATCGCTATGGCGAAGCAGCGACTTGATGCGGCAGCTAAAGAGGCCGCGGCTAAGCGACTAATGGACTATGTAACAAGCCCGGTATGCAAAACCCCCTTGGAAGAAGCTATCTCGCACACCGAACGTGCTCACAAGAATTTATTGAAAGAAATGGAGCAGCATAAGAAGATATGGGAAGAACGTTACGAGTTGTACCAAACCATTCACTACGATATATCACATGTTAAAAATAATATTACTCGCGTTCTTGATGGAGATAATCCACTCAAACTGGAAAAACCGAGGTTTGAACCGTTAGCTCTCCCACTGAAATCTGGTTAGCACGTAGGGTGGGTTGAGCCCTTCGGCTACGCTCAGGACAGGCACAGCGAATTCCAACATAATCAAATTTATGAATTGTTGGGTTTTGGCATTCAGCCTCAACCCAACTTACACACGGTGCATCTTAATAATGAACGTGAGGTGATGTAATGAATCGCATGCTGAAAATAACGACTGTTTTGTGTGCCATGCTGTTGATCAGCATGCCGGGATGGGCGGCATCCAATCAAGCGCCAGAAAATCAGGCGACTATTGCGCTGCACCAGCTATTCAAAACCGCCTGGCAGCGGGAGATGCGCGAGCATCCGCTGGAGGCGTCGCTTGACGGCTTCCACCAGTATGACGGCGAGTGGGCGGATATGAGCCTCGCAGCCATTGCCCGCGAGCACGCGGAAGACAAGCAGACGCTCAAGGAACTCGCCGCCATCCCGCGGAATCAGCTCTCCCGCGAGGACCGGTTGAGCTACGACCTGTTCAAGTATCGCTACACCATCCGCATCGAGGGTTACCATTTCCATGGCGACCTGCTGGCGTTGAATCAGTTGGGCGGTATCCAGACCCTCAGCACGGTGGTGCAGCAGTTGCGTTTCGAGAAGCTGCAGGATTACCGGAACTACATCAAGCGTCTGCGTACTTTCGCGCCGTACATGGACCAGACCCTGGGTCTGCTGCGGGAGGGCGTGAAGCTGGGCATGACCGAGCCCCACGAAGTGATGACGCGCATCCCGCGCCAGATTGCCGCCAACATCGTAACCCACCCCGAACAGAGTGCCTTTTACGCGCCCTTCAAGAAGATGCCATCTATCATTCCGGCAGCCGAGCAGGCGCGGCTCCGCGCCGAGGCACGCAGCGCCATCGCAGACGTGGTGGTGCCGGCGTACCGACACATGCTGATGTTCTTCAATAACGATTACCTGCCCCATTGCCGCAGGAGTATCGCCGCCTCGGCGCTGCCGGACGGCAAGGCTTACTACGCCTATGAGGTACGCAAGTACACCACCACCGACATGACGCCGGTCGAGATCCATGCGCTCGGCTTGCGGGAGGTGGCGAAAATCCACGCGAAGATGCAGCAGATCATTCATCAGGTGGGCTTCAAGGGGGATTACCATCAGTTTCTGCACTACCTGCGCACCAATCCGCGCTTTTACTACAAGAATCCGCGGCATCTGCTGGAAGCCTACCGGGCGGCCGCGAAGCGCGTGGATCCGCACTTGGTACAGTTCTTCCCGGTGTGGCTGCTGCCGCGGGTGACCTACGGCGTGCAGCCGATTCCGGCGGCGTTCGCGCCGGATACCTATCCGGCCTATTCGGTGCCGCCGGCCGGCGACGGCAGCGTGGCGGGCTACATGGCGGTGAATCTGTACAAACCCCAGACCCGGCCCAAATACGATATTCAGGTGCTCACCTGCCACGAGGGGCGCCCCGGTCACCAATTGCAGATTCCCATCGCCATGGGACTGAAGAATCTGCCGGACTTCCGCCGCTTCGATTACTACAACGCCTACGGTGAAGGCTGGGCGCTCTATACCGAGCGCCTGTGCGGCAAAATGGGCCTGTACAACAACCCCTACTCGCGTTTCGGTTATCTGGATTATCAGATGTGGCGCGCGGTGCGGCTGGTGGTAGACACCGGCATTCATTCCAGGGGCTGGAGCCGGGCGCGGGCCATCCGGTACTTTGAGGACAATACCGCACTCAGCCACGAGAACATCACCAACGAAGTGGACCGCTACATCGCCTGGCCGGCCCAGGCCCTGTCCTACATGATCGGCGAGCTTGAAATTCTCAGGCTGCGCCGGCAGGCCGAGAAGCAGCTGGGTCCGAAGTTCGATATCAAGGCGTTTCACGCTGCGGTGCTGGAACATGGCGGCATGCCCCTGAACATCCTCAAGCAGGTGGTGGACCGCTGGATCAGCGGCACACTGGCGGGCAAGCCCCGGCACGCCCGGAGCTGACAGGCCCACGGTTTTTGGCACGGTATCCTTCCGCCGTGCCACCTCGTGTAATGGTGCCCGCAGAGGGTTTCCGGTATCATTTCACCGCTCCGCAAGCGGCATTTGCGGCGTGCGGGGCAGCCCCTGATTCGGATTGTCTGCGGGCGGTGGGATTACCCTGCCGCCCGCTGATTTTCAGTCACTTAGCAGGTTCCCGCGCTGATGGGTAAACGCACACCCCTTTATGACACGCACCTGGCCGCCGGCGCACGGCTGGTGGATTTCGGCGGCTGGGACATGCCGGTGAATTACGGCTCCCAGATCGAAGAGCACCACGCGGTACGCCGTGACGCCGGCATGTTCGACGTGTCGCATATGACGGTGCTGGACTTGGAGGGCCCCGGGGTGCGCGACTTCCTGCGCAAGCTGCTCGCCAACGACGTCAACAAGCTGCGCGAACCCGGCAAGGCGCTCTACAGCTGCATGCTCAACGAGCAGGCCGGCATTATTGACGACCTCATTGTCTATTGCATGCACGACGACTGGTTCCGGATGGTGGTGAACGCCGCTACCCACGACAAGGACCTGGACTGGATCGCCCGTCAGGCGCAGCCCTTCGGAGTGAAGCCCGCGGAACGGGATCTGGCCATGATCGCGGTGCAGGGACCGAACGCGCGTGAAAAAGTGGCGGGCCTGCTGCCCGTCAGTCTGCGTGACAGGGCGCTGGTACTGAAACCGTTTACCGCCGTCTCGGGAGAAGAGTTTTTCGTGGCGCGTACCGGCTACACCGGCGAGGACGGATTCGAGATCATGTTGCCGCCCGGGAAAGCGGCCGTGTTCTGGCAGGCGTTGACCCACAAAGGTGTGACCCCTTGCGGTCTCGGTGCGCGTGACACGCTGCGACTGGAAGCCGCCATGAATCTCTACGGCGCCGACATGGACGAAACCACCACACCGCTGGAATCCGGTTTGGGCTGGACCATCGCATGGGGACCGGCGGACCGGGCTTTCATCGGCCGCGCTGCGCTCGAAGCCCAGCGCGATGCCGGGCCGAAACGCAAGTTTGTGGGACTGCTGCTGGAAGACAAAGGCGTGCTGCGCAGCCACCAGAAAGTAATTGTGGCCGGTGCCGGCGAAGGCGAGATCACCAGCGGCGGCTTCTCGCCCACTCTGGAGCGTTCCATCGCGCTGGCACGCGTGCCGGCCGCCGCCGGCGGCACGGTACAGGTGGACATCCGCGGTCGGCTCTGCCGGGCGCGGGTCGTGAAACCGCCGTTCGTACGCAACGGCGAAGTATTGGTGAAATAGGGAATCGCGGCGAGGCAGATTTTTGCTCCTGCAAAATCTGCATTTCCGCCATCCCTGGCGGTCACCGCTGCTCCCACAACAAGGGTTATGAATTGCAGTGGAGACGGCCGCTGCCACAATCGGATTGAGCTAAGGAGAACGACATGAGCAAAGTTCCAGCCGATCTCAAGTACACCAAGAGCCATGAGTGGGTGAAAGTCGGCGGCGACGGCATCGTGACCGTCGGCATCACCGACCATGCCCAGCAAGCGCTGGGCGATCTGGTGTACGTGGAAGCGCCGCAGAAAGGCCGCAAGCTGACGGCCGGCGAAGCCTGCGCGGTGGTGGAATCCGTCAAGGCCGCCTCTGATCTGTACAGCCCGGTCGGCGGCGAAGTGCTGGAGTCCAATGCCGTGCTCGCCGATGCGCCGGAAAAAATCAACCAGGATCCCTATGGTACCTGGATCATGCGTCTCAAACCCGCCAATACCGCGGATGTGAACGCGCTCCTGGATGCCGAGGCTTACGAGCAGGTGCTTGCGGACGAAGCCCATTGAGAACACAGCGGCACGCCCATATGACAACGGGCCTGCAGGCGCTGCCGCACGCCAGACTTTCCATCCCAACCAGCGGGCCGGTTTTCTGAGAAATGAACGCGATTAGCGGATTGCCCATGAGTACTTCCACCTCGCTGGACAGCCTGGAACAGCACGGCGGCTTCATCGGCCGGCATATCGGCCCGGATGACGCCGAGCAGCGTGCGATGCTCATCGATGTGGGTTTCGCCACGCGTGCGGCGCTGATGCAAGCGGTCATTCCCGCAAGTATCCGCCGCAAGGATGCCATGCCGCTTGGAACATTCACCCGGCCCAGATCGGAGCGCGAAGCGCTCGCCGAACTCAGGTCACTGGCGGACAAGAACCGGGTATTCAAGTCATTCATCGGCCAGGGTTATTACGGCACCCACACGCCGGGGGTGATCCTGCGCAATGTCTTCGAGAATCCCGCCTGGTACACCGCCTATACCCCGTATCAGCCGGAAATTTCCCAGGGCCGCCTCGAGGCCCTGCTGAATTTCCAGCAGATGGTCACCGATCTCACCGCCCTTGATATCGCCAACGCTTCCATGCTGGATGAAGCCACCGCCGCCGCCGAGGCCATGACGCTGCTCAAGCGGACGGGCAAATCCCGGTCGGACGTTTTTTTCGTGGCGGACGACGTATTGCCCCAGACCCTCGAAGTGGTGCAGACCCGTGCGCGACCTCTGGGGTTGACGGTAAAGGTGGGCAAAGCCTGGGACGCCGGGCAGGCCGACTGCTTCGGCGCGCTGTTGCAGTATCCCGGCGCCGACGGCGAGGTGCGCGATTACCGCGCGCTTACCCAAGCCCTGCATGCGCAACGCGCGGGCGTGGTGGTGGCCGCGGACCTGCTGGCGCTGACATTACTCACGCCGCCGGGGGAGTGGGGCGCGGATGTGGCGGTAGGCAACACCCAGCGCTTCGGCGTACCCATGGGCTTTGGCGGACCACATGCCGCGTACCTTGCGACGCGCGATGAATTCAAGCGCTCCATGCCGGGACGCCTGGTGGGTGTAACCGTGGACAGCCAGGGCCGGCCGGCACTGCGTCTCGCGCTGCAAACCCGCGAACAACACATCCGCCGCGAGAAGGCCACCTCCAATATCTGCACCGCACAGGCGCTGCTGGCGATCATGGCCGGCCTGTACGCGGTGTATCACGGCCCCAAGGGCCTGAAAACCATCGCCGAGCGTGTACACCGTCTGACTGTGCTGCTCGCCGCCGGCCTGAAGCCGCTCGGGTTCGCGCCCGTCAATATGCATTTCTTCGACACCCTGACCATCCAATCCGGCGCATACACTGCCGCCATCCATGCCGCCGCCCACGCCAGGCACATGAATTTGCGCGTGGTTGACGACGCGCGCCTGGGCATCTCCCTGGATGAAACCAGCACACGCGAGGATGTGCTGGGGTTGTTGTCAGTCTTTGCCGAGGCCGCCGGCAGAAAGCGGGCTGCCATCGCGTTACTGGAAAAAACGGCCGTGAGTGCCTTGCCGAATGGGCTCACGCGTACCAGCGAATACCTCACGCATCCGGTCTTCAACCGCTACCATGCGGAACACGAGATGCTGCGCTATCTGCGTGGCCTTGCCGACAAGGACCTGGCGCTGGACCGCAGCATGATTCCGCTGGGTTCCTGCACCATGAAGCTGAACGCGGTGAGCGAAATGCTGCCGGTCTCCTGGCCCGGGTTCGCCCACATGCATCCGTTCGCGCCGCTCGAGCAGACTGCCGGTTACCGCGAGATGATCGCCCAGTTGGAGCAGATGCTGGTGGCGGTCACCGGTTATGCGGCGGTGTCGCTGCAACCCAATGCGGGCTCGCAGGGTGAATACGCGGGTCTGCTGATCATCAGGGCCTGGCATGCGTCCCGTGGCGAAGGTCATCGCAACGTGTGCCTGATACCGTCATCCGCTCACGGTACCAATCCCGCATCGGCGCACATGGCCGGTATGCAGGTGGTGGTGGTGGCCTGCGATGACAGGGGCAACGTGGACCTCGCGGATCTCAAAGCCAAGGCGCAGCAGCACCAGAACGATCTCGCCGCCATCATGATTACCTATCCCTCCACTCACGGCGTGTTCGAGCCGGGTGTACGCGAACTCTGCGACATCGTGCACCGGCACGGCGGCCAGGTGTACGTGGACGGCGCCAACCTGAACGCCATGGTGGGCCTCGCCGCTCCCGGCCAGTTCGGCGGCGACGTGTCGCACCTCAACCTGCACAAGACGTTCTGCATCCCTCACGGCGGCGGCGGTCCCGGCGTGGGCCCGATTGCGGTCGGTCCCCATCTGGCCGGTTTCCTGCCCAATGTGCGCAGCGTCGGTTATGTGCGCGGCTCATCGGGTATCGGCGCAGTCTCCGCCACACCTTATGGTTCCGCATCCATTCTGCCGATTTCCTGGATGTACATTGTCATGATGGGTGCCGAGGGGCTTACCGCTGCCAGCGAAGTGGCCATCCTGAATGCCAACTATCTGGCGAAAAAACTCTCGCCCCATTACCCGGTGTTGTACACCGGACCGGACGGTCTCGTGGCTCACGAGTGTATCCTTGATCTCAGGCCGTTGAAGGATGCCAGCGGCATCAGTGTGGATGATGTGGCCAAGCGGCTCATGGATTACGGTTTCCACGCGCCCACCATGAGTTTCCCGGTGCCGGGCACGCTCATGATCGAGCCGACCGAGTCGGAGTCGAAGCATGAACTGGACCGTTTCATCGAAGCCATGATCGCCATCCGTGGGGAAATCCGTGCGGTGGAAGAGGGCAGGCTGGAGCGGGAGGACAATCCGCTCAAGCAGGCGCCGCACACGGCGGAAATGGTCACGGCCGACGACTGGAAACATACATACAGCCGCGAGCTGGCCGCCTATCCGGCGGCTTCGCTGCGCCGGCACAAATACTGGCCGCCGGTGGGCCGCGCCGACAACGTATATGGCGACAAGCATCTGTTCTGCGGCTGTCCGCCGCTCAGTGACTATGAGTGATTGTGCGGTCCAGGAACCGCACACTTTGTCCCTTCTCCCCCTCAGGGGAGAAGGAAGGCTGAGGGGTGGAACAGTCGTTCCACTATCGTCCCTTATATTTTCAGGAGGTTAACATCATGGCCAAGATCACACTGCGCGGCAATCCCATCCACACCAACGGCGAGCTCCCGAAAACCGGCAGCCAGGCGCCGGATTTCAAGCTCACCGCCAAGGACCTGAAGGACGTGTCGCTCGCCGACTTCAAGGGCAAGAAGAAACTCCTGAATATTGTACCCAGCCTGGACACGCCGACGTGCGCACTTTCCACCAAGAAATTTAACGAACACGCCAAACAGCACAAGGACACCGTGATCCTGGTAGTGTCAGCCGATCTGCCATTCGCACAAGGACGGTTCTGCGGCAACGAACACCTGGACAACGTAATTCCGCTGTCGCTGCTGCGCGACAAGAAATTCGCCCAAGACTATGGCGTATTGCTTCAGGACGGTCCGCTGGCCGGCGTGACTGCGCGCGCGGTGGTGGTACTCGACGCCAACGACAAAGTGGTGTACACGGAAATGGTGCCCGAGATCGCCCAGGAGCCGGATTACGCAAGGGCGCTGAAAGCCTTGGGTAATTGAAAGAAAGTATTGGGGGCGGCAGCAATTGGCGATAGCGTGAGATGACAGTGTTATTCACTAAGAGCGTCTAACAAAATGAGATTTGGCGGTTACACTTATGGGCATCGCATAACCGGGAGCCAGTGCGATGCCGAAGCCGTTGGTGGATGACCGATGATGGGCGGTGATCGAACCCCTGTTGCCGCGCCGACGACGACGCAGGCGGTATCCTGGGCGCCGACCGCTTTCGGATCGGCGG
>JAJYUH010000026.1 GCA_021792635.1 Natronospirales bacterium | reverse complement strand
GCTTCCGTCTGCGATTATCATCTGGGCCCGAGACCAACAAGCGTCTCACTCGAGGCCGAATAGTAGGCTGCAATCTGCTCCTGCCATTCATCACCAGGAGAAAGCTTGACAAGGGGGCGTCCATAGTGGTGGCCAGGATGGTCACCCTGGACCAGCGCAAAGCAGGATGCGTAGCGCTGGGTGGAGCTGGTCAAGCCACCAGGGAGGGTTTAACGCTCCAAGATTGCTGTTACGCCCATCCCGCCGCCGGTGCAGATGGAGATCAGACCGCGGCCCTTGCCTTTCTGCGCCAGCAACTTGGCGAGTCCGGCGACAATGCGTCCGCCGGTGGCGCCGAAGGGATGACCGAGCGCCACGCTGCCGCCTTTTACGTTCATTTTGCTGCGATCAATGGAGCCGAGCGCGGCCTTGCGACCCAGACGTGTGCGGCAGTAGTCCGCCGATTCCCAGGCCTTCAGGGTGCACAGCAGCTGCGCGGCGAAGGCCTCGTGGATCTCGTAGAAATCGAAATCCTGCAGTTTCAATCCGGCGCGATCCAGCATCTTCGGCACCGCATACGTCGGTGCCATCAGCAGACCTTCGCGCGGTCCGTTCATGCCGGAAAAATCCACCGCTGCCACGGCGAAATGGGTGAGGTAGGCCTGTACGGGCAGGCCGCGGGCTTTGGCCCATTCCTCCGAAGCCAGCAGCACTGCCGAGGCGCCGTCGGTGAGCGGCGTGGAATTGCCGGCGGTGAGCGTGCCGTTTCCTGTGCGGTCGAATACCGGCTTGAGTTTGGCGAGTTTTTCCGGCGTGGTATCCGCACGCACCGTATTGTCGTGGTCTATGCCGTTGAAAGGCGCCACCAGATCGGCATAAAAACCCTCCTTCCAGGCCGCCGCCGCTTTCATGTGACTCGCGTAGGCAAGTTCGTCCTGCTCCTGTTGCGTCAGTTTCCATTCCTTCGCCATGAGTTCGCAGGACTGACCCATGGACAGGCCGGTGCGGGACTCCGTGACGGCGGGAAAATGCGGTTTGAGGTCGCTGGGACGCCAGCGTGACAGGGCCTTCAGGCGCTGGCCAAAGGTCCTGGCACGGTTCATGTCCAGCAGGATCTGTTGGTAATGACGTCCGAAGACGATGGGCACGTCACTGGCGGAATCCACGCCCGCGGCAATGGCGCTGTCGAGTTCACCGAGCGCGATACGGCTGCCCAGTTCGATGACCGTGGAGAGTGAAGTGCCGCAGGCCCGGTCCAGATTGTGCGCCGGCGTGTGCGGATGCAGACCGCTTCCCAGCACCGCTTCGCGCGTCATGCTCCAGTCGCGTGAATGCTTCATCACCGCGCCGGCGGCCGCGTCTCCCAGGATTTCGCCCTTGAGATGGTATTTCTCCACCAGTGCTTTCATTGCGGCAGTCAGCATTTCCAGATTACCGAGGTGCATGTAATTGGTATTCATGCGGCAGAACGGAATGCGCATGCCGCCAAGGATGGCGATGCGGCGGGGGGTAGTGATCATAATGAGCCTCCAGGCTGAAACCGGAACAGGCGCTAGTGCGCAGGGTGGGCTATCGAGGATACGTTATGATGCCACAGCCGCCCTGTCCGGGGCCAAAGTGCCTGCTATGATGCCGTACCGCACAAGCCGGTGCAGTGTGCGCCTCACAAACCGCGCATTATGGATTCCAAATTGACAACGGCCGAGGTACCCGCACCAAGCCGGAATCCGTGTTGGCCGCAGCGACGCAGGGAAGCGCTTGCCATCCTCGCCATCGGTGGGCCGCTCATCATCCATAATCTGGCGCTCATGGGTATGCAGTTCACCGACACGCTCATGGCCGGCCGGCTTGGCGCCGGGACCCTGGCGGCGGTCGCGGTGGGCGCCAATGTCTGGTCGCCGGTGTTCCTGTTCCTGCTCGGCATCCTCATGGCGCTGTCGCCTACGGCGGCGCACCTGCACGGTGCGGGACGCCATCGCGAGATCGGCCGCTACGTACGGCAGATGGCCTGGCTGTCACTGCTGCTCGCCGCGCTGGGCTGGCTGGCGCTGTGGCACGCGGCGGCGTTCCTGCGCGCCATTCACATCGAGCCGCCGATCATTCCCACCGCGGCGGCCTATCTGCGGGCCATGGCGTGGGGTTTGCCGGGCGTGTGCCTTTACCAGGTACTGCGTTTCACCAGCGAAGCCATCGCCCACACCAAACCGATGCTGGTGATCGCCGTCGGCGCCCTGGTGGTCAACGCCATTCTCGATTACGTGCTCATGTACGGCAAACTGGGCATGCCGGCCCTGGGTGCCGTCGGCACCGGTTACGCCAGTGCCATCTCCATGTGGTGCATGTTCCTCATGTTGTTCGTGTATGTGCGCCGCCGCGGCATATACAAGTCGTTCGAGATCTTCAGCCATTTCGAGTGGCCCGACCGGCGTGTGCACGGTGAACTGCTGTGGCTGGGCCTGCCGATTGCCATCAGTATCTTCATGGAGGTGACACTGTTTTCCGGCGTGGGGCTCATGATGGGCACCCTCGGCACCGATATCGTCGCCGCCCACCAGATCGCGCTCAATTTCTGCTCCATCGCCTTTATGATCCCCATGAGCCTGGGGTTCGCCATTTCGGTGCGCGTGGGTCAGGCACTGGGCCGCGGTGACCCGCGCGGCGCGCGCCAAGCCGGCGTCACCGGCATCGCTTTGTGCGCGGGTTTCGAGGTGTTCTCGGCCCTGAGCATGCTGCTGTTCCCGCGCTGGATCGTGGGCGTGTACACCCGCGACCCACGCGTGATTCCCATCGCCGTGGGTCTCTTGTATATGGGTGCGATATTCCAGCTTTCGGACGGATTGCAGGCCAGTGCCGCCGGGGCGCTGCGCGGTTACAAGGACACGCGCACGCCGATGCTCATCACCATCGTGGCCTACTGGCTGGTGGGATTTCCGCTGGCCTGGCTGTTCGGTATCCCGCTGCATCTGGGGCCGCAGATGATCTGGGCGGGATTCATCGCCGGTCTATCGGTGGCGGCGGTGTTTCTGCTGCTGCGATTTCTCAGATTCAGCCGGGTTGCTGTTTGCAACAGCGCGTAACCACCCGGACCCGGCAGGAAGTTGGGTCGGAAAACAGCGTTACTATAAATACTTGTGACACCGCTTCCTACGCACATTGAGGTCAAAGCCATGCTCAAGACTCCGGCCTATGCCGCGCTTTCCGCCAAGGCGGCGCTGGTGCCGTTTTCCGTCGAGCGGCGCGAGCCCGGTCCCCATGACGTACTGATCGAGATTCTTTATTGCGGCATCTGTCATTCCGACCTCCACCAGGTGCACGACGAATGGAACCGTTCCATCTTCCCGATGGTGCCCGGTCACGAGATCATCGGCACGGTAGCGCAGGTGGGCAAAGCAGCGACCCGCTGGAAGGCGGGCGATACCGTCGGGGTCGGCTGCTTCGTGGATTCCTGCCGCGAGTGCGAAGCCTGCCGCGCCGGTGAGGAGCAGTTCTGCGCACAGGGCGCGAACTTCACCTACAACAGTCATGAACGCGACGGCAAGACACCGACCTACGGCGGTTATTCCACGCGCGTCACCGTGGACGAAAACTATGTGTTGCGCATTCCCAAGGGCATCCCGCTGGAACGCGCGGCACCGTTGCTGTGTGCCGGCATCACCACCTACTCGCCACTGCGTCACTACGGCGTCAAACCCGCCAGCAAGGTCGCGGTGGTCGGACTCGGCGGGCTGGGCCATATGGCCGTGAAGCTCGCCCGCGCCATGGACGCACAGGTGACGGTGCTCAGCCATTCACCGGGCAAACGTCAGGACGCGCTGCGCCTGGGCGCGGACGACTTTATCGCCACCCGCGATGCGCAGGTGTTCACGCAGCATGCCGGACGCTTCGATTTCATCCTCGATACGGTGTCCGCGCAGCACGACTACAACGCTTACCTCGGGCTGTTGCGGCGCGGCGGCACCATGGTGCTGGTGGGCCTGCCGGATCCCACGCCCCTGTCCGCCGGCCCGCTGATCATGGGCCGCCGACGGCTGGCCGGCTCACTCATCGGCGGCATCCGCGAGACCCAGGAGATGCTGGATTTCTGCGCCGCCCACGGGGTCGCCTCCGACGTGGAGGTGATCCCGATGCAGCAGGTCAACACCGCCTATGAACGTCTGGTCAAGGGCGACGTGCGTTACCGTTTCGTCATCGACATCGCCAGCTTGAAACACGCGTGATGTCACCGTCATCCGCGGATCCTTGAGCGGCTCAGAAGGAGGCCAGGCATGCTGTCAACGCGCAAACTCGGCGGTCAGGGACTGGAGGTTTCCGTCCTGGGACTCGGCTGCATGGGCATGAGCCAGTCCTACGGCGTCCCCGACGAGCGCGAATCGGTGGCGACCGTCCACCGGGCCATCGAGCTCGGCTGCACCTTCTTCGACACCGCCGAAGTCTATGGTCCGTTCCTCAACGAGGAGTTGCTGGGCCGCGCCCTGCGCGGGCGACGCGGACAGGTCATCCTCGCCACCAAGTTCGGTTTTCGCATCGAAGACGGAAAAATGACGGGGACCGACAGCCGCCCGCCGCATATCCGCGAGGCGGTGGAGGCGTCGCTGCGCCGGCTCGGCACCGGTTACATCGATCTCCTCTACCAGCACCGGGTGGACCGCGACGTGCCCATCGAAGAGGTGGCCGGCACCGTCGGCGATCTGGTACGCGCGGGCAAGGTGCGCTACTTCGGTCTGTCGGAGGCCGGTGAAAATACGATCCGGCGCGCCCATGCGGTGCATCCGGTCTCCGCGCTGCAGAGCGAGTATTCCCTGTGGGAACGCAATCTGGAGGCGCACCTCATCCCGCTGCTGCGGGAACTCGACATCGGCCTGGTGCCGTTTGCACCGCTCGGCCGCGGCTTCCTCACGGGCACCGCGCAGCGTGCGGAAGATTATCCCGAAGGGGATTTTCGCCGCGAGGATCCGCGCTTCCAGGGTGCGAACTTCGACGCCAATATGCGCGCCGCAGGCAGGGTACGCGAGGTCGCCGCGCGCCACGGCGCGACGCCGGCCCAGATTGCGCTCGCCTGGCTGTTGCACAAGGATAAGGACATCGTGCCGATCCCCGGCACCAAGCGGCGCCGTTATCTCGAAGAGAACCTCGCCGCCGCCGCCGTGACACTCAGCGTGGACGACATGCAGGAGCTGGACGCCACCCTTACTCCGGGCACCGTGGCGGGTCCCCGCTACAATACCGAGCGCATGCTGAGCGTGGATCGCTGAGCGGCGACCAGCCGGAAAATTTCAAACCGGTAACCACTAAAACCGGTTAATGGCGCGGCATGAGATGCGCTTCGCTTTCCGGCATGGCCGATGAATGCTGCGTCATGATGCACCACTTCCCATGTCGCTTCTGATACACAAAAGTGTAGCGCGCCCGGATATCTTCCGGTTTGCCGTCTTTCACAAGATGGAACGTGTAAACGCCGGAGTCGGTCGCCGTGTCCGGACCCAGGACACGAATGAACATCGTGTTGATCCGCCCTATCGGCTTGAGCTGCAGGAAGTGTGCGAAATAATCCGCGATTTCGCGGCGGTTGCTGCGGATCGTGTTTGACAGTGTTGGAATCAGTATTCCGCCGGGCTCGCAGTAGAGCGCGGCGACTTTTCCGGCATTCCCGGTTTTCAGGGCAGCATTCCAGATATTGAACTGCTGCGCGACCAATGCCTTGCCGGGCAGGCGGCTCTCTTTGGCCACCGACATTGCAGGCATTGCGGCGATGGCAACCAGCAGCGATATGGAAAAGACGGCGGTTTTCATGTCCCCTCCCAATCTCATGGCATTGAGGTTACCCAGGAAGCTCACGCAAATGCTGACTTCATAATGACCCAATAATGGCGCAATCTTTTCACGCCGGCGTGGGGGCGTAAACAGGGGGAAAAACGACACTGCAATCATACCCGCCGCCGGGTGTGCCGGCCGGCACCGCATCCACATCACGCTGCCAGCCGCATGTTCGGCCGGGATGCAGTCTACGGCTTCAGCCCGGTGACGATGGGCACCTGCCAGACCGCATAGCCGTCGGGATCACGAATGCAGGAGGCGATATCGTCGAAACCCGCGCGGGCGTCGCCGGGTTTCATCCCCGCCAGTTCCGCCACGGTGGATGCATAACCGTCACGCCAGGATTCAAAAATCGTCGCCATGACATCCCGCGGCACCCGTAGAGTATCCACCGTGACGTAATTGACCGCCAAGTTGCGCATCCCGCGGATATGAAGTTCCCGCCAAGTTCGCCGGCCGATGCGCAGGTCCACGTGCATGTGTTTGCTGAAGCCTGCCATGGCCTGTTGCCAGAATGCATCGAGATCGTGGCGCGTGGGGTAGGCATGAATCATGCCGTAGTCCTCCACCAGCAGGTGCAGCCGGCCGCCGGAACGGGTGATGCGGATGAGTTCCGCGATGACACGTTCCGCTTCCGGCACCGATTGCAGCATGTGGCGACAGGCGACAAAGTCAAGGGTGTTGTCAGGCAGCTTGAGCGCGAAAGCGTCGCCTTCGCGGAACTCCAGCCGCGGGGCGAGACGGGCATGACGCTGTCGGGCATAGGCCACATGCTCCGGCAGGATTTCGATGCCGAGCACCTGTGCCTTGGGCATGAATTCCGCCATACGGGCGGTGAATTCGCCGGTACCACAGCCCACGTCGAGGACCGATGCGCGATCCGGCAGTCCATAAGCGCGGAGTAATGCTTGTTCCTGCGGCCAGATGGCCTCGGCCTGAGCGGCGAGCGTACGCACCATGGATGCGTCGCTCATGTGTTGCTTTTGCGGATTCAGGTCCGTGGTCATGGGTCAAGCCGGTGGCAGGCGACAGACGGCGATTATAAGGACGCCGCGCTTGCGCGCCAGGGCGGGCTTGGTTAGCCTCTCGCATCCCTCCCATCCCGGAGCAGAAGGAGCACGTCCGTGGCCCAGGGCAAATTGCGCAAAGATGCGGGCCTGGTCGGCCTGCTGTTCGTCGGTGTGAGTACCATGATCGGCTCCGGCTGGCTGTTCGGCCCGATGCACGCGGCCAAGGACGCGGGACCGTTGAGTATAGGTTCCTGGGCTATCGCCGCGCTGGTGGTGGGACTCATTGCGCTGGTGTATGCGGAACTGGGACCCATGTTCACCAAGAGCGGCGGCCTGATGTACATGAGCCTCATCACGCACGGCCGGCTGGTGGGACGCATCTGGAGCTGGATCCTGTTTCTCGCCTACGTATCCATCGCGCCGGTGGAAGCCATGGCGGTGGTGACCTATGCCAACAACTATCTGCCCGGCATGGTGCACCCCCACACCGGCTTGCTGACCGCCATGGGCGTGGTGATTGCGGTGATCGTGCTGGCGTTGCTCACGGCCCTCAATTTTCTGATCCTGCGGCTGATACTCCTGCTCAACACCGTCGCCACCTGGATCAAGGTGTGCGCCCCCATCGGCACCATCATCGTGCTGCTGATTGTCTCGCACCATCCCGGCAATCTCTCCGTACCGGCCCACGCCAGCGGCAACGTCATGCACATGCTCACCGCCATCTCCACGGCCGGCGTGTTCTTCTCATTGTTCGGCTTTACCCAGGCAATCCAGTTGGCGGGGGAGACCGACAACCCGGCGCGCAATATCCCCATTTCCGTCATCGGCACCATTATTATCGGCTTCATCATCTTCGTGCTGGTGCAATATGCCTTTGTGACGGCGGTGCCACCGCAGTTGCTGGCAAAGGATGGCTGGGTGGGCCTCAATTTCAGCGGCGACGCAGGACCCATGGCGGGGCTGGCGGTAACCATCGGCGCGTCGTTCTGGGCACTGGCGCTGTATGCGGACGCCATCATCTCGCCGACGTTCTGCGGCTACATCTGGACCACCGCCACTTCGCGCATGCTCATGGCCATCTCCGACGAAAAACTGGGACCCAGGCAACTCACGCGCATCAACCGCCACGGCGTGCCCTGGGTGGCGCTGATCGCCACCTTCGTTATCGGTTTACTGTTCTTCTTCCCGTTTCCTTCCTGGCAAAAGCTCGTGGACTACGCATCCTCGGCGACGGTGCTGTCCTACGGACTCGGCTGCATCGTGCTGCTGCAAATGCGCCGCGTAATGCCGCAGGTGCGCCGGCCTTTCCGGTTGTGGTGGGCCTGGTTTATCGCACCCCTGGCCTTCATCGCCTCCAACTTCGTGATGTTCTGGGCAGGTTTTGCCGTGGTCAACTTCCTTTTTTCTTTACTGCTGGGCGCACTGGTCGTATATCTGATTTATCGCGCGCTTAAACCCGGTGTAAAGGATCCTCTCGACTGCCGGCATGCCCTATGGCTGATGCCGTATTTCGGCGGCATGTGGATATTGAGCCGGGTCGGTCCCGCATCCATGGGCGGCAACGGCCTGCTCAACATTTACTGGGACATGCTGGCGGTGGCGGTATTGAGTGTCAGCATCCTGTATATCGCCCTGCACAGCAGCGTAACCGCCGAACGCTCCCGGAAATATTACGACGGAATCCTGAAAGCGGACACCTGATCCGCCAGCGGACGCCAGGGAGTGAGGAGATTCCGTCTTGACGACCGCACCGGTTCAGTATGGAACAGGCTGGCGGCCGGACCCGTTTGCCAGCGTTGCCGGCGGCGTACTTGCCACCGCCGCGCTGCTGGCGGCGCTGGTATTCATCTTCAGCACACAGCCACCGCCCGACATTCCGGCCACACCGGTGAAAATCACTCTGGGTTCGGCAAAAGCCGTGCGCATCCTGGCGTTGAAAAGTTCCCGGCCAAGACACCGGCCCAAGCACGCAGCGGGTCGAAACCGGACGCGGCGGGCAACCGCCAAACCAGTGCCGCTGAAGGCCGCAAAAAACACGCCGTCAAAGAGCGTGAACTGGCAACAGCAGATGGATTGGGCCGCGCAGGCCTACGCACGGCGCCAGGCGAACCCGCCGGAAATCCTGCTGCCGCGCACCGCGGCGGATGCGGATATGCAGCGTGCCATGCAAGCGCCGCGCAAGCCACCGGTCATGCGGAATGGAGAAAGCTACCGCTCCATCTATGGAGGAACCATCGTGGAATCGCATGGCGTGTGTAGCCGGCTGCAGACCGTCCAATTCGGCCCCTCACCTTCCAACCGGACGCCAATCGCATTCCTGACACCCTGCCCGGGTGAATACCAGCCCAGCGCCGGGCGGGAATTGCTGGAGTGGGCAAATAAAAAACGGGCGAAAATGTCCGGACCACCACGCTGATAACCATGCCTCAACTCCGCAGACCCACCCCGTTATGCAACAGATAGAGACTGAAGCTGAACAGGCCGATGATGAAGAAAAGGATGATGACATAGGCGGTACCGATGCCGATGTCGGACACCCCCAGGATGCCGTAGCGGAACGCATTCACCATGTAGAGAATCGGATTGGCTCTGGCGATATGCTGCCAGACCACCGGCAGCATGTTGATGGAATAGAACACGCCGCCGAGGTAAGTGAGCGGCGTAAGCACGAACGTCGGAATGATGGTGACATCGTCGAATTTCTTGGCGAACACGGCGTTGATGAGCCCGCCCAGCGAAAACACCACCGCCGTGAGGATGACCACCGACAGGGTCACAAAAGGATGCACCATGTGCAGGCGAGTGAAGAACAGAGCAATGACGGTGACGAGGATACCCACCAGCAGGCCCCGCACCACGCCCCCTGCCACATAGCCCAGCACAATCATGTAATTCGGCAGAGGCGATACCAGCAGCTCCTCGATGTGACGCCCGAACTTGGCGCCGAAAAATGACGACACCACATTGGTATAGGAGCTGGTGATTACCGACATCATGATGAGGCCCGGCGCAATGTAGGCCATGTAACTGAAGCCCCCCAACTGCCCCACGCGACTGCCGATGAGACTGCCGAAGATGATGAAATACAGGGTCATGGTGATGGCGGGCGGCACCAGCGTCTGTATCCAGATACGCAGCACGCGTCCCACTTCCTTGATGACGATGGTCTGGAAACCGATGTAATTCTCGCGTAACCTGCCGGGTCTCATGGGGGTCAGCCTTTGCCTTTCACCAGCCTTACAAAGAGTTCTTCCAGGCGGTTCACCTTGTTGCGCATACTGAGCACCTGTATGTTGTTTTTCGAAAGCATATCAAAGAGTGTATTGACATTCTGGGATTTGTTCACCTCCACTTCCAGCGTGGTGTCGTCCACCTGAGTAATGGCATAACCATCCAGCGGTCGCAGCTCACGCAACGGCTCCCGCAGATTGAGGATGAATACCTCGCTATGCAGCTTTTCAAGCAAATCCCGGGTGCGGCCCTGCACGATGATTTCGCCGTGATCAATGATGGCCACGCGTTGACAGAGGTTTTCCGCTTCCTCCAGGTAATGGGTGGTGAGGATGATGGTGATGCCCTCGCGGTTGATCTTCTTGAGAAAATCCCACATCGAGCGGCGCACCTCGATGTCCACGCCGGCGGTGGGTTCGTCCAGGATCAGGAGCTGCGGCTCGTGCACCAGCGCGCGGGCGATCATCAGGCGGCGCTTCATGCCCCCCGAAAGCATGCGCGACATGTCGTGGCGCTTGTCCCAGAGCGAGAGTTGACGCAGGTATTTCTCGGCACGCTCGCGCGCAAGCCGGCGCGGCAAACCATAGAAACCGCCCTGGTTCACCACGATATCGCCGACTTGCTCGAACTGGTTGAAATTGATTTCCTGCGGCACCAGGCCGATGCAGGATTTGGCTGCCTCGATGTCGGTGTCTATGTCGTGGCCGAACACCGTGACCTGCCCGCCGGTCTTGTTCACCAGTGAGGTCACAATGCCGATGGCGGTGGTCTTGCCGGCGCCGTTGGGACCGAGCAGCGCGATGAATTCCCCCGGCTGCACCTCCAGGCTGATGCCCTTGAGGGCCTGCACACCGTTCTTGTAGGTTTTGGTGAGTGCGTGGAGGGAGAGCGCTTGCATGGCCGGCTGGGGGAAAATCGCGACCTTGACGGAACGCCAAGCATAACATGCCGTCACGGAGTGTGGCATGCGCGCCGGTGTCTCGCCAGGTGTAGCGGTTGGTTCTCGCCGGTTAGCAATCGTCTTGACAGCCGGGCGGGATCAACGGAGTGCATCCCTGTGCGCATATTCTGTGGCATAGTGCGTTCCTGCGGCGGGATACATGAAACTGCGCAACCACAAATCCATACGGCTCATCGTGGAATTGCTGAGCCAGGGCATCACGCCCCGCAAGATTGCGCTTACCGTGGCGCTGGGCGTACTGCTGGGGATGACGCCGGTGCTCGGTTCCACCACCATTCTTTGCGCCATTGCAGCGGTGGTATTCCGCATCAACCTGCCGCTGATCCAGGTGGTGAATTATCTCGCTTATCCCCTGCAACTGCTGCTGCTGGTGCCCTTCATTCAGGCGGGCCAATGGCTGTTCCACCAGCCGCCGCTGCCATTCACGTTCGCGCAGATTATCGTCCTGCTGCGCATGAGTTTCTGGCATACCGCCGGATTGCTGTGGGATTACACCCTGCACGGCCTGGTGGCGTGGCTGATATTGGGCGGTGGGGCCGTGTTAATCCTTTACCTGGTGCTGCTGCCGATCCTCACCCGCCTGATCCCCGCGCAGGACGCAAAGCCGGCAGACCCCATCAGCGGCGGAGCCTGAGCCTGTTTCCGGGCCGGATTCCCAGTTTCTGCGCGGTGCCCGCATGGAGTTCCAGCACGTATTGCGCCGGCGCCGCGCTGGCGTAGACGGGGCAGGGATCGCGTTTGCAGGGCGGGGTGTCCGCCGACACGTTGATGAGCCGGCGTTGCGAGTCGAAGAACAGGATATCCAGCGGAATCAGGGTGTTCTTCATCCAGAACATCCGGGGCGCGGCCGACGGGAACAGGAACAGCATGCCGTGGTCCGCCGCCATGTGCGTGCGGAACATGAGGCCGCGTTCCCGTGCGGCATCGGTGTCCGCGATTTCCACGGTGAAGCGATGATGCGCCAACTCGATTTGCTCCGTCGGAAGTGCGGCTGCCTGAGGGCCGCTGGGGGCCAATGTGACGGCAACCAACAGGCCGGCGGTCAAGAACGCATATTTGGGGATAATTCTCATGATTTATTCAGTTTCGATGAGGCAGCGGGAGCGGCGGGGATCCATACGAAATTGGAAGTGATTTTGCCGTCATGTTGCATGTGATGAAGCTCTGCCAGCTTCCAGCGGGTTCTCGGTGCGGGCCAGTGTGCGCAATGACTGCCGGTTTCGACAAAGCTCTCATTCCGGGTTATTTGCGACACGCCGCTTTGGATATGTGATTTGGCGGCCGGGTTTGCCTTGACTATGGCGTCAGTGAAATATTTGATTAGAGCTTCAGCAAGAGCGACTATCGGGATCCGAAACGGCGGCGGCGTGTCATCGAACGGCCCCAGACCTTCGGCTTCGCGCTCGTCCTGCAGCGTCTGATAAATCCGGTTTGCAAGCTGGCAGGCGTATTTATAATCGGCCGCACTCGGTCGGAATCCCATGTCGTGGTAGCGAGAGGCAAACTCGGTGGAGGCATTGCCGAGAGTTCTTGTCAGGCCGGTCCGCATTTCATACACCAGGTCCCAAGCGTAAGCGTTCATGATGTTACGCTCCTGTTCCTGCTTGGTCTTGGGTATCGGCAATGTGTACTTGGCCCATTTCCTCCCATGTATATCGCGCTCCACCGTCCGGATTCCCTGTTCGGCTTTCAGGAGATAGAGGTCATGAGTAGCTAACGCACAGGTGGATCCCAGCAGAATCGCCTTGTGCAGCAATGTCTTGGCTTCAGTACGTCCGTCATGGTCACCGTCCCAGATGAGTTGCAGCGCCAACGAACCCATTGCGGTCAGATCACCGGCGCGCACCTTTGCGCGCAGTTGCTCCTCCGGCGCAAACGCGCCGCCAGCCAGTTCCTGTTGATTGCACCCTCTGTCGTTCAACCACTTCGTCCATTGCTGTCCCAGGGCCGCCGACTCGGTGACGCCGATTTGAATTGCGTGGACCTTGACAGGGAGGGAAGTCGATTCCCCGCCGACACTAAGTGGGGGCGGATGCTGTTCCGCGGTTGAAAGCGCTGGCGTGTGTGTGCTCATTGTCGTGGCTGAGGACTGCGCGTCGGCCAGATTGCCGACAATGAGGGTAGCCAAAATAGCGCAGACACCGATAAGTATCGCCACTACATTCGTATTAGCAATCTTGAGCATGCGCATATTTTAGTTCACGGTACCCGTAATCGGCATTCCTGGCGGCTGCCGGGTGAAATCTGCGGGTGAAATCTCCTGCGTCAGACGATAGACACCCTCGCGCACGATGCGGCGCATGACGATGTCCACGATGGTGGTCTGGTTGGGCCTGACGAAGTTTGTGAGATTTTGCGCCGAAGCTGTGAGCGTGGCCGGCTGATAGAGTACGAAGCCGTCCTGGGGATAAGGGACCACATGCAGGCCCAGGCTGTCACAGGGTGACAATGCCGCACGCAATTGCTTGCCGTGGTACAGCACCGCCGGGCCGCCCATCATGCGGGTGTAATTGATGTAATAGGTGAGGGTACCGGGATCCAGGTGGTTGCGCTGCCGGTCAATGAAAAACCCCGGCGGCAAGGCGTTGGGGCTATTGTCCTTGCCCGCCGTGAGTATGACATCGAAATCCTTGATGGCATTGCCCTGATCATCGCGCAGGCGGAATACAAGCATGCAGCAGGGGTCCTTGATGACCCGGCGTTCGAAGGGACCGAGCGCGCTGCGATCCTCCACCTGTTCCTGTTGCTGCACTTCCGCCGTCTGTGCGCGGAAAATATCGAACAATGCCGCGTAATCCCTGAGCGTGTTGACGCGCAGGCACTGCAGGATGCCGCTTACGGCGGCGTTGGGGACGCCGGTGGCGGGAATGCTGCGCATGATGCCCATGCGCACGTCCGAATGGCACACCCCCGGTATCACCGCCATGGGTACCGCCGGCGAGACTTGCGCCGCACCCGCCTTGAGCAGGGGCGCGCTGAAGCCGAGTTTGGCACGCGCGTCCGCCACCGGCGCCATCTGCTCCAGGCGTACATGGGTGTAATTGAGGTTGGCCGCCGCCACGCGCACCACGCCGTCCGAGCCCATCTCGGCGGTGTAGCTGTTGACGAAATCGTAAAGCTGCGGATCGTGGCACTGGCCGGTGAGCACGAAGGGAAACACGCCTTTGGGACCGATGTATTCCCCGCCCCGCTGCAGCCACTCGAGATTGACCGCCAGGCTCTGGGGGCTGCCCAATTCCAGCCAGTCCAGCACGCCGGTACCCACTTCCACACCCTCGAACCAGGCCCTGAGCCGCGACAGCTTGGACAGCCCCAATTGCACCAACGCCGAGCCGAAATTGGCCGGCGCCAGCATGATGAGGTGGCTCAAGGGCGGGTGCTTGCGCCCGGTGCTGATGTAGAAGTGATGCAACCAGGCACGGATCACCGGGCCGCCGGTGGAATGGGTGATGCAGGCAAAGCGCCGGCCCTGCTTCAGGGCGTCACCCACTTCCCGTTGCAGCGCCTCCTGGAAAGCACGGGCAATGTCAGTGACCCTGACCTCGTTGTGAAAACTGATGTATTCGGACAGCCAGATGTTGCGTACGTCAATATCCAGGTCCGTTGTACGGCGTGCTTCGAGCTTGAGGCGATCCGGCAGGCCGCCGTAGGTGCCGGTATTGCGCACGCTCCAGCCGTGCACCAGAACCACAAGACGCTTCTGCCGGGCCATGCCTGCTCCTTACTTTGCCGGCCAGGGGTGTGTTGGAAATCCCGTCCCTGTACCAGATATTAGCCCACAACAACGCCGTGCGCTCCGTTGCCGGCGTCGGCACGGGTGTTTCCCATCCGGTGCTATCATACGCGCCATCATTTACGTCAAACCCTTCAGGTGAACAGCATGTCAGATCCACGGCCTGTACAGAAGTTTGCGGCTCTTGCCGGAGTGTTCAGCGTCATGCTGTTGCTCGCCGGCTGCGGCATCAACAACATCCCCGCCTACAAACAGCAGGTGGTTGCATCCTGGAGCCAGGTGCTCAACGAATACCAGCGGCGCACCGACCTGATACCGAACCTGGTGGCCACCGTAAAGGGTTACGCCGCTCATGAAGCCAGCGTGCTGGAGGCGGTCACCGAGGCGCGCGCCAAAGTCACGCAGACGCGGATTCCCGCGGATATCCTCACCAACCCCAAGGCATTCCACCAATTCGAGCAGAATCAGGCGACCCTGGGCGGCGCATTGTCGCGCCTCATGATGGTGACGGAGAATTACCCGAACCTGAAAGCCGACCAGAACTTCCTCATGCTGCAGGCGCAACTGGAAGGGACCGAAAACCGCATCGCCGTGGCACGCCGTGATTACATCCTGGCGGTGCAGCAATACGACACGGAACTCACCACCATTCCCGGTCGCTGGTATCACTCGATGTTCTACAGCAGTTACCAGCCGATCCAGAACTTCACAATATCAGAACAGGCGATGCAGGTTCCCAAGGTCAATTTCTCCGGTACCCCGTGAAACGCGCACACCTGTTCCTGTTGCCCGTGCTGCTGATTCTGTTCAGCGGCCCGCCGGTGCTCGCCCGCAATATGCTGGATGCCGGCATGCCGGCGTTCCCGGCGCTCAGCGGACCGGTGGTGGATGAAGCGCATCTGCTGCCGGCGGACGTATTCAACAGCCTGTCGCAGCAGCTCGCGGCCTATTCTCGCAGCACCGGCACGCAACTGGTGGTGGTGACGCTGCCGACGCTCAAAGGCTATCCCATCCAGTACTACGGTTACCAACTGGGACGCCACTGGGGCATCGGCCAGAAGGGCAAGAACAACGGCGCGCTCTTGATCGTGGATGCGGCTGAAAAGCAGGTGCGCATCGAGGTGGGGTACGGCCTGGAAGGCACGCTCACCGATGCGGCCAGCTTCGAGATCATCCACAACATCATCGTGCCCAGGTTCCAGAAGGGCGATTACGCCGCTGGCATCGTCGCCGGCGCCCATGCCATTCTTACGGTGCTTGGCGACCACGCCGCCGCCGTGCAGCAGCAGCAAGTGCGCGAACATTCCGCCACCGGCGGCCTGATGCTGCTTATTATTCTGTTTGCCCTGTTTCCGCTCATCGCAACGATCTTTTCCAAAGGCAAGGGCGGCCCTGGCGGCGGCTCCGGCGGCAGCGGCTGGTTGTGGCTGGGCGCACTCGCCATGCTGGGCAGTTTCGGCGGCGGCGGCTTCGGCGGAGGCGGTTTTGGCGGCGGCTTCGGTGGTTTTTCCGGTGGCGGCGGTTCGTTCGGGGGCGGCGGCGCCTCGGGCGGCTGGTGAGAGGCGCATACATGATTAAATTCAGCGACCAGGATAAAGCCCGCATTACCGCCGCCATTCATGCAGCGGAGAAGAACACCAGCGGCGAATTCGTGGCGGTGGTGGCGCGCATCAGCGACCACTATCTGTTCCTGCCGTTGCTGTGGGCCGCGCTCGCGGCGCTGCTGGTGCCGGGCGTATTCCTGCTGTTCTCGGTTCCGCTCGCCTACATGCACGTCTATCAGATCCAGCTTGCGGTGTTTATCGTGCTGGCCCTGTTGTTTCTGTTCGTGCCGGAGCTGCATCTGCGGCTGATTCCGCAGCAGGTGAAACATTCACGCGCCAGCCGTCTCGCCAAGGCGCAGTTCTACCAGCAGGGTGTGCAGCTGACACCGCATCATTCCGGGGTGCTGTTGTTTGTGTCCTTGGCGGAACATTATGTGGAAATCGTCGCTGATAAAGGCATTCACGAAAAAATCGGCGAGGCCCACTGGCAGGGTATCATTCAGGATTTCGTGGCGCAGGTCCGCAAAGGCCAGGTGGTGGATGGTTTTGTAGCCGCCATCGGCGCCTGTGGCGGTGCCATGGCTAAGCATTACCCGCCACAGTCGGACGACGCCAACGAGCTCTCCGATGGACTTATCGAAATTTAACAAACCTCAGATTACTCGGACTCGAGAATTAGGTAAGGTCTCAATATGCAACAATCACCCGGCGTAGAAACCGGCGCGTCATATATATTATATTTCACCGCATTTCAGGACGACTAGCGACTAGTAGACTTCAATATGATCCTGACATTCATCACCCGAGAAAATCTTGACAACAGTAGGGGGGCGTATAACCCAATCAACCCCAAGCTGGAGCTTGAGGGAAGCTGTTTCTTTAAGAGCGTCTAACAAAATGAGTTTTCATGTGGTAGCCAAGAAACGCCAGCAGATGATGTCACAACCGAGTTTGAGGAACGCTTCGTGAATGTCGGGGCGGCGTTCGTAGCGAACGCGCAGGCGTCGGAACTGATGCAGCCAAGCGATGGTGCGCTCCACCACCCAACGGGTCACGCCCAAGCCACTGCCGTGCTCGGTGTGGCGGCGAGCAATCTGGGTGCGAATGCCGCAGGCGGCCAGCGCCCGGCGGTGCGGTTGGGAGTCATAGCCGCGGTCGGCCTGGACCACATCGGGACGGTAACGAGGCGCGCCCGGTTTACCGGCGATCGGAGGAATGCCGTCGACCAGGGGCAACAGTTGCGTAACATCGTGGCGGTTGGCCTCGGTGAGAATGACCGTCAGGGGAATGCCTTGGGCATCCGTGAGGAGATGGTGTTTCGAGCCCGCTTTACGGCGATCGGTTGGGTTCGGTCCAGTTTTTTTCCCCCGTGGACCGCACGCACCGAGGAGCTGTCGGCCACCGCTCGGGCAAAATCGAGCTTGTCCGCTTGGCGCAATTTCGCAAGCAACACCCGGTGCAACCGGTCCCAAACCCCCGCCTGTTGCCAGTCCCGCAGCCGCCGCCAGCAGGTCATCCCCGAACCACACCCCATCTCCTTGGGCAGCATTTCCCAAGGAATACCGGACTGCAGTACGAACAGAATCCCGGTCAGTATCCGCCGATCCGAAAGCGGTCGGCGCCCAGGATACCGCCTGCGTCGTCGTCGGCGCGGCAACAGGGGTTCGATCACCGCCCATCATCGGTCATCCACCAAGGGCTTCGGCATCGCACTGGCTCCCGGTCATGCGATGCCCATAAGTGTAGACGCCAAATCTCATTTTGTTAGACGCTCTAAATATTTATTGGAGGAATGAATCATGAAAAGATTAATTACTGCGTCGGTATTTTCCGTTTTCATGGGTATTTCGGCGGCCTCAATGGCGGCTACGCCATATCATGGATACGCATCCATATTCTATAGAATTGAAACCAGTATCCTGCAATTTTTTGGAATAGGGACGGTACAACTGAATACAGGAAGCCCAATTACCTGTGTGCCTACTAATGCGCCAACTTGCACCTCTCCTACATGATAATTCGTGATTGACTAAATGACGCTTAATCTAACTCCCTTGTGAATTGGAATCCACAAGGGAATTAGTCTGCTGAGACGCAACATTTTGTTAGGGTAGGAATGGCTTGAATTGATCTCAATTTAAGCAGATTTCCTAATCATCGAGCATGCGTAAAAGAGTTGTATCGCTGATGCTTTTGATTCTAGCACTGGCCCTATCCAGCGCCACGAGCGCCTACCCTGACGCCATTGATTATAAAATCAATCATTATGTTTCTCTGGGGGGGCAGCTCCATGAAAAGCAGGTACAACTGGAACTAAACAACCCTCGCCTATAAGGCGAGGGGTTTAAGGACTGTCGATTGGAAATCGACTGTCATCCGCAATTTGCTCACCTTCTTGCTCATCGATGTACTCCTTGATCATTTCGTCCGTGATCGTCC
>JAJYUH010000030.1 GCA_021792635.1 Natronospirales bacterium | reverse complement strand
CCACCAGCGGACTGATGGCGATTACGGGGATACTCCAGCCGTGCAGGTGCGTCCATCGGACCAACGCAACGGCGATAAAAGGGAACAGGAGATACGCCGCGGTTGGACCGGTCCAGTCCGGTCCCAGACTCATGCCAGGTAAGGGGCCATATCCGCCGATGACGATCAGGAACAGCGCCGAGCACGCAAACGTGAGAAACGCTGGTTCCATGACGGTTGGCAATGCCGATAGGGACAGCCAGTCGTGAATGCCGGGCGGTAACATCAGCCAGACGCGCCAGGAAAGCAACACCACCACCGGCCATCCGGCCAGTCTCGCCCAGATCGTTTCCGTCCAGGCACCAGGTACCGTGCTAAACCCATCAGACAAAAATTCTGGAAGCAATCTCATGACGTTTCTCCGCTAAATCGGTAGGGTCAGACCAAAAGTGGAGCCGAGCGCCTTGGCCGTCGCCACCACGCTGGTAGCCATGCCGCCGCCAAAGATATGGGTAACACCTTTTTTGGCTGACACACCGTTCCCCGCCGTACCGTCTCCGACCTCTTTCAGGATCATCAGCCCCCGGGTGATGGCCAACCATCCCACCACCTGAATGAAGAACTCGATAGCCTCTACTGCTGTGGTCATATTCGTTCCACCAGCACCCGTATAGGCAAGCTGGCTGGGATTGCTCGAAGTAAACAGGGTCGCCTGGGTGTGCGCGACGAACGTCGGCAGAGCGATCAGTGCCGCACCCAGAAAAATACGGCTGACCACGGATTCCTTGGTGATCCGCGAATCATAAAACGCGCCACGGGCACGGTAGAGCGCCGATCCCACATACCAAAAACCAATGAGATAGGCGGCGTTCTGAATCAGACTCAGAAAGTCCGGCAGGGCATTGTTGATGCCATCAATCATCGTTATAGCGGTTATCATCTTGCGCTCCTTTTGTAGGTGCGATCCCAATACGGAAACACGATTACCACCCCAATGCGCCCCGGTCAGTGCGCACGCCATTGGGGCCGACGCCGAGTATCCGCAAGCCGCCCGGCAACCGGGTCCCCGCCGTCACAATGACGGTTTCTCCATCGGGATTGGTGAGCCAGGCTTCGGTGATGCCTGTCGCCTGCAAATGGTAGCCATCGAGATTCCGGTGCATGTTCCGGGGCTTCGGCAGGGTGGTAACCGACGCGGGCGCCAAACGGCCAGCGGCACTGGCATGGAGGTGCATGAAATTCGCCGCATCCTGCTGGACCGTCGCCATGCGGTTCAGCGTCGTCTGTATCGACTGCGTTTCGCTTTGCAGCGCCATGATTTCGGTGCCTAATTTCTGGAATCCCGCCGATGTCATGGTGTCCTGGCCAGACACTGTCGATACCTGACTGCTGGCCGACACCGCAACTACGGGTGTTACCGCTGTGGCGGGTGGCGCAATGGCTGCGGTTGGTACCGGTTGTACAGGCACGGCGGGTTGCACGTCTGGCGCAGCCTGCGCTGCTGGCGTTTCGCTCGCTGTGGGTGGCGCACTGGCGAAAGACGCGGGTCCGGCATGGCGGGCAGTGGCCGTCGAAGCCTCACCCAGACCAAACAAATGTAGATGCCACGCCATCATGCCGCCGATGATGATGGCAGGAACCCCATATATGGCGATGCCTGTCAGTTTTTCCTTGTCCATTACGCGTTCTCCAGTGATTTCATAAGGGTAATCCTCTGCTCAGTGATCGTTGCCCCGAGTCTTCCGTGGCTGTGCCCCATAGGTCTGTTGCGGCAAATGAAGTAGTTCGATGATGTACACCATCCGCTGTTCATAAATGACCGCCCTCGATGCCGTGATGCCGTCCTCCGCCACAATGGCTTCGGGGGATCGCCCTTGCCGCCGTTCCATGTACCAGTCCAGGTAAGCTCTGCCCAACCGTTCGAGATATGCCTGTACCTGGTAGTGATTCGCTTCTTTCCGGTGTTTCTGGGCGTTGGTCTCGCCGGTAATCGCCATTTCCATGGCCTCGTCCCCATACACATGGACGCTGTGATGCCTGGCCTCCATCTCCTGATCCTGTGCCAGCATGTTTTGCACCCGTGTGAAAATGCGGGTGCCAATAGAGCACGCTTCGCCTACCGCCAGAGGTTCATCGGCAGCCAACATGCCCATCAGCGTCGCACACACATCGCTACTGATTTCACTCCCGGTTTTTACAGACCGCCGCTGCGCACGCCGAATAGGCCCATGGCAATATTTTTCCATGCGCGTCAGAAACTCTTGCACGATGTCCTGACGGCCTTCCCGATGCGCGGCTCGGGCGGCGATATAGAGAGCCTCTATATCCAGTGCCGCCAGCGCTTTCTGTGCGGCGGTTTTCTCGGGCAGATCCAAAGTGACCATCTCGCTCCCGGTTACAGCTAACCTGTTGTCATCGCCTGTTTTACCGGCTTCATGAACAAAATGCCGACCCCCGTGCCGGCCTTCACATGCACCGTGGGCGGCGTACTGAAGCGCTTCATCATGATCGGCGCCATGACGGTTCCCACATTACCAATGGCGGATGCCGCGATCTGTCCATTGTTGAGTTGCTGGGAAACGACGCCAAGGCCGCTGCCGGTAAGGTATGTGGAAGTGTTCGCCATTTGCATGGCGTTATTGACCCCTTCGAGCAGCGCCGCGCCTATCAGCCAGCCATACCGGTATAATGTGTGGTAGTTGGTGTAGGTCGATAGCGCGGTGCGCGCGGTGGCTGTGGTAATGGCTACCGCCTGTACGGGGTACGTCTGGTGGTGCAGGGTCATCTGGTTGAACTCCACCACCACACGGCCCGCGTGCCGGACGAAGCCTCCCAAGAGCCTGGCCCCGGCAAAACGCCCGGTGGCAATGGTCGCCATGACGGGTCCTGGTTCGGTGCTCTTGATGCTGGTATCGAGGGTTGCGAAGGAGATGTGTCCCGGCTGCGCCAGAATGACCGGCTGCGGCTTGGCGTTTTGCCCGGCACTCCCTGCGGCGGCAGTCGTCGCGGAAGGCTGACCCGCGATTTTGCCCGTGGTATCCGCCGTCAGCGCCGCCATCGGCTTGGACGCTTTGAGGATGCCGCGAATTTCCTTATTCATCATATTTTGGTCCCCGTAGGCCCCAAAACCTACCGGTTGCGGCACCGGTGTCGCCTGAACCACGACCGTTTTCACGGGTAGCGGTGCGGGTGCCGGTTTGACCTTTTGCATCGTGTTTAGCGTCGGCATAAAAGACCCGCCGGTCTGCGCGGCTTTCTGCGCCTGTTCGCTGTTGAAAGCGGAGACTGCGGCCTTGTAAGGCGCCGGCGCTTTGCCGCCTGCGAGGCCGGTATGCTGCGGGATAGCCGGGCCGTTATCCACGGGTGCCGGTGTGCTGTGGTGAACGGCGGTGAGGGCGGCGAAGGCCCCATAACCGACCACCAGCACCGCGATTCCGCCGATGATGAGATACATACGCCTCGGCCCCGCCCAGGTATCCCTGACCCAACTGGTCAACCCGCGACGCGAACCTGAAGTGATCTGCGCCGGCGTCTCGGGTGAGTGGTCGGAGCCCTGCGGCGTTTGAGGCTCCTGTCCGCTGAGGTTATCCATGCCGCGCGCCCTCCCAGTTGAAACGCTTCACCACGACCATCCGGGTACGTCCGTTCTGACTCAACGTGACCACATGCACATCGGGCAACACCCAGGCCTGAATGCCCCCCGGCCCCTGCATGGTGGCGAGCCAGGCGGGTGCTATCACTGTGGCCGGAGCACGTAGCAGCAACCGCGTACCGCGCGGCCCCTCCCAGCTCCAGGCTTCCACGCGGGCGGGATCGCCGACCACCCGCAGATGTTTGGCCCCTGCAGGACCTACGCCCTGGACGACGGAAAGCAGCGTGTTCGTGTAATCAGCCCCTCCGGCCATCCCGCCCGCCGGGGCGG
>JAJYUH010000025.1 GCA_021792635.1 Natronospirales bacterium | reverse complement strand
TAGCGGTCTCGGAACCACCCGCTGGGTAATCGAACGCACCATTGCTTGGCTGCATCAGTTCCGCCGCCTACGGGTTCGTTACGAACGCCGCCCCGACATTCACGAGGCGTTCCTCACACTCGGTTGCGCCATCATCTGTTGGCGCTTCTTGGTACGCATATGAAAACTCATTTTGTTAGACGCTCTTAATACATATTGCCATGTGAGGCTTGCGGTAGGGCGCGGCCGTTGCGAATTGAATGTCCGGGGGCGTGGTATCACGTGATGAACCGTGTGGCCGAGGGTAGTGCAACGATTCTTGCGCACGTATGAAGAGGCGCTGGCCTCCATTCAGTTCAATTGAACTTGCGGGTTGTTGCCATTCCTCCGGCTTTCGTTCCCACTTACCGCTGCGCCACCTGCGTGCGGATTTTCTCCACCACCTCCGGGTTGGCGAGGGTGGTGATGTCGCCCGGGTCGCCGCCGGTGGAGAGCGCGGCCAGCACGCGGCGCATGATCTTGCCGGAGCGGGTCTTGGGCATGTCCGGCACGATCCACACGCGGCGCGGGCGTGCCACCGGGCTGATCTGGGTCTCAATGGCCTGGGAGATGCGCTGCGCCAGCGCCCCATCGCCGGTCACGCCCGGCTTGAGCGATACGTACAGATCCGGCACGCGGCCTTTGACCTCGTCGGGTATCGGTACCACCGCGGCCTCGGCCACTTCCGGCACGGTGAGTGCCGCGGATTCGATTTCCTTGGTGCCGAGGCGGTGGCCGGCGACATTGATGACGTCATCAATGCGCCCAAGGATGCGGATGTAACCGTCGCTGGATTGCATGGCGCCGTCACCGGCGAAATACGGCCAGTCACGCCAATCCTTGCTGTTTTTGTCTTTGCAGTAGCGCGCAAAGTACTGCTTCACCAGACGTTCATCATCGCCCCAAATGGTCTGCATGAAGCCGGGCCAGGGATTACGGATGCAGATGTTGCCGGCCTTGCCCGTCCCTGCCGGGATTTCCTTTCCATCATCATCATAGATGACCGGGTGGATGCCCGGCACGCCCGGACCCGCGCTGCCCGGTTTCATGGGTTTGAGGGCCGGCACGGTGCTGCACAGGAAGCCGCCGTTCTCCGTCTGCCACCAAGTGTCCACGATGACCGCTTCTTTCTTTCCCACCACGTTGTAGTACCAGCGCCACACCTCGGGCTCGATGGGCTCCCCCACAGTGGTCATGTGTTTGAAGTGGTGGTGATACTTCGAGGGAACGTCCTCGCCGGCACGGCGCAGGGCCCGGATGGCGGTGGGGGAAGTGTGGAAGATGTTGACGCCCAGCTCCTCTGCGATACGCCAGGGACGCCCGGCGTCGGGGTGGGTGGGAATGCCTTCGTAAACAACTGACGAGGCCGCCAGTGCCAAAGGCCCATAAACGATGTAAGAGTGGCCCGTGATCCAGCCGATATCCGCCATGCACCAGTACACATCCTCGGGGTGGATGTCCTGGATGTATTTGGAGGTGCCCGCCACGTAAGCGAGGTAGCCGCCGGTGCTGTGGGCGCAGCCCTTGGGGCGTCCGGTACTGCCGCTCGTGTACATGAGGAACAAGAGGTCGGTGGCCTGCACACGCTCAGGCTCCACCCGCTGGCCCCGGTATTTGGGCAAGAGCTCGTTGACGATGAAATCACGGCCCTTCACCGGCGGAGTTTCCGCGGAGTACCGGCCGGGGTAGCGCTGCCAGACGAGGACCTTCCCGGGTGGGGCTTTTTCCTGCGTGGCTTTCTCCACGGCGATGTCCGCCTGTTTCTTGTGATCCAGCAACTTGCCCGCCCGGTAGTAAGCGTCCATGGTGATGAGCACGTGACTCTGCGAATCCGCAATGCGCTCACCGCAGGCCTGGCCGGAAAAGCCGCTGAAGACCTGGGAATGGATGACTCCAAGCCGCGCGCAGGCCAGCATGGTGATAGGCAATTCGGCCGTCATGGGCAGATGCAGGGTGACGCGGTCACCTTTCTTCAAACCGCAGAAATCACGCAGCAGTGCGGCGAATTCGTTTACCCGCACCCACAGTTCCTGGTAGGTGATGTGCTGGATGAGCTCGTTCTCCGGCTCGGGGACGAAGTGAATGGCGGTCTTGTTGCGGTACCCGGGCAAGTGCCGGTCCACGCAGTTGTAGCAGGCGTTCAACTCGCCGCCTACGAACCATTTCCAGAAAGGCGGGTGGGACGTGTCAAGGGTTTTCTCCCAGTACTTGTACCAGGTGAGCAGGTCGGCGTATTCGCGGTAACATTCCGGAAAATGCTCCAGGGACATGCGCTCGAATATGGCCGGATCGGTCAAGTTGGCCTGGCCGATGAATTGCGGTGGCGGGCTGATGAGCGGCTCCTCCCGCCAGTGCACGGCAATTTCGGCTTCGGAGAATTCGGCTTTTTGATTGCTCATGTTCCAACCTTTTCCGCATCAACAGCGGTGTACAGCCATGCGCGCCGCTCTGCGGCAACAGGCAAGTTTATGACTTTAAATACGGGCAGCCGCTTTCCCGCGACTGCCCGAAATTGCACGCTTCTTACCCGCCGGAGCGCGCGCCCACCGGCACAACGGTTCTGCCGAAGACGCTGTTGGTTACCAGCGCGAAACTGGTGTACATGGCGAGCAGCCCGCAGACCAGGCCAAGCCAGCCGCCGGCGAGTGACAGGCCATGCACACCCAGCAGTGCACCAAAACCGAGCAGGAAGAAGGTGATCCACAGGGTCAGAAACACCCACCACAGCGCCTTGATCAACCGGAAAGTGGCAACCCACATGTACAGCGTGAACACGCCCCATCCGATCAGTGTGACGGCGATGGTGCTGCCGGCCTGGGACAGGTCCAGCACACCGTGGCCGCCGAGCAGTATCAGCAGTGCGAACCACCACCAGAACGCTCCGTAACTCAGGAACGCCACCTGGCCGAAGGTATTGCCGGTGCGGAATTCCAGCAGTCCCGCCAGCATCTGGATGAGCCCGCCGTAGGCAAAGGCCAGGGGGAGCACCACTTGCTCGCCGCCTTTCGGCAGGACTCCGGCATTGATTAGACTCAGCATTACCGTGGTGAGTCCGAAGCCAACCAGGCCGAGGGGGGCGGGATTGGCAAACACGGGTTTGGATTCTTCTGCCATAGCAGCTCCTCCCAAATTTATGTGTGCGACCACCCCAGTTTATATGCCTGGCCTTGCCCGTCCGCAAGCGATGGGGAAGCAAGCGGCGCAGGGTAACCGGAAATTATTCTGCATACGCGTCGTTTTACTATCCGCTCACTTGCCGCGAATGCTGTACATTCATCATGTCCGCGGCGTTAATTTTGCTTTTATTCATCTGCTTGATTATGAGAAATATATGGTTATGACAGGTTATTTAAGTAATACTTTAAATCCGCTTGACGCCGATACACGGATCTTGTTGTTGAAGACGCGCAACATAACAACCTCTTGCGCATCGTCTTGACAGGTGTCCGGAATGGAGAGTACAACCATGCGACCCTGCCGCGTGGGGCATTGCGTGCAGGCATCCTAATCTGTTGTGTCTGGGGGTACTGGTATGAACACGAACAGTTTCAGAATCAGTCTGATTTCCTGCGCGGCGTTACTCTTGCTTTCCGGCTTCGCAGCCAGCGCGCTCGCGGATTCGGGGACGTCTCAGGCCAACGCGCCGGTGGGCGGCACCGCCGGTAACGATCCAACCATCAGTTTTCATGGTTTCATTGATTCGAGCTTTTTCTGGCAGGACCAGAATTTCTCGTTCGGCAACGGCCAGAATGCCGAGATTCCATTGCCTAACACCGGCAGCAAGGACAACCTTTCCGGCGGCGATGTGCGCAACACCCGCTTCTGGATAGATTTCGCCGGTCCCACGCTGAGCAACGGCTGGACGGCGGGCGGCCATATCGAGGCGGATTTCTTCGGCGGTTTCAACGGCACAACGGCCTTCAGCGGACAACAGCCGAATCCGCGCCTGCGTCAGGCATTCATCTCGCTCAAGAATACGACCGGCGGCACCCTCACCATCGGCCAGCAGTGGGATCTGCTCTTCCCGATTGACAACTTCACCGAGTCCTTCACGCATATAGCCTTTCCGCTGGGCCTGGGAGACGGCATGATCGGCTGGCGTTATCCCGGCGTCACCTGGTTCCAGAATCTCGGCCAGCCCGCACCCGGTACACCCCAGTGGCGCCTGGATCTCGGCGTCTTTGAAGGAAACTGGAGCGGACCGGGCTCGACCATCAATTTCCAGACCGCCGGCAATGTGAATTTCCAACCGCAGATCGAGGCGCGGCTGCATGTGCAGGACAAGGACTGGCTGGCTTACATAGTCGGCCATTACAGCCGTGAGGATCTGAGCGGAGTGGGCGGAAATGCGCCCACCCCGATCGCATCGAGCATCACCAGCTATGCAATCGAAGCGGGGCTGGGCCTGCACCCCGGTCCTTGGGTGTTGCACGCCGGGGTGTATACCGGTAAGGGTCTCGGTCAGGTGTTCGGCGCCTTGGTGCAGTTTGGTGATATTAAGGAAGTGGGCGGTTATGCACAGGGGGGCTACAAGTTCAATCCCAACTGGGGGTTGTACGCCACATATGCCACCGACCGGCCGAACGCAGGCGACGTGATCACCTGGCTCAAAAACGGCTCCAGCGGGTTGCTGCGCGGCCAGCAGATGGCGCTGGATCTGCTCTACACCAACGGGCCCTATGGCCTGGGATTTGAGTACCTGCATGCCATCACGCGCTCCACCACGACTGGTCTGGACCGTACCACCACGGTCGGCAACCAGCTTTCCGTAAGCGCGATCTACCATTTCTGAAGGTAAACGATACGGTCATCCGCACACCCGGCTGCAAATCACGCCGGGTGTGCGGATGGCAGAATGCCCTCATTTCCGCACCTAAATACAGTCAGATGGAGGCTGCCCCATGACCTCAAGTACCAATGGCAAGAAACGGTCTTCCTGGCGTTTGCTTTTGCTTGTGCCGTTCATCGCCACACTGTGGGTGCCTTTCTATAACCGTGTTGAACCGACATTCATCGGCATCCCGTTTTTTTATTGGTATCTTCTTCTGTGGGCGCCATTGAGCGCCCTGATCACATGGATCGTCTTTTCACGGAATGACTCTCCAGATAATGACCGATAGGCCCGCATAATTATCCTCGGGAGTGCTGACAATGAACTGGACGATGATTGGTGTTTTTCTCGCACTGTTCGTCTTTGTGACGGTACTGGGTTTCGTCGCCGCACGCTGGCGCTATGGGGATCTCACGCAACTCCATGAATGGGGCCTGGGGGGACGGCGGTTCGGAACAGTGGTCACGTGGTTCCTGCTGGGCGGCGATGTGTACACCGCCTATACTTTTATTGCCGTCCCGGCGCTGGTGTTCGGTGCCGGCGCCATCGGCTTCTTCGCGCTGCCATACACCATCATCGTCTATCCGCTGGTGTTTCTCGTACTGCCGCGGCTCTGGTGGGTGTCTCACAAACATAACTACGTCACAGGCGCTGATTTCGTGCGCGGGCGCTATGGCAGCCCGACCCTCGCGCTGCTGGTGGCGCTTACCGGCATTCTTGCGACCATGCCCTACATTGCGCTCCAGCTTGTGGGTATCGAGGTCATTATCGCGGCGCTGGGTTTCCACGCCGGCGGGTGGGCAGCCGATCTGCCGCTGATCATCGCGTTCGTGGTGCTGGCCGCCTATACCTATACCAGCGGTCTGCGCGCGCCGGCATTGATTTCAATCGTGAAGGATCTGCTGATCTACATCACGGTGATTGCCGCGGTGATTATCATACCCATGCAACTCGGCGGGTTCGGCAAGATTTTTGCCGCCGTGCCTCATGCCAAGATGCTGCTTGCGGCCCCGCCGGCCGCAAGTCTGGGCAGTTACGGCGCCTTTGCCACCCTGGCATTTGGTTCGGCGCTCGCCCTGTTCGCCTACCCGCACACCATGACCGGTGTATTGAGCGGCAAGAATCCGCGTGTACTGAGGCGCAATATGGCGTTACTGCCTGCCTATACCTTGGTACTGGGATTGCTGGCACTGCTCGGCTTCATGGCTCTCGCCGCCGGCGTTGACAAGCTGCCCGCCTTCGCCAGCGGATTCCAGCAGTACAAGGCCAATTTCGCGGTGCCTGCCCTGATACTCCACAGTTTCCCGTCCTGGTTCTCCGGTGTGGCATTCGCCGCCATCGTGATTGGCGCGCTGGTTCCGGCTGCGATCATGTCCATCGCGGCGGCCAATCTGTTTACGCGCAATATCTATCGCGAGTATTTCCGGCCGCAGTGCAGCAGCGCCGAGGAGGCGCGTGTCGCCAAGTGGGCGTCACTGGTCGTCAAGGCCGGTGCGCTTATCTTCGTACTCGAGCTGCCATCCATCTATGCGATCCAGTTCCAGCTCCTCGGCGGAGTATGGATCGCCCAGATCATCCCCGCCGTGGCACTCGGGCTTTACACCCGCTGGTGGCATCGCGGCGGGCTGGCTCTCGGATGGCTGTGCGGAATGGTTGTGGGAACGTGGATGGTGGCGAGCCTGCATTTTGCGGGAACGGTTTATCCGCTGCACCTGTTCGGCTTCACCATACCCGCCTACGCGGCGCTTTGGGGGCTCATCCTGAATCTGATCGTGGCCTTTGTGTTCACTCTGATTTTCCGGGCGCTGCATCTTGCGGAAGGTCAGGATGCAACCGCACCTGGCGATTACACGGGGCAATCAGCGCAGTAACCGGTGACATAAACCGCAAGGCGCTCATTGCACCCACTCCTGGTTTTTAAAACCGGGTTTCGGCGCGGCGCACTTCCCGTCGTGCTTCTTGGGGTGCCGGGCTTGCAGGCGGCGAACGTCAATACAGGAAAAAGAACCCGCTGGTCATAAGACCAATGGCGACGACACCGTAGCGCAAGCCGCGCGCGGGCAAACGACGTGCCAGACGTGCTCCTGCATAGCCGCCCAAAATGGCGGCGAACATCATGCTTATTCCCCCGGACCATACCAGGGTACCACCCCAGGCGTACAACGCCACCGCCACGGCAGTGAGAATCGCCGAAAGCAGGTTTTTGATGCCGTTCATGACATTGATATCGGAATAACCGAGCAGGCCGAGCAAAGCCAGCAGAATGATGCCAAGGCCGCCGTTGAAGTAACCACCGTAGATCGAGACCAGAAAAACGCCGGTCAGCATGGGGAACCTGCCGACAGGCCGGTGGCGGTGCAGACTGCTCATCAGGCGGGGACCGCCGGCAAACAGCAGCGTTGCTGCCAGCATCAGCCAGGGCACCACCATGCGGAAGGCGTGATTGGAAGTAAGCAGCAACAGGACTGCCCCTGTGGCGCCGCCGATCAGGCTGGCAAGACTCATCCACACCAGTATGCCGGTGTTCCCGGCGTGCAGGTCCTCGCGGAAACCCCAGATGCTGGCGAAGTACCCCGGCAACAACACCAGATTGCTGGTTGCATTGGCGGCTACCGGGGGTACGCCGACCAGCATCAGGGCCGGCAGGGTCAGGAAGGTACCGCCGCCTGCTGCGGCGTTAAGTGCGCCTCCCAGGAAAGCGGCGGTTACGAGCAGCGCCAGACGGATGAGTGCTTCACCGGGCATTTCATTCACAAGAACGGTTCCGACCGGTTTCCATTTCAACCTGAGTAATCCGGGGGATGAGTCCGCACATCCTGGTCATAGCATGGTGATGACGGGCACGTGATCCGAGGGACGCTCCCAGCCGCGCGGCTCGCGATCCATGTGCGTACCAAGGCAGCGTCCGGCCAGCGCCGGGGATAAAAGAATATGATCAATGCGCAATCCCAAGTTGCGGCGGAAGGCGGCGGCGCGGTAGTCCCACCAACTGTAGTGACCGCCCTCCTGGTGAAACAGCCGGAAACTGTCCTGCAATCCCTGTTCCAGCAGTGAACGGAAGGCAGCGCGCTCCGCGCTGCTTACGAGCACCCCGCCTTCCCAGGCTTTGGGATCGTGCACGTCGCGATCTTCGGGTGCGATATTGAGATCGCCCAGTACCACGAGCTGCGGATGCTCGCGCAGCAACTGCGTGAGCCAGCGATTGAGCTGCTCGAGCCATCGGAGTTTGTATTGATACTTGTCCGAGTCGAGGCTCTGGCCGTTGGGCACGTACAGGTTGAGGATATGTACCTCGTCCAGGTGCGCGAAAAGCACGCGTTTCTGCGCATCGTCGAAGTCCGGCAATGCCGTCGCCTCGACGGTGAGCGGCGCGCGTGCGAGCAATGCCACGCCGTTATAGGCGGGCTGGCCGGAGAACGCCGCGTGATAACCGAGGCGGGTGAATTCTTCCGCCGGGAAGTCGGGGTCCGGCAGCTTGGTTTCCTGCAGCGCAAGGACATCGGGCCGTTGCGATTCCAGCCAGCGCAAGACATGCGGCAGGCGCACGCGCAGGCTGTTTATGTTCCAGGTAGCTATTTTCATAATTTTACGGAAGCCCGCTACGGTAAATGTCGTCGCTCCCACACTCCCGCGGTTACGCGGCGATGCCGTGCAACCGCAAAAACGCCTCCGGTGTCGGCGGGCGGCCGCGGAATTCCATGAACAGCTCCATGGCTTCGCGGCTGCCTCCCTGGCCGAGGATGGTATCGAGGAAGCGCCTGCCCGTATCCCGGTTGAAGACACCGGTTTCCTCGAAAGCAGCGTAGGCATCCGCTGCCAGCACCTCCGCCCACAGATAGCTGTAATAGCCGGCGGCATAACCGCCGCTGAAGATGTGCGAGAAACTGTGGGCGAAACGGTTCCATTCCGGCAGCGGCACCACACTTGTTTCGTGACGCACCTCCGCCAGGGTACGGCCTGCAAAGGCGGTATCAATGTTCGCAGCGGCGCCCGAATGCAGGCGGAAATCGAACAGGCAGAATTCGAGCTGCCGTAACATGCACAATCCCGTGTGAAAATTCCGCGCTGCCAGCATTTTCGGGTAAAGCATATCCGGCAGCGGTTCGCCTGTCAGGTAATGGCCGCTCACCAGTGCCAGACCTTCCCGGGTCCAGGCGAAGTTCTCATGAAACTGGCTGGGCAGCTCCACCGCATCCCAGGCGACGCCGTTGATGCCCGCCACCGATGGGTAATCCACTTGCGTGAGCAAATGATGTAGGCAGTGGCCGAATTCATGGAAAAATGTCAGCACGTCATCGTGGCTGAGGAGCGAAGGTGCGTCGCCGACGGGCGGCGGAAAATTGCAGGTGAGATAAGCCGCCGGCGGTTGCACACCTTGTGGCGTGCGCCGGCGGCTCAGGGCATCGTCCATCCAGGCGCCGCCGCGCTTGCCGGTACGCGTGAACAGGTCCATATACAGCCGGCCGCGCAGCGCGCCGGACTCATCGTGGATTTCGTAGAGTATCACATCGGGATGCCACACTTCGGCACCAGGAACTTGCTGCAGGGTGATGCCATAGAGCTTTTGCATGACGGCGAACAGCCCGGTACGCACCTGCTGCATCGGGAAATAGGGCCGCAGCGTTTCCTGGGACACGGCGCAGCGTTCTTCCCGGAGTTTTTCCGCGTAATAACTCATGTCCCAGGCGGCAAGCTGCTGCAGGCCGTCGCGTTCAAGGGCGTAGCGCTGCAATTCCGTAAATTCACGCTGTGCGGCGGGCCGGCTACGCCGCAGCAGATCCGTGAGGAAAGTGGTGACTTCTTCCGGAGTGCGGGCCATTTTATCGGCGAGTGAATACTCGGCGTAATTATTGAAGCCCGTGAGGACCGCGGCCTCGTGGCGCAGACGCAGGATATCGCGCATCACGGTGCTGTTGTCCCAGCGGCCGGCGTTGGGGCCTCGGTCGGAGGCGCGCGTCACATAGGCGTTATACATTTCCTCCCGCAACGCCCGATCATCCGCATGGGTGATGATGGCGGAATAACTGGGGTAGTCCAGGGTAAACACATAACCGTCAAGCTGCCGTGATTTTGCCGCGTGACGCGCACGCGTCAGCGCGGCTTCGGGAATACCGCCCGGCGTCTGTGTGCCGGGCAGGTGCTTGAACCAGCCCTGAGTGGCATCCAGCAGGTTTTCCTCAAACTTTGCTTCCAGTCTCGACAGTTCCTGCATGAGGGTGCTGAAGCGCTGTTTTTTCTCAGGAGGCAGGTCCACGCCCGTGAGGTGGAAATCGCGCAAGGTATCCTCGACGAGCTTGCGCTGGGCGGCACTGTAGGACGGCCACTCGGAGCCTGATTTCAACACCTGGTAACCGCGCTGCAATTTTTCATTCTGACCCAGCTCCGTATGGTACTCACTCAGTTTCGGCAGGCAGGTGCCATAGACTGCGCGCAGTTCCGGGGAATTCATCACCGCGTTGAGGTGCGCCGCCGGCGACCAGGTGCGGTGCAGCCGCTCATCGAGCGTCTCCAGGGTTTCCACGAAATCGTCCCAGGTAGGCTGGCTCGCATGCGCCGTGATGCGGGCGACAGCCGCGCGGTTTTCCGTCAGCACCGCCTCCACGGCGGGTTCGATGTGTTCGGCACGGATGCGGGAAAACGGCGGCAGGCCGACGTAAGACAGCAGCGGATTGGCGGTCATTGGAGAGGTTCAGTCCCGAAGAACAGCATTCGGGAAAATTTTATCACGGCCCGGAATGGGCGGTGGGAACGGCGGTGACAGGGGCGGTAAGGCTGATGCTGATGACAAAATCGCTGATGGCCCCGGCCGCCATGAATACCAGCGGGCAGGCGGCGGCCCACGACTGGAAACGCCGGGCAATCCGCGCTTCGCGGCGCGTGGACGAGATGAAACGGCGGCCGTCCCACGGCTTCGACAGCAAGTTGGCGGGCGGCCGTTGTGCCGCTCCCTGTTCGCGCACCAGTATCTGCGTATGCGCCGCGTGGCGTGCCGCTTCCCATTCCTGCTGATCCACCACGCCGCGACAAATCACACGCCTCCACGTATGCTTGAAGGACGTTTTGTGCAGTCAGCGAGGCCGCATTGAAGATGTCAGTCAGATCGTTCACGGGGTTCACGCCCGTTCTCGGTCGCGGGGTGTATCTGGATGAAACCGCCCTGGTCATCGGCCGGGTGGCACTCGCGGATGACGTGTCGCTGTGGCCTTATGTGGTGGCCCGCGGCGATGTGAACCGCATCGAAATCGGTGCGCGCAGCAACGTCCAAGACGGCAGCGTGCTGCACGTGACCCATGACGGGCCGTATTCGCCCGGCGGGTTGCCGCTGGTGATGGGTGAGGATGTGACTGTGGGCCACAAATGTCTGCTGCATGCCTGCATCATCGGCGACCGTTGCCTCATCGGCATGGGTGCTATCGTCATGGATGGTGCGGTAATTGAAGCGGACGTGCTGCTGGGCGCCGCCAGTCTGGTGAGTCCTGGCAAGCGGCTTGAATCCGGACATTTGTATCGCGGCAATCCGGCGCGCCGGATCCGCCGGCTGACCGATGCCGAGCGGGAGATGCTGCGCTATTCCGCCGGCCATTACGTGCGGCTTAAAAACCGCTATCTGCAAGCCAGGTCCGGCGGGTTGAGGCAGGAGGAATAGCGATACCTCCGGCGTGCCGCCTGCATGTATACGCAAATTCCGTGGCTCTCACTGCATCCGTTCCGGTATGCGCATACTTGTTGAAAATCCCGGGATAAAGTCGCGCAAAGAGCCGGGATTACCACCGCTTCGCTGGAAAATTCCCGCTCATGAGCTATACCTAAAGCCGACGGTTGGGCGCCTTTTCCTGGTGTCCGGGATACCCTTGGCGTGCGGTCTCTCGTTTTCCGCGGTAACGCTGTCTGCGTAAACCCTGCTTGCACAAGCAATGGAGGTTGGTTATGAATAACAGATTGGTAATTTCATCCACTATCGGCTTCATGTGCATAGGCTTGACCCTGTGGATGGGGGGCATGCTGTATGCGGGCTGGTTCCCCATGCAGGGGGCGTATGGCTACGGCGGAGCGACGCTTTTCACGCTCGGAACCGTTCTCCTTGGCGTCATGGCCATTTTGAGTTTTTTCCACGGCCGCACGCTGGACGCCGTCATTTTCTTCGGCGTCAGCGGCCTGTTTTTCACTCTCCACGCAGCCATGCATCACGGCATCGTGATGGGCGCACCCGCGGAGTCCGGCGGCTATCATGCCTGGTTTGATTGCGTATTTGCCGTGTTTTTCTTTTACGTGTGGCTCGGCTCCTTCAGTTCGGGCGGCGCACGCATGTTGTTCCTGCTGGGCATGTGGCTGGCGCTGCTGGCGGGTGCGGTTTACCACTGGACGCATGTGGAATTTTTTATATATATCTGCGGGTATATCCTGCTTATTACCGCGCTCACCGCTACCTACATTTCCGCCGCCGAAATCATCAACCACGGTAATGGCAAAGTGGTGTTGCCGACCGGCAGCAGGGACGCCTGATTGCGTGAGACCGGCAAGCTGTCTTTTGCGGGGCGGGACAACCCGCCCTGTTTTGTTGACTTGAGGATCAGCGTAAAAGCATGCTTATTTTCACCAGCGGCCATTCGACGCATCCTCTGGATGAGTTTATCAGCCTGCTCGCACAGCATGGCATAAACCGGTTGGTGGACGTGCGCAGCGTGCCGCATTCCCGCCACAATCCGCAGTTCAATGCCGCTTCCCTGCCGGAATCGTTGCAGAACGCGGGTATTGGTTATACCCATCTGCGTGAACTGGGCGGCCTGCGCAAGGCGCGCGGGAATTCGCCGAACCTGGGCTGGAAAAACGCAGGTTTTCGCGGCTACGCATGATTACATGCAGACGCCGGATTTCGCACATGGCCTGGATCAACTGATTGAGGCAGCCCAAAAGCAACGGATCGCCATCATGTGTGCCGAAGCGGTACCCTGGCGCTGCCACCGATCATTGATCGCCGACGTGCTCACGGTGCGTGGCATCGAGGTACGGCATATCATGGGTCCGGGCAAATGGCAGGCTCACAAACTCACGCCATTTGTCCGCGTGGACGGCACGCATATCACTTATCCGTTTGCGCTGGAGGGCTGACCAGCATGCGTTATCTGCATACCATGATCCGGGTGTCTGATCTGGAACAGTCGCTGGAATTTTTCTGCAACCTGCTGGGGTTCACGGAAATCGGCCGGGTGGAGAACGGAAAAGGCCGCTACACGCTGGTATTCATTGCGGCGCCGCACGACGTGGAATCGGCACGCCGGCACAAGGCGCCGATGGTGGAACTGACATACAATTGGGACGAGCACGGGTACGGTGACGGGCGCAACTTCGGTCATCTCGCGTACCGGGTGGATGACATCTACGCACTGTGCGGGAAACTGATGCAAGCGGGTATTACCATTAACCGGCCGCCGCGCGATGGTCATATGGCTTTCGTCCGGTCTCCGGATAATATTTCCATCGAACTGCTGCAAGAGGGTGCGTCGCTGCCACCCAGGGAACCGTGGGCCTCGATGCCCAACGCCGGTACGTGGTAGCGGCACTGCCGAGCCGCAGCACGGGCACTTTACGGCGGATCGTTCCGGGAGAATTTGCGGGGTTCTTCCCTAAAAATATCGGCTATTTGCAATACGTGGTTGGAAATACTTCAAAAGCTCTAGCTCCCGCGACTCGGTGATCTCCAGCAAGGTTGGAATGTGCGGCCCGTACTCGACGTTTGGCTGAGCCTCCTTGGTGGGAACAGCGAGCTTTGAGCCCCTTGGCGGCAAGGGTGGCCGTGGTTAAACCCGGCGACGCGTCAACGGTTAAGCCGCATACCGATCCCTCCTGAATCCGCGCATCCAGCGCGACCTGCACAGAGTGCACAATGCCCCGGAGCCCTCTATGCGGTGCCCTTCCGAGGTGTTTCCGAAGCTGACAGGAGCAATATGTGACACCGAGCATCGTCGTCCGCCGGATAAGGCTCCACTCGGCGGCACAACGACGCTGGTGCCTATATTCATGGGCTTCTACTGATATGCGTAAAGCTCCAACCCGACTTTAGTGACGAATACCGAGTGCCTTCAACGTTTCGGCATCCGGCATGCCGGTGACTTTTAGCCCCTGCGTCTTCTGGAACGCCCGGATGGCGTCAATGGTTTTCTTGCCGCAGATTCCGTCCGTCCGAATGCGGGCACCGTGGCCGATGAGTGCTGCTTGTAGGTGCTTGACCCACGTCTTGTTCATCATCATTTTCATCATGTTATTTTTCATTCCACCCGTCATACCCGACATCCCGCTCTTGGCGTTCGACGGTGTGGCGGAGATCGCGGGCGGCAGCACGAGTGTTGCTCCAAGCAGCGTAGTCAAAAGCAGCGCAGAAAATGGCACGAAACGTTTGCAGAGATGGTTCATGTAGATTTCCTCCACGGTGTCATAGTTGATGTTCTCGAACAAAACCAAAACCGGTTGCAAGCCGGTCTCTGCATTCGCCGGCCCACCCGCATTATGAGCGGTGGCAAAACCAGGTCGAATTCAGACCGCGCAACCAGCGCCTTTCACAACTTCCCTGGCATTCTGGTAGAGCGCAAATACCAGGATGGCGGTGGCCACGGTAAAGAACAGCCATTCGTGGGTCGCCAGGAATCCCTGTACGGCTCCGCCGGCCCCACCCGCCAGAGCCGGAAGGAACCCGGCGAGAAAGCTGAACAGGATTGGCAGAATCGGAGAACAGCAGAGCAGGGGCGTGACCAGACTGATGATCAGTCCGCCGGCTGCCGTACCGGCCCCGCCCCGAGCCCTGTACCCGCGTCGCAGCAAGTACACCGTCATGGGCATCAGCACGCCCAAGAGGGCTGCCATGAGCACCGACCAGCCGATGAGCTCGGGGGTCACGAACGCGAGTGCCTTGAACCCAATCAGGCCTCCGGTAAACGTCGCTGGCAGGGTCATCAGATAGATGGCCAGGAACACCACAAAGCTCACACTGCCGATGATCCAGGCGGCGCGCGATGAGAATACTTCGCGGGCGGCCGGTAACAGATTCTTCATGGGGATGACCTCATGAGGGTAATGATACGGCCAGGGCGCTCAGCAACAGCCGGCGTGAATCCCGGTGAATAGCAGAGCGCATCGAGCGCGCAATGCACATGCAAGGCCTCGCCGTATCTGGTCTGTAGCCGATATTGAGCAGGCTGCGGGCTCACGATCTGCTCCAAGAACTGCGACGCGAAAGCCTGCTCCAGTTCGGGTGGGAGAAAAATACTCTCAGACATGCTGTCATCTCCGCGCAAAGGTAAGGATCCTGTTCATGCTGGCGGACGGGGCACTGTCGACCGTCTCAATCTTTCCGTCTGCGCCGATCAGATAGTAAATATCGGGGTACGACTTCACGTTATATACGTTCGCCAATTCCTGGGTGGCAGCCCCAATGGTCCAATTGGGCGCACCCTTCACTGCGCCGGCATATTGGTTCAGAAGCTGCTGCATGGATGGGCCGGAATAGCCGCCGTTCCGGTAATTCTCCAGCACGATCAGATGCACGCCCCCGGCCGCGAGTGTTTTGTGCTTCTGCGCAAGCGCCGCAAGGCCGGCCTGACAACTGGGGCACCAGGTGGAGAAGAGCCACAGCATCACTTTCTGACCGTGATAGGCGGCCAGTGACACACTTTTACCCTGGCTCAGAAACGTGGCAGCGGGCGCCGCGGTTCCGGCCTTGGGATCGGCATTCGCAAAGGCGGGGGTGAGGCTTGCCACTAACAGCGTCGAAACGAAAACTAACGCGTACAAACGACGTGAGGGTGTCATGATCGTGCTCCGATGGTAAAAAATGGTTTTACAGCCACCCGTTGGTACACCCGCGAGATGGGCTGCAATCTGGGGATATCCTAAAGCCTTCACCTATGTGTAAGGTCAAGGGGAGCGAAGAGGCCGCCCCATGGCCGGCAAACTACGTCGTTTGGGACCGAATAAATGTGGGATGGGAAGCCATCCCCTCCAGGCAAGGGCTGACTCCACCAGCAGGGTTAGACCGACTGTATCGCTTGGGGTTACCCAGGGAATTCCAGATCCCTGTTGGGTGGAATCCGGATCGCGACAGGCCCGATCAGCAGCAATATGGTCCGGCGACGGCCAACAGCAGCATAAACCCGATAGGGATCGTTATCGTAATCAGGTCATCCCACTTAACGACTCAGTCAGGTAACGTTCCCGTTCCGGGAAAATCAGGGCTGGAGTATTTCCGGTTCAGAGCCGTTGAACCGGTTCGCACTGAACAAAGGTATGGCGCGAGTAATTAGTGTTCGAGCGCGTCCAGGATCGGACATTCCCCATCGGTTTTACCCTGAGCGCATTGGGCAATCAGTACGCGCAAGGCGCGTTCAAAGCGTTTCAGTTGTTTGACCTTTTGCTCGATGTCGGCGATTTTCTGTACGGCCTGCCCCTTCACCTTGCTACAGGTGCGCCCCGGCCTGACGCGCAGTTCCAGCAGCTCCGCGGTTTCGGCGAGCGAGAATCCCAGCTGTTTTGCCTGGCGGATAAAGTGCAGCCGCTGCACCGCCGCCTGATCGTAGCTCCGGTAGCCGGAGGCGCGGCGCGGGGGTGCCGTGAGCAAGCCCTTGCGCTCATAGAACCGCACCGCAGTAACTTCGATGCCGGCCGCCGCGGCGAGCTGACCGATGGAAAGCGTGTTTTCCATGACGAGGGACCCAAGCCTGTATTTCACTATAGGGTTTAACACGGGTCCCCAGTCGCTGCAAGCGGTGGCGCCTGATCGCGTGAGTCGCGCGCGGCAAGCGCAAACCGGAACCGCCCGAACCGCTGACTTGCAGGCTTGACTCTCGACCTAGGTACAGGGTCTAGGCTGGGCGTCAGCCGTGGCAGAAATCGAGACCCCAGCCAGCGGGCTGCAGAGGAAGAGTGTGGGTGCAGATACCCGTGATTACAGGATTCCGTCAAGCCAAAATCGGAGGATACGAGTTATGACCAACGCCACGTTGCACATCACCGGCATGACCTGCGACCACTGCGCGCGCACGATTGAAAAGGCCTTGAATGCACTGCCCGGGGTCAGGGCCCGGGTCTCCTTTCCTGACGCCCAAGCGAAGGTCGAACTTCGCGAAGCGCTGCCTACCGAACGCCTGCTCAAGGCGGTACGGGCAAAAGGCTACGGGGCGGAACCCTTCGACGCCGGGAACATTCCGTCCGTGCGCACTGGCGGTGATACCGACCTGCGGGTGGCAATCATTGGCAGCGGCTCGGCGGCCTTTGCCTGTGCCTTACGCGCCGCCAACGAGGCTGCGCAGGTAACCCTGATCGAACAGGGCACGCTCGGCGGCACCTGCGTCAACATCGGCTGCGTGCCCTCCAAAATCCTGATCCGGGCCGCACACGTAACCCACCAGATGGAACATCACCCCTTTGACGGCATCGGCAAGGCGGCTCCAGTCCTGGAACGACGGCGTCTCGTGGCTCAGCAGCAGGCGCGCGTGGATGAATTGCGGCAGGCAAAGTATCAGCACAATCTGGACGACAACCCCAACATCAACCTTCTTCAAGGCGAAGCCCGTTTTACGGCACCGACCACGCTTTCCGTAAAACGTCCCGATGGTTCCGAAACGCGCGTGCAGGCCGATCGCGTACTGATTGCCACGGGAGCTTCGCCGGCCATCCCGCCCATTCCGGGTCTGACGGGCACCCCGTATTGGACCTCGACCGAAGCGCTGGTTGCGGAAGACATCCCCAAACACCTCATCGTACTCGGCGGCTCGGTGATCGGATTGGAGCTCGCCCAGGCGTTTCTGCGTCTGGGCTCCAAGGTGACGGTGATCGAGCTCCTGCCGAGACTGCTGCCCCGTGAAGACGAAGCGATCGGCGCGGAGCTCGCGGCCTTTCTTGAGTGGGAAGGTCTGCGCATTCTCACGGGGATCACGACCCAATCCGTCCACCATTCCGGCAGTGAGTTCGGTGTAGACATCGGCACCGAGCTCATTACCGGCGACCGGCTGCTGGTGGCAACCGGTCGCCGGCCCAATACCGCCGGCCTCGGACTCGATGCCGTCGGTGTCAAAACCGAGCGCAACGGCGCGATCATCGTGGATGACCATCTGCGCACTTCGGTTGAGCACGTATACGCAGCGGGCGATTGCACCCGTCACCCGCAGTTCGTGTACGTGGCCGCGGCCGGGGGCACGCGCGCGGCCATCAACATGCTGGGCGGCGATGCCGCACTCGACCTCTCCGCCATGCCGTCAGTAGTGTTTACGGATCCGCAGGTGGCGACCGTGGGGCTCACCGAGGCGGCCGCTCGGGAGCAGGGCTTCGCCGTAGACAGCCGTACCTTGACCTTGGATAACGTGCCGCGGGCGCTCGCCAATTTCGAAACTCAGGGCTTCATCAAACTGGTGGCGGAGACGCCCGCCGGCCGGCTGCTCGGTGCACAGATCCTCGCCCCCGAAGCCGGCGAGATCATCGAAATCGCCGCGCTTGCCGTCCGCCAGCGCCTCACGGTGCAGCAGCTCGCCGATACCATGTTCCCGTATCTGGTCATGGCCGAGGGGCTTAAGCTCTGTGCCCAGACCTTCAGTATGGATGTGACCAAACTTTCCTGCTGTGCGGGCTGAGCGCATGACAGTGCAGAAGAGTTATGGCATCTCGGCCGTCGCCGCCAAGGCGGGCGTGAGCGTCCATCAGCTGCGCATCTACGTGCAGCTCGGTTTGGTTACACCGTGCAAGACGACAAACGGCGGTCACGGGCAATACGATCAGGCTTGCGTGGAACGGCTGCGCCTGATTCATGCCGCCGTACAATCTGGCCTGCTGTTCAGCGAGATGAGAGGTTTCTTTCTAGCGCTGGATAAAGGCAACGACCGGGTGCTGCAGCAGGAACAGGCGACGCTCGTGACCCGTCTGGCTGAGCGCCGCCACACGGTGCAGACCTGCAAAGCTCTCCTCAGCCGTCTGGCGGATCGGGCGGCAGCAGAACGCCCCGCGGAAGAAGCCCCGTGAGTGCCTCCTTGCCGTTGCATCCGATCGACAGTCCGCTGATGCTGGACGCGCCTGAATCGGGCTCCGAGACACGGGTAGAGCTATCAGCGCCTGCGACATCCGTCATGACCGATTTCCGCGTTTGACGAACCAGGGAAGGGCGAAGCCCGAGGTGAGGAGCCAAGGGATGCCCTAGCGGCCGTAGCACTGCGTCCCACGTCTGGGACTTCCCAGGGTCGTCCGCGTAGTGCGAAGGCCGCGCCGGGGCGTAAAGTCACTGCTATGGACGCCCCCGTAGTCAAGCGTTCTCTTTGATGATGGCTGGCAGGATCAGATTGCAGCCTGTTATTCGGCCTTGAGTGAGGCACTTTAAGCCTCGGGCCCGGATGATATTTGCAGACGGAGA